>JAZTXH010000001.1:0-217416 GCA_045636325.1 Clostridia bacterium
TATATTGGCAGGGGTAGAAGGACTCGAACCCTCAAGAACGGTTTTGGAGACCGGCATGTTACCATTACATCATACCCCTAAAGAGCGCCATATTAAGTTTTTATTATGCAGTATTTGCAACATAGGGACACGGCTTTGGAGACCGATGCTCTACCAACTGAGCTATACCCCTATATTTAATATACTTATACATTATACATATGAAAAAGCTATTTGTCAAGAGTTTTTTCGAAGAAAAATAAAAAAACACATAAAAAATGTGTAAAATATTAAAAATTCTATTGTAATATATAAAAACTTATGTTAAAATATAGAACGATAAATTGTAGTGTTTTGAATTTGAAAGAGGATGAAAAGTTGACAAAATTGCTTGAATTTGATAACGAAAATATTTTTTATAAAAACGCGGAGTTTGCAGGTGAAATATTAAGAAACGGCGGTCTTGTTGCAATTCCCACTGAAACCGTTTACGGGCTGGGGGCAAATGCATTTGATAGGGAAGCTGTGAAAAATATTTTTAAAGCTAAAGGAAGACCTAACGACAACCCACTTATAGTACACGTGGCAGATGTTGGAATGGTAGAAAATATAGTAGATGAAATCCCGCCAAAGGCAAAAGTGCTTATGGATGCTTTTTGGCCGGGGCCGCTTAGCATTATAATGAAAAAACGTGATGTTATTCCGTCAGAGGTAAGCGCAGGGCTTTCAACAGTAGCTGTAAGAATGCCTGAACATAAGGTAGCGCTTGAAATAATAAAGGCATCAGGGGTGTGCGTTGCCGCACCTTCTGCCAATACATCGGGGCGCCCGTCGCCTACAGAGGCAAAGCACGTTTTAGCTGATTTGGGCGATAAAATAGATGCTATAGCTGACGGAGGAAGATGCAGAGTTGGTATAGAGTCTACAGTTATTGATATGACTCAGGAAATTCCCGCTATATTAAGACCCGGTGGAATTACTGCAAACATGATAAGAGAAGTTATCGGCGAAATAAAGGCGCCCGAAATAAGGCTTAAGGATGACGATACACCAAAATGCCCAGGTATGAAATATGAGCATTATTCGCCTGAGGCTGAAGTTTATGTAATCGAATGCAGTAAAAACATCAGAAAAACTGCGGTTGAGGAAGTGGTTAACATATATGGAAAAGGAAAAATCGGAATTCTTGACTGCTCGGTTTTTAACACTGATACCTTTTGTCATGAATATATTGACTGCGGTGATACATCCCAAAAGTATGCCTGTGAATTGTTTGCCGCATTAAGAGAATTTGACATAAGAAAATGCGATACGGTTTTTGCTCTTATTTATTTTGATGACCAGCTTTCTGATTCAGTAAGAAACAGACTGTATAAAGCGGCGGGAAATAAAATAATAAAAACAGATGAGGAAAAATAAAATGAACATTTTATTTGTTTGTACGGGCAATACCTGCCGTTCTCCTATGGCAGAGGGCCTTTTAAAAAAAATAGTAAAAGAAAATGAAGAAGAGTTTGTAATTGCTTCGGGAGGAACGAATGCGTTCGAAGGTGACAGTGCCAACGAAATGGCAGTGCTTGCCCTTAAAGAATATGACATTGATATTTCCTCTCACAGGGCAAAAAATGTTGATGCCACCACTATTGCTGATGCAGATGTTATTCTGACTATGACCAATGCCCACAAGGAGATGCTTTTGTATCTTTTTGGCGGTTCGGCAGAAGTAAAAACGCATACTCTTATGGAATATATCGGCGAAGGCGGGGATATAGAAGACCCTTACGGCGGCGATATTGAAGTTTATAAAAAATGTGCATACAAAATCTACAACGCACTTTGCGAGGTTTACAAAATAGTCGGGAGAGAGTTTGATGTATAAAATAGTGCCTATGGAAAAAGTGCATATTGAAGGCGTTTATGAGCTGGAAAAACTGTGCTTTGCACATCCTTGGGTAAAAAGCGCATTTGAAAGTGAAATGGAAAATGAAAATGCATATTATTTTGTGGCGATTGACATACAAAATCAGATTTTTGGCTACGGCGGATTTTGGTGTGTATGGGGCGAAGGGCAGATTACAAATATAGCCGTGCATCCTGAAAAACGCAGAATGCATATTGGAGAGGCTGTGCTTGACAGTATAATAAAAAAGGCAGAAGATTTAAAGGCAGAGATACTTACATTAGAAGTAAGGGTGTCAAATATGGCAGCACAGGCCTTGTATGAAAAAAAAGGATTTGAAAAAGTAGGCGTAAGAAAAAGATACTATACCGATAACGGTGAAGATGCATTTTTAATGTTTAAAAATATAGGGTGAAAACAATGAAAGATGTAAAGATACTTGCGATTGAAAGCTCTTGCGACGAAACAGCCGCGGCGGTTGTTTTAAATGGCAGAGAGGTGCTTTCAAACATAATTAATTCACAAATTGATATACATAAAAAATATGGGGGAGTTGTGCCTGAAATTGCATCAAGACAGCATATACTGGCAGTGGATGCCGTTGTTGATGAAGCACTTGAGACGGCTGGAGCTACCCTTGATGATATTGATGCAATTGCGGTAACTGCAGGTCCGGGGCTGGTGGGCGCGCTTTTGGTTGGCGTTTCCTGTGCAAAGGCGCTTTCCTTTGCAAAAAACAAACCGCTTATAGGTGTGCACCACATAAGAGGGCATGTTATGGCAAATCTTATTGCACACAAAGATTTAGAGCCGCCTTTTGTGTGCCTTGTGGCATCCGGCGGTCACAGCCATATTGTGCATGTAAAGGATTATACTGAATTTGAAGTTCTTGGCAGAACCTGTGATGATGCAGCGGGTGAGGCTTACGATAAAATTTCAAGAGTGCTTGGGCTTGGATATCCCGGAGGACCTTTGATTGATAAGCTTGCAAAAGAAGGGGACGAAAACTTTGTTAAGTTCCCCCGTGTAAAAATGACAAATGATTTAGACTTTAGCTTCAGTGGAGTTAAAACTGCGGTTATAAATTATATTCATAAGCTTGAGCAGAATGGGGAGACTGTTCCAAAGGCAGACATTGCCGCAAGCTTTCAGGCAGCGGTGGTTGATGTGCTTTGCAGTCACACAGTGGAGGCGGCAAAGCGTATAGGGCAGAATAAGATTGCTTTAGCCGGCGGTGTTGCAGCAAACAGTGCACTTAGAGCAGCCTTTGAAAAAAGCTGCAACGAAGAAAAAATGAAAGTTTATGTGCCACCCATAGTGCTTTGCACAGACAATGCTGCTATGATTGGGTGTGCCGGCTTCTATGAGTATATAAATTCAAACTTTGCCGATATGTCACTTAATGCAACTGCAAGTCTTGACATAACGGAAAGTTGTTTTTAGATTTAGCAAGTCTGGCGCGTGTGTTCGAAACCCTTTCGCTTAAATAAAAATTTGTTGCATTTTCAATATTTATGTGATATAATATAAACGGATATTATACATAATGTATAGTTGAAAGTAAAGATTATTTCAATATTAAAAATATGAGGGAGGAATTATTTATGAAACTTATACTTGCGATTGTTCATGATGAGGATGGCAACAAGGTAATGAGTGAGCTTAACAAGCAGGGTTTTTCTGTTACGAAGCTTGCCACAACAGGCGGATTTTTAAAGGCAGGAAATATGACACTTCTTGTTGGTACAAGTGAACAGAATGTGTCTGCTGTTATTGATATTATCAAGAAAAAGAGCCAGACAAGAAAACAGGTTATAAGTACTCCTGTTCCCATGTCAGGTCTTGGAAGCGGATGCACCCCTTACCCTGTGGAGGTTGAGGTTGGCGGCGCTACAATATTTGTTGTGGATGTTGAAAGGTTTGAAAAGGTATAATGAGTGTTTTACCTCCCGTTCAGGGAAGAAAAACTGCCAATGAATTGCTTTTAAGCATTGAAAATAACAATCTTTCTCATGCATATATTTTTCACGGGGTGCAAGGCCTTGGAAAAAGCGAAGTTGCATCATATTTTGCACAGGCGCTTTTATGTCTCGAAGGCGAAAAAGAGCCTTGTGGAATGTGTGAAAGCTGTATTCAGGCACAGGGCAGAAATAATCCTGATATAAAGATATACAGTCTTAAAGACCTTAGTGACAAAAAAAGTATCGGGGTGTCTGAGATAAGAGATGTTATAGCAGATGTGTATACAAAGCCTTTTAAGGCGCAGTATAAAATATATATTATAGAAGACGGCGACGCCCTTACTGTAGCGGCGCAGAATGCAATGCTTAAAATTCTTGAAGAGCCGCCGGAGTATGCGGTGTTCATTATATGTGTTACATCTTTGTGCAGAATTCTTACAACTGTTCAGTCACGAAGCAGGATTGTAAGGTTTGCGCCTTGCTCAGATGATGAAGTAAGACTTTATATTAAAAGCGAATATCCGCATATGCAGGAAAAATTGGATTTTGCCGTGTTTTACTGTGAGGGTATTTTAAAAAAAGTTCATGAGCTTTTTGGCGATGAAAGAGTTTTTAATCTTCGCGGCAGGGCAGGAAAAATATTTGAAACTTTAATGACAACCGGGGATGAAATGCAGGTGTTGCAAATGGCGTCAGAGCTTGGTGAAATTAAAGAGGAGCTTGCCGAAGGGGCGAAATCTGCCACCGGTGAGGACTTTTTATTTGTGTTAAATCTTATGCTTTCATTTGCCATGGATGTTTTAAAGGTGAAAAGCGGGGTTTTAAGCGGTATCGTTAACAGGGATATGTCAGATTTATTAAATAGTGTTTCAGCGGATGTGACATATGCTAAAGCAAGTGCCTGCTGTGAAAAAATTGTGGCGACGCAAGAAATGCTTTCGCGAAATGTCAGCTTTAAATCAATGGCGCTTTTTTTATGCATTGGTATATGGGATTGTGATTAAGTTCTAAGATTCTATACGCAGAGAAATTATTGTCATTTGGATGCGTATGGATTAAAACAAGGTCTGCGCCTTGCAAAACAACAAGTCCAAATGACGGAAATTTAACAGGTATAGAGCCTATTGAGTTTGACTCTCTCTGGCTTAAGGAGAAATTTAATGGTACAGATAGTTGGTATACGCTTTAAGCGTGTAGGTAAAATATATTATTTTGACCCGGCAGGTTTAAAAATAACTACAGATATGCACGTTGTGGTGGAAACCGCACGCGGGCTTGAAATGGGTCAGGTTGTGATTGCAACCCGCGAAATTGAAGAAAAAAATGTGGTTCAGCCTTTGAAAAAGGTTATAAGAATTGCAACCGAGGAAGATTTTAAAAAGGCAGAAGGAAACAAGAAGAAGGAAAAAGAAGCCTTTGATATATGTCTTAAAAAAATAAAAGAACACAAGCTCAATATGAAGCTTATTGAAGTTGAATATACATTTGATTTAAATAAAGTGCTCTTTTATTTTACGGCAGACGGCAGAATAGATTTCAGAGAGCTTGTTAAAGATTTGGCATCAATTTTTAAAACAAGAATTGAACTAAGGCAGATTGGCGTAAGAGATGAAGCAAAAATGCTTGGAAGCTACGGAATCTGCGGCAGAAATCTTTGTTGTTCACAGTTCTTGGGAGATTTTGCTCCTGTCAGCATAAAAATGGCAAAAGAGCAGGGGCTTTCTTTAAACCCCACAAAGATTTCGGGCACCTGCGGAAGACTTATGTGTTGTCTTAAGTATGAGCAGGATGCATATGAAGACCTTTTGAAAGTTACTCCTAATGTGGGCGCTATTGTAAAAACACCATCAGGCAATGGTGTTGTGGAAAGCGTAAATCTTTTAAAGTGTAAGCTTAAGGTAAATATAGAAAGCGACAGAGAAAAATCTATAGAAGAGTTTAAAGTAAGCGAAGTTACTGTTATTAAAGATAAACGCAGAGAAGAAATAGCCCAGATTGACGAAGAAATATTAAAAACACTTGAAGATAATTAAAATGTATGATATAATATGAGGTGTGGGGTTTTATTATGTAAAATCTCAGGGCTTTAAGCCGAAATGTTTTATTAAGCACCGGTTAATGGTGCCGAATAAAAATCAAAGTGTCAGGTAATTTACCGGCTGAGATATGTTTTTTTGTGGGAGGTGTAAGAAAATGGCATACAAAATTGGTGAGGAATGCATCAGCTGTGGTGCTTGTGAGGGCGAATGTCCCGTAAGCTGTATTTCTGCAGGTGAGGATGCTTACGTAATCGACGCTGATAGCTGTATTGATTGCGGAACATGTGCAGGTGTTTGTCCTGTTGGCGCTCCTGTTGAAGCGTAATGAAGGCGAAAAGCGTCAGTTTATACTGGCGCTTTTTTTGCATTTTAGATATTTTTATATAAAATGCGGGATGATAAGATGATGAAAGCAAGGATAATTCCGATAGCCTTTTTTACTATAGTGCTTTCGGTATATACTACATATTATCATAGTGCAGATGTAATTATGATTCTGCCAATTTTTGCTTTTACAGTCTGTTTTATATTAAAAGCGGTATATAAAAAGAAAATTTCTTTTATTTTGTTTTTCTTAATATGGGCATTGTTTTTTGCAGGTTATACTATATACAAAACGGATTATATGAAATCACCTTTGGGTAAATATATGGACAAGGAATGTGTGGTATATGGTAAGATAACAGATGTTGAAAAGGAAAGTAGTTTTTATAAAACTTATATAATTGAAATAGATAAGGTGCGGGATGTTAAAACCGGCATGCCTGTCAAAGTGAACAAAGAAAAAGCAAATTTTTATATAAGGAAGGATAAAAATTTACTTAGCTTTAAGTATGGCGATTATGTATGCGCAAAAGCAGTGGCTGAAAGTATAGAGGGCGCAAAAAATGCTTTTGATAAAGATTATGGACTGATAAACTATTCTGATGGATTATTTTATACCTTGACCTGTGATGAAGGCGATGTTTCATTTTCAGAAAATCCCGATAAAAAATTTGTTTTAGATGATTTTATATATAAAGTAAGAGAATATGTATACAAGGTGTCAGAAAAAATGCTAAGCCGGGATGCAGAGGCATTTACTGTAAGCATACTGATAAGCGAAAAACGGTATCTCAGCAATGAGACATACAAATCACTTCAGGATGCGGGGCTTATGCATTTAAGTGCGGCATCGGGACTTCATGTTAACTGCATTTTGTCGATGTTTATATTTCTTTTTGGGATTGGTGGCATAAGCAAAAGGCTTGCAAGGGTGCTTTCTGTTCCGGCTATTTTAATGTTTGTGTTTATAAGTGGCGCCGGCGAATCTGTTATAAGAGCGGCGATAATGATTTTTATGGCAATTCTTTCAAAATTTGTGAGGCGTCAGTATGATTTGTTTATAAGTTTGTGTTTTGCGGGAATAGTAATTCTTTTTATAAATCCGCTGGCGATATTTTCTGCAGGATTTGTTTTATCTTTTGCGGCAGTTTTTGCAATATCAATTTTTACACAAGATATGATGAACGGATTTGATGAGCTTTTTCCGAAAAAGGCCGCAAGGCGGCGGGGCAGTGAGTTTTTAAGATTAATAAAGCTGAAACTGAGAAAATATTTTAAGGCTACACTTAGTGTAAGCGTAGCGGTTTTAGTTTTTATTATGCCTCTTTGTGCATATTATTTTGACTACATAACACCTTATTCTGTTTTAACAAACCTGATTGTTTCGTGGTTACTGCCGGCATTTATGCTTTCTGCATTTATGATGATTGCGTTTGGTTGGCTTTTGCCGGTGAGCGAAATATTTGCGTTTTTTACAGAGTGCATCGCAAATGTAATACTTTTTGTGGCAAAATGCGTTTCGAAACTGCCACTTTCCCGAATTGAACTATTTGTTCCGCTTTGGGGCATTTTTGCAATTATGTGTGCAGCCCTTGCGGTACATTATCTTATAAGAAAACGAAAAGCGCTTTTAATTATATACAGTAGTTTATGTTTGTTAACAGTCAGTGTTAACATTTGTGTTTCTTTGTTAAAAAGTGATGCAGTCCGTGTAAGCTTTGTGAATGCAGGGCAGGGTGACGGATGCGTAATTAAAGACGGAAGTGATGGTATTATTATAGATGCGGGAGAACCTGGTAAAAGCGCTGTGTTTTTAAATTATATAAAATGGTGTGGTATAAAAAAAGTAAGTTATGTATTTGTGTCGCATTATGATTCTGACCATGCGGCGAATGTGTTGGATATTATAGAAAGATTTGATGTTGAAAATGTTGTTTTGCCCATAAGAAAGGGGAAAACACCTGCATATAAAAAATTAATAGAAGACAAAGCTATTATTAACGGTTGCAATATAATACATGTAAAAGAAAACGACAGAATTTATATATCTGAAAATATAAAAGCATACGTTTACAGTCCTGATGATTATTATACTGTTTCGGGCGATGAAAACGAAGCGGGGGCAGCAATTAAGCTTAATGTTAAAGGAAAAGATATTTTGTTTCTTGCAGACTTAACCAAAGAAGTGCAAGATAAAATCTCAGGTAAATATAGAGAAGATTTAAATTGCGATATTTTAAAGGTAGCACATCACGGCTCAAATGATGCGTATTCACAAAAGCTTATGGATATTGCGTGTCCTGAGTTTGCAGTTATAAGTTGTGGTGAGAAAAATATTTACAGGCATCCTCACGAAGAAGTGAGGTATGACTTGATGAAAAGAAACATAAAAACCTTTATTACTGCGCAAAGAGGAGATGTAACGTTTTACATAAGAGAAAATAAAATGACTGAAATAAGGTGTTTTAAATAAAAAAACGGTGGTGAAGAAATGGCAAAGCATGATACAGGGGGTCTTAAAAATTTAAGAAGTCAGATAAAGGAAAAAAAACTTCGGGATATTTATATTATATTTGGTGACGAGGATTTTTTAAAGGAATATTATATTAACGAAATAAAAAAGCTTATAGTGGAAGAAGGTCTTGAGGAATTTAATTATTCTGTTTTTGAAGGAGAAAAGCAGGAACTTGATGAAATATCCATGGCGTTTGCAACACCGCCCATGATGGCGGATAAAAAGCTTGTTGTTATAAAAAACAGTAATATTTTCAAATCCGCTACAGAAGAGCAAAAGGCTTTTTGGGGTGATATTTTAAAAGAAAAATATGAAGATGTCTGCCTGATATTTTATGAGCGCGCAGTAGATAAAAGAAGTGTTTTATATAAAACGGCTTGCAAGGCAGGCGAAAGCGTGGAGTGTGCATATCAGCAAGGCACAGAGCTTATAAACTGGGTTATGCGCGGTTGTCGCGGTGCAGGCAAAACTATCGGCGAAAAAGAGGCGGAGTACCTTATCAGCAACTGTGACAGCGGCATGAACAGCATAAAGCGTGAGCTTGAAAAACTGTTTTCATTTTGTGACACAGATAAAATAACCATAGCAGATATTGATAAAATCGTTACAAAGATGCCTCAGAACAGAGTGTTTGAAATGATAAACGATATGCTTAATAAAGACGGGCAGAAAATGTTTGAAAAATTAGAAGAATTAAAAAGCATCAAACGTTCACCGCAAAAGGGCTCAGCATTCGGAATTCTGTCATTGCTTTTAATGAATTTTGAAAAAATATTAAAGGTAAAGCTTCTTTTGGAAAAAGGAATTGCATACAAAGCGGTTGCAGGTGAGCTTAAAATATTTTCAAGTCAGATGTATGTTTATTCTTCTGCGGCAAAGGCATTTTCAAAACCGTTTTTAAGAGAGGCGATATGCCGTATTGCCCAAATTGATATGGATATAAAAAGCGGTAAGGTAAAAGAATGGCTTGCAGTTGAACAGTTTTTGGCGTGGTGTATAAATAATTAAAATAAAAAAATGAGAGCCGGCTCTCATTTTTTTATTTTATAACTCTTATCTTTACAATGCCATATGCCTTAAAAAGCTCAATCACATTTTCAGTTATTTCCTCTCCGCTTACGGCAATTGGCACTGCGGGAGGACAGGAAATGGTTTGCGCGCTGCATATTCTGCCGAGGCTTTTTTTGACATCAATGGTTTCAAAGTCGCAAAAATTTGCATCTCGGATGCTCATTTTTGTTACGGGAGGGGAAAAGGTAAGAATTTTCTTTTTAATTTCAGGCTTTGGGTTTATTTTTAAAAATGCATTTTTAAGGCAGTCAAAATCTTTTATTGAGTTTTGCGGTGTAATCATAAGCACCAAAAAGTCATCATCATAAAACTCGGCTTCAATATTGTGTTTGCGCAAATGATTTGAAAGCGCATCACCTGTGTATCCGCTTCTTTTTGCATCAATCACAATTTTTAAAGGCTCGCTTTCTTTTACGGCAAAACCCTTTGATAAGATAAACTCCTTTGTTCTTTTGGTTTCTTCTATACATTCTTTAAGCTTTTCTTCAAAATTATCTGAAAGGTATTTATTACACAAATCAAGCGACTGCAAAATAAGATATGACGGACTTGTGGAAGAAAAAAGGGCAAGCTTTTCCCTTGCATTTTCAAAAAAGCTTTTGGGAGCATCCTTTGCAATATGTAGATACGCACCGCCCGTTAAAACCGGAAGAGTTTTATGGGCAGAATCACAACAGGCGGTTGCACCGTTGTGGATTGGATGCAGAGAGTCTTTTAAAAATGCAAGATATGCTCCGTGGGCATTGTCAACCAAAAGGGGAATATTATATTTTTTACAGATGGCGGAAACAGCGGGTATATCATAAAGGTTTCCAAGATAGTCAGGTGATGTAAGATACAGCGCGGCTATATCATCGGTTGAATTTAAAATCTTGTTTTCAATATCCTCAGGATTTATTTTGCAGGCGGTAATATGAGAAAGACTATCGTTCATAAGCCACAGTGGAGTTATATTCAAAAGAGCGCAGGCATTAACAAATGCCTTGTGAACATTACGCACTGCAAGTATTTTTGCACCCGGCTTTTTTACTGACAGGGCAAGCAATGCACAAATAGCAGTAGATGACCCTTCTGTTGTATAAAAGGTCCTGCCTGTTTTAAAAAGCGAAGAGGCGCACCCTTCGCTTTCTTTAATTATTCCTTCTGCATAGCTTAACACATCAGCGCCTGCAATTTCTGTTATATCATATTTTTCAAAGCCTAAAAAATCTTTGCCCTTATGACCGGGCATATGAAAGCGGCATGCACCTGACTTTGCATAGCTTTTAACAAAATCTACAATTGGAGTTTTCATATATCTTCCTCTGATACCTGCATCATAATTGCACATTCAATTCGTTTTTTAAACAGCTCACAGCCGTATTTATAAATTCCCTGAATATCTCCGGTTGCGTGATATGAGTTTGCCGCACAACCGCCTGAACAATACATCCTTGCCCAGCAATCATTACATTCTTCTCTTGAATATGCGTTACATTTTCTAAATTTATCCTGAATGTCGGTATTTTTCACACCATCATAAATATTTCCGAGGCAGTATTTTTCATCGCCCACGAACTGATGGCAGGGATAAAGGTCGCCCCATGGAGTTACTGCCATATACTCTGTGCCTGAGCCGCAACCGGTAATTCTTTTGTAAATACACGGGCCGTTTTTCAAATCAAGCATATAGTGATAAAAGGTAAAAGGTCTGCCTTCTTTTTTTCTTTTAATCATTTCTTTTGCAAGGATTTCATACTGGTCAAATAAAATATTTAAATCCTCATTTGTAAGGACATAGGGGTCAGAAGGCGGGCAAACAACCGGCTCCATGCTAAGTTCTGTAAAGCCAAGGTCTGCCATATGAAAAATATCGTTTGTAAAATCTGTGTTATTATGGGTAAATGTGCCGCGCATATAATAACCTTTTCCGCCACGCTTTTCAACAAAGCTTTTAAATTTAGGCAGAATTTCTTCATAACTGCCGTTACCGGCATAATCCTTTCTGAAATGGTCGTGAACATCTTTTCTGCCGTCAAGGCTTAAAACAACATTATGCATTTCGCGGTTTAAAAATTCTGTTTTTTCGTCATCTAATAAAACTCCGTTTGTTGTAAGGGTAAAGCGGAAATTTTTATTATGCTGTTTTTCAATGCTTCTTGCATATTCAACCAGTTTAACAACCACATCCCAGTTCATTAAAGGTTCGCCGCCAAAAAAGTCAACCTCAAGATTTTTTCTTAAACCCGAATTTTCAATAAGAAAATCCAAGGCGCGCTTGCCAACCTCAAAGCTCATTAAAGCACGGTCGCCCTGATATTTGCCCTGGCTTGCAAAGCAATAAGAACAGTTTAAATTACAGGTATGGGCAACGTGAAGGCAAAGAGCCTTTATAACATTGTTTGTTTGTTTATATTCCTTTGCAAGCTTTTCATATTTATCAACAGAATAAAGTTTGCCCTGAGATACGAGGTCTTCTATATCATTTATACATTCTTCAATCTCGTCTTCGTTAACATCGGAAAGGTGAGAGTATTTTTTAAGTATTTCCTTAGTTATTTCATCGGCGCTTTTTTTCTTATACATACTTATAATGTCGTATGCAACCTCGTCGACAACGTGCACTGCGCCGCTTGCAGTGTCTAAAACTATATTATATCCATTTAATTTATACTGATGAACCATTATAAGCTCCTTAAAAATTTTAATAAATAAATTTAAAACGCTGTCAAGCAAGACAGCGTTTTATGAGTTAGTTTTTGTTATTGTTTTCACACTGCTGATTTACAACGCCGCAAGAAGTTTTGCAAGCTGACTGACAAGATGTCTGACATTCGCCGCAACCACCGTTTTTAACTGATTTTTCAATATTTCTTGTTTCAATTGTTTTAATTCTGCTCATTTTAAAAATACCTCCGTTTGATAAATGTGAAATTATTATATCATTATATAAAAAAAAAGTCAAGGGCTATAATAAAAAACATTTTATGTGCAGCTGTTAACAACTTTAAACCTGACAAAAAAAGCCGGGCAAACAATTGATGAGTGCCCGGAAAATTGGTTTTAAAAAATTATCACGGCTGTTTACCGATATAAGCAAGAATACCGCCGTCAACGTATAAAACGTGACCATTAACGAAATCTGAAGCTTCAGATGCAAGGAATACTGCCGGGCCCATAAGGTCTTCCGGTGTTCCCCAGCGAGCTGCAGGAGTTTTTGCGATAATGAAAGAATCAAAAGGATGTCTTGAACCATCAGCCTGTTTTTCACGAAGAGGAGCAGTCTGAGGAGTTGCAATATAACCTGGTCCGATACCGTTACACTGAATATTGTATTCACCATATTCAGATGCAATGTTTCTTGTAAGCATCTTAAGTCCGCCCTTAGCAGCAGCATAAGCAGATACTGTTTCACGGCCAAGCTCACTCATCATTGAACAGATGTTAATAATTTTACCTGCACCCTTCTTCATCATTGAAGGAATAACAGCCTTTGCCATAATAAACGGACCATTAAGGTCAATATCAATAACCTGACGGAAATCTTTTGCGCTCATTTCGTGCATGGGAATACGTTTGATAATACCTGCGTTGTTAACAAGAATATCAATAACGCCAACTTCCTTTTCAACCTGAGCGATTAAAGCATTAACCTGTTCTTCGTTTGTAACGTCACAAACATAACCGTGAGCGTTGATGCCTGCTTCTTTGTAAGCTGCGATCCCCTTGTCAACCAATTCCTGGTTAATGTCATTAAATACAATTGTTGCACCGCATTTTGCATAAGCGCTTGCAATAGCAAAACCGATACCGTAAGATGCGCCTGTAACAAGAGCAATCTTACCTTTTAATGAAAATTTGTTTAAATCCATTGAATTTTCCTCCTATAATTACAGATATATATAAAGTTTAGCATAAATTTCTTAAAAATGCAAGTTTTTTTAAAATTATTATTCTCACCTTTAATGGTTGTTGCTCAGTTTACTAAGTTGTTGTTAAAATATTATAAATTATTTAAATTATCGTGCCGCCGCCAACAACGTAGTCGCCTGAGTAGAAAACTACTGCCTGACCGGGGGATATTGCCTGTTGAGGGGTATCAAAAACCGCTTTTACATATCCGTTTGCTTGAGGATAAATCGTTCCGTCTGCTTCGGACTGTTTGTAGCGGGCTTTGATTTTAACACGCATGGGAACATTTAAATTTTCTATCATAATCCAGTTTACGTTTTCTGCATAAAGGGTGTCTGAAAAAAGTTGCTCGCTTTTTCCCAGTGTTACAGTGTTTTTTTCTGCATCCTTTTTTGTTACGAACCGAGGCTCGCCAAAGGTAATGCCAAGGCCTTTTCTTTGCCCTATGGTATAATTTATAATTCCGCTGTGACGGCCTAAGACTTCACCCGCTTCATTTATAAAGTTTCCGGGAGAGCCTGCTTTTTTTGTTTTGTTTTTTATAAAGGAAACATAATCCCCGTCGGGAACAAAGCAAATATCCTGACTGTCAGGCTTTCTTGCGTTTATAAGATTTTCCTTTTCAGCAATTTCTCTTATTTCGGGTTTTAAAAATCTGCCAAGAGGAAAGATGGTGTGCTTTAGCTGATGCTGTGTTAAATGATACAAAACATAGGTTTGGTCTTTGCTATGGTCTAATGCTTTCTTTAAAAGATATCTGCCTGTATTCTGGTCATATTCTTTCTGCACATAATGCCCTGTTGCAATAAAGCCGCATCCGTATTTAAATGCAAGGTCAAGCATTTTTGAAAATTTTATATGGCGGTTACATTCAATACACGGGTTAGGTGTGCCGCCGTTTTTATAAACCGAAATAAAATTGTTTATAACGCATTTTTCAAAATCGTCTTGCAAATCAAAAACAAAATGATTAATGCCAAGCTTGTCTGAAACGGCTTTTGCATCGGCAATATCAGATTCAGCACCGCACAAATGAAGGTCGGCTTCCGCTTGCTTTTTTTTCGGAACGAAAAGCCTTAAGGTAGCACCGCACACATCAAAGCCTTCGTTTTTTAAAATAAATGCTGCGGCTGACGAATCAACACCGCCGCTCATTCCAACCATTACTTTTTCATTTTTTGTATCCTGCATATTTTTCATATCAGCTGACTTTCTCCGTTCAGATAATTTTATTATATTTTATCACAGATTCAGCTGATTATCAATAAAAATCTTGATTTAATCATGTCTTTGTGATAATATACTTTATATAAAGCAGAATGTTTTTGTTTAGAAAAGAGGTGATACACATGAAAAATACTTCTTATAATCCCCAAATCGGACTTACAAGAAAAGATGCCCGAAAGGTGTTTTCACATATAGGATTTTCACTGTTTTTTTATGATGTGGCGGTGCTTTTGCTTCAAAGTGTGCTTGTGTTTATGGTAATGTGGGGATTCAGGCTTTTCGGATATGACAATTCAGCGGCAGAAAAATTTATAGGCTCTAACGAATTTACATGGATTGCAAGTATAATATGTCAGTTTATATTGGGAAGTTTTGTGTGCTTTATACTGATGAGTTTAAAAAAACCTATGGTTAAATTTGGCGGCGAGAAAAGAAAATTTACATTTAAACAAACGCTGCTTGTTGGTATTGTGTGTATTGCAGTAATGCAATTTGGCTCAATGGTAAGCACATTTTTATCAGAATGGGTGCATGAATTAAGGGGAAGTCCTCTTGAAAACAGCTTAAGTGACCTTGTTTTTGAATCAAATATTTATATTATTATTGCAGTGTGTGTTATAATAGGTCCTGTTTTGGAGGAACTGATATACAGAAAATGCATTATTGACAGGCTTCGGCCATTCGGCGAATGGTTTGCAGTTATCTGCTCGGCTTTGATTTTTGGCCTTGCCCACGGTAATTTTTTGCAGTTGTTTTATTCTTTTGGCATAGGTATAATTTTTGGTATAATTTATTTAAAAACCAACAATATAGGTATATGTATAGGTTATCATGTTTTTATGAATTTTATGGGCGGTGTTATGCCTGTGATATTTATGAGAGCCGGTGTCGGTGAGACAGCAGAAGTGTTTACACCGGCAAATATAGCATTTTTTATGTATATGTTTTTGATGCTTTTAATTACTTTTGCAGGAATTATGATAATTTTTGCTACGCATAAAAGCATAAAGCTTTCAAAGTGGAGGGTAGATGGTGTATCTAAAGTTGACACAGTAAAAGCCTTCATATTCAATCCCGGAATGATTCTTCTTCTGATAATTACAGTGTTCAGCTTTATAACGAGTTTTTAAAAAATAAGGCGTTTTATCAGTAATTTTGACGGTGGAATGATTATTCTGAGTAATTTTTTATACAAAAACGCAAAAAAATTAAAAATATGTGCAAAAACACTTGATTTTATTTTAAAAATGTGTTATCCTATTATGGCGTAAAAAATACACACATTTTATGAGAAGTTGGGCGGTGCCTTTTTAAGGTTCCCGATTTCGTTGATTAAAATGGAGGTATAATGCAGGCCTTGCATGGTTTTGCCGCCGGCAGGCTAAAAATTATAATTTTAACCGGAGGTGCTTATAATGGCAAACGTAATTTCTATGAAACAGCTTTTGGAAGCAGGTGTTCACTTTGGACATCAGACAAGACGCTGGAACCCAAAAATGGCAGAGTATATCTTTACTGAGAGAAATGGTATTTATATTATCGACCTTCAGAAAACAGTAAAGAAAGTTGAAGAAGCTTATGACTTCATCCGTGAAGTGGCAGCTAACGGCGACGATGTTTTATTCGTTGGCACAAAGAAACAGGCTCAGGATTCTATTAAAGAAGAAGCTCAGAGAGTTGGAATGTACTTTGTTAATGCAAGATGGCTTGGCGGTATGCTTACAAACTTCAAGACAATTAAAAAGCGTATTGAAAGATTAGAACAGCTTAACGCTATGCAGGAAAATGGTACATTTGACCTTCTTCCCAAAAAGGAAGTAAGCAAACTTTTAGGCGAAATGGAAAAGCTTGAAAAATACCTTGGCGGTATTAAAGATATGAAAAAGCTTCCCGGCGCACTTTTCGTAGTTGACCCCAGAAAAGAAAAGATTGCTATTGCAGAAGCGAAAAAGCTTGGTATTCCCGTTGTTGCTATTGTTGATACAAACTGTGACCCAGAGGAAGTTGATTATGTAATTCCCGGTAATGACGATGCTATACGTGCGGTAAAACTTATTGCAGGTGCTATGGCTAACGCTATTATCGAAGGCAGACAGGGCGAGCAGTTGGAAGCTGAAGAAGCAGCATCTGAAGAGGCAGACGCTGAATAATTTATAAAATACAAAAAATGCGGTCTTTGATGTCTTTTGCGAAAAGACGCAAAAGACCGCTTATTTTTAAACTTGTAAAATATCAATTGGCTTGTCAAAATACAAATTGAAAGGATGATATATAAATGTTTACAGCTAAAGATGTAAAAGATTTAAGAGAAAAGACCGGTTGCGGTATGATGGATTGTAAAAAGGCTTTAACAGAAACAAACGGTGATATGGAAGCAGCTATCGATTTTCTAAGAGAAAAGGGTCTTGCTGCTGCACAGAAAAAGGCAGGCAGAATTGCAGCTGAAGGTATCGTATCTTCTTATGTATCCGGTGATAACAAAGTAGGTGCTATTATAGAAGTTAACTCTGAGACAGACTTCGTTGCAAAGAATGCAGAATTTAAGACATTTGTTGGCGATTTAGCTAAGCTTGTTGCTGAAGAAAATCCCGCTGATGTTGATGCATTAATGATACTTAAGTATCCTGAAAGCGATTTAACTGTTGAAGAAATGCTTCGAGAAAAGATTCTTACAATCGGCGAGAATATGAAAATCAGAAGATTTGCAAGATATGAAGGCACAGTTGTTTGCTATATCCATGGCGAAGGAAGAATCGGTGTTATGGTTAATATTGATGGTGCAGATTTTGATGCTGCAAAAGACGCTGCTATGCAGATTGCTGCTATTAATCCCCTTTATCTTTCAAAGGATGTTGTTCCTGAGGCTGATGTTGAGAAAGAAAAGCACATCATTATTTCGCAGATTAAAGAAGACCCCAAGAATGCTAACAAGCCTGATAACATTATCGAGAAAATGGTTGGCGGTAAGATTGATAAGTTCTTTAAGGAAAACTGCTTGCTTCAGCAGCCATTCGTTAAGGATGATTCTGTAACAGTTGAAGCTTATCTTTCAGGCAAAGGTGTTAAGCTTAACAACTTTGTTCGTTTTGAAAAGGGCGAAGGCCTTGAAAAGAAGGAAGACAACTTTGCAGATGAAGTTGCAAGCATGATTAAATAATTTTAGTAAGTTGTGCGGAAATGTTTTGTTTCCTTGGTCGAGAGGGATTCGAATCCATACGGTTTAAAAAGGATAATTTAGCGAAATACTGTGTTAAAATGCTCGTTAATACGAAAAGTATTAACTGCGCTTTTGCCTTGTATTTCATCAAAATTCTCTCTTTTTAAACTCCTGCGGACTCTAAACGCAGGAAAAAAGTTGTCCTTACGATGCGTAAGGGCGAAGCAAGGCTCGTGCCTTGCAAGAACGACAAATCGTAAGGGCGAATTTTTAACAAGTATAGAGCGTGTGTGTTCGAATCCCTCTCGACCGAATTTACCAAAAAATTATTAAAAGGGAACACGGTTTTTGTGTTCCCTTTTTTGCAGGATAAATTAAATTGATAAGGGAAGGCGGAGAATAAAATGGGAGCAAAATACAAAAGAGTTTTGCTTAAATTAAGCGGTGAGGCACTTGCCGGTGAAAAGAAAACGGGTCTTGATGATACGATGCTTAATAAAATGGCAACAGAGGTTAAAAAGTGCGTAGATATGGGTGTTGAAGTTGCTATTGTTGTTGGCGGCGGTAATTTCTGGCGCGGCAGAAGCAGCGGCAGTATGGACCGGTCAAGAGCTGACCATATCGGAATGCTTGCTACTGTAATGAATGCGTTAGGTGTTGCAGACGCTTTGGAAAATGTCGGGCTTGAGGCTATTGTTCAAAGCAGTATAGCTATGGGCGCTATTGCAGAGGGCTTTGTTAAAAATAACGCTGTTAAATATTTAAATGAGGGCAAGGTTGTTGTGTTTGGCGGCGGCACGGGAAATCCGTTCTTTTCAACTGATACAACGGCGGCACTTCGCGCAGCTGAAATTGGTGCAGACGCAATTTTGTTTGCAAAAAATATTGATGCCGTTTATTCTGATGACCCAAAGACAAACCCTGATGCAATAAAGTACGATTTTATAACATACATGGAAATCTTAAATCAGAATTTAAAAGTTATGGATACAACGGCTGCAACCCTTTGTATGGATAACGATATACTTATTCACGTTTTCGGTCTTGATAATCCTGAAAATATTGTAAAAGCCGCTTGCGGTGAAAAGCTTGGTACAATAATCAGTAAATAAATATAATGAAAAACCCAAGAACACCTGAATACAATCAGGTGTTCTTCAGTTTTCATACTAAAATAAAAATTTTTCAAAAAAATTAAAAAAAGTAGTGCAAAATTTAAAGATATATGATACAATATAGGTAGTCAAAAATTTTTGAATTCTAAGGAGGATTATTATGGCTGGAAAATATCCTGAAATTTCAGGCAAGATGGACAAAACTTTAAACGTATATGGAGAAAACTTGAAAACAATTCGTGCAGGAAGAGCTAATCCTGCAATACTTGATAAAATTACTGTGGATTATTATGGCACACCTACACCCATTCCGCAGGTTGGGTCGGTTTCTGTTCCTGAGCCCAGAACACTTCTTATTCAGCCTTGGGATAAGAGTATTTTAAAGGAAATTGAAAAGGCAATCCAGAAAGCAGAAATCGGTATTAATCCTAATAATGATGGCAATGCAGTACGCCTTAATTTCCCGCCACTGACTGAGGAAAGAAGAAAAGATTTGGTTAAAGATTTAAAGAAGCAGGCTGAAGAGGCTAAGGTTGCTATCCGTTCAATCAGACGTGATGCTATTGATTCCTATAAAACAGCTAAAAAGAACGGCGAAGTTACAGAGGATGACTTAAAGGGTATTGAAAAAGATATTCAGGCAATCACTGATGAATATATCAAAGAAATTGACGAAATGACAAATAAAAAAGAAAAGGAAATCATGTCTGTATAAGGCATAAATGAAACGAGCTTCAGTCAGGCGGGGTTTTTAACTAAATCCCGCCTTGTTTTAAATGTATGATTTGCCTGACGGCTTAAAAAGGGGGGGCATAAAAGGTGAAACTTTTTAAGAGAAAAAGTGTAAAAACACAAATTGATAAAGAGCTTTTGCCAAAGCATGTTGCAATTATTATGGATGGTAACGGCAGATGGGCAAAAAAACATTCTGTGCCCCGCAAGGTAGGGCATAAGGCAGGGGCAGACGCCTTAAGAAATGTAAGTCGTTTTGCAGGGCGAATGGGAATTGAATATATAACCGTATATGCTTTTTCAACTGAAAACTGGAAGCGTAGCGAACAAGAGGTTTCAGACTTGATGGCACTTTTAATGCAGTATTTGAAAAATGCCGAAAAAGAACTTGCAGGTGATGAAGTAAGAATTCGTGTTATAGGTGATAAAACAAAATTTTCACCTGAATTGCAGCAGGAAATGGCAAGGGTTGAAAAAGTAACTGAAAACAACAAAGCTTGCACAGTTAATATTGCCCTTAATTACGGTAGTCGTGATGAGATAACAACTGCGGTTAAAAATATTGCACTTAAGGTTAAAGAAGGCAGTCTTGATATAGACGACATTACTCAGAAAACGATTTCAGATAATCTCTACACCTATTATATGCCTGACCCTGATTTGGTAATAAGAA
This sequence comes from Clostridia bacterium, assembly GCA_045636325.1. GTDB lineage: Bacteria > Bacillota > Clostridia > UBA1381 > UMGS1253 > CAKSHP01. The sequence goes on from JAZTXH010000001.1 coordinate 20,585, forward strand.
GCAGCGGAGAAGAGCGCCTTAGTAACTTTTTAATGTGGCAGGCGGCATACAGTGAGCTTTATTTTACGGACACCTTATGGCCTGATTTTGACGAAAATGAATTTACAAAAGCCATAGAAGCGTATATAAAAAGAAACAGACGCTTTGGCGGAAGATAGTGTTTTTTGAAAGGATTTGAATTTATGCTTAAAAATACTCTTATCAGAACTGCATCAGCAGTTGTGGGAATAGCGGCATTATTTATTGTTATAGGGTTTGAAGCAAAGGCTTTTACGGCAGTGGTTGCATTTCTTACCTTGTTTATGGTGGGTGAGGTTATGTATGCTTTTGGCGGTGGCATATGGGGCATCATATGCGGTGTTATTTCCGCTGAACTTATAATGACGGGAATTTTTTCAAAAAACTTTGAAGTCTTGATGGGACTTGTGTTTTTATGTCCGGTTATATTTACTGCATTTACTGTTATAATGCATAAAAAATTTGATTTTTTGCATATGGCGGCAATGAGCTTTGCTACTTTGTATATAACCTTTTCTATGAGTTATGTTTCTGTTGTAAGAAGTATTGAAGGCGTTGGAGTTCACTTGTTGTTTGTTTCATTTATATGTGCATGGGTAAGTGATACGGGGGCATATTTTTGCGGATGCCTTTTAGGCAAGCACAAGCTTATTCCCCAAATCAGCCCTAAAAAAACAGTTGAAGGTGCCGTTGGCGGAGTTTTGTGTTCTGCATTGGGCGGCATAATTTTCGGCCTTATTGAAAAATACGCATTTGGAAATGAGCCAAACTATTTATGGCTTTTTATCGTGTGCGGAATAGGCTCTGTGGTAGGTCAGTTAGGTGATTTGGCGGCATCTTTGATGAAAAGAAAGTTTAACATAAAGGATTTTAGTAATATTATGCCGGGGCATGGCGGTCTGACTGACAGGTTCGACAGTGTTATGCTAACTGCACCTTATACATACTATATGATTATGCTTGTGGCAGCTGTATCAGCACCGCTTCTTAAGTAGCATAGGGAAAGGTAGTATACGATATGAAAAATATTAGTGTTTTAGGCTCAACGGGTTCAATCGGAACCCAGACTTTGGATATTGCAGAAAAAAGCCCCGATATAAATGTATTGGGGCTTTCGACACATACAAACTGGAAACTTTTAGAGGCGCAGGCACGAAAGTTTATGCCCAAAGCGGTATGCGCTGTTGATGAGCAGGCTGCAAAAGAGCTTAAATGTGCTTTAGCTGATACCGATATAAAGGTTTTGGCAGGAAAAGCTGCGCTTATAGACATTGCATGTATACCCGAGACAGAAACTGTTGTTACTGCGGTTATGGGTATTGCAGGACTTGCACCAACTGAGGTGGCAATTAAAAACAAAAAAACAATTGCCCTTGCAAATAAGGAAACACTTGTTGCGGCAGGGGAATTTATAATGAAGCTTGCAAATGAAAATAATGTAAAAATTCTTCCTGTAGACAGTGAACACAGTGCAGTTTTTCAATCTCTTGCGGGGCTTAATAAAAAAGAGCAGCTAAAAAGCATTATACTTACCGCATCGGGAGGCCCGTTCAGAGGAAAAACGCGTTCTGAGCTTGAAAATGTAACAGTGGCGCAGGCGCTTAAGCATCCTAACTGGAGTATGGGCAAAAAAATTACCATAGACTCTGCTACGCTTGTTAATAAAGGGCTTGAAGTTATTGAGGCAAAGTGGCTTTTTGGTGTAGAGGAAAAGGATATTGAAGTTATCGTGCATCCTCAAAGTATAATTCATTCTATGGTGCGCTTTGTTGACGGAGCGGTGATTGCACAGCTGGGCCTTCCTGATATGAGAATTCCTATTGCATATGCAATTATGTATCCTGATCGTGAAGATTTCGTATACGAGCAGCTTGATTTTTCAAAGTACAGTGAGCTTACGTTTTTCGAGCCTGATATTGACACATTCAAAGCTCTTAAACTTGCAAGAAGAGCTTTAAATGATGGTGGTATGATGAGTGCAGTGTTTAACGGGGCAGACGAAATTGCAGTTGATTTGTTTTTGAAAGAAAAGATAGGATTTTTAGATATTGCAGACGTTATAGAGGATGCAATGAACGCATATAATAACAAAAGCGCAACGTGTCTTGAGGATGTTTTTGAGGCTGACCTTTGGGCACGCAGTTATGTTAAGGAAGTATTTAAAATTTAATTTGAGGTGTATGTATGGGAATTTTGGTTGCGATTCTGGCTTTCGCTATAATGGTATTTATTCATGAATTTGGGCATTTTATCACCGCAAAGCTCTTTAATATAAAGGTTTTGGAATTTGCGGTGGGTATGGGACCTGCAATTTTTAAAAAGAAAAAGGGTGAAACTCTTTATTCTGTAAGATGCCTGCCGCTTGGCGGTTATTGCAGTATGGAGGGGGAAGACGCAAAAAGTGATGATGCGCGCTCTTTTTCAAATGCGGCATGGTGGAAAAGAATTATTGTTGTTTCTGCAGGTGCAATTTTAAATGTTTTGCTTGGTTTTATTTTTTTGATTGTTGTGCAAAGCAGTTTTAAAACTGTGAATTTGCCTGTTATTAATAAGCTTGAAGAAAAGGCGTATATGGATGAAGCAGGCTTTCAGGCAGGCGACAGAATAGTATCTCTTAATAAAAGCAGAGTAAATGTGTATGAAGATATATATTTCTTTTTAGAGCGTATGGGTGAAAATGAGGTTGAAGTCAGCGTTGAGAGAGACGGTCAGATTGTAAAAAATAAAGTAAAACCTGTGGAAGAAAAAAGGGTTTACAATTTTTATAAAGACAGAACAGATGTTAAAATTTATGTAAACGGGGAATTTTCAGATGAATTTCAGGCAGAGGCCTCAAGTGATGAAAACCTTTTTGATAAAACTTATGAGGAAAAAAGATATATTTTAGGCTTTGAATGTTTAAATAAGGAAAACAGTTTTACAGATGTCTTAAAACGCTCATTTTACATGACTGCGTTTTATGTTAAAACGGTTTATATGTCCGTATATGAAATTATAACCGGCAGAATTCCTGTAAATCAGCTTTCCGGACCTGTTGGCGTGGTTGATGTTATAGGCAAAGCATCTGCACAGGATATATTCTTTTTATTTGAGATACTTGCACTTATAACAATAAACCTTGGGGTTATGAATCTTTTGCCCATTCCCGCCCTTGATGGATGCAAGATATTAGTTATATTAATTGAGATTATTACAAGAAAAAAAATTCCGCCTGAAAAGGAAGGCATTATAAACTTAATTGGCTTTGCATTTTTAATACTGATTATGCTTTTTGCAACCTATAATGATATAATACGTCTTATAAACGGAGGATGACGCTTATGCGTAAACTTACAAAGAAAGTAAAAGTCGGAAATATATTTATCGGCGGTGACAGCCCTGTTACGGTGCAGTCAATGACCAATACTAAAACCTCTGATGCATATAAAACCATAGAACAGATTAAAAAGTTCGAGCAGGCAGGGTGTGATATTGCAAGGTTGGCAGTGCCTGATGAGGATGCGGCACGCTCTATTGCGCAAATTAAAAAAAGCACGTCTATTCCCCTTGTTGCAGATATTCATTTTGATTATAAGCTTGCCTTAATGTGTATGGAAAACGGAATTGATAAAGTAAGAATAAATCCCGGAAATATTGGCTCGGAGGAAAGAGTATATAAAACTGCAGATATGGCAAAAAAATGCGGTGTACCCATAAGAATAGGGGTAAACGGCGGCTCACTTGAAAAAGAGCTTTTGGAAAAGCATGGTGGAGTGTGTGCACAGGCAATAGTTGAAAGTGCCCTTAACCATGCAGCGATGTTTGAAAAATGTGATTTTACAGATATTGTTCTTTCACTAAAGGCATCGGATGTAATGACTATGATTGATGCATACAGATTAGCAAGTGAAAAAACAAATTATCCGCTTCACTTAGGAGTTACAGAAGCAGGTACGTTTGAAGCAGGACTTATAAAGTCTGCAGCAGGTATCGGAACGCTTTTGGCAGAGGGAATTGGTGATACAATCCGCATATCATTAACCGATGACCCCACAAAAGAAGTGCGAGCAGGAATAGAGCTTTTAAGAGCGCTTAATTTAAGAAATAGCGGCATAAAGTTTGTTTCGTGTCCCACTTGCGGCAGATGCAAAATAAACTTGATTGGCATTGCCGGCGAAGCATATGAAAAATTGCGCGATATAGACAAGGATATTAAGGTTGCCGTTATGGGATGTGCAGTAAACGGCCCAGGTGAAGCAAGGGATGCTGATATCGGTATTGCCGGCGGCGACGGAGTTGGCCTTTTGTTTAAAAAGGGCGAGATAATAAAAAAAGTTAAAGAAGAAGAAATTGTTGAAGTTTTGATACAAGAGATTGAAAAAATGTAAGAAAGGAAATTAACTGCAAAATGACGAAACTGTCAGAAATTGTACCCGACATATCTTCAGATTATGATGTGGATATTACAGATATAAATATAAGCTTAAAAGAGCGCTTAATATACTTAAAGCCTGCTGCGAAGGTTTTGCTTACTCTCGGGCAGATTGAAAAAATTGAAGCAATGCTTAAAAGCAACTATAATTTAAACAGAGTAGTTATAGATATAGAAAAAGAACGAATAGTTACCGAAACCTTTAAGAAAAAGCAGGCCCTTGAAAATGAAATTATAAGAAAGTTTGAAGAGGCACGCACAGATGTTAGGGTTAGTGAAGTAATTGCAGGCAAAAAAATTAAGGGGAAACTGCTTCCTATAAGCGAGGTTACACCGGAGGTAGGAAGATGCAAGACTTCAGGCGAGATTTTTGCAGTTGATTATAAACAGAGAAAAGACGGGGCATGGATTGTAAGCATTGATATAACAGATAAAAAGGATTCTTTATCACTTAAGCTGTTTTGCGATTTGCCTCCGCGCCAGAATGCTGACGGAACATCCGGCAGAGCAAGGGACTGCACATCAAAGGAAGCGGTTGAAAAGCGCTTGAAACCCGGTGTTTTCATTAGTGTTTACGGTGATTTAACATATGATAGATATGCCGGCGATTACATAATGAGTGCTTATGATATAAACGAAATTGATGCGCCTCCGTCGAAAGATGACAATGCTCCTGAAAAACGCGTGGAGCTTCATTTGCATACACAAATGTCTGAAATGGATGGTGTTTCATCTGCGACTGAATTAATAAGCCGAGCGGCAAAATGGGGACATAAAGCCATTGCAATTACGGACCACGGCGTTGTGCAGGCATATCCCGAAGCGGCAAAGGCTGCAAAAAAATGCGGTATTAAGGTTATATATGGCGTAGAGGGTTATGTTGTTAATGATGATGTATCAATAGTGTGTAATCCGAAAAAGTATTCGACTAAGGACACATTTATTGTGTTTGACCTTGAAACTACAGGTCTTTCAGCAAAGAAAAACGAAATAATAGAAATCGGCGCAATAAAGATTTTTGATGGTGAAATTCAGGACAGCTTTTCAACCTTTGTAAAGCCGAGTGAGCTTATACCGCATAAGGTTACAGAGCTTACACACATAACGAATGCAATGGTTGAAGGAGCACCAAAAGAAACAGAGGCGGTAAAAGCTTTTCTTGATTTCTGTGGTGAGAATAGCGTTTTAGTTGCTCATAATGCAGGCTTTGATACAGGATTTATAAGAGAAGCAATGCAAAGAATGGGCAAAACCTTTAATTACACATATTTAGATACTGTTTCTCTTTCAAGAAAGCTTTTAAAAGAGCTTCGCAGTCATAAATTAAATGCAGTTGCAAAGCATCTTAAAATCAAGCTTGAAAACCATCACAGAGCAGTAGATGATGCCCTGGCAACGGCACACATTTTTCAAAAGTTTTTAAAAATGCTTGAAGACGATGGCGTTTTTGATATAGGTGATATTAACTCTCATTTTGGCAAAGGTATTGACGTAAAGGGTATGCCGTCACACCATATTATAGTGCTTGCTAAGACCCCTGTCGGTCTTGAAAACTTATACAGACTTATTTCAGCATCAAACCTTGATTATTTTTACAGAACGCCGAAAATGCCCAAGAGCATTATAAACAAGTACCGCGAGGGGCTTATAATTGGCTCTGCCTGCGAGGCGGGCGAGCTTTATGAGGCGGTATTTTCAGGTAAAAGCGAAGAAGAAATTGACAAGATTGTTTCTTTTTATGACTATCTTGAAATTCAGCCTTTGGGCAATAACGAATTTATGATAAGAAACGGTAGTGTTTCAGGTAAAGAGCAATTGCAGGAGATAAATAAAAAGATAATAGAAATCGGCAGAAAGCATAATAAACTTACCGTTGCCACAGGTGACGTTCATTTTCTTGACCCTGAAGACGAGGTTTACCGCCGTGTGCTTATGGCGGGTAAAGGCTTTGACGATGCAGATTTTCAGGCACCATTGTATCTTCGCACAACAGAAGAAATGCTTTCTGAATTTTCTTATCTTGGCGAAAAGGATGCATATGAGGTTGTTGTTGAAAATCCAAATAAAATAGCCGATATGTTTGAAGAGCTTCAGCCTGTAAGAAGCGGAACGTATCCCCCAAGTATCGAGGGAGCACAGGAAGACATTATAAGAATGTCTAACGAAAAGGCAGAAGAAATCTATGGAAATCCACTGCCTGATATTGTGCGTGAAAGAATGGAAAAGGAATTAAAGTCAATCACTACATACGGATTTTCCGTTATGTATATTATAGCACAAAAGCTTGTTAGTAAGTCCAACGCTGACGGATATTTAGTTGGCTCACGAGGTTCTGTTGGCTCATCATTTGTTGCGTTCCTGTCAGGTATTACAGAAGTTAACGCACTTCCCGCCCATTATGTTTGCGAAAAGTGTAAACATAGCGACTTTGTTATGGACGGAAGCGGTCTTTCGGGTTGCGATATGCCTGATAAGGAATGCCCCAACTGCGGCATAATAATGAAAAAAGACGGCCACGATATCCCATTTGAAACCTTTCTTGGTTTTGCAGGCGACAAAGAGCCAGATATTGACCTTAACTTCTCAGGTGAATATCAGAGTGTGGCACATAAATACACAGAAGAACTGTTTGGCGAGGGCCATGTGTTCCGCGCGGGAACAATAGGCACTATCGCAGATAAAACCGCATTTGGTTATGTTAAAAAATATTTTGCTGAACGTGACTTAAAGGTGCGTGATGCAGAAATAAGAAGAATTACCCTTGGATGTACAGGTGTTAAAAGAACAACAGGACAGCATCCGGGCGGCGTTATTATTGTGCCTAAAGACCGTGACATTCATCAGTTCTGCCCAGTGCAGCATCCGGCAAATGATACCGAAAGTGATATTATAACAACTCATTTTGATTACCATTCAATTCACGATAATCTTTTAAAGCTTGATATTCTAGGCCACGATGATCCGACGGTTATCCGTATGCTTGAAGATTTAACGGGAATAGATGCAAAAACCATTTCCTTAGGCGATAAAGAAACTTTAAGTTTGTTTTTAAATACCGAAGCTTTAGGTGTTACGCCTGAACAAATCGGAAGTCAAGTGGGAACATACGGCGTGCCTGAATTTGGAACGGAATTTGTGCGCCAGATGCTTATAGACACAAAACCAACCCGTTTTTCAGAGCTTTTGCGTATATCAGGACTTTCTCACGGAACTGACGTGTGGCTTAACAATGCTCAGGATTATATAAGAGAGGGCACAATTGTGCTTTCTGAGGCAATCTGTACCCGTGATGATATTATGATCTATCTTATACATATGGGTCTTGAGCCGAAAACTGCGTTTACCATTATGGAAAAGGTAAGAAAGGGTAAGGGGCTTACCCCTGAAGATGAGGCAGATATGAAGGCGCACGACGTGCCTCAGTGGTATATTGATTCATGTAACAAGATTAAATATATGTTCCCGAAGGCTCATGCAGTTGCTTACGTTATGATGGCCTTTCGTATTGCGTGGTTTAAGGTGCACATTCCAATTGCGTATTACTGTGCGTATTTTACCATTCGCGCCCTTGGTGCTTTTGATGGTGAAATAATGTGTTACGGACCTGAAAAGGTGGATGCGGCAATGAAAGAAATTGATGCGTTAATCAAGCCGTCACAAAAGGAGAAGGATTTAAAAACAACTCTTGAGCTTGTTAAGGAAATGTATGCAAGAGGACTTAAATTCTCAGAAGTGGATATTTACAAGAGCCATGCCAAAAACTTTTTGCCTGATGGCGAGGGAGTTATTCGTCCGCCCCTTTCAGCACTGCCCGGCATAAGCATCGCTATGGCGGAAAGCATAGTTGAAGAAAGGGAAAAAGGTGAGTTCTTCTCAGTAGAAGATTTGCACACAAGAACAAAAATAAGTAAAACTGCCCTTGAAATTTTAGAAAAAAACGGTTGCTTTGATGGTATGCAGCAAAGCAGTCAGATGTGTTTGTTTGATTAAAACGTAAAAAGCGTCACTGAAAGGATTTTGACTTTCGGTGACGTTTTTTGTATAAATAAAAAAGGACAGCTTATTTTTTGCCGCCCATACCTTCATAATATCATAGGTCAGTATGGTTTGTAAAGAAAAAAATATGCAAAGTAAACATATTCTACGTTTTAAACAAAAATTATATGTAAATTTTTCATAAATTGTCAATTGAAATGGGTAAAAATATATGTTACACTATAGGTGAAAGAAGAAAAGGAGGTACAGACCAATGAAAAGTTAAAAAAGGCTTTAGATGAAGATTTTAAAAAAATATGATTTGAATGTGGAAGCGATTTTACAAAGTTAATTAAAAAAAGAATGGAGTAGATTAAAAAAAAGAAGTAATTTTTTAAAGCGAGAAGCGAAGTTGTGAGGAACACAGAAAATAAGAAAAGTACTAAGAAAGAGGAAAAACGCTAAAAGGACTTGATTTAATTATATTATATTAAAAAACTGCAGAGCAGTGTTGATATAGATTGTAAGTTAGTGTTTGAAGTCAGAAAAAAAGTGAAATTGGGTAATTCAAATCATAAAAGGAATGTCTTTGTTATAAGGTCAGGATTTTCGCCCCTTTGAATTAATGGATTTGAGCAAAACATCAGGCTGTTCTCGTTAGAGGAAAATATGATTGTGAGTGAGTGTTAAAATTGTTGGATTAGTTAATGAAAACGGGCAGATAAGGAAAGAGAGGTTAACCATATGATGTTAGATAACAAGAGTGAACAGAAGTGACCCTTGATTGCAGGTTAAAAAAGCAGTCAAGGGTCATTTCTGGTTTTAGTATAAAAAATTTTCTAACGGGGCAAAATGCCCTTTATTAATTGTTTTTTTCGTAAAATGCTTTATATGCCTTATAGGTCATATAGCAGTCAAATTTGCTTGAAAGCTCATATGGTGCGTGCATGCAAAGAAGCGGAGTTCCGCAGTCAATAACATTAAGACCTAAATTTGCAACATACTGAGCTATTGTTCCTCCGCCGCCAACATCAACTTTTCCAAGCTCACCATTTTGCCATAAGATGTTTTCATCATTTAATATTTTTCTTATTTTAGCTGCAAATTCAGCATTTGCATCTGATGAGCCGGATTTTCCGCGGCTGCCTGTGTATTTGCATACCAATACGCCACCGCCTGCAAATGCGGTGTTGTTCTTATCGTGCACTTCAGCATGCTTTGGCTCATAAGCTGCACCGACGTCTGCGGATAAGCAGTAAGATAAAGCTAAAGCAGAATTTAGCATATATGCATCGCAAGTGCCTTCCTGCAATGTAATAAGTTTTGAAAGTTCGCGTTCAAAAAATCTTGACTGCATACCTGTCATACCCATTGAGCCGATTTCCTCTTTGTCAACAAGCATACATACACTTGTAAGTTCAGGTGTTTTATCCAAATCTAAAAGTGCTTTTAAAGATGCAAATGCACACACTCTGTCATCCTGACCGTATGCACCAAGCATTCCGCGGTCAAAACCAATGTCGCGTGCTTTCTGAGCGGGAACAAATTCGATTTCTGCACTTGTTAAATCCTCTTCACAGATACCGTATTTTTCATTAAGCAGGCAAAGTGCATTAAATTTTACCTTTTCTTTTATTTCATCATCACCTTTGGCAACAGAGCCTATAAGAATGTGGAAGTTATCGGCATTAAATGCCTTTGCAACTGTCTGTGTCATCTGGTCCTGTGATAAATGGGGAAGAAGGTCTGTAATTGTAAACACCGGGTCAGCTTCGTCTTCACCAATGCAAATATCAACGCAACTTCCGTCTGTTTTGCATATTGTGCCATGCATTGCAAGAGGAATTGTAAGCCACTGATATTTTTTGATTCCGCCGTAATACTGCGTTTTAAACCACGCCATATTGTCTGTTTCAAACATAGGGCGCAGTTTTAAATCAAGACGGGGTGAATCAACATGTGAGCCGATAAGATTAACACCGTCTTTAACAGGTTTTTCACCGATGATGGCAAGAATAATGCCTTTTTTATTGTTAACTGCAAAAACTCTGTCACCGGGGTTTAATTCAGTTTTTTCTCTTATGGAGCAAAAGCCGTTTTCCTCAGCATACTTTATTGCTTCGCGGATAGATTCACGCTCGGTTTTTGCGGCATCTAAAAAGTTTTTATATTCTTTGCAGTAAGCAAAGGTTTTTTTCGTAAGCTCATCACATAAAACTTCATTCGCGTGCTTTGGGGTGTAGGATAATTTTTCGAAAAGTTCTTTATCAGTCATTGTTATCATTCCTTTATATTAATATTAAAACATACACAAAAATATTATAGCACACTATCATGCATTTAACAACATTTTTATTAAAATTTTGATTATTTGAATAAATGAAAATCAAAAAATAGCGATTAAAAATTTCGGCAATTTTTTATAAAAAAAGTTTAACGGGAACATACTTTCGAAAGTGTTTTAAAAAAGATTTACAAAAAACAGTTTACAAAAAACAGTTACAAATTCGTTACACACATTTAAGTTATCCACTTATTAACATAGTTATCCACATAAAACGTGGGGAAAATTAATGTGAAACTGCAAAGTTTACCACATATCCACTGAGTTATCCACATTAATCGTGAAGGAAGCAGATAAAATCTTCACAATCGCAAAGTTTACATAATTCATTAGTGAGCAAGTTTTTTTCTTTACATAAAAAGACGAATTAAAACGAAAAAATAGTCATAAAAGAATAATTCTTAAAGTTAATATTGAGCTTCAACAAAATTTGACACTTTATTTTTTTGTTTGCATGTGTTATAATAGTGATAAAATATGTCCGGCTAAAACCTTTGGGAAAGGATGATATAAATGAAAAAAAGAATAAAAGGATTTATTGCAGGCTTTATATGCTGTGCTATGCTGATGGCAACAGTGGGATTTGCAGACGATATTTATGAAAGTATTCAGGTTATACGGGGTAAGATGAATATAAACATCAAGGGCCAAAATGTTAATATAGATAATTTTTTGTATAATAACACTACATATGTGCCGCTTCGGGAGTTGGCCGAGAAGCTTGATATGGCTGTTACCTATGATTCATCTACGGCTTCGGTTGGAATTATGGATAAAAGTGCTTATCAGATAATTAGCAGGGAAATTGCATTTTTGGTAAACGGTCAGCCAGTAAGAACCAATTACTTTACAGAGGTAATGAACTATTTTAAGCTTAATATGGGAATGAACGATGTTTCTGACAATGATGCAGCTGATTTTAAGGAGTATGTAAAAAATGAAGTTGTGGCAATGAGTGTGCTTCAGCAGATTGCAGATGAATTGTCTATCAGTCTTACAAACACGGAATCCCGCCTTCTGGAAGAAAAAATAACGCTTTACGAAAATAATTTTGGCGGGGAGGATGCTTTCAGGGAATTTCTTAATCAGAATGGTGTGAGCTACGAAACATATTATTCTATTCAGGAAAATTTTGCCCTTCGCTCAAAAGTTTTGGATATTATGACAGACGAAATAACTGATGAAGATTTAAATAAGTACTACAAAGAAAACAGCAAAAATTATTTATCGGAAAAGGTAACAGCAAAGCAGATATTTATACGTACTGTTGATGAAACGGGTTATCCGTATGCTGACAGTGTAAAAATTGAGAGAAAAGAACTTGCAGAAAAAATTCTTGCAAAGATAAGAAGCGGTGAAGAAACCTTTGACGATATGATGTATAAATATTCTCAGGATCCGGGACTTATGGCATATCCCGGTGGGTACACATTTGGCAAGGGAGAGATGCTTTTAGCTTTTGAAACGGCGGCATTCGGCCTTGAAAAGGGAGCTGTTTCCGATGTGGTTGAGTCTGAAAACGGATACCATATTATATGGGTTATGGATAAATACAGACTATATGAGGCCTTTGATGATGTGAAGCAAGATATTTATAATACGCTTCGTAATGAGCGTTATTATACTGAAGTAGAGCCTAAAATCAAAACGGCTGATATTATTTATAATATAGAAATATGGAACAGTATAAAGCCGTAAGGGGAGAAAAGCATGATAAATATAGGTAATGACTGGGATGAGCTTATAGCTGAGGAAGCTGACAAAGAATACTATAAAAAAATGCGCGGTTTTCTTGCAAATGAATACAGAACAAATATTATTTATCCTGAAATGTATTCGATTTTTAATGCGCTTAAATTTACCCCTTATAATGATGTAAAGGTTGTAATTTTAGGGCAGGACCCTTATCATGGAGAAGGTCAGGCTCATGGGCTTTCTTTTTCGGTGCAGAGGGGCATTGATATTCCGCCCTCGCTTCTTAATATGTATAAAGAGCTTAAAAGTGATTTAGGGTGCTTTATTCCAAATAACGGATATCTTGAAAAGTGGGCAAGGCAGGGAGTCTTATTGCTTAATGCCACGCTTACCGTGCGTGCAGGGCAGGCTAATTCTCATCAGAATATTGGTTGGCAGATTTTTACAGACAGAATTATAAATCTTTTAAATGAAAGAGCGGGAAGAATAGTGTTTTTGCTGTGGGGCAAAAATGCAAGAAATAAAAAAATGCTGATTACCAATCCGGAGCATAAGGTTCTTGAAGCTCCCCATCCGAGCCCATTATCTGCTCATCGTGGTTTTTTTGGCTGCAGACATTTTTCAAAAGCAAACGAGCTTTTATGTGAGGCAGGGAAAACGGCAATTGACTGGCAGATTGAAAACATATAAATTCTGTGTAAACTTAATTTGTGCCATGATGTGAGTCCCCCTCCTCTGAGTTGTACATATGTAAATTGTACAATAAATTAATGTTTATAAGATACAAAATAAAATAAAAGGGAAAAAATATTGTAAAACTGTTGACTTTTTGTAAAAAAAATTATATAGTGTACTTAGTGCAACAAAAAACTCGCTTGCTTTTTAGAAAATATAAAAGCAAGGGGGTTTTTTGTGTAAAAGAATATACAACCCTTGAGAAAAGAAAGTAAAATGTTTTAGGGTGATATGGAAGGGGATCGATAAATGTCCAAGCAGATTATACGTCTTGAAAACGTATCAATGTATTTTGGGGAAACGAAGGTTTTAAATAACTTGTCTTTAGAAATAGAAAGGCATAAGTTTATTACACTACTCGGGCCATCAGGCTGCGGTAAAACAACAACTCTTCGTATTATAGGCGGTTTTGAAAAACCTACAGAAGGAAAAGTTTTTTATGAGGATAAGGATATTACAGATATTCCGCCCCATAAAAGGAAGCTTAATACTGTGTTTCAAAAATATGCATTGTTCCCTCATATGGACGTGTATGAAAATGTAGCATTTGGATTGCGTCTTAAGAAAATGTCAAACCATGTTATTGAAGAAAAGGTTACGTCAATGCTTAAGCTTGTTGGTTTGGCTGGTTATGAAAAAAGAGATATTGATGCTCTTTCCGGCGGTCAGCAGCAGCGTGTGGCAATTGCCCGCGCCCTCGTTAATGAGCCGGAGGTTCTTTTATTGGATGAACCTCTTGGTGCGCTTGACTTAAAGCTGCGTAAAGAGATGCAGATAGAGCTGAAAAAGATTCAGCAAAAGCTCGGTATCACGTTTATATATGTAACGCATGATCAGGAAGAAGCGCTTACAATGTCTGATACCATAGTTGTTATGAGGGGAGGAGTTATTCAGCAGATGGGAACTCCCCAGGATATTTACAATGAACCTGAAAATGCGTTTGTAGCTGACTTTATCGGCGAATCAAACATTATAGACGGCATCATGAAAAGAGACGAGCTTGTAAACTTTTTAGACACAGATTTTATTTGTGTTGACAAGGGTTTTGCCGAAAATGAGCCGGTTGATGTTGTTATAAGACCTGAGGACATTAATATTCTTAACTGTGATGACGAGAAAAGTGCGATTTGCGGTAAGGTAGAGTCGTGCATTTTTAAAGGTGTTCATTATGAAATGGTTGTTGATACCGCAAATTACAAATTCCTTGTGCAGTCTACCAAAGCAAGTCAGGTAGGTGAAAATGTAGGTCTTAGCGTTAAGCCCTTCGATATTCATATAATGCATAAGGAGGGTGAGGATAAATGAAAAAAACATGGATTGCTTACCCCTATGTAGTATGGGCAGTGGTTTTTACCATTATCCCTATGTTTCTTATGCTTTATTATGGTTTTACAACCGAAGCGGAGGATGGAAGTATAATTTTTTCCCTTGAAAATTATAAAGACTTTTTTACAAATAAGATATATTTGTCTGTGCTTGGAAGGTCTTTGTGGTTTTCAGCGGTGGCAACTGTTATTTGTCTTGCTCTTGGTTATCCTGTTGCGTATATTCTTGCGCGCTCGGAATTTAAAAACAAAGGTTTTTTGATGTCTATGCTGGTTGTGCCTATGTGGATGAATTTGCTTTTAAGAACATACGCATGGCTTGTGCTTTTAGATAATAACGGTCTTGTTAATATGGTTTTAGAGTTTTTTGGCGTTGGGCCTGTGCAGTTTTTGTATAATGACGGGGCAATAATTTTTGGTATGGTTTATAACTTCCTGCCTTTTATGATTTTGCCTATTCATTCAGTGCTTGTTAAGATGGATAAACACGCCATAGAAGCAGCGCAGGATTTAGGTGCTGATAAAAAACAGGTCTTTCGAAGAATTATTTTGCCCTTGAGTGTTCCTGGTATTGTTTCGGGTATAACAATGGTGTTTATGCCTGCGGTTACTACATTTGCGATATCCAATATTTTAAGCGGAAGAAAAACAAGCCTTATGGGTAACCTTATAGAAAATCAGTTTGTTTTGCAGGACAACTGGCACAGAGGAGCGGCAATTTCCATTGTACTTATTGTTATAATTCTATTGTCAATGGTTTTCACCTCTAAGTATGAAAAGGATGACGAAAGGGGTGGATTGTTTTAATGAAAAGTTTAAAAAAGTTATATCTTGCGATTATATATGTTTTTATGTATGCGCCGATAGCTGTAATGATGATTTATTCATTTAACAATTCCACTACGAAAAATGCTCAGTGGAAAGGCTTTACTCTGCAGTGGTATAAGGATATATTTGAAGATGCACAAATGCTTGAAGCACTTCAGACAACTTTGTATACTGCGATTTTATCAGCTTTGATTGCAACATTAGTCGGAACATTTGCAGCAATCGGTATTCATAAAATGAGAAAAAAGACGAAGACTGCGGTTATGAATATAACCTATCTTCCGGTGATGAATCCTGATATTGTTACGGGCATTTCACTTATGATACTTTTTGTATTCTTAAGAATACCTCTTGGTAAAACATCATTGCTTTTAAGCCACATAACATTTAATTTGCCCTATGTTATTATATCTGTTTTGCCTAAGCTTACGCAGTTTAATAACAACATGTATGAAGCGGCACTTGATTTGGGTGCTCATCCCTTAAAGGCATACACAAAAATCGTTGTTCCCGAGATTATGCCGGGAATTATGACGGGCTTTTTGTTTGCTCTTACTTTATCTATTGATGATTTTGTTGTAAGCTTCTTTACGGCAGGCGCAGGAGCAACAAATCTTTCAATCTTTATTTATTCGGCTGTAAGCAAAAGATACAATCCGTCTATTAATGCACTGTCGACTTTGATGTTTGTGACAATTTTTGTATTGCTTTGCATAGTTAATTTCAGAACAAAGAAAAAGGAAATCGTGAAGGATTAAGGAGGGCTGACGGTGAAAAAACTTATTTCGGTTATTATATGTGTCGGCCTGATGCTTTTAAACTGCTTTGTTATGTCAGGATGCGGTGAAAAAAGCAGTGCCGATAAGGTTTTGAAAGTATACAACTGGGGCGAATATATAGCTGATGGTGTACTTGATATGTTTTATGAGGAAACGGGAATTTATGTTGAATATGATACCTTTAACGAAAATGAAGCTATGTATACAAAGGTTAAAAATTCGGGAAAGGATTCTTATGATGTAATTGTTCCTTCCGATTATATGGTTAAAAAGATGGCAGATGAGGGAATGCTCCATAAAATTAATTATGATAATATTCCAAATGTAAAAAATCTTGACCCTATTTTTACAGATAAACGTTCCTATGACCCGAGCGGGCACTACTCAGTGCCTTATTTGTGGCAGACTGTAGGAATTCTCTATAATAAAACTGAAACAGAAGGAGTCGAAATTGATTCTCTTGCTGATTTGTTTGACTATGAGCATTTTTCAGGAAAGATATGTATGCTTGATTCTATAAGAGATGCTATGGGTGTTACCCTTAAGTATCTCGGGTATTCCATGAATGATACAGACCCTGAGCATGTGCGTCAGGCAAAAGAAAAGCTTTTAGAGCAGAAAAAGCATCTTTTGGCATATGGAACAGATGATTTGATTGATAAAGTGGCTGATGGCAGTGCGGCAATGTCTTTAGTATATTCCGGTGAAGGTATTTATGCAACCGAAAATGATGATAACCTCTGCTATATTATTCCAAAAGAGGGAACGAATGTTTCTGTAGACTGCTTTGCAATTCTTGAAAGTTCAGAAAATAAGGAAGAAGCTGAACTATTTATAAACTTTATGCTCAGACCCGATATTGCTAAAATGAATAGTGAAGAAACCGGTTATTCCAGCCCCAATATTGAGGCGAAAAAGATAATTGACCCTGAGCTTACATCAAACAAAACCATTTATCCCGATGATGACTTCCTAGATGAAAAGTGTGAAGAATTTTTGACGTTGAATGATGAGAACTTTAATAGGGCATGGGACGAGGTTAAAGCGGGGTGATAGCACGTAAAAATGTTATATAATCGCACATTTTTCACCGCTTGACGTGCAAAAAGCACGCCTGCGGGTTTAAGCCTTGCGATTTTGCATTACAACATAAAAAATGATAATAACAAACAAAACCTTTATTTGTTTAAATAACATATAGAGGTTTTATTTTTTGCGGCAAAAGATTAAAAAAAATTAATTTATGTTCCACAAGATGTTGGTATAAATTTAAATGCAGGCATCGTATATTGTACTATGACAAAGTTTTTACAAAATAGTTACAAAAAAGACTTGATTTTTCCTTGGAAATAATGTACAATATAAAAGTGGAAAAAGTGCGCCTGAATAAAAAACAACAAAAAAACCTGAAAATACGGCGTTTTTGGGCGTAGGATATCATTAGAAAATACGAAAACAAAGAAAAAATAAACATTGCGAAATGTTACAAAAAAATTAAATGGGGTGAGAAAATGGCAGGCAGTAAGCCAAGAAGTGAATCACTTAGAGAACGCTCTGCAGGCAATAGCCGCAGATGTGTAGCTGTTTCAGATGATTACAATATGGAGGGTGCAGAAGTAAAACAGGCATCTTCCGAAGGCGAAGCTATGACATTTAAATTTGGTTCCGTTGTACGCAGTGATAAAAAATCTGTGTTTGGTGTAATATCAGATGTTTCTTCAGGAATTGCAGAAGGCGCAAGTGCTTTTTGTGAGAATATGGGGGATATAATTAAAAATGCCCGAAGCAAAAAGGAAAGCAAAGTAACTGAAAAGGAAATTGGGGTAGAAATTAAACAGGCAGAAGAAAAAGAACGTATAGAGTTTCTTGAAGGCAAGGAAAAAGAGAAGGAAGTTGTTGGTAAAGCTGTTAAGGCAAAATACAGTGTTGAGGCGGCTGAAGCTGCAATTGCACCAAAAGAATTCGGCGAAGTAATCAGAAAAAGAGAGCCCGAAAAGAAAGAAACTGCAAAAATCAGCCTTAAGGCTGAAAAGCAGACAAAAGCTGATGGCAAAGAGTCTTTTGATATAAAAGAGGTTTTAAATAGTGTAAAAGAAGCTTTACTTTCTGGCAGAAAAACAGTCGGCATTGCGGCAATGTGTCTTGTTGTTTTTGTGGGTGTAATATTTACATTTGCTAATTTTACATTCGCTTATTCGGGCGATATTGATGGCACAGGTATAATTGTGAAAAGTCCTGAAGAGTTTGAAGAGGCGGTTTCCAGAGTAAATGCTAAGCTTACAGACAGTTTTGGTAAAGAAGCTTTGGAAATCAGTGCAGATTCGGTTGACTTGAAAAAGAAGCTCGTTAAAAAGAACAGCTTTACACCCAAAGAGCAGCTTGACAACGCAATAATTACATCTGTTGATGATTTTTATGAGATGTATGTTGTGTATGCAGGGGAAAGGGCTATTTTGGGTGTTAAAGATGAAGACACTGCAAAGCAGATTATTAAAGAGTTTAAAAATTATTATACAGACGGAAAAGAAGATGTGGAATTTTCTACAGATAAGCAAATCAAATATGTTTGTGAATCGGCGCCTGCTTCATTTATCATGAGTGATGTAGATGCGGCTGTTTTAAAGCTTAACGGCGGTGAAAAGAAAGAAAACACTTACACCGTTAAACAAGGCGACAATATGTGGTCAATATCTCAAAAGGTTAATACTGATGTTGAAAAGCTTCTTTCAATGAATGGTATGACAGAGGATGACTGCGATATTAATATAGGCGATAAGCTTGTTGTGGAAGCTTTTGTTCCGGTTGTAAATGTTACTACGGTTGAAATTGTAAAAAGAACCAAGGAGATAGATTACGAAACTGAAATTATTAAAGATGACAGTGAGTATAATACATGGAGTAAAGTTACTCAAAAGGGTGAAAGTGGCGAAGCAGAAGTAGAAGAAAAAATCACCAAGGTTAACGGTGAGGTAATTGATACCGAAATTTTAAATGAGACAATTATTAAAGAGCCTGTTAAGCAGATAAAAAAGGTAGGCACTAAAAAGCCGCCAAGCGGTGTTGGAAGCAGGTCTTTTATAGCTCCGGCAAGGGGTTATATATCTTCACGTTACGGCAACAGAAGCAGAGGCTTTCATACAGGGCTTGACATTGCAGGCCGTTATGGAAGTCCCATTGTTGCAGCTGACCATGGTAAGGTAGTATTTGTAGGATGGTCAGGCGGCTACGGCAAGCTTGTAAAAATTGACCATCAGAACGGCTATGTTACATATTATGCTCACAACAGCAGCTTTGCAGTAAGTGTAGGCCAGACCGTGGCTAAGGGGCAGACCATTGCATATATGGGCTCAACCGGTAATTCAACCGGCAACCACTGTCATTTTGAGATTATTAAAAACGGAAGCAGACAGAATCCTGAAAAATATATTTAATTATAAAAAAAGCATCGGTTTGAAAATGAACTGCATCAGTTTGTGCTGTCTGCACAAACTGATGCAGTTCATAAGTCTTCCCATGCTTTTTTATTTTAAAACTATCTTATTTGCTTTCAGTAACATAAATAACTATAAGCTTTAAGTCATTTGCATAAGCGTGTGCAAATGCAATGCTTGCAGTATTGTTTTCCACATCTGCATAAGAAACTATAGACTCCCACATAGTAGTTTCAACAACAGTTGAACTGCTCTTTTTTATAACTCTGTAAACATTTGTTGAAGGTGTCTTTGCATATCCTTCCTTAGCTGAATCATCAAGAGAATACGATGCAGGAGTAACAACCTCTCCTTCTTCGTTGGTTGCCTCTTCTGTATAAATAACTTCTGCGGGTGCAATCAGGATAATTTCATCGCTCTTTGATGCAACCGTACCCATAATTGTTTTGAATTTATAGTCGCCGTTATAAAGCGCTTCATCGTGCTTTGATTCATAAACAATCTCGTTGTGGTCCACTTCAAATTTCACATCATTTATGTGTCCATCACCATTAAAGCCAAATCTTACAATATCGCCTGCTTCAATATTTTCAAACTTGCTTGAATTATCTTCCGTTTCATAACTATTCAATATACCTTCTTCGTAAACAGAAATTGTATAGCAGATTTCTTCTGTCAATGAGTTGATTGCAATTGCCTTATCTTTTACAATTGAAACCTTTGTATCGCTTGTTACAGGACTTGATGTGTCTGCACCATAAACTACAAGTACTGATGCCGTACCGGAAGCATTTATATCATATGCTTCCACCTCATATTCGCTGCCTTTTTTTAGGTTTGAATAGCCTGTATATCTTTTGTATTCAGAATCTTTATTTCTGTCAGTTGGAACAATGATTATCTTTGTAGAGCTGCTTGCAAATATTTCGTTACCGAAATTACCTGAACCATTATAAAGCAACTTCTTAACCGGCACACCCATAACAACTGCTCCGCTGTCAGTATTCGTTCCGATTTCTACATCTCCGTCTTTATCGGCTTTAACAGTTGTAATATTTGAAATCTGGCCGCTTGAGTTTTTAATAAATCTTACAAGCTGAGAACAATCTGCATTTGAAACAGAGTCGGACTTATTCGCCGTTATAAGTGATGCACTGCCTTCAAGTGCTGAAAGAGCGGCTGAAGCATCGGTATAGTTTTTGCCATTAATTTTAACCTTTTCTGCAAGCTTTGTTTTTGTGGGAACAGAAGGAGAGCCGGAAAGTGCTACAAGCTTAACTGTTGCAACATCACCGCTACTGCCGGTAAGTCCACCGATTGTAATATATCCGTAATTACCTGTTTGTTCAGCTGTTATTTTAACTGCTGCAATTCTTCCCAAATGGTCAAGATAATACATTCCTACAGAACCCACCTCAAGAGTTGCCTTTCCTGAATCAACAACTTGCTTAAACTCTTTTGTAAGCTCATAATCTTTACGTGCAATAGTATATATATGCCTGCCTTCACTCAAGCTTGTAATCTGTCCTGCAACAGTATTTGAACTTGATACATAACAGTTATACACACTTCCGTCAAGACTTGAAGCAACAGATAAAACGTTCATTGCTTTCAAAGACTCTGTCTTAACAGATGCACCTGTTTTTGCATTCTTGATAGTTATTGTTGTATCTTCATCATTAGGGTCAAGTCTTATGCTTTTTCCTGAATTATAATAATCATATATTATGTAGTTATTTGATGAAATTGAGTCATTTGTAACAGGAACATTTTTTACAACATAAACCTCAAAATCTTCAACGAACACTGCATCATATGACGCATCGCCGTCAGAGTCTAAAAGTCTTATGCTGCCATATATAAAATCTTCGCTTTCAGGATTTAACCATCTTGACAGATTTCTTTCATCAGCATCACCTGAAGATTTATAATCATAAACCATACCATTATAAATAAGCTGTGCATTTTCTGAAATTTGAGCATGCTTTGTGGAGTGGTCAGTTTCTTTATTAATCCAGTATTCCAATTTGAAATCATCATAAGTTTCTATATTCTCAAAATTAATATTAAGCTCCATATTTTTTGTAGAACTCATCTCTACAGAAACAAGCTCTAATACTTCTTTTTCTTCGTTAATTCTGTAGTAACCTGAAATATAATAGCCAATATAAGATTTAAGTGTTGCAGAACTCATAACATTTCCGTAAGAAATAACAAGATTTTCTGTTCCGCGCTGCAGAAGAATTTCACCCTTTTTAACATCATTATTTTCAGAATTAATTGTTGTTTCACCGTCTACATTTGTTATCATGTAATTTTTAAAACGCACAACCCTAAGCTTATCGTTCAAAAGAGTTTTCTTGGTTGTAACACTCTGTCCCGAGTTTGATTTCTCAATAAGCTCAATCTCAAGTGCATTATAAACTATCTGTGCAACAATACCTCTCGATGCCGGAGAATCTGTAGGCGACAAACTTGCATTTTTCATAAGACCGATATCATTTGCAACCTTTAAATATCCACCGGGCCATCCGCCGTTTTCAATAGCAGAATCGCCATAACCAAGCGTACACACAACCATCTTTATCGCCTGCTCAAATGTAACAGGTGAATCAGGTGCAAAGGTGCCGTCTCCCATACCTGCAATAATCCCCTGGTCATATGCGAATCTTACATATCCGCTGCCCCAGTGATTAGAGCCGTCTTCATTTAGCATATCGCTAAAAACACTGCCTGCATCAAGGCCACCCACAAAACTTTCCATATTGAGTGCTCTTGTCATGACTGCAGCAAATTCAGCTCTTGTAATCGTATTATCCGGTCTGAAAAGGCTATCCTCATATCCGGCAAGAAGTTTAAAAGAAACCAAAGACGATATGGCCTTTGAATACTTATGCTCTTCGCTCACATCATCAAATGCACCAACACTGACAGCTGACAATAAAATAACAACTGCCATTATAAGCGCAAATACATTTTTGAAATTTTTCATAACCTTATACCTCCTTAGAATTTTTCATATGTATAAATTGCGATAATATTACTATATCACGATTATTCAACCCCGTCAATAACACTTTCTTTATTAATACATTACAATTCGGATACAAAAAGCGGGTTTTTTCAACTTTTTAAATGTGTAAATAGTTTTATAAGCAAGAGCCATTTACATTTGTGTGCACTTTAACCAAAAACAAACAGACAAATTCTATATTCAAAAGGCAAAAAACATTTGACAACCAATGAGAAAAGGTATACAATATAAGATAGAATATTTATAGTTGTGGTTTTGTCGCCCAATTGTATAAATATACAAAAATATTTATTTTACGGAGGTACCTCAAAATGAAAAAATTAATTTGCAGTATCGCTTGTCTATGTATGATATTATCGGTAATGTCTTTCGGTGTAAGCGCCGCTACTTTTACGGATATGCCTGATAACTGGTCTACAGAAGCTTTGGAAAAAGCAGTTGACAACGGTCTTTTAACAGGTTATGACGACAACACTATCAGACCCTCTGATAATGTTACACGCTCTCAGATGGCAACCATAATGGTTCGTGCTTTCGGAGCAACAAAAGAAGCTGATATTTCTGAATTTGCAGATGTTAAAACAAACGCATGGTATTATACATATATGGCAGCAGCTGTTGAAATGGGAATTTTCAAAGGTGACGGTGCAAACCTTAATCCTGAAAACAATATAACCCGTCAGGAAGCTTTTGTTGTTTTGGCAAGAGCATTTTCTTTAGAAAACGGAACAGAATCTGCTATTCGCAGCTTCAATGATAATGCCTCAGTAGCTGACTGGGCAGTTCCTTGTGTTGCAGCAATCGTATCAAACGGATACGCAAAAGGTGATACAGAAGGCAACTTAAACCCCGCAAATAATATTACACGTGCTGAATTTGCAGTGCTTATGAATAATATTGTAAAACAGTATATCACAAAATCCGGCACATACACAGCAGATGATATTGCTGAGGGCAATATTCTTGTTCGTGCAAACAATGTTGTAATCAAAAACTCTGAAATTACAGGAAACCTTATTATAGGTGACAGCGTTGAAAATGGTTCTATAACACTTGATTCCACAGTTGTTAAAGGCTATGTTATAAACGACGAAAACGCTGTAAAGGTTGTTGCAAAAAATACTTCTGCTCCTAATTTCTATATTCCTAGTAGCGGGAACAACACAGATGATACCAACAGCTCAGGTTCAGGTTCCAGTTCTGGTTCAGGTTCAGGCTCCGGTTCTGGTTCAGGTTCCGGCTCCGGTTCTGGTTCAGGTTCTGGTTCAGGTTCTGGTTCAGGTTCTGGTTCAGGTTCTGGTTCAGGTTCAGGCTCCGGTTCTGGCTCCGGTTCTGGCTCCGGTTCTGGTTCTGGCTCAGGTTCAGGTTCCGGCTCCGGTTCTGGCGGCATCGAAGATGGTGGCGAATTCTAATAAAACTGTTTAAGGAAATTTTTTCTATGAAAAGATATGGCATCACCGGTTTAACAGTTGACATTAACTTTAAGGGCGGACTGTTGAATACGCGTGCAAAAAAATACCAAATTGAATATTCAGATGCTGAAACGGCAGACATCACCATTGATATTGACCCTGAACTTATTCAGAAAAGAGTTGATGCAAATTCATCAAAGACTCTTGGTTATGGTGATTATGAATATGTTATGACCGGTGCTAAGTTTTATCGCAGCTTGCTTGATTTCAACGGATTTATGATTCATTCATCTGCTGTTGTTTTAGACTCAAAGGCATATTTGTTTTCCGCCCCGAGCGGCACGGGTAAATCAACCCATACAGGTCTTTGGCTGAAGCATTTTGAAGGCAGAGATATTTATATTATCAATGACGATAAACCAGCGTTGCGACTTGCAGAGGATGACAATTTTTATGTATACGGCACTCCGTGGAGCGGTAAAACCGATAAAAATGCAAATGCACGTGTTCCCCTTCAGGGAATATGCTTTATTGAACGAAGTGAAGAAAACCGTATTCGTAAAATTAACAGTCTGGAAGCTGTAAACAAGCTTATGTGGCAAACAATCCGGCCTCTTGACACAGTTAGTCTTGATAAGCTTTTATCACTGTTTGATAAGCTTATCGAAAAAACAGATATGTATCTTATGGGTTGCAAAATAGACGAAGCGGCAGTAGAGCTTGCTTATAATGCTATGAAATAATCTGTATAAATATTTACCTAAGGAGACTTGGAAATGAAAATCAAAGAAGGCTTTATATTAAAAAAGGTAGCAGGAAATAATGTTGTTATAGGTGTGGGCAAAACAATGAAGACTTTTAACGGCATGATAAATCTTTCTGAATCTGCTGCATTTCTTTTTGAACATTTAAATGAAGATACAACTGCTAATGCACTTTGCGATGCATTGTGTGAAGAGTATGATGTTGACCGTGGCACTGCCCTTACTGATATAAATGCATTTTTAGACAAGCTCCGCTCCGTAAATATTTTAGAGGAGTAGGTTTTATGGAGTCAGATAGCAAACCAACCTTTAAGGATTTCATTTTGGTTCTTAAAGATGCTGTGCAAAACGGCGAAACAGTAAATTTTATACCTAATGGAAAAAGTATGCTGCCTACCATACTTCCCGGAATTGATACGGTATCTGTATGTTCACCGGATAATTTAAAAAAGTATGACATTATTCTGTATCGCAGAAAAAACGGTAAAATTGTGCTACACAGAATTGTGATTACACATAAGGATTATTATGTTTTATGCGGAGATAATCAGTTTCAACTGGAATATCCTATAGTAAAAGAGCAAATAATAGGCAAGCTAAGCCAAATAACAAAAAGGAATAAAGCAATAAATCTTGAATCTCCCGGATTTCTTTATAAGCTTTATGTCTGCATATGGGATTTAAGACTGATTTTGGATAAAGCTCTTTACCATATTATAAAGCTAAAAAAGTTTTTAATGAAAAAATAAAAAAGTCGCCTTTGGCAACCGATGTTTTCTTTGCTCACACTTTTAAAGGCAGCCTTTTATGGTATTTGGAAATTACAACTTAAAAGAAGTAATTTCCTGCATATTAAAAACAAAACGGCACATCACGTTAAAAGAAAAGTGATGTGCCGCTTTTTAGTTCAGTATAAAAATTAAAAAATTAAGATATCCTGCAAAGCATACCCATAAAAAATAAGGTATTTGTAAATATGCTGCAGAGGGGCTTACCTTGAAAAACCTGTAAATCATTACTCCAATTATAAAAAGAAGAAGCAAAAGCCATATAAAACTGAATAAATACGCTCTTAAATTAAAGAAAATTATACTCCAGAAAAAGTTAACTATGAGATTCAGAATATATATCCCAAGTGCAGGCCATTTATGCACAGAGTCGCTTTGATAAACAATCGCGCTTCCTATCCCCATAAGTATATAAAGAATGCTCCATACGATGGGAAATAAAAATCCCGGCGGTGATGCAGGCGGAGTATTTATGCTTTCATATATATCCATATTCCCCATTGTAAAAAGAGCCGAAAGGCCACCTACTGCCAGAGCAATTATAATACTTATCAGATAAGGTTTAAATCTTTTTATCATAAAAATCCCTCCTTTGCCACATTATATGCACTCTTAAAAATTTTTATGTAAAAAGCTTTTTAGACATTCAGTCAAGGCACAAAAAAAGCACATCATTTTCATATTGTTTTGATGTGCCCCCCCAAAAAGTTAGACCAAAAATCTAACGATTGGGAGGTCGGTTCATTTTGCCGTACTTTTTTTGTGTAAAAATTTATCGGCTTAACCTGCCGTATGTTTCATTAAGCTTTCTGTATTTTTCTTTATTAATTCCGTCAAGCTGGTCTTTTGTTATTCTGAATTGCCAGTTACCGTCTGCCTTACCTGGAATGTTAAGGCGTGTATCGGATCCGTAACCCAAAAGGTCCTGAATGGGAAGTATAACTGTGTTTGCGTGGCTTGCAAACATCGTTCTTATTATACTGTTATAGCCGTTATTCCAGTTATGTAAGTCGTAGCCACAATACGAAAGCATATTTTTTCTCGAATTTTCGTCAAGTTCCCATACATAACCAAGGAGTGTGTTATTATCGTGAGTGCCGGTATAGGCAACGCAGTTTTCTGAATAGTTATGAGGCTGATGAGTGTTATTATAGTCTCCGAAAAAGCCAAACTGAAACACTTTCATGCCAGGGAAACCGCTATATTCTACAAGGGTTTTTACCTCATCGGTTATTTCTCCTAAATCTTCGGCGATAATTTCATTTGAGGGGAATGTGGATTTTACAGAGTCAATAAAATCTTTTCCCGGCCCCTTGAGCCATTTGCCCTCACGGGCGGTTTTGGCATCATACGGCACACTCCAAAAGGACTCAAGACCTCTAAAATGGTCTATTCTTACGACATCAAACATTTTAAACATATTTAAAAGTCTGTCTTTCCACCATGCAAAACCATCCTTTTTCATAACATCCCATTTATATAAGGGATTTCCCCAAAGCTGACCGTCAGCTGAAAAATAATCCGGCGGTACCCCTGCAACACAGTTTGGCTTTCCGTCTTCATCAAGGTCAAAAAGATTTTTATTTGCCCACACATCACAGCTGTCATAAGAAACGTAGATGGGAATGTCGCCTATGATTTTTATGTTTTTCGAGTTTGCGTAGGCTTTTATATTTGCCCACTGGATGAAAAATTCATACTGAATAAATTTCCATGCAAATAAAACACTTTCGTCAATATTTTCATTTGTCCACTCGCACCAGAGTTTTTCATCATTTGCTGCTTTAAGCGCCATAAATGTGCAAAATTTATCAAGCTGGGGATTTTGATTTATAAAATATTCAACCTCATTTTTATAAGTGCATCTTTCAGAAGCTTTCTTTAATAAATCGTATCTTGTGTGATAAAGCCTTACATATTCGGATGAATACGGAGTTTGTTGGCGGGCAGTGCAGAGCTCTGAGTCTGTTAAAAGTCCCTTCTCTTTTAACACATTAAGGTCAACAAAATAGGGATTTCCGGCAAATGCTGAATATGATTTGTAAGGTGAATTACATTCATCCACCATTGAAAAGGGTAGCACCTGCCATAAGGTAAAACCGCAATCGGAAAGAAAATCAATAAAATATTTTGCCTCCTCGCCGAAACTTCCGATGGAATAATCTCCAAAAAGTGATGATATGTGCATTAAAACACCGCTGCTTCTTTTCATAATTATATAAATCTCCTTTTTTAATATGTCTTTATTTTATCACATAATTTAAAAAATAGCAAACAGAATATTCAAATACATTTTTTAATCATGTAAAATACGATTGTGCAAAATACAAAAAACAAAAAATGATACAAAAATTAAACATTTTACGAGTAAGACTGTCGGCTTTCACTTTGTGAGCGGATTAAAACCATTGGTTAACAGGCGCTCATTAATTTTAATATAATGAAAAAAATTCCTTTTTTTATAAATTATACATATAAATGTTATCAAAATGAAATTGACCTTTCATATAAATTATAGTATAATGATAAATAAAGAATTTTATCTTTTTTTGACGGAGGCGGTGTTATGTTTTATTATATATCAGGAAAAGCCGGACTTAAAGGCGATAATTTTGTTGTGGTGGATGCCGGCGGTGTAGGCTATAAGGTTTACACATCTGTTTTAAATATTGAAAAAATAAAGCTTGATACAGATATAAAAATGTATACATACACCTATATCCGTGAAGATATGTTTGATATATACGGATTTTTGAGTGAAAGTGAGCTTGAGCTGTTCGAAAAGCTGCTTAGCGTATCAGGAGTAGGGCCAAAAGCGGCAATAAGTGTTTTGTCTGTTGCAACTCATGATAAAATTGCTCTTGCAATTGTAACAGGAGACACAGACCTTATTAAAAAAGCAAACGGTGTAGGGCCGAAAGCGGCAAGCAGAATTGTGCTTGAACTAAAGGACAAGCTTTCAAATACAGCTATTGCATCTGACGGCGCAAAAGAGCTTGCCGCATCAGCGACTGTCGGCAAAATGTCAGCAACCGGTGAAGCAATTGAAGCCCTTGTTACTCTTGGTTACAGCGCTGTAGAGGCAAAAAGCGCACTTTCGGGAATTGATATGACAATGGATATTGAACTTATAATAAAGCAGGCTTTAATGAAATTGATGAGGTAGGTGAAAGGGCTTGAATTTCGATGAAAATATGGAAGAAAGATTAATGTCAAGCGGATTTGTTTCCGATGATGAAGAAATAGAGGGCGGTTTAAGGCCCAGGCGTCTTTGTGATTATGTGGGTCAGACAAAAGCAAAAAAAAGCCTTGAAATATACATAGAGGCGGCGCGCTCGCGTAATGAAGCGCTAGACCATGTTTTGCTCTACGGTCCTCCGGGGCTTGGTAAAACAACCCTTTCAGCTATTATTGCAAATGAAATGGGTGTAAGCATAAGAATTACAAGCGGACCTGCTATTGAAAAGGCGGGAGATTTAGCGGCTATACTTACAAATCTTTCAGAACACGATATTTTATTTATAGACGAAATCCACAGGTTAAGCCGCAGTGTGGAAGAGGTTTTATATCCTGCAATGGAAGATTATGCTTTGGATATTATTATCGGAAAAGGCCCATCTGCAAGGTCACTTCGTATTGACTTGCCTAAATTTACGCTTATCGGTGCGACCACAAGGGCAGGGCTTTTGACCGCTCCTTTAAGAGACCGATTTGGCGTAATAAGCAAGCTTGAAATGTATACTATAGATGAATTAAAGCAAATTGTTACACGCTCTGCAGGCATATTAAATATTGGTATTGAAGAAGACGGTGCCTTGGAAATTGCAAGACGCTCAAGAGGTACCCCCAGAATTGCAAACAGACTTTTAAAGCGTGTAAGAGACTACGCTCAGGTAAAAGCAGAAGGAATTATTACAAAAGATGTGGCGGATAAAGCCCTTTCCATGATGGAAATTGATAATATTGGTCTTGATGTGGTAGACCGCAGAATGCTTATGGCGATTGTTAAAAATTTTGGTGGCGGTCCGGTAGGGCTTGAAACGCTGGCAGCATCAATAGGAGAAGATGCCAACACAATAGAAGATGTATATGAGCCGTATTTATTACAGCTCGGATTTATAAGCCGCACACCAAGGGGAAGAGTTTTAAATCCTCTTGCTTATGAGCATCTTAATATTGAATATCCTGCAAAGAACGAGACAAACGCTCAGCTCAGCATCGGATTTGAAGAGTAATAAATAAAAATGAATAACAGATGAAAAAGGAGGTGTCGGGAGTGAAGAAAACTTTTATTGTAATTCTTTGTATGCTGATGCTTGTTGTAAATGTAAGTGCCGCAGAAACCTTTTCGGGAACGATTGTTTATGACGGTAAATCATATGATTATACCGGAACAAAATTTGAGATATATGTTAATTCAAAGCTTGTGGAAACGCCTGTTCCTCCAATTGTTTTGGAAAACGGAAGGAGCATTGTGCCCGTAAGGGAGATATGTGAGGCTCTCGGCGCTGATGTATTGTGGGCAGAAGGGCGAAACGGAAAGGCATCAAGTGTGCTTATTTGCAAATCAGATAAGGTTATAAACCTAAAGCTTGATGAAAAGACGGCCTCTGTAAACGGAGCGAATTATGAGCTTGAAACAGCACCTAAGCTTGTGTCATACAAGGGCATCGGAAAAACGATGGTGCCTGTAAGATTTATTGCCGAAAATTTTGATATGAATGTAAAATATGTTGAAGCCGACGGTAAAATTTTAATAATCGAGGGCGAAATTCTTTCCACAGAAAATGCATATGAGCTTAAATATTCAAATAAAAACGATAAAGACATTGTAGAAATAAAATTTTCAGCAGAACCAAAAGAATATTCTGTGATAAAGCTTAATTCTCCAAACAGGCTTGTGGTAGACTTTAAGGGTTTTAATGTAGACGGACTTAAGGAAAGCTATGAAGCAGGAGAAAACATTTTAAGTATACGTACCGGATATTATCAGGGCGGAGCAAGAATAGTTTTTGATGTTGATGAAATTCCGGAATATGATATTTTGTTAGACAAGCAGAATAAAAGTGCAAAAATAATATTGAAATTTTCCGGAGAAACCGGAGAAGAAAAAGAAGAGGAAAATGAAGCTGTAATTCCTGATGATGCGCCAATGGTTATTATAGACGCAGGTCACGGAGGCTCTGACCCCGGTGCTATTGGAAGGGATGAAGCCGGAAAAGATGTTGCTTATGAAAAAAATATTAATCTTGCAGTGGCAAAATTAGTTGTAAAAAATTTGCAGGATGCGGGAGTTAATGCAGTTTTTACCCGTGACAGTGATGTTTACTGGACATTAGACGAGAGGACAACTTATGCAAACAAGCTTGAAGCTGATTTGTTTGTAAGTATCCACTGTAATGCATTAGAGGATACATCGTATTCAGGAACTCTTGTGATGCACCATACATCAAATGAGTATTATCCTACAGCGCAAAGATTAGCAAGCAATATTTTAAAATATCTGCCAAATGCGTGGGGCACTAAAAACCGTGGCAGGGTAAACGGCAGTTCAATGTATGTAATAAGAAAGGTCAATATGCCATCGGTAATTGTGGAAAATGCATTCATTACCAATGAAGAGGACAGGCAAAAGCTTTGCGACGAAGAAAAGCAAAAGGAAGCAGCAGAGGCTATTGCACAGGGAATTATTGACACATTAAATTCAATGAAATAAAATTTAGCCTGTCGGGCTAAGCACAAAACAAATTTTGAAAGATGTGGTTTTATGAAAAAGAAAGGAATTATCTGCTTTTTAATTGCATCACTTTTTCTTATGGGAAGCGGAGTGCATGCAATTAATGTAAAAGTAGGACTTCGCTTCGGGAATGAAGCGGTTTATTCTTTTGAGGCAACTTCTGCGGCGGGCTTTGAGGTTGGATTTGCCCGCGATGGTGTTTTTTATAAGCTTTCTGAAGTCAGCGATACAAGAATGTATGTTGAGCAGGGGGGCGGGCACTATCTTATGAGTGCTGTTTCTTATGACAGTCTTGAGACTGCTATGGAAGTGGCGACATATATGAGACAGCTTGGTGTATATGCCCACAGCGGATATATAAACGGTGGGTTTTATATTATGCTGGGTCTGTTTCAAAGTCAGGAGGATGCAGTAAGTAATATAGAATGGGTAAAAAGTGCCGCTATGGTTGATTTTGTGTATACCAATATGGACTCAAAAACTGTTATGGCAGTTTCGGGAAACAATTGTTTTGTGTTTCGTAATGAAAGCGATGCTTTCTGCTTTAAGGCAAGAAACGGCGGGACAGTTAAAGTAAGCGGCAAAGGTGAATACAGAGGTGCTATTATGGCCGACAGAACTTATTCAAAGGCGGTGTCGGTTGTAAACCTTGTGGATATGGATGATTATTTAGCGTCTGTTGTAGGCAGCGAAATGTATCCCAGCTGGCACATAGAGGCCCTTAAAGCTCAGGCTGTTATCGCAAGAACATATGCCCTTACTAGAAGCGCATACGATAAATACGGAATAGATGTTACTGATGATACAAGAACTCAGGCTTATAAGGGAATAGAAAAAGAAACTGAATCTACATACACAGCGGCTCATGAAACATCAGGAATGGTGGTAAAATATAACGGCAAGCTTGCTGATACATATTTCTGTGCTATGAGCGGTGGTAAAACTGCAAATTCACATTCTGCATGGGGCGGAGCGGATATTCCGTATCTTGTAAGTGTTGATGACATATACGAAGATGTTGAAAATATAAAGGGTGACATATGGCAGGTGAAATATACTCCGGCAGAAATAGAAGCAAAGCTTTCTGCAGCGGGAGTTAATATAGGAAATGTTACAGACCTTACCATAGCAGAACAAGGTGCTGATATGAGAGTAACAAAGCTTATTATATCGGGAACTGCAGGTAGCCATACTCTAACTTTTGAAAAATGCAGAACATTTTTTAACTTGAAAAGTCAGTATTACAGTATAAGCGGCGGCGGAACGGCATCAAGTACGGCAAGCGTGCTGACCGCAAGTGGCATTTCAAGTGTTAATATGGGAAATTCAAAGGTG
The DNA here is from genome assembly GCA_045636325.1 of Clostridia bacterium. Classification (GTDB taxonomy): domain Bacteria; phylum Bacillota; class Clostridia; order UBA1381; family UMGS1253; genus CAKSHP01. The sequence goes on from JAZTXH010000001.1 coordinate 53,196, forward strand.
CTATCAGCAAGCGGCATTTCAAATATGCCTGAAAGTGCAGTAGTGAAAGGGGCAGAAAATAAGGTTTCTCTTTTGAGTATGGGTGATGATATAGAATTTGTTTTTGATGGCCGTGGAAGTGGTCATGGCATCGGCATGAGCCAATATGGTGCACAAGGTATGGCAAAAGCAGGATTTTCATATACAGATATTATAAAATTTTATTTTACCGGAGTAACAGTGGAATGGTATTAATAATTTTGGAGGAATTTTTTTGACCAGACAGGAATTTTTCTATGATTTACCTGAAGAGCTTATAGCACAGACCCCGCTGAAGGACAGAAGTGCATCAAAGCTTATGTGTATGGATAAGCACACAGGTGAATTAAAGCATAAAATATTTAAAGATGTTGTGGATTTTCTTGAAGAGGGAGATTGTCTTGTTTTGAACAACACTCGTGTTATCCCTGCCCGCCTTTACGGGAAAAAAGAGGGTAGTGAAGGGGCAATTGAGTTTTTGCTTTTAAATAAATATTCCCTTGATGTGTGGGAGGTTATTTTAAAGCCGGGCAGGCGTGCAAAGCCGGGAGCAAGATTTGATTTCGGTGACGGGCTTTTAAAGGCAGAGGTTTTAGAAATAGTAAATGACGGAAACCGTATGGTAAAATTTTATTACGATGGGGTTTTTGAAGAAATCTTAGACCGCTTGGGGCAAATGCCTCTTCCGCCGTATATTACAGAAAAGCTTGAAGATAAAGAACGTTATCAGACTGTTTATTCAAAGTATGACGGATCCGCTGCGGCACCGACTGCAGGACTTCATTTTACAAAAGAGCTTTTGGAAAAAATAGAAAAAAAGGGCGTAAAAATTGCTTATGTTACCCTTCATGTGGGACTTGGCACTTTCAGACCCGTTAAAGCGGATAATATAACAGACCATAAAATGCATTCCGAATTTTATATTATAAATGATGAGGCTTGTGATAAAATAAACAGTGCAAAAGAAAATGGAAAAAGAGTTATATGTGTGGGAACAACATCAAACAGAGTTGTGGAAACTGTGTCAGACGATACGGGATTTATGAAGCCTTCCACCGGCTGGACTGATATTTTTATATATCCGGGATATAAATTCAAATGTGTAGATGCACTTATAACAAATTTTCATTTGCCGGAATCTACACTTGTTATGCTTGTAAGTGCTTTTGCAGGAAAAGATAATGTGATGAATGCATATAAAACTGCAGTTGAAGAAAAATATAGATTTTTCAGTTTTGGAGATGCGATGTTTATAAGCTGATTCGGCTTTTGATTGGAGGAAAAATATGTTTACAATAAAAAAGACGGAAGGGAAGGCGCGCCGCGGAGAATTTAAAACTGTTCATGGTACAATACAGACACCTGTGTTTATGAATGTGGGAACAATAGCAGCAATTAAAGGCGGAGTTTCTACAGTTGATTTAAAAGAAGTAGGCTGTCAGGTTGAGCTTTCAAACACATATCATTTGCATTTGCGCCCCGGCGATGAAGTTGTGCATAAGCTTGGCGGACTTCATAAGATGATGAACTGGGACAGACCAATTCTTACAGACAGCGGCGGATTTCAGGTATTTTCTCTTTCTGGTTTGCGTAAAATAGAAGAAGAGGGAGTATACTTTTCGTCACATATTGATGGCAGAAAGATATTTATGGGACCTGAAGAAAGTATGCGTATTCAGTCAAATTTAGCATCTACTATTGCAATGGCTTTTGACGAATGTGTTGAAAACCCCTCGCCTTATGATTACACAAAGCGTTCTGCCGCGAGAACCACAAGATGGCTTAAGCGCTGCAAGACAGAAATGGAAAAGTTAAATTCACATGAAAGAACAATAAATAAAAATCAATTGCTTTTTGGCATAAATCAGGGCGGAATATATGATGACATACGGCGCGAGCATATGCAGGAAATTGCAGAACTTGACCTCGACGGATACGCAATCGGCGGGCTTGCAGTTGGCGAAAGTCACGAGGAAATGTATCATATAATTGAGCAGGTAGAGCCTTTGATGCCGGTGGCAAAGCCAAGGTATCTTATGGGAGTTGGAACGCCTGCAAACATAATTGAAGCTGTAGACCGCGGGGTAGATTTTTTTGATTGTGTTATGCCCAGCCGTAACGCAAGACACGGCCATGTGTTTACAATGAACGGTATTATGAATATTATGAATGTTAAATATGAAACAGACACATCGCCTATTGAAGAAGGGTGTTCATGTCAGGCGTGCAGATTTTATTCAAGAGCGTATATTCGACATTTGTTTAAAGCAAAGGAAATGCTGGCACAGCGTTTGTGTGTGCTTCATAACCTGTATTTTTATAATAATCTTATGCAAAAAATAAGAGATGCACTTGATGAAGGCAGATTTAGGGAATTTAAATCTGAAAATATAAATAAAATTGCAACCCGTATATGAGTGTTCTTTCGGTAATAAAGTAGAAAATTATATAAAAGGGCAATTTATCCTTGACTATTTAAAAAATATTTAGTATAGTATTAAGGTAGAGATATACTTAATTTTAGAATTATTATTGATTTCCAGAGAGGAGTTTTGGCGATATGTATACTAAAGAAGTTGTTCTTAACAATCAGGTAGGACTTCATGCAAGACCGGCTACTTTCTTTATTCAGAAGGCTAACGAGTTTAAGTCAAGCATCTGGATTGAAAAAGAGGAAAGAAGAGTTAATGCAAAGAGCTTGCTTGGTGTATTGTCTTTAGGAATTACAAGAGGAACTGCTATCAGCGTTATTGCAGATGGTTTGGACGAAAAAGAAGCTGTTGATGCATTGGTTGACCTTGTTGAAAAGGACTTTGCAGAATAATCAGGGCCATAACCGCTCGGTGCTTAGTCGCCGGGCGGAAATCACGGGGTGTAGCGCAGTTTGGTAGCGCGCTTCGTTCGGGACGAAGAGGCCGCAGGTTCAAATCCTGTCATCCCGACCAAAATATGCAAATGTAGTTGCGGTTAAATGTACACCAACATTTGCATGTTTTTTTGTTTATAGTATCTGTTGACAAGGGAATAATAAACATGTATAATATAAGATGATAGTGAATAATGTTTACCGTAGACAGTAGGTGTCAGTAAATCCTACCGAGGTGCATCTTGGTGTAAATGGTGAAATTATTGTCACCATTATTTTGTTTTTATATATAATGTAGTATAGATATGCTTATAGTAGAAAGAGTGATAAGAAAATGTGCAGAGTTGCTGATATAGCAAAATATTCAATATCAAAAGCGATTGAATTAAGAAATATTTTTGGCGATGAGAAATATTATATGGACTTTTATAAATTAAATAAGGTGCTTTATTTGGCTCAGGGGTTGATGCTAAAACAATCCGGTAAAGGTCTGTTCAAAGAGGATATATATGCTTATACATGCGGACCATATATTCGGGAATTGGAATTTGTGTTTAAAGATTGGGAATACGAACTGATTACAACCAGATACCCGCAAGAAATAGAATTACCCCCATCGCTTAAATTATTTCTGGATGAAATCATAGAAAAATACGGTAGGTATAACAAACGTGAACTTGGAATTACTACAAAGAAACAAACACCTTGGAAAGAGACCTACGTTCCGGATGAACCGGAAAAAATTATTGATTTAGGATTAATAAAAGAGTATTTTTCACAAATAAACGATTTGAATGAGGAAATAAAGAATGCCCAACTCTAGAGGAAAAAGACAAAAGGATTTAGAAAATCTTGTAAATGAAATCATCTTATCTGATGAAGACTATATCGGCTCTGATGAGGAAACGGTGCGAAGTAAAATTAATACACTACTTGGTACATTAAACGGCATATTTAACGATAATAAATTTAGACCACATTATTTTTTTATATTTGATTTACTTGATAAAAAACCATGGAATTCACTCACTACGCCAATAGCATTTATAAAAGTAATTGAAGAATTTCTTCATTCTGATAACACTTTATGTGCTGAAGACGGGAATTATAATGAAATAAAAAAATATTTAGATGATTCAGAATTTAGATACAATGTTGATATGTTTATATCAGCTTTAAAATATGAGTTAATGGTGAGAAAAAGCATTAGTAAATCTGAAAACGATATCGCAGAATGTGAAAATAATATCTCAGACATTACGAACGCTCCTCAGGAAGCAATTAATAATCACATAGAGGAGTATAATACTACATTAAGTGCATATAAAGAAGAATTTAATGGATATCTTCAAGAATCTAAAAATAATTTAGAAACAGCTAAAAATGAGTATTCTAAAGCGAAAGACGCATTAAGTAAAACTACTGAGGATTTACATGAGACAAGAAAAGAAATAAGTGATACCAGAGCAGAAATGAGCTCTTTAACAACAAACATGCTTACTATTCTTGGTATATTTGTATCTATAATATTTATTATTGTTGGTGCGTATTTTACTGTTACGGGAGAGCTATTTAACAAGAGCATTTCTTCAATTATCCAAGTTAATTTAGGCAGATTTATTTTAATGGGACATATTCTTATAAACTTGCTGTTTGTGTTTATGTTTATGATATCGCGGCTTTCATCAAAGAATATTTCTGTTATCTGCAGAGGCTGCAATGACTCTGTGTGCGTTAACGGCAAATGTGGATTTTCACAAAGATTGATTAAAAAATATCCATATATTGTATATTCAAATGTCATTTTAAGCGGGTCGTACATAGTTTTGTTTGGTTGGTGGCTTATAGAATATTTTGCATATCAATACATTGCAGATTTTCTTAGCAAGTTTGTTTTAGCATACCCAAAACTGTTTATATTAGGAGTAGTTGTCATTGTAATCATATTATTTTTTGTTCCGATTTTATGTTGTTTATCTCTTTCAAAAGATAAGTAAAAAACAACTTTTAATTGTTCTTTTTTTAAAAGCTTATAATATTTTAATATGATAAACTTAATAAAGGTTAAAAATGGCATGTCTAGACAGAATCAGACATGCCATTCAATTTATTATGGTTCTTTGCTTGAATAAATTGCGGTGTTTTTTTGTTATGCCACTTGATAAATAGGCTGTATCAGGCGGTTTTGGGTTAACAAAAGCTTTATCAAATAAAACAAACCGTATATATAAAAATACAGACGGAGTTTAATAGTTTCCGTCTGTATTTTTATATATTTGCTAAATGCTTTTCTGCAAAGAAAGAGACACATGCTCTGTCTGCTATAGCCGTTACAATCTGCCTAGCAGGCTTAGTGCGTTAAATAACGAATGCCCTTAATACTCCCATCTTTTTAATTATCTTTTTTCTGAGAACCGATAGGATTCACAATACTGTATCCAATATTTACAAGATGGTCAGCAATTCTTTCAAGTCCAACAATAACTGATGAATAATAAGGGCTTACGTTAACATTGCAATTTCCTTCGGCAAGTCTTTCAAAGTGGCTGGCAATGAGTTCTTTTTTCATACCATCTACACATTCCTCTAACTTTGTCAATTCGGAAAGTTTATCCTTATGTAAAGTTTCAAATGTATCTTTTGAAATTTCAAACATCTTCATAACATTGTCACGCATAGAGGTAATTCCTCTGCGAGCCTGATCTGAGAATGATATGTTTTTGTTTATCATCTCCATACCAATCTCGTGGAAGTTTTCTGCATGGTCACCGATACGCTCAAGGTCATTTAAAACATGGAAGTATGAACCAATAATCTTTTCATCGCTTCCTTCAACTGCTGCTGATAAACCTATTAAAAATTCTGTCAATGCACTGTTAGTAAAGTCAATTATCTCTTCGTTCTTACAAATCAGATCATTGTGTTCTGAAGAACCGCTATCCATTGCCGTAAAACAAAGACGTGTATTTTCTTCCACCAAAGAAATCATATAGTCGATTTCTTTCTTTACCTGCATAAGTGCAACAGGAGGAGTGGATATAAGTCTGTCATCAACATATTTAAGTGTAAGTGCATTCTTTTCTTCTTTCTTGTCTTTAATAACTCTGCAAGAATAATCGACAAGTTGTTTTACAAACAGAAGCAATACACAAGTAGTTGTCACATTAAATATAACATGGAAAACGGAAACTCTCATTTGGAGTGACATTGCATCATCTCCGGGGAACAGAGAAACTAAGAAGTCTACCACAGGTTCTTTGAAAATCCAAATAATCGCTGTAAATAATACCGTTCCTATTACATTAAAGGTAAAGTGGATAAGCGCAACTCTTTTAGAATTAGCATTTGCACCAACAGATGCGAGTAATGCAGTTACACATGTACCAATGTTCGCACCTAAAACAATAAACAACGCAAGGTCAAGCGGAAGTACACCTGTACCAACCATTGTAATAACTACACCGGTAGATGCAGATGAGCTCTGAATAAGTGCAGTAAATATAACACCAACCAAAATCAAAAGAAGAGGGAAATCTATCATTTTGAATATTTCGGTGAACATATTCTCTACAAGAGGATTACCAAATGCCTGTTCACTGCTCATAATATTCAATCCAACAAATATTAAGCCAAGACCGCAGCAAAGACTTCCTGCAATCTTAACTTTTTCCTTATTAGCAAAGCCCATCATTACGCCTGCAAAAGCAAGCAGGTACATCAGCATATTAAAATAATCATTTTTAAGAGCAACTAAAACACCTGTAATGGTTGTACCAATGTTTGCGCCCATAATAATCGGTGTTGCCTGCATAAGCGTCATAACCCCTGCATTTACAAGACCGATAACCATTACCGATGTTGCAGACGAGCTTTGGATGATTGCAGTAACTCCGGCACCGATACCAACACCGGATAAACGGTTGTTACTGATTCTTTCAAGTAATCGTTTCATTCCTATGCCGGCACTTCTTTCCAAAGCATCGCCCATAAAATTCATACCGACAATAAAAACACCTACACCTGCAAGAAGCCAGATAAGGCTCTGTATCAGTTGCATAATATCTTGTGATGATAACATATATTTTGTCTCCTTTTCAAAAATATCCCATTCTAATCATACGATAAAATTATATCATACCATCAGTTAAGATGCAGTTAAGGATAATATATTAAAACACATATATTTTATCATAATTTAGTACTAAACGTCAAGAGTTTACCGGATTTTTGTGTTTTATATAATAAAAATAACACTTTGTGAGCATCAAGTCTAGTAAAAGTATGATAAATTTCGTTTATATAACTTGAGATTGATGAAACTTTTATTCTGAAAATGCTCAGCTTAAAATAACTGGAACAAATTTTTTATTGACCCTAAAAGTATTTAATGATATAATTATTATGTGAATTTGTGTCGGTTATGGTCCGAGACAGCCCGACCATGATAAGGCTAAGGAGAATATATTATAAAAGGGGATTTGACAAAATGAAAATTAAAGTATGTATCGGAAGTTCATGCCATATTAAAGGCTCACGCAGGGTTGTTGAGCAGATTCAGGAACTTATTGAAAAACACTCTCTTTTTGATAAAGTAGAGCTTGGCGGCACATTTTGTATGGGTAAGTGCCAGCAGGGGGTCTGCGTAAGTGTTGATGAAAAATTCTGTTCAGTATCTACTGATACAGTTGAAGAATTTTTCCGAGATGAAGTTTTAGCGAAAGTGTGAGGATACTATGATTATTCAGATTTGTGTGGGAAGTTCATGCCATTTGAAAGGCTCGGCTGAAATTGTTGAGCTTTTAACAGAAGCAGTAAAAACCCACAGGCTTGAAGATGAAATAACTCTTGCCGGCAGCTTTTGTATCGGTAAGTGTAACAGATTTGGTGTAACCATTCAGGTGGATGAAGAAATTCATACCGGTGTTACCCGCGAAAACTTCAAAGAATTTTTTGAAGATAAAGTGCTTGCAGTAATAGAAAGCGAAAGGAAGTGACAAAATGCCAAACTGTTTGACACTGAAAAAATCCAATTGTAAAAACTGTTATAAGTGTATTCGTCACTGCCCTGTAAAGGCAATTCGTTTTTCAGGCAATCAGGCGCATATTATTGGAAACGAGTGTATTTTGTGCGGTCAGTGTTTTGTTGTGTGTCCGCAGAATGCAAAGCAGATTGTTAACGAAATTGAAAAGGTGAAGGTGTTTTTGCAGGGGGGAGAGCCGGTTGTTGTCAGCCTGGCACCTTCTTTTGTGGCAAATTATGAGGGTGTTGGAATAGAGTCAATGCGCTCTGCTTTAAAAAAACTTGGCTTTTTGGATGTTGAAGAAACTGCTATTGGGGCAACAATTGTTAAAAAAGAATATGAAAGAATGCTTAAAGAGGATGAGCGCGATATTATTATCACATCCTGCTGTCATTCAATTAATTTGCTTATACAAAAATATTTTCCCAAAGAGCTTGAGTATTTAGCGGATGTTGTTTCGCCTATGCAGGCTCACTGTCTGGATATAAAGAAAAGAATTCCCGGTGCTAAAACTGTATTTATAGGGCCTTGTGTTGCAAAAAAGGATGAAGCGGAGTATTATGAAGGCATCGTGGATGCAGTGATTACATTTGAAGAGCTTACTCAGTGGCTTAAAGAAGAAAATATAGAGCTTTTGTCGGAGATGGATTCAAACGCAGAAAGCCGCGCAAGATTTTTTCCCACAACGGGTGGAATTTTAAAAACCATGACAGAGAAGACTTCGGAATATACCTATATGGCACTTGACGGAATTGAAAACTGCGTAAGTGCACTAAAGGATATTGAAAGCGGAAAAATTCATAAATGCTTCATTGAAATGTCTGCCTGTGTAGGCAGCTGCATTGGCGGTCCGGTTATGGAAAAATACAATAAAACCGCACCGGTTAAGGATTTTATTACCATTGCAAATTATGCGGGCGAAAAGGACTTTGATGTTGATTTGCCTGACAGCATAGAGCTTAGAAAGCAGTTTTCATATATTGAACACCGCTTGCAGCAACCAAGCGAAACTGAAATATGCGCAGCTCTTCGTCAGATGGGTAAATTTAAAGAGACAGACGAGCTGAACTGTGGCTCCTGCGGATATAATACGTGTCGTGAAAAGGCGATTGCAATTTGTCAGGGCAAAGCAGAGATTTCTATGTGTCTGCCATTTTTAAAGGATAAAGCGGAAAGCTTTTCTGACACAATTGTTAAAAATACGCCTAATGGTCTTATCGTGCTTAACGAAGAATTAGAGGTTCAGCAGATTAACGAATCTGCAAGAAAGATAATGAATATACGTTCAAGCAGTGACGTTTTAGGCGATCAGGTTGTCCGTATTATGGACCCGAAGGATTTTATAGACGTTAAAAACACCGGCAGAGATATAAGGAACAAGAGAGTATATCTTGCAGAGTATAAGCGCTATGTTGAGCAGTCGGTTGTATATGATAAGGATTCACATCTTCTAATCTGCATAATGCGTGATATAACCGATGAGCAGAATGAGCGTGAAAAGAAAGAAAATATTAGCCGTCAGACGGTTGAAGTAGCTGATAGAGTGGTTGACAAGCAGATGCGTATTGTTCAGGAAATTGCATCGCTGCTTGGGGAAACTGCGGCAGAAACAAAAATTGCACTTGCAAAGCTAAAGGAGTCGATTCAGGATGAATGATTTGTGTGCAGACATTGGCTGGAAAAGCATTAATCATTACGGCGAACAGCTTTGCGGTGACCATGTGGATATCGTGGAGCAGAGCGGTAATTCAACTGTTATTGTTCTTGCAGATGGTCTTGGAAGCGGGGTAAAGGCAAGTATCCTTTCAACACTTACTTCAAAGATTATTTCAACTATGATGGCAGCAGAACTTCCCATTGAAGAATGTGTATCAACTATTGCAGCAACTCTTCCTGTGTGTTCTGTAAGAGGTGTGGCATATTCAACCTTTACCATTATGCATATTATAAATAATGAAACCGCAGAAATTATTCAGTATGACAATCCCCATGTAATTGTTCTTCGTGATAATAAAAATTACGACTATCCCAAAACCGAAATGAACATTGACGGTAAAAAGATATATAAATCTTCAGTGCGTTTGCAGGAGGGGGATATATTTGTTGCAATGAGTGACGGATGCCCTCATGCCGGAATAGGAATGGCATATAATTTCGGCTGGAAAAGAGAAGACATAATTGATTTTATGGAAACAATGTCGGTAAGCGGGCTTACTGCAAAGAATTTGTCTACCATTCTTATTGAAGAATGTGATAAGCTATATGGTCAAAAGCCCGGTGACGATGCCACTGCGTGTATTGTAAAAATAAGAAAAAGAGAGCCCATGAATATTTTGTTCGGGCCGCCTTCTAACAGGGATGATTGCGACCGTATGATGTCACTTTTCTTTTCAAAAGAGGGCAAGCACATCATCTGCGGCGGAACAACGTCATCTATTGCAGCAAAATATTTAAATAAGCCTCTGCAGCCTACTCTTAATTTTGAAAAATCCGATGTACCTCCCATTGCAAGGCTTGAGGGTGTGGATTTGGTTACAGAGGGTGTTATAACTGTTAACAGAGTTTTGGAATACGCAAAAGATTATCTGGAGGAAAATGAGCTTTATGAGCACTGGAATTATAACCGTGACGGGGCATCGCTTATATGTCAGCTTTTGTTTGAAGAAGCAACCGACATTAATTTTTATGTGGGACGCGCTATAAATCCTGCTCATCAGAATCCTGATTTGCCTATTAATTTCAGCATTAAAATGAATCTTGTTGAAGAGCTTTCGAAGTGTTTAAAAATGATGGGTAAAAAAATAAAGGTAAGTTATTTTTAAGGAGAATGAATAATGAGGAAATTTGATACAAAGGTACAGCATTTGAAATATAAAGTACTTCGCGAGGTTGCAAGGCACGCTTGGGGAGACACTCTTCTTGAAAATGTTATGGAAATACCCAAAATGATTGTTCCGGGAAAAACACCCACAATGCGTTGCTGTGTGTATAAAGAAAGAGCAATTTTAGCTGAAAGAGTTAAACTTGCTATGGGTGGAAATAAGGAAAATTCAAATATTATACAAGTAATTGAAATTGCCTGTGATGAATGTCCGGCAGCAGGATATGAGGTAACTGACTCATGCCGCGGCTGTCTTGCTCACAGATGCGAGGATGTGTGTAAGAAAGGTGCAATTTCCTTTGACGCAAATCACGTGGCGCATATTGATAAATCAAAATGTGTTGAGTGCGGTCAGTGTGCAAAGGTATGCCCATATTCTGCAATTGTTAACCGTAAGCGTCCATGTCAGAATGCGTGTAAGATAAAGGCGATTTCCATTAATAAAGAAAATGCAGCGGCAATTGACAATGATAAGTGTACCGCCTGCGGCGCTTGCGTATATCAGTGTCCCTTCGGTGCGATTATGGATAAGTCATTTATTTTAGATGCAATTGATGTTATAAAGAAAAGTGAAAACAACGAAAAATATAAGGTATACGCAATGGTTGCACCTTCAATTTCAAGCCAGTTTACCTATGCAAAGCTTGGGCAGGTTGTCACCGGCTTAAAAGAGCTTGGTTTTTACACTGTTGTTGAGGCAGCGTTGGGTGCTGATATGGTGGCTCAGGCAGAGTCAAAAGAGCTTGCGGAAAAAGGATTTTTAACAAGCTCATGCTGCCCTGCGTTTGTGTCTTATGTTAAATCGGCTTTCCCTGACTTGGTAAAGTATATTTCGCACAATCTTTCACCTATGGCAACTCTGGCTAAATATATTAAAGATACAGACCCCGACTCAAAGGTTATATTTATCGGTCCCTGTACTGCAAAGAAAGGCGAAGCTCAGCTTGATGAGGTAAAACCCTTTGTGGATGCGGTGCTTACATTTGAAGAATTGCAGGCGCTTTATGACAGTAAGGATATTGATATTACAGCTCTTGATGAAGATGTTTTGGATAATGCATCGTATTTCGGCAGAATATTTGCGCGTTCGGGCGGTCTTTCCGATGCGGTTGCACAAGGCTTAAAGGAGCAGAATATTGACTTTGATTTAAAGGCAATTCCATGTGACGGCATAGAAGCCTGCAAGCTTGCACTTCTTAAAAAGAGCAAGAATGTTTTGGATGCAAACTTTATTGAGGGTATGGCATGTATGGGAGGATGTATCGGCGGTGCAGGATGTCTTACTCATGGTGAGAAAAACAAAGCAGAGGTTGATAAATACGGCAGGGAAGCACTTGAAAAAACAATTGCCGATGCAGTATCTGTTATAAAATAAGATATATTGAACAAAAAAATTACAGAGAAATTTTCTCTGTAATTTTTTGTTTCCTTTGTTTGAGTTATTAATTCCGGAAACGTGTCTATATACTGTATCAAGCACCATAGTTTTGTGCATCCGTTTTAAAAAGTATCATAAACCACAGTTTCCTCTAACGGACGCTTTTTAAAGTGCATATCCAAAGGAAGGGCATCCTCAGCAGGGTAGCCCATAACTAAAAGAGCCAGCGGCTTTATATTTTGGGGTATGTTAAAGGCTTTAGTCATTTCAGCAGGGTTAAAATGCATAACCCAACACGAGCCAAGACCTTCATTTTTTGCCGCAAGCATAAGGTGTGTTGTAACGATAGCCGCATCCACCGGGGCAGATTTTTCCCCGTCGTAGGGGCGGGTCCAGGTTTGGTTTTCATCATAGCAGACAAGCATTGCACAGGGTGCATCAAAATGGCATCGTGTGCAGTCTTTAAGTTTTTTTACAGATTCATCAGTATTTAAAACAAGAATTTTCTGAGGTTGAAAATTACAGCCCGTAGGTGCAATATGACCTGCAGCTAAAATCTTTTCTATCACCTCTTTTTCAGGGTGGTGGGGTTTAAATTTTCTTACAGAGTATCTTTCTTTTATAAGCTTTTCAAAATCCATTTTATTTTCCTCCTGTATAAATCAGCCAATGGCATTAAATTTTGTGCTGTGAGCGTGGCAAATGGCAACTGCCAGCGCATCTGCCGTGTCATCAGGCTTGGGTATTGCATTTAAATTAAGCATGATTTTAACCATATTCTGCATCTGTGGCTTATCTGCCCTTCCGTAGCCGGTGAGCGCCTGCTTTATTTGAAGGGGGGTATATTCAAAAGTGGGTATACCGCTTTTTGAAGCCGCCAGCACAATAACTCCTCTTGCGTGGGCAACAGTTATTGCAGTTTTAACGTTTGTGTTAAAAAACAGCTCTTCAATGGAAATTGCATCAGGCTTATATTTATGTATTATTTCGCAAAGCTCATTATACACACTTAAAAGTCTTGTGTCAAGCTTTGTGTGTGCCTTAGTGGTAATGGAACCATAATCTATGGTTTTAAATTTATTTCCTTTATATTCTATTACTCCCCAACCCACTATTGCAATTCCGGGGTCAATACCTAAAATAATCATTATTGGTCCTCTCTTTCACAAAATGTATAAATTCACTAAATAAATACAAAAAAACTTTTATAAATTTATAAACACTTTTTTGCATTTAACTATTGATTTTTTTTACAGGGTGTAGTATAATTATAACATCAAAGCTTAAATTTATGCAAATAACATCTTAAATATTGTATAATTATGCAACTGAAAATGTATAATTATTAGTTTTACAAATGTTATTAATATTATTTTATCATATTTTGGGAGGAATTGCAAATGGCAAAAGAAAAAGTTGTTTTGGCTTACTCCGGCGGTCTTGATACATCTATCATTATTCCGTGGCTTAAGGAGAATTATGACTATGAGGTTATCGCAGTGTGCGGAGACGTTGGTCAGGGTAAAGAAACAGAAGGCCTTGAAGAGAAAGCTTTAAAGACAGGTGCGTCAAAGCTTTATATTGAAAATCTTCAGGAGGAATATGTAAAAGATTTCATCTGGCCTACTTTAAAGGCGGGTGCAGTGTATGAGGGTAAATACCTTTTGGGTACATCCCATGCAAGACCTTGTATTGCAAAGCGTATTGTTGAAATCGCTGAAAAAGAGGGTGCGGTGGCTATTTGTCATGGTTGCACAGGTAAAGGTAATGACCAGGTTCGTTTTGAGCTTACGGTTAAGGCGCTTGCTCCTCATTTAAAGATTATTGCTCCCTGGAGAATATGGGATATCAAATCCCGTGAAGAGGAAATTGAATATGCGGAGGCAAGAGGTATTCCCGTACCTGTTACAAAAGAGGATAACTACTCTATGGACAGAAATATTTGGCATTTGAGCCATGAAGGTATGGACCTTGAAGACCCTGCAAATGAGCCTGACCTTGATAAGATTTTAAAGCTTATGGTATCACCCGAAAAAGCTCCCGACGCTCCGACTTATGTGGAAATTGAGTTTGAAAAGGGTGTTCCCGTTGCAATTGACGGCGTTCGTTACCAAAGCGCGGTTGAGCTTTTGAAAAAAGCGAATGAGCTTGCAGCTGCTAATGGCGTTGGTATTGATGATATTGTTGAAAACAGACTTGTTGGCATGAAGAGCCGTGGCGTTTATGAAACCCCCGGCGGTACACTTTTGTATGCTGCACACAAAGAGCTTGAATATCTTTGCCTTGACAGACAGACACTGCATTATAAATTAGACCTTGCAAACAAATTTGCTGATTTGGTTTATGATGGATTGTGGTATACACCTCTTCGTGAGGCTATGAGCGCATTTGTTGATTCTACTCAGCAAACAGTTACAGGTAAAGTAAGAATGAAGCTGTATAAGGGTAACTGCACACCTGCAGGCGCTAAGAGTAAATATTCACTTTATGATGAAGATATTGCAACATTTGATGAGGATGAAGTTTACAATCAGAAAGATAGTGAAGGCTTTATTAATCTGTTCGGCCTTCCGGTTAAGGTTCGTGCTCAGATGCTTAAAAGAAACGGCGAAAACATAAAATAATTTTATATTAAAAAACAAGGGAGGCGCTTGGCGAAAGTCAAATACCGCCCTTGTTTTGCAGTAAATAAAAAAGTGTTATTATACAAAAAGCTAATTAAAAAAGGAATGATTTATATGAAGCTTTGGGGCGGAAGATTTTTAAAACCTACTGACAAAAGGGTGGACGATTTTAATTCATCAATCAGATTTGATAAAAAGATGTATGAGCAGGATATTAGAGGAAGCATTGCCCATGCAACAATGCTTGGAAATCAGGGCATAATTCCAAAGGAAGACAGCGTTCTTATAGTAAAAACTCTAAAAGAAATTTTAGAAGATATAAACTTAGGCAAGGTCGAGTTTTTAATTGATGCAGAAGATATTCATATGAATATTGAAAAAATTCTTACTGACCGTATTGGCGATGCGGGAAAAAGGCTCCATACGGGCCGCAGCCGTAACGACCAGGTTGCTCTTGATATAAGACTTTATATAAAGGATGAAAGCGTTAAGATAAAAGAGCTTATCGTAAGCTTAATGGATGTTGTGCTAAACCTTGCAAAAGAGCATACAGATACAATTATGCCTGGTTATACTCATCTTCAAAAGGCACAACCTATTACATTTGCACACCACTTGCTTGCGTATTTTGAAATGTTTAAGCGTGACCTTTCAAGATTAAAAGATACTGTAAAAAGAATGGATTTTTCTCCTCTTGGTGCAGGGGCACTGGCAGGCACAACCTATCCTTTAGACAGAGAGTTTGTGGCTCGCGAGCTTGGGTTCTCGGGGGTAACACTTAACTCACTTGATGCAGTAAGTGACCGTGACTTTGCGCTTGAGCTTTTAGCGTGTTTCTCGATTTTAATGATGCATTTGAGCCGTTTTTGTGAAGAACTTATTTTGTGGAGCAGTAACGAATTCGGCTTTGTTGAAATGGATGACAGTTATTCAACGGGTTCATCCATAATGCCGCAGAAGAAAAATCCTGATGTGGCAGAGCTTATCCGTGGTAAAACGGGCAGAGTGTATGGCGATTTAAACAGTCTTTTAGTTACAATGAAGGGAATTCCCTTAGCATACAACAAGGATATGCAGGAGGATAAAGAGCCTGTGTTTGATGCAATTGATACTGTAAAGCTTTGCGTAAATGTGTTTACCTGCATGATAGCTACAATGAAGGTTAACAAAGAAAAAATGCTCATTGGTGCAAAAGGCGGTTTTACAAATGCTACCGATGCGGCAGATTATCTTGTTAAAAAAGGGCTTCCTTTCCGTGAGGCACACGCAGTTGTGGGTAAAATGGTAGCTTATGCTCTTGACCAGGGAAAAGCACTTGACGAGTTTACAATGGATGAATTTTTAGCATGCTCAGATATTTTTGATAAGGATATTTATGAGGCGATCAGCATGGAAACCTGCGTAAATGACAGAAACGTTATTGGCGGGCCTGCAAAGAAAGAAACTGAGCGAGTTATTAAGCTTAACGAAGAATATTTGAAAAATCAGATGTAATTTATTAAACAAAGGTCTCTGAAAACTGTGTCGCAGTTAGCGGGGGCTTTTGTTCTTTTGTCAGCTAATTTTATTAAAAAATTCAAATAATGCTTGCTAAAAGTGAAAAAATGGTGTATAATAATAAAGTCGTACTAGCCGGGGCGGTAGCGGTGCCCTGAACTTGCAATCCGCTATAGCAAGGGTGACTACTCTGCCGAGGGGCGGTTTTGTATGGCTGGTGTTTGTATAAAGGCGTTGACGTTTCGGTCCTGTGCGACTGAGGCCCGTGAACCTTGTCAGGCGGGGAACCGAGCAGCAATAAGCGGTGACCTGGGTGTGTTACGGGAGTGCCGAGGCTGAGCCGGCTGCAAATGTGCCGCATGGAAAGTCCGTTTCGAAGCAGAGGTGTACGGCATTTTTTTAAATCAAAATTAATGTTTATTATACAGGTTTCAATTTTATTAAAAAGAAAGGAGTTTCGTGCCTTGCGGGGGCGGAATTGTGTGAAAGCATATGGCTTATCAGGCGTTATACAGAAAATGGCGGCCGAAAACCTTTAACGATGTTGTTGGTCAGAGCCATGTTATTCAGACTTTAAAAAATGAAATAAATTCCAAAAAAACTGCTCACGCTTATTTGTTCTGCGGAACACGCGGCACGGGTAAGACCTCTTGTGCAAAGATTTTTGCAAGAGCGATTAACTGTCTTAACCCTGTTGACGGCAATCCCTGTAATGAATGTGAAATCTGCCGCGGCGCAATGGACGGAACTATTCTTGACATAACTGAAATTGATGCAGCATCAAACAACGGCGTTGACGATATAAGGCAAATCCGTGATGAGGTTATGTATTCTGCGGTGCACGCAAAATATAAGATTTATATTATAGATGAGGTTCATATGTTATCAGACGGGGCTTTTAATGCACTTTTAAAAACTCTTGAAGAACCGCCTGAATATGTAGTCTTTATCTTAGCTACTACTGAGGCTCACGCTCTCCCTGCAACTATCACGTCACGTTGTCAGCGTGTTGATTTTAAACGAATTCTTGCAAGCGATATGGTTATGCGCCTTCGTGAAATCTGTTCAAAAGAGAATATAAAGGCGACACCCGAGGCGCTTGAGCTTATTGCCCGCCTTGCAGACGGAGCTCTTCGTGATGCACTTAGCATTTTGGACCAGTGTGTATGTGCACTTCCAGACGGAATTGATACCTGCGGTGCAAATGAGGTTTTGGGCATTGCATCTGATGACACCTTAAACGATGCGGTTTTTGCTATAGCCGAGCATGACAGCACAAGAGCGCTGATGTGTATAGACAGTGTTGTAAAAGGCGGCAGAGATTTAAATAATTTTATTGACACACTTATAAGGCGATTCCGCGATATTATGGTGTGCAAGGTATCTCCTGATAATAAAGGTGAGCTTTTTTCATACGGAACGGATATAACACAAGCTATTAAAAAACAAACCGTTCATTTTGATATTGAAACGGTAAGCTATATTTTAAATGAGCTTTGCGATGCTCAGGCTAAGGGTAAATATTCAAAGTCTATGAAAATTATATATGAGCTTTCGTTGATAAAGCTTTGTAACCGTCAGCTTGACAGTACAAACGAGGCGATTTTGCAAAGGCTTGCACGTCTTGAAAATATGATTAAATCGGGCAGTTACAGTGTGGCGGTTGCGCCAAAGGCAGGAAGCGTTATTCAAAAAGAGCCTGAACATGCGCCGGTGACTGACAAGACAGTTACTCCCGTGAAGGAGTCTGATTATGAAGATGTACCACCTTGGGAAGAGGAAGATGATGATATTGCAACTGAGAAACTTATTCCACCGACGGATGACGGGCTTGGCTTAAATATACCAAAGCCTGCAGTGCCTGAAGAAAAGAAACCTCAGGCAGTACCGCCGGCGGATGTAAATCCTTATGAAAAACGTCCGTCGCAATTTGGTACATGGGCAGATATATTAAAGCTTTTAAAAGGCACAAGCCCGCCTCTTTATGGCGCACTTGCCTGCAAAAAGGCAAAGATTGCAAACGGGTATATCCATTTTATAAATGACGGATACACAAAGGCAATTGTGTCGTGTATGAAAGCTAAATTTGATGAGGCAACAGCTTGCGTGCTTGGTGAGGCTCCAAAGATAAAATATGTAACTCAAAATGAGTTTGACTCTATAGCAGAGCAGGCACCGCCTTTGGTTAAGGAGCTTAAAAAACGGGTAGAAAGTATTGCTATGGCGCAAAAGGAAGAAGAGCCAATGCCTGAAATAAAAGACAATGACGGCTTTGATGAAAATGATGCGCCTCCGGCAGATGATTTTGATGAAAACAGCGCGCCGGCGGAAAATGAGGTTGACCCGCTTGAAAGCTTACTCGCCCTTGGCAATAAGGATATTCATTTAATAGATTAAAACTTATATTTGAAAGGATGATTTTAAAATGGCAAAATTCAGAGGTGGAATGCCCGGAAATATGAATAATATGATAAAACAGGCTCAAAGAATGCAGGAGCAGATGCTTAAAATTCAGGAAGAGGCAGAAGCTAAAGAAGTAAGCGCATCAGCCGGCGGCGGTGCGGTAACAGTGGTTGCAAGCGGTAAAAAGCAGATTGTATCAATTAAAATTTCTCCTGAAGCAGTTGACCCCGATGATGTTGAAACATTAGAGGATATGATTATGGCTGCCACAAACGAGGCTCTTCGCCAGGCAGAGGAAATGATGGCACAGGAAATGGGTAAGGTTACAGGCGGAATGAGTATTCCGGGGTTATTTTAATTATGCATGCACTACCGATAGAAAAACTCATACAGCAGTTTAAAAAGCTTCCCGGTATTGGTCATAAAACAGCCGAGAGGCTTGCTTTTCATGTGCTTTCGCAGCCGAAAGAGTATGCCGAAGAAATAGCTGAGGCGCTTGTGGGGGCAAAAGAAAAGATAAGTTTTTGCGAATGCTGCCAGAATTTAACGGATGTATCGCCCTGTGTTATTTGCTCAGATTCAAGACGTGATAAAAGCAAAATATGCGTAGTGGAGTCACCAAAAGATGTGGCGGCGATGGAAAACATGCATGAATACCGCGGTCTTTATCATGTTTTATACGGCGCGCTTTCACCTATGGACGGAGTTGGGGTTGAGGATATAAAGCTTCGTGAGCTTTTAGAGCGTGTGTATGAAGAAGACACAAAAGAAGTTATTATGGCAACCAATCCTAATATCGCAGGGGAAGCGACTGCAATGTATGTTGCAAAGCTTTTAAAGCCTATGAATATAAAGGTAACAAGAATAGCACACGGAATACCCGTGGGCGGTGATATCGAATATGCAGACGAAGTTACGCTTATGCGTGCTATGGAGGGCAGGCGTGAGATGTAGTCAAACAATGGAGAGCATGCAATGGAGTTTGAAAAGGACAAAAGACAGACAGAGCCTGAAGGCGGGGAGATTTATAATATGCCTGACAGCTTGAAAGAGGAAATTGCCAAAGGTTTGGAAAATGGCGAAAACGTGATAAATTCCCAACGAAGCCTTATTGGCAGTATTACAGACAAATATAAAAAGAAAAAAATCCGCCGCAGGATAAAAAAGCTTGCGGTTTTACTTTTGACAGCTGTTTTTGTTATAGCTTTGGTGATGAGTATAAATATTTACAATGATGCAGTAAAGCTTAACATAAAAGAAAATACTTCTTTTGAGCTTTCAGGGGGTGAAACTGCAGAGGAAGTAGCAAAAATACTTAAAGATAAAGGTATTATAAAATATGAAAAAGCGTTTTTAGCCATAGCAAGGCTGAAAACGCTTGAGACCGGATATTATAAAGGGCGTTTTACGGCAGTGCCGGGTATGAAATACACCGGTGTGCTTCGTATGCTTTTAATGCCGCCGCCTGAAACTATGGTTACTTTTTCGGAGGGGCTTACGAAAGAAGAAATTTATAAAAAGCTTTCCGAAACGGGATATGTAAGTGTATCTGACCTTGAAGCGGCGGAGAGAAGCGTTCTTTATTATGATTTTCTTGAAGATATCAAAAGAGACAATCCTTTAGAGGGATATCTTTTTTGTGACACGTATGAATTTGCGGTATACCAGACTCCTAAGCAGATGCTGGAAGTATTTCTTAATCAGTTTGATAAAATTTTTACCGATGAATATAAAAGACGTTCAGAGAAAATCGGAATGAGCACAGATGAAATTGTTATACTTGCTTCGGTTATTGAGAGCGAAACTGCGGGGGCGGAGAATATGAAAAAGGTGTCTGACGTATTTCATAAACGCCTTGAAAGGGGCGAAAAGCTGCAGTCCTGCGCTACGGTGCAGTACCTTTTAAATGAAAAGAAATTTGTTTTATCAAGTAAGGATTTAAAAATTGACTCGCCTTATAATACTTATATGTATGAAGGCCTTCCAAAAGGTCCCATATGCAGCCCTTCTTCTCAGGCAATTGAAGCGGCACTCTATCCTGCCGATACTGACTATTATTATTTCCAGTCAGATATAGAGGGAAATATGTATTTTTCAAAAACATTTGAAGAACACGAAAAAATAAGAAAGAAAGTTCAGGGGGAGAATTAATATGCCTGATGAGCAGAATATAACCCATGATTATATAATAGATTATATACGTCAAAGCCTTAAAAAAAATGATGGCATTTTAGGACAGATGGAAAAGTATGCTAAGGAAAATGAAGTGCCGATTATTCAAAAAGAGGTAAGCTCGTTTTTAGAGGTTATATGCCGTGTTCATAAGCCGGTGCGTATTTTGGAGGTTGGCTGTGCAATAGGTTACAGTGCAATTTTAATGGCAACTAATTTGCCGGAGGGGGCACATATAACAACTGTTGAGCGTGACGAGGAAATTTCAAAGATAGCAAAGGAAAACATTAAAAAAGCAGGCTTTGAAGATAGAATTGATGTGCTTGTTGCAGATGCAGAGGTTTTGCTAGAAGCTATGGACGGACCTTACGATATGATTTTTATGGATGCTGCCAAAGCACATTATATTCACTTTTTGCCCCACTGCGTAAGGATGCTTAGGGTGGGCGGACTTTTGGTAAGTGATAATATTTTGTATGCAGGAATGGTGGCAAACAGAGATTTATTATTAAGAAGAAAAATCACTATAGTAAAAAGACTTCAGAAATACATAGAAACCATCTGTAAAGCACCATATTTTAAAACGAGTATACTTTCAATTGGTGACGGGGTAAGCCTTTGTTATAAGCTATCAGAACCGGAATGATAAAATGAGAAATTAGAAGTGTGAAATGAGAACATATCAAGAATGTATGATTTGCATTGTTTTATATTGTGCTTTTGGTTATAAATATTATAATAGAAATGATTTATTAAAAAAACTTTCTGAAAGCCAATGCTTTACTTAAGTTTTGCGGTATTTGAAGACGCAGTTTCAACAGCGCCGCATTATAGCACATAAAAAGCTGAAACGGATTAAATTTACGTTTCAGCTTTTTTATGTATTATTTATTGTCGTTATTTCTTATTTCAACACGTCTTATTTTACCGCTTGTGGTTTTGGGTAATTCGTCAACAAATTCCACAATTCTTGGGTATTTATAAGGTGCGGTTGCTTTTTTAACGTGATTTTGAAGTTCTTTCACAAGCTCGTCTGACGGATTATAATTTTTGGTCAAAACAATTGTTGCCTTAACAACCTGACCTCTTATAGGGTCGGGAGCGGCAGTTATTGCACACTCTAAAACTGAAGGATGCTCCATAAGAGCGCTTTCAACTTCAAAGGGACCTATTCTGTAGCCAGAGCATTTGATAACATCATCCGCTCTGCCAACAAACCAATAATAACCCTTTGAATCACGCCACGCCACATCGCCCGTTCTGTAAATCGAGCCGCCAAGCTTTTCTTTGGTTGCAACGGGGTCATTAAACATCTGAGCCACAAGTCCTGTGGGCTTATATTTATCAATATCACGCACAACAAGCTCACCTTCAACACCAACGTCACAGCTGTTGCCCTCTTCATCAATAATATCTATATTATACAAGGGTGACGGCTTACCCATTGAGCCGGGGTTTGGCTCAAATCCGTCAAAATTTGCAACCAAAACAGATGACTCTGTCTGACCGAAGCCTTCGCACATACAAAGACCTGTAAGTTCCCTCCACTTATTATAAACCTCAGGATTAAGCGCCTCACCCGCTGTACAACAATGAGTGATAAAGCTCAAATCATAACCTGACAAATCTTCCTGAATCATAAAACGGAACATTGTCGGCGGTGCGCAGAATGTGGCAGGCTTATATTTGACAAGCTTGTCAAGCAGATTTTTTGCAATAAACTTGTCCAGATCATAAGCAAAAATACCTGCACCCGATATCCACTGGCCGTAAATCTTGCCCCAACCGAATTTTGCCCAGCCGGAATCGGAAACCGTCATATGAAGGCGATTATTTACAACCTTCTGCCAGTATTTTGCCGTAACAATATGACCCAAAGGATGCATATGATTATGGGCAACCATTTTGGGCATACCCGTTGTGCCCGATGTAAAATATGTTAAAAATATTTCCTCATTATGTGTAGCATCTTTGCCTGTTGGGCGGGTAAACTCATCACTCATAGGCTCAATTGCTTCATCAAAATAAATCCAGCCCTCTCGCTTGCCTGCGACAATAATCTTTTTCTCAAGTGTTTTGCATTCAGGCTCTGCCAGCTCAGTCTGACTTACAACATAGTCATCATCAACCACAATAAGAACTTTTACCCCTGCGGCATTACATCTGTAGGAAATGTCCTTTTTTGTAAGCTGCAAGGATGCAGGAATTAAAATAGCGCCAATCTTATGCAGTGCCACAGCGCACATCCAGTATTCCCAGCGGCGGCGCAGAATCATCATAACCCTGTCACCTTTTTTGATGCCGATTGATTTAAAATAATTGGCAACCTTGTTTGAATATTTTTTTATATCAGCAAATGTAAATGTTTTTTCATCCGCCTGATCATTACACCAAACAAGGGCAATCTTTTTTTCGTCATATTCTGCCCATGCATCAACGACATCAAAGCCAAAATTAAAATTTTCGGGGATATTAAGCTTATAATTCTGCTTAAAATCCTCATACGAATCAAATTCTACTTTATCTAAAAATTTATGTAATAACATTTTTAAATTTCACGCCTCCGAACAGATTAAATCAAATTTTTTCCGCTATTATTGTGAGGAACTTTGCTTCTTTTCCGTTTAATGCCTGCTGGCCGTGAGGAAGTGTAGAGTCAAAATAAACAGAATCGCCCTCGTTTAAAATAACGGTTTCTTCACCGATTTCCACCAAAACGGTGCCCTCTAAACAATAGTTAAATTCCTGTCCGTTATGGACGACTAATTTGTGGTCTTTATTATCAGGTGCAACCGTAACAATCATCGGCTCCATAAATCTGTTTTTAAATTTGTAACCTAAGCTTTCAAAATGATAGCCGGGGTATCTGTCCTGATTGATGCCCTGCCCCTTTTTAATTGCACAATAGGTATTAAGCTTGGGGCTTTTGCCTGTCAGAATTTCAGAAAAATCCACCCCGAATTCATTTGCAATTTTATAAATCACACTGATGGGAATATCTTCACCGTGTTCTTCATAAGAAATATATTTTTCTTCATCAACGCCCAAAAGCTTTGTCATATCGCTTATGTCATATCCGCAAATATCACGAAGCTCCTTTATACGGCTTGCAATAAGCTTGAATTCATCTGCCATTAAAACTCATCCTTTCCAAAGCTGTTTATCCACAACCTTTTTAAGATATAAAAATACACAATATACATTATACAACAAAACGCACCTTAAAATCAAGTGTTTTAAAAACTTTTTCGTGCCTGTGTGTAAAAACTGTTTGCATTTTTTATTATAACTGTTGCAATTATGACGCTCTTTGGTGTATAATATAATCAATATACTACAAGGGAGTGTGAATATGCTTTCAAAAATTACAAGTGCAGGTCTTTTGGGAATAAACGGCTATTGCGTTACAGTTGAAACCGATGTTTACCCCGGTATGCCTGCCTTTGATATAGTTGGTCTGCCCGATGCGGCAGTTAAAGAAGCTAAAGAGCGTGTGCGTGCGGCGGTTAAAAACTGCGGCTTTGGTTTTCCGTCACGGAAAATTACCGTTAACCTTGCCCCTGCGGATATAAAAAAAGAGGGCAGTATATATGATTTGCCCATAACTGTTTCATACTTAATTGCAACGGGTCAGTTTCCTGAAGAAAAGGCTGCGTCTTGTGCATTTATAGGCGAGCTTTCCTTAAATGGTGAGGTTCGGGGCGTGAAGGGTGTTTTACCTATGGTTATTGCCTTGCGTGACGAAGGAATAAAAGACGTTTTTGTTCCTTTTGAAAATGCATCAGAAGCGTCAGTGGTAAACGGCATTAATATATACGGCGTTAAAAATCTTTTGGAGCTTGTGCGCCATTTTGAAGACGTTGAGCCTCTTTTGCCCACAGAAATTGATATTGAAAAGCTTTTTGAAGCAACCCTTAACTATTCTGTAGATTTTTCAGATGTGCGCGGTCAGCATAAGGTGAAACGTGCGCTGGAAATTGCAGCAGCAGGAAACCACAACATACTGATGATTGGTTCTCCCGGTACAGGTAAAACAATGATTGCAAAAAGAATTCCCACAATTTTGCCTGATATGACCTTGCCTGAAGCCCTTGAGGTTACAAAAATTCATTCAATTGCAGGTACTCTGTCAAGTGATACACCCCTTGTTACAAAACGGCCATTTCGACATCCGCATCACACCATATCGGCAAACGGTCTTTCAGGCGGCGGCACAATGCCGCGCCCCGGTGAAATCAGCCTTGCTCATAACGGCGTTTTGTTTTTGGACGAATTGCCCGAGTTTAATAAAAATGTGCTTGAGGTGCTTCGACAGCCGTTAGAAGACGGTGAGGTTACCATTTCAAGGGTGAGCGCTACTTATACATACCCATGTAATATTATGTTTGTGGCATCAATGAACCCTTGCCCTTGTGGATATTTTGGCGACCGCTCGGGGCGGTGCACCTGCTCACAAACCCAGATTTCAAGATATTTAAACCGCATTAGTGGTCCATTACTTGACAGAATTGATATTCATATAGAGGTTGAGCCTGTTAAATACACAGAGCTTGAGGCAAAACCCTCGGGTGAAAGCAGTAAGGATATTCAAAAAAGGGTTAATCTTGCACGTAAAATTCAGCAGGAAAGATACAAAGACTACACAATTTTTTCAAATTCACAACTTACAAGCGCACTTATTGAAAAATACTGCGCATTAGACGAAGAGTCAAGCAATATTTTAAAAGCCGCTTTTGATAAATTTGGCTTAAGTGCAAGAGCACACAATCGTATTTTAAAGGTTTCACGCACAATTGCAGACCTGTCGGGCGAAGAATTTATTAAAAAAGCGCATATTACAGAAGCAATACAGTACAGAAGTCTTGACAGAAAATTCTGGAGTTAATTTTACAAAAACTAAAAATGAAAGGATAAAACTATTATGAAGCTTGCAATTATTGGGGCAGGAAATATGGGAGGCGCAATCTCAAAAGGAATTTTAAAAAGCGGCTTGGTTTCTGCAAAGGATTTATATATATCGGATTTTTCAGAGGATAATTTAAAGGAATTTTCAGAAATTGGTGCAAACACCTTTAAGAAAAACACTGACGCAGTCAAAGAAGTTGATGCTGTGCTTTTAGCGGTTAAGCCTAATGTTTATCCCGATGTTTTAGCTGAGATTTCAGGTGTTTCGGAGATTTGCGATAAGCTTATTATCACCATTGCGCCCGGCTTTGAGATTAAAAAAACAAAAAGCTTTTTTAAAGATGATATAAAGGTTATCCGCGCAATGCCCAATACACCTGCAATGGTTGGCGAGGGTATGAGCGTTATTTGCCATGGCGACGAAGTTGGCGAAAAAGAAATCCAAATGGCAAAATGCGTGTTTGAAAGCGTTGGCAAAATGGCAATCCTGCCTGAAAAACTTTTAGACAGTGTAGTTGCATTAAACGGTAGCAGTCCTGCTTATGTGTTTATGTTTATTGAAGCAATGGCAGATGGCGCAGTGCGTGATGGTATTCCCCGCGCACTTGCTTATGAAATTGCCGCCCAGTCAGTTATGGGTTCTGCAAAAATGGTTTTAGAAACAAAAAAACATCCGGCACAGCTTAAGGATATGGTGTGCTCATCGGGAGGAACAACTATCGAAGCCGTTGCCGTCTTGGAAGAAAACGGCATGAGAAACGCAGTTTTAAAAGCTATGCAGGCATGCACAAAAAAAGCAAAAGAAATGAACTGATTTATGATTAGTAACAAAAAAGCTTTGCTCATTCATGAGTGAATGAGCAAAGCTTTTTTTGTTTATATCTCGTCATACCCCGGTGTTACAACAATTGTTTCAACACCGTCAACGGCTTCTTTAATAAGAGCTTCAATATCCAAAACGCTTTCACTTGCGATGATTTTTTCAATTTTCGGCTTTGTTGTCGGGTGTTTTGGAGTAAACACCGTGCAACAATCCTCATAAGGAAGGATTGATGTTTCAAAGGTTTCAATCTTTCGTGAAACCTTAACTATTGCATCCTTGTCAAGGCCGATAAGCGGTCTGAAAACGGGCATATCCACCACTGAATTTGTAACGTGCAGTGCCTGCAGAGTCTGGCTTGCCACCTGACCCAAGCTTTCACCGGTTATAAGGGCTTCGCTGCCGTTCTTTTTTGCCACAATTTCTGCAATACGCATCATAAATCTGCGCATTATAAGGGTTAAATGCTCTTCAGGGCAATTGTCGCGGATTGCAAGCTGAATATTCGTAAAAGGAACAATGTGTAGATTGATTTTTGATGTGTATTCAGAAAGAATTGATGCAAGCTTTATAACCTTTGCCTTTGCACGCTCGCTTGTGTAAGGATATGAAAAAAAGTTAATCGCATCAATTTCAACACCGCGCCTTGCGATTAAATAACCTGCAACAGGGCTGTCAATTCCGCCTGATAAAAGAAGACTTGCCTTACCTCCTGTGCCAATCGGAAGTCCGCCCTGACCGGAAATTTTTTTGCAGTATATATAAGCTCCGAAATCTCTTATTTCAACCATAACTGTGTTTTTAGGGTTATTAACGTCAACCACAAGACCTTCTACCTTATCGTGCAAATATCCGCCCACCATACGGCAGATTTCAGGTGATTTTAAATGAAATGACTTGTCAGAGCGCTTTGCTTCTACCTTGTATGTAACGCCCTCCTGCAAATCAGCGCCAACATAGCTGACAGCCGCTTTGCAGATGGTGTTCATATCCTTTTCCACCACGCACGCTCTTGTAACAGACAAAACTCCTATAACCTTTGTAAGCTTTTGTAAAACATCATCCAAATCGGAATCGTCTGTTTTTTCAATATAAATTGCAGACTGTGCCCTCGTAATTTTAATACTCTCAAAATCTGCCAGTGCGTTTTTAATGTTTTTAACAAGCGTTTTTTCAAACACCGGGCGGTTAAGCCCCTTTAAAACTATTTCACCGAATTTTACAAGTAAAACTTCTTTCATTTTTTTCATTCCTTTTTATGCTTTTGTATGTTCTTATGCTCTTGTATATTTTCTTATCTGTTCAACTTCTTTTTTTACTGCCTCAGCTGCTATTTTTGCTTCTTCCACAGTATTTTCCACAGAAAAGCTGAAACGTATTGCACTGTCAATCTCTTTTGACGTCTTTCCCATTTTTGTAAGAGTGTTTGACGGGGAGGGCTTGTTTGATGCGCAAGCAGATCCTGCCGAAACATAAATCCCCTTAGACTCAAGAGAATGAAGCAAAATTTCGCTTCTCACCCCTGGAAATGACATATTTAAAATATAGGCAGACCCCGTTAAATCTCCGTTTAAAACCGCACGGTCAACATTTATAAGCTCATTGTAGAGAGTATTTTTAACTTCAGTTGCATTTTTTTGGGCGCTTTTCATATACATAACTGCCTCTGCCATACCTGCAGCTCCGCAAACATTTTCCGTTCCCGAACGCAGATTTTTTTGCTGATGGCCGCCGTATATGATATTTGAAATAATGGTTCCTTTTTTTACATAAAGCACACCGATACCCTTTGGGCCGTGAATTTTATGACCGCTTAAGGAAAGCATATCAATGCCCCATTTTTTTGCGTTTATATTTTCTTTCATAAAAGACTGCACACAATCACTGTGAAATGCGCAGTTGGGAGATTTTTTCTTTATAATATCCTTTATTTTATCTATAGGGTTAATGGAGCCAATCTCATTGTTTATATGCATAATGCTTACAAGCACAGTGTCTTTACGTAAAAGGCTTTCAAGCTCAGATAAATTTATATTTCCATTTTTGCTGACCGATAAATAGTCAACCTCAAAGCCGTCTTTTGAAAGCTTTTCGAAACATTCTGCCGCTGCAGGATGTTCGATAGCGCTTGTTATAAGGTGCATACCGCGCTTTCTATTGGCATAAGCATAACCAATAATTGCAATATTATTACTTTCAGTGCCTCCCGATGTAAAATATATTTCATCAGGGCTTACTCCTATTTCATCGGCTATTACCTTTGCGGCCTTTTTTATGTATTTTTCCGCGTTCATTCCGATTTTATGAAGTGATGAGGGGTTTCCCCAGCCGCGTTCTAACACCTCAAGCATTTTTTCATTTACACATCTGGCAGTTTTTGTGGTTGACGAATTGTCAAAATATATTTCCATTTATTTTCCCATACTTTCAAGTATATTTTTTACAAAATCCTTATTTGTTTTTGTACGGGTAAGCTTAGCTAAAACCTCCTCCGTAACATCAACGCTTTGATTTTTGCTCATAGCTTTTCTTACAGTCCATACAGCCTCAAGCTCTTTTGCATCTAAAAGAGATTCTTCTCTTCTTGTGCCGGACTTTGCAATATCTATTGCGGGGAATACCCGTTTTTCCTGAAGTTGGCGGTCAAGGCGCACCTCCATATTACCTGTGCCCTTAAATTCTTCAAATATAACCTCATCCATACGGCTGCCGGTTTCAACTAAAGCAGTTGCAAGTATCGTAAGGCTGCCGCCCTCCTCAATATTTCGTGCGGCACCGAAAAACCGCTTTGGCTTATGCAGCGCACATGGGTCAAGACCGCCTGAAAGAGTCTTTCCGCTTGAGGGCAGAGTTAAATTATATGCCCTTGCAAGGCGGGTCAGCGAATCTAAAAGAATAACCACATCTTTTTTATGCTCAACAAGACGCTGTGCACGCTCAAACACAAGCTCAGCTATTTTAACGTGATGTTCAGGTGTTTCGTCAAATGTTGAATATATAACCTCGCCTTCAATTGAGCGCTTCATATCTGTTACCTCTTCGGGGCGCTCATCAATCAAAAGCACAATAAGCTTTACGTCCGCGTGATTTTTAGTAATGCTTTGGGCAATGTTTTTTAAAAGTGTTGTTTTACCTGCTTTTGGCGGTGCCACCACGAGCCCTCGCTGACCGTAACCCACAGGGGCAATTAAATCAATCAAACGCATTGAAAAGCCTGAAGATTCGGTTTCAAGATGAAGTCTTTTATTGGGATATATTGGAGTAAGTGTATCAAAAGGCTTTCTTTTAAAGCACGCATCCACACTGTCACCATTAATTTTGTGAATATATAAAAGGGGTGCCTGCTGACGTTCACTGTCAAAATTATCCCTTGCATCACCTATAATTTCGTCACCGGTTTTTAGGTTAAACCTTCTTATCTGAGTATTTGAAACGTATATGTCATCGGCTCCCGATTCGTAGTTATCAAATCTTATAAAGCCGTAACCATCAGGATGAACTTCCAAAAATCCCTGAACTGTAAAAATGCCCTCAGGCTTCTTTTTTTCAGTTTTTATAGGATGCTCGTCATCTTTTTCACAAAGTCCCTCTGCATCCGGCGCTTTAGCAGTATTATCTTCTGCATAAGTACATTCTTTAATGCATTTTATAATTTCAGCCTTACGCATTGAAGATGCAGATTTTATATTTTTTTGTTTTGCAATTTCTCTTAATTCCAAAAGAGACATATTTTCAAGATTATCCAACATATAAACCTCCGATTTCTTCTGCAAATTCAGATAAAATTAATTTGTGACATACCGCAGTACGATGAAAGACATCGTACCCTACGAATATTATCAATACAATTACGTAATTGCAGGGTACGGATGCCTACCGCGTGCCCTATGGGTGCATCTGTCCGCCAGTTTAGATAAAATTCGCATTCAAAAATCATAAAAAGAATTTTAAAAATCCGCTTTGCTGATACAAAATATTATAAACAAAAGACTCCTCAGCAGCTTTGCTAAGCCATGGCAAATCAGTTATATTTACTAAAAGTCCAATAACAAGCATTAAAACCCATACCCATAAAAAGCCGTTTACTACCCCTAAGGAAAATCCTAAAAACGTGTTTGCCTGCTTTAAAACAGGAAGCTTAAATATTACGGGTACAATAAGCTTTAATGCGCCGAATATCAACACAAGCGCTAAAAACATAATTATGTGACACAGCATAACAAAAAACTTACTGCTTAAAAATTCGCTTATTTTATCATATATTCCGCTTTGCAAATCTTGGCAGGCATCAGCCGCCTCTTTTTTAATAAATCCCGGCAGCATAAGGCTTTCTATAGCGTCAGTTGCCTCTGCATCATTACTTTCGCAAAGGCTTTCATAGGTTATATTGTAAACTTTGCTTTCCATTGCTTTTCCCGTGGCGGTGTTTTTAAAATGGTCTGTAAAATCACTGCCGAAGCCAAAGGTTATAGCAAAAGCAAGAAAAAAGCTTAAAAATCCAAGTATGCTTTTTACAAAGCCTCTTTTGTAATTAATATAAACGCACAAAAGAAAAACGACCAGTGCTATGATATTAACAACCATTATACAAGCCTCCTAATTTGCTTTTATAATTGCGATTTCCCCTTCGTTTGCTCCAAGCACACGCTTACCTCTTGTGAAAAGCTCAATGTCTGTATATAATTTGTCTGTTTTTATTCTGTAGCGCACATCAAAATTTGATTTGCACATATAAATTTCATCACCTGAAAGATACGATATGACGCCTGTGTCAAAATCAACAGAGTCAATGCTTACATCTACTTCTTTTTTTGCATTGGGGGATAGGTTTTTGTCAAGCAAAACAAGGGTATTTTTATAATTATCTCCTATGCATACCGCTAAAAGCTTTCCGTTATCGAATGCGTATTTTCCGCATTTACCGTCAAATTCAAAGCGTTTTTTCTCTTGGCCTTTTTCGTTATACCTTATGGCGTATTTATTTGCAAGAACAATATAATCTGAGCCGTTAAACATTACGCTTGCGGTAATTCCGTCATCAAATTCGGCATTTGCTATTTCCTTTGCACGATTAATATCAAAAAGCTTTACACCTGATTTATATTCTCTTGTGCCATCAGGCATAATGTGGGTTGTAAGAGCTGAAAGCATCAATGTGCCCTCGTCAGAACTGATGGCTGCATCTATAACATAAGCGTTTGCGCTGTGCCATGTAAAAAATTCTTTACCTGTAATATCTCTTACACACACAAGGTTTTTAAAACTTTCTTCCTCTGTTACGGTTACAAAGCTTCCGTAACGGTTAACACTCGCATTTGCTATGCCGTATTTTGTTTCATATTCAAGGATTATTTTTCCGTTTTTGATAATATATAAACTCTTGCCACCACGGTCTGCCACAAGGATATATTTTTCGCACACATCTAAAATCGGTTCGGAAGTTACAAGGCTTAAGCTCCATTCAGTCTTTCCGTCAGAATTATATGCACAAATTTCGTTTTTATCACACATAAGCACAAAATCGCCGTATGTTTCATATATGCATTTGTCAGCAGAGGAAATGTCAAATACTGCCTTTGTGTCCTGATTAAAAACTGCATCCTCCCCTTTTTTTAAATATGACCAGCCACCGTTTACGCAGAAAAAGTATATAACCGCGCCTAAAACCACTACTGCCATAAATATAATAAGAAGCCGTGAAAGTGCTTTTGAGCGCTTTTTCTTCTTTTTTTCTGCATTTTGTTTCCTTTGTCTGTATTCTTCAAGCTTTTCCATTTTTTTTCTTCCTTTCTGAAAGGTTTAAAAATGTATTTTTTTAAAGCATTTAATTATCACTTTTTATCTTTTCGTTAACACCAAATTTTTCGTCATATTCCACGCTGTACATATAAAGCCCGTGGGGCGGAGCGGTTATGCCCGCTTTTGTGCGCATCTGACTTTTTATTATATCAGGGATATCCAAAGGGTCTATTTTGCCACAACCTGCATAAACAATGGTGCCCGTAATTATTCTTACCATGTTGTATAAAAATCCGTCTGCACATACATCAAGGGTTATAACGTCGCCGGCTTTTTCAAGGTGCAAATCATAAATTGTTCGAACGCTTGTTTTCGTATCCGAACCGCTTGCACGAAATGTTTTAAAGTCGTGTGTTCCCAAAAAAAACTTACACGTCTCTTTCATTTTTTCAAAGTCAAGCTTATATTTTACATTCCACGCACGGTCAGATAAAAAAACATCGCCCACATTACCGGTTAAAATTTTATAGACATATCTTTTCTTTTTTACGCAAAATCTGCTGTGAAAGTCACAAGGTACAAAAAAAGCCTTTTTAACCCTTATATCGTTGGGGAGATTTGCATTAAGTGCCATATAAATTTTATCTTCGGGAATTTTTGTTAAAACTTCTAAGTTACAAACATAATTAATCGCATGAACGCCTGCATCGGTGCGTCCGCAACCTATAATGTTTCCTGCCTTTTCAAACACTCTGTCTGCTGCCATTTGCATCACCTCTGCCACTGAAAGAGCATTTTCCTGCGCTTGCCAGCCGTGATATGCTTTTCCGTTATAGCTTATTAAAAGGGCAAGATTTCGCATATGAGCAGTCCTTTCTGTGTGAATTAAATGCAAAGTGTATTGTACATGTTAATTTGATGTAGAAATAAATTAATATTTAAAACATCATGGTAAAAATTTAAAATACCCTGCCGCCAGGCCGCAGAAAATAAATATAAAAGAAACAAAAAGACCTGAAAAATCGACTTTTTTGTAATGAAGGGTTTTCATTCTTGTGCGCCCGCTTCCGCCGTGATAACAGCGGCTCTCCATTGCCATTGCAAGTTCGTCAGCTCTTCTGAATGCACTTATAAAAAGCGGCACCAAAACGGGCACAAGTGCCTTTGCTCTTTTAAAAATATTACCGCTGGTGAAATCTGCCCCGCGGGCAGTCTGAGCTTTCATTATTTTATCGGCCTCCTCCATAAGAGTAGGAATAAAGCGAATTGCAATAGTCATCATCATTGCAAGTTCGTGCACGGGCAGCTTAAGCTTTTTAAATGGAGACAAAAGCGTTTCTATCGCATCGGTTAAAGCTATAGGTGATGTTGTAAGAGTTAAAACGGATGTTCCCATTATTAAAATCACAAGCCTTAAAATCATAAATGCCGCCAGGCGGATACCCTCATATGTTGCACGAAGCGGTGTATAAGGAATCTCAAATGCAGTTTCTCCGTTTGTCATAAACATGTTTAAAGCGGCAGTAAAAACTATAATAAACAAAAGAGGCTTTAAACCCTTAAGCACAAACTTAAAAGGAATTTTTGACACTGCCACACAAAAAAACACAAATGCGTAAAAAAGCGCAAAGCCGCAAAAATTCTTTACCATAAAAAGAGTAATTATATATATAACTGTTATAATTATTTTCATTCTCGGATCCATATTATGAAGAGCTGATTGCCCCGGAAAATACTGACCGAGAGTAATATCCTTTAACATATTTTTTCCTCTGTTTTAAATTATTTTATAAATCATTTTTATTTTTTTAATAGCTTTAAAATTTGCTCTTTTGCCCTCTGGGGTGTAAAAACATCAGCCGGCAGATTGATGCCTTTTTCTAAAAGCTTTAAAACGACCTCTGTTATTTGAGGTATATCAAGGCCAATGCTTTTTAAAAATCTACCTTGTTTAAACACATCAGAAACACTTCCGTCTATAGCAATTTTTCCGTCATTTATCACAATTACTCTTGCGCCAAGCCTTGCAACATCTTCCATCGAGTGAGACACTATAACAACAGTCATACCTGTGTCATTAAGCTTTTTAATAAGGTCTAAAAGCTCGTCGCGGCCCAAAGGGTCAAGCCCTGCAGTAGGCTCATCAAGCACAATGCATTCGGGCTCCATTGCAAGTATTCCCGCGATGGCCACCCTTCTTTTTTCACCGCCGGAAAGCTCAAAGGGTGAGCATAAAAGATGCTCTTTTTTTAGACCCGTCATTTTTGCGGCAATTTCAACTCTTTCTTTAAGTGTCTCTCCTGTTATACCCATGTTTTTCGGGCCAAAGGCAATATCCTTTTCTACTGTTTCTTCCATAAGCTGATGCTCAGGATACTGAAACACAAGGCCTACCTTTTTGCGGATTTCAAGCAAATTCACCTTTTTGGCGCTTGTATCGGTGCCATCTATAAAAACTTTTCCCTCACTTGGTTTTTCAAGTGCATTAAAATGCTGAATAAGGGTGGATTTTCCTGAGCCGGTGTGACCTATAATTGCCACTAATTCACCTTTTTTTATATTAAGATTTATATTGGAAAGCGCCACCTTTTCAAAGGGTGTACCCTTTTGATAAACATGGCTTAAATTCTCGCATCTTATCATAACAGTTTTAAAATCTCCTCAACACATTCGTCGACACTGATAACTTCAGTATTAACGTTAAGCCCTTCTTTTTTTAACTCCTGCATCAGTTGTGTGGTCTGTGGAATATCAAGACCGGTTTCAGCCAGCTTTTCAGGCTGTGAAAATACTTGTTTTGGTGTTCCCGTCATAAAAAGTTCTCCGTCTTTCATAACGATTATCCTGTCTGCCATGGCGGCCTCATTCATATAATGAGTTATTAAAACAACCGTCATATCAAGGCTTTCTTTAAGCTTTAAAACAGTTTTTAAAACCTCTCGTCTGCCAATAGGGTCAAGCATTGCAGTAGGTTCATCAAGCACAATGCACTCCGGCTTCATTGCAAGAATTCCTGCAATTGCTACCCTTTGCTTTTGACCGCCCGAGAGCATATGGGGCGCTGCCATTCTTGCCTTTTCCATTCCCACCGCTTTTAGCGCTTCATCAACTCTTTTTCGGATTTTTTCAGGGGAAATACCAAGATTTTCAGGTGCAAATGCTACATCTTCTTCAACTATTGTTGCCACAATCTGATTATCGGGATTCTGAAACACCATTCCCACACGGCGACGAATTTCATAAAGAAAGCTTTCATTCTCGGTATCCATCCCGTCTACATATACTTTTCCGCCACAAGGCAGATTTATAACATTAAAATGCTTTGCAAGAGTAGATTTTCCTGAGCCGTTGTGGCCGACAATCGCCACAAATTCGCCCTTTTTTATTTCAAGGTTAACATTTTTTAAAACTTCTTTTTTATCCCTGTCTTCATCTCGTTCATATTTATAAGTAAGGTTTTCGCATTTTATCATATTTCAAACGCTCTTTCCGTTATTTATTCCGCTTGCCATCTGCCAGAAATTCCGCAGGGGAGGGCAAGCCCTTTTTTTGCACTCATGGGAATTCCAAGCTCGTCTGATTCAATTTTTCCATCGTATTTTCTGCCCATTGTAAGGCTTAATATATTTTTAAGCACACTTGCCGAAAGTCCTGTTGTGTAAGAATTTATTAAAAAGAAAAGCGGCTTATTGCTCATAATTTTTACGCATTCTTCCACAAGGCAGTAAAGCTCGTTTTCTATTTTCCATACCTCGCCTGAGGGACCTCTTCCGTATGAGGGCGGGTCCATAATAACTGCATCGTATGTTTTTCCTCTTCTGCCTTCACGCAAAACAAATTTTAACACATCGTCTACAATATATCTTACGCTCTTTTCTTCAAGGCCGCTTGCGATAACATTTTCCTTTGCCCAGTTAACCATGCCTTTTGCCGCATCCACATGAGTAACGCTTGCACCTGCTGCAAGGCCTGCCACCGTTGCACCGCCGGTATATGCAAATAAATTAAGCACTTTTATTGGGCGCTCACTTTGGCGGATAAGATTTGAAAACCATCTCCAGTTTGCCGCCTGTTCAGGAAAAAGACCCGTATGTTTAAAATTCATGGGCTTAATCTGAAATGTAAGATTTTCAAGTACTACACTCCAGTGGTCGGGGAATTTTTTTTTATATTCCCAGTGCCCGCCGCCGGTGTTAGACCTGTGATACCATGCATGCGCCTTGTCCCATAAATCACTGTCTTTATCCTTCCACACTGCAAGAGGGTCGGGTCTGCGTAAAATAACGTTTCCCCAACGCTCAAGCTTTTCGCCGTCTGCACTGTCTATAAGCTCATAATCAGACCATCTGTCCGCTAACCACATAACACACTTCTCCCATACTATCATTATTCAATTTATTTTATCATTTTACTTTATGCTAGTCAAGCGTTTTGCCCAACTTTTAAAGTCGCGTACAATTTTTTTATATTCCATAAAAGCAAATTTTTTAAAAACTGTGAAAAACCACACACAGTAAAGAATTTTTTTGTATATTTTTTCAGACGAAAGCAAAATAGAAATGTAGCAAAGCTCAAACAAAAATTTCTTTTGCCTGCACGCTGATGGGAGAGGGATGTTTTTTCGAACACTTTTTTATAAAAGATTAAAAAAATAAATACAACATATAGAACGAGACTGAAAACCGAACACTATATATATAAAAAACTATTTAATTTGACAGTACATACAAAAAAGTGCAAGGAATTTTGTGCGTTATGCTGAAAATTATTTGAATTGTATTACAAAATAAAAAAAATTTAAAATAATAAAGTTAAAATATATTGACAAGTAATTTTTTGTGGGGTACAATATGTAGGCACATAAAAAATTTTTAAAAGTAATTTTACATATATGTTGTGTATTGAAAAACGAAAGGAGAATTTGAAAAAATGGTATCAGCTATAAGAAAACGTGACGGAAGAATTGAAACTTTTAATAAAGAGAAGATTATAAGCGCTGTGTCAAAGGCTATGAATCATAATTTTATTGATGACAGAGTGTTTGCAACAAAGGTTGCAGAGGAAATTGAAGCACTTGATATTGAGGTAATAGAAATTGAAGAGGTACAGAATATGGTAGAGCGTGCGCTTATGAAATCACGCTATGCAGATGTTGCGAAAGACTATATTTTGTACCGCGAGAAAAGAAACATTGCCCGCGGCAGAAAAACATATGAGATGTATATGGGTATCGTTAACACTATTGCTAACGATATTACCCGTGAAAATGCAAATATGAACGTAGAAACTCCCGCAGGTATGATGATGAAGTTTGCAAGTGAAACATCTAAACCCTTTGTGATGGATATGCTTTTGTCACAGGCATCAAAGGATTATATCAAGTCAAATTATCTTCATGTGCATGATGCTGACTATTACCCCACAAAGTCGCTTACTTGTCTTCAGCATCCTCTTGATATGATTTTAGAGGGCGGCTTCAGAGCAGGGCATGGTGCATCACGTCCCGCAAAAAGAATTGAAACAGCGGCAATAATTGCTTGTATTTCAATGGAATCAGTTCAGAATGAAATGCACGGCGGTCAGGCAATTCCGGCGTTTGATTTTTATCTTGCACCTTATGTAAGAAGCTCATTTATTGAAGAGCTTGAAAAATTAGAAAATCTTACAGGCAGAGATTTAAGCGAGTATAAGAACAAAGAATTTGACGATTATGAAATATGTGATTTAGAGGGGCTTGAGGGAGATGAAAGACTTTTCCGCCACGCTATGAATCAGACTGTTAACCGCGTTCATCAGGCAATGGAATCATTTATTCATAATATGAATACTATCCATTCAAGGGGAGGTAATCAGGTAGTATTTTCTTCCATTAACTACGGAACTGATACATCAGCAGAAGGCAGATGTATTATGCGTGAGATATTAAATTCAACTTATCGCGGTGTGGGTAACGGCGAAACGCCTATTTTTCCCATTCAGATATGGAAGAAAAAGACGGGTGTAAACTATAAGCCCGGTGACAGAAACTATGACCTTTATAAGCTTGCCTGCAAGGTAACTGCTAAGAGATTTTTCCCCAATTTCTTAAATCTTGATGCAACTTTCAATCAGGACGAGCTTTGGGATGCTGCTGACCCCAAACGTTATATTCACGAAGTTGCAACCATGGGCTGCAGAACAAGAGTATACGGTAATCGTTTCGGTCAGAAAACAAGTATCGGACGCGGAAATCTTTCATTCTCTACAATAAACATTGTAAGAATTGCGCTTGAGTGTCGTGAAATTGAAGATTATAATGAAAGAATAGGTGCATTCTTTAAAAAGCTTTATAAATGTATGGACGTTGCTGCAGAGCAGCTTTATGACCGTTATATGTTCCAGAGAACTGCTCTTAAAAAACAGTTCCCATTGCTTATGAGCGGTATGTGGGAAGGCTCAGATAAAATCGGTCCTAACGATAAAGTGGAAGATATTTTGAAAACAGGTACACTTTCTATCGGCTTTATAGGTCTTGCAGAGGCATTGATTGCGCTTACAGGCAAGCATCATGGTGAAAGCGAAGAAAGTCAGGCACTTGGTATTAAGATTGTGTCTGCAATGCGTAAAAGAGTAGATGAAATTGCCGATGAAAAGGATTTAAACTATACACTGCTCGGTACACCGGCTGAAGGTCTTTCCGGTAAGTTTACAAAGCGTGACCGTGAAATATTCGGTGAAATTGAAAATATTACAGACAAAGAATACTATACAAACAGCTCTCATGTTCCGGTTTGGTATAAGTGCAGTGTTGAGCATAAGGCAAAGGTGGAAGCGCCTTATCACGATATGGAAAATGCAGGCCATATTTTCTATGTTGAGCTTGACGGCGACGCAACTCATAACCCTGAATGTATTATGCAGACTGTTGACCTTATGGATAAATACAACATCGGTTACGGCAGCGTTAATCACACAAGAAACCGTTGTTTAGAATGTGGCTTTGAAAACTCCGATGCAGACTTTACAGTTTGTCCTCAGTGCGGAAGTGACAATGTTGATGTTATCCAGAGAATAACGGGCTATCTTGTAGGAAGTGTTAATAGTTGGAACAGTGCAAAACAGGCTGAATTAAGGGATAGAGTAACACATGATACAAAAAATTAATCAAAACTATGATACATTAAGAATAATGGATATAACCTACAGCTCGGCAGTAGACGGCACCGGATTTCGAGATGTTCTTTTTGTAAATTACTGCCCTCATCATTGTAAAGGATGTCATAATCCTGAAACATGGGATGCCGAAAACGGACACACAGTATCGGTTGATGAGGTTTTTAAAAGCCTTACAAAAAGCTCGCTTACTAATGTGACCTTTTCGGGCGGTGAACCGTTTTGTCAGCCAAAACCGCTTGCGGCGCTTGCAAAAAAGCTGATTAAAGAGGGAAAAACCATTTGGGTTTATACCGGATTTTTGTTTGAAGAACTTTTAAAAAACAGTGAGCAAAAAGAGCTTTTGGAGCTTTGCGATGTTTGCGTTGACGGGCGCTTTGAAGAAGAAAAAAAGGGTCTTAATATGAGATTCAAAGGGTCTTCCAATCAAAGAATTATAGACGTTAAGAAGTCTATAGAAAAAGGCGAAGTTGCAGAATTTGATTTAAGCTTTTAAAAGACAGGCGGCAAATTATAAAAATGCCGCCTGTTTTTAATGCAAAACAAGTGCGCTAAAATCAAATTTCATCTGAATTGGCGGGCAGATAATATCTGCATTTACAGTGTTTAAGGTAGATTATCCCTATAAATTAATATTTGTTCAAATTATGCCTGAAAAAACGAAAAACCTCAAACCACATAATACGACTGATTTTTTTGTGCAAAATGAATATAGACAAAATTTAAAAAAAGGTGTATAATAATCTCGTTTATATATAAGGTTTAATTTATAAAAATAAGTTGCACAGATATATGTGGAGGAATTTATATGTTAAATATTAAAAAGATTGTTAAGCCTGCTTTTACAGTATGCTTATGCGCCCTGCTTATGACTGCGTGTAAGCCGGCAGAAATGCCACCTGAAGGTTTACCCACACCCACACCTGAGGCTGTAAATGAGCCTACTCCTACACCAGATGTTATAGAGAATGCAAGTGTAAAGGTCCAAAAGGTTGAAAAACGTGGCTATTGCGGCACAAATGCAAGATGGGAATTCGGCGATGAGGGCAAGCTTGTTATATATGGTGAAGGTAAAATGAATGACTATGAGGCAGAGGGGGAAGAGTGTGCACCCTGGGCTGATTTGGATGTTAAAAGCATATATATAAACGAGGGCATAAGTTATATCGGAAACTTTTCTTTTTATGGTATGAGCGCAGTAGGCGAGATAAGTGTGCCGATAACCGTATGTGAGATGGGATATGATGTGTTTGACGGAACCGGATGGTATGATAATCAGACACAGCATTTTGTAACCGTTGGTGATGGCGTTTTAATAAAATATAACGGTGCAAGCCGTGATGTTACAATACCTTACGGGATTAAGTTTATTTCAAATGCATTTAAAGAAAACACTGATAATTTAAGGCACGATGAGGACATTGCAAGTATAAAAATGCCTGACAGTGTTACTGCTATAGGCAGCCATGCATTTTATTCCTGCCGTTTCCTGCATGGTGTTACTTTTTCTTCAAAAATAGAAACCATAGGCGCATCTGCTTTTGAAGACAGCGGTATAAGAAGTGATATTGTTCTTCCTGAAAATGTGCGTGCAATAGGACCGAGAGCTTTTGCAATGTGCAGTGAGCTATACAGCATAAAACTGCCCGACACACTAGAATATATAGGCGATTTTGCTTTTGCAGACAGTAATATAAACCGCTTTACAATACCTAAAAATGTAAACAGTATGGGAAAAAATCCGTTTTTTAACTGTCAGCTGATTAAAAAGATTGAGGTATCAGCAGAAAGTGAGTTTTACGCATCTGATATAAACGGAATATTGTATACAAAGGATATGAGTGTTTTGGTTTCGTGTCCTGACGGTATAGGTTATAATAATCCGGTAATATCTTCTCAGGTTAAGGAAATCAAGGGATATGCATTTCTTGGCTGTCAGGCGGTTGAGGCGGTTTCCATTTCAGATAATGTGAAAAAAATCGGCGAAAGTGCATTTGACGGAAGTGTGGTGCTTAAGGTTAAAGCCAATTCTGTTGCGCAGAAGTATGCTCAGGAAAACGGCTATGCATACGAAAAGTTTTAAAAATGTGCAGACCGTTGGGTGATAAAATATAGGAGTGTTATAAACTAATAAAACAAGAAAAAATCCGCAAAATTGCGGATTTTTTCTTGTTTTCGGTTGAAAATGCGAGTGAATAATACCTGCCCCCAGACGAGCGTATATAATAATTTAATGTTATTTAATAAAAATTACAAAAGCTCTTTTACATAAGAAAAAATTTCTTCGTGTATATCTTCTATTGAGCGCATCTTACCATCTTTTACGCAGTCAATAATTTTCCATGCGTACTTTTTTGCTATGAATTTTGCATTTTCATAACTTTTTTTTATGTATTCACGGTCACTTTCGTGAATGTCCTGAACAGCCTCGCCGGTTATTTTATTTTTGCGATTACTGCAAAGTATAGCCCCCATATCTTCGGGCACATCAAGAAAAATTGTCAAATCGGGGCGGGGCAGACCGTAGATATTATATTCAAAGTTTTCAAGCCAGTTTAAAAATTCGTCCTTTTCAGAAAGAACATCTAATTTTGATGCCTGATGAATCATATTTGATGTAGTGTAGCGGTCTGCTATAATAACTTTTCCCTCATTATAGCTATCCTTCCATTTTGTTTTAAATGACACATATCTGTCAACCGCAAAAAAGGTGGAGGCAATTTTAGGTGTAACATCGGATGCGTTTTTGCCGAATTCACCTGCAAGATATTTTTTCACAATTACCGATGAATCGCTGTCATAATCGGGAAA
The DNA here is from genome assembly GCA_045636325.1 of Clostridia bacterium. GTDB lineage: Bacteria > Bacillota > Clostridia > UBA1381 > UMGS1253 > CAKSHP01. Next base: position 95,483 of record JAZTXH010000001.1, read on the forward strand.
GGTAAGTGTTACGGGGGTAATACCTTCTTCTTTAAGACGCTCTGAAAGCCTTGCGCTTTGAGTGGCTTTACCGGAGCCGTCAACTCCTTCTATAACTAAGAGTCTGCCCATAATTATTTCTCCTTTTTTAAATACTTTCTTCCATGCAGAAGAACCGTAAAACCAAATTTGGGAAGTGCAGTCATACGAATAAAACGCTTAGGTTCTTTTTTAAGGCGGTATGCCCATTCAAGACCTGCTTTCTGCCATTTTTCGGGTGCTCGCTCAACCTTACCCGCCAAAACATCTAAGCTGCCGCCGGCGCCCATAATAATTTTTGCGCCGATAATGTCTTTATATTTATAAATCCAGTTTTCCTGCTTTGGAGCGCCTAAGCAAACAAGAACAATATCAGGCTCTGTTTGTTTTATCTCGTTTGCAATCTGCTCGCTTTCGGTGTCTTTAAAATATCCGTCACGTGTTCCGCAAATAACAATTCCCGGATATTTTCTTAAAAGCTCTTCGGCTGCCTCTTCTGCAACACCGGGCTTAGAGCCGAATAAAAACACCTTTTTATTTAAGGGAGCGGCTTTTTTAATTAAGTTATTTAAAAAGTCATACCCTGCAACTCGCTCGCTTAATGGCCTTTTTAAAATTTTAGAGGCGTAAACAACGCCGATACCGTCGGCGGTGTTAATATCGGCAGAATTTAAAATATCTGCAAAGGCGGAGTTTTTATATGCTTCGTAAATTATTTCAGAGTTGGGAGTGTAAATAACGTGATTTTTGCCGTCTTCTAAAAAAGCAAGGGCTTTATTTATGGTTTCGCTCATCGTAAGCTGTGATATATTTACACCAAGGATATTAATTGTGTCAGACATAGTTAATTCTCCGTTTCTTATGTTTGTAAGGCAAATATAAAATGCTCATAAAAATATTATACTATTTTTTGAGGTAAATTACAAGAGCTAATGTAAATCTTTTTGGGCAGGCGAGGCAGGGCAGGCTAAAGGATTTAATATAATTGTATCACGATTTTTGTTAGTACTACTCTAAGCTTTTATGCAAGTTTCTATTTTAATTTAAGCGAAGGATTTACTTTATTTTTTTAAAACAAAAACGTTTATGTTTAAAATCTTTGTTTATGTTTATGTTTATAGTTTATATATAATAAGAAAAAGGTCCGTTATCGGTTCCATACTTAGCTCCATACCCGGCTTTATACTCAGCTTCATAATTGGTGTCAGAATTGGTGTCATGGGTTTCATGGTCGGTGTCATAATTAGTGTCAGAATTGGTGTCACGCATTTATGCATGGAAACCATGTGAAAAAGTGTATTTAAAAGTTTTTACTTAAAAAAAGGATGAGCACCTTTTTGGATGCCCATTACCTGTGTTGTTTCATTTTTCATTCTGATTTGCAGTTAATTCATGTGCTCAAGTCTCCATTTTAGGGATGTATATCTTACAGAATCTGAATTATTAGCCACCATTTTTTCCACAGCTTCACTCATGCCTACAAGGACAACTAATCTTTTTGCCCTTGTGATTGCAGTATAAAAAAGGTTTCTTTTCATTAAAAAGGCAGATACATTCCACACAGGCATAATAATAACATCAAATTCTGAGCCTTGGGATTTATGCACTGTAATTGCATAGGAATGTTCAATTTCTTCTAACATATTAAAATCATACATTACCCGTTTTTCATCAAAGACGGCATACAAAACCCGGTTTTGTTCATCAATTTTTTCTATATATCCCATATCGCCGTTAAAAACGCCCATTCCTGTTTCGCTGCTGGTAAGGCTTTCCCATTCAATATCATAATTATTTTTGGTGTGCATTATTTTATCGCCTTCGCGGAAAATCACACTTCCGCTTTTATGCTCACTTTTGTATAGGCTATAAGGATTTAAAACCTTTTGAAGCGCCGCATTTAACGTATTTATACCAACTCCTGATTTTCTTGCAGGTGAAAGTACCTGAATATTAAGCATAGCATCATACCCGTAAGCTTCGGGGATACGCTTTGCACAAAGCTGGCAAATCGTTTCTTCTACTTCATCAATTGAAGACCGTGCCATAAAGAAAAAGTCCGTATCCTTTTCGTTTACCAAAGGCATAAGCCCCTGCATAACGCGGTGAGCATTTCTTACAATTATGCTTTTCTGAGCCTGACGGAAAACAGACGTAAGCCGCACAGTAGGAACAACGCCGCTGTCAATAATGTCAGAGAGCATATTCCCTGCGCCTACCGAGGGAAGCTGGTCTGCATCACCTACTAAAATCATTCTTGCATTAGGCTTAACTGCACGTAAGAGTGCGCTTCCTAAATTTACATCTATCATACTTGATTCGTCTACTATAAAAGCGCTTTCGACTAACGGATTTGTTTCATCATGGGTAAAGCTTCTTACGGTATCATCATCACAATATCCAACCTCTAAAAGGCGGTGAATTGTTTTTGCTTCTCTGCCCGTAACCTCGGAAAGTCTTTTTGCCGCCCTGCCCGTTGGCGCGGCCAGCGCCACCTTAAGACCCGCATGCTCAAGCATATCTATAATTATATTTACAACAGTTGTTTTACCCGTACCTGGGCCGCCGGTTAAAACAAAAGCACCCATCTTTGCGGCAGTAAGCACCGCTTGCCGTTGCTCACTCGCAAGCTCAGTGTCATTATCTTTTTCCCATCTGTTTATAAATTCTTCTGCCTTCTCCTCTGACATAACTTCTTTTTCATTTATCATTGAAAAAAGCTTTCGTGCAATAATTCCCTCGGCATAAAGCATATCTTCAAGAAAAATTGCCTCTTGCCCCGTTATTTCCTGCGAAAAAATTCTTGCCTCGCCAATAAGGGAAATAAGGGCATTTTCAGTCTGGGCAATCTCTACCCCAAGTTCGCTTACGGCGTTATATATAAGCTCATCCTTTGGCAGAAAAGTATGGCCCATATTCTGAGCAGCACTGCTTAAAATATAAATTATTCCTGATTTTATTCTTTCCATACTGTCAGGAAGATGCCCTATTGAAAAGGCAATTTTATCTGCCGTTTTAAAGCTGATTCCCATAATTTCGTTTGAAAGAATATATGGATTCTGCTTTATTTTATCAACAGCATTGCTTCCGAAGCGTTTATAAATTTTCATTGCCATAACAGCGCCGATGCCGTAGTTTTGAAGAAACATTATTATGCTTTGCATACCAAGTTGTTTTTGATAATCTTCACTGATTTCTTTGGCTCTGTCAGCACTTATACCCTTTATTTCAGCAAGGCGATGAGGCTCGGTCATAATAATATTTAAAGTATCCTCACCAAAGGCATCCACAATCTTTTTTGCGGTTGCCAGACGGATGCCCCGTATAACACCTGAGCCTAAATATTTTAAAATGGAATCTGCCGTAGCCGGAAGCCTTTTTTCAAAGCCTTTTACTGAAAATTGCTTTCCGTATTCCGGGTGATTTACCCAAAGGCCTGAAAGGCGCACTACATCGCCCTCGCCAAGATACGGCATACAGCCGGTAGCGGTAACCATATCTCCGTTTGCATCAATCACACAGACAGTATAACCGTTTTCATAGTTTGAATATATAATTTCTTCCACGCTGCCTTCAACAATTTCAAACTCGCTCAATGCTGCTCCTCCGTTTTTTATTTTTATAATTCATCTGGTTGGTCTTTGTATTCAAAAGAATTAGTATTTTCGCTTTCCTTAAGCATATCTTCTGTAGAATTTTCGGCTTCATTTTCTTCCTGCTCTTTTATATCTTGCGTATCTTCAAACTTTTCATCTTCTGAAGGTTTTCCCTTTTTCGCACTGTAAACCGAAAGGAAAACAAAAAACAAAATCAGAAGAACTGCACAAAGCACAAAAATCCATTTGTAATACCATATCCAGTCCATAAAACGATGCATGGGGGCTACATCGTTTATAACCACAACGCCCGGTTTTGAAAAGGTTAAAATCTCACCGTTTTCGTTTATTTCAACAGTAAAGACCACATCCACATTTCCGGTTGCAGTAAATAAATAGCTTTCGTCCTTTGCATAGCAGGGGTATACCAGAAACTCATTTGGTTTAGAAGTTTTTTCTATTCTGAAATTTACGTTTTTGTCACTTGTGCAGTAAAGCTTTACATTTTCAGGAAGGCTTTCGGTTCTTACGGTTATTTTAAAGGGATTTGCACCATCAAAGCTGTCAACTGTATATGCTTCAAGCCCGTTTACAATAAAGTTAACCTCACCGAACACATAAAATACCTCATATGAAGAAAACTTCTGTGTTCCAAGGTTTATAAATGTTTCAACCTTTGTGTTACCTTTAAGAAAGCTGATTTCACCCTCTTTTTTATCAAGTGTTGATGCATTATTTTGATGGTCGCAAACTGTTATTGAATATACCGCACCATCAAGAAGAGGTGATGTTACTATTTGATTTGTGGCCGCGTTAAGTGCTACCACCTTATAGTCATACTTACCGGTGGAAATACTTCCGTTATCGTCTGTTCTGTTGCCGTTTCTGAAAAGCTGAAGCTCAACTGCCATATTTGCTTTATAAAGTACAGTAATATTTTCACTGCCGTTGGCGCTTAAGGTATATTCACCCGGCTGAAGCAGTGGATTAAACTTATATGTAAATATATTTTTTTCAATTCCCGAGGCAATTTTTAAATTACCTGACTGCTCCTTTAATGCATCAGGTGCATAAATGGGATTTTTTATATATGCTGCGCTTTGAGTAGCATTGCCCTGAAAATATCCGCTGGCTGAGCCGGTCGAATCACCCATAATAAGAATAAGCTCTTCTAAGGGGAGTCCGGTATCTTTTAAAACGAATTTATATGAGCGCTTATCATATTCGTAATAATCGTCGCTAAGGGTAGCACGTCCGTAAATAAGGTTTGAAATTTCAATGGTTTTATTTAATATTTCCTTTGCACCCGAAGAGTTATAGCAATAAAAGTTTTCTCCGTTTTTGAGGTTGTATATGGCGCCGTCATTGCTGATTGCCTGACTTACCACCTTTATGCCGTCAGATGCATAACTCAAAAGCTTTTCCTGAATTGAGTTGTCGCTGTCTTCTTCCTTGTATTCTTCAAATTTACCATCGCTTATTAAAATAAGCCATTTTTCATAATCTCCGCTTTCTGATTTTAAATCCTCCCACGCAGAAATTACCACAGAAAAGCTTCTTGTGATGGCATGACCTTTTAAGGCAGAGTCAATCCCGCTCGTAAGCTGGGCGGAATTGCCGTTATTTTCAAAGCTTATGGCTTCACCCTGACCGCTTATAGGGTAAATTGAAATCTTATCGCCCTGATTTGTAAGGGAGGCAAAGGTCTGTACCGCATTTTTAAGATGACTCCATTTATCGGTATAATCACCATTTTCGCCGTAATAAATGCCGGTGGTATCGTCATACACAATATGAATTGCTTTTTTTTCTTTCGCAGCAGATGCTCCTGCAGTAAAGAAAAGCATCGTTAAACCTATACAAAAAAGAGCATATATAAATTTTTTTATATTCACACAAAACACCTTCTTAATTTTATAAACATCCAATATATATTTTATCACAGCTAAAAATTACTGTCAATAAGCGGAAAGAATATTATGAATAATTAAAATAAATAGTGAATACCCACAAGGCACCCGTAATTATTGTGCATCACTTATGAAGATAAACATTAATTTATCAAACAACAAATTAATTTCACCGTTCATTTTGCCTTTTGCATTTTTTATCCTTTACTTTTCTTTAAAAACATAGTAAAATATATATGAGGTGAAATAGATGAAAATTGTTGTTCTTGATGCAAAAACTTTAGGTGATGACTGTGATATAAGCGTGCTTAAAAAAGCAGGTGCGCTATCACTTTATGATACAACAGCCCCCCGCGACGTGGAAAAAAGAATCAAAGATGCAGACGTTGTGGTTATAAATAAAATAAAGCTTAATGAAACAAATCTTTCAAAAGCCAGTAACTTAAAGCTTATATGTCTTACTGCAACCGGGTATGACAATGTTGATACTGCTTACTGCAGAACCCGTAAAATCGGCATATGCAACGTGGCAGGCTATTCAACAAACAGTGTTTGTCAGATAACTGTTGCTATGGCAATGACTCTTATGTGCCATATATCCGAATACAGAACATATGTGGTTGACGGAAGGTATACAAAAAGCGGTGTTGCCAATTATTTAAAGCCTGTTTATCACGAGTTTTACGGCAAAACCTGGGGCATTGTGGGGCTTGGCAATATAGGAAAAGCAGTGGCAAAAGTAGCTGAAGCCTTAGGCTGCAGAGTTATATGTCACAAAACAACACCCGATAAAGAATATGAAACACTTCCGCTAAACGAGCTTTTAGAAAAAAGCGATATTGTATCTCTTCATGTACCCTTATCAGATAAAACAAGACATATGATAAACAGGGAAAACATTAAATTAATGAAAAAAGAAGCAATTTTAATAAATGTGGCACGAGGTGCTGTGTGTGACGAGGAAGCCATTTGCAATGCAGTTAAAGAAGGCTTAATTGCAGGCATTGGCATTGATGTTTATTCATCCGAGCCTTTTGGAGCCGATAGTCCATATAATGAGGTTTTAAATATGCCGAATGTATGTCTTCTTCCGCATATGGCATGGGGCGCTTTTGAATCCCGCCAGCGCTGCATAAATGAAGTTTTGGAAAATATAAATGCGTTTTTCAAAGGCGAAATAAAAAATCGAGTAGACTTATAAAGGAGAAATAAAAAATGGATTTTGTAAAAATACTATCGGCTGAATTCAGCCTTAAACCCGAGCACGTAACAAACATTATAACCCTTATTGATGATGGTAACACAATACCCTTTATTGCCCGTTACCGCAAAGAAATGACCGGCTCATGTGATGATCAGGTGCTTCGTGAATTAAACGACCGCCTTACTTATTTGCGCAACTTTGAAAAACGCAAGGAAGAAATTATAAACTCTATCACAGAGCAGGAAAAAATGACTGATGAAATCGCAGAGAGCATTAAAAATGCCCAGACTCTTGCTCAGCTTGAGGATATTTACCGCCCATTCAAGCAGAAAAGGCGCACCCGCGCAACTGTTGCAAAGGAAAAAGGTCTTGAGCCTTTGGCAAATATTATTCTTCTTCAGCTTTTTGACGGCGATTTTTATAAAAAAGCAGAAGAATTTATAGACGAAGAAAAAGAAATTTTAACCTCTCAAGATGCTATAGCCGGCGCAAAAGATATTGTGGCAGAGGCAGTATCAGATAATGCAGAAGCAAGGCAGATGCTGCGTGAATATTTTGAAAAAACGGCGGTTATTTCATCAGTGGCGGCGAAGGAGGAATCCTCCGTTTACGATATGTATTACGAATATTCCGAGCCGGTTTTAAAAATTCCAAGCCACAGAATACTTGCAATAAACCGCGGTGAGAAAGAAGATTTTCTAAAGGTCGGAGTATCTTTAAGCGACGAAACCGCAATAGATTTATTATTCGGCATGTTTATTTCAAATCAAAATGCATCCACGACCTTTGCATACAAAGAAGCAATCGAGGATTCATATAAAAGGCTTATATTCCCGTCTCTTGAAAGAGAAATCCGCTCACAACTTACAGAAAAAGCATCAGAGCAGGCAATTAAAAACTTTGGTGTTAATTTAAAGAGCCTTCTTATGCAACCGCCTATTAAAGGAAAAACAACTCTTGGTCTTGACCCGGCATACAGAACGGGTTGTAAAATTGCAGTGGTTGACGATACCGGCAAAGTGCTTGACACTGCTGTTGTATATCCAACTCCGCCACAGAATAAAAAAGATGAGGCAAAAGCAGTTTTAAAAAGCCTTATTGCGAAGCATAATGTTGACGTTATTTCAATTGGTAACGGAACAGCTTCAAAGGAATCTGAAATTTTTGTAGCAGAGTTAATCGGCGAAATAACGGAAAAGAAGCTTTCATATATGGTAGTAAACGAGGCAGGCGCATCTGTTTATTCTGCATCAAAGCTTGGAGCGACAGAATTCCCTGATTTTGACGTATCGCTAAGAAGCGCAGTTTCTATTGCGCGCCGTCTTCAGGACCCGTTGGCAGAGCTTGTAAAAATCGACCCTAAATCCATAGGGGTCGGTCAGTATCAGCACGATATGCCCGAAAAACGGCTTGACGAAACCCTTGGCGGCGTAGTAGAAGACTGTGTTAACAAGGTTGGTGTGGATTTAAACACAGCATCACCTTCGCTTTTATCATATGTATCGGGTCTATCCAGTGCAGTTTGTGCAAACGTGGTTAAATATAGAGAAGAAAACGGAGCATTTAAGTCAAGAACAGAGCTTAAAAAGGTTTCAAAGCTTGGCCCTAAAGCATATGAGCAGTGTGCAGGCTTTTTAAGAATTCCCGATGCAGAAAATATTTTGGATAACACATCAGTTCACCCTGAGTCATACGATGCAGCAGTGAAACTGCTTGAAATTTTCGGCTTTACAAAAGAGGATGTTAAAGCAGGTCTTCCGGCTACATTAAACGATTTAATAAAGCTGAAAGGTGCAGCTGAGGTAGCTGTGCAGTGCGGTGTGGGCGTGCCTACCCTTTATGATATTGCAGGCGAGCTTATAAAGCCCGGCCGTGACCTTCGTGACGATTTACCAGCTCCCATGCTTCGCTCGGATATTATGGATATAAAGGATTTAAAACCCGGTATGGAGCTTGCGGGTACTGTAAGAAACGCAATTGACTTCGGTGTATTTGTGGATATCGGCGTGCATCAGGACGGACTTGTGCATATATCTCAGATAACAAACAAGTATATAAAGCACCCAAGTGAGGTTGTTAAGGTTGGTGACGTGGTCAAGGTATGGGTTATAGGTGTTGACATTGAAAAGAAACGCATTTCCCTTACAATGAAGCCCCCTAAAGAAGCGCAGAATTAATGTCAACATCATAGGGAAGGGGTTGTTGTGCCCTGTGGGCATACTCCCTTCCGCATTACGGCACAAATTAATTCAAACACAAATTTTATGCTCAAACAGCAAAAAAGTCGATGAAATATATACAAATAAAGCAAAAATTTAGTTGACATTACGCCGATTTTGTGATATGCTTATCAGGACGGCGTAAGAGCCGCACTATAAGATTTTTTGGAGGAACAAAAAAATGCAAAAAGGTACAGTAAAATGGTTTAACGCAGAGAAAGGTTACGGCTTTATTCAGAGCGAAGGCGGCGAAGATGTTTTCGTTCACTTTTCTGCAATCCAGGGCGAAGGCTACAAGACTCTTGAAGAGGGTGCAGCAGTTGAGTTTGAGGTTATAAACGGCGAAAAAGGTCCCCAGGCTGCCAATGTAACAAAACTTTAATTAATTGGCAGGCAGGTTTTATATTATATAAAGTATATAACTAAAGGTCATATTATTTATTTCGTATTGGATACTAAAAAAGGATGGGCATTTTAAAAACAGTGCTCATCCTTTTTTAGTATTTTATATTATTTATTTACTATCGCGTGCCCTTTAGGGTATTCCTTTTACTTAAAATTAAAACACCCTCCGTTTAAAACGAAGGGTGCTCTTTGTTACAACTACTATGCTAATAATTTTTTTGCAAGAACGCCAATAAGCTTTGCATCTGCTCTGCCTTTTGTTTTCGCGGTTACAATGCCCATAACCTTGCCCATATCTTTAATTGAAGAAGCGCCTGTTTGTGCTATTGCATCTTTAATAATCTCGCAAAGCTCATCTTCGGTAAGCTGTTTCGGCAGATATTCCATCAAAACCTCCATCTCACGATGAAGCTTTTCAATCAAATCCTCTCTGCCACTTTTTTCAAACTCAGGCAATGAATCGCGACGCTGCTTAAGCTCCTTTGCAATTACATCAATAATACCGTCATCATTCAGGACAACTTTATTATCTTTTTCAAACTGTAAAATTCCGCTGCGAACAAGCTGAACGGTGTTTTTTCTGACAACGTCTTTGTTTTTCATGGAATTCTTTAAGTCCTCTGCCAATTTATCCTTCAAACTCATAATGGTTCTCCTTTCGGCCGATTACTTAAACTTTCTTTTTCTTGCAGCTTCGGATTTCTTCTTACGCTTTACGCTGGGCTTTTCATAGTGCTCTCTTTTTCTCATCTCAGTTAATACACCGGACTTTGCACACTGACGTTTAAATCTGCGAAGTGCGTTATCTAAAGACTCATTGTCTTTTACTCTAATTTCAGACATTTAATTTCCCTCCCTCCACTACTATATACATAATAGTGTTTCCTTGCCAAAATGGGAACAAGGTATAACATAGTTAATTATAACTCATAACATATACTTATGTCAAGAGTTATTTATTAATAAATTGAAAATTTTTTTGCAAAAATTCTCAAATGTTTTTAAAATCCCAATATTTTGTTTGACAAATAGGGCTTGCAGGTGTATAATATGTATGTTATACATAGGTGAAAGGAAGTTTTATTAATGCTTGATATTAAAATTACAAAAACTACAGCTCCGTCAGAAAAGCCTGACGAGAGTAATCTTGGTTTCGGTAAAAAATTTACTGACCATATGTTTATTATGAATTATACAGAGGGTAAAGGCTGGCATGATGCAAGAATTGTACCTTTTGAGAAACTTTCTCTTTCTCCTGCAGCAATGGTTTTCCATTACGGTCAGGAAATGTTTGAGGGGATGAAGGCGTATCGCGGCGATAATGACGGGATTTATATTTTCAGACCTGAAATGAACGCACGAAGAGCAAATATGTCTAATGACAGACTTTGTATTCCCCAGATTCCTGAAGAGGATTTTGTTCAGGCGGTTAAAGCTGTTGTTGATGTTGACCGCGACTGGATTCCCCATGCTGAAGGAACAAGCCTTTACATTCGTCCGTTTATTATTGCAACAGATGAATTTTTAGGTGTTGCACCATCTAAAACATATTTATTTATGATAATTTTGTCACCCAGCGGTGCTTACTATGCAAGCGGTCTTGCTCCGGTTGGTATCTGGATTGAGGATGAATATGTGCGTGCGGTTAAAGGCGGTATCGGTTTTGCAAAAACCGGCGGTAACTATGCAGCAAGCCTTATTGCTCAGGTAAAGGCTCATGATGAGGGCTTTTCTCAGGTTTTGTGGCTTGATGGTATTGAAAGGAAGTATATTGAAGAAGTTGGCGCAATGAACATCTTCTTTAAGATTGACGGCAAAATCGTGACTCCTATGCTTAACGGAAGTATTCTTCCCGGTGTAACACGTGACAGTGTTATAAATCTTTGCAAGAGCTGGGGTATGGAAGTTGAAGAAAGAAAAATAAGCGTTGATGAGCTTCTTGCGGCTCAGCATTCAGGAAAGCTTGAAGAAGTTTTCGGCACAGGTACTGCTGCTGTTATTTCACCGGTTGGTAAGCTTCGTTATATGGACGAGGTTATGGTTATCGGTGATGGTAATATCGGCAAAACAAGCCAGAAAATATATGACACAATTACCGGTATCCAGTGGGGTAAAATAGAAGACCCGTTCGGCTGGAGAGTAGATGTTAAATAATTAAAAAGATAATGAAAATCAAAAAGGGAAACCGCAAAATTACGGTTTCCATTTTTGTATATAAACTCAATAAAAAACTATGAAACAACAAAAAACACAATAACAAAACAAAAACTATAGAATTACTTATACTTCTTTTCGTGCGCGGTGGAAAAAGGCCTCGAAGTCTTTTAAAAATATGCCTGAAACGAGCTTGATTTTTTAAAGTCTACCTTTTCACTTATGTTTATAATTGATATATCTGTTGTGCAAAGAAGCTTTTGTGCTAAAGGCAAGCATACCTTTTTGCATATATATAAGTAGCAAAAAATAAAAAATACTTAAAAAAGTGCAAAAAACTGCGGAAAAATCTCATATTTTTATTGTTTTTTATAAAAAAATATGCTAGAATAGATTTAACGAAGGTTAAATCTATTCAGCTAAATTACTTCGTAGCTAAATTGACCTTGCGGTCAGCTAATAGCGAATTTAATTTAGCTGCTCCAAAGGAGTTATTTAGCTATGAAGCGAAGCGGAATAATTTAGCTTTGAACGAAGTTCAAAATTTAGCTAAAAAAGATTGGATGTTAAGATATGGCAGAAAATATAATGCTTGATAAGGCAAAAGATTTTGCAGTTGAAATTATAAATTTGTGTAAAAGTATAAAAGAAACAAAAAGAGAAAGTGTTCTAACAAATCAGCTTATGCGTTCAGGTACATCAATCGGTGCCAATATTCATGAATTAAAATATGCAGCAAGCAAAGCAGATTTTATAAACAAGTTTTAGATAGCTTTGAAGGAGTGTTATGAAAGTGATTATTGGTTAGGACTTTTCAAGGAAACGAAAATGATAACAGAAGCTGAATACATTGAGATGTATGATAAATGCAGTAAAATTCGTAGATTGCTAATAGCATCAATAACTACTGCGAAGAAAGAACGAGAAAACAGTGGCATCTAAATTGTACAACCAATTCGTGAAATGTAGGGGTCGATGCTTATCAATCGACCCGAAAACGGACAGATGTGGGCATCTGTCCCTACAAAATTGTGGCACATTGAACGAAATGAGCACTAATTCTATAATGCATTATATATGATTATATTCAGATTGTATTTGCCGCAAACGGCTTTGGAAAAAGGAGAGTAACCTTTTATGAATAAGGTTTTTTTAAAGGATTTATACAGATATTACGGCGAGGGTGGCGAAAGTATTATAATGAAAATGATGCGCCCGCCGGAAATTAAATATACCGCTCTTTTAAGAAAGGCGCAAAGTTGCAAGTTTTTACCCTTAAAGCTTTATTATACATATGCTTTAAAAAAGCTGTCCTATAAAACTCAGATTCAGATTCCGCAAAGGACTCATATTGAACAAGGACTTTATATCGGTCATTCGGGAAGAGTTATTATTCATCCTGACAGTCGTTTGGGCAAAAATATGAATATTGCAACCGGCGTTACAATCGGCAGGGAAAACCGTGGGAAAAGAGAGGGTGTTCCCGTATTTGACGGTGATTGCTGGATTGGAACAAACGCAGTTGTAGTTGGAGATGTGCATATTGGAAAGGACGTTTTGATTGCGCCTCTTGCATACGTTAATTTTGATGTTCCCGACCACAGCGTCGTTATTGGAAATCCGGGAAAAATAATACCCAAAGAAAATGCAACCGCAGGATATATAGAAAACAGGGTGTGAAAACGTTTTTTGGAAAATTCAGAAAAGAAAAACAAGCAATTTCTAAAATGCCTGAATGGGATGAGGTGAAATTGTAGGGTGCGCCGTAAATATAACCCTCGGTTAGTGGAAGGCGCCGAACCCTACAGAACATAACCACCGCTTGAGGCGAAGCCACTCCTCAAGGATAAGCCTTCCATATTTATAAAAAGAGAAGTCTAATTATGAATTTTACGACTTGGTTTGCAATTACGCCTGTAGCAATGTTTATTTTTCATAATAAGGAATAAACAATGCATACAAGAAAAAGAATCTTAGTTTGATACAAACTGCCACTAAAAATCTTGGCATTTAGTTTATACAGTCTTTATATTACGATTTTAAAGGAGATGTATAGCCTTGCAGGCAGAAAACAAAAAAGATAACAGAATAAAAAATAATCTGATGTCAGGACTTTTATATCAGGTTGTGATTTTAGCCATTGCCTTTATATTGCCAAGGCTTTACCTTGAAAACTTTGGCTCTGAGGTTAACGGTGTGCTTTCCACCATAAAGCAGATTTTTACATATCTTTGCCTTCTGGAGGCGGGCGCAGGGCTTGCAACTACTCAGGCTCTTTATAAACCGGTGGCGGAAAATGACTACAGCAGTATAAGCGGGATTTTAAGCGCAACTCATATACATTATATAAAAACAGGGATTCTTTATGCTTTTATTATGACGGCTATTGGCGTTGTGTATTCATGGGGAATTAAAACAAGCCTTAATCCGAGGGTTGTGTTTTTAATTATAATTTTAACCGGTCTGCCCTCTCTCTATGCTTATTTTATTCAGGCGAAATACAGAATTTTAATGGAGGTTGACGGCAGAAAATATATTATAACAAATTCGGAAACAATTTTGCAGATTGCAAGTAATTTTGGTAAAATTTTAGTCTTGCTTTTAACAGACAGCCTTGTTTTAATTCAGGTGGTGTATTGCATACTGGTTATTATTCAGATGTTTTATATTCATATGTATGCAAAGAGGAGATACAAATTCATTAATCTGAAAGAAAAACCAAATCATGAGGCAATCGGACAGAAGAATTCTGTTTTGGTGCATCAGCTTTCGGGAATGGTGTTTAATAATACAGATGTTATTCTTTTGTCTGCGCTGACAGATTTTAAAACTGTGAGTGTTTATGCCATATACAATATGTTTTTTCAGTCGGTGCAAAATTTTATAACGGGAATTATATCAGGTATCAGCTTTAAAATGGGGCAGTTGTTTAATACAGACCGTGAAAAATTTGATAAGGTTTACGCTGTGTATGAAAATCTTTATGTTATGCTGGCATTTATAATCTATACCCTTATGGCTGTGTTTTTACTGCCGCTCATTCAGATTTATACCGGAGGAATTAACGATGCTGATTATTCAAATGCACTTTTAATGTTTCTTTTTGCTTTGCTTAATATTATTGCAAATGCTAAGCTGCCATCAAATCAGGTGCTTGAATATTCGGGAATGTTTAAAAAAACACGCAGTCACGCTGTTGTTGAAATGATTATAAATATTATGATATCTGTTATCGCAATTTTAAAATTCGGCATATGCGGTGCTATAGTAGGTACGGTTGTGGCTCTTATTTACAGAGGCATTGTATCAATAGATTTTGTAAACCGCAAAGTGCTTTTCAGAAGCCAATTTAAAACATATAAATGCTTTATTGTAAACGGAGCGGTGTTTTTATCTGTTATGCTTGTGTTTTTTACAGATAGCTTTTCGAAGATTTCGTTTATACAGCTTTTGTTGAATGGAATTGTTCATTCGGCATGGATTGTGGCTTTATATGTGGGAATAAATCTTGTTTTTAATGTTCGTACATTTAAAACACTCATAGGTTTATACAGGGAGAGAAAAGTATGAGTATTCCAAAAAAAATTCATTATTGCTGGTTTGGCAAGGGCGAAATGCCGCCTTTGGCAAAAAAGTGCATAAAAAGCTGGCAGAAACATTGCTCCGGATGGGAGATAATCTGCTGGAATGAAGACAATTTTGTGATAGACCAAAACCTCTATGCAAAAGAAGCTTACGATGCGGGCAAATGGGCATTTGTCAGTGATTATGCAAGGCTTTGCGTAATATATGAGCATGGAGGAGTTTATCTTGATACAGATGTTGAGCTTTTAAAGCCCATAGATGACCTTATGGAAAACAGCGGATTTATGGGTTTTGACGAAAAGGGAGTGATGTGTACAGGGCTTGGCTTTGGCGCTGAAAAAAAACATCCGCTTGTTCTGGAGCTTTTAAAAGACTATGACGATATTCCCTTTAAGCTGCCAAATGGTGAATATGACATTACTCCATGTCCTGATAGGAACACGCAGTGTTTAAAAAGGCTCGGCATGGATTTAAAAAACACAAATCAGCTTTTTTGGGATATAAAATTTCTTCCAAGGGATTATCTTTGCCCTATGGATTATTATACAGGCAGAAAAACTATAACAAAAAACACGTATTCAATACATCATTACTGTGCATCGTGGGTAAGCAAAAAATCAAAACGAACTACCCGCATTAAAAGAATAATAGGTCCTAAGCTTTACGATAAGCTCTATGGCAAGTTTTTACATAAATTTAAATGGCTGGAGTGGTAAAAATGCCTGAAAATGTTTTACGGAAAATAAAAAATGCGATTCCCCGTCAAATTAAAATCTGCTTTATGTGGACACTTATAATTGGTATAATTGCACATTTTTATAAAATTACAAACTGGATGCCTAACTGGGATTCTTTGGTTTTTCGTTATGACAGTCAGAATATGCTTCGCCTTGGCAGATGGTTTTTGCCGGTGGTGTGTGCGTTTTCGTCGTTTTATGAGCTTCCGTTTTTAAACGGAGTTATTGCAATTGTTTTTCACGCGTTGGGCGCATGCTTCGTATGCAGTATGTTCAAAGTTAAAAAGGCAATAACTGCCGCGCTGATTGGCGGAATTGTGGTTTGTTTTCCTGCGGTTACATCCATAATGATGTATGGCTATGTAGCAGATGGGTATTCTGTAGCATTTATGCTCTCATGCCTTGCAGCCCTTCTTGCGGTAAAAAAGAATACAGGGTTAAACGTGATTTCCGTTGTGTGTATTGCTTTGGCAGCAGGAATTTATCAGGCATACATAACAGTAACAATTATGCTTTGCCTTCTATATCTTATCCGCGAGGTGATATATAAAGACGAAAGCTTTAAAGAGCATATATCAAATACACTAAGAATTTTGATTTGCGGTGTGCTTGGCATGATATGCTATTATGTTGTGCTTAAAATTTTACTTGTGATAACGCGAATAAGCCTTCTTGATTATCAGGGTATGAGTGATATCGGAACTTCAGGCGGTATTGATATTTTAACATCCCTTTACGTAATAAAGCAGTCATTTGTTAAATTCTTTTTTTATTTTTCAGAGGGAGTAAATGTTTTTTCTGTTTTGAATTTTGCCTGCATTATTTTAGCTGTTGCAGGTTACGGAGTTAAAGCTATAGATAATAAAGTATATTTAAAGCCATGGAAAATTATCTTCCTTGCTTTATATGTTGTTCTTCTGCCCATTGGTGCAGCAGTGCTTGCTGTTATTAATCCCGCTGTGGATTATCATAACCTTATGAAAATGGGTTACTGTGTGTTTTATTTGTTTACCTGCCTTATTTATGAAAATGCAGACAAGAAAAACAAGCGTCACCGCTTTGGTGCGTGGGCAGTGCTTTTGGCGTGCTTTGGAATTATGGGAAATCAGATAGTTATTTCAAATATATCTTATCATAAGGGTCAGATGGCTTATGAAAAATCATATGGTGCTCTTATCCGTATTGCAGACAGAATAGAGCAGACCGAGGGCAGTGAAAACTGCAGTGAAATTGTTGTTGTTGGCGCTATGGAAGAAAGCAAAGCATACAGCTCAAATGTTTTTCTTGATATAACAGGAATAACAGACGGCTACATTCTTTTCGGGGATGATGAATCTGTGGGACAAAGCGTAATCTGCAGTGCTCTTAACGATTACTGCGCAAAAGATTATACCTTTATTTCGGGGCAGAGAAAAAAAGACCTAATAAAAAAATATGAGGTAGAAAAAATGCCTTTATGGCCAGAAAAAGGCTGTTTGAAAATTGAAGATAATATTATAGTTATAAAATTCGGAGCGGAGGGTGAGTAAAATGATTTACATTTGTGCCGATGATTACGGGCTTTCTGAATCCTCCGACCAATGTATAAAAGAATGTATGCAAAACGGAGCTTTGAATAAAATAAGCATATTTCCAAACGGCATTAGCGAAAAGCCTCATTTGAGCCATACGGGAGAGGATGTTTATTATTCGCTTCACATCAATTTAGTTGAGGGAAAGAGTCTTGCGCCTGCAAAGCAAGTAAACCTTATTGCAGACAAAAACGGGTATTTTAAATATTCCTTTGGCGGACTTTTAAAGCTTTCTTTATCAGGCAATAGAAAGGAATTTGAGCGTCAGCTTTATGCAGAGCTTAAGGAGCAGATAGGTATGTGGAAAAAATGCTTTGGTGAAAATGAGCCCATAATGCTTGACAGCCATCAGCATACCCATATGATACCCCTTATTTTTAAAACGCTTGTACGTGTTATAAAAGACGAAGGGGTAAATGTCAGATATTTAAGAATTCCTGCTGAGCCTTTTCTGCCTTATTTAAAAGAGCCGTCTTTGTATTTTACATATAAGCCGGTCAATATAATAAAGCAGTGGGTTTTAAAGTTTTTTAATTCTTTAAATAAAAAAGAAAAACTAAAATTAAATCTGCCAGATGTATATTTTATGGGAGTTTTGTTTTCGGGAAATATGGATAAAAAAAGGGTGGAAAAAGTGCTTTGGCACTATAAAAAGCTTGCTGATAAGAAAAACCGTGATATTGAAGTTTTGTTTCACCCCGGTGTTATAGAAGAAAAAGACAGCCTTTATGCAGGGGAAAAATGCTTTAAAGAATTTTATTTTTCAGCAGGGCGCAAAACAGAATACGATGCGGTGAAAAGTTTGAATTTGAAGTAAATAAATTAATGTTTGCGGTGAGCTTGGCGAAGATTAATTCAGATAAAAAAATAAAAAAGAAAGAAGATGCTTTGTAAATGCCATATTTAGAGCGTGAAAAAGTAGATAAAAAAACAAGAGATAAAATGGAGCTTCTTTTGGAGAAATCCTACGGAACATACTGGAAAAAGAAAAGGATTTTCGATATATTTTTTGCAAGCCTGATTTTGCTGTTCTTTCTTCCGCTGATGATAGTTATTGCTATTATAATCTGCATAGATGACCCCACGGCAGGCCCTATCTTTAAGCAGGTCAGAGTGGGAAGGCACGGAAAAGAATTTTATATGTATAAATTCAGAACAATGAGACCCAATGCAGAAGAACTCAAAGCTGAGCTTATGGCACAAAACGAAATGGACGGGCCTGTGTTTAAAATCAAGCACGACCCCCGTATAACAAGAGTGGGAAAATATTTAAGAATGCTTTCCTTAGATGAGCTTATGCAGTTTTTTAATGTTTTCAAAGGCGATATGACCCTTGTTGGTCCAAGGCCGCCGCTGCCCGGTGAAGTTTTGCATTATACCGATTACCAGAAATTAAGATTAATTGTTACTCCGGGTATAACCTGCACATGGCAGATACATAAAAACAGAAATGATGTGCCCTTTGAGCAGTGGGTTGAAATGGATTTAGACTATATTCAGAACAGAACTAGTTTAAATGATATTAAAATTATGATAAAGACACCTATAGCGATGCTTACTGCAACAGGAAGGTAAATAAAAATGCATAATTAACACTGCAAATTAATTCAGATGACACAATAAATTTAAAAAATTTGATTGGAGAAGCAAAATGAAAATTGCAATGATTGGCCATAAGGTAGTTCCCTCAAGGCGGGGCGGAATAGAAAAGGTTTTAACCACTCTTTGCCCTCTGCTTGCAGATGCAGGAGCGGATGTGTGTGTATATAACCGCATGGGCGATAAAATTGAAAATGAATATGTATCCGAGGTTTTCAAAAACAAATATAAAGGCATAAAGCTTAAAAAAGCATTTACCTTTAAATTCAGGGGAATATCTGCAATGCTTGCCTCACATACAGGCGCACTTGCAGCAGCATTTTCAAATTGCGATATTGTGCACTTTCATGCAGAGGGGCCTTGCGTTGCAATGTGGATACCAAAACTTTTCGGTAAAAAATGCGTAGCAACAGTTCATGGCCTTGACTGGCAGCGTGAAAAGTGGGGAAAAGGTTTTGCCTCTAAATATATTAAATTTGGCGAAAAAATGCTTGCAAAATATGCCGATGAGGTTATTGTTTTAAGCGAAAATGCAAAAGCATATTTTAAACAAACTTACGGGAGAGAAACAAATCTTATATATAACGGTGCTGATGAACCGATAGTAAAAGAAGCAAATAAAATCACACAAGCTTACGGATTAGAGAAGGATTCTTACATATGCATTATATCACGCTTGACAAAAGAAAAGGGTGTTCACTATCTTGTTGATGCATACAACGGCATAAAAACGGATAAAAAGCTTGTTATTGCAGGAGACACCAGTGATACAGACGATTATGTGGCACTTTTAAAGGAAAGGGCAAAAGGAAACGAAAATATTATTTTTACAGGCTTTATATCAGGAGAAGTGATTGAAGAAATGTATTCAAATGCTTACGCAGTTTGCCTGCCTTCTGATTTGGAGGGAATGTCACTAAGTCTTTTGGAGGCTTTGGCATATGGTAATGCAGTTGTGCTTTCCGACATTAAGGAAAATTCAGCGGTTGCAGAAGACAGGGCGCTTTATTTTAAGCATGGTAATTCTGCTGATTTGGCAGAAAAGCTTGATTATATATGCTCTGACAGTGCATTTAAAGATGAACTCAAAAGCCGCGTGGGCGGATTTATTATAGATAAATATAACTGGAAGGATGTACGGGATAAAACTCTTGAGCTTTATAAAAAGGTTTTGAAAAATAACTGAAAGGGGCATTGAGAAAATATGGATAAAGAGAAAAGCCTTTTATTCTCAGAAAAAGGCGAAGATATTGACCTTAAGCTAAAAGAGTATCTTAAAGATACTCTGGAGAGTGAAGTATATCAAGAATGGATTGAAAAATTCGTTTTTGAAAAAAAGGGCAATAAAATAATTGCTATGTATTACGGCTCTGAGCCTTTAAAGGAATTTAAGAAAAATTACAAGGAGGCTGTGTGGCTTCGGGTATGCTCTTTGGTGGGATATGTAAAAAAGTTTAAAATATGTAAGGCAAGAGCAACAAAGGCAAAAAAGGCGGGAAAAGAAAGAAATGCAAGCTCGGCTGCTTATATTGGGTATGATTTTACAAAGGCGGCTTACACAAAAGAAAAAAGCTTAGCTCGCTCAAAGAATTTAAAAATGGCAAAACTGTTTTCGATAAGTATGGTGTTTGCATGCATTACCCTGTCGGTCGCCGTTACAGGAGGCAGTTATATAGCGAACCGAAACTTTAAAGAAAAATTTTATTCTTCAGGCAGCCTTAAAACAAACGGCAAAATAAGAATTGTTCAGATTTCCGATTTGCATACTGCCCGTTACGGGGAAAATAATAAAAAGCTTATTGACCGTGTTACAAAACTTAATCCCGATATAATAGTATATACAGGTGACTGTGTTGATTCATCTGCACCTGATGGTAAAAATACGGCGGAGTTAATCAGCGCTCTTAAAGATGTTGCACCCTCATATTATGTATACGGAAACAACGAGGTTGAGAGAGTTTACGGCAATGCCTTTACGAAAGACGCAATAGATAATATGCTCGGCTTTAATGACCGAAACCGTAATCCCGAGGCGCTTTATCAGTTTCCCGACAGCCTTGAAGCTGAGCTTGAAGCGGCGGGGGCCAAGGTTTTAAAGGATGAATATGACAGTATAATCGTCAATAACACTGAGGTTGAAATTTTTGGTGTGCTTACATCAAATCCGTCAGCTTTCTGGGATTATGCAGGAGCTAAATTCAGTGAGTATACTCAAAATAATCAGAATAAACTAAAAATCACACTTGTTCACGAGCCGTTTATTTTTGAAAATTTTCAGCCAGACACATGGGGCGACATTATGATGTGCGGCCATACTCATGGCGGAACTGTAAGAGTGCCGATGATAGGCCCTCTGTTTACCCGTGAGGGAGGAATATTTCCTGAAAAGGACGGTAAATTTGCCTATGGCAGATATGAGGTTTCAGGCTCGCCGCTTATTGTAAGCTCAGGTCTTGAAAATAATGACCTGTTAAGAATAAACAATCAGCCTGAGTTGGTTGTGGTTGATATAAACAGATTTTAAAGAGGGGAGAAATATAAAATGCATTATGCATCTGTATTACAGAAGATACCCGTTTTAATTGTGCTGGTTATTCTTTCAATAGCCGTGGTCATTATATATTTTCGCTCAAAAAATGTAACCAGAAGTGAGTTTGTAAAAATATTTAAGGGCCTAAAATATTTTCAAATTGGAATTTTAATTACAACAATACTAATAACAGGTGTGTTCGGCATATTTAATCATATACATGCAAAACAATCTGTCAGTGCAGTAATCTCACTTAATTATTCCGAGGCCTCTCATGCTCTTAACTCCAACTCAACCCGTTATAATATGGCAGAAATCATTTGTGACGATGTTGTAAAAAGAGCCATTGAAATAGGTGCTTTTGAAGATGTTTCATTTAAAGACCTTAAAAAATGTTTGTGTGTTTTTCCTTATGTTCAGGGTGGCGTTGAAGATAAATCACAGTATCATATTTCAACGGAATTTGTCTTGGAATACCATGCCTCAAAGGATACTCAGCACCTTGATGCAGAAAATGTGATACAGCTTATCGCCTGCGCATATAAAGAATACTACATAGATAAATACACTGATAATTTTATGGCCGCAGCATCGGAAGAAAGATGCGATTTTTCAAAAATGGAGTATATGGATATTGTTACATATTTTAACCGTGAGGCAAACGGAATATTAAATTATCTTTACGGAATGGCGGCAAAGGCTCAGAATTTCGTAACAGAAAAGAACACTACCTTTAATTCAATTGCAGGTAAGGTGTATCAGTTTAAACAAACACAGATAGAGCAAAATCTCCAAGCGCTTATTCTGCAAAACGGTATCGCAAGAAACACCGCAGAATATATAGACAGGCTTTCATATCAGAATAAAAACACAGACTTTGACCGTGCAAAGGACGCCGTGTCGTTTGATTTGTGCAATCAGGCAATTCAAATGTATTCCGAAGAAATGACAAGAGTTGTTTTAGTGCCTACATGGGATGAGGTCGGAAAATATTATATGGGAAGAACAAAGGTTGGTATCGATGAGCTTTCTGTAAAAGCAACCGAGTTTTCCAATAGCGTGGCATCAAATGAAAAGGCAATAATGGATAACAACCTTGTTATATCAAAAATGTCGGCAGGCTCAAATGCAGGAGCGCTCGCACAAATAGATGAGCTTGTTTTGTCAATTGATAGTCTGATTTCAGAATTTACAAAAGAGGCGGTCAGCGCCGGCAGAGAATTTGCAAATCATCAGATGAATCAGTGTGTTGCAGTAAGTATTACGGGAACGTCGCTTTTCGCTGAAGCAAAAACAGTTTTAATCTTTGCAGCTTTGGCTTATTTTGCACTTTTAATGCTTGCGGCGGCTAAAAAATTCCCCAGAAGAGAGTATTAAGGAGGTTAAAAAATGAAAAACTTTAATATTTTCAGATATATAAAAAGGTTACTGCCGCTTATAATAGTTTTTTGTATACTTGCAACCTACGGGGTATATATAAATTTAAAAAAATCTAACAATTACGTTGCATCAGAGGTTATTCACTATAATGACCCTGCGGCAGAAGAGGGCAAAGCGCCCACAGGCGAAAAGCTTGATGTGGGCTTTATAAAATCATCGGCAGTTATGTCAAAAGTGGTTGACAGAATGGGGCTTGTGGGAATTTATTCTGTTGACAGCCTTATTTCGAGAATTAATATCATACCAGTTCCCGATGAAGATAAAATGGCACAGAAGGCCGCCAAGCTTGAAGAGGGAGAGGAATATATTTATGAGCCCAGCACATTTATTGTTTCCTTTTCGGCGACAAATAATGAGGGTGCGGAATTTGCAAGAACAATTCTTGACGAAACTTTAGACGTGTATTTTGCTGAATTCAGTCAGAAATACGTTAATGTTGCTCCGGCAGACAATACAATCGAAAAGCTTGATGCAGAAAATTATGATTACGTTGAAATGATGGAGTTGATTGATAAAAGCATTGAGGAAACCATTAATGCACTTTATCAGCGAATTAATAAAAATCCGTATTACCGCGCAACAGAAACGGGAGTTTCCTTTGAAGATATTGTTGACGATTTTAATTATTTAAGCCAGGTTAAGGTTTCGGAAATGTTTTCGAAAATATATAAATATCAGCTTACAAAGAATAAAGAACTTTTAATTTCAGACTATACCACCCGAATTGATAATAACAATATATCCAACATAAAGGAAGTAAGCATTGTTGAAGATTTGGTGCAGGTTATTGACGCTTATGTTACAAAGATGCGACAGTCGGGAAATACAAACATAACATCGGAATATATTTTAGATAATCTTCACGAAAGAAATCTTCAGGATTATCAGGGCGACCAGACCGTTACATATGACGAGCTTATATATGGCTGGCGTGACCATAATGAAGCGAAAGAACATTCAATTATTGACTCTGCTTACTGCAGTTATGTTATTGATGTGTTTTCGAAATGTTCAGGAGCCTGCGGAGGTGCTTGCGCCGGCTCTGAGAAAACCTGCAGAGAAATCTGCGATGCGGATTATCAAAGCTTAAAAGCTGATATTGAAAATCAAATCAGTGATTTAATAAAAGAGCTTAACAGCCTTTATGACATTACCAAAAAAACAAACGATGAATATAACGAATATCTTGGTGCAAGTTATATTTCCGTTTTGTCAACTGCATCTGTTAAGGAAAGCGTAAATGTATTGCTTTATACAATCATTGCATTTTTATTCTTTATGGTGATTTGCTGCGGCGGTGCAATACTTCTTGCTCGAATTGCAGATATTGTAAACTATATTTTCTATACAGACCATTTAACAGGACTGTGGAATCGTGCTTATTTTGACAAATACTTAAAATCAATGGATAAAAAGCTTTTGGATGACGGCACTGTTTTTGCTATGACTGATATTTCAAATCTTATAAAAATTAATGCGCAATACTCCCGTCAAACCGGTGATGAAATTATAAAGCTGTTTAAAAACCTTTTGCACGAATGTTCAGGCAAATCAAAAGCTACCTTTATATATAACGGCAACGGAAGCTTTATAACAATTTTTGAACAGTCTGACTATATCACAGTTGAAGATATTTTTAATCTGTTCAAAATAAGGCTTGGCGAAAGAGAAGAAAACCGTGATATTGAAATTGAGTGCAAAATCGGTATTGCAGAAACCTTTAAAGAAAACAAAACTGCAAGAAAATTACTTTCAGAAGCTATAAAGAATAAAAAAGAATATACATCCGAGTGTGAAATTTTTTAATCTTAAGTAAAAAAGCAATCAGACAGGAGGGCAGATGATATGAAAGAAAAAAGCATCGCTGAAATTATTGTGACAGTTTATTTTGTTTTAGTCGGCGTTTTGATGTATTATTTTCTGACGGAAACTATTCAGGTGGGTCTTTTTATTACTTACCGCCATGCGTTTGCCCTTGTTCTTTGCTTTTCTGCTTTTGTATGTTTTTTAATAAAGCCTGATGTGGCAAGAGGAGTGGTTGCACTCAAAGGCGCATTTATTTACAGCATACCTTTGTTTGTAACTTTGTCAGTGTCACTTTTTATATGGTTTACAGGTCAGGTTGATTCAGCGGTTGTTTTCCGAGGGCTTTCAAGCTCACTTGTGTATATGAATATGTTTTCCTTTGCTTTGGCAGCGGGTGCGTTTTTGTATATATTCGGTGAAAAGGGAATATGGTATAATTTAGCTTCAATTCTTATTGCAAATATACTGATGCTTTTAACCATTGTTGCCCAAAATGGCATGGGTCCGTTTTTTTCAGAGCTTGTGACACTTGTTATTACATTTGCAGGCGAAACCGGTGATATAATAATTCAGGCGGAAATTCACGAGCTTGCCTTTTGCATAGGTGCATATTTAGTGTATATGCTTTTAAAGCCAAGGAAGGATATTTATTTTATTATGTTTCTTGTTTTAAGTGTGTTTTGCTTTGTTGCTGCCTTTAAAAGAATAGGTATTATTTCGGTAGCAGTAGTGCTCTTTATAGGGTGGCTGTTAAAGCTGGGCGCAAAAGTAAGAGAAGATATTGCCCGCAGATGGGCATATGGCCTGTCTATTGCTTTGATTATAATTTTAATTGGCTATATTGCAATTATAAAGATGGGGGCGTTTGAGTATCTTGAAAAAAGCGGCATTGACACCAATGGACGTATGGATATTTATAATGCTGTGGATAAATATTACGAGTTTTCGCCGGAGTTTTTGGGAAATGGTATCGGCTTTCTTACGTATCAGTTAAATACCAATATGAACGTGGGTGTTGCATCGGTACATAATGACTTTCTTCAGTATTTTATAGACCTTGGCTTCTGGGGTTATATTATATGGCTTATATCAATGACTATTGCTAGAGTTAAAAGCTTTGGTGGAGGCAAAGGGGCAGACGGAGAGATTGTAACTTTTACGCTTATGCTGTATCTTATCATTTCATCGTCAACCGATAACACAATGAACTATCCGCTGCTTATGGGTGTTCTGGCAATTCTGATGATGGGCAATGGTTTTGACCGCAGGGTGGAAGTGGCGGAAATGAAAATATTCGGTTGTCTTTTGAATGAAAATCGTTTTGTGAAATAAAAACACAGTATTGTGAAAGGAACGCAAGTCTTTATGAGAATTTTAATGGTAAATAAATTTTTATATCCTCGTGGCGGCTCTGAAAGCTATATGCTCTATCTGGGAGATTATTTAAAGTCACTGGGTCATGAAGTTGAATATTTCGGTATGTATGATAAAAAAAATACCGTAGGAAATTCATCCGGTATGTATACAACTAATATGGATTTTCATTCAACCGGTGCAGCGAGGTTTTTATATCCTTTCAAAATCCTTTATTCCGCTGAAGCAAAAAAGAAAATTTGTCGCGTGATAGAAGAGTTTAAGCCGGATATCGTGCATATGAACAATATAAATTTTCAGCTTACACCTTCTATAATTTACGGAATTAAAAAATATAATATACCCATTGTGTGGACTGTGCATGATTATCAGATGGTTTGCCCCAATCACCTTTTATATAACTTTGAAGAAAACAGCCCCTGCCAAAGATGTTTAACCGGCTCACTTTTAAACTGTTTTTTTCACAAATGTATTCATTCATCAAGAATTAAAAGTCTTTTGGGTGTTATTGAAGCGGTGCTATACAGAACGCTTAAAACATATAAAAAGGTAGATTTGTTTGTGTGCCCCAGTAACTTTTTAGAAAAAAAACTTTTTAGCGTGAGTGATATTTATAAAAACAAAACCTATACAATACATAATTTTATAAATAAAGAAAAGTTTAAAAAGTCAGATAAACCCAGGGAAGATTATGTGATTTTCGTAGGCAGACTTTCAAAGGAAAAGGGCGTTGAAAAGATTTTGCAGGTCGCAGATATTTTAAAGAATGTAAAATTTGTTGTGGCAGGCTCAGGCCCAGATGAAGATATATTAAAAGGAAAAGAAAATATAGAGCTTAAAGGCTTTTTAACAGGAGACAAGCTTACAGACACAATGGCGCGGGCAAAAGCACTTCTGCTTCCCTCGGCATGTTATGAAAACTGCCCCCTTTCTATTTTAGAGGCTCAGTGTATGGCACTTCCCGTAATAACCATGAACTCAGGGGGTATGGCAGAACTGGTGAATGACGGGGTATGCGGCACGCTGGCAGAGTCAGCTGCAGCCGAAGATATAGCAAAAGCCATAAGCAAAACAATAAATGATGATACATATTATCACATGCTTAAGGAAAACTGCGAAAAAGAAGCAAAAAATATATATGACATTGAAATGTACAGCAAACTTCTTTTAGAAAAGTATACAGAGCTTATACAAAGGAGGAAAAACTGATGCAAAAACCCAAAATAAGCATTATTATGCCGGTGTATAAAGCACAGAGCTTTCTTGAAAGAAGCGTCAGTTCAATTCAGAATCAGACCTTAAAGGAAATTGAAATAATACTTGTAGACGACGGCTCTCCCGATGAAAGCGGAAAAATTTGTGATAGCTTTAAAGAAAAAGACAATCGTATAAAGGTAATACACAAGCAAAACGAAGGCGCAGGCATGGCGCGAAACTCTGCCCTTGAAATTGCAGAGGGTGAGTATATAGGATTTGTGGATTCAGATGACTATGTTGACCTTAAAATGTATGAAGTACTATATGGCAAAGCAAAGCTTTATGACGCAGATATCGTGCTTTCTGGGGTGTGCTTTGTGGGCGGCAATATGTACAGTAAGGAAAACGAAGTTATAAAGAAAAACTATTTTGATAAAGATACTCTTTTTGACGGCAAAGACGGAGTAAAAAAATTGTGCCTCGGAGTTGCGGGGGCGCTGCCACGCGATAGTGATGACAGCAGATTTGGTGCAAGCGTTTGGAAGAATATATACAGAGCAGATGTTATAAAGGAAAATAACCTGCGGTTTTTATCGGAAAGAGAGTTTCTTTCAGAAGATGTTTTGTTTACCCTTGATTATTTGAGCTATGCAAAAAAAGGAGTGGGTATAAACGGAGCCTTTTATCATTATGTAAGAAATGATTTTTCTGTTTCAAAGGCTTATAACGAAAAGCATTTTGAAAGGTGTTTGGTGTTTTTAAACGAAGTGGAAAAAAGGCTTTGCCTTATTTCAGAGCCTGAAGAATATAAAATATACCTTCAAAGATTAACTCAAGGGTATGCAAGAATTTTATCTTCTCAGGAAATTGTGCATGCAGATAACTGCAAAATGCACTATAAAGAGCTTAAATCAAGGCTTGATAAAATTTGCAGAAAAGAAGAATTCATGAGTGTTTTAAAAACATACCCATGGTATAAATTACCTATGAAACAGGCAGCGTTTTGTTTTGCAATGAAACACCGCCTGACCCTTTTAAAAATACTTTTTGTAAAACTCAGAAGCAGATAGGAGCTTTAAAAAAATGTTTTTTTCAGTAATTGTTCCCATATATAATGTTGAAAAATATCTTAAAAGATGTATTGAAAGTGTGCTTTTGCAAGACTTTGGCGATTTTGAGCTTATTTTGGTTGATGACGGCTCACCTGATGGGAGCGCTCTGATTTGTGATAAATACCAAAAAAAAGACAGCCGCATAAAAGTGATACACAAGCAAAACGGAGGTCTTGTTTCTGCAAGGCAAAGCGGTATAAAACTAGCTAAAGGAGAATATATTTTAAACCTTGATGCGGACGATTATATTACATCTGATGCTCTTGAAAGCGCATACAAGATAATAAAAAATACTTTAGCAGATATCGTGAGCTTTTCATATTACAGTGTGAAAAATTACATACCCATTGAGAAAAAAGATGATATTATAAAAGAAGGTCTTTATAATAAAGAACAAATGAAAGCCTGCATTTATCCTTTTATGCTTTGTGATGAAAATATGCAGCATTTTATGTATTTTCTGTCAGGCAGAATAATCAGGGCAGATATAATAAGGCCCATTCAGCTAAGTGTAAACCCAAAGATTTCTCATGGTGAGGATGTGTGTTGCGTAATTCCCTGCTATTTAAAAGCACAAAGGGTATATGTAAGCCATAAGGGCGTGTATTTTTATACCGACAGAGACGGCGAATCTCTTTCTACTAAATTTAACCCAAGGCAGATTACCAATATTGCAGACACAACAGAGCACCTTTTTAGCTTTTCTGAGTTTGCGCAGCCTGATTTTGAAGCCCAGATTTCCCGTTATTCAGCTTATATGTGTTTTGCGATTATAGCTTTGGCAGCTGAAGGAGGGCATTTTAAATACATAAAACAGATAAAAGAGCTTATAAATAATTCAGCTCATAAAAAGGAAATTAAAAAGGCAAGATTTAAAAACATTACAAAAAAAAGTAAAATCAGCGTGTTTTTAATGCAAAAGGGATTTATAGGATTAACCTTTTATTTTCTTAATTTATGTAAACGCGTTAAAAATATAAAAAATTTTTTAATAAGAAAGGGGCATAAAAAATGAACATACCTGAAATATCTGTAATAATGAGCGTATACAACGGTGAAGATTATTTGCGCCCCACATTGCAAAGCATTTTAGCTCAGACTTTTAAAAATTGGGAGCTTATTGTTATAAACGATTGCTCGTCTGACTCCACAGGGCAAATTTTAGATGAATTTGCAAAAAAAGACGAACGAGTAAAGGTTTTTACAAACGAGGTCAATTTAAGACTGCCTTCATCTTTAAATAAGGCTATTGATATTGCAAAAGGTAAATATATTGCAAGAATGGATGCTGACGATATTTGTCTGCCTCAAAGGCTTGAAAAGCAGTATGAGTTTATGCAAAATAATCCTGATACGGCCCTTTCAACCTGCAGATTTTTAACTCTTAAAAACGGGGTTTATGCATCGGGCGGATGCGGCGGAAGATGTGACGCAGGCTCAATCGCCGCACTTCTTTTGTTTACAAATCCCATTCTTCATCCGGGAGTAATTGCAAAAGCGGAGGTTATGAAAGCTTATAAATATGACCCGACTCATACCTGCACCGAAGATTTTGAGCTTTGGACAAGAATTGCTTGTGATAATTTAAAAATGCAGATACTGCCTGAATATCTTATGATATACAGGCTTCACGATAAACAGATTACAAAAACAACCCTAGAGCGTCAGAGAGGCGAGGTATTAAAACTGCAGAAGGTATATTATTCAAAGGTTTTAGAGGCAATGGACGCCAAAAGGGAAGAATTTTACATAAAAGGAATTTATTTTAGGGAAAATATTGATATAAATAAGTTTATAAAATTTTACAGCCACATAAAATTGCTTAATAAAAAAAGAAAATCATTTACTGCCGAGGCCGTTGATTATGCCGCTTTTGAAATTCTGGCTGAATATAAAAGATGCAATATAGGTAAAGCACAAATTATAAAAGCGATGCTTAAATTTAATGGTTTATTTTTAATAAAAGAGGTATTTCGCCGAAAGAAAAGTGCATATTTTGATGGAAAAAAATGTATAAATACGGCTGAAAGTTTAGGACTTAAGCGCACCGGAGGAACGAGTGCATTCCCTGTTTTTTCTCAGGCTGACAAATAGGAGATGAAGCATATGAAAATATTTGAATACCCTTATGTTATTATAATGGTTTTTGCGGTGGTATTTGTTTTACTTGGAGCGGTAGGACTTTACTTTGCCCTGCAGGGTATTAAAGTAGCAAAGGGCACCCGTGAAAAGGATTTTACAAGCGTGATAAGGCTTGAAAATATGTTTATAAAAGGAGCAAAGCAGCGCCGCAGACGGAGCGTTGTATATATAAGCGTGTCGCTTGATAACGCAAGAAGCCTATATTCTGATGCAAAAGCGCTTGAGATATTTACCTGCATAAAGCCTGTTTTGCTTGAGATTTTCGGAGCTTCGGACGGTGGGGTTTCAAGCTATGATAAAACCAATTTTGTGGCTCTTAATTCATGGGGCAGTGAGCTTGTAGAATGTAATATTGATAATTGCATGAATAAGTTAAACCACTGCCTTACATGTAAGGGGGCATTAAATATTGTAGACATTCGTTTCGGCTACTACTGTGATATTGTCAGCCAGATTTCTTTTGATGAGGCTATAGTAAGGGCAAAGCAGGCCTGCACAATGGCAGAAGAAGAAAACTGCACTTCAAGAGAGTGGAGCAGTAAAGGCTCAAGGGCTCTTGAAAGAAAAATTGCAATAGAAAATAATATAGAAGACCAGATAGACAATAACCGTTTTTTTCTTGAATATCAGCCCATATTGTATGCCGGTACAAAAAAGATTTTCGGTGCAGAGGTACTCTCCCGTCTTAATTCGGAAAAAGACGGAGTTTTAACACCAGGTAGCTTTTTGCCTGCGGTGCAGTCTGTCGGTATAACTGATAAATTTGACTATTATATTTTTGAAAAGAACTGCAAATGGATTTCAAACGATAAAAGTCAGAGAGAAAATTATGTCTATACTATAAACTTTTCAAGGCTTACACTGTGCGATATAGAATTTTCTCAGATTATAACTAAAATTCTTGATAAGTACTCTGTAAAATATTCTACGGTGGCTATTGAAATTCTTGAGGATAAGGCTCTTAGCGGCACAGAAAAAAATCAGATGATACAAAATCTTAAAAAGCTTAAGGAACTTGGTATTTCAACTTTGCTTGATGATTTCGGCAGCGGTTATACATCATTTGGTGACTTGACAGATTTTAATATAAGCGTAGTAAAGATGGATAAAAAAATGGTTCGCGCAGCAAACACCGATTCAGGCTTTTTGGTTTTGAAAAATGTAATAAAAACTGCAAAAGAGCTTGGATTTAAAACTTTGTGTGAGGGTATAGAAACGGCCAGTCATGAAAGTTTAGCTATCAGGGCGGGAGCGGATTTGCTGCAAGGGTATTATTATTCAAGACCTATATCGCCTGCAAAGCTTGAGCAAATGTTTGAAGAAGATAAGTAAACGGGAGGATAAAGAAATGCTTTCGGTGATTATTCCTGCATATAATGAAGAATTGGTTATAAAAAAGGCGTATGATACAATACGCAAAGTTTTAAATGATGCAGATATAGAAAATGAAATTATTTTTGTTGATGACGGGTCTTTAGATTTGACATATAAAGAAATTAGGGCGCTGGCAGAAAAAGAGATGGATGTTTCAGGTTTGCACTTTTCAAGAAATTTCGGTAAAGAAGCGGCGATTGCGGCAGGCCTTGCCGCTGCAAAGGGTGACTGTGTGGTTGTGATTGACTGTGACCTTCAGCATCCGCCAGAAACAATACCTAAAATGTATGAGCTTTGGCAGCGGGGGGCAGAAATTGTTGAGGGCGTAAAAAAATCACGTGGCGAGGAAGGCATCATCCACGGTTTTGCGGCTAAAAGCTTTTACCGCATTATAAGCACTATGGTTGGATTTGATATGGAAAACGCTTCGGATTTTAAACTTCTTGACCGCAAAGTGGTTGATATATTGAATTCCATCCCTGAAAGGAAAGGCTTTTTCAGGGCAATTTCCTATTGGGTAGGCTATAAAAAAGCGACTGTTGAATTTGACGTAAAAGAGCGGGTGGCAGGTGAAACGAAATGGTCTTTCTGGGGGCTTATTAAATATGCCCTTTCAAATATTTGCGCCTATTCTGCGGCACCTATGCACATCGTTACCTTGCTTGGCTTTATAATGCTTTTTATTACAGTTGTTTTCGGCGTCTGGGCGCTTGTTGATAAAATAATCGGCAGAGCCATTGAAGGTATGACAACAGTTATTATAATCACAATTTTTATCGGTAGCATAATGATGATAAGTCTTGGTATAATCGGATATTATATTGCACGCATATACGAAGAAATCAAAGGAAGACCCCGATACATTGTATCAGATGTTTGCAGGAGCAAAGTTGATTTTGAAGTGAAAAAACATTGATTATTCTAATAATATGTGGTATATTATAATGCAGAGGATTTTAAAAAAAAGGAGGCGAAAGAATGAGTGGAATTACTTATGTAATTGTGGTAGTTGGTATAATTTTGGCAAAATGTGTCGGTTTTTTAAGAGATATTATTTTTGCATCTGTTTTCGGTGCAAGTGAATATACAGATATATATTTTCAGGTGTTCGGCATTGCAAGTCTTGTGTTTACCGGCATTGGCGGCTCGCTTTCCACCCTTCTTATAAAAAACTTGAATAAGCCTGAAAACGAAGGCGAAGAAATTAAAAGAGAATATGTGAGAAATTTTATAAGCCGCACATGTATAGTTATGCTTTTCATAACGGGTGTTTTATACCTTTTAAGCGGCAGTATTGTAAAGCTTATTTTACCGGGGCTTTCAGCTAAGCTTTTTGATATGGCAGTAAAGTTTATGTATATAATGCTTCCAAGCTGTCTGTTTGTAATGGTTGCGTATATTATCTCAGGCGTTTTGCAAAACAGCAGAGTGTTTTTTATAAGCTCGGTTATGAGCCTTCCGTTTAATATTATTATAATACTTTCGCTTCTTATGAAAAATGCCGACATAACAACTGTTTCAGTTGTGACAACCATAGGATGGTTTTTACACATTGTATTTCAACTTCCGGCATTTTATAAAAAAGGATATCGTCTTTTTGGCTTTAAAAAAGGCATCAGTTTTAATATAAGTAAAAATCCTGAGATTTTGTTTATATTTATTTCAAGTATGATGTTTCAGCTTTGTCTTATTATAGATAAAGCCTTTGTCAGCTATGACGGAGGCGCGGTAACCACAATAAATTACGCTTCAAATCTTTTTATTACGGTTGCAAGTGTGTTTGTGGTGGCAATGAGTAATGTTTCATATCCATCTATCTGCCGTAATTTTGAGGCGGGTAATATGGAATTTGTAAGGCAGATTATCCGCTACACAATAACTGTGCTTGTAGCCATTTTTGTTCCTTTTATGTTAACTGTCGGTTGCTTCGGGCAGGACATTATAGGACTTTTGTATGAAAGGGGCGAATTTACCGCTCAACTTACTAAAACCACATCGGTTCTGTTTATGATTTATGTAACAGGCATTTTCGGTTATGTTTGTCAGGAGCTTTTTAATAAGGTTTTATATCTGTCGGACGGCTATAAATATACTTGCCTTGGCACTTTGGGTGTGGTGGTGCTAAAACCCGTTTTAAACTTCTGTTTTGGTGGCGGTGTTATGGCAGTGGCAATCGCAACGGCTCTGTTGTTTTGCCTGTATACATTAAATGTAGCACTTGCCATGGCAAAGCTTATTGGAAATTATATAAACAAAGAACTTGCTTTTGATATTTTAAAAATACTTTCAGGAGGAGCCTTTGCATTTTTGGTATTTTTGGCACTTCGATTATTTGTGCCCGGAATGTTTTTGACAAAAATCGGCTTTATAATACCTCTTGGCATATGCGCTTTGGTGTATGTGGCAGCGATTTTCGCATTGGGAATTGTAAAAAAGATTTTCCCTAAAGCAAGCGGCGAAAAGGAGAAATAATATGAAAAAGAGTGGGTTTTATATAGTGCTTACTGTGGTGCTGGCGGCGTTTTTACTGTCAGCTCCCGCTTTTTTTACAAGAGTTTATTATGAAAACAATAATCGTCACGCAGTACTTTCCGTTAAGTGTGACGGTATTTCGGATTTACACTTATCAGAATATAAAGAAAGCGGCGTTAAGGGTGCGGTTATATCCGAAAATGAAACAGGCGGCTTTTCAGAAGAACTTATTTTAAACGCAAAAAATCTGGGTCTTGAAATATATTTAAGTTTAGACTGCAAAAAAGCGCTTTCAAAAGAATATGCAGAATATATTGAAGGTATTATAAAAAAGTATTGTGTTAAATACATAAATGTATATTCAAGTGATGAAAAGCACTCCTCAAACGGAAAAAATCCTTATCTTTGCAGCCTGATTGAAAAAAACAAGCTTATTTTAGTATTAACAGAAACAAAAACTCAGCTTTCAAACGATTGTTTCCCAGGTTTTGATGATGTAGTCCAAAGCGCAGGAGGCAGAGCTTTAAGGGGATATAATTCAGATAAGCGAAATTCACTTAATAAAGCGGATTATGATTTAAACTATTTTCAGATGCTAAACTCCCTTGTTGACCGTAATATAAGATTTTTTATGGTGCGCACAATTGAAGATAGAGAGTTTGATGATGAATTTAACACCCAAAGGACCTTAAGAGCCACTAAAAGATTTTCAAAAAAACTTGAAGATATGGGGTATACTGATGATTTCAAAGACTTTTCAGGCTATAGTGTAAACAGAAGGCTTACTTCAGTCGGCTCTGCGGCTTTAATGGCAGTTATGGCATTTGTGACGTTTTTAATAATTTTCGGATATAAAAAATATTTCTCAGGAATTTGCATTGCAGTGGGATGGGCTTTTGGATTTGTGGCATTTTTTATTCCGGGAAGCTATTTATGGATATATCCATTTTTGTATGCAGTAATTAGCCCGTGCTTTTTAATAACGGTAATGCTTTGGTTTATTATAAAAATGCGCAAAAAGCTTTCGTGTTTTAAGCTTTGCATATCGGGGGCAGGCTTGGCATTTTTGATTATGGCTGTATGCGCCTTTATGATGTGTGCTCTTCTTTCGGGCTTTGATTATTTTATGAATATAAATCTTTTCCGCGGGGTTAAGGTTTCACTTATATTTCCTGTTATATACGCAAGCGTTTTGTTCTTTTTTGCAAAAGGAGAAAATAATACTGTTAAGATGAGGGGAATAAAAGAGCTTATATTAAAATACTTTAAAAAACGCTATATTGTATTGGGCATAGCCGTTTTTGCTCTGGCGGCAGTTGCGGTATTCGTTTATATAAAGCGTTCAGGAAACAACGTGATTCCATTTGGTGAAGCTTATATAAGAAATGCCATAACCGATTTGATTTATGCTCGTCCAAGAACAAAGGAAGTCTTTTTTGCGTGGCCATGTTTTATTTTGTTTTTATATACAGCAAAAAAATTTCCCGACGGTATTTTGCAGTGGATTTTTGCAAGTGTGTCGGGAATGTTATTTGCATCTGTTACAAATACTTTCTGTCATGTTTTTACGGGTGTTTTTACAATGTATCAAAGAACGTTTTATGGTTTTCTGGCATCAATACCCGTGACGGCAGCTTTTGTGTTTGTAAGCTTTTTGATTATAAAGCTTATTTATAAAATTAAACATTAGAATTCATGCTTTTTATTTTACATAAAACGTCTTTTATGGTTTTGTCCCAGTAGTCCCAGTCATGAAAACCGCCAGAGTCATAAAAAGAGCTGTCAAAACCAAGCGACTCAACGTGATTTTTAAAATTAATATTATGGTTGTATAAATAGTCCTGCTTTCCGCAATACTGCAAGAGAGCAGGCTTTTTATTATATGAACTTATTTTTTTTGCTAAGTAGAAAAGGTCGTTTTCGGAATTTTTTATAACGCCTTTTTCGCCAAAATTTAGC
Organism: Clostridia bacterium; assembly: GCA_045636325.1. Taxonomy (GTDB): domain Bacteria; phylum Bacillota; class Clostridia; order UBA1381; family UMGS1253; genus CAKSHP01. The sequence continues at coordinate 131,887 of JAZTXH010000001.1, forward strand.
TTTAGTGTATCATACACAGCGCCTGAAAGAAGTGCCTGTATTTTATTCATATCATTTTCGGAAACGGATGCTAAATCCAAAGCGCCCGAAAGGCTTATTGCCAGCGAGAATTTTTCAGGCCTTGAAAATGCAATACGGAAAGCCCCGTAGCCACCCATTGATATGCCGCAGATAAAGGTATCCTCCCGTTTTTTTGAAACACGAAATGTGTTTTCAATATAAGACGGAAGCTCGGTTGCGGCAAAGTCAAGATATTTTATATTTGCGCTTGAATTTACGTAAAATGTGTTGTTTAAATCAGGCATAACAATTAAAAGGTTTAATCCTTTTGCATAGCGTACAATGTTTGAGCCGGTAACCCATGCATGCTGTGAGCCGAAAAGCCCGTGCAAAAGATACAAAACACAGGGTGGATTTTTGCAATTTTCTGAAATACTGCTGTATGGCGTTATAATGTTTACACCTACTGTTGTCTGAAGAACTTTTGAAAATACAGATGAAGTTATTAAGCTGATTGTAACCACCTCCTTTTTGAATTAGTTTGCCGAAAGGGATAAGAATTTATGCTTTGGAAAAAAGAATTTATATAAAAATGCCTCCGGTTTTATTGTATACACTTTCTCTTCTTGAAAATTAGATTTTGTAAAAAAGTGCAGTGTTGGAAATAAAAAAGAGTGGAACTTATGGGAAAGGGTATGTCATATAATAAAAAGCACATCTCATTTGCATTTAAAAAGTATTTTGGAGTAAAAATTGTTGAATATCAAATACCATACTCTGTATTATGATGCATCAGAGCTTTACAAGCGTCAGCGGTATTGCCGATAAGTGCGGATATTCCTACGCGTATTATTTTTCCAAAATCTTTGACCGGAAAATGGGGATTTCGCAAACACAATACATAAAAGAAGTGAAAAAACAGCTGATTTTGTATGAATATATCTATTTTAATAAAACATTAATTTTTAGCGACTAAGCGCCAATTTTTCGCGGTTTTTCTTGACATTTTTAAAAAAAAGTTTTATAATTATAAAGTCTATATAATTTTTATGAATGAAGATGGGAGGAGTATTTATGTATGAAATACTCAAAAAGCAAAATTTGAATCCTACAGTTACACTTATGGAGATAGATGCGCCCAGAGTTGCAAAAAAAGCAGAGCCGGGGCAGTTTATTATATTAAGAGTTTCCCAAGACGGTGAAAGAATTCCCCTTACCATTGCGGATTTTGACAGAGAAAAGGGAAGCGTAACCATTATTTTTCAGATTGTTGGCGGCACAACAATGGCACTTAACGAGAAAAACGAGGGTGAATATATCGAAGATTTTGTTGGCCCGTTAGGTGTTGCATCGCACACAGAGGGGCTTAAAAAGGTTGCAGTTGTTGGCGGTGGCGTTGGCTGCGCAATTGCATACCCCATTGCAAAAAAACTTCATGCACAGGGCAGCGAAGTTCACAGTGTTGTAGGCTTTCGAAATAAAGACCTTGTTATTTTGGAGGATGAATTCAAAGCGACAAGCGACGTTATGAAAATTATGACTGATGATGGAAGCTATGGCGAAAAAGGTCTTGTTACAGATGCCCTTAAGGCTTTAATTGAGGAGGGCAATCAGTATGACGAGGTTATCGTTATCGGACCGCTTATTATGATGAAATTTGTTTGCCTTTTAACTAAGGAATATAATATAAAAACTACAGTAAGCATGAACCCCATTATGGTTGATGGTACGGGTATGTGCGGCGGTTGCAGATTAACTGTTGGGGGCGAAACGAAGTTTGCATGTGTTGACGGACCTGATTTTGACGGCCACTTGGTTGACTTTGATGAAGCTATGAAACGTGGTTCGATGTATCGTGATTTTGAGGCTAAACAGCGTGAAGACCACTGCAATTTGTTTAAAATGGAGGTAAAATAACATGCCTAATATGTCATTAAAGAAAAACGAGATGCCTTCTCAGTCTCCCGATGTTAGAAATAAAAACTTTAAAGAGGTTGCCTTGGGCTATACACCTGAGCAGGCAATTGATGAAGCGCAAAGATGTCTTAACTGTAAAAATAAACCTTGCGTTGGCGGATGTCCGGTTAATATTGATATTCCGGCATTCATTGCTGAAGTTGCAAAGGGCGAGTTTGAAAATGCGTATAAGATTATAGCAAAGTCAAGCTCACTGCCGGCAGTGTGCGGAAGAGTTTGCCCACAGGAAAGCCAGTGTGAGTCAAAGTGTGTAAGAGGTATAAAGGGTGAGCCGGTCGCTATCGGAAGACTCGAAAGATTTGTTGCAGACTATCACAATCAGAATGCATCGGCAAGCGTTGATGTTCCCGAAAAGAACGGCCATAAGGTTGCTGTTGTCGGCTCAGGTCCTGCGGGGCTTACATGCGCAGGTGATTTGGCGAAAAAAGGCTATGATGTTACAGTGTTTGAAGCACTTCATACTGCCGGCGGCGTTTTGGTTTACGGTATTCCTGAATTCCGTCTTCCAAAGGCTATTGTTGCAAAAGAAATTGAAACCCTTAAGGCTCTTGGAGTAAAGGTTGAAACAAACACAGTTATAGGTAAGTCTATATCAGTTGACGAGCTTTTTGAGGAAGGCTTCGAAAGCGTATTTATCGGCTCAGGAGCAGGGCTTCCGAAATTTATGAACATCCCCGGTGAAAACTTAAACGGCGTATATTCTGCAAACGAGTTTTTAACAAGAGTAAATCTTATGAAAGCATATAAAGCAGACAGCACAACTCCCATTCAGAAGGCAAAGAAGGTTGCAGTTGTGGGCGGCGGCAACGTTGCTATGGATGCTGCAAGATGTGCAAAACGTCTTGGTGCTGAAGATGTATATATTGTTTACAGACGTGGTGAAAGCGAGCTTCCTGCAAGAGCAGAAGAAGTTGAGCATGCAAAAGAAGAGGGTGTTGTATTCAAGCTTTTAACAAATCCCACACGCATTTTGGGTAATGAAAACAATTTTGTAAGCGGAATTGAATGTGTCCAAATGGAGCTTGGCGAGCCTGATGCATCCGGCAGAAGAAGACCCGTTATTAAAAAGGACAGCGAATTTGTTTTGGATGTTGACTGCGTAATTATGTCTATCGGTACATCTCCCAATCCTTTAATAAAATCTACAACAAAGGGTCTTGAAACACAGAGCTGGGGCGGTATTGTGGCTGATGAAAACGGCAAAACAAGCAGAGAGGGTGTCTATGCCGGCGGTGACGCGGTAACAGGTGCGGCAACTGTTATTTTGGCAATGGGTGCAGGCAAAACTGCGGCGAAAGCTATTGATGAAGAATTAATGGGTTAATTTGATAAAGGATATTTTATACAGTTAATATAAAAAGCAAAACATAACATTACTAAATGCTATGTTTTGCTTTTGCTTTATAATACATTATAATAATTACTCTTATGTTGAATTGGACATGGAAATATTTGACATATGACTTTTCTTGCAAATTGCTTGAATTAAAAGAATAATATATAAAAAAATAAAGCAAACTACCCATGTATTTAAAATAAAAATATTAAATTTTCACAAATCCTGTTAACGCTTTTTGTGCAAATGGGATTTTTTTAAAAAAATATTATAAGTTTTAGAAATTTCTATTGATTATTAAGCGAAGTTGTGGTAAAATCATATAGTTGGACGGGCAGTGTTTGAAAAAATTTCCGTTTTTAATTAATCTATTAAGCAAGAAGGGGTTTTTTATGGCAGATAAAGAAAGAAGAGTGGGCACAGTATCAAGAGGTATTCGTTGTCCTATTATCAAACAGGGCGATAATCTTGCTAAAATCGTGGCAGACAGTGTTATTGAAGCGGCTGAATGTGAAGGTTTTGAGCTTCGCGACAGAGATGTTATTTCAGTTACAGAGTCAGTAGTTGCGCGTTCGCAGGGTAATTATGCGACTATTGATAATATTGCCGAGGATGTTAAAAACAAGCTTGGCGGCAGTACAATCGGAGTTATTTGGCCGATACTTTCAAGAAATCGTTTTGCTATTTGCCTGAAAGGTATTTCAAGAGGGGCAAAAAAGATTGTTTTAATGCTTAGCTATCCTTCAGATGAAGTGGGAAATTCCCTTTTAGACCTTGATAAGCTTGATGCAAGTGATATTAACCCTTATTCGGACGTGCTTTCACTTGAGCGCTACCGTGAGGTTTTTGGTGTTTACAAGTTGGAGTTTACAGGGGTTGACTATGTTGACTATTATAAAAATCTTATTGAAGCTGAAGGCGCAGAGGCAGAAATTATTTTTGCAAATCAACCCAAAGCAATTTTAGACTATACTGATTGTGTTTTGAATTGTGATATTCACACAAGAGCACGCACAAAGCGTATTTTAAAGGCGGCAGGGGCAAAGGTTGTTTGCGGACTTGATGATATTTTAACATCTTCCGTAAACGGTAGCGGTTTCAATGAAAATTACGGTCTTTTAGGCTCCAATAAATCCACTGAAGACGCAATTAAGCTATTCCCACGTGATTGTAAGGATGTTGTTTTGGAAATTCAGGACAGAGTTTTAAAGGCTACAGGCAAGCATGTTGAGGTTATGGTTTACGGTGACGGGGCTTTCAAAGACCCCAAGGGTAAGATTTGGGAGCTTGCAGATCCGGTTGTTTCTCCGGCATTTACTGACGGGCTTATCGGTACACCTAACGAGCTTAAGCTTAAATATCTTGCCGATAATGATTTTAAAGACCTTACGGGCGAAGCTTTAAAAGAAGCTATTTCAAAGAGCATTAAAGAAAAAGGCGAAAACCTTGTAGGCAATATGGCGGCTCAGGGGACTACACCCAGACAGCTTACAGACCTTATCGGCTCACTTTGTGACCTTACAAGCGGCTCAGGAGACAAGGGTACTCCGGTTGTTCTTGTTCAGGGATATTTTGATAACTATACAAACTAAGATATAATGAAAAAAGCAGAAGTTTTAAATAACTTCTGCTTTTTTAGTTGTTATATAAAAATCATTAAATTTCGTCTTCTTCCGGTTCAAAATCAGATGATTCTGCGCTTGTCTGCTCCATAAGCTTTTCTCTTGCAAGTTTTTCAATCATTTCTGTAAAGTCAGGATGTGTTTCTAAAAATGCACGGACATTATCTCTTCCCTGACCAAGGCGTTCACCCTCATAAGCAAACCATGAGCCGCTCTTTTTGATTATGCCAAACTCGCAGGCAACATCCAAAATATTACCCTCTTTTGAGATTCCCTTGCCATAAAGAATATCAAACTCTGCCTCTTTAAACGGGGGAGCAACTTTGTTTTTGACAACCTTAACTCTTGTTCTGTTACCTATAATTTCAGTTCCGTTTTTAATTGCCTCAACTCTTCTTATATCAAGACGCACCGATGAATAAAACTTAAGGGCGCGGCCACCTGTGGTTGTTTCGGGATTACCGTACATCACACCAACCTTTTCACGAAGCTGATTTATAAATATTGCAACAGTGTGTGATTTATTTAAAACGCCGGCAAGCTTTCTTAAAGCCTGGCTCATAAGCCTTGCATGCAAACCAACGTGAGAATCACCCATTTCACCGTCAATTTCGGCCTTTGGCACCAATGCTGCCACAGAGTCAATAACAACTACATCTAAAGCACCGCTTCGGATAAGTGCCTCTGCAATTTCAAGAGCCTGCTCACCTGTATCGGGCTGGGCAACAATTAAATTATCAATATCAACCCCAAGATTTTTTGCATAAATGGGGTCAAGAGCGTGCTCTGCATCTATAAATGCAACCTCGCCGCCCTTTTTCTGCGCCTCTGCAATAATATGTAGGGTAAGGGTTGTTTTACCTGATGATTCAGGCCCGAATATTTCAACAATACGTCCCTTTGGAATCCCGCCGATACCAAGTGCAAGGTCAAGGCTCATAGAGCCGGTGGGAATTGCGTCAATATTAAGGGTAGGCTTATTGCCAAGCTTCATAACCGAGCCCTTACCAAACTGACTTTCTATATTTTCAAGCGCTGCCTCAAGAGCTTTTTTCTTCTGGTCAGTATCTGTAAGAGGCTCATTTGCTATATCTGCTTTTGATTTCTTCTGTATTGCCATAATTTGCACCTCACTATAAAAAAATTTACAAACAGTAGTTCGATTAAGCATATTATAACTTATTTAAAACTGATTGTCAATACATTTTAAAAAAATTCTGCGGCAATTTTCTTTACCGTTTCAAATGTATAATTACAAGCCTTTTTTCTTATTATGTCACGGCTGCCCGATAAAAGAAGTGTTTTTGTAAAAATCTTATCATTTAAAGCTATACCAATATATGCAAGACCAACGGGATTATTGTAAGAATCACTGTTCGGACCTGCAACACCGGTTATGCTTACTGCAATATCACAGTCGGCAACCTTTAAAAGCCCTTTTGCCATATGGTATGCTACCTTGCTGCTTACGACGCTCGCTTCTTTAATAACATTTGCATCAATGCCTAAAAGTCTGCATTTTGCCGTCTCGCTGTAGGTAACATAGCTTTCTGACAAAACAGATGAGCTTCCTGAAATATCGGTTATATATTTTGCCATCATTCCGCCGGTGCAACTTTCGGCAAAGCTGATTTTTAAATTATTTTCTTTTAAAAAACACATAAGCTCATAGGCATATTTATTATACATAATCGTCACCTGCAATTAAATTATCATCTGTAATTCGGTAAGAATGCACTCTGATTTTTAAGCACTTTGTTCAACTTGTGAATTAAAAATATTTTATCACAAAGTAATTATAAAGACAAGGGATAAATCTGCAAAAACAAAAATTTAATGCAAATATATATACTAAACCCTTGACAATTTTATGAAAATAAGGTACTCTATATAATAGGGTATTGTGGTTTAATATATCTTTTTAGGATATGGAAGGAGAGATAAATTTGGCAAGAAAACAGGAATACGGAAACGAAAGTATCACATCGCTTAAAGGTGCCGACAGGGTGAGAAAACGCCCTGCGGTTATTTTCGGTTCTGACGGGCTTGAGGGTTGCTTTCATTCGTTTTTCGAAATTCTTTCAAATTCAATAGATGAAGCAAGAGAGGGTTACGGTACAGCCATTGAAATAACAAGGTTTAAAGATAATTCCGTTGAAGTGGTTGACCATGGCCGCGGTATACCTGTAGATTTTAACACAAAGGAAAACCGCTTTAACTGGGAACTGGTATTTTGTGAAATGTATGCCGGCGGCAAATATAAAAACGATGCTGACGGCGATTATGAATACAGCCTTGGATTAAACGGGCTTGGGCTTTGTGCAACACAGTATTCATCTGAATATATGGATGTTTCTATTATGCGTGACGGGCATAAATATGCCCTTCACTTTGAAAAAGGTGAAAATGTGGGCGGGCTTGAAAAAGAGCCTACACGCTTTAAGCAGACGGGAACAAAAATTCGCTGGAAGCCTGATTTGGAGGTGTTTACCGATATAAATATTCCAAAAGAAATGTTTATGGAAATTATTAAAAAGCAGGCGATTGTAAACTCAAATGTAGTGTTTACCTTTTATAACGAAACATCTGATGGTATGGAAATGCACGAGTTTTCATATCCTGACGGCATTGTGGATTATGTAAAAGAGGTATCAGGCGAAAAGGCTATGACAAACGTTTCCTTTATTCAGGCTGAAAGAAAGGGTCGTGACCGAGAAGATAAAGAAGAATATAAATTAAAGATGCAGATGGCATTTTGTTTTTCAAATGAAACACCACTTATTGAGTATTATCATAACTCAAGCTTTCTTGAGCATGGCGGCGCACCGGACAAAGCCGTAAGAAGTGCTTTTGTTTCGGCTCTTGACCAATATCTTAAGCAGACGGGTAAATATCAGAAAAACGAAAGCAAGATTACATTTAATGATATTGCCGACTCTTTAATGTATATTTCAAACTCTTTTTCTACAAGAACGAGTTATGAAAATCAGACCAAAAAGGCAATAACAAATAAGTTTATACAAGAAGCAATGACGGAATTTCTTCGTCAGCAGCTTGACATATATTTTATAGAAAATAAAGCAGATGCTGAAAAGATTGCAAATCAGGTGCTTATAAACAAGCACAGCCGTGAAAAAGCTGAAAAAACAAGGCTTAGCATTAAAAACAATCTTACAAAGGCAATGGATGTTACAAACAGGGTTAACAAATTTGTTGATTGCAGAAGCAAAGATGTATCACGCCGCGAGGTTTACATCGTGGAGGGTGATTCAGCGCTTGGCGCTTGTAAGCAGGGTCGCGACAGTGAATTTCAGGCAATTATCCCTGTGCGCGGTAAGATATTAAACTGCCTTAAAGCAGATTATGATAAAATCTTTAAAAGCGATATTATAATGGACCTTTTAAGAGTTTTAGGCTGCGGCGTTGAAATAAAATCAAAGCATAACAAAGATTTTAACAGCTTTGACCTTGACAACCTGCGTTGGGACAAGGTTATTATATGTACCGATGCCGATGTGGACGGCTTCCAGATAAGAACGCTTATATTAACTATGATTTACCGCCTTGTGCCAAGCCTCATTGAGGCGGGAAAGGTGTATATTGCAGAATCTCCCTTGTTTGAAATTACTCATAAAAAGGATACATTTTTTGCATATACTGAAACGGAAAAGTCACAAATTATTTCAAAGTTTAAAGATGATAATTATAAAATACAACGTTCAAAAGGTCTTGGTGAAAATGAGCCTGAGATGATGTGGCTTACAACCATGAATCCTGAAACAAGAAGATTAATAAGGGTAACCCCGTCAGACGCACAGATGACAGAGACTATGTTTGATTTGCTTTTGGGCGATAATTTGAACGGAAGAAAAGAATACATTGCAACCGAAGGTCCGAAATATACAGAAATGCTTGATTTAAGTTAGGGGGGATATTAAAGTGGAAGAGAAAAAATATTATTATGACCAGGCGATTTGCGATACTCTTACGGAAAACTATATGCCTTATGCCATGAGTGTTATTATCTCTCGTGCTATCCCTGAAATTGACGGCTTTAAACCGTCACACAGAAAACTTTTGTATACCATGTATAAAATGGGACTTTTAGGGTCGAACAGAACAAAGTCTTCAAATGTTGTGGGGCAGACTATGAAGCTTAACCCCCACGGCGATATGGCAATATATGAAACAATGGTAAGACTTACCCGCGGCCATCAGGCACTTTTACATCCGTTGGTTGACTCAAAGGGTAACTTTGGTAAGCATTATTCAAGAGATATGGCATTTGCTGCTGCCCGTTATACTGAGGTAAAGCTTGACCCTATATGTAAAGACATATTTGCAGAAATTGATAAAAACACTGTTGATTTTGTTGACAACTTTGATGCAACAATGAAAGAGCCTGTGCTTTTGCCAACGGCATTTCCGAATATTTTGGTAAATCCAAATCAGGGTATTGCGGTTGGTATGGCATCGAATATTGCAAGCTTTAATTTAAAAGAGGTTTGCGAGGCAACAATTGCATATATGGAAAATGAAACCATAGACCTTTCAGAATATATAAAAGGTCCTGACTTTCCAACAGGTGCAACGCTTATATATTCAAAAAACGAAATGGAAAAAATTTTCCTAACAGGTCGCGGAAGCTTTAAACTAAGAGCAAAATATAATTACGATAAAAAGAATAACTGTATAGAAATAACCGAAATTCCATACACCACAACGTCAGAGGCAATTGTGGATAAAATTATTGACCTTGTTAAGGCAAATAAATTAAAAGACATTTCCGACATCCGTGACGAAACGGATAAAGAGGGTTTAAAAATTGCAATTGACTTAAAGCGCGGTGTTGACCCTGATAAGCTTATGACAAGGCTTTATAAGGAAACTTCCTTGCAGGACTCATTTGGCTGTAACTTTAATGTTTTAATTGACGGCGAGCCAAGAGTGCTTGGCGTTTACGGCATTTTAGATGAATGGGTGCGCTTCCGTATGAGATGCGTTAAGCGTATGATGCAATACGATGCCGAAAAGAAAGAAGCAAAGCTTCACCTTTTAAAAGGTCTTGAAAAAATCTTAATGGATATTGATAAAGCCATTATGATTATCCGCCACACAGAGCTTGAGGCAATGGTTGTTCCCAACTTGATGAAAGGCTTTGAAATTGATAAAATTCAGGCAGAGTACATCGCAGATATTAAGCTTCGTAATTTAAACCGCGAGTATATTTTAAACCGCACGGCAGAAATTGCTGATTTGATTAAGGATATTGAAGATTTAAGAAAAACTCTTGAAAGCGATAAAAAGATAAAAAAGTTTATTGCAAAACAGCTTACAGAGCTTGTAAAAAAATACGGCAGTGAGCGTATAACCGATTTGGTTGCAGAAGATGAGGTTGTTTACTATAACGAAGAAAACTTTATAGAAGACTATGCATTAACTGTATTTTTCTCAAAGGAAAATTACTTTAAGAAAATTCCTGCAATTTCACTTCGCTCATCAGGCAGTGAGCATAAGCTTAAAGAAGGCGATGTTCTTTTGCAGGCGGTTGAAAGCTCAAATAAATCAGAAATTCTTTTCTTTTCCAATAAGTGTAATGTATACAAAATGCGTCTTTCAGATATCCCTGACGGAAAGGTAAGTACAATTGGTGAATATCTTCCAAATCTTTTGGATATGGAGACGGATGAGCAGATTATCTACTGTTATCCTGCAGGAGATTTTAAGGGTAACTTTATGTTTGTTTATGAAAACGGCAAAATGAGCAAAGTGCCCATTGAGGTTTATAAAACAAAAACAAACCGTAAAAAGCTTACAAGTGCTTATTGCGAAAAGTCACTTTTGGTATGCATTGTGTTCTTAGGAGAAGAAGAAAAGGACTTTGTGGTTTATTCAAACCTCGGCAAGGCGCTGTTTTTTAACAGTGCAAAAATTCCGTTAAAGACAACTAAAACAACTCAGGGTGTTCAGGTAATGATTTCTAAAAAGGGAAGCATAGTAAGCCGTGTTATTGAGGCTGAAAAAAGCGGAATTACAGACCTTGATTATTATAAAACAAAAAATATTCCTGCTATGGGTTGCTTCCTTAAGGAAGAAGATTTGCCGGATAAACAACTTTCGCTGTTTTAATTATATGAAAAATACAAATAAATTTAAAGGATGTGAAATTATGATTGAATACGAAGAGTACAGATTAAATCTTGAATCTTTGGAAGATAAAATAATAGAACTGAGGGATTCACTTTGACATTGCCGGTGCACAAAGTCAGGCAGATGAGCTGGAAAAACAATCTATGGAACCGGATTTTTATTCCGATATGGAAAAAAGTCAGAAGGTGTTGCAGCAGATAAAGCAGTATAAAAATAAAATTGAAAGATACGAAAACCTTGTTTCTGCATGGGAGGATGCAAAGGTTTTAGTTCAGCTTGCAATTGAAGCAGATGATGATTCTTTGTTTGATGAAATCAAGCAAAGCTATGAATCTGTAAAAAACACTTTGGATGAAATGACACTTGAAACACTGCTTTCAGGTAAGTATGACAAGTGCAACGCTATTTTTACATTCCATGCGGGGGCAGGCGGCACAGAAGCACAGGACTGGACACAGATGCTTATGCGTATGTATCAGATGTGGGCGGCAAAACGCGGTTTTGCATGTGAGGTGCTTGATATATTAGATGGTGACGAAGCAGGTGTAAAAAGCGCGACAATTCAGATTGCGGGACTTAATGCTTACGGCTACTGTAAGTCAGAAAAAGGGGTTCACCGTCTGGTAAGAATTTCACCCTTTGACTCATCAGGAAGAAGACACACATCTTTTGCATCAGTTGAGGTTATGCCTGAAATTGATGATGAAATTGATATTAAAATCAATCCTGAGGACTTAAAGGTTGATACATATCGTTCAAGCGGTGCAGGAGGTCAGCACGTTAACAAAACTGAGTCTGCAATCCGTATCACCCATATTCCTACAGGTGTTGTGGTAGCCTGTCAGAATGAAAGGTCACAGCATAAAAACCGTGACACAGCTATGAAAATGCTTAAGGCGAAGCTTGTTGAAATTGCAGAGCAACAACAAAAGGATAAAATCGAAGATATCAAAGGTGTTCAGAAGGAAATCGGTTGGGGCAGTCAGATTCGTTCTTACGTTTTCCATCCTTATAATATGGTTAAAGACCACAGAACAAACTTTGAGGTTGGTAACATAGGTGCGGTTATGGATGGCGATTTAGACGGCTTTATCAATTCTTATCTTCAGGCGGCAAGTCTTGGTCAGCTTAATTTAAAATAAATAAAAATAAAAGGACTAAACGCAAAACATTGCAGATGCATTGAATTTGCATTTGGTCCTTTTTAATTTGTAAGATAACGCTTTAGTACAGTCCAGTAAGAAAAGGCGGTAAGAAAAGCGATTTGGTCAATTCTTTTTTTCTTTAAAAATAAGTCGCATCCCCAGTCAGCATTTTTTGAATAGGGTATAACCGAGCCTTCGTATATTTTGTAATCTTCAAATATTTTGTCAAATTCTTTTATGCTGTAGTATTTTTGGGTATCAATTTCAAAGGTGTTTTGAAAGTTTGAAACAAGTTCTGCCACAAATTCTGTGCAGGTGTAAGAATAAGGAATTATTACACGCTTTTTGAAAAGTGAAAACAAAGCAGATATAATATTGTAGTTATAACGGCTACGGTTTTGCTTCATATTCTCCAGTATGGAAAAAATCTGATTTTGCGCATTTTCATCTATCGGTATTGCACATATTTTTATTTTTGCAAATTTGCCCTTGTTTTCATAACGCAAAAGGGATTCTTCGGTAAACCCCCCGTGGAGCGGTGCGTTTTTAAAATATCTTGAAAAAGAATACATCTTTTTTAAATCTTTAGTAAGGCTTATGGATACATGATTATAATTATATCCTGTTATAAGACGTATAAATTTGCCAAGTTTAAACGGAGTGGTTGAAAAAACCACATAAAGATATTTTTCCTGCAATTTATCCGCCTCCTTTTTGTTTTATCTTTTGTATTTAAAGGTTATTTCTTTTTTAACGATTATTTCTTTGCCATTCATACATCAGTATTCCTGCAGCAATTGAAGCGTTAAGGCTTTCTGCATTGCCTAAAATAGGAATAATAACTGTTTCGTCTGCTAAGGAAAGGCAGTCGCTGCTTATTCCGTTAGCTTCGTTGCCGATAACGATAATCGAATTTTCAGGATAGGTGCACGATTTAAAATCGGATGCACTGTCGCAAAGAGCGGCGCAAATAATTTTAAAACCTTTTTTCTTTAAATCTGAAAGTTCTTTATAGGAAACATTTGTATAAGCAGGGCATGAGAAAAACGACCCCATAGATGAGCGCACGGTTTTTGGTGAATATAAATCACAGCATCCGAAAGAAAGAATAACCCCGTTTCCGCCGCAGGCATCAAGGGTTCGGATAACGGTGCCCATATTTCCGGGGTCTGAAAGGCAGTCGGTATATACATAAAGTCCGCTTTGTATTTCGCTTATATCATGGGTTTTCATATTTACGGCAATAATTATTCCCTCAGGTGTTTTTGTGTCACAAAGTGGGTCAAAAATCTGATCGTCTATTGTGTATACAAAATCTGAAAAACTGTTAAGGTCTTTAGAAAGCTTTTTGTAAAGGGAACTTTTAACTGCAATTATTTTTACGTCTGCGCCCGCTTTTAGAGCATCAAGACATCCTTTTATGCCCTCGACACAGAAAAGGTTTTCTGCGTTTCTGGTTTTCTTTTGTTTTAAAGATTTTATAAGCTTATACGTTTTATTTTGTGTGCTTTGAATATACTGCATAAAAAATCACCTGTTTTAATTTTCTGATGTTTTTTCGATATCTGATGTTTCTTGTTGTGCAATTCTGTTTCCGTTTTTATCTATATCATAGCTTATGCCGTTTTCAATAACGGTTGCATATCCGCCGGCATTAAAGTTTGTAGCGTTGTCAAATATAAATCCCGTTACTGCATTACCATTAGTATCTATAAAGCCAAGTTTGCCCTCGCTACGCACGAGTGCTCTGCCGTTTGAAAAGTCTCCTGCTTCTTTATATATACATGGAATAACCATATTTCCCTGCTTGTCTATAAATCCAAAACGAGCGTCTTTTTCCACAACGGCGCGGTCGTTTGAAAAATCTCCTGCTCTTTCAAATGTGCAGGGAATAACAATATTTCCTTCATTGTCTTTATAACCATAAAGGCCTGTGGTTTCATCTTTAAAAACTTCAAGCTTAATATTAGAGGACTTGTTTTGCTGATTTTTTTTGTTCTCTGTATTGCTGCAGGCAGCTAAAGAAAATACAATGCATGAAAGTGTAAAAATTAAGAATGTTCTTTTAAAAATGTAAAATGACCTTTTCAAAACAATCAAATCCTTTCGGTAAAATATATTTGCTCACACATATATATTAACACCTAAAGACCGTATTTGTCAATAATTCTAAACAAATTAGAATTTTAAAAAAGCTTTTATTCCGCATTGACAAAAGTCGACAGAGATAGTATAATTATAACGAATTGATATGTATTTAAAGAACGGTTTAAATAAAAGGGGGATGTATAAATATGTTTTGCTCTAATTGCGGAAAAGAGATTAATAACAGCGCAGTGTGCCCGTTTTGCGGCACTGTGTCAGAAGAAAATAAAGCCTTTGCTATAAATAACGCAAAGCGTAAACAAGCGCCTAAACCACCTGCACAGAATTTATATCAGCCAGAGGCAAACGCTAAATCCAATCAGGTGCCAAATCCACAGTATATGAATAATCAGCCACGCCCAGTAAAGCAGGCAAACGGCACAAAAAATGCAGAACAAAAGGATAACAGTACGGTTATAATTCTTGCGATTTGTGCAACAGTGGTTGTAATTGTTTTGGTGGTTGCGGTTTTATTTATGTTTAACATGTTTGGCGGCAATAATGAAGAGCCGCTAGCTTCTGTGGTATCACCTGTTGAAACTTCTGAGCCTACCCCCGAGCCCACTCCTGAGCCCACTCCGATTGTTAAGCCTGCGGCAAGTTATATATGTGTTACAGGCGGTGGCAGCTGGTATGATGCTCAGTCGGCAGTGGCAAACTATGGGTCGGGTGCACATCTTGTAACTTTTGATTCCTATGAAGAATTCAGATTTGTTTGTGACCATGCAAAAAATAACGGGCTTAACAGCTTCTGGGCAGGTATGCAGGCAAGAAGTCTTACTGACTGGGAAAACGGCGGCCGTGATGTAGCGGGCAGACCCTTTGATAAAAATAATCTTATCTGGCTTGCAGGAGAGCCTTCCGGTTATGACTATAATCTTCCGGCAGATGAAAGAGTTTTTGAAGATTGCCTTGTTGTTATATATAAAGATGAAAACTGGGTTGCAAATGATGCGCCGGGTACAACAAATTATACATCCGCAAAAGCGGGATATATTATAGAGATTGAATAAAATTGTAAAACCGAAAAAAGCAGGTGAAAAAGTTGAAAAAAGCACTTACGGCAGTGGTTTTGGCAGTAGTTTTTATTTCAGGTATAGCTTTGGGAGACTTGTTTGGAGGTTATATTCCCTTAAAGAAGCTTGATTTTAAAAAAATTACTCGAATCGCAGATAAGGAAAACACAGAAAATAAAAAAGAGAATATAAATAATGATGATGCCCGTGAAAAATCAGAGGCAGACTGGGGCTTAACAGACGAGCAAATAACAAATAAGGCTAAAGAAATTTTAGCCAGAATGTCTTTAGATGAAAAAATTTATCAAATGATGTTTGTTACTCCCGAATCAATAGTTGAAGGTATTGACACCTGTATTGCCGCGGGTGATGCAACAAGAGAGGCAATTGAAAAATATCCCGTTGGCGGAATAATATATTTTGATAAAAATATAAAAAATGCCTCTCAGCTTAAAGAAATGATTTCAAACACAAAAAGTTTCAGCAAAGTACCGCTGTTTATCGGTGTTGACGAAGAGGGCGGAAGTGTAAGACGTCTTGGTGATAAGGCTGAGCTTAATATGACTCAGATTGGAGATATGTCAGACTTTGGCAAAAATGGCGATTCGCTAAAGGTTTATTCTGCGGCGAAGACCATTGCAGAAGAAATAAAAGAATTTGGCTTTAATGTTGACTTTGCACCAGTGGCAGATGTTTTAACAAACAGTGAAAATACTGTTGTAAAAAAAAGAAGCTTTTCTTCTGATGTGGGCAAAGTTGCAGTTTTAGCTTCGAGCTTTGTATGCGGCCTTCAGGATAATGGAATAAGTGCCTGCTTAAAACATTTCCCCGGTCACGGCGGAACGGCAGGCGATACACACGATGGTTACAGTGAAAATTCTGCCTCAAAAGAAGAAATTCTTAAAAACGAAACCGAGGCCTTTAAAAAAGGTATAAAAGACGGTTGTGATTTTGTTATGACGGGTCATATCAGTATGCCTAATCTTACAGGAAGTGATCTGCCCTGTTCACTTTCCAAGGTTGCAATCAAAGAGCTTTTAAAAGATGAATATGACTTTGAGGGTGTTGTTATAACAGATGCGCTTAATATGGGAGCGATTTCACAAAATTATTCTTCCGCAAAAGCGGCAGTATTAGCTGTTAGTGCGGGAAATGATATGCTTTTAATGCCGATGGATTTAGAGGAAACATTTAATGCAATAAAAGAAAATGTCGGAGGAAAAATATCCCAGACACAAATTGACGAAAGCGTTTTAAGAATATTGAGAATAAAAGTAAAAAGAGGAATAATTAACCTTTGAGGAGGCAACAATATGATTGGTGGAAGAAGATTAAGATATGTTGATATGACCGAAGGTGCAGTATTAAAAAACTTTATGCTGTTTGTAATACCGCTTATTTTAACTAATCTTTTGCAGATATTTTACAATATGGTGGACTCTGTGATTGTAGGCAAATTTGCAGGACCGGATGAATTGGCGTCAGTTGGAGTATGCGGCAGTGTATACGGACTTTTGGTTTCACTTTTAGGCGGGCTTGCCGGTGGCGCAAGTGTTTTAGTTGCACAGAGGTTCGGGGCAAAGGATTATGACGGAATTCATAATGCAGTGCATACTTCATATGCAACTGCGATTGTCGGGGGCCTTTTGCTTACTGTTGTGGGCTTTTTATCAATGAAACCGGTTTTTGCGCTGACAAAGGTTCCACCCGAAATTTTACCGGGTGCATGTCGGTATATGGGTTGCATTTATGCGGGTCTTGTGCCGACTATGATTTATAACTTTGGTGCAGGTATACTCAGAAGTGTGGGTGACAGCGGAAAACCTCTCATATTTCTTATTATATCGGCGTTTGTTAACATAGTGCTTAATTTAATCTTTGTTATTGGATTTGGTATGGGTGCACTCGGTGTTGGTATTGCGACTCTGGTTTCGCATATAATTTCAGCAATTCTGGTTACATTTGTGCTTTGCCGAACTTATGAAATGCATAAGCTTATTATTAAAGATATACGCTTTTATAAAGACAGCATCGGCAAAATATTAACCATAGGTGTTCCCACCGGAATTCAGAGCTCAATGTTTGCGATTTCAAACACTACTATTATAACATATGTAAACACCTTTGGCGTTCTGGCAATTGCGGCAAATTCAATCGAAGGTAATATTTCAAATATCGCGTATTGTCTGACAGGTGCATTTTCAACGGCAGTTATAACCTTTGCAGGTCAGAATTACGGTAAAAAACAGTTTGACAGAATTTATAAGGGAGGCATGAAATGTGCACTTAGTGGTGCGTCAATTGTGGCTGTATTCTGTTTTACGGCTATGGCATTTTCAGGATATTTTCCTTATATTTTTACTGACAGTGCTGAGGTTGCAGCATATGCACAATTACGTTCTTTAATACTTTTACCTCTGATACCTTTAGACTGCATCGGTCAGTGTTTGTCTGCTGTTATAAGAGGCTGCGGAAAGTCAGTATTTTCAATGATTGCATCGATTGTATGCATATGCATTACAAGAATTCTTTGGATAGTTATAGGTTTAAAAATATTTTATGATTTAAGAATTATTTATTCGGCATATCCGGCATCTTATGTGGTGTTTACCGGTGTGGTATTGGGATATTTTATGCTGTTTAAAAAGCGGTGGCTTAAGTAAAAATATTGTATTAAGTAAAAAGGAGAGCGGTTTTATGGTTTGCAAAAATTGCGGCGGCGATGCCGGAAATGAGAAAATATGCCCTTTATGCGGTGGTGAAGTAGAGATGCGAAAAATCAAAAAAAGAGTTGTTATTCCCATTATTTCTGCTCTGATTGTTATTGTTATGGGCGTTTGTATGTTTTTGGTAGGCAATGTTTCCGATAAAAACCGTTTAAAAGCGGCTCTTGAAACCAATGTGTGGTTTACTCAGGTAAGTGATGGCGAATTTATTGTTATAAAATTTAAAGACGAGAAATTTGCTATGACCCGCATATCAGAAAGTGAAACGGAAGATAAAATAGAAAATTATGAGTACAGTCCGATATCCGACGGTGCTTTTAAAATAGGCGAGGATGTGTATTCTGTGAATTTTATAAATGAAGGTATGCAGATAAGTCCGGGTATTGCAGATAAAAATGAACAGAAGGAAATGTGGTATCAGATAGAAGAATAAACGATAAGAAATTAACAGAAACGGCATTTGGGAATTGTTAATAATTTTGGAGTTTACCAGTTTGTGCAGACGGTAGAAAAATACCATTGAGGTAGAGAATATTAAGTTTAAACAATAAAACTGACATCACATTTTAGGCGGTGTCAGTTTTGTTGTTATTTGGCTAAGCTCATAAATATATTTATTGAAAATTGCTATTTTCACAGGAAGTCTCCTATAAATATAAATTTACAAAATAATTATAGAATTTTTAAAAAACATATGGTAGAATAGATTTATTTAAAGGCATCGCTTTTTTTGCGGTTGAGTGATTTTTATGGGAAAATAAAAAAACCTTACACAAGTAAATCTTGTGTAAGGTTTGGTGCTCAAGGCCGGGGTCGAACCGGCACGGGTATCACTACCCACGGGATTTTAAGTCCCGGGCGTCTGCCTGTTCCGCCACTTGAGCAAATCAGTTTAAACTACTGAAATATTTTAACATAAAATTTTGAGTTAGTCAAGAGTTTTTTTGTTTTTTCACAAAAAAATTTTGATTTTTTGAAAGGAGAGCTTTTATGGAGACAATTTCTATTAAAATTGATGAGAATATGAATTTGCTTTCAGTAAAAGATGTTCTTACAGATAGGCTTGAACTTTCAAAAAACAGTATAAAAAAATTAAAATTTGAGGGAAGTATAACTGTTGACGGCAAGGACGTTACGGTAAGGTATATTTTAAAAAAGGGAGAGCTTTTGCGGCTTGAATTTCCTTGTCAAATATCAGAAAATATTAAGCCTGCATTGCTTGCGATTGATATAATTTATGAAGATGATTATATTCTTGCGGTAAACAAGCCTTCGGGTATGGCGACCCATCCGTCTTTTCATAACAGAGAAGATACCCTTGCAAACGCTGTTATGGCATATTACGGCGGAAACTTTACTTTTAGGGTTATAACAAGGCTTGATAAATATACAAGCGGAGTTGTTATAATTGCAAAAAGCGCCATGAGTGCTGCAAAGCTTTCTGATTTAATGAAAAAAGGTGGCTTTTTAAAAACATATAAGGCAGTAGTTTGCGGAGTGCCTGAAAATGAAGCCGGTGAGATAAATGAGCCTATCGCAAGATGCGGTGATAGCATTATAAAAAGGGAAATATCACCTGATGGAAAGCCTGCTGTAACATATTATAAAGTAACAGACAAAAAAGAAGATAAGTGTATGGTAAGCGTAAATATACAAACCGGCAGAACACATCAGATAAGGCTTCATATGGCGCATATCGGACATCCTGTATGGGGAGATTTTTTATACGGGAAAGAAATTCCTGATGAAAGATGCTGTCTTCATTGCGAAACGGTAGAGTTTTTAAACCCCTTAACAAATGAGAATTTAAAGCTTTATGCACCGGTGAGAGAGGATATGAAGAAAGTTTTTAATTCTTGACACATAAATATGGGGCTTTGTATTGACGGTGAAATAATTGATGCATCACGCCGTGAATTTGAAGCGGTAAACAATGCATTTAACTTTGTAATACCGAAGGCAAAGAAAATTAATGATTTTAATAAAAGCGATGAAAAAGCTTTGGGTTAAATAATAAAACAAAAGACTGATAGTTGCAAAAATGAATCTGTCAGTCTTTTGATATTTATAAAGAAATTAATACTGCATTTGGGAATAAAGCTTATCAGCAGTGGCCTTGTCTTTTAAAAGACAGGCAAGCTTAAAACCTAATGTGTGGGCTGCACCTGCACCTTTTGCAGTTATAATATTACCATCTTCTGCAACGGGAGTGTTTTGCACATCAGCACCAATTAAGTGCTTTTCAAAACCTGGGAAAGCAACTGCTTTTCTTCCGTTTAAAAGATTAAGTCTTCCTAAAATCATGGGAGCGGCACAAATTGCACTTATATAAATTCCTTTATCATTTGCATCAAGGATAATTTTTTCCACCGTTTTGTTTTCCATAAGATTTGTTGTGCCTGGCATACCACCCGGCAGGAATATTAATTCTGCTTTAGTAATATCAACTTCGCCTAATGAAATATCAGCTTTTAGAGTTATTTCGTGAGCGCCTGTTACATAACTGCCGCTTACACCTACTGTTTTAACGTCAATGTTTGCGCGTCTTAAAATATCAATTGGTGCGATAGCTTCGATTTCTTCAAATCCATCTGCAAGAAATACATATACCATAGTAAAACCTCCGTTTTTAATAAAGAATTATTTTCCAACACAGAATTCCTTAAATATTTTGTCAACAATATCTGCGCTTACGCTTACACCAGTAATAAGGCCTATATTGTCAAGGGCGCCTGCAACATCAATTGCACACATATCCATGGGCATTCCGGATAAAAGTGTTTCTTTTGCGCCTTCAAGGGCAGCTTTTGTGTTTTCAACTGCGGCAATATGGCGCACATTTGAAAGCATAACGCTTTTGCCGGTAATTTTTTTAATGTCTATAAGATTTGTGATTTCATTTTTCAAATTTTGTATGCCGTCTTTATTTTTTGCGCTTATATTAACGGTTATGTCATTTTTTATATATTCTTTGAGTTCGTTTAAATTAATTTTACATTCAAGGTCTGACTTATTGAAAATAATAATGCGCTTTTTGTTTTCTGTAAGCTTTAAAACTTCGATATCTTCACCGTTTAACGGGCGGGAGGAATCTAAAATCACAAGGGCCATATCGGAATTTTCGATATAGTCCATGCATTTTTTTACGCCTATTTTTTCAACCACATCATCTGTTTGGTGAATTCCTGCAGTATCAATCAGGCGGATTGCAACAGAATCAATTGTTACGCTTTCTTCAATAATGTCGCGTGTTGTTCCGGCAATTTCGGTAACGATTGCACGGGAAGCCCCTGATAAGGTGTTAAGAAGTGATGACTTTCCAACATTAGGACAACCTGCAAGTACGCAGGATATACCTTCTTTTGCAATTCTTCCGTCAGTGGCGCCGGCTAAAAGCTCATCACATTTTTTAATGCTTCCGTCTAATATATTTAAAAGAGCATCTTCGTCAAGCTCTGATATATCTTCATCAGGATAATCAACCGCTGCGGCAAACTGAGCCAATGCATATAAAAGGGGCTGACGGATATTTTCAACCGCCTCGCTTAATGAACCTTCAAGCTGTGAAAGTGCATTTGAAAGAGATGCATCGGAGTCTGAATTAATAACGTCTATAACGGCTTCTGCACGTGAAAGGTCTATTCTGCCGTTTAAAAATGCACGTTTTGTGAACTCGCCTGCCTGAGCATGGCGCGCTCCGTTTTTTAAAACAAGTAAAAGTATTTTTTTTAATACAGTGGGGGAACCATGGGCAGAAATTTCAACAACGTCTTCAGCAGTAAAGGTTTTAGGCGCTCGCATAACTGAAAGCAAAACCTCGTCTACCATATCACCGGTTGTATTGTCAAAAACATGGCCGTAATGTATGGTGTGGGTGGATACATCTTTTATGCTTTTACCTGACGGAGTTTTAAAAAGTTTATCTGCCACGGATATTGCATCAGCGCCGCTTAGTCTTATAACTCCAAGACCGCCGGTACCGATAGGCGTTGAAATTGCAGCTATTGTATCTGTTTGGTTTGTGTTCATAAAATCACCTTAAAAATTAAGCGGCAGTATTTTGAAAATAAAACTGCCGCTTTGTATTTTTCATTGTTGCCGCTTATTTACCTTTGCGGCTGTCGTTTTTCGGAGCCACAACAACCTTACGGTTGGGGTCTTCGCCGATTGAATATGTTGTAACCTCTTCGTGAGACTGAAGAGTTGCATGTAACACTCTTCTTTCATAAGGATTCATAGGCTCAAAAATATGACGGCGGCCTGTTTTGGCAACCTTGTCTGCTATTCTCTGTGCCAATGCACGAAGTGCTTCCTGACGCTTGGTTCTGTAATTTTCGGTGTCAAGAGTAACCTTAACATAAGAAGCTTCACCCTTGTTTACAACAAGACTTGTAAGATACTGAAGAGAATCTAATGTTTCGCCTCTTTTTCCGATTATAATACCCATATCATCGCCTATAAGATTAATATTAAGGTCGCCTGCTTCAAATTTAATATCAAGCTCTACTTTAAGACCCATATCGTTAAAAACGTTGTTTAAAAAGCTTTCTGCAAGGGTAACAACAGAAGTATTGCTGCTGTTTTTTAGTGTAACTCTTACCTTAGCAGCTTTGCCGCCAAAAATTCCTAAAATACCTTTGCTGCCTTCTTCTAAAACTTCAACGTCAACCTTATCACGAGCAACGCCAAGCTCCTCAAGGGCTAATAGTATTGCATCATCTATGTTTTTTGCTGTCTTTTCTATTTGGTTTAATTGTGTTGATGACACTTGTTCCTTCCTCCTTAGCTTTAAAATAATTAACCGTAAAATACTGCTGAATTATCTGGAAAACATTTGATATAATCCAGTATACGCCGATACCTGCTGAGAACATAAATGTGAAAAATACACTCATTAAAGGCATAATCATATTCATTGTTTTGCCCATATTCGGCTGGTCTGAATTTTCCTGACTTGCCTGCATCTGCTGCTGTTGGGGATTAAGCTTTGTAATAAGCCATGATGTCACACCTGCTAAAATAGGAATCAAAAGCAATAACAGAAGTGACCATTCGATTTTTTCGCTTCCAAAAAGTGCATTTAACGCTTCACTTGGATTTCTTGATAAATCAAGACCTAAAAAGTTAAAGTCTATCTTCCAGCTTGCGATGTTCAATTCTTTAAACAAGGGATTGTCCGCCACACTGCTGATTGCGATTTCAGGTGATGCAGAATTAATTCCGTCAACAATAGATTTATTGAAAGCACCGGAATTGTTTTCAACAATTTTTCTGATGCTATCAAGCGCGCCGTTTGCATTTATATCACCACGGCAAATATATTTGATGGGCGCCTGAATTGCACGGTATAGGCCGATGATAATGGGAAACTGTATCAAAAGGGGCAGACATCCTGCCGTGGGGCTTGCACCGTTAGCCTTATAAAGCGCCATCATTTCCTGATTTAATTTCTGTTGGTCGTTGGCATATTTTTTCTGAAGCTCCTGAACCAACGGAGCTAACTTCTGAGTTTTTGCCATAGACTTTTGTGATTTTAAGTTTAAAGGCAAAATAAGAAGCTTTGCAAATAATGTAAATAAAATAATTGCAATACCGTAATTCTGTACAAAATCGTAAATAAATTTGAGGATATACCCCAAAGGAGTAGCAATCCAATTCATGATATACTAAAGTCCTTTCTTGATAACTATTTTACGGGGTCATAGCCGCCTTTGCAAAAGGGGTTGCAACGAAGAATCCGCCATATTGCAAGCAGACTGCCCTTAAAGGCACCGTATTTGGTTATTGCATCAATAGCATACTGCGAACATGTAGGATAAAACCTGCATGTTGACCTACATTTCAAAGGTGAGATAAATTTTCTGTAAAAATTAATCATAAAAAGCAGACATCTTTTCATTTAAAATTAAGCTCCTTTGATTAAGTGTCTGTATTATATCAAAGCTGATTTGAAATGCCATCTTTTTTTGATGAGGCATCCGAATTATCGGGTTTTAAAATGCCGCTTTTCTTCAAAAGAAAGCTCATATCACGGCTGATTTGTTCAAAGCTTGCGCCGACAGCCTTGCCCCTTGCAACAAAAACAATATAATACCCGCCGGAAAGCTCATGCTCTTTAAGCCTATAGCTTTCACGGATAAGGCGGCGTATTCTGTTTCTTACAACAGCTTTACCAATCTTTTTTGTAACAGTAAGGCCGAGGGTGTTGCCTTGACCTCTCGTTTTTTTATAATACATAACAAGAAAACCTGCACAAAGGGATTTGCCTTTAGAATACAGGCGCTTAAAGTCACGGTTATATTTCATTGAAACTGTATTTTTCAAAGCTTCACCGCCTGCTTAAAATATTAAAAATCGACTGCAAAAAAGCAGCCGCATAAATATATTTGCGGCTTTAATTAAAGCAAAGCATAAAAAAATTGCCTGCTAAAAGAAAAGACCACAAAGTGGCCTTTTATGCTGACAATCTTTTTCTACCTTTAAGTCTTCTTCTAGCCAGAACTTTTCTGCCGTTGGCAGTGCTCATTCTTTTTCTGAAACCGTGAACCTTACTTCTCTGTCTCTTTTTGGGTTGGTATGTTCTAAGCATTAATAAACACCTCCTGCAATCTGAATTGTATGGTAAAATGCTTTTGCATTTCCATTTTAATATGTTCTAAATAATTTAAACTGCACTTAAAATTGATTTAAGCACACGAAAATATCCCATTTTCAAGGATACGCTAAATATTATATATGGTTTTTGAGAGTTTGTCAAGCTTTTTTTTCAGTTTAGGCTTATATTTTAAAAATAAAAAACTTTTGCCAAAAAAAATGTCAACTTACAACAAAAACTACACGCTCTGAAGTTTCCGATATGGGCGATTTGTTATAATCTGAGTAACAATTTATGTTTTCAAAGCCTGCAGAAGTAAGCAGGTCGGTTATCTGGGATATATGATATGCTTTTTCGCAGTGCTCTTCATCAAAGCGGCGGTATGTGCCGTTTTCTTGCTTTACAAAAAAGCTTAAATAAAAATCGCAGATGTTTTCTTCTTCATCAAAATCGTTTTCCCAAACATAGAAAACATCACCGTCATCATAAGTGAATGTGTTGCCTCCAAGAACAGCTTTCAGCTTATAAAATGTGTTTAAATCAAATATAAACGAACCGCCGGGGTTTAAATAGTTTTTAACAAGGCGGAAAATTTCGGCTAAATCATTGGTGTCTGTTATATAGTTAAGCGAATCTGTCATACAGCAGATGCAGTCAACAGTGCCGTAAAGCTCAAATTCACGCATATCCTGGCAAAGATATAAAATATCGGGATTTTTTTCTTTTGCGATATTTAACATATCAACCGATAAATCAATACCTATCATATCATAGCCCAGATTTTTTAATTCCTCTGTAAGATTGCCTGTGCCGCAGGCAAGGTCTAAAATAATATTATCGGTTTTAATTTTAAGTTCGCCTTTAATAAAGGATGCTATTTTTTTATAATCAATATCACCCTTTATAAGTCTGTCATAAAGGGTGGCAAATTCTGTGTAGCTGTTATTCATAAAAAATCACCGTTTTAATTAATTTCGTTATCGTTTTCTTCTGCTCTGCCCAAAACGATATTATAACCGCCGTCACCGTAATTAAGGCATCTTGCGACGCGGCTTATGGTGGCAGAAGAAGCACCGGTTTTTGCAGCAATATCGGAATAAACCATATTCTGACGAAGCATTTTTGCAACGCTTATTCGCTGACACATTGCGCTAAGCTCGCTTACGGTGCACAAATCGTCAAAAAAAAGACGGCATTCTTCGGCAGTTTTCAAATTAAGTATACTTTCAAACAAGTCTTTTGTTTCAGGCTTTTTTCCTTTGGCATTCATAAGCATAACCTCCTGTATAATAATATAATAACACTTTAAATCGTGAAAGTAAAGAGTTTTTGAAAATTTAAAATAATAACATGTAAAAATAAAATTCAGGCTTGTAAATTATAAGTTATATGGTATAATATATAAAAACAAAAAATATAAAGCGGAAGTGATATAAATGTTTGATGCGGTAAAGGTAAAGAACGATTGTGTAAAGTGGATAAGAGATTTTTTCGAAAAAAACGGCCCCGGTTGTAATGCAGTTTTGGGAATTTCCGGCGGAAAAGACAGCTCGGTTGCGGCGGCGCTTTGCACAGAAGCTTTGGGAAAAGACAGGGTTATAGGGGTTTTAATGCCCTGCGGTGTTCAGCACGATATAGATATGGCAGAGCTTTTGGTAAACCATCTTGGCATAAAGCATTATGTTATAAATATAAAAGATGCTCTTGACGGAGTTTTAGGTGCAATGCCAGAAAACCTTGAAGTAAGCAATCAGGCTAAGGTTAATTTGCCGCCGAGAATCAGAATGAGCACAGTTTATGCAGTGTCACAAAGCTGTAATGGCAGAGTGTGCAATACATGTAATCTTTCGGAGGACTGGGTTGGTTATTCCACACGCTATGGCGATGCGGCGGGTGATTTTTCTCCTATGTCGAATTTAACTGTTGACGAAGTAAAACAAATTGGAAGAGTTCTGGGCTTGCCTGATGTTTTGGTGGATAAAGTGCCAATTGACGGCCTTTGCGGAAAAACAGACGAGGAAAATTTAGGCTTTACTTATCAGGAGCTTGATAAGTATATAAGAGAAGGCGTAATTGAGGATGAAGAAAAGAAAAGGCTGATTGATACAAAGCATAAAAACAATTTGTTTAAATTGCAGCTGATGCCTGCCTTTAAACCGGAGATATAATGCTTGACAGTGGTATTCGCAGAATGTTGGTTTAATCATTAACAACAATTAAATCTAAATAATAATAAAACGGGGAATATAACAATAAAAAAGATTGCTCAGGAGGGCAATCTTTTTTATTGCGCAAGAAAAAAATTAGTTTTTTGTAAATGCACTGGGCGGAACACCGGTGTGTTTTTTAAATGTCTTAGAAAAATGATATATATCGCAGTATCCGAGGTAAGAGGCAATTTCAGAAATTGAAAAACAAGCACTTATAAGCATTTCTTTTGCACATTGAATTCTGAGCATGTCTCGGTAGTCGGTAATAGTTTTGCCTGTTACTTTTAAAAATTTTGTTCTTAAATATGAAAGCGACATTGAGGAATATCCGGCAACATCATTTCCCGAAAAATTTTGTCTGAAATTCTTGTGTATATATTCAATTGCCGCTGAAATACCAATGTCAGATGAGGTGTGAGCGGCACAATGATTCATAAGCTCAATGTAGAGCTCCAAAAGCATTATGCGGCATTTTGTATGAGATTCAAACGAATGATTTTGCCATGTTTGATAAATATTATATATGATTCTTGTTATTTCCGGGGTGCATTTTACTTTAAAAGGAAGCTCTGCGGGGAAATTTTCACAGCTTTCAAAATCAAACGCAAGCCCTGTTGTTATATAGCAGCAACCTTTTGGGAAAGAAAGTGCATACTCGTCTCCCTTTCTTAAAAGAATCACGTCTCCTTTTTCGATAAAATGCTTGTTGCCGTTTTTATCCGAGACATAACCCTGACCGGAGGTGAAAAACGTAAAGCCGTCCCATAGGCGTGACGAAGTGCTGAAAGAAAAATTTTCGGATTCTTTTTTTGAAACAATAACGATGATTTTACTTATATTAAGTCCTGAAAAGTTATTCATAGTATATCCGCCTTATTATTTGTGAATATGAGTTTTTTATAACAAGCACAATTACTCGCATTGTGAGTAATTGTGCTTGTTTCAAAAAAGTTTACCTTTTTTTGTGAGTGAGGCAAACTTTTTTATAAATGCTATCACGATTGGATGTTATTAAATATCATGGATATATACCAATTTTATATTATCTTTTTAAAAAAGTCAACTAAAAAAGTTGTTTTATACAAATTTACAATATGATTTTACATTTACAGTTTACATGACAGATGTTAAAATGAGTTGTGGTAATTTAAAATAAACAACAGAAGGGATATGAGAATATGATTAAATTTGAAGATTATATTATGGATTCAGCATCAATGGGAGATTTAAACCCAATGCCTGATATCAAAAATGTAAGCTATATTCACGCAGGATTCGAGGTAACTGAAAAGCTTACTGATGAAGAGAAAAAGTATTTGGGAAAGGGAATGATAAATACAATTCTTCCATACAAAAATCAGGATGGGTATGACCGCAACAGGAAACCAAGGGCATTTAAAGTGGCAGTGCTTGAAAATAAATTTTTAAAGGCTGTTTTTCTTCCTGAGCTGGGTGGCAGATTGTGGTCGATTTTTGATAAGGAAAAAAACAAAGAGCTTTTATATGTTAATCCCGTTTTTCAGCCGGGAAATCTTGGCATACGAAATGCGTGGTTTAGTGGCGGTGTTGAATTTAATGTTGGTATTAAGGGACATAATCCTTTAACCTGTTCTCCAATGTGGTGTGCAGTTGATAAAACTGAAAATGGTGAAATATTGAGACTTTATGAGTACGAAAGAATACGCGAAATAGTTTATTCAATAAGCGCGTACCTTCCCGAAGATTCAAAGGTGCTTTACATAAAGGATAAAATTGAGAACACATCAAACGATACAAAATATATGTATTGGTGGTCAAATATCGCAGTTCCCGAAACGAAAGGCACAAGGGTTATAGTTCCGGCAGATGATTCCTTTTTAAGCTTTTATAACGAAAACCATTATGTGGTTGACAAAGCTTCGATACCGCTTTATGACGGAGTAGATGTAAGCTATCCCGCAAAAATTTCATCTTCAAGAGACTTTTTCTATAAAATTCCTGAAAATGACTATAAATGGATTGCTTCTGCAGATGAAACCGGTTTTGGATTGTTGCAATGCTCTACGCAAAAGCTGAAAGGAAGAAAGCTTTTTGTATGGGGAATGAGCACAGGCGGCAGACACTGGAATGAATGGCTTTCTGAAAAAGATTCTGCTTATATTGAAATTCAGGCGGGCTTGGCACACACGCAGCTTGAGCATATTCCTATGGAAGGAAAAACCTCATGGGAATGGGTAGAGGCATATACAGCACTTGATGAAGATGCGGGCAAACTGCATAATGATTATAGCGAAGCAGTTAAGACTGTTAATGATTATATGCTTGAAAGGTTGGGAAATCCCGATAAGCTTGAATTCCCGAGTGAGGATGAGGTAATATCAAGCGAAATTATATACAAAGGGTCTGACTGGGGAGCAATTGAGGAAATGATACGCGGTGAAAAAATAAGTGCATTTTTAGCTTTTCCCAAACAGGACTCAGAAGAAACGAAATTCTGGTCGGAATATCTTGCAAACAATAAGTTTTGCCAAACAGATGTATTAGATGTACCTCAAAGCTATGTTACAGGAGAATTCTGGAAAAATGCACTTGAAAATGCACAGGAAAAAACATGGGTTACTTTATTGCATGAGGGCGTTGTGAAATATGCTCTTGAGGATATTGATGGTGCAAAACAGGCTTGGGAAAAATCGCTTGAGATGAAAAAATCCCCGTGGGCATTGCGCAACATAGCGATGCTTTACAAAAATGAATTTAAGGATTTAAAGCAAGCTGAGAAATTTATTCTTGAAGCGTTTGAAATGAAGAAGGATTGCTTAACACTTGTAAGAGAAACCGCAGCGTTGCTGATTGATGCCGGCAATGATTTAAAGTGGCTTGAAATTTATAATACGCTTTGCGAAGAATTTAAAAATGACGGAAGACTGAAAATCTACTTTGCAATGGCTTTAATAAAGCGCTCGGAATATGACAAGGCACGCGAAATTGTTAACAAAGATTTTATAATGAGTGATATAAAAGAGGGCGAGCTTTCAATATCGTATCTGTGGTTCGAACTGTATCGCCGTATTTATGCAAAGGAAATCGGTAAAGAATATGATGAAAATGATAAAGAGCTCATTAAAGCGGCAGATGAAAAATATCCGCTTCCGGCTGAGCTTGATTTCAGAATGCACGACTAATCTCACAGAACAGGAGTGATAAAGTATGAAGATATTAAATCCGTTTATTCCGGTTACACTGAAAAAAGAGAATTTAGACCATAGAGTAGATGTTATTGGGAGAAGCTATACCTTTGCAGAAGACGGAATGCTTAAATCAATTATAAGTGATGGTGAAGAGATTTTAAGCGGCCCGATAAGAATTGTTACAGAAGAGGATGGAAAGGAGCCTGTATTTTTCACAGATTATCAAAACAATGAAAGTGCAAGCTTTGTATACAGTCATTCAGATGAAATGGCTGTAATCTGCGGATGTATGCAAACGCAAAGATTCGTTTATAACATTAAAAGTACTGTGGAATTTGATGGAAATATAGATATAGATTTTAAGGTTATGACCCGCGGCAGAACAGTTAAAGAAGAATTCGGACTGTCAAAAATGGAGCCTTTAAAATACATATTAAATCGCCTATGGCTGGAAATTCCTCTTAAAAAAGAGGTAGTGGCGCACTATCATATGTATCCGAACGGGGATGTTTATAAAAATGGTGTAAGCATTAAAGCTCCCACAAGAACAACAAGCTCGGGTGATTTTATAAAAGGCGGGTTTGAGCTTCCTTTTAAGCCGATTTTCTGGCTTGGAAACGAAAAAAGAGGCTTTGGATTTTTTGCTGATGCTGATAAAGGATGGCAATATGAAAACGAAAATAAAGCCATAGAGGTTATAGATTCAGGCAAAGAAGTTGTTTTAAGAATTCACCTTCTTGATTTTCATCCCAAAGCATGGAATAAGCCTGCTGAAAACGGGGCATATGAATTTTTCCCGTTGGAATTTAAATTTGGATTCCATGCAACTCCCATTAAGCCGTTTCCCGATAATCCTTATCTTTATAAGGGTCTTCATATTGATTGCGGCATAAAAACTAAAGGAGATTATATTGATTTTCTGGCTGAGAATAATCGATATGACCGCCTTAAAGAAAAAGGGGTTGATACTCTTTTCCTTCATGAAAAGTGGAACAAATCGCAAAATTGCTTTGATATTTCAGAATTTACTCAAAAGCAAATAAAAACAATAACCGAGGAATGTCATAAGCGCAATATAAAGGTTATGGTATACTTCGGCTATGAAATTTCCTCAATAAATTCTGATTGGGAAGAGTTAAGTGAAAGCTCTGCCGTTAAAGATGAAAATGGAAATCTGCAGGGCGGATGGTGGCGAGTGCCATATCAGAGGGCATATAAAGTGTGCTATAAGTCATCTTATGCTGACAAAATGGTAAGCGGTGTTGCAGAGCTTATGGATAATTATAATATAGACGGAATTTATCTTGATACTACTGCGTGTCCGTGGCTTTGCTGTAATACAAATCATGGCTGTGGTTATTATGATGAAGAAGGCAAGCTTCATGGTACATATCCCGTAAAAGCGATCAGAAGGCTGTTTAAAGGCTTGTGGAGGGAAGTTAAAAAACGGGGAGGGCTTATTAATATCCATTCCTCAGGAATTCTTAATTTCACAATGCTTGGCTTTATTGATTCAAACTGGGTGGGCGAAAATCTTCAATCACCGCTGATGAGCGGTAATAAAGAAACTATTGATTTTGAATATTTCCGTGCCGAGTATACAGGAAGAAATATGGGAGTTCCCGTTGAATATCTCGCTTATGAAAATCGCCCCATATGGACATTTGATGAGGCACTTTCAGGAGCTCTTGTACATGGCATTTTGCCAAGGCCAAATGATATTGAATATCCCCTTGAGCTTATGAGTAAGGTGTGGAAAATATTTGATTTATTCCCTATAGGAAAATCGAAATGGAACCCATATTGGTCAAATAATGTTTGCACTTCTTCAGAGCAAGTAAAGGTTTCTTATTACGAATATGTAAATCTTATGGGCGAAAAGCAGTTTCTTGCTTTTGTTGCTAATATGACAGGGCAGGAAGCTTGTAATGTAGCTATTGATTTTAAAGAAGATTTCAAGCACTGTTTTGATCTTATGGAAGAAAAAGAGTGTAGTTTCCCGATTTCACTTTCCGGATACGGATATAAAATTTTGTATATATCTTAAAAGTATAATACAAAAAAAGATAAGCACCCCAAAGTCGTCAGGCTTTGAAGGGTGCTTATCTTTTTTTTACCAATACTTATACTTATTTTTCTTTATTATAATAAATATAATCGAAATCATTACCGCCAGAAGCTCTGACAATATAAGCGAATACCATATTCCGTCAATGCCGAAAACGGCAGGAAGAATCAAAACTGCCGCAACCTGAAACACAAGGGTTCTTAAAAAAGATATTACAGCAGACGTAAGTCCATCATTAAGCGCAGTAAAAAATCCTGAAGCAAACATTGCGTATCCCATAAACAAAAATGAAAAGGAATATATAAAAAATCCGTGGCAGGTAAGGGTAAATAATTCATAGTCATAACCAACAAAAAGTCTTGATAAGGGAAAAGCCAGCGCTTCTGCCAGAATAACCATTCCTGCAGATGCAACGGATATAATTACAAAGCTCCGTTTTAACAGGTTTTTAAGTTCGTTATGATTTTTTGCGCCAAAGTGATAACCGATAATCGGTGCAGTGCCGATAGAATAACCGATAAAGGTTGATGCAAAAATCATACTTACATACATCAATACCCCGTAAGCGGCAACACCGTTTTCGCCTGAGTGGTGCATAAGCTGAAAATTATAAAGCATACTCACCAGTGACATTGAAATATTGCTCATTAATTCAGACGAGCCGTTGGTGCAAACTTTTAAAAGCACCTTTATATCAAAGTTTGTTTTGCCAAGCTTTAAAAGACTGTAATTTTGCTTTGAAAAATATATAACGGGAGTCAGTGCACCAATAGCCTGACTTATAACAGTTGCAAAGGCAGCACCGGGTATGCCAAAGTCAAAAACACCTACCAAAAGTGCATCGAGCACCATATTTGTGATGCCTGATATAAATGTTGTTTTAAAACCGAGCATTGGCTTTTCTGCTGTTATAAAGAAGCTTTGAAATTCCATTTGAAGCATAAAAAACGGCAAACCCAAAAGTATAATGCGCCCGTATGTCACGCAATCATCTGTAAGATTTGGCGTTGCACCAAGAAGTATTGTAAGAGGACGTATAAAAATTATGCCAAGGATTGCAATAACAATCCCCAGTATCACCGATGTATATACAATAAGTGAGAAATAGCTGTTTGCCTTCTTTTTATCTTGCTCACCTAAGGTTTTTGAAACAAGCGCACTTCCTCCTGCACCAAACATAAAGCCTACTGCGCCAAGCATAATTAAAACCGGCATAATAAAGTTAACTGCCGCAAAGGCAGTTTTTCCTGCAAAGTTTGATACAAAGTATCCGTCAACAATACTGTAAATGGATGTAAAAATCATCATTGAAATTGATGGTAGAGTAAACTTTATAAGTGTTTTATAAGTAAAATGGTCTGATAATTTTATATTCATTTTAATTCTCCTTTAAAAATGCAAGCTTTATAATTATAGTATGTAAAAAATTATTTGTCAATATAGAATTATTAATTGCAAAAACACTTGAAAAATGAAGATATATGATGTATTATATAATATAAGGAGTTAAAGCCATTTTAAGGAGATTTTATATGATAAAGGTTGTTTTGCTTGATGTTGACGGCACACTTCTTGATTTTGAAAAGTGTGCTGAGTGGTCAATTGATTGTGCGGCAAAGGATTTAAATATTAATTTGCCCGAAAACACAGTGGAGGTGTTTCATAAAATCAATGACGGGCTTTGGCTTAAAATTGAAAAAAGGAACTTTCAAGACATGAGCTCAGAAAAGTCCGCTGGAAGTTGATTTTTCAGGCACTTGGTCTTGGTTATGACGGACAAGAGTTTGAGGACAGATTTTTTTCATACCTTTCGGAAAGCAGCGAAACCTTTGATGGGGCAGAAGATATAATGAAGTACCTTTCAGAAAAATATGAGGTGTGCATTGCAAGTAACGCAATGATGGGCCAACAGATGCGCCGTCTTACAAGTGCAGGCGTGTATAAATATGTAGAAAAAATGTTTGTGTCGGAGGTAATTGGTGCGCCGAAACCTGATAGAAAATTTTTTGACGGATGCTTTAGCAGGCTTCCCGGAATAAAAAAAGATGAGGTTATTATAATAGGAGATTCACTGAGCGCAGATATAAAGGGCGGGGCAGAATACGGAATAAAAACATGTTGGTTTAATCCTAAGAAAAGCAAGGCTCGGGATGATATAAAAATTGATTTTGTGGTAAATTCTTTTGAAGAAATAAAAAATATTTTATAAATTTTCAAGGCTTAAAAGTCCTATGATATAAGGGAAAATATCAATAATCCAAAAAAATTTTTCTAAAAAATTAAAATGTCGCATAAATTGCGACAAAAAAAATTTTTATATGTGTTATACTTAAGCCAAGATGAAACAAATAAATCACATCAAGACAAACAAACGATTTTTCGGGAGGTGATACATATGAAGAAATTAAAAATATATTCATCAGCAGGGGTAAGTACGGGAAGAAAAAATGTAAATGAAGATAATTTTTACCGTAACGGTCAATTCCTTATGCGCGAGGAGCGTGACCAAGGCATTGTTTGCTCGGGGCAGGAAAGCGGAGAGCTTTTGATGTATGCCATATGTGACGGCTTTGGCGGTAAAGATTACGGAGATGAAGCCTCACTTATAATGGTAAAGGTGCTTGAAAAGTATCAAAGTATGTTAAATGATATAAAATATCACGACCTTGACAAGTATATGGTGATGTGCTTTAACGAAGCAAACAATCTGATTTTTGAGTTGGCAAAAGATAAGCAGAATGAAAAAATGGGAACAACCATCGCGGCTGCAGTGATAGAAAATCAGAAAGTGCATGTGTACAATGTGGGAGACAGCAGAGTTTACAGACTAAGAAAAAATAAGCTTACTCAGCTGACAGAGGACCATACGCAAGCAGCAAGGGCGGTAAAGCTTGGAATGTTTAAAGAAGATGACGAGCAGATAAAAAAATTCAAAAACCGCCTTACACAGTATCTTGGAATATGGGAAAAGCAAATAGTGGCAAAACCTTTTGCAGGCGAATTTGCACCGGAAAACGCAGATGTGATTCTGATATGTTCAAACGGTCTTTACAATGCGGTAGACAATGAAGAAATTAAACAGATGCTTAAAAGTGATTTAAGCGAAAGCGAAATTGTTAAAAATCTGATTGAAAGAGCAACTATTAACGGCGGGAAAGATAATATAAGCGCGGTTGTTTTGAAAATCAAAGCAGAAAAAATGTAAAACTTTCCCGAATGGGGATTATATAAAAATAAAGATTGACAGATTAAGAAAAAAGGGGTAGTTAAAAATGAGTAACAAGAGTTTAAAGAAGTATTTAATTGCAATTATCATTCAGGTGGTTGCACTTACACTTTTCGTTGTAGGTAATATTATTGGTTTCAAAAATGAAGCAGTGGCATTAAGTCCGTGGCTCTTTACAGGACTTATGGGAGCGGTAATTTTAATTTTAGACGCAGCGGCATCAATATTTATTTTCAAAAAGTTTGCAGACGAAAATGAAAGTCCTGAAAAGAAAAAGCTTGACTGGATAAAACCGGTTATTATAGTTGTTATAACAGCAATTCTCATGGGAACATTTGCAGTTACAGTATATAACACAGTTACAAAGCCTGAGTATTATTCACACTTTATGGACCTTGGTGATAAGTACTTGCAAGAAGGAAGATACGACGAAGCGGTTATCGCATTTAACAAAGCTATAAAGATTGACCCCAAGAGCACAGATGCAAGACTTGGACTTGCACGCAGCTGCATTGCAACAGGCGATATAGAAACTGCAGTAAGAGTATTAAAAGAAGCACAGCAGCTTGATATCGGCAACAAAGAACTTTTGCTTGAAATGATTGATATTTTAAAAGATGTTGACCCGGATGCGGCATACGAGCTTTTGAAAAACTACATTGACTACATAGGCGAGGCTAACATTGATGAAGATATCTTAGCAATGTATAACTCTTCTCAGGAGCTTCCTGCACCGCAGATAATCAATCCTCCTTCGGGAACATATATAAAGCCTTTTGATGTAACGCTTACAAGTGAAGTTGTAAGATTCGGTCATAACACTTATTATACAACAACACAAGCAGAACCCAACAAAGAGTCTGCAAGATACACTGGCAGCATCAGAGTTGAAGAAAACACACATTTTAAGTTTATTACATTTAATCAGAACGGTATATCTACAGCGGTATATGAAGCAGATTACATAATAGACCCTGCAACACTTGAAAAGCTTACAAATATGATTGATACAGCACAATCAGAGATTGACAACACTCAGGTTGGTGACCAGGTTGGCAACTGTATCGAAGGTGCAAAAGAGCCTTTAATGGCAGTTTTAGAGACTGCAAGAGCACTTCTTGAAAGAAATGCAGTTTCTTCTGACGAGGCAAACAACATGCACCAGCAGATAAACGATGCACTTTATTCATTCAGACAGAAAATAATAGTTCAGACTGATAGGCAGGCATTGGCAAGCGAAATCCAGAGGGCTAAAAACCTTGTTGCAAATGCAAGCGAGGGTAATGAAATTGGTAAATACAGAAGCGGTGCAAAAAATGCACTTAATGCTGAAATCGCAGCAGCAGAAGCAGTTTATAAAGATATCATTGCAAGACAGGAAACAATAGACGCAGCAAAAACAAAGCTTACACGCGCTATAAACACATTTGAGTCAAAGAAAATAACAACTCTTATTGTTCCAAGCTCTGAGCACCAGCGTATTTTAAACGAAGCAAATGCAGGCTCAGGACCGGTAACAGTATCGCTTTTCTGGAGCACAACAGATGACCTTGACTTGCACGTTATAAATCCTCAGGGTCAGGAAATTTACTATGCAAGAGAACGTGACAGCTACGGAGGTATCCTTGATGTAGACAGACAGGTTAGCGAATTTGTGGCAAATCCTGTAGAAAATATTTACTGGAGCAATCCGCCCCGCGGAACATACACTGTAAAAGTAGACCTTTACTCAAAGCGTTCATCGGGAAGTGTTCCTTTTACTGTAAGAACTGTTGTAAACGGTCAGGTGAGAACATATAACTTAAGCTTAAGCAGCGGAAGAACAACCGTATGTACATTTGCATACTGATAAATTAAAAAGATTAATGAAAGACAGTTTGCCGCCGGCGATGCTGCCGGTGGCAAATTGTTTTGAATATTAACGGAAAGGATGAAGATGCGTGGGTATGCATACTTTATTTAAAGGAAGATATAAAATACTCAAAGAGCTTGGCAGTGGAGGAATGGGAACTGTGTATCTGGCTGAAAACGCTACACTGGGAACAAAATGGGCCATAAAAGCCATTGCAAGACGAGACGATTCGAGCTATGATTTGCTTGCAGAACCCAATATCCTAAAAAAGCTTAATCATCCCGCTTTGCCGAGAATAGTTGATATTGAATGGGACGATGAATACCTTTACATAATAGAAGACTATATTGAGGGTGAAGCACTCGACAGGCAGCTTGACTATAAAAAAAGCTTTGATGAGGCAACTGTTGTTGAATGGGCAAAGCAGATTTGTAATATATTGCATTATCTACATAATCAAACTCCAAACCCTATTATTTACAGAGATATGAAGCCGTCAAACATCATTGTTTCGGCAGACAATACTGTTAAAATAATCGACTTTGGTATTTCAAGAGAGTATAAAACAGACAGCGGCAGTGACACAAGCTATATGGGTACAAGAGGTTATGCCGCACCCGAGCAGTACGGTACAAGTCAGACAGATGCAAGAACGGATATTTACTCACTTGGTGTAACAATGTATCATTTGCTTACGGGCAAAAGTCCCAACGAGCCTCCTTATGAATTTACTCCTTTAAGAATTGTGGACAAGGAATTTTCAGAGGGTATAGAATACATTGTAAACAAATGCGTGCAGAACAATCCTGCCGAGCGTTACCAGAGTGCTCAGGAGCTTTTGCACGATTTGGAAAACATATATACATTTAATTCTATTTATAAAAGAATGAAGCTGATGGCAAACATCAAGCTTGTTGTTTTAGGCACGCTTATGGCGGCAAGTCTTGTTATGTGTGCGGTAAGTGCATCGAATATAGTACGCGAGAAAAACGAAAGATACGACAAAATGGATGAGGCAGGTTATTACTATCTTAATCTGCATGAATATCAAACATCCCTTGAATATTTTAAAGAGGCGGCAAAAATAAATAACCGAACTCCAGAGCCTTACCTTGGTATGGCGCAAATTCTCTTAAAGCAGGGCAGATGTGAAGAATGTGCAGACTATTTAAATGAGCTTGCACAAAAGATGCCCGAATGCAGTGAAAAACCTCAGTTTTCATATCTGAAAGGTTCGGTTCTTTATGAAAACCAAAATTACGAAGAAGCTCTTGGCTATTTAAAAGATGCGTATAACAAGGATTGTGAAAACACTGATTATGCAAGGGACCTTGCAGTGTGTTATGCTAAATGCGCACAGTTTGACCGTGCAGAAACAATTTTAAATTCAATCACAAAACCAGATTCGAAATCTGACCTTTTGGAATATATTAAAGGTCAGGTGGTGCTGGCAAAAGGAAATACTAACGAAGCTATAAGCCATTTTGAAAATGTTATAACTGCTACTGAAAATGAGGATTTAAAATTCCGCTCATATATGGAGATTTCTTATATTTATAAGGATATGCGCCATATAGATATGCAGGGTTCGCTTTCAAAGCAGATTGATGTTTTACAAAGAGCGGTAAGAGATTTAAAGGATGAGGACAATCTTATAGTTACAGAAGCTATGGCAGAAGCGTATTTTACTGCTAAGAATTACGATTTGTCAGTTCAGAAATTCAATCGCCTTTTAGAGCTTGGTTATGAAAGAGCGTATATCTACAGAAACCTTGCAATAATTTATGAACAGACAGGAAAGCTTACAGAGGCGGAAAAGCAGCTTCTTATAATGAAAGAAAAATATCCTGATGATTACCGTTGTTATCTGCAGCTAAGCTATGTTTACATAGAAATGGAAAACGCTAAGGCGGAAAACGGCAGAAATTATTCAAAGGCTCTTGAAAATTACAATCTTGCAGTGCAGTTTGCACCAAGCGGTGAAAATACATCAGAGATTTTACAGCTTACAGCTAAAATAAATGAACTTAAAAGCTATGGCTGGTTATAAAAAATGAAGTCTGATTTGAAAGAGGTGGTATAAATGGTTGAACTTAACAGTCCAACAGTTTTTGGCTTTGAAATAACGACGTGGTTTGTGGTGTTTTTCATAAGCATTATTTGTGCGGCAGTATTTTTGGTGCTTTTATGCATAGGCATTTTTAATAAGACAAGTAAGGAAGCAAATATGATAATAAAGGCTACTTATAACGTGGCAAAGATACCGGTTAAAAAAATTAGCACGCCTAATCTTAATTCGGCTGTAATGAGCACTAATACGGGAAACGGGGAAATTCCTTTGGGAGTGGCTGAAATGTATAAAACCGAAGAGGCAGACCCGACTCCGGTTCAGGAAAACTCTTTATTTGTTACCCAGCCGGCAGATGAAATTGACCAAATGAAAGAAGGTGCACAGAAAAACAATTTTTGCATATACTGCGGCAAGCCTACAGATGGTAAGTTTTGCATATATTGCGGTAAAGAGATTAAATAATAAAAAGGAGAGATAAGAATTATGAAATGTAATAAATGCAACAATGAAGTGGCCGATGGTGCAAAGTTTTGCGCTAATTGCGGAAATAATGTGGAATGGCAGACAATGTCTCTTGACGAAATGGTGCAGGCTGAGCCTGCGTGTCCTGAAATGACGTGCCCTCATTGTGCTAACGTGATTGACAGTCAGAGTGTATTTTGCGGAGCTTGCGGAAAAAATGTTTCCGAATCGGCTGAAAGTATGCAGGAATTTAGTGTGCCTGAGGTTCCGGTGTGTGAAAAATGCGCAACTCCTTTGGTTGAAGGAGCGGCTTTTTGCGGCGGATGCGGAAATGCAATAGGAGCAGGGAATGTAAGTGAAGAATATACAGCCAATGTTTACAATCCACCGGCAGAAGAGCCTGCATTTAACAGTGAAGCGGCTTTTCAGTATAACGGTGGTTATGTTGAGCCTGCTATGCAGGAAAATACTGATGAAAAACAGGGAATGGATAAAGGAATTATTATTCTTTTAGCTATTTTGGCAGTGGCAGTTATAGTATTTGCAGTAGTTATTGTGACTGCATTTAACATAAAGCCCTCACCTGCTGTGACTGCACCTGACGTTACAGATGCAAGACTATTAAAAAGCTCATTTGCATTTATAAAAGCAGGAGTTTTAAAATAAGGATTTATTTTGTTGGGAGGGAGAACAATGGTAAAAAGGATTTTTATGATTATGCTGGCAATTATTATCGCAATGGTGTGCGGTGTGCTTGGTGCATGCTCAAAAAAGGATTCTCCGAAGGCTACTGTGGAAAAATTTGCGCAAGGATTAAATGAAGATAATATTTTGAAAATGACTGAATGTATTGCCCCTGAAATACTTGAAACAATAGGAAATTTCACAGAGGGCGGAGAAACCTCACTGATTGAAAGTGCTCTCAGAATAGCAAAGCTTATTCCTTTTATCAGCTATATCGAAGGGGAAGATTTTCTGCCTGAATATGAAGTGAGCATTCTTTCGGAAGAAATCCAAAATGAAGAAGCCACAGTGAAAATCAAAGCAATAGACAAACGTGAGTCTTATGAGTATATTTTAGATGTTTATTTAAAGCTAATTGATGGAAAATGGTATATTAAATACGCACAGCCCTCTGTAGCCTGACACAAAAAGGTTAATGCTTTAAATAAAAAAAAATTTAAAAATGGAGAACAGATTATGAACAGCTTATCAAAAACACAGTCTTTCAGCACTCCGGTAAGAGAGGCAACTCTTATTGTAATCGGAAAAAATGGTGAAATAAGCTCGTGCGCAGTTAAAGACAATATGGTTATCGGAAAAAACACTCCCGTTTCGCAGGTGGACCTTCATCTGGATTCTGCCATTGTATCAAAAAGACACGGTTTTTTTACATGGGGCGGAAACAACTGGTATTATACTGACTGTAATGAAAGCAACGGAAGCTATGTAAATGGAGTTTACATAGGTAAAAACAATGCATCCGGTAAACGAGCTGTAATGCTTTCTGACGGTGATGTTATCCGTGTAGACAGAATGAATTTAAACGAGCCACATGCAGAGGCTGTTACGATGATTTTTTCTACAAGCTATGATAAAAACAGTCAGTGGTATAAATATAAGTTAGCTGAAAATTCAAAAGTATGTATAGGCAGAGGCGATGAAAACGGCATTAATTTAAATAAAAGCTACATATCCCGTGAGCATGCGGTTATTTATGTAAGCGGCAGCAAGTATTACATAGAAAACTGTGATAGTAAAAATGGCGTTTTTGTAAATAACAGACTTGTGTATGATACGGCTGAGCTTTATGAAAGAAACGTTATAAAAATATGCGACACATTTATTCTTGTTTTAAACGGATGCATTGTTTATAATGTTAACAGTGTAGCAGAAAAGGGGCTTGTGGTTGATATTTCTGATGTTGGGGTGCCGGGTGCGTTTAATAATAAAAAGATTTTGGGTCAGATTCACCTTGAGGTTGACAACGGTGATTTTGTTCTTATTTTAGGCGGCTCAGGCGCAGGCAAATCCACATTGGTTAATTCTATACTTGGCAAATACAAAATGCACGGTCATGTAGAGGTTGAAGGTGAGGAAAGCAAAAACGGTATCAGGGGAAATCACAGAATTGCTTATGTGCCCCAAAGTCTGCCCTTAAGAAAAGAAGAAAAGCTTATAGATGTAATAACTGATACTGCAAATATGAGAATGAACGGCAAGATGAGCTGGCGCGAAAGAAAGGAGTTTATATTAGAAACTCTTGATTCGCTGGGCCTTTCATCAAAAGCAGATTTACCTATTAAAAATCTTTCCGGCGGTGAGCAGAGAAGAGCGGCAATTGCAAATGAAGTTGTTACAAATCCGGATATATTCTTTTTGGATGAGCCTGATTCAGGCCTTGACCCGAAAAGCGGAATGGAGCTTATGGAAAATTTAAAGGCTCTTACACAAAAAGGAAAGATGGTTATGCTTATTTCTCATAACTACGCATCATACCCAAACCCTGAAAAAATTTATACAAAGGTTGTTGTTTTAGCAAAAAGCGATACCGAGGGTGTTGGTAAGCTTGCATTTATGGGTAGCGTTCCACAGGCACTTGAATTTTTCGGAGTAAGCGAGCTTAAGGATATAACAAAGCTTATAAATCCTACAAGTGAAAATGGAGACGGCAGAGCAGACGAATTCGTTGAAAAATATAACAGGATGTGTGGAATATGAGATTACAGCAGGCATTAATTTATACAAGAAAGTTTTACAGGACACAAAAAAAGGACAGCCTTATAGTAATTCTTATTGGAATAGTAATTTCTGCGCTTGTTGTATGGGTAACGGGTGATGATATGTTCACCACATACGAAAGCACAAAGTCAGGATTTTTTTCCATTGTGTCGGCATGTATATGGATTGGGATTTTTAATTCAATTCAGCTTATATGCCGCGAAAAGAAAGATATTGTAAAGGACGAGCTTGACAAAGGGCTTCACGCATCTTCTTATGTGGGGGCACATTTTCTTTTTCAGGCGGTTATATGCTTTATTCAGAGCATTATAATTTTAGCTATCTGTTGGATGAAAATAGATTTTCCGGAAGACGGGGTAATGATGTTTCATTCATCGGCAGAATACTTAATCACAATTTTTCTTCTGATATACAGTGCAGATGCACTTGCGCTTATTATATCGGCTGTTGTGCCCACTCCGGTTGTGGCTATGACAGTCATGCCTCTGGTATTGATTTTGCAGCTTGTTATGTCAGGCGTTTTGTTTGAGTTAAGCAATGCAGCTGACATAGTGGCAAATATCACCATAAGCAAGTGGGGCATGGCTGCAATGGGAACAATAGGAAATCTTAATAATCCTTACTTACTGTCAAAGGTAAGCCTTGCTTATCCCCAGTTTGCATTTCCGCAAAGAGCCGCAGAAGAAGCTTATGAGTTTGCAGCGGGGCATCTGACTGCGGTATGGGTTGTGCTTGCAGCTTTTGTGGCGGTTTCGTTTGTGTTGAGCGTAATCGGCCTTAAGCTTACAACACGCAGGCTTGTGAAATAATGGGGGATTTTTATGCTAAGCAATGGTGAAACAATCAAAAAAAGAAATTGGCTGTATGCTTTATTTAAAAAGAAAACCGGCATAAAAATGTGCGTTTATCATAGGACTGACAAAGGAAATGTTCGCACAAATAATGAAGATTCATATTACGTTGGTGAAAATAAGCACAAAAGCTTTTTTGAAACCGAAAAAATAAGAGGGGTTTTTGCAGTGTGTGATGGTATGGGAGGCCTTGAATATGGTGAGGTAGCCTCGAAAATTGCTGTAAGAGAGCTTTCAAAGTTTGAAAAAAAATATTCTTCAATGAAGAAAGCTACTGATGAAGACATCGCTTCTGCAATAAACGAATACGCATCTAAAGCCAATAATGAAATCATTGATAAATTAGCGGAACTTTCAGCTAAAAAAGGCGGAAGCACAGTTTCGGGAGTTGTTATACGCGGAAAAGAAATGCTTGTGTTTAACGTGGGTGACAGCAGAGTTTATCTTTTAAGAGGCAGACGGCTTACACAAATGACACGGGACCAGACTTTAGCCGAAAAAAAATTAAACGCAAATATTTATACAAAAGAAGATGAGGCATATAAAAGAGAAAGTCATGTGCTTACGAATTTTCTTGGTATGGATAAAGAAGGTTGCGGAATAAAAGCGGCTGTTACAAAGCCTGTTAAGCTTATCTGCGG
This sequence comes from Clostridia bacterium, assembly GCA_045636325.1. Lineage (GTDB taxonomy): Bacteria > Bacillota > Clostridia > UBA1381 > UMGS1253 > CAKSHP01. The sequence continues at coordinate 175,889 of JAZTXH010000001.1, forward strand.
TGACAGCGTTATTATATGTACTGACGGACTTTATGATATGTGTTCGGCAGAAGAAATAAAGGAGGCAGCAAATTTAAAGGCTAATCCGGCAGACGAGCTTGTTTTAAAGGCGCTTGAAAATGGAGGGGGCGACAATGTATCCTGCATAGTGCTTAAAATATTATAAAAAACGGAGAAATGAAAAAAATGGAAGAAAACAAAAATAAAATTTTTACAAACACATTTGTGGTGGCGATTTTGGCACTTTTGTGTACTGCACTTTGGGGAAGCGCAACGCCTTTTATAAAAATAGGCTACGAGCTTATTCTGCCCGTTAAAGACACTGCATCCACAATTCTTTTTGCAGGTATAAGATTTGCATTTGCAGGATTTCTGACAGTTTTAATATACAGTATTGCAAGAAAAAAAATCCTTTATCCCAAAAAGGAAAACTTGAAAAAGGTTATAGCGGTTGCGCTTTTTCAGACGGTTATTCAGTACATATTCTTTTATGTGGGACTTTCAAATACATCGGGAGTAAAAGGTACAATTGCAAGCGGCTCAAATGCCTTTTTTGCAATGCTTATTGCAAGTCTTATATTCAAGCAGGAAAAGCTTACTTTAAAAAAAGTGTTTGCCTGCCTTATAGGCTTTGCGGGTATTGTGCTTGTTAATCTTAACGGCCTTGACTTTAATATGAATTTTACCGGTGATTGCTTTGTATTGTTTTCAGCTGTTGCTTATGCATTTTCCTCTGTAATGATAAAGATTTTTTCAAAAAGCGAAGACCCCGTTGTTATAAGCGGATATCAGTTTATAATGGGCGGTATTGTAATGATTGCAATTGGTCTTCTGTTTGGCGGTAAGGTAGCATTTAACGGTGCCAAAGTTATAGGAGTGCTTACATATCTTGCGTTTTTATCTGCTATTGCATATTCTGTGTGGGGAATTCTGTTAAAGCATAATCCGGTTTCAAGAGTAACAATTTACAGTTTTATGATTCCGGTTTTCGGAGTTTTGCTTTCAAACCTTATGCTGACGGAGCAAAGTAACGTAAGTCCGGTTAACCTTATAATAACGCTTGTGCTTGTGTGTACCGGCATTATAATACTTAATTACAAAAAAGAGTAGTTTGCAAATGGAGCAAAAAATATACCACAGAAACTTTTTAGAATTTTGATGTGACCCCAAAAAGTTAGACTTTTTATAGCGTAGTAGTCTCTGATGACTGTTACGCTATTTTTATGCAGTCCCATTTTTGACTTTCTGATATTTTATAGCTTTTTCATAAAAAATTAATAAAAAACTATTTACTTTAGATGTGTATATCGTATATAATATAAAATAAGAGCACAATATTTATTGTGTCCTGAGTTTTTCACTTTTTAAAGGGGGACAAGATTATGGCAAGAAAAATTATGGCACTGGCCATGGCGATGCTTATGATGTTCGGCGTAGTATCCTACGGGGCATATTTTTCCGATTTGCAGGATGGAAGCTATGACTGGGCGAAGGATACTATAAACCGTCTGGCAGATGAAGGGGTTATAAAAGGTTATTCTGACGGGACATACGGACCTGCAAAGCAGATAACCCGTCAGGAAGCGCTTACACTGTTTGCCCGTGCAACGGGTGTAAATGACTCCCAGAACGCTTACGGGGTTGAGTTTAATCAGTATAGTTTTAAGCCGCTTGCGGATAAATACAATACATATGCAAAAAAGGAACTTTGCTTCCTGCTTGAGAGAGGTATTCTTACAGAAGATGAAATAGATTTTTATCTTGCAGAAGAAAACAAAAATAAGGTAATGCTTCGTCACGAGTCGGCAGTGCTTATTTCTGCAATACTTGATATAAGAGACGGATTTAATGAAGACGGCGAATATTTAGTAGACTTTTCAGATATTAACGATATTCCGGAAAGCTCACTTGCATCTGTAGGCTTTGCGTCGCAGGAAGGTATTTTAACCGGTATGGCCAACGGAAGCTTTGCGCCCAATGAAGGCGTAACAAGAGCTCAGATTGCAATAATGCTTGACAGAGTTATTAAAAAGCTTGGCATAAACTATATCACAGGAATAATAACTCAGGTAAGCGAAGAAAACAGCAATCTTTTAAGCGTAGACGGAACAGAATATATTCTTGACTCTAAAACAAGATATGCAGTAAATGGCAGAATTTGTGACTATGCGGATATGAATGTTGGTGACAGTGTTACAGTTGTTTATGTTGCCTCCGGCGTATGGGCAGTTGAAGTTGTAAGAGCAAGCGAACTTATATTTGAAAACATAAGAGGTAAGGTTAAAGAAATAAACTCAGCCACATTGACTCTTGCGAACGGGGATACATATGGTGTATCTGCTTTTCTTGCTTGTTTTGAAGATGGAGAGGCAATAAAATACTCCGAAATGAATTTTGAAAATCCGGTTAAGCTTGAGATTGTTAACGGATTTGTAAGACGAATTGAAGGTATGGGTGATAAGTGCGAATATGAAGATGTTAAAATTTTAGGCATCACAACTCTTCCTTCAAATAAATTAAAAATTGAAACAGAGGATGCAACTGCTGAATTTGAAATTGCTCCTGATGCTGAGATTACAAGAAACGGTTACCCCATTACAATCAGAGATTTATCCACAAAGGATTTGGCTTATGTGTTTATTGACGCAGGGGTTATAACAAAAATCGGTTCATATGCAGATTTGTCAGGTAACGGTGTAATTGTAAGACAGATTGTTATAGACGAAAAAGAAAGCAGTATTCTTTTAAAGATTGGCGCAGGAGAGCGCTTTAAGCTTGAAGATAATACAGTTTATTTAAACGAAGAAGGCGAGATAGGAAGCGTATATGATTTGCGTGTTGCAGGCGCAGTTGAAGTTCAGTTTAAAGAGGGTAAAATTGCACTTTTAAAACACGGAAAATATGTTCCGCCGACGCATTTTTCAGGCACAGTTAAAACGATAGATAAAGAAAATCATCTCATAATTATTGAAACAACAGAAGATGAAACAAGAGAAGTTAAAATTTCAGATAAAACATCAATGCTTAACTATGCTGAAGCTAAAAAGCTGACAATAGAAGATATTGAAGAAAACTTCTATCTGATTGTTGACGGTTATTACGATGGGGAAGAGTTTATTGCAAACAGCATAATTTTATAAAAACATAAAAGTACGGAGCGGAAAAAGGCGGTGTAAAGTTTTACATCGCCCTTCGTATTTTTTAAGCCAAAAGAAAGGGGATTAGGTGGTTGATATGTTATTTTAAAACAATTTTTATGCAGTTTTTATTGTTTTTTGTGTTATATGCCTTTAAAAAATATTCTAAACTGTTCAAGTTGCCGAAAAAAGGCTAAAAAATATTGAAAAATGTCAAATATACCTACTTTAGGTGTTGCACTCACAGAAAAAATATGTTATTATGTATTAATAAAGATGCAAAGGGGCGTTGGCTGTGGCGGAAAGAATTCATATTTTTACAGGTCATTTCGGCAGCGGTAAAACAGAGCTTGCCGTAAATTATGCTCTAAAGCTTGCCCGCTCAGGCAGAAAAATGGTTATTGTGGACTGTGATATTGTAAACACATATTTCAGAACGCTTGATGTTAAAGAAAAGCTTGAGGAAAACGGAATTGAGGTTATTGCACCGCTTTTTGCAAATTCAAACCTTGAAATGCAGATGATGCCTGCGGAAATTTTATCCGTTTTTGAAAAAAAGGATTACGATGTTGTGTTTGATGTCGGCGGCGATGAAGACGGGGCATTCGCACTTGGAAGCTATAAACGCTTTTTTGAGCGTGAAGGATATGAGATGTATTTTGTTGTTAATACCTCAAGACCACTTACTGAAAACTGCGAAGACACCCTTGTTTATATGGGCGAGATTGAAAGGGCGTCACGGCTTAATATAACAAAGCTTGTAAATAATACAAACATTGCAGGAGAAACAACGGCCGAAAATATTTATAAAGGCGATAAGGTCGTAAGTGAGATTTGCGAAAAAACAAAGCTTGAGTACGCATTTATAAGCGGTACGAAGGAAGTTTTAAAAAAGCTTGACGAAAGCAAACTAAAATGTGACAAACGCTTTGAAATTGAAAGATTTTTAATGATTGATTTTTAAAATAAGAAAGCTTGTATTTTTCCGTTTTGCGGATTTATATATTTTTATAATAAACAGAAAGGGCTTGATACTATATGGCAAAAGTAGTTTTTAATGTGGATAAATGTAAGGGCTGTGAGTTGTGTACTACAGTGTGTCCTAAGCAGATTGTGTCCATGAGTACAGACAAGATGAATGCAAAGGGCTTTTATCCGGCGCAGGTTACAGAGCCGGAGAAATGTATTGGTTGCGCATTTTGTGCAACAATCTGCCCCGATTGTGTAATCGAGGTATATAAGGATTAAGGAGAGGAGCGAATAAAAATGTCAGATAAAGTTTTAATGAAGGGAAACGAAGCTTTGGCAGAAGCTGCTATTCAGGCAGGTTGCCGACTTTTCTTCGGATATCCTATAACACCGCAAACTGAGCTTGCGGCGTATATGGCAAAGAAAATGCCGAAGGTAGACGGCTTGTTTTTGCAGGCTGAAAGTGAGGTTGCCGCAATAAATATGGTCTATGGTGCGGCAGGTGCGGGCGCAAGAGTTATGACAAGCTCTTCAAGTCCGGGTGTAAGTTTAAAAGCAGAAGGTATCAGCTATATTGCAGGTGCTGACCTGCCTTGTGTTATTATTAATATTGTGCGCGGTGGTCCCGGTCTTGGCGGCATTCAGCCTGCACAGTCAGACTATTTCCAGGCAACAAAGGGCGGCGGTCATGGTGACTATCACTTAATCGTGCTTGCGCCCAGCAGCGTTCAGGAAATGGTTGACCTTACTTCTCTTGCTTTTGATTTAGGCGAGATTTACCGTATGCCCGTTATGATTATGGGTGACGGTATGTTGGGTCAGATGATGGAGCCCATCAGCTTTGAAGATGTTAAAAAGCGTCAGGTGCCTGAAAAAACATGGGCAACAGATGGTACAAAAATGCAGAGAAAGAGAAATATTATAAACTCACTCTACATTACACCTGAAGAGCTTGAAGATTTGGTTGTTGAGCGTCAGAAGCGTTATGATGAGGTTTGCAAAAACGAAGTTATGTATGAAGAATACAAAACAGAAGATGCAGACTATATTATAGCGGCTTATGGTACAACTGCAAGAATTGCAAAGAATGCTATTGAAGAATTAAGAAAAGAGGGTATAAAGGTTGGTTTAATCCGTCCCATTACTCTTTGGCCTTTCCCCACAGAAGTGTTTAAAAAGGCAGCTGATAAGGCAAAGGCATTCTTGTCTGTTGAGATGAGCATGGGTCAGATGGTTGAAGATGTTCGTCTTGCGGTAAATGGTAAGAAGGAAGTTTATTTCTATGGCAGAACAGGCGGTATGGTGCCGACTCCTGCAGAAATAATTGCAAAAATTAAAGAGATTGCGGAGGTGGCAAAATAATGAATAAGGTATTTTCTAAACCACACGCATTAAGCGATGTTAATTTGCATTACTGCCCCGGCTGTACTCATGGTATTATTCACAGGCTTGTGGCTGAGGTTATAGATGAGCTTGGTATTGAGGGTAAAACAATCGGTGTTGCACCGGTAGGGTGCAGCGTATTTGCTTATAATTATTTTGAATGTGATATGCAGCAGGCAGCTCACGGCCGCGCGCCTGCAGTTGCAACAGGTATTAAGCGTGCAAATCCGAATAATGTGGTTTTCACATATCAGGGTGACGGCGACTTGGCGGCTATTGGTACTGCAGAAACTGTTCACGCAGCTACAAGAAGCGAAAACATTACCGTTATATTTGTAAACAACGCAATTTACGGTATGACAGGCGGTCAGATGGCACCGACTTCACTTGTAGGTCAGATTACACAGACAACACCCTACGGCAGAAAGCTTGAAACTCAAGGGTACCCCATCAAGGTTTGCGAAATGCTTTCTGCACTTGACGGCACAACCTATGCAGAGCGTGTAAGCGTGGATAACATTAAAAATATTAAAAAGGCAAAGGCGGCAATTAAAAAAGCGTTCCAGAATCAGATTGACGGTAAGGGCTTTTCAATTGTTGAGGTTTTGTCTACATGTCCTACAAACTGGGGGCTTTCTCCTAAAGAAGCACTTGAATGGCTTCGTAGCAATATGATGGATGTATATCCGCTCGGTGTTTATAAGGATAAAGGAGGCGAGAAATAATGGCAAATGAAATAGTTATTGCAGGCTTCGGCGGTCAGGGTATACTTTTTATGGGTAAGGTTTTGGCTTACGGCGGTCTTATGAGCGGTCACGAGGTTTCATGGCTTCCTTCTTACGGTCCTGAAATGCGTGGCGGTACAGCTAACTGTCATGTTATAGTGTCTGATACACCGGTTGGTTCACCCATTATCACAAATCCGGGCGTGCTTATTGCAATGAACAAGCCTTCTTTGGATAAGTTTGAATCGGCCGTTATTCCCGGAGGAAAAATTTTTGTTGACAGTTCACTTATTGACCGTAAGGTAGAGCGCAGTGATGTTGAGGTTTATTATATTCCCGCAACACAGATGGCACTTGATAATAAGGCAGCAAAGCTTGCAAATATGATTATTATGGGTAAAATGCTTAAGGAGACGGGGATTTTATCTTACGATGAAATGAAAGATGGCCTTAAAAAATGTATTCCTCCCACAAAGGCAGAAATGATTGACTTTAACTTAAATATAATTGATTTAGGATATAATTATTAATTTAAAAGCACGAAAGCAGAGTTTTTTAAAGCTCTGCTTTTTGTGCTGATTAAGCTTTGCCGAGGAGATATAAAAAGTATTAGCGAATTTGTTCAGGGGTATGTGATTTTTTGGGCATGGCGGATTGATTATTGTTTCAAAGGCATGGAAAAAGCTTGCTTTAAAAATAAAGAATGAAACAAAAAGGAGAGTATAAAAGTGAAAAAAGGTATCAGTGTAAGAAAAATAACAGTGTGCGCTGTGCTTTCGGCGCTTTCTGCAATTTTAATGTTCTTGAGTATACCGCTTCCCTTTCTTCCACCTTATTTGAAGCTTGATTTTGGGGATTTACCGGCTTTGATAGGTGCGTTTTCAATGGGGCCGGTGTGGGGCGTTGTGATTTGCCTTATAAAAAATATTTTGTCTTTGTTAAACACTGCAACTGCAGGTGTCGGCGAGCTTGCAAATTTTATTAACGGAGCGGCATTTGTTTTTTTTGCAGGACTTGTGTATGAAAAGAGGAAAAGTAAAAAAGGTGCACTTATTGGTGCGCTTTTGGGCACTGTTATGATGTGTGCGGTGGGCTTTTTTGTAAACCTTTATATTACCTATCCTTTTTATGAAAAAGCTATGATGCCTATGGAGGTTATTGTGAGAATGTATGAAAAAATTCTTCCATGGGCAGATACACTTATAAAAGGCCTTTTAGTGTTTAATCTTCCCTTCAGCTTTGCAAGAGGAATACTTTTATCTTTTATAACAATGCTTATATACAAGCGCATTTCACCGATTATTAAGGGCAGATGAGGACTGTGAAAAGCAGAGTTTTTAGCTTGCATATGTTAAAATAAAGATGAAAGTGAGTTTCGGAAAACGGGCAAGAAGGCGATATGGTATTTGTTGCGGTTTGCGTAAGGGAAATGCTTTTAAAATTAAAATATGCCTTGAACAGCGGAGGTATTTGTGATACAATTATTTTGATAGATTATGTATGTGAAAGGATGTTTTCAGCGTGTTGCCTGCATATGTGAAAAAAGCGATAAATGTTTTAAAAAGCAATGGCTTTGAAGCGTATGCTGTGGGCGGATGTGTGCGGGATATGCTTCTTTCGCGCGAAGTGAATGATTATGATGTAACAACCTCTGCAATGCCTGAAGAGATAAAGATGTGTTTTAAAGATTTGCGCTGTATAGAAACTGGAATAAAGCACGGCACCATAAGCGTTATTGTGGATGGAGAAATAATAGAAATTACTACATACAGAATTGACGGGAAATATACAGACAATCGCCATCCCGAAACAGTGGAGTTTACAAAAAATCTTAAAGATGATTTAAAACGCAGGGATTTTACCATAAATGCAATGGCATATGACGGGAATGGCATTGTAATTGACTGTTTTGAAGGCAAAAAAGATTTGCAAAATAAAATTATTCGATGTGTGGGCGATGCCAAAACTCGTTTTCGCGAAGATGCATTAAGGATTTTAAGAGCGCTTCGCTTTTCTGCAAAGCTTGGATTTGAAATAGAAAAAGATACAAAAAAAGCTATATTTTCAGAAAAGAAGCTACTTTTAAATATTGCAGCCGAGCGCATAAGGGAAGAATTTTGCGGTATTATTGAGGCGTCCGGCGGTGCTAAGGTAATTTGTGAATACATATCGGTTTTTGAAGTGTTTATTCCTGAGCTTGGCAAAATACGCGGTATACATCAGCACAATAAAGCTCATATATACGATGTTTTTATTCATAGCATAAAGGCGCTTGAAGCGTGTGAGAATAATTTGTATTTACGGCTTTGTATGCTCTTTCATGATATAGGAAAGTTTTGCTGTATGTCAATTGACGAAAAAGGAAACGGGCATTTTTACGGTCATCAACGGATATCGGCTAACATAACCAAAGAGATTTTAAAACGTCTACGATTTGATAATAAAACTATTGATACGGTTGCAATCCTTGTTACGTATCACGACGGGCAGATTGCACCTGATGAGAAAAGCGTAAGGCGCTGGCTTAAAAGGCTGGGCGAAGAAAACTTAAGGCTTCTTTTAAAAGTTAAAAAGTCAGATGCTGCCTCACATGAAAAAAACTATGCAATGGAACGTATCGAAGAAATTGAAAAAATCAAAGTTTGTCTTAATGGTGTTATAGAAAAAAAGCTTTGCTATAATTTAAAAATGTTGGCCTTTACGGGCGAGGATGCAATAGATGCAGGATTTTCAGGTAAGGGTGTTGGTGTTTGTCTTGAATATCTTTTGTGTGCTGTTATAGAAAACAGATGTGAAAACGAAAGGTCAGCCCTTATGGAAGTGGCTCGGAAATATAAGGAAAAATACGACAAAAAGTCTACGGGAAGATAAAAATGAAGGAGCAGGTAATTAGCATTTCAATACATTTGCGGCACGGAAGAGTATTTAAATTTTGAAAATGGATAATTAAAAAACTGAGATGTAGTATTAATACATATTCATCTCAGTTTTTTTAAAAATCACCTTATTTCTTCCTTAATAACTTTAGCAAAAGTTTTAGAGGCGTATTTAGCGCAAAGCAATGCTTCATCAAGGGTGTTTGCATCAGTGCCGATTTCCACAAGCATTGAACCTTTTGTTGCGTGTGTGTTAAATCTTTCTTTTCTGACTGTAAGTGGGCGTGCAATATTATTATAATCGGAATTAAGTGCCTTTTGAAGCTTTAATGTAAGCTTTAAATTTTCCTGCCAGTCTGGATGAGAAAGTCCGCCCTGATAACAACCCGAAATAATCATAAGCTGCGCAGATTTGTTTTTATCTATTTCTGTTATGGTTTTATATTTTGTGCCGTCGGATGCGGTCATACTGTCGCGATGAATATCTAAAACTACTTGTATGGAAGGATATTTTTTTAAATTACTTTCAATTACCTCAAGGGTTTTTGAATATGAGCCGTTATAGGATGGATAGTCATTTACTGATGTATCATGTATAACTGCTACACCTTCTTCCTCAAGACCTTTGGCAAATTCTTTTCCTACTTTAATCATATTAAAATCGGGATTGATGGTGCGGGCATAGGATGTGGGAGTATAATTGTATTTTTCAGATGGTGTATAGCTTTCGGTGGTATGAGTGTGCACAATTAAAACCAAAGGCTTGCCCGGAGTGTTTTTTAAAGGTACCGGAGAGGAAAGCAAAGCGTTAGTATCTATACTAAGGGTTGTTTTATTATCTATAGTGACAGTGTTTTTACTTTTAAAACTTTTTTCTTTTATATTTTTATCCTCAGACGGTAGCGCGAGTGTTGTTTTTGTGTCATTTTCCGTAACGGGGATATAAAGGTTCGGGTAGGGGTCTTTATCGTTTACATTGTTTGGATTTAATAGTGTTGGCGGCAGGATTTGGGTACCTGCCGCTTTTACGGCACACCGTTTTATAATAACAAGGCTTTCTTCTTTAACATCAGGCAAGGAAATGGAAAAAGAAAGCCTTGCAAAAGAGTTTATATAACCGAATGGAATACGGGGCATATAAGGAGCAATATATATTAATACGAAGAAGACCGCTACAGATAATAAATAAATAAAAAAATTTATTAAAGTGTACTTATTGATTATAAGTGTGCGGAATTTGCGTTTCTGTCTTTTAAATGTTGTTTTATTCATGGGGCTACCTGCTTTCTTTTGGTTAGCTTTATTAAACATACAATATTATATGAAGAAAATGTATAAATGTATGAATTAAAAAAGCAAAATGGGGAATAAATTTTAATGTTTTTAGTTTTTATTTAAAAAAATGGGAAAAAAGCTAAAAAAGGGATTAAAAAAGCAAAGAAAATTTATTGTGCAAAACATACAAAAAACAGACTGAAATTTCGTTGAAATTTCTATAAAGATTTTTGAGAAAAATTTTAAAAAAAGCTTGATTTATCGTAGATAATGATGTATAATTATTATCGTTGTGACAAGGCATACGATGAAACAGGAGGTTGCGAACCTGAGAGTTCGGTTTTTCTGTGGAGAATGTCCGATTCTTGAAACCGGGCGACAAGTCACGTTGCACTAATAGTATACACCCTTAGGATAAAGAGCGCGAATTCATAGGGATTTTGCGCGCTTTAGTGCGTGTTTGCCCAGGTATGCCCCTTTGACGGGAAATCTGGGTTTTTATTTCGAGGGATACGGAAACACCCGGCAGGGTGTAAATTAGAAAGTGCGTGCTGTCGTAAATGGAACAACTAAAATTTGAATACTTTAAGGAGGTAAAACTTATGGCAGCAACTCAGACAATCAGAATCAGACTTAAGGCTTATGATCATGCTTTGATTGACCAGTCAGCAGAGAAGATTGTAGAAACAGCCAAGAGAACAGGCGCAAAGGTATCCGGTCCTATTCCGCTACCTACAAAGAAAGAAGTTGTAACAATTCTTCGTGCCGTTCACAAGTACAAGGATTCCAGAGAGCAGTTTGAGATGAGAACTCACAAGAGATTAATCGATGTATTGGTTCCCACTCAGAAGACAATAGAAGCTCTTACAAAGCTCGATTTGCCCGCAGGTGTGGATATCGAGATTAAGTTGTAATAACCCGAGTGGGTTGTTACGGGTCAAGTTTGCAGACCTTACTGTAAACCAATAACCTATAAGGAGGATAAAAGGAAAATGGAAAAAGCAATTTTGGGAACAAAAGTTGGTATGACTCAGATTTTTGCAGAAGACGGTAAAGTGATTCCCGTAACTGTAATCTCTGCAGAGCCCAACGTTGTTGTTCAGAAAAAGACAGTTGAAACTGACGGTTATGACGCCGTACAGGTTGGTTTCATGAACAAAAAAGAAAAGCTTGTAAACAAACCTATGAAAGGTCATTTCGCAAAAGCAGACGTTCCGTTCAAGAGATTCTTAAAGGAGTTTAAGCTTGACAATTCAGCTTCTCTTAACGTGGGCGACGAAATCAAGGTAGACGCTTTTGAAGCAGGAAACTACGTTGATGTAACAGGAATCAGCAAAGGTAAAGGATATGCCGGTGTTATCAAGCGCTACGGTGCTCACAGACTTAAGGAAACTCACGGTACTGGTCCTGTTCACCGTCATGCAGGTTCAATGGGGGCTTGTTCTTCTCCCTCAAGAGTTATGAAGGGTAAGAAGCTTCCCGGACACATGGGTGTTGACAAGGTTACTATACAGAGACTTGAAGTTATCAAGGTTGATACAGAAAACAATCTGATTTGCGTAAAGGGTGGTATTCCCGGTGCAAAAGGCGGATTGGTTATAGTAAAAGATTCGGTTAAGGCATAAATAATGCTAAAGGAAAGGAGGATGTAGGTTAATGGCTACATTGAATTTATACAACATGAACGGCGAAATCAAAGGAACTATTGAAGTTAAAGATGATATTTTCGCTGTGGAAGTAAATAAATCAGTGCTCCATGACGTGGTTGTTAATTACCTTGCTAACCAGAGACAGGGTACACAGAGTGCACTTACTCGTACTGAAGTTCGCGGCGGCGGTATTAAACCATGGAGACAAAAAGGAACAGGCAGAGCAAGACAGGGTAGTATTCGTGCTCCTCAGTGGACAGGCGGCGGCGTAGTGTTCGCACCCAAGCCCAGAGATTATTCTTACCGTCTTAACAAGAAGGTTAAGAAGCTTGCTTTCAAAATGGCTCTTACAACAAAGGCTGTTGACGAAGATATCATAGTTGTTGAAGATTTGAAGTTTGACGAAATTAAAACAGCTAACGCAGTTAAGATGCTTAAGGCTCTTAATGTAAGCGAAAAAGCTTTGGTTGTTACAGCTGAAAACGATAAGAACGCTTACTGCTCAATTAGAAACATCGAAGGTGTTGATGTAAGCTACGTTGGTGCTCTTAACGTATATGAGATTTTAAACCATAAGAAGTTTATCATCGCTAAAGAAGCGATTGAAAAAATTGAGGAGGTGTGTGCATTATGACATTCGCTCATGATATTATAATTGCCCCTGTTGTTACTGAACAGTCAATGGGTTTAATGGCAGAAAAGAAGTACACCTTCAAGGTAGCTAAAAACGCTAATAAAATTCAGATTGCTAAAGCGGTTGAAGAAATCTTTGGTGTTAAGGTTATGAAAGTAACAACAATTAACATGGAAGGTAAAATGAAGAGAATGGGCGCTAACATGGGTAGACGCGCATCCTTCAAGAAAGCTGTTGTAAAGCTTACTGAAGACAGCAAGACAATCGAATTCTTCGATGGTATTGCGTAATTAAAACGAATGCAGATATTTTATAGATAAGGAGTGACAATAGGATGGCGATTAAAAAGTATAATCCTACTTCTCCTGCAAGAAGATTTATGACAGTTTCCGCTTTTGAGGAAATCACAAAGACTACTCCTGAGCGTTCACTGTTAGAGCCTCTTAAGAAATATGCAGGTAGAAATTCATATGGTAAGATTACCGTGCGTCATCGTGGCGGCGGAAATCGCAGAAAATACAGAGTAATCGACTTCAAGAGAAATAAAGATGGCATTAATGCTACAGTTATGTCTATTGAGTACGATCCGAACAGAAGTGCAAACATTGCACTTGTACAGTACGAAGACGGCGAAAAGAAATACATCATTGCTCCCTACGGTCTTAAAGTAGGTGACGTTTTACAGAACGGCACAGGCGCTGATATTAAGCCCGGTAATGCAATGCATATCTCTGACATTCCCGTTGGTACATTAATTCACAATATTGAGCTTTATCCCGGTCGCGGTGCTCAGTTGGTAAGAAGTGCCGGTGCAGCTGCACAGCTTATGGCAAAAGACGGCGGTTACGCTCAGGTTCGTTTGCCCTCCGGTGAAGTAAGAATGATAAGACTTGATTGCCGCGCAACTGTTGGTCAGGTTGGTAACCTTGACTATGAAAACATCAAAATCGGTAAAGCCGGCAGAAAACGCCACATGGGTTGGAGACCTACTGTTCGCGGTAGCGTAATGAACCCCTGCGACCATCCTCACGGTGGTGGTGAAGGTAAGTCACCTATCGGTAGACCTTCTCCTGTAACTCCCTGGGGTAAACCGGCACTTGGTCTTAAGACAAGATCCAAGAAAAACAAGTCTAACAAGTTCATCGTTAAGAGAAGAAACGATAAATAATTCAGCGGCATAAAAAGCATAAAATGATTTTATGTTGACCGGAAGGAGGAAATACGAATGGGAAGATCCATTAAAAAAGGCCCTTACGTTGAAGAAAGATTAATGAAGAGAATCGTTGCAATGAATGAGGCCAATACAAAAAATGTAGTAAAGACATGGTCTAGATCATCAACTATATTCCCTGAAATGGTTGGTCATACAATAGCTGTTCATGATGGTAGAAAGCATGTGCCGGTATTCGTAAGCGAAGATATGGTAGGACATAAGCTTGGTGAGTTTGCTCCTACAAGAACTTACAAAGGTCATGCCGGTGCTAAATCATCTAAGTAATTTTAGTTTTCGTCATCAGATGAAAGGAGGAAACAAATAGTGGAAGCAAAAGCAATATTGAAGTACGCTCGTATTTCAAACCGCAAGGTTGGAATCGTACTTGATTTAATAAGAAATAAGCCGGTAGGCGAAGCAATGGCTATATTAAGACATACTCCCAAGTCGGCTTCTATATTGGTAGAAAAATTACTTGCATCCGCAGTTGCAAATGCTGAAAATAATTTCAACATGGATGTAAGCAAGCTATACGTTTCTGAGACCTTTGCAAATCAGGGTCCTACACTAAAGAGAATCAGACCCAGAGCACAGGGCAGAGCGTTCCGTATTAACAAAAGAACAAGTCATATTACAGTTGTAGTAAAAGAGAAGGAATAAGAGAGGAGGTTACCCATGGGACAGAAAGTTAATCCACATGGACTCAGAGTTGGTATTATAAAAGATTGGGATTCAAAATGGTTTGCTAAAGACAACGTTTTTGGTGATACATTGGTTGAAGACTATAAAATAAGAAAGTTTTTAAAGAAAGAACTTTTCGAAGCAGGCGTTTCAAAGTTTGAAATTGAAAGAAAGAACAACAAGGTTATTGTTAACATTTTCGCTGCAAAGCCCGGCTTGATTATCGGCAAGGGCGGTGCTGAAATCGAAAAGCTTAAGGCTAAGCTTGTAAAACTTACAGGTAAAAATGATATTAACGTTAATATCGTAGAAATTAAAGTTCCCGATATGGATGCTGTATTGGTTGCTGAAAACATTGCAGCTCAGCTTGAGAGACGTATTTCTTTCAGACGTGCAATGAAGCAGTGTATGGGCAGATCTATGAAGATGGGCGCTAAGGGTATTAAAACTGCGGTTTCCGGACGTTTGGGCGGTGCTGAAATTGCCAGAACCGAACATTACCATGAAGGCACTATTCCGCTACAGACTTTAAGAGCTGATATCGATTATGGTTTTGCAGAAGCAAACACAACATACGGTAAAATCGGTGTTAAAGTATGGATTTACAAAGGTGAAATTCTTCCGGAAAACAAGAGAGCAAAGAAAGCGGAAGGAGGCAAATAATAATGTTATTACCTAAGAGAGTTAAATACAGAAGAGTAATGCGCGGCAGAATGAAGGGTAAGGCTACACGCGGTAACTTTGTAAGCAACGGTCAGTTCGGCTTACAGGCACTTGAACCCGCATGGATTACTTCAAACCAGATTGAAGCAGCCCGTATTGCGATGACAAGATACATTAAGAGAGGCGGTCAGGTTTGGATTAAGATATTCCCGGATAAGCCTGTAACTGCAAAGCCTGCTGAAACACGAATGGGTTCCGGTAAAGGTTCACCCGAATACTGGGTAGCGGTTGTTAAGCCCGGCAGAGTGTTATTTGAAATTGACGGCGTATCAGAAGAGGTTGCACGCGAAGCTATGCGTCTTGCTATGCACAAGCTTCCTATCAAGTGTAAGTTTGTAGTACGTGAGGAGAAGGAGGAGTCTGCAGATGAAAGCAAGTGAAATCAGAGATTTATCAAATGACGAGCTGAATCTTAAATTAGGTGAGCTTAAAGCAGAGCTCTTCAACTTGAGATTTCAGAACGCTACAAATCAGTTAGAAAACCCTGTTAGAATTGCAGATGTTAAAAAGAGCATTGCAAGGGTTATGACTATTATTCGTGAAAGAGAGCTTAACTAAGTTTTTTGACATGTTTTGAGTAGTATGAAAGGAGGAATTAGTTGTGGAAGAGAGAAACACACGAAAAGTAAGAATAGGAACTGTTGTTAGTGATAAAATGGATAAAACAATTGTTGTTGCTATTAAATATAATGTAAAACACCCTCTTTACGGCAAAATTGTAAAGAAAACCTACAAGCTTAAGGCTCATGATGAAAACAATGAATGTGCAGTGGGCGATAAAGTTCAGGTAATGGAAACAAGACCCCTGTCCAAAGAGAAACGTTGGAGATTAGATAAGATCGTTGAGAAAGCTCAGTAATGAGGTTCTCTCCATAGGAAGGAGGAAGTTTGCGTGATTCAGGCACAAACAAGAATGAAAGTTGCTGACAACACTGGTGCAAAAGAACTTATGTGTATCAGAGTATTGGGCGGCAGCGGTAAAAAGTTTGCAAATATAGGCGACGTTGTAGTGGCCAGCGTTAAGAAGGCAACACCCGGCGGTGTTGTAAAAAAAGGTGACGTAGTTAAGGCTGTTATCGTTAGAAGCGCTAAAGGTGTTAGACGTAATGACGGAACACACATCAAATTTGACGAAAACGCAGCTGTTATAATTAGAGATGATAAGAACCCAAGAGGTACTCGTATCTTTGGACCTGTTGCAAGAGAGCTAAGAGATAAAGAGTACATGAAGATTTTATCATTGGCACCCGAAGTACTATAAGGAGGTGGCGAAAAATGAATAATAAACTTCACGTTAAAACAGGCGATACAGTAGTTGTATTGTCAGGTAAAGACAAAGGTAAAAGGGGTAAGGTGCTAAGCGCTAATCCCGCAGAACGCAAGGTTATTGTTGAAGGCGTATCCGTTGCATCCCGCCATACAAAGCCCAGAAGACGGGGCGAGCAGGGTGGCATTTTGAAGAAGGAAACACCTATTTACGCATCAAAGGTTATGCTTGTATGCCCTAAGTGCGGTAAAGCTGCAAGAACAGGCTATAAGTTCCTGGACAACGGCTCAAAGGTTAAGTACTGCAAAAAGTGCAACGAGATGTTAGATAACTAATCTATTGTAAAAGGAGGTTAGACAATGGCAAGATTATTAGAACTATACAAAAAAGAAATTGCTCCTGCTATGATGCAGAAGTTCGGATATAAAAGCGTAATGCAGATTCCAAAGCTTGATAAAATTGTTATCAACATTGGTCTTGGCGAAGCTAAAGATAATCCTAAGGCAGTTGAAAGTGCTGTAAATGATTTGACTTTAATCACAGGTCAGAAGCCGATTATTACAAAGGCAAGAAAATCTGTTGCTAACTTCAAATTAAGAGAAGGCATGAGCATTGGCTGTAAAGTAACACTCAGAAACGATAAAATGTATGAGTTTTTAGACAGATTCTTCAATGTAGCGCTTCCGCGCGTACGTGACTTCAGAGGTATCAGCGCTAACTCCTTTGATGGCCGTGGTAACTATGCTACGGGTATTAAAGAGCAACTTATCTTCCCTGAAATCGAGTATGATAAGATCGATAAGCTTAGAGGTATGGATATCATGATCGTTACAACCGCTAAGACAGATGAAGAGGCTCGTGAGCTATTAACAATGTTTGGCGCTCCGTTCACCTCTGCAGCTAATTAAGGAGGTACACTATGGCTAAGAAAGCAATGGTTTTAAAACAGCAGAAAGCCCCCAAATACAGCACTCAGGCTTACAACCGCTGCAAAATCTGCGGAAGACCTCATGCGTATTTGAGAAAATACGGCATCTGCCGTATCTGCTTCAGAGAATTAGCTTACAAGGGACAGATTCCCGGTGTTAAGAAGGCTAGTTGGTAATATTTTAAGTAAGTATTTGAAAGGTTGGCAAAAAGCCAAAACCATCAAAAGTTCCAGTTTTGGAAGGAGGTAAAATAATGCAAATTACAGATCCTATCGCAGATTTGCTTACTCGTATAAGAAATGCAAACTCTGCAAAACACGAAACAGTTGACATTCCGGCTTCCAATATGAAAAAAGCTATAACAAAGATTTTATTGGACGAAGGATATATAAAAGGTTTCCAGGTTATAGATGATTCAAAGCAGGGCATCATCAGAGTTACCTTAAAATACGGTGAAAATAAATCTAAGGTTATTTCCGGCATCAAGAGAGTTTCTCGTCCCGGTCTTAGAATTTATGCCGGTGTTGATGAGCTTCCAAGAGTTTTAAAAGGCTTAGGTATAGCAATTATTTCAACATCAAAGGGTATCATGACTGATAAGCAAGCTCGTGCAGAAAAAATTGGCGGCGAAGTATTAGCGTTTATTTGGTAATATCGCCCAAGTATTAGGAGGTGTAACACAATGTCTAGAATAGGCAATAGCCCTATCGCAATACCCGCTGGTGTTGACGTTAAGGTAGAGGCTGAAAATTTAGTGACTGTTAAAGGCCCTAAGGGTACTTTATCAAGAAAGCTGCATAAAGATATGGTTATCGAACAGAGCGCAGCAGAGATTATAGTAAAAAGACCTTCTGAAGATAAAGATCACAGATCTTTGCACGGACTTACAAGAACCTTAATTAATAACATGGTACTTGGTGTTACAGAAGGATTCACAAAGACTCTTGAGATTAACGGTGTTGGTTACAGAGCTCAGATGCAGGGCAAGAAACTTGTATTGACACTTGGTTATTCTCATCCGGTTGAGATGGAAGCTCCGGAAGGCGTTGAAATCGCAGTTCCGGCTCCCAACCAGATTGTTATTACAGGTGCTGACAAGCAGTGCGTTGGTCAGTTTGCAGCAGTAGTAAGAGAAAAGAGACCGCCTGAACCTTATAAAGGTAAGGGTATTAAGTATACGACTGAGACTATCAGACGTAAAGAAGGTAAAGCCGGCGGTAAGAAATAAGAAAGGAGTGGATAAATTATGATAAATAAGAAGTCTAGCAACAAAGCAAGACAGAAGCGTCATCTTCGCATAAGAAAGAAGATTTCCGGTACAGCTCAAAGACCGAGACTCAGCGTTTTCCGTAGCAACAAGAACATTTCTGCTCAGTTAATCGATGACGTAAACGGTGTAACAATTGTATCCGCTTCCAGCCTTGGTTTAGAAAACGGCGGTAACGCAGATGCTGCTAAAGAAGTAGGTAAGATGATAGCAGAGCGTGCAAAGGAAAAGGGTATCGATACTGTTGTATTTGACAGAAGCGGCTACCTTTACCATGGTAGAGTTGCTGCATTGGCAGAAGGCGCAAGAGAAGGCGGCTTAGAGTTTTAATAAGAAGGAGGGGATACCATGCAGGAAAGAATTGACGCATCAACACTTGATATAAAAGAAAAAGTTGTTAATATAGGTCGTGTTGCAAAGGTTGTAAAAGGTGGTAGAACATTCCGTTTTAGTGCACTTGTTGTTGTAGGTGACGGTAACGGTCATGTTGGTTGCGGTACAGGCAAGGCGGCTGAAATTCCGGATGCAATCAGAAAAGGTATTGAAGATGCTAAAAAGAACATGATTACTGTTCCTCTAGTAGGCGGTACAATACCTCACGATGTAATCGGTAAATACGGTGCGGGCACAGTGCTTATCAAACCGGCTGCGGAAGGTACAGGTGTTATCGCAGGCGGCCCCGCGAGAGCAGTGCTCGAGCTTGTTGGAATCAGAGATATCAGAACAAAATCTCTTCGTTCCAATAACCCCAGAAACGTGGTAAGAGCCACAATCGAAGGACTTGCATCATTAAAATCCGTTGAGGAAGTTGCTAAAATGAGAGGCAAGACTCCTGAAGAGTTATTGGGTTAAGGAGGAAATGAAAAATGGCTAAATTAAAGATTACTCTTGAAAAGAGCTTAATTGGTCGCAAAGATGATCAGATAGCAACAGCACATGCATTGGGTTTAAAGAAAATTCGTGCTACTGTTGAACAGAATGACAATCCTCAGATCAGAGGTATGGTAAACAAAATTTCTCACCTTGTAAAGGTAGAGGAAATCTAAGAGAAGAGACTCGGAAATAGATAAAGGAGGTGCAGCAAATGAGACTTGATGAACTACAACCTGCAGAAGGTTCAAAGTTTGTGGCTAAAAGAAAAGGTCGTGGTCCCGGAAGCGGAAATGGCAAAACAGCAGGTAAAGGTCACAAGGGTCAGAACGCTCGTAGCGGCGGCGGTGTGAGACCTGGCTTTGAAGGTGGCCAGATGCCGATTTACAGACGTTTGCCGAAGAGAGGTTTTACCAATATATTTGCGAAAGAATACGTTACAGTTAATGTTGAAGTACTTGAGCAGTTTGAGGCAAATACTGAAATTACAGCTGAAGTTTTAAAGGAAGCCGGTATCATCAAAAAGGTGAACGATGGTGTTAAAATTCTTGGCAGAGGCGAAGTAACAAAACCCTTAACAGTTAAGGTGGCTAAGTTTACTGAATCTGCAGCAGCTAAGATTGTAGCAGCCGGTGGAAAGGCTGAGGTGATTTAATTGTTAAAGACATTAAAAAATGCCTGGGCAATTGATGATTTAAGAAAGAAAATGCTGTTTACAGTATTTATGCTTATCATTTACAGATTGGGTAGTGCAATCCCTGTTCCCGGTCTTAGCGCAGAAGCTATGCAGGGGCTTATGGGTGCAGAAGGTACAATGGGTGTATTTTCACTTCTTGATACCTTCACAGGTGGTGCGTTCTCAAATGCAACAATATTTGCAATGGGTATCACACCATACATTAACTCATCTATTATCATTCAGCTTCTTACTGTTGCTATTCCTGCCCTTGAAAGACTTTCAAAGGAAGGCGAAGAAGGCAGAAAGAAGATTAACAAGATTGTTCGTTATGGTGCTGTTGTTTTAGCTATTGTACAGGCTATAGGCCTATACTTCACATTAAACAGCATGGGCGCCGGTGTTGTGGAAAACTTCGGTTTCCTTTCAGGTTTGGTTGTTGTTTTAACATTTACAGCAGGTACAGCTTTTGTTGTATGGCTTGGTGAAACAATTACTGAAAAAGGTATTGGAAATGGTATTTCTCTTATCATCTTCTCCGGTATAGTAGCAAGAGGTCCGCAGCTTATAATGACACTTTATAATTCCTTCTTAGGTGAGAACCTAAGCGCTTGGTCTGCAATCGCTTTGATTGTTGTAATTGCTGTTGTTATTTTGGTTTTGGGCTTCATAGTATTTATGAACAATGCAGAAAGACGTATTCCCGTTCAGTATGCTAAGAGAGTGGTAGGCAGAAAGATGTATGGCGGTCAGAGCACTAACATTCCGATTAAGGTTGCTATGGCAGGTGTTATGCCCATCATCTTTGCAACAAGTATTCTTGCATTCCCTACAACAATCGCTCAGTTTTGCGGTGCAGACATTCAGGGTGGTCAGGGCTTCTGGTATGATATTTTAAGATCACTTTCTTATGGCGGTTGGGTATATGCGGTACTTGATTTCCTACTAATTATATTCTTCACATTCTTCTACACATCAATGCAGTTCAATCCTATTGAAATGTCAAACAATATTAAGAAGAATGGCGGATTTATTCCCGGTATCAGACCGGGAAAACCTACAAGTGATTACATCGCAAAGGCATTGAACAGAATCGTTATTATCGGTGCGTTCTTCCTAGCTGTAATTGCAGTACTTCCTATGGCGTTTTCTGCGGTTGTTCCCGGAATCGCACTTGGAGGCACATCGTTGCTTATTGTTGAAGGTGTTGCACTTGAAACAGTTAAGCAAATTGAATCTCAGATGATGATGCGTCATTATAAGGGGTTCTTAGAATAAAAGACACTTGATTTAAAGGTGGGTTTTTAATGAAACTGGTATTTTTAGGCCCTCCGGGTGCCGGTAAGGGTACTCAGGCAGCTTACATTGCAGAGGCTGCTAATATCCCCACCATCTCAACCGGAGCAATGCTTCGTGAGGCAATTGCCAACGAAACGGAGCTTGGAAAAACAGCTAAAGCTTTTATTGATAAAGGCGAGCTTGTTACTGATGAAGTAGTAATTGGTATCGTAAAGGAAAGACTTGTGATGCCCGATTGCAACAACGGTTACATTTTAGATGGGTTCCCCCGTACAGTGGCTCAGGCTGAGGCACTTGACAAGATGCTTCCCGATGCAATTGACGTTGCTCTTTCTTTGGAAGTACCGGATGAGAATATCATTGAAAGATTAACAGGCAGACGCGAATGTCCGGCTTGTAAGGCTACATTCCACATTGCAAACAATCCTTCAGCTAAGGGTGATATTTGCGACAAATGCGGTGAAAAGCTTGTTACAAGAGCAGATGACAGCGTTGAAACAATCAAAAACCGTATGAACGTTTATCACGCTCAGACGGAGCCTATAAAAGATTATTACAAAGCATGCGGTAAACTTAAGTGTGTTCCCGGTGTTGGAACAGTATCTGAAATCACAAAAGCGCTTTTCAAGACTTTAGGTCTTTAAGGAGGTAGCTTATGATTACGATAAAGTCACATAAAGAAGTTGACTGTATGCGTAAGGCAGGCAAAATTGTGTCAGGGACCTTTGATGTGTTAAGAAAGGCAACAAAGCCCGGAATAACAACAAAGGAACTTGACCGTATTGCCTACGAATACATTAAAAGCTGCGGTGCTACACCGTCATTTCTTGGATATTCGGGATTTCCTGCGTCAATATGCGCATCTGTAAATCATCAGGTTATACATGGTATTCCTGATGGCACAGTCTTAAAAGACGGCGACATTATCAGCATTGATATAGGAGCTTGCTTTAAAGGCTATCATGCGGACAGTGCAAAAACATTTCCGGTTGGAAATATCAGCAAGGAAGCGCAGCAGTTAATTGATGTAACTCGCCAGAGCTTTTACGAAGGTATTGCCTTTGCAAAACGCGGTAATCGCATAAGTGATATTTCTGCTGCCATTCAGAGCTATGTTGAAAAATATGGCTATGGTGTAGTAAGAGATTATACAGGACACGGAATAGGGGCTAATCTGCATGAAGAGCCCAGTATATTAAATTATGTTACCAAGGTCAGAGGACCAAGGATGCTTGCAGGAATGACAATTGCCGTTGAGCCTATGATTACGGCAGGGCATTATGATGTTTATGTTGATGATAATGACTGGACTGTGGCTACATTTGATGGGTCGCTCGCGGCACATTATGAGCATACGGTTTTGATAACAGACGGAGAATGCGAAATTCTTACAAGATAATTTGAGGTGATATGGTTGGATATTGGTATAGGAAGCATTGTATATTCAAAAGCGGGACGTGATAAGGGAGCATACTTTGCGGTAGTTTCCTTAGACGGGCAGTACGCTTATTTGTGCGATGGAGATATACGAAAGTTTGATAAACCGAAAAAGAAAAAACTTAAGCATTTATCGGTAACAAACAGTGTCAGTGATACGGTGAGAGAAAAGTTAGAATTGACCGGTAAAATTGGTAATTCAGAATTGAGAAAAGCTATTGCTCAGTTCTGCGAAAATAATAATTAGCAGTACAAAAAGGGAGGTTTTATCCTTGGCTAAAGACGATATGATAGAAATCGAAGGTACTGTTGTTGAAGCATTACCTAATGCAATGTTTCAAGTAGAGCTTGAAAACGGGCACAAAATTCTTGCTCACATTTCAGGCAAGCTAAGAATGAATTTTATACGTATTCTGCCCGGTGATAAGGTTACGGTTGAACTTTCACCTTATGACTTAACCCGTGGAAGAATTACGTGGAGAGCTAAATAAGCTTTCAAAAATTAAAACTGCTTTTTGCAGTATACTGAAATTTATTTCAGAGAAGTTTTTATTAGTCAGGCACCATGTTGGTGCTAAAAGGAGGTAAACTACATGAAGGTTAGACCATCTGTAAAACCCATTTGCGAAAAGTGCAAAATGATTAAGAGAAAAGGAAAAATCATGGTGATTTGTGAAAATCCCAAGCACAAGCAGAAACAAGGTTAATTAGTCCGAAAAAAATCCATGTGCTCAAAGTACGCATACTAAATTGTGTATAACTTGCATAAAGTGCGGCTGTACCAAAGTGGTAAAACTTGCGCAGGTTTTGAAGCCTAAGGATATTAAAATGCAGTGGCTTCGCATTTTAGTGTAGGGCTATATTACGCCCGAAAGGATGGGCATCGGCGTTTTTTAACCGAAACGCCCAAACAAATGAAAAATTAATTTTTTAATCCCAATCAGGAGGTGTAAACTATGGCAAGAATAGCTGGTGTTGACTTACCGAGAGAAAAGAGAGTGGAAATAGGTCTTACTTATATTTTTGGTATCGGTAGAAGTGCATCTAACAAAATACTTGCAAAGACAGGTATAAATCCCGACACAAGAGTTAAGGATTTAACAGAAGACGAAGTAGGTAAGCTTCGTGAAGCGATTGACGCAGAATATACGGTTGAAGGCGATCTTCGCCGTCAGGTAGCGCTTGATATTAAGAGATTGATGGAAATTGGTTGTTATCGCGGTATCAGACACAGAAGAGGTCTTCCGGTTCGTGGTCAGAGAACAAAAACAAATGCAAGACCCAGAAAAGGTCCTGCTAAAACTATAGCAAACAAGAAGAAATAATAAAGGAGGGAGTAAGCTAAATGGCTAAAGCAACTACAAAAAAGACTACCCGTACAAAGCGTAGGGATAGAAAAAATATTGAAAAAGGCGCAGCTCATATCCGTTCAACATTTAATAACACAATCGTTACTATTACGGATTTAGCAGGTAATGCAATTTCCTGGGCAAGCGCAGGTGGCCTTGGCTTCAGAGGCTCTCGTAAGAGCACACCATATGCGGCGCAGATGGCAGCTGAAACCGCTGCAAAGGCTGCTATGGAGCATGGCTTAAAGACAATTGAAGTATACGTAAAGGGTCCCGGTGCCGGAAGAGAAGCTGCCATTCGTGCGCTTCAGGCTGCAGGTCTTGAGATTAACATGATTAAAGATGTTACTCCAATTCCTCACAACGGCTGCAGACCGCCGAAAAGAAGAAGAGTTTGATTCTATATTATTGTATGTTAGGAGGAAAAGTACATGGCTAGAAATATGCAGCCTATACTCAAAAGATGCAGAACTTTGGGTATAAATCCTACTGTTATGGGTATCGACAAGACCAGTAACAAAAACCCCAAGGTTAGCAGAAGAAAGCAGAGTGAATACGGTTTACAGCTTACTGAAAAGCAGAAGGTTAAGTTTATATACGGTATTCTTGAAAAGCAGTTTGCAAAATACTATGTAATGGCAACAAAGAGAAAGGGCATTACCGGTGAGATGTTACTTCAGATTCTGGAATCCAGACTGGATAATGTTGTTTTCCGTCTTGGCCTTGCAAGCACAAGAAGAGAAGCAAGACAGTTGGTTACACATGGTCACATTCTTATCAACGGTAAGAGAGTTGACATTCCTTCTTATCTTGTAAATCCCGGAGAAGTTATTTCTGTTAAAGAAAAAACAATGAATTCTGACAGAATGAAGGATATCGTTGAAAGAAATTCTTCAAGACTTGTTCCCAAGTGGCTTGAGATGGATAAGACTTCTTTAACAGCTAAAGTTATTAAGCTTGCTGAAAGAGAAGATATTGACTACGAAGTAGAAGAGCACTTGATCGTCGAGTTGTACTCCAAATAATAAATTTGAATTATTTTGGATTAAGGTATTTTGGCCCTTTATTTGGGCAAGGAGGGATATTACATGATTGAGATAGAAAAACCAAGAGTGGAATGTGTTGAAGTGCGTGAAGAGGACCATTACGGCAGATTTGTTGTAGAACCCTTGGAGCGCGGATATGGAACAACCCTCGGAAATTCTCTTAGAAGAATATTGCTATCTTCTCTCCCCGGTGCAGCTGTTAATGCTGTAAAGATTGACGGCGTTTTACACGAATTTTCAGTTATAAAAGGCGTTAAAGAAGACGTTACTGAAATTGTGCTTAACATTAAAAGCATCGTTGCAAAGCTTCACTGTGATACACCTAAAACTGTATACATTGATGCACAAGGCGAGGGAGTAATAACAGCGGGAGATATTAAAGCTGATTCCGATGTTGAGATTTTAAATCCCGATTTATACATTGCTACATTAAATTCCGATGCAAAGCTTAATATGGAAATCACTCTTTCCAAGGGCAGAGGTTATGTGGCGGCTGATAAAAACCGTGAACAGTCACAGCCAGTTATCGGTGTTATTCCGGTAGACTCAATTTATACACCTGTTAAAAAGGTAAATTATAAAGTTGAGCCTGCAAGAGTAGGTGCTGTTACAGACTTTGACAGACTTTCTATTGAAGTTTGGACAAACGGTACATTAAAGCCTAATGAAGCAATCAGCCTTGCAGCAAAAATCATGAGCGAGCATTTGTCTTTATTCATTGATTTGTCTGCTGATGCTAAGAATGTTGAAATTATGGTTGAGAAAGAAGAAAGCAAGAAAGAAAAAGTACTTGAGATGACGATTGAGGAACTTGATTTGTCAGTTCGTTCTTATAACTGCTTGAAGCGCGCAGGTATCAATACTGTTGAAGACCTTGCAAACAAGACAGAAGAAGATATGATGAAGGTAAGAAATTTAGGTCGCAAATCGTTAGAAGAAGTAATGAACAAGTTGAGCGCTTTGAATTTGGCTCTTCGCAAGGAAGAAGAATAAGAGGGGCGCTTCGATATACTAATAAGGAGGTAATAGATATGCCGGGTACAAGAAAGTTAGGTCGTCCTACTGACCAAAGAAGAGCAATGCTGAGAAATCTTGTTACCAGTTTCCTGGAAAACGGTCGTATTGAAACAACTGTTACACGTGCGAAAGAGACAAGAAGCATGGCTGAGAAAATGATTACTTTAGGTAAAGACGGTTCTCTTCATGCAAGACGTCAGGCTTTGGCTTATATAACAAAAGAAGCTGTAGTAGCTAAGGTGTTTGGTGAGTTAGCAACTAAGTATGCTGACAGAAACGGTGGTTACTGCAGAATTACAAAGATAGGACCGAGACACGGTGACGCTGCTGAAATGGCTGTTTTAGAGTTAATCTAAGATTTTAATTTTAATAAAAAACGTCTGTGATTTTTTAAAGTCGCAGGCGTGTTTTATTAGCAGGTTATGAATTATGACAAAGGATAATAAATCCAAATAATTTATCTTTTTTGATTAAAAAAATTTCCTCAATGTGCTATACTATAGAAGTATAATTTTTAAATGGAAGGAAAATGAAAAAGGTAAAAGTATTATTAGTAATGTCAGAAATTGTGTTTTCAGTTATGTTTTGCACTTCAATCAGTGCCTTTGCTTTAACTGATGGAGATTGGGAGTTTAAACTTCTTAACAATGAGGCTATAATCACAAAATATGTGGGAGAAGGCGGAGATGTTGTGGTTCCGGAGTCAATCTATGGCTCTCCTGTAACAAAACTTGAGCCAAGAATTTTCCAGCGTCATTCAGGAGTAACTTCAATTAAAATAGCCGCAAAGGTAACTGAAATACCTGATAGTTTTGCATATGGTGTATATAGTGTGACTGAAGTAACAATTCCCGAAGGCGTTACAATTATTAAAAGTTCTGCGTTCCAGTATTGTGATAATCTTAAAACTGTAAATCTTCCGTCAACTCTTGAAATTATAGAGAGTGCGGGATTTGAAAGTTGTAAAGGTTTAAAAAATATTACATTACCCGAAGGCTTAAAAACTGTAGGAAACAGCATTTTTTGTGTATCAGGAATAGAGGAGATTACAATTCCGGCATCGCTTGAAGCTGCCGGTTATCACATGTTCTGGCAGTGCCATTCCCTTAAAAAAGTTATTTTCAATGAGGGTTGCAAAATTGTTTTTTTCATCTCCTTTTTGCCCTTAGGATTAGAAATTAGGGGAGTGAGGTGTTCTCGGAACACTTTTTTATTACATTTGCTGATTTTTTATTAAAAATGCGAAAAAAAGACAAAAAAATACTTGAAATTTTGTAGATATATGGTATAATTTAGTTGTATCCAAAAAATTTAAGGAGGATTTTAAAAATGGAAAAACTATTTAAGCTCAAAGAGCACGGCACTAATGTCAAAACAGAGATTATTGCCGGAATCACAACCTTTTTGGCAATGTCTTACATTTTGGCGGTTAACCCCGGTATGTTAGGCATTATTCCCGACGGTCCCGGTGCGGCTGCTATTTTTATGGCAACAGCGTTATCTGCGGCGATTGCTACAATATGTATGGCATTCTTTGCTAACTATCCTGTGGCATTGGCATCAGGTATGGGGCTTAACGCATTCTTTACTTATACAGTATATGTTTAACAATGGGTTATTCATACAGGGTAGCGCTAACTGCTATTTTGATTGAAGGCATCATATTTATGATTCTTTCATTATTTAAGTTCAGAGAAGCTTTGGTTAACAAAATTCCCAAGAACTTAAAGCTTGGTATTACAGCGGGTATCGGTTTGTTTATTACAATTATTGCACTTATTAATGCAGGTATTGTTGTAAATAATGATTCTACATTGGTTGGCCTTGGCGATTTGGGTTCACCTCAGGTTGTTTTGGCTATAGTTGGTCTTTTGATTATTGGTGTGCTTCATCACTACAAGGTTAAAGGTGATATCTTAATCGGTATTTTGGCTACATGGGTATTAGGTATTATAGCAGAGCTGATAGGATGGTATAAAGTTGATATTGATGCAGGTGTATATTCTTTGATTCCTTCTCTTTCATGGGATGCAGTTAAGGCAAACTTTGCGCCTCCGGCACTTTTCCAGTTCGACTTTGGATTTATAGCAAAGAATTTTATGAGCTTTACAGTTATAATGTTTACATTCCTTTACACAGATATCTTTGATACAGTTGGTACATTGATTGGTGTAGCTCAGAAGGGTGACTTACTTGCAGAAGACGGCTCACTCCCCAAAGCAGGCGGTGCTTTAATGGCAGATGCTGTTGGTACAGTAGCCGGTGCATGTCTTGGTACATCCACGGTTACAAGCTATGTTGAGTCATCAGCAGGCGTAGCAGCAGGCGGAAGAACAGGTCTTACAGCTCTTACAACAGGTATCATGTTCTTAATTGCAATTCCTTTTGCACCTATTTTCCTTGCAATTCCCGGTTTTGCCACAACACCTGCTATGTTGTTTGTTGGCCTTTTAATGCTTTCTGCTGTAACACAGATGGATTTTGACACTGATATGGCTGATGCTGTAGGCGGATTTTTAGCAGTTGTTATGATGCCTTTTGCATACTCGATCGCAACAGGTATTATGTTTGCTATGATTTCATGGGTTGTGTTAAAGCTTTTGACAGGCAAAGCAAAAGATATTTCACCTATTATGTGGATTTCAGTTGTATTGTTTGCAATATATATTTATACAACAATAGCATAATTGTTTAAAAAAAGGCGGTCAGGCTGACCGCCTTTTTTGTGTGCAGGAAAACCTCTTGATATTGACAACTGCATAAAAGCGGTGATATAATTAATATATAAAAATATTAATCAGGGAGGTATTTTGATGAACGGAGAATATACAAATTATGAATATCTTAAATTGCTTTCAAAAAGCTATCCGTCAATTGCGGCGGCGGCAACGGAGATAATTAATCTTCAGGCAATTTTAAACCTTCCCAAAGGTACTGAGCATTTTATGAGTGACCTTCATGGTGAATATGAGGCATTTTTGCATATTTTAAAAAATGCTTCGGGTGTTATAAAAAGCAAAATACACGATATTTTTTCAACCACGCTTTCAAAGGCTGAAAGAAAAAGCCTTGCAACCCTTATCTATTATCCGGAAGAAAAGCTTGCATTAATAAAAAAAGAGTGCGAAAATCTTGATGACTGGTATAAAATTACTCTTTACCGCCTTATTGAGCTTTGCCGTAATACAGGGTCAAAGTATACCCGTTCAAAGGTAAGAAAGGCACTGCCCAAAGATTTTGAATATATTATAGACGAGCTTTTGCATACAAATGATTTAAGCTATGATAAACAGGAGTATTACAATCAGATTATAAAAACCATTATTGCAACTGACAGGGCAGATGCATTTATTATTGCTCTTGCAAAGCTTATTCAGCGCCTTGCGGTTGACCATCTTCATATTATAGGTGATATTTTTGACCGCGGACCCAGAGCAGATATTATAATGGATGAGCTTATGCGTTATCACAGCGTGGATATTCAGTGGGGCAATCACGATATAGTATGGATGGGTGCAGCGGGGGGAAGCGATGCCTGCATTGCAAATGTTATAAGAAACAGCCTAAAATACAATAATTTTGATGTTTTGGAGGATGGTTATGGCATAAGCACAAGACTGCTTACCACCTTTGCGCTTGACACCTATGAAGATGACGAGTGCAGTATTTTTATGCCTAAAAATCCGGAAAATATAAAAACCGGCACATCTGATTTTCTGTCTGCCAAAATTCATAAGGCGATAAGCGTTATTCAGTTTAAATTAGAGGCCCAGCTTATTATGCGTCATCCGGAATATAATATGAACGATAGAATTCTGCTTGACAAGATTGATTTTGGTGCAGGCACAATTGAAATAGACGGTAAGACCTATGAATTACTTGACAAAAACTTCCCGACTATAGACGGGGAAAATCCCTTTAAGCTAAGCGCTCAGGAGGAAGATGTGGTAATAAGGTTAAGACATTCGTTCCTGCACAGTGAAAAACTGCAAAGCCACGTTAAGTTTCTGTTTTCAAAGGGAAATATGTATAAAAGCTTTAACGGAAATCTTTTGTATCATGGGTGCGTGCCTATGGACCAAGACGGCAACTTTGAAAAGGTAGAAATTTTTGGCGAGCCTCTTTCAGGCAAGGCATATGTTGATAAGGCAGAGCAGATTGTAAGATGCGGATTTTTTGGTCTTGACGGCGAAAAGGAAAACGGCCTTGATTTTATGTGGTATTTATGGTGCGGAAGTAAATCGCCCCTTTTCGGCAAAGATAAGATGACTACCTTTGAGAGGTACTTTATTAAAGATAAAAGCACTCACAAGGAAACAAAGGATTTTTATTATAAGTTTGTGGAAGAAGAAGAAATCTGTAAAAAAATACTCGAAGAATTTGGCATGAAGAAAGAGGGTACACATATTATAAACGGACATGTTCCGGTGCAGATTAAAAAAGGCGAAAGCCCTGTTAAGGCAGGGGGCAGGCTTTTGGTAATTGACGGCGGTCTTTCGAAAGCGTATCAGGAAAAAACGGGCATTGCAGGCTATACTCTTATATATAATTCCTACGGTCTTGTTTTAGCAGCGCACGAACCATTTAAATCTGCCACAGCCGCAATAGAGCAGGAGCGGGATATGCATTCTGAATCTGTTGTGCTTGAGGGGTCTTTAAAAAGAAAAAAAGTTATGGATACCGATACAGGTGAGAGAATCAAGAAAAGAATATGCGAGCTTGAAAATCTTTTGAAGGCATACAGAAGCGGTATTTTGACAGAATAGAGGTTTTTAACAAGCGATAATGAATAAGGAATAGCCAATAGTATTACTTTTTGGAATAAATTCAGATGAAAATTAATAGAAAAAAGACGTTTTGAAAAATAAAATTACTGAAATTGCATTATATTTAAAGATTTTATGGTTAAAATGCAAAATAATACAAAAAATGCAAGTTTAGTAAATTAAAAATTGCAAAAATCGTTGACAAAATAAAAATAATATGATACCATAAATTTGTATGGTTTTGGCAAAGAAACCAAATTCCTAAAAATCTTTTATCAGGAGGGTAAAAAATGAAAAATCTTAAAAAAGTATTAGCAGTAATTCTTGCAGTAGTTATGGTTTTATCTTTGGCTGCATGCGGTAACACACAAACAGATGGTGGTGCTAAAAAGGCAACATACAAGTTTGCTTCCGGCGGAACAAGCGGAACATATTATGCGGTTGCAAATGCATTGGCTCCAATTATCGGTGATGCAGCAAATATGACAATCCGTGTTGACTCTACAGGTGCTTCAAAGGCTAACATTCAGTTAATTGACAATGGTGAAGTTGATTTCGCTATAGTTCAGAACGACGTTATGGACTATGCTTACAATGGTACAGATTTGTTTGCAACAGAGGGCACAATCAATACCTTTGCAACAGTTGGCGCAGTATATGCTGAGGTTTGTCAGATAGTTGCAACACCTGACATTAACACAGTAGCTGACCTTAAGGGTAAAACTGTTTCTATCGGTGATGCAGGAAGTGGTGTTGAGTTCAACGCAATTCAGATTCTTGATGCTTATGGTTTAACAAAGGACGATATCACAGTTGTTAATGCTGATTTCGGTAACTCTTCAGAACAGTTCAAAAACGGTTCTATTGACGCATTCTTCTGTACAGCAGGTGCGCCCACAACAAATATTACAGACCTTTCAAACTCTGCTAAGGATTACAAGCTTGTTGCAATTGATGATGAGCACGCTATGGCACTTAAGGCAAAATATCCCTTCTATTCAACATATTCAATTCCTGGCGGCACATACAATGGTACAGACGAAGATGTTCAGACAGTTGCTGTAAAGGCTACAATCATTTGTAAGGCTGACTTGCCTGAAGAGGATGTATATAGCTTTACAAAGGCATTGTTTGAAAAGAAAGATGCTTTAGTTGCAGCTCATGCTAAGTTTGGCGAATTAGCTCTTGATTATGCAACAGATGTTGGCTCTGTTCCCTTCCATGCAGGTGCACAGAAGTACTTTGATGAAGTTAAATAATGAAAAGCTCATTTAAAAGATTGGTGTTAATTGCAGCCGCAGCTTTAATAACAGTTGCGGCTGTTATCTTGATTAAAGGTGCTTGCGGCAGCAAAAAACTTGTTTTACAAGACCGGGAAAACGGAAAAATTTATGCAGAGTATGCCGTAAATGAAGATGATGTTTTTTTTGTTTCTTTTATTCATTCGGTAAATCAGTCAGAGGTTGTAGACTATTACAAATGTGATGAAAGTGGCAAAATCATATGTTTTGCAAATCGTTTTCACTCTTTTGGTGCAGGTATGCCGGAGAGCTGGTCTGACGGGGTAGTGACGGAAATTACTGATGATGGTATTTTAGTAAGTAACCTGAATATCGTTTTTGATGATATTACTTATATTGTGGGCACTGTGTCAGACCATATATTAAATATAAACGGAAAAGATATAAGCCTTCGGGAACTGTGCGGAAAAAATGCCGAGGTAACCTTTAAAATAAAATAGGACTTTCATAAAGGAGGGGTAATAAGTGAAAGATGAAATTAAAAAAGACGACACAACACTTGAAAGTATAAAAATGGCGGCAGACGAAAACATCGATGCCGATGCACTTATGGCAGAGTTTGACCGTGAATCAAACACAAGACACTTTACGGGCAAAAAGAAATATTTTATAAATGGTCTTATGATTTTCTTTGCAATTTTTGCTCTTTGCGTTGCCTTACTTGGAAGATTTTTAAATAAAATTTCGTTTCTGGCAACGGTAATGGTTTGGCCTGGTAACTGCGCTGTATTTTTAGCACTTATTTTAGTAATTGCGTATTTAATTTATCCTGCCTATAAAAAGCAGGTGCAAAAGATTAATTATATTCCATGGTATGATTATATATTAGCGGCACTTTCCCTTGTTTGCTTTTTATATATTGCAATTAATGCAATTGAAATTGCGGGCAGAGCAATAAATATAAATACTACCGATAAAATAGTGGGAATATTGTGTATCTTGCTTTTGGCAGAGGCGTGCCGAAGAGTGGTTGGGCTTCCTATTCTTTGCGTTATAGCAGTGCTTATAGTTTACACATTTACACAGGGCACAACATTTACAAGATTCCTGCAGACTCTTGCATTTACAAAAGATGGTATAACAGGTACACCGCTTCAGATTTGCACAAACTATCTGGCGTTGTTTATTCTGTTTGGTTCATTCCTCGAAAAAACTGGCATTGGTTCGTTCTTTGTTGATTTGGCAAACTCTATTGCCGGCTTTGCATGTGGGGGACCTGCCAAGGTTGCGGTAATTTCAAGTGCCCTTGAGGGTATGTATTCAGGAAGTAGTGTTGCAAACACAGTGGGAAGCGGTTCTATTACGATTCCTACCATGAAAAGAGCAGGGTATAAGCCTGAATTTGCAGCAGCGGTTGAGGCAGCAGCATCTACCGGCGGCCAGATTATGCCACCGATTATGGGTGCGGCAGCGTTCCTGATGTCAGAAATTACAGCTATTCCTTATATGACAATTGCCGTTGCAGCAATTTTACCTGCAGTTTTGTATTTTGCGGGAATATTTATGATGATTCATTTTGAGGCTAAAAAGCTGGGGCTTCGCGGTCTTAAAAAAGAAGATATTCCTAATTTCTTTAAGCTTGTTTTGAAAAAAGGCTATTTGCTTATTCCTATTTTTGTTTTGGTATTTTTAATGGGAAGAGGTATGACTCCGGCATATTCTGTTTCTTTGGCAATTCTTTCTGCAATTATTGTAAGCTTCTTTTCAAAGGAAACAAGACTTACACCAAAATCATTTCTTGGTGCATTAACAGGCGGAACAAAAAGTACAATCGGTGTTGCGATTGCCTGTGCGGTTGCAGGTAACGTGGTTGGTCTTGTGAGCCTTTCATATTTGGGTCAGACTCTTATGGATTTATTAAGAGTTGTATCAGGCAGCAGTATGTTTTTGGCGCTTGTGCTTGTTATGCTTTCATGTATTGTGCTTGGCATGGGCGTGCCCACAACGGCAAACTATGTTATTATGGCAACAATGGCGGCACCCCTTATTCTTTCATTAGGCGATGTACCATTGCTTGCTGCTCATATGTTTGTGTTCTATTTCGGTATTGTGGCAGATATTACACCGCCCGTTGCCCTTGCGGCTTACGCAGGCAGCGCCATTGCAAAATCCGACCCGCTTAAAACCGGTATAACGGCAACAAGGCTTGCGATAACGGCATTTATTGTGCCATTTATATTTGTTATGGAGCCGAAGATGTTGTTTATTGATGCAACAGCCTTTGAGGTTATATTGATTATAATAACATCCATGATTGGTATTATAGCAATTTCTGCGGGTATGGAGGGATATTTTAAAACGAAGATGTCATGGTATGAAAGAATTTTAATTCTTGTCGGCGGTCTTTGTATGATTGTGCCCGGTGCGGCAACCGATATTGTAGGCCTTGTTCTTGTTGTGATTTGCTATGTATGGCAAACGGCAAAAACGAAAAAAGAGAAAAATTAAAAGCATAATATTTATGTACAGGCATCGAAAAGCGAAGTTATATTTTGATAATTTGAAAATTGTAGGCGTACGATGGTGCGGTGGAGTTCAAATTGACAAAAAGCAAGAAACCACAAGGAAAATTAAATGTTTTCCTTGTGGTTGTTTTTTGTTTTATAATAATATAAAGATTTGAGTAAGATTATTTTTTTTGCGGTAGAACAAGTTTTTCAATACTCTGCGGTGCATATTGATTAAAGATGTGCCCCGTTTTTATTATATAGTTTGTGAAAACAGATAAAAATACGAGTTTTTTTATAAAAGTTTTAAAATTTGCTTGACAAGCGTGGTAAAATGTATTATAATAATTGATGCTGACTGAAGTTGTCTATTTAATATGTATCTGGGTGTGGCGCAGTTTGGTAGCGTGCTTGAATGGGGTTCAAGAGGCCGGGAGTTCAAGTCTCCCCACTCAGACCAAAAATCGACAAGGTTCTTTTAAGAATCTTGTCGATTTTACTTATTATTTAGTGTTTAATAAAGTAAAAAGATAAAAAAGAGAAAGTGTGTTTACAAATCAACTTGTTGGCAGTGGAACAAGTATTGGTGCAAATATTAGAAATTAAATTTGCCAGCGGTCTTAATGGAGCGAACTAAGCTTGTTCCGATGTATTAAGTTCAATAAATTTTTGGCATGCAGTTGACAGATAGTGATTACTTTTTCTGTAGAAATATATTTTCCTTGTTATTTCTTTATCATTAAGTTTATAATAATAGAGCTGTTCTTCGGACCCTGTGTGTTTTATTAAAGTATCGCTTACAAAGGACACTCCTGTACCGGTGCGGGAAATATTGTGTGCGGTAACCTGCTGGTCAAGAAAAAATATGGTCTTCGGATTAAAATTATGCTTTTTAAAGAGAATATTTGCACGCTTGCCGGTATCGTTTTCCGGATTAAGCAAAATAAAAGAACAGTCTGAAAAGTGTTTAAGATCTACACTATATTTATCAGACAAATGTTTTTCTAATTTAATATCCTTTGCACTTAAACGATATTTTGACAGTTTATCATTGACAGGAAAAGCACAAGGAACAGCCAAAAGAAGGGTTTCTGTTTTAAATACGGTCGATTTTATTGCAGCATTATCTATTACTGCATTATCAATTATTATATCAATAGCACCGAGATTTAGTTTTTCAATAAGATTTTTTGTGCTATCTTCAATAATTTCAAAAAAGACATCAGGGTAAATGCTATTAAAATTAGATATCATATAAGGGAGCAAAAAAGATGAAAACAGACTACTTCCGCCTATTTTAACAGAACCGCTAACTGTATTGGTACAATCTGATATATATCTTTCGAAACTGAGTTCTTTTTCTTTGATTTCAAGAGCATAGCGTATATATTCCCGACCTGCTTCAGTCAAAGAAACGGGGGAAGTAGAACGATCGAAAAGAGGTAAGGAAATCCTGTCTTCTATTCTTTTGACAGACGCGCTAAGAGAGGGTTGAGAAACATAAAGTCGTTGAGCTGCTTTGGAAAAACTACCTTCTTCATAGATGGCAATAATATAATGTTTGTTAGTAAACATAATACTCACTCCTGTATAACTTTTAAATTATGGATAATATATTTTAATATGTATTTGATTATACTACAAAATTGATGTAAAATCAATAGCGAAAAAACACTAATGTTAAAAGAGGTAATTATAATGATGAAATTTAGAAATGAATATGATTCTATCGGTATGAAAGAGGTTCCTGTTGATGCTTATTACGGAGTACAATCACTGCGTGCGGCAGAAAATTTTAGAATTACAGGTACAAAGGTGCATCCGGAGATGATAAAGGCAATGACAGAAATTAAAAAAGCAGCAGCTATTGCCAATAAAAAAGCGGGTGTTATAGATGAAAGTATAGCAGATGCAATAATTCAGAGTTGTGGGGAAATACTTCAAGGAAAATTCGCTGAATATTTTATTGTTGATTCAATACAGGGTGGTGCAGGAACATCTCTTAACATGAATGTTAACGAGGTCATTGCAAACCGAGCTATCGAAATTTTGGGCGGTAATAAGGGTGACTATAAAATTGTTCATCCCAATGATCATGTAAACTGTGGTCAGTCTACTAATGATGTATATCCAAGTGCAGGCAAAATTGCTACTGTAAGACTTTTAAAGAAAGCCATAAAACAGCTTGGCATACTTTGTAATGCATTCATGGAAAAAGCTGTTGATTACAAGGATGTTATTAAAATGGGACGTACCGAAATGCAGGATGCAGTTCCGATTAGTTTTGGTCAAGTTTTTCATGCGTATGCGTCTGCGATTAACCGTGATAAAGAGCGATTTACTCTCGCTTTAGATGAGATGACAAAGCTTAATATGGGTGGAACAGCAATAGGTACCGGCATAAATGCTGATCATAACTATATTAAAACTATAGTACCTATTTTGGCTGAAATTACAAATCTTCCTTTAATCCAGGCGGAAGACCTTGTTGACGCAACACAAAACCTTGATTCATTCGTATATGTATCTGGTATTATCAAATCTTGCGCTACCACACTTTCCAAAATTTCAAATGATTTAAGACTGATGTCTTCAGGACCAAGAACAGGTTTTGCAGAAATAAATCTTACTCCTAAGCAGAATGGTTCATCTATTATGCCGGGGAAAATTAATCCAGTTATCCCTGAAGTTATGAATCAAATTTGTTTTAATGTAATAGGAAATGATACAACTATTACATATGCATCAGAAGCTGGGCAACTTGAACTGAATGCGTTTGAACCAATTATCTTCAGATGCCTTTTTGAATCTCTTGATACTTTATGTAACGGAATCGAAATTTTTGTTAAAGAGTGCGTAAGTGAAATGACGGTTAATCCGATGCAGTGCAAGACACACCTTGACAGAAGTATAGGCGTTATCACGGCACTTTGTCCATATATTGGTTATACAAGGGCATCGTCTTTGGCTAAACAAGCGCTCTATAAAAATAAAAACATTCGTGATGTAGTAATTGAAGAGAAAATTATGTCTGCGGAAGAAATTGACAAGATATTAGAACCCAGCAACATGATATAATAAATAAAGATTTACTTTTTAAATAAGTGTTTAAAAGAAAAAATTATCTATCAAATTAAATCGGATAATTTTGCTTTGCACGAATGTGTATGACCTTGGTTGGGAAATAGATATAAGTGCATTCCTTGTGGGATTGATTTTTCTTGTGATAGGAAATTATCTGCCTAAGTATAATTATATTAATAATTATGATGTTGACACTGAAAAAGCAAGAAAAATCAATAGATTTATAGGATATATAACAGTTGTTATGGGGCTTTTGTTTGTTATAAGTATGTTCTTTTCACCCATAAGTACCGTTATATGTTTGTTTTTGATGATACCTTATGCTGTTATATGCGTTGTTTACGGGATAATTGCAGGGCATAGGTAATAGCTTTAAAAATAACATCATGCAGAACATGATATTGCATGATGTTATTTTTAAAAGTGCATTTTTTATATAACAAATAATACTGGCTTTCCTTTTTTATCGGTGTATCTTTATACCCATTCAAAAATTCGAGAATCTGTTGAAATGCGATATTTCCTTGTCAAATGCTCATAACTATTTCAGCATTCAAATATGCGTGTACACTTTCAATTTAACTTCATAAATGTATTTTGCCATGAAAAATCGACCTCCTAATCGTTAGATTTTTGGTCTAACTTTTGGAGGTCGGTTCAAAATCAGCTCCGCTTTTAATTTAAGCAACAATCATTTTTTCAATTCTTTTCTGTTTTCATGCACATTGTTTAAAAGTTTTTCAATTCTTACTTCTAAGCTTGCCATAACATCGTCGGCATATTTAAGTGTGCCGGTACGAATTTCTACAGAATTCTTCTGGGCGGATGCAACAATCTCGTTCGCCTGGGCATAAGCTTTCTTTGTTATTTCATGCTCGTCTACCATAGCGGTAGCCTGTTCTTGTGCACTTTTCAATATTGCTACAGCTTCTTTATTTGCTTCATCCAAAATTCGCTGACGCTCGTCTTTTACCCACTTTGCCTGCTTAAAATCTTCAGGCAGATGAAGTCTAATTTCCTGCAAAAGGTCTGCAAGCTCGTCTTTGTCTATCAATGATTTACCGGAAAAAGGAATAGTAATTGCTTTTTCCACAACATCTTCCATTAATTCTATTATTTCCAAAACTTCTAAAGAATCCATATATACGCACCTCACAATAATCAAATATCAACACTTTTTAATAATAATTTTCGCCTACAGAACTTATTTGTTTGAGTAAATATTAATGTATGTGCGTCCGTATTTTTTTTCTTTAATGAGATTTGCCTCAGGAAAAGAAAAATTATCGGTTTCATCACGCTCAACAACGGCAATGCCGTTGCCTTTTAAAATGTCTTTTTCAAAAATAAGAGAAAGAGCACTTTCACAAAGTCCTGAATTATATGGCGGGTCTAAAAAAACGATATCAAATTTTAAATTTGTGGATTTTAAAAACTCCAGTGCGTTAATCTGATAAAAAACGCACTTTGCTTCAAATCCTGCGTGACATACATTCTTTTTTGCAAGTGACAGCGAGCGGGCATCGGAATCACAGAAAACTGCGTTTGCGCATCCGCGACTGACAGCCTCAATACCGAGGGACCCCGTACCGCAGAAAAGGTCTAAAACATCAGCATCACACACATACTGTGCAATTATATTAAAAATGTTTTCCTTAACTCTGTCAGTAGTAGGCCGGATATCACTGCCTTCAAAATCAAACAGCTTCAACCCTCGTTTTACGCCTGCAATAACTCTCAAATAAATGCACCCCTATATATTGTGCCATACCTTTTAACAAAAGTCAAGGCTTTATTATAAATTATTCAAAAAAAATTCAAAAAAATTGACAAATTTTTTAAAAAGGGAATATAATAAATAATAAACAGAGAAAAAACAGAGATTAATTTTTGTGTTTATTATACACATTGGTTGTGATTTTACTGACTTAGCATACTGAATTTAATAAAAAATAACAATAAAAATTAATATATTTATAAAAATTAAAAGAGTTGTGTAATTAATTGAAGTTTTCTCTTGAAAAAAGCAAAAACTTGTGATAAAATATATAAGAAATTTGGATATAAAAATTTTTTTGCCCAAGATTGTCAAAAAAATATCAAAACAATGCAGATTGGGTTGGGGGGAATAGATTATGATAAAACTTGAAGTATGTATTGAAGACTCTTGCCATTTAAAAGGTTCTAAGCATGTTTTTAAAACATTTAAAGAGCTTATTGATGAAAAGAAGCTTGAAGATAAGATATATTTATCCGGTGCATTTTGCCTTGGGAACTGTGTTGCGGGTGTCTCTGTTTCTATAAATGGGAATGAGATTTTTTCTGTAACTCCCGAAACTGCAGAAGAGTTCTTTTTAACGGAAGTAATGGGAAGAATTTAAATAGAAGATTAAAAAAGGGGCTGTAGCAAAACGTATAAGCATGCAATATATTGATATGGGAAGAGGTTTATATCTTCCATGGAACGTATCAATGCATTTTCTACAAAGTAATTTCTAAAAAATGTTGCATAAATATTCATTTTGCTACAGCCCCTTTTTTATTATATCTTGACTATCCAAATTTTAATAGTAAACTCGAAAAACAATAATATTGAAATCTCAGGAGATAAAATTTAAATCGGTTTTATCTCTTTTTTATATATTTTTATCCGCAATTCGTCAAAGTAAAAGCCTTCTGATAAAATGAAGATATCGTTGCGGTTATATTGTTGATGGCAAAGGAAAGAAAAAGATAATAAATTAAAATATGCAAATAATAGATTTATCTTTTGGGGAGAAAATCATTTTTGATGTTCTCCCCATATTTGTAACCAATAGAAAATATATGTTATGTCACGGGTGCGACTGGTCTAAGTTAAACGGAAATGAAGTTGAACGATTTTAAACTCTTTTTCGTTGGTTTTTTTATTAAATATTTATCGTATGCAACTGGGATACTGATTCCCGCCTGTCTGTATTTTCATGAGTTGTATAAAATGTATCCGCCAAGGTTGTATTGGAAAGGAATGTGGCATTTATGTCGGGATATATAACATTTGAATAGAGATTAGAGATTGAGAGCATGATATTCCAAAGATGCTCTTTTGAAGAAATCGCAAAGAAAATCAATAAGGACCGTTCTACAATTTCAAGAGAGATTAAAAGGCACTCTGTTATTGAAAAAATGGGGACAGTGGGTTTGGATTTAATGCTTGCGTACATAAGGAATCCTGCAAATTAGGTATGGTATGCGGAGATAAATGTGTCAAAACCTCTTGCAAGTTGTGCCGAACCTGCGGCATTATTCAAATAATGCTGCTAAGAGCGATACTATCCACCAAATCATAACAATGACTGCCGGTGCACATAGAATAATCGCTCCCGATATGAGACCGCCGAAAATTTTGTGTAAAAGTGAATAGAAGTCATCCTTTCAGGCAAGTATTGGATATATAAACCAAGAAATCTTGAAAGGATGATTTTTTTATGGAATTAACACCAAAGGAATTAATGAAACAGTATGTAGA
>JAZTXH010000002.1:0-33634 GCA_045636325.1 Clostridia bacterium
GTGCAAAAGTAGGTAGTATTTCTTGTGTATCAAATGCTGAAATTTCAAGCATTGCTGATTATCCTGTAGAAATTGTGGTTGGACAAGAAGTTGTATTGGGTTCCACTCGAATGAAATCAGGTACTGCTCAAAAGTTAGTGTTAAATATGATTTCAACCGCTGTATTTGTGCGTAGAGGTCGTACGTATAAGAATTGCTTATTGAATACCATACCAACAACAGAAAAGACCTATATTCGTATGATTCGTTCGATTTCCAATGAAGCGAACATACCATTTGAAGAAGCTAAAAAATATTTTGATGAGGCAGAAAAGAATTCTATTTTAGCCATGTGTATGATTAAAACAGGATACTCTAAAGAAGAATCTGAAGCGTTATTAGCTAAATATAAAGGAAGATTAAGAGTAGCTTTACAAGATATGGGAATTGAATAAATTTTATATAAGTAATAGGGGAGTTTTTTATGAAACAATTATCAAATCAAGCATTAACAATTATTCGTAAAATGCAACAAAATGAACTTACAGAAAGTGTGATTTATGCAGAAATTGCAAAGTTTGCAAAAGGGGAAGAAAACAAAAAGACTCTTCTTCGACTTGCAGCGGAAGAAAAGGCTCATTATGAAATATGGAAACAGTATACAAATGTTGAAATGAAGCCACAGAAAATGAAAGTTTTTAAATATAAGTTTATTGCACGTTTGCTTGGGTTTACATTTGCAGTTAAGCTTATGGAAAACGGTGAGGAAAATGCGCAGAAGGAATATAAAATTTTAGAAAATGAAGTTACGGAAAGTATTAATATAAATAAACAGGAAGAAGAACATGAGGCGGCACTTCTTGATATGCTTGATGAAGAAGCACTTCAGTATGTGGGTAGTATGGTACTTGGAATGAACGATGCTTTAGTTGAGCTTACCGGCTCACTGGCAGGTTTTACATTTGCAATGCAGAATACTCGCCTTATAGCACTTTCCGGACTTATTATGGGCATTTCGGCAACATTTTCAATGGCATCAAGTGAGTTTCTTGCAGCAAAAAGCGAAGGCAGAACCGATGCGTTTAAATCCTGCTGTTATACAGGGGTTGCATATCTTATAACGGTTGCCCTTTTAATTGCTCCGTATCTTTTATTGGAAAACAGTCAGTATATGACGGCACTGTTTTCAATGATTGGAGTAGTTATTCTTATTATAGCGGGATTTACATACTATATTTCCGTTGCAAAGGGTGAAAAATTTAAGCCGAGATTTTGGGAAATGACGCTTATCAGCGTAGGCGTAGCGGTTGTTTCGTTCTTTGTGGGAATTTTGGCAAAGAAGTTTTTGGGTGTAGACCTGTAATGTAAAAAGTCAGCGAAGAAATTATTTCTATGAAACTTAATATGCTAAATGCCTATGTGTTAAAAAACTACACTCATACATATGTGAAGTCTGTTAAAACGGGCAATTGAAAAAATTCTCCTACGGCATAATTAAAACAATTATTATAGGAGAATTTTTTTATGTCCAGAGAATAGAAAATGCGAAGCAATTAAGCAAACTCTTTCGGTTACAGTATAAACTTGCAATAAAGTACAGATATATTATAAAATGAAAAAGTATAGTATCAGTCAAAACAAAATTATATATATTTACCATAGGAAAAAAATTTTTATTCTTTAAAATGTATATATTAGTGAAAAAAGACGAAAAAGTTCAGAATTTGCCATATAAGTAAATAAAAAAAACTCAGAAATGCTTGAAACAAAGCTTGAAGTATGCTATAATATAACAGAAAAAAGTTTGATAAAAAAATATCAAAGTTCTAAAGAACGTAAGTTTATTAAAAAATCAATATGTAAACAGGGGGAATTTAGTATGAATAAGATTACGATTATAGGAACAGGAAGCGTTGGTTCAACAATTGCTTACACTTTAACCGTTTCTGGTATTGCTTCTGAAATTGTTATGATAGATATTAACAATGAAAAAGCACTTGGTGAGGCACTTGATATCAGACAGGGAACACCCTTTTGTCATCCTGCAACAGTATATGCGGGTAATTATGAAGATGCAGCAGGCTCTGATATAGTTGTTATTACATCAGGTGTTGCAAGAAAACCAGGTCAGACAAGACTTGAGCTTGCTCAGACAAACATCAACATATTAAAATCAGTTACTGAAAATGTTGTTAAGTATGCTTCCGATGCAACATATGTTCTTGTAAGTAATCCGGTTGACGTTTTGACCTATGCGTTTTTAAAGTATTCAGGAATTCCCGAGGAACGTATTATTGGCTCAGGAACAATTCTTGATACTGCAAGACTTCGTTCAAGAATTGCAGAGTATTATTCAATAAGTCAGCACAATGTTCACGCTTATGTATTGGGTGAGCATGGTGACTCTGCTTTTGTGC
Source organism: Clostridia bacterium (assembly GCA_045636325.1). Classification (GTDB taxonomy): domain Bacteria; phylum Bacillota; class Clostridia; order UBA1381; family UMGS1253; genus CAKSHP01. The sequence goes on from JAZTXH010000002.1 coordinate 2,397, forward strand.
CTTGGTCTATTGCAAATATTTCAAATGTACCTGTTGAAGACTACAGCAAGTTTGTTGTAAATCCCATTAACCGCCCTGAGTTTGACCGCGATGTGGTTGAAAATTATGTAAGAAAATCAGGAGCTACTGTTATTCAGAGAAAGGGAGCAACATTTTATGCTGTATCTATTTCTGTTTGTCATATCTGCAAATGTCTTTTAAGCGGAACAGATACAACGCTTACTGTTTCAACAATGCTTCACGGTGAATATGGTATTGATGATGTGTGCTTAAGTCTTTTAAATGTTGTTGGCGATAAGGTGGCAAAAAATAAGATTCTTCTTCCTTTAAATGATGATGAAATAAAGAAGCTTCACCACAGTGCAGCTTGTCTGAAGGAAGTTATAAATTCAGTAGAAATTTAAAAGAAGTACAGTAAAGTGATAATTTTGAAAGGAGATTTGAAAATGGATTACCGTATAGAGCATGACTCGATGGGTGAGATAAAGGTGCCTTGCGACAAATTGTGGGCGGCACAGACACAGAGAAGTCATGAAAATTTTGAAATAGGCGTAGGCATTGAAACAATGCCACGTGAAATTATACATGCATTCGGTGTTTTGAAAAAAGCAGCAGCTATTGCAAATAATTCTTTAAGACCCGAAAAAATGACAGATGAAAAGCTTGAAGCTATTAAAAAAGCTTGTGACGAGGTTATGGAAGGAAAACTTGGCGAGCATTTTCCTCTTGTTGTGTGGCAGACCGGTTCAGGCACACAGTCTAATATGAATTCGAACGAGGTTATTGCAAACCGCGGAAATCAGATTTTAGACAAAAAGCTTCTTCATCCAAATGATGATGTTAATATGAGCCAGTCTTCAAATGATACGTTCCCTACAGCTATGCATATTGCGGCTGTTATTGCACTTGAAGATAAGCTTATTCCTGCGGTTAAAATGCTTATTGATACACTTATCCGTCTTGAAAAAGAAAACGAAGGTATCGTTAAAAGTGGTAGAACACATCTTCAGGATGCAACTCCTATCACATTCACACAGGAGATAAGCGGATGGCGCTCAAGCCTTGAAAAGGATATACATTTACTTGAACGTGCAATTGAGCCATTGCGTGAGCTTGCTCTTGGCGGCACAGCAGTTGGAACAGGTCTTAACGCACCGAAAGGTTTTGACGCATTGGTTGCAGAAGAAGTAACAAATATTACCGGTAAAAAGTTTGTTACAGCACAAAACAAATTCCACGCGCTTACATCAAAGGATGAACTTGTGTTTGCACACGGGGCAATCAAGGCGCTTGCATGCGATATGATGAAAATTGCAAATGACGTTCGCTGGCTTGCATCAGGCCCCAGAGATGGTCTTGGTGAAATATTTATCCCCGAAAACGAGCCCGGCTCTTCAATTATGCCCGGTAAGGTTAACCCCACACAGTGCGAGGCTGTAACAATGGTTGCAGTTCAGGTTATGGGTAACGATGTTGCGGTATCTATGGCAGCATCTCAGGGCAATTTTGAGCTTAATGTGTTTATGCCGGTTTGTATATATAATTTCCTTCAGTCAGCAAGATTGATGGCAGAAGCAATTATTTCCTTTAATAAAAACTGTGCAGTTGGTATAAAAGCAAACAAGGAAAAAATGCATCACAATTTGCATAATTCACTTATGCTTGTTACTGCACTTAACCCTTATATCGGATATGAAAACGCAGCTAAAACTGCTAAAAAAGCCTTTAAAGATAATATTTCTTTAAAGGAAGCTTGTGTTCAGCTTGGATTCTTAACAGCTGAAAAGTTTGATGAAGTTTTCCATCCGGAAGAAATGGTATAATATAATAAATTTACAGATAAACGTTAACTGATGACGGGAGGTAATAAAATGAAAGTTAGTTATTTCCCCGGATGTACGCTTAAAAACAAGGCAAAGGATTTGGATAATTATGCATACAAATGTGCCGAAGCTTTAGGTGTTACACTGGAAGAAATCGAAAATTGGCAGTGCTGTGGCGGCGCGTTTACAACATCAGCTGATGAGGTTGCAACAAAGCTTTCAAGCGTTCGTGCTCTGAAAGAGGCGAGCAGAAAAGAACAACCTTTGGTAACAGTATGTTCCGCTTGCCATAATGTTATAAAACAGACAAATCATCAGATTCAGACAAACGAAGAATTTAAAAATAAGGTAAACCGTTATATGAATGAAGATGAATACTCAGGTGAAACAGAGGTTATTTCATACCTTGAGCTTTTGCGTGATATTGTGGGATTTGACAAGGTTAAAGAGGCGGTTAAAAATAGCCTTGAGAAAAAGAAGATTGCGGCATATTATGGTTGCTTGCTTCTTCGCCCTTCTTCTGTTATTAAGATGGATAATGCAGAAAATCCCACAATCATGGAAGATTTAATCCGTGCACTTGGGGGAGAAGCGGTTTTATATTCAATGAGAAATGAGTGCTGTGGCGGTTATATTTCACTTGAAAATAAAAATCTTGCCACAAAAAAGAGTAATGCAGTTATAGAAAATGCAAAGGCAAATGGTGCTGAAATGATTATTACAGCTTGTCCTTTGTGTAAATATAATCTGGAAAAAAGCGGTGCTGATATTCCGGTAGTTTACTTTACTGAAATTTTGGCTGAAGCGCTTGGAGTAAAGGAGGATACAAATGCATAACAGTAAGTATCTTTCACAGGAAATCGAAAGAATGAGCGGCGTGAACACAAAAAAGTGTATGCGTTGCGGAAAATGTTCAGGCACTTGCCCTGCTTATGACGAGATGGAATATCATCCTCATGAGTTTGTGGCAATGGTTGAATGTGGTGATATAGAGCCGCTTTTGAATTCAAAATCTATTTATAACTGTCTTTCATGCTTTGCTTGTATTGACCGTTGTCCAAGAGGTGTTGAGCCGGCAAAAGTGGTTGAAGCAGTAAGACTTATACAGACAAGAAAACAGGGGAACAATCATCTTAGTGCAAATGAGATTCCTGAGCTTATAGGGGATGATACACCACAGCAGTTAATCGTAAGTGCACTTAGAAAATACAGTAAATAAGGAGGGAAAGACGTAATATGCAAAGAATTGGTGTTTTTGTATGTTGGTGCGGAAGCAATATTGCAGCAACAGTTGATGTTGAAGCGGTAAGCGAAGCTTTAAAAAGCGAACCGGGTGTTGTCTTTTCCACCAACTATCAGTATATGTGCTCTCAGGCAGGTCAGAACATGATTATTGATGCTGTTCGTGAGCATAAATTAACAGGTATTGTAGTTTGCTCATGTTCACCCAGAATGCATGAGGCAACTTTCAGAAAAACTGCTGAAGCGGCAGGACTTAATCCTTATATGGTTGAGATTGCAAATATCCGTGAGCAGTGTTCATGGGTACACAAGGATATCCAGACAGGTACCGAAAAGGCAATTATCTTAGGTAAAGCGGCAGTGGCAAAGGTAAATCTTAATACACCGTTAAAGCCCGGTGAATCTCCGGTAACAAAGAGAGCTTTGGTAATTGGCGGAGGTATTGCAGGTATTCAGACGGCTCTTGATATTGCAGATGCAGGCTTTGAGGTTGATATTGTAGAAAAGAAGCCTACAATCGGCGGTAAGATGGCTCAGCTTGATAAAACATTTCCCACACTTGACTGTGCGGCGTGTATTTTAACACCTAAAATGGTGGATGTGGCACAAAATGAAAAAATCAGAATTTTTTCATACAGTGAGGTTACTCAGGTTAAGGGGTTTGTGGGTAATTTTGATGTTACAATAAAGAAAAATGCAAGATATGTTAAAGAGGATATATGCACAGGCTGCGGAATTTGTACAGAAAAATGTCCTATGAAGAAAGTACCTAATGAATTTAACTTAGGTATGGATAACAGAAGCGCAATATATATTCCTTTTGCTCAGGCAGTGCCTAAGGTTGCAACTATTGACCCTAATAGCTGTAATATGCTTAAAAACGGCAAGTGCGGTGTGTGTTCAAAAGTTTGTGCAGCAGGTGCTATTGATTATACTCAAAAGGATGAATTTATCAACGAAAAGTACGGTGCAATAGTTGTTGCAACGGGCTTTGACCCCATAAAGCTTGATAAATTTGATGAATATGCATACAATCAGTCAAAGGATGTTATCACATCTCTTGAATTTGAAAGACTTACAAATGCAGCAGGACCTTCTGCCGGCAAGCTTGTTCGTCCGTCAGACGGAAAGCACCCCGAAACTATCGTTTTTGTGCAGTGTGTAGGCTCAAGGTGCAGCTCATGTGCTGAAAAAGGCAAGGAATATTGCTCTAAGATTTGTTGTATGTATACTGCAAAGCACGCAATGCTTACAAGAGATAAATATCCTGACACAAATGTTTATGTGTTCACTATTGATGTTCGTACACCCGGTAAGAATTTTGATGAATTCTATCGCCGTGCAGTGGAGGAATTCGGTGTTCATTATATTAAAGGTATGGTTGGTAAGATTGTTCCCGAGGGGGATAAGCTTAAGGTGCAGGCTTCTGACCTTATATTGAATAAGCAGCTTAAAATTGATGCGGATTTGGTTGTTTTGGCAACTGCAATTGAGCCTGATAAATCTGCAAGACCATTGGCAACAATGCTTACTGCAAGTATGGATACCAACGACTTCTTTACAGAAGCACATCCTAAGCTGAGACCGGTTGAAAGTCCCACCGCAGGCGTATTTTTATCAGGCGCTTGTCAGGGTCCGAAGGACATTCCCGAAACTGTTTCACAGGCAGGTGCGGCGGCAAGCAAGGTTATAGGTCTTTTAGCAAAGGATAAGCTTTTGGGTAATCCTTGTGTTGCACATTCAAATGAGCTTATGTGTAACGGATGCTCGAGCTGTGAAAGAGTTTGCCCATATGGTGCTATCAGTTATATTGATAAAGAGTTCCGTATGCCCGACAGAACAATGCAGGTAAGACGTGTTGCAAGTGTTAACAGTGCAGTTTGTCAGGGTTGCGGTGCTTGTACGGTTGCTTGTCCGTCAGGTGCAATGGACCTTTTAGGCTTTGCAAGCGGACAAATTATGGCGGAGGTGGATGCAATATGCAAATGAATGAATATAAACCTTTAATTGTGGCATTTTGCTGTAACTGGTGTTCTTATGCAGGTGCCGACCTTGCAGGTAACAATCGTCTTGCATATCCTGCAGAAGTTAAGATAATCCGCGTTCCCTGTTCGTGCAGAGTTAATCCGATGTTTATATTGCGCGCGTTTCAGCGTGGCGCTGATGGTGTTATAATATGCGGTTGTCACCCCGGTGACTGCCATTACACATCAGGTAACTATTATACAAGACGTCGTATGGCAACGTTGTTTTCAATGCTTGACTTTTTGGGTATTGAAAAAGAGCGTACACGTGTTGAATGGGTGTCTGCAGCGGAAGGTGCAAAGTTTGCCGCAACAATGAATGACTTTGTTAAAACTGTTACAGAGCTTGGAGAAAATAAGAGACTGGAGGATTTAAGATGCAAAAAATAACTCAGAATCAGCTTATAGAAAAAGCGGTGTCTCTTTTAAATGACGGAACAGTTAGCGCTGTTTTTGGTTGGAAAAACGGTGAATTTGACTATGATGTTACTCCCGCTTTGTTTGAAACGGAAGAAGAGCTTAAAAAAGAATTTGTGTATAATTCGTTTTGCGCAGCTAACGTTTCAAAATATCTTATAGATAAAACAAAGAAAACTGAAGGAAAGATTCTTGTTTTCTTAAAGCCTTGTGATACTTACAGTTTTAATCAGCTTTTGACAGAGCACCGCTTTTCGAGAGAAAAGGTGTATGCAGTTGGTATTGGTTGTAATGGTATGGCAGATATAAATAAAATTAAAAATTCCGTAGATGGCGGTATCGCATCAATCAAATGCGGTGAAAAAATAGAAGTTGAAACAATTTATGGCGACAAAAAGGCCTTTGAGCTTGGCGAAGTTTTGCTTGAAAAGTGTGAAAACTGTAAGAGTAAAAAGCATGTGGCTTATGATGAGCTTTTGGGTGATGACGGCGAGGTTTTAGATTCAAACCGCTTTGATGAGGTCGCAAGACTTGAGGTTATGACACCTGATGAAAGATTTTTATTCTGGCAGGGCGAGCTTTCGAAATGTATCAGATGTAATGCATGCCGTAATGTGTGCCCTGCGTGCACTTGTGAAAAATGCGTATTTGACAATCCTGAATCAGGAGTTGAAAATAAAGCTATAGCAGATAGCTTTGAAGAGAAAATGTTTCATATTATAAGAGCGTTCCACGTTGCCGGCAGATGTACAGACTGTGGCGAGTGTTCAAGAGTTTGTCCGCAAAATATACCGCTTCATCTTTTAAACCGCAAGTTTATTAAAGATATTAATGAATTTTATGGTGAATATCAGGCGGGTGAATGTGTTGGAAGCCGCGCGCCTTTGGTTGATTATACAACAGAGGATATTGAACCCAGCGAAGTTTTTGACAGGGGGGATATAAATGCTTAAGTGTTCAAATGAAAAATTAAACCAGGCTTTTGAAAAAATAGCTTCGGCTTGTGCATTGTATCTGCCTGTAGATGCAGCCGGTGGCACAGCTGAGTTTAAAAAGTGGGAAAAAGGCGATGAGTGGAGCAGTGTGTTAAACACAAACCGCAGTGCTAAAGACTTTTTCTTTCCGCAGACAGAAAACCTTGTTGAATTCAAAACAAGCGGAAAAACAATTGAGATAAATGATATCAGAACTGAAAAAGAGACTTTTGTTATATTTGGCGTGAGGGCTTGTGACGTTAAAAGCTTTGATATTTTGGACTCGGTTTATTTAACTGAGCCTGTTGACAGCTTTTATAAAAGCCGCAGAGAAGCAGGAATTATTGTTTCTGTTGCCTGCGCAAAGCCTTTGGAAACCTGTTTTTGCGGTTCATTTGGAATAAATGCCGCAGAGCCTGATGGTGACTGCACCGCGTGGCGTACAGCGGATGGTGTTTACTTTAAGGCAAACACCGAAAAAGGCGAAAAGTTTATTGGTATGATTTCAGAATTTTTGCAAGAGGCAGACGACGCTTCGGTTGAAGAGCAGAAGAAAAAGACAGGGGAAGTTATGAAAAGAATTCCTTTGGCTGAGCTTTCATTAAGTCCTTTTGGTGGCGGAAAAACCGGTGAGTTTTTTGATGCACCTGAGTGGAGTGAGCTTTCAGAGAGCTGTTTAGGCTGCGGAACATGCACATTTGTGTGTCCCACATGTCAGTGCTATGATATTAAAGAATTTAAAGCAGGTGATAAAGTTAAGCGTTTCCGTTGCTGGGATTCTTGTATGTATTCTGACTTTACAAAAATGGCACATGGTAATCCGAGACTTACACAGAAAGAGCGCTTCCGTCAAAGATTTATGCACAAGCTTGTGTACTATCCTGAAAACAACAAAGGAGTTTTCGGATGCGTAGGTTGCGGCAGATGTCTAGCTAAGTGTCCGATTTCTATGAATATAGTAAAAGTAATTAAAAAGCTGGGAGGAAACAATAATGAATAATGATTGTTTGATTCCGCAGATTGGTGTTATTACCGATGTGCGTATTGATACACCCGATATAAAAACATTCAGAGTTGTTACACCTGAAGGCAAGAAAGCATTTTCACACCGTCCCGGGCAGTGCGCAATGCTTTCAATTCCGGGCGTAGGTGAGGCGATGTTTTCAATCACAAGCTCACCCACAAACGAAGAATATATGGAGTTTTCAATTAAAAAATGCGGATGTGTAACTGAATGGCTTCATAATGCAGAGGCAGGTCAGCAAATCACAATCCGCGGACCTTACGGAAATCCGTTCCCGGTTGATGATGAATTTAAAAACAAAAACCTTTTGTTTATTGCCGGCGGGGTTGGTCTTGCACCTCTTCGCTCAGTTATTAATTACTGCCGTTTTTACAGAGATAATTACGGCTCAATTGATATTGTGTACGGTTCAAGAAGCAAAGACGACCTTTTAGACTATAAAGAAATTATAGAAGAATGGTCAACCGATGCAGGTGTTAATGTTCACTTAACAATTGACAATCCCCAGGACGGATGGGACGGTCATGTTGGCTTTGTGCCCAATTACGTTAAGGAATTGGGATTTGATACAAACAGAACAGCCGTTATCTGCGGTCCGCCCATTATGATTAAGTTTACACTTGACGGATTGTATGCTCTTGGCTTTGAAAAAACTCAGGTTTACACCACACTTGAGCTTAAAATGAAATGTGGTGTGGGCAAATGCGGAAGATGTAACGTGGGCTCAAAATACGTTTGTAAAGACGGACCTGTGTTTCGTTTCGATCAGCTTGATGAATTGCCTGATGAATATTAATTTGGCGTAACAGTTTTTTATACAGAAGTTTAAAATGTATGGAGGTTTTTAGAAGCATGGAAAAAATGGTTAATATTTTTCTTTTCGGTAAAAAATACGAAGTGCCTGAAAATTTAACAATTATGTGTGCCATGGAATATGCAGGATATGAGCTTGTGCGCGGATGCGGATGCCGTAACGGATTTTGCGGTGCGTGCGCTACAATATACCGCATAAAGGGAGATAAAGAATTAAAGGCTTGCCTTGCTTGCCAGACAAAGGTTGAAGAGGGAATGTATATTGCAACACTTCCTTTCTTCCCGTTGGCAAAAGAGGTATATGATATTAATACAGTAAAAACAACAGAAGCTGTTATGATGCAGCTTTATCCTGAAATTTATGCCTGCGTGGGCTGTAATGCCTGCACAAAGGCTTGTACTCAGGAGCTTAATGTTATGCAGTACATTGCTTATGCACAGCGTGGCGATTTTGAAGCATGTGCAGAAGAGTCATTTGACTGTGTAATGTGCGGTGTTTGTTCTTCACGTTGCCCTGCAGGAATTTCACATCCTCAGGTTGCAATGCTTGCAAGAAGGATTAACGGTAAATATCTTGCACCGGGCTCAGGACACTTAAATGACCGTGTTAAGGAAATTAGCGACGGTACATTTAAAGATTTGATTGAAGCTTTAATGGAAAAACCGGTTGATGAGATAAAAGAACTTTATAACACAAGAGATATTGAGAAATAAGGAGGCAGGCAAGATGTATTCAGAAAAATTTCAAAAGTCAATTGCGGCAGTTGAGGCAGCAAGAGAGAAAAATATTGCCCTTGAGCCTGCCAGAATGACTGCTAAACAGAAAGAAGACCTTTTGGCAGAATTTCATCCGGATTATAAAACAAGTGAGTTTTCAGAGCTTAAAATAGGTCCTAACAAAGGTGACAAAGTACCTCACGAGCTTGCAGATATGCTTCAGGCACATCCGAGAATTAAGGCAAGCGATGTTGATTTAACAAAAGCTGATTATGAAACTGATGTTTTGGTTATCGGTGGCGGCGGTGCAGGTGCAAGTGCAGCTATTGAAGCAAAGGGCGCAGGTGCTGACGTTATGATTGTTACAAAGCTAAGAATAGGTGATGCCAACACCATGATGGCTGAAGGCGGTATTCAGGCGGCTGACAAGCCTAATGATTCACCTGCTATTCACTTTATTGATGCATTCGGCGGTGGTCATTTTGCGGCTAAGCGTGAATTGGTTTCAAAGCTTGTTTGCGATGCTCCCGAGGCAATACTTTGGCTTAATGAGCTTGGTGTTGAGTTTGATAAAGAAGAAGACGGCACCATGGTTACAACTCATGGTGGCGGCACATCAAGAAAACGTATGCACGCTGCCAAAGACTATTCCGGTGCAGAAATTATGAGAACTCTTCGTGACGAGGTTATAAATCTTGGTATTCCGGTTATTGATTTTACAGCGGCTGTAGAGCTTATTTTAGATGAAAACGGAAAAGCTTCAGGTGCAGTTTTAATGAATATGGAAACAAAAGAGCTTATGGTAGCAAAAGCAAAAACAGTTATTATTGCTACCGGTGGTGCAGGAAGAATGCATTATCAGGGCTTCCCCACATCAAACCACTATGGTGCAACAGCTGACGGTCTTATTTTAGGTTATCGTGTTGGTGCAAAGCTTATGTATGCTGAAACTTTGCAGTACCATCCCACAGGTGCTGCATATCCTGAGCAGATTTTTGGTGCTCTTGTAACAGAGAAGGTTCGTTCTCTTGGTGCAAAGCTTATAAATGTAAATGGTGAAGCATTTATGCATCCGTTGGAAACACGTGACGTATCTGCTGCATCAATCATTCGTGAATGTAATGCAAGAGGTAATGGCGTTGAAACAGATGACGGTCTTGCAGTATGGCTTGACACTCCTATGATTGAAGCAATCGGTGGCGAGGGTACAATCGAAAAAAGAATTCCCGCTATGATGAGAATGTTTGGTAAATACGGTATAGATATCAGAAAAGAGCCTATTCTTGTTTATCCCACACTTCATTATCAGAATGGTGGTCTTGACATTAATGTTAACTGTGAAACAACAAATGTTCGTAATTTGTTTGTAGCAGGTGAGGCCGTTGGCGGTATTCATGGTAAAAACAGACTTATGGGTAACTCACTTTTGGATATTATTGTTTTTGGTCGTTCGGCAGGTAAAGAAGCGGCTGCTGCTGCAAAGGATACAAAAACAGGCACGCTTACATTAGAGCATATTGAAAAGTTTGAAGCTGAAATTTTAAATGCAGGTATAAAAACTGACAAAATTTCACCCAAGCTTTTGCCCAGCTATGCAAAAAATAAAACAGAGTTTTAATTATATTGGAAGGACTGTGACAAAGGCGCATTTGGTCACAGTCCATTCTGCGTGTTATAAATGAAAAAATTTAAGGAGATGTTTAAAAAATGGCTTATATGTCAGAGGTAATATCATCAATGTTAAGTATGATATTTATTGTTTTTGCTATTGCAACTGTTGGTTATCTTATTGGCGGAATCAGCATTAAGGGAATATCACTTGGTACTGCAGGGGTGCTTTTAGTAGCTCTTGTTTATGGTGTTGTTGCAAGCTACATACCTGAACTTAATATTGGTGAGAACACAATCAATTTGTTTAACGAAAAGAACAAAAGCCTTTTTTCGTTAGTTTCAAATATGGGAACAGCGATGTTTGTTACAGCTGTAGGTCTTATCGCAGGCCCTAAGTTTTTCAGAACATTCAACAAAAAATCAATGAGCTATATCTGCCTTGGATTTATTGTTATTCTTATCGGTGCGCTAACAGCTATTGTTTTAGTAAAAGTATTCGGTATCAAAAGCGAAATGGTTGTTGGCCTCATGTGCGGTGCGCTTACTACAACACCAGGATTTTCTGCTGCAAAGGAAACTGCTGATGCACTGGGCAGAAGCACCGAACTTATAACAGCAGGCTATGGTATTGCTTATCTGTTTGGTATTCTTGGCGTGGTTTTGTTTGTTCAGATTATACCGAAAGTATTAAAAGTTAATATTGAAGAAGAAAACAAAAAGTTTACTCAGATTAAAGTTGAAATAAAAGAAAGCAATAAAAAACGTTTTGCCCTTGAAGATTTGGGGATGTTCCCCTTTTTTCTGGCTGTTGCATTTGGTGTTATAATCGGTGCATTTTATATTCCGGGAATTAATTTTTCACTTGGAACATCAGGAGGTACACTTATTGCAGGTCTTATTATAGGGCACTTCGGTCATATCGGACCTATTGACTGTAAGATACCTAAGTCAACACTTAATATGTTCCGTGAGCTTGGCCTTGTACTTTTCTTAATTGGTGCAGGTGTTCCCGGCGGTGTTAACTTTATTTCAAACGTTAAGCTTTCATATTTTATTTATGGTATTATTTTAACACTTGTTCCTATGATTGTAGGATTTTTGATTGCAAAATATGTGTTTAAGCTTAGCATATTTAACAACCTTGGCTCTATTACCGGTGGCATGACAAGCACACCCGCTTTAGGCACATTAATCAGTGTAACAGGAACAGATGATGTTGCATCAGCATATGCGGCTACTTATCCTATAGCGCTTGTAGCAGTAGTTGTTGCGGCAAAGCTTATTATTACATTTATGTAAGAAATATGGAAAATATAAAATGATTGCAAAAGTGTTTTGGTACAATAGATGAGCTTAATGATAAGTTATCTGTATATACTGGGACGTTTGCAATATTTAAGACTTTACAAAGTTTAAATAAAGCGTCGAATAAATTATAAACATAGCAGAAAACCGCAGTGCAGCATTTCGACGTGTGCCCATTACCAATTCTTAAAACAAATGGCAGATTAAAAGGCAAAATGAATTATACGGATTAAATTTGCTGTAAATTTGCAAGGAACTGGTTTAAATAAAATAAACTTGTGCAAATTTACTAAAATTATGTAAATAAAAAGAATTTGGAAAAAAAACAGCAAAAATAAGTAAAAAAAACTATTGAAATTTTAAAAATAGTGTGTTATAATTACGGATGTGTCTCAGAAGTTAATATTTCTGTTTACCCATGGCATGTGTATGTCATAGGGTGTGAGTTTTATTTTTCCTTATATTTAAACGGGAAAACGGCTGCTTCCGTTTTGTATTAGCAGGTAGAACAATGGTTACAAGGTAAGATAAAAATGTCTCGCAGAATTTTGGTAAAGTTATTATATAATTTTATTCGGAGGTGGAATTAATATGCCTAATATTAAATCAGCTAAAAAGAGAGTTCTTGTTACTCAAACTAAGACACTTAGAAATCAGATGATTAAGTCTGCTTTGAAAACTTATATAAAGAAGTTTGAAGCAGTTGTAGCAGAGGGCAACCGTGAGGAAGCTCAGAAAGCTTTTAATCTTACAGTTAAGAAGATTGACCAGGCTATGGCTAAAGGTATTTTAAAGAAGAATACCGCTGCAAGAAGAAAGTCCAAGCTTGCACTTATGCTTAACAAAATGGCGTAAAACTGAAATTATGGGGCGCACTCGTACAAGGTGTGTGCCCCATTTTTGGTATATTTTTTTATGGTTCAAAAGAAGTGTAAAAAAAGAGCCTGAATCGTTTGGGGTAATGAGCGATGGTGACTCTTTGCATAAATAAAAGGTTTTTATGACGTGTGACAAAATCAGAGGGGGTTAATAAAATGTCAAGACCTGCAAAGAACAGAATTGTGGAGACGCTTCCCAAATATAGTTTATTTACTGCCGTTGATAAAAAGATTAACGACGGCGAAAAAATAGTAATGACTATCGAGGAATATGAGGCATTTCGCCTTATTGACAACAAGGGGTTAACACAGGATGAATGTGCAGAAAAAATGGTGGTTTCAAGAACTACCGTTCAAAGAATTTACAAAAGCGCCAGAAACAAGATTGCAAAAATGCTGGTGGAAGGATGTAATTTAAAAATCGAGGGCGGAAGCTATTCGGTTTTAAAAAGTTAGAAAATTATAAGCCGGTCTTAAAGACCGGCTTTTGTTTTTTTTATGATTGCATAATGCGGTGACTGCAGAGATATCGCATCATAGAATAAATAATTTTAAAATAATAATTAATCTTTAAATTCAAATAACTTTTTTAAGGGAATATTTAATGCAGCTGCAATATCAATCAAAGTATCAAGAGTGCACGAACACGCCGCAGTTTCAATTTTTTGCATATATGTTCTGCTTATATCGCATTTTTCTGCTAATTCTATTTGTGTCAATCCTTGTTCTTTTCTATAATGTAAAATATTTAGACCTATACTAAGCCATATATCAAAATTTTTGCTTTTCACTCGGAATCACCTCTATAACATATATTATATTCCGAATTACAAATGTTATCGACAATCAAAAATTTCGCAAAAGAGAATAATATGTTTGCATTTTAAATTAAAATACGATATAATACAATAAAATTGATTGCTTTTGCAATAAAAACGGATGTTTTTTGCGAGGTGTATGAGATTTGATTAATAAAGGGTGTTGTTTTGCCGGACACGGTAAAATAACTTATACACAGGAAACATATCATAAGCTGATTAATCTTTTAAATATGTTGATTACAGAAGAAAATGTATCGGAATTTTCAGTGGGAAATTACGGTGAGTTTGACCGCCTTTGTGCAAATGCGGTCAAAAGTCTTAAAGAAAAACATTCACACATCAGGTTAAATCTTGTGATTCCGTATCTGACGGCAGATATAAATGAAAATAAGAAATTTTATTATAAAATTATGATAGTATTTTAGTAGCGGATATGCCTGAAAATACGCCCAAAAAAGTTCAGATTTTAAAATGCAATGAATATATGGTAAAAACATGTGATTTTATGATTTGTTATGTTCAGTATAGCTGGGGCGGTGCAGCAAAAATGCTTGAATATGCCAAAAAGAAAAATCATATACAAATTTTTAATATAATTTGACCGAAATTAAAAATAGACTTCAAAAAAGAAAGTTACATTTTACAAACCCAAACTCACATTGGATTTGATTTCGTTGGTACGGTAGAGTTTATGTTTGTGAAAAGTAAGAAAGTCAGAGAATTTTGATGGTTTCCCTGACTTTGGTTTTATTTAGCTGTTTTTTAATTCCTCAAGCCTTTGCTTTAGCAAAGAAACAAGATTTTCTTTTGTGGTAGTGCTCTTAAGCGCAACCTCTTCCATCGGGCAGATGCCGTCACCTGTGCGATTTTTAACATAATCGCAAAGAATGCCGTATGTAATATTTACGCCCGTTTCTTCAAAGAACGCAAGTGCGTGACGGCTTATGGTCTGGGCATGCACTGTTTTTGCATTCATCATACACATAAGCATAGCGGCTGCCTTGCCGATAACCCTGTCTGCAATGGCGAAGTTTTCAAAGGATTTGCATGCTTCATAATAGTCCAAAAGTGCGGTAATGCCACGCTTTTCGGATGTGCACACTTCATTGTTTGAAACTGCAGCAAAAACCGCAGGAGTGTTTTCAATTATGTCTTTTGCTTTTATTAAATTATCCATTTTATCCTACCTTAAAAATTAAACTTAAATATAATACCAACAACTGCAGAAAGGGCAATAAAAATCACCGGATGCAGTTTTTTAAACTTTTGCATAAGTAAAAAAAGTATCACTGCTAAAATTGCACCCTGCCAGAAAAATGCAAATTCTTCTTTTTTAAAAAATGCCATGCGCATTATGCTTATTCCTGCTGAGCACACCAAAGCAACAGATGCGGGGCGCAGACCGTAAAATGTGTTTTTAACAATTTTACTGTTTTTAAATTTATCTAAAAATTTTGCAACACAAAGAATTATTATAAGTGACGGAAGCACAAGCCCTAAAGGTGCAACGAAAGCACCGGCGATATTGCTTTCGATGTAGCCTACGTATGTTGCCATATTTACACCTAGTGGCCCCGGAGTAGATTCGGATATTGCCACCATATTTGATATATCGGCTGCAGTTATCCAGTCTGTAGTGTAGGTAAGTTCATAAAGAAAGGGGAGCGTTGCAAGACCACCGCCTACTGCAAACAAGCCTATTTTAAAGAAGGTTAAAAATAACATCAAAAGAATCATTTGTTTTTGTCCTCCTTTTTTGCTTTAGCTTGACTCTTTTTTTCTTTTACAGAAGCAATGCAGTAACCTAAAACACCTGCAATAACAACTAACAGTGCAGTAGGAATAGATTTTACAAAAAGGGCTGATAAAAGTGCAAGAGCAAATATTAAAACTGCACACTTATCAACAATTGCCTTTCTCCAAAGCTTTATAACTGCATCAGCAATAAGTACGCATACGCAGATTCTTATGCCGTTCATTGCATATTGCACTGTTTTAAATTCAGAAAAGTTTGAAATGAAAGCCACAAGAATAGTAATAATAATGATAGATGGAAAAATAACACCCAATGTAGCAGCAACAGCCCCCAAAATGCCTTTTTGTCTGTATCCTATAAATGTGGCAGTGTTAACGGCAATTACACCTGGTGTACACTGACCGATTGCGTAATAGTCAAGAAGTTCCTCTTCTGTTGCCCAAAAGTTTTTATTAATTACCTCTCTTTGGAGAATGGGGAGCATTGCGTAACCGCCACCAAAGGTTATTGCACCTATTTTAGCAAAGATAAAGAAAAGTTTAAAAAGTTTTTTCATATAAAAAGTCGCCTTTCATAAATAGTTATCTGTATTTTTTGCCGTAGAGAGAAGTGAACTCATCAAAATCTATGAGGTAACCGTTTCTTGAATATGCAGAGCCTGTTGCGCCCGGCATTGTGTGAGTTTCAATTTCTGAAAAATCAAGAGTAAAGGCACAGGTTAAATAACGCAAAAGATTAAAAAAGTTTGCGTTTGTATCAATATATTCATTATATGCCTTAAAATAGTCCGGCAGGTGAGAAACAAGGTTTTTAGGACTTAGTGCCTGTGCAACAAAAGCCTTCATAAAATTCTGCTGAACTTCAACTCTTTCAAGGTCAGCCCGTGCATACCCTGCGCGGTAGCGGATAAGCTGTTCTGACTGAGAGCCGTTTAACACTTGATATCCTTTGTCTAAATGAATAGAAAGGTCCTGAATGGGGTCATCATAATTCATATCACGCGGAACATCGAATTTTACACCGCCAATACTGTCTATAATATACGTAAGTGCATCAAAATCCACCTTTGCATAATAATCTATATCTACAGTGAATTTGTTTTCTATTTCATCAATAAGAATTTTCATGCCCTTATCGTGACCTGCAAAGTGGTAAACTTCATTTATTTTCATGTCTTGTCTTGACGGCTCGGGATATTGGCTTTGCATATAATTATAGTTTTCGTCAGAAACTGAAACAAGGGTGTCTCTGGGGATTGAAATTAGCGTAAGCTCGCTTTTAAAGCCTGAATTTAAAGCACCAAGCATTAATGTATCTGTTCTTGTGCCACCTTTATCAGTTCCTGCAATAAGAAAAACAGTCTGTCTTGGAGGCAGAATTACAAAATATAAAATAAGCGCCGCTATTAAAAGAAAAATAATATGTTGTTTACCGGATTTTCTTTTTTTGCTATTTTTTTTGTTTGCTGCGACTCTGCGGCGATTCGATTGCGGTTCGGTTTCTGATGTGGGCAGTTCGGAATCGCAAAATTCATCACCTGCATAAAAATCTTCGTTAATTTTTATATTATATTTTTTCATGAAAACACACCTTTCAAAGCCTATATTACACATTATTATATTTTTGTTTTAAAGTGAAAATATATGCCTGAATTATAATAACACACTATTCCAAAAAAGTCAATATAAACGACTATTGTAAGTGATATTCAGTATTGACTTTAATTGAAAAATATTTAAAAGGGGAGCGGCTTGTACTGAACAGTTTGGAGCCTGCTGCCTTTTTTGATTAAACAACCATGTTGACATAAAAGAAAAACTTATATATAATAAAGATAATAAACAGAAAAGGAGATTTTGTTTGTGTGGAAATGCTCAAAGTGTTCATATATAAATGAGGATAATTTAACAGAATGTGAAAATTGCTATCATATACGAAGAAGTAAAAAAAGCATGGTAAAACCTGCGCTTATGATGCTTGTTGTTTGTGTTGCATTAATCAGTCTTGCATTTTTACTGGCGATGTCTGGCAAGTATGATTATCTTACTATTAAAGAAAAAGTAAAAGAGCTTGAAAGCGGAAAATGCGGTGTAACAAATTCTCTTGAATGGCACATGTATTCTGATAATACTTTGGTTATAAGTGGAAGTGGCAGAATGGAAAATTTTGAAAAACGCGGCGACTGTCAGTGGCGGTCATATCTTGAGCAGACAAGAAAAATTGTTATAGAGGATGGTGTTTTGAATATAGGTGTAAACGCATTTAATGGAAGTGGTGCAAAGGAAGTATTGCTTGCAGACAGTGTTGGAAGCATAGAAAAGCTTGCATTTGCAAATTGTGTTAACTTAAAAAGTATAACTATTCCTTCAGGGGTGGGAAAAATAGGAGAGAGCGCCTTTATAGGATGCTTATACTTAAAACAAGCAAATATTGATTCTCAAACGGAAGAGATTGCACAAACGGCTTTTGATATGTGTCATTCAGAATTTAAAATAATTGCTCCTGAAGGCAGTGCGGCAAGTGATTTCAGTGCAGGGAGACTGGGCATTGTTCCTGAAATTGAAAAAGTGGAATTTGATGAAGAACTTGATATTGCAGAGATGGGCGAATGCGGAGAGGCGTGTGTATGGACTCTTTATGATGACGGCAGGCTCATAATTGAAGGCGAAGGAAATATAAATGATGCATCATGGAATAATTATCTGGATATGATTTTGAATATAGAAATAAAAGAGGGTATAGGACTTATAGGAGAGCGGGTATTTGAAAATTGTATAAATCTTAAAAGTGCAAAGATTAATTGCAAAACTATAGGAAATGCGGCATTTTACGGATGCGAAAAACTTGAAAGTGTTGATATTTGCAGTGGTGCGGAGGATATTTTGGAAGAAGCTTTTGTAAAATGTAAAAGTCTTAAAAAGATTTACATACCTCCAAGTGTAAAACAAATTAAGTACAATGCATTTAAAGAAAATCATAAGGAGTTAAAAATATGCGGTGATACACGCTCTTACGCAAGATTTTATGCTCTTATCAAATTTATTTCATTCAGAGAAGAAAAAAGATAATAAAAAATTGACCATCCAATAAACCGACCCTCTAACCGTTAGACCAAAAAGCTAACGATTAGAGGGTCGGTTGACTTTCTTAAAAAAAGATTCTTTTTTGTTTATTTATTCGTTTTTGATCACAAATTCTTTAATTTTTTCAAATGTTATATCGCTTATACGGTGTTCTATTTTGCAACTATCTTCATAGGCGACGTTTTCATCAACACCTAAAAGTATAAGCGCTTTTGCAATGGTTTCATGCCTTTCATACATTGCCTCCGCAATAGAAAGTCCTTTTTTTGTAAGGTCTATCCCACCGTTTTCATCAACAGTAATATAACCCTCCTCACGAAATGATTTCATAGCCACAGAAACACTTGGCTTTGTAAAGGAAAGTTCATTTGCAATATCTATACTTCTTACATATCCGTTTTTTCTTTTTAAAACTAAAATGGTTTCAAGATAATTTTCGGCAGATTCTTTTATCTTCATGCATTATACCTCCATAAAATATATTTATATTTTAACATAAAGGATTGTAATTTGTCAATTAATTTGCATAAATGATTGTGTATTATTAAAAGTATTGACGGATATTTGGTTTATATGCTATACTGTTAATAATAAAGGAGATTGTAATGAAAAAGGTGATAAATATATGTCTGAAAAGTGGACAACGCAAATAAAGCCTGAACATAAGTGGTATAATTTAGGCTTAAAAGAAATGTTATCTTATAAGGATTTAATTGGTTTGTTTGTTAAAAGAGATTTTTCCACCATGTATAAGCAGACAATTCTTGGTCCTTTGTGGATTTTGCTTAACCCTTTTTTGACAACTGTTTTTTTTACTGTTGTATTCGGTAAAATTGCAAATATTTCAACTGGTGAAGTTCCTCAGTTTCTTTTTTATATGTGTGCTAATATATTCTGGGGAATTTTTTCACGCACACTTACGAAAACGTCACAGTTGTATCTTTCAAATTCACATTTGTTAAAAAAGGTGTATTTCCCAAGGCTTACTCTTTGCGTAACAACTAACATAACAAGTGTAATAAACTTTTTGATTCAGTTTGTGATGTTTTTGGGATTTTTCTTTTATTTTTTGTATATGAAAGCACCGATAAATGCAAATTTATACATATTAGCGGTGCCTTTAATAATTTTGGTTGCATCAGCCCTTGCATCAGGGTGCGGCCTTATAATCACTGCGGTTACAACCAAATACCGTGATTTGGCGGTGCTTACAAGCTTTGGTGTTCAGCTTTGGTTTTATGCAACACCGATAGTATATCCTGTATCGGCTGTGCCGGAGAGTATGTATAATATATTTATGTTAAATCCCATGGCGCCGCTTGTTGAGGGTTTCAGATACGCATTTTTGGGAACGGGAAGCTTTCCTTTGAAATTTATTTTGATAAGTGCCGTATCTTCACTTATAATTCTGTTTATCGGGCTTGTGATGTTTGCGCGTTCGGAAAAAACTTTTTCAGACACACTTTAAAAGGAGTGCTCGTTTTTTATGGATACAGTTATAAAAATCGAAAATCTTACAAAAAAATATAAGGTGGGTGCTATAAATGCAAAAACCTTGGCGGCAGAGCTTGCAGGAGTAATGGCGAAGCTTTTAAGAAAAGAAAACCCCAATAAAAAAATAGGCGCATTTGACAAAAAAGGGGAATTTAAAGCACTTGACAATATAAATCTTGAAATTTATAAGGGTGAGACCATAGGTATAATCGGCAGAAATGGTGCCGGAAAATCAACCCTTTTGAAAATTCTTTCAAAAATTACTGTGCCCACTGAAGGAAGAGCATGTATAAAGGGGAGAATTTCTTCCATGCTTGAGATAGGAACGGGATTTCATCCTGAACTTACGGGCAGGGAAAATATTTATTTAAACGGTGCAATTTTGGGAATGAGCAAAAAGGAAATAACAGAAAAGCTAGAGGATATAATTGAGTTTTCCGAATGTAGGCAGTTTATAGATACACCGGTAAAACGATATTCTTCGGGAATGTATGTTAAGCTTGCCTTTTCCGTTGCGGCTCATTTAAGCTCTGAAATTCTTATTATGGATGAGGTTTTGGCCGTTGGTGATGCGGCGTTTCAGCAAAAGTGCATTGATAAAATGCTTTCTTTGGCTGAAAGCGAAGGCAGAACGATTCTTTATGTAAGCCATAATATGTCTACTGTGGAGCGGCTGTGCAGCCGTGCAGTTGTTTTAGACAGGGGAAAAATTATATGTGATTCTGATACGCAGACAGCGATTAACACATATTTAAGATCAAGAGATAATGTTTGCACAAAAATGGAGTTTTCAGGCGAGCTTACAAAAGTAAATGCGCGCACACCGATTATGCTTGAAAGTGCAGAATACGAAAGCGGAAATATTGATGTGTCGGGAAGCGAGCCTTTAGAGGTTACATTTGAATGGACAAATAAACAGGATGTATCTGACCTTTGCGTAAGGCTTAGTATATATAACGTTGAAAAACAGCCGGTGGCAACTTCTGTTTTGAAAAACTTCTATTCAGGAAAAGCAGGGGAAAAGGTAAGAAAAACTTTAAGCTTTGATATAAGCGCTGTTATGCCGGGCGAATATGAAACAAGATATACATTTTTTTATCTATCAGGAACAATTACGGATTTGTATTCGTCAATCGGGCTTTCGTTTAATAAGCTTGCAATTCTTTCGCAAGCAGAGCTTAAATGGTTTAATAAGGTGTGGGGGAGTGTTAAATTGCCTGAGCCGGAAGTGAAGGAACTGTAGCAAAATGCACAGAATGCACAAAAATGCAATATAAGAATTTTCAGATGTTAAAATATTAATAATTCAATAAAGTAAAAACCGACAATTTTTTACATAAAATGTCGGTTTTTTTATAATAAAAGCATTTTTTTGCTATATACAAAGACTCACCGCTCGATATACATATGTAAACCTTCGGATTCGTTTTGCGCATTCTCACGCTTTTTGTTTTAGTCTTTTTTTATCTTAACTCCTTTTTACACACATCCCTCACAGGGCATATATCGCATTTCGGATTTCTTATGCAGTATTCTCTGCCAAGCATAACAAGTCTGTGGCAAAAATCAGAGCCTTTTTCAGGCGGAATAATTTTTCTTAAATCAAATTCGATTTTTGTGGGGTCTGTGTTAGTTGTTAGCCCCATTCGCTTTGAAAGGCGTTTTGTATGGGTATCGACTACTATGCAGGGTTTACCGAAACAGTCGCCTAAAAGCAGGTTTGCAATTTTTCTGCCAATGCCGGGCAGGGTGGTAAGAGTATCTATTTCATCGGGCACGATGCCTGAAAAATTATCACAAA
The DNA here is from genome assembly GCA_045636325.1 of Clostridia bacterium. Classification (GTDB taxonomy): domain Bacteria; phylum Bacillota; class Clostridia; order UBA1381; family UMGS1253; genus CAKSHP01. The sequence goes on from JAZTXH010000002.1 coordinate 24,180, forward strand.
TCAGCTTTGCTGATGCAATTATATTTTTTGCCTTGTGATTATAAAAGCCGGTAGAGCGGATGTACCTTATAAGCTCATTTTCGTCTGCTTTTGCAAAATCCCATACTGTTTTATACCTCTCAAATAAAGTGGGAGTTACCATATTAACCCTCTTGTCTGTGCATTGGGTAGCTAAAATTGCACACACCATGAGCTGCCATGGGTCACGTTTAAAATCAAGAGAACATTCAGCATTGGGATATGCTTTTTCTAACTGTTCTATAATAAGTTTAGCTCTCTGTTTTCTGGTCATAAAACATACTCCTTTATATTTGGTGTGGTTTTCGTATACAATTATATAATTTTTACACAAAAAATTCAATAGCATAAGAAAAATAATTTTTGGTAAATTTTTAGATAAATACTTGAAATTTTACAAATAAACAGTTATAATATAACTGTGGATTTTTGTTTTAATTAAATCGAATGATAAATGAGGAGGATACATAAAATGTTTCACTTTGAAAATTTAGCAAAAACAGACAGTGAAGTACATGAGGCTGTCTTAAAGGAAATTAACAGACAACAAAATAAAATTGAGCTTATCGCTTCTGAGAACTTTGTAAGCCGCGCTGTTATCGAGGCAATGGGAAGTCCGCTTACAAACAAGTACGCAGAAGGTTACCCGGGTAAGCGTTATTACGGCGGCTGCGAATATGTTGACGTTGTTGAAACTTTGGCTATTGAAAGAGCTAAAGAGGTTTTCGGTGCAGAGCATGCAAATGTTCAGCCTCACTCAGGCGCACAGGCAAATCTTACAGTATTTTTTGCGGTATTAAATCCAGGTGATACTGTTCTAAGTATGAATCTTGCTCATGGCGGTCACTTAAGCCATGGCAGTCCCGTTAACATTTCAGGCAAATATTTTAATATTGTTCCTTACGGAGTAACCGAGGGTGAAAATGTTATAGATTACGAAGAAATCAGAAGAGTAGCACTTGAGTGTAAGCCGAAACTTATCTTAGCAGGTGCAAGTGCATACCCCAGAACAATAGATTTTGAAAAGTTTTCGGCAATCGCAAAAGAGGTTGGGGCATATTTTATGGTTGATATGGCTCATATTGCAGGTCTTGTTGCTGCAGGTCTTCATCCCAATCCGGTTCCTTATGCAGACTTTGTTACAACAACAACTCACAAAACACTTCGCGGCCCCAGAGGCGGTCTTATTCTTTGCAAAGAAGAGCACGCAAAGTCAATTAATAAGGCATTGTTTCCCGGAATTCAGGGCGGTCCTTTAATGCACGTTATTGCATCTAAGGCTGTATGCTTTAAAGAAGCTCTTTCTGATGAATTTAAAGCTTATCAGACACAGATTGTTAAAAATGCAAAAGCTTTATCTGAAGCACTTCTGGCTGAAGGCTTTAAGCTTGTATCAGGCGGAACAGACAACCACTTAATGCTTGTTGACCTTACGCCTATGAACATTACAGGTAAAGAAACTGAAAATCTTTTGGATGAGGTTGGCATTACAGTTAATAAAAATGCTATCCCCTTTGATACTCAGAGTCCTTTTGTTACAAGCGGTATAAGAATCGGTACACCAGCTGTTACATCAAGAGGATTTAAAGAAGAAGACATGAAGGAAATTGCCGCTTTAATCAAGCTTACTGTTACAGAATTTGAAACAAAAGCTGACGAAATCCGCGCAAGAGTAGCTGCACTTTGCAGTAAATATCCTTTATACGCATAATAATTAAAAATTAAAAAATACCGCCGCCCGTTTTGTATAAATTGGCGGCGGTTTTCATAAGTTAAAACAGGATTTATCTTTTTTGTGAAAGGATTTTTTTATGACAAAAGGTGTTTGTGTAGTTTCTGTAAGCCCTGCGATAGACAAAACGATTTATATTGATAATTTTAAAGTTGATGCAGTAAACAGAGTAAGCTCAAGCTTTGATTTGCCCGGCTCAAAGGGCGTTAATGTGGCATTGAATCTTGCAAAATGCAACGTGAATTGCACATGCACGGGATTTATAGGTGGCACAGGGGCAGAGTTTATTAAAGATGAGCTTAATAAAAAAAGCGTAGAATGTGATTTTGTTTCTGTAGGGTATGATGTGAGAACAAATTTAAAAATTGTTGATTTAAGCCAAAAAACATATACGGATATAAATTTTTTGGGAGAAACACCAAGGCAAGCAGAAATTGATGCTTTAAAAAGAAAAATAAAAAAGCTTGCAGGTGAAAATGAGTTTATATCTTTGAGCGGAAATATTTCAAGCCCTGAGCTTTCAGAATTATACAGTGAACTTACCAAAATTGCAAAAAAAGAAAATGCAAAGGTTACAGTTGACTGTACCGGCAAGGCTCTTTATCTTGCATCTCAGAGTAAGCCTTATGCGATAAAACCAAATTTAAAAGAGTTTAATGAGACTTTCTGTTTTGAGTGCAAAACAAAAACTGAGATTAAAAATGCCTGCCTTAAATTATGGGAAGGCGGCATTGAAAATGTTTTGGTTTCTATGGATAAAGAAGGGGCGCTCGCGGTGTGCGGCGGAAAAGCTTATTTTGTTTTTAACAAAGACATTCCCGTTTATAACACTGTCGGCGCAGGTGATGCGTTTCTTAGCGGATTTATATATGCTAAGGTAAATGATTTTCCTGATGTGGATGCTTTAAAGTACGCGGCATCTTTTGCGCATGCAACCGTAAGCCATAAGGCAGAAGATGAAAAAGACTTTTCAGAATATACAAAATACGTTTCTGAAATTGTAGTGGAGGAAATATAATGAATGCGATAACTGTTTATTATTGGGCATACAGTGTCTTAGAAAATCTTACACCGGTTCTGGCGGACTGCGGAAAGCTGTGTAATGCAGCATGCTGCAAGGATACAATAAATGACGGCAGTGAAGCGGGAATGTGTATCTTTATTACGGTGAAAAGGTTATGCTCAAAGACTATGACGGAATAAAAATTGAAAAATCGGATTTTAAATGCGGTGAAAAACGGGCAGAAATTGCAATTTGCAAAGGGAGGTGCGACAGGCGTTTCAGACCCCTTTCATGCCGTATTTTTCCGCTTATTCCTTATAAAAAAGAAAATTCACCGCTGACTGTTATTATAGACCCAAGGGCAAAGGGTATGTGCCCTTTGGCTAAGACTTTTACAATGGATGATTTTGATGAAAAGTTTGCCAGTGCGGTTTTGTATATCTTTAAAATTTTGATTAAAGAAAAGCATATTAAAGAGTTTGTGATTGAGCAATCGTATCTGCTTGATGAATATAATAAATTTTTAGGATAAATTATTGACACGGAAAAACTTTTATACTACACTGTAATGAATATTAAAAAAATTCAAAAAAGATTTCCTGAGATATGCGGAGCCTTATGAGTACGATACAATAAAAAATATTTTCATGAAATCAACAGCAGAAAAATAAACAGATAAATATAAAAAATAAGGAGAAAACGAATTGATTTGTTTGATGTGTTCCAAACAAGTCAAGCTTTTTATAGCGTAGTGGTTTTATGACTGTTGCGCTATTTTTTATTCAGCAAAGGTTTTGTGCCGGCAGAGTTTATCTACCAGATTTATTTTTAAATTCAAAATTATATCTTATATGAAAAACCGACCTCCTAATTGTTAGATTTTTGGAGGTCGGTTCAGTTCTTTTGTTGTTTTTACGTATTTGCCAGAATTTAATACAATTTATATTATTTGTACAAAGGTCCGTATGTCTGGCAAGCTCTGTAATCCTGACCTTCTTTGTCCATGCCGAATGCATTCCATACGGCAGGTCTTAGAATTTCTTCTTCAGGAACGTTGTGCATACATACGGGAATTCTAAGCATTGAGCAAAGAGTTATAAGGTCAGCACCGATATGACCGTAAGAAATTGCGCCGTGGTTAGCACCCCAGTTATTCATTACGTCATAAGCTGTCTTAAACGCACCCTCACCTGTACATCTGGGAGCAAACCAGGTACAAGGCCATGTGGGGTTAGTTCTTTCCATAAGCTCATCAGAAACTTTGTCAGGAAGACATACTGTCCAACCTTCTGCAATCTGAAGTACGGGACCCAATCCTTTAACAAGATTCATACGAATCATTGTAACAGGCATTTCTGCACGTGTTGTAAAGTGGCTTGAGAAGCCGCCACCTCTAAAGTTATCAAAACCAGCTTCGCACCATACGGTGGCATCTGTCATCTTCTTAATATCTTCATTGGTTACTTCCCACCATTTTTTCATGATAGCGTTTCCGTTTTCATCACGACATTCGCCACAAGCGTCAAGACATGCAGCACCAGAGTTAAGAAGGTGGATAATACCGCCATTCTCTTTTGCTTTGCCTTCCAAATCATAGTTGGTTACACGCTTTACAGCTTCGGGTGACCAGTAAGTACGAACGTCAGCAAATATCTGCGCACGATGTGTAAGAAGTCTCATGAACAACATACACATACCATTCAATACATCATTTTCTGTTGCAAGAGTAAATGGCTCACGAGCACCCTCATAGTCAAATGTTGAACTTAAAAGAGCTTCGGGGTAGTCACAGTTGGGCCAATGGTCTGTCCACTGACGCTGTCCCTGGAAACCGCCTACGATAGCATTGTGACCTGCTTTTTCTTCTTCAAATTTGTCGTTAAGAGTTTTGTTGCCTGCCATAAGGTCTTTGATTATGCAGTACATCTTAACTGTGAATTCCCACTGCTTTTCTTTCTCTTCATCGGAGAATTTAACTGAATCGGGGTTGTCGTCACGACCCATTTTGCAATGCTCTTTTGTCCATGCAAGAGCCTTCTGATATTCTTCTTCGTTGTAGATGCCTTCTTCCATACGGCGAAGAATTTCAACTTCATCGACCGATTCAACACGCATGCCGAAATATGATTCCATGAAGTCCGGATCCATAATAGAACCAGCAATACCCATACACTGAGATCCAATCTGCAAGTATGATTTTCCGCGCATTGTAGCAACAGCAACAGCCGCACGTCCGAATCTTAACAATTTTTCTTTAACGTCTTCAGGAATTTCGTTAACCATATCAACATCCTGAACTTCATGACCATATATACCAAAAGCGGGTAAGCCTTTCTGCGCATGACCTGCCAGAACTGCTGCCAAGTAAACTGCACCAGGACGTTCTGTACCGTTAAAGCCCCATACACCTTTAATTGTGTTTGGATCCATATCCATTGTTTCTGAGCCGTAGCACCAGCAAGGTGTAACGGAAAGTGTAATATCTACACCTTCTTTTTTAAATTTGTTTGCACATGCAGCTGCCTCGGGCACACGACCGATGCTTGAGTCTGCAATGACTACTTTAACAGGCTCACCATTTGAGTAGAAAAGGTTTTCCTCAAATAATTTTTTTGCCGCATTTGCCAAAGCCATTGTCTGACCTTCCAAACTTTCACGAAGCTTTAAAGGACCTCTTCTGCCGTCAATACATGGTCTGATACCGATTACGGGGTAATCGCCAACGTATCTGTTTTTTGCCATTTTTACATACCTCCTGATAATATATAAATTTTTATTGTTGTCTCTAAGATTTTTTTGAAATAAAAATCTGCCTAAATATAATTATATACTTGCATTTATCACAGTACTTGTGTTATTATAGAAAAAAGTATAATAATATTCAGCTTGGAGGGCAGTTATGAAATATAACGAACTTAAAATTTATGATGAGCCGGATTTTCCTATAGAATTATATCATTTGGACCATACCAGTCCTAAGTATGAAATGGCGTGTCACTATCACAGTGATATTGAGCTTATTCATGTTATTTCAGGTGTTTTGAATGTTACATTAAACAACACTGCATTTACTGTAAAATCAGGAGATTTTGTTTTTGTGAATTCTGAAACGCTTCATTGTGCAATTCCGTCAGAGTGTGTGTATGAATGTATTGTTTTTAACTTTGATTTCTTTCTGTCAATTCCTGAAAGAAACGTTTTGAATTTAGCTGAAAAAATTAAAAATCACGATATTACGGTAAGGCCGGTTTTTGATAAAAGCTGCGGTGAAATATATAATAATTTTCATAATATTTTTAGTGCTATGAATGAAAAATTCGATATTAGTAAGCTTTTGGTAATAGGTGAGATGTATCGCTTGTTTTCGCTTATAATAAAAGACGGGCATTTTACTGCGGTAAGCTCAAATGTTTCAGCGGTTACTGATGATAAAAGTACTGCAAAATTAAAGAAGGTGCTTTCTTTTATAAGGGAAAATTTTGCAAAGCCTCTGACGCTTGAAGAAATGGCATCTGTTGCGGCAATGAGTGAAAAATATTTTTGTTATTTTTTTAAAAAAATGACAAATAAAAGTCCGGTTGAGTATCTTATATCTTACAGGATAGAATGTGCGGCAAGGAAACTTTTAAATACGGATTATTCGGTAACGGAGATTGCATATTCTTCGGGATTTAATGATTTAAGCTACTTTATAAAAACATTCAAATCCATAAAAGGTGTTACACCAAAGGAATTCCGCAAAAGAATATAAAAATGCGGCGGAATTTTCACATCAAAATCCGCCGCATTTTTGGCTGTTAAATTTAGTTTTTATCCGACTTGCAACTGCAGTTTTTCTTACAGCAGCTTCCGCTTTCAGGGCAGCCAATGCATTTTTTGCCTGATTTTTTCGCTTTATATATATAACCTCCTGCAAGAACAAGAATTAACAAAATAACTAAAATTACTATAACATCCGTCATAACATATCACCTGCTTTTAAATGATTATTTTTTTAATTCTGCAAGCTTTTTGTCAGAATAAATACAAAGGTATACAACAATTAAAATCATCAGTATAACTGCAATAAGCCCGGGGATAAAGCCGGCACCTACAGCTCCGGTTGTTATAATTGTGCCGATTTGATACACAAGATATCCCACGGTGAAGCCAACTCCAAGCTGTAGTGCAATGCCGCTCCAAAGCCACTTTGCACTTTTCAGTTCTGAATTCATTGCGCCGATTGCTGCAAAGCATGGCGGAGTAAACAAATTAAACATAAGATATGCAAGGGCTGCCGATTTTGTTATGGCAAAAACTGTTGCAACCTCACCGCCGGCACCTGCCATAAGGGCAAGCTCTTCTGTATCAATAAGATTCTGAAGACCTGCAAAGCACACTGCCAATGTGCCGACTACGTTTTCTTTAGCTATAAAGCCGCTGACCGCTGCTGCGGCAAACTGCCATGACAGCACGCCCGTAACGGGAATAAGAATATAGGCAAAGGGATGAGCAAGAGCTGCAAGAATTGATTCATCAGCAGATTGTGCAACATCAAGGCTTAAGGTAAATGACTGCATAATCTGAATTGCTGTGTTACAGATTAAAATAATTGTTGCCGCTTTTACTATGTATGCCCAGCCTCTTGAACACATGGACATAAAGGCTCTTGAGAAGCTTGGAATTTTGTATTCGGGAAGCTCTATTATAAAGAAGGATTTTTTTGTCGTGTATGCAGTAATTTTATTAATAATAAGTGAGGCAAAGAATATTATTATGATTCCTGCAAAATACATAAGAGTTCCAACCCAAGGGGCATCTTCAAAAAAGGCACCTGCAAAAAGAGCAATAACGGGAAGCTTTGCACCGCAGGGCATAAATGGAGTAAGCATTGCGGTTGCCCGTCTTTCACGCTCGTTTTTTATCGTGCGGCATGCCATTACGCCGGGAATGGCACAGCCTGTTCCGATAACAAAGGGGATAATGGACTTTCCTGAAAGACCTACCTTTTTAAATATAGGATCTAAAATCACGGATACCCTTGCCATATAGCCGCAGTCTTCCAAAAGAGCAATTAAAAAATACAAAACCATTACCAGTGGCAAAAATCCGACCACTGCACCAACCCCGCCTATGATACCATCTGTTAAAAGGGACATAAGCAGAGGGTTAATACCGGTATTTTCCAAAATACCTGAAACCCATGCGCTGAACATATCAATAAGCGTAACAAGACCCGGAATCACCGTGCCGTTTTCGAACTCATAGCCATCTGCGATGAATGGTCCAACCCAGGCTTGAGAAATCTGAAACACCAAAAACATCATAACTGCAAAAATTGGTATTCCAAGCCATCTGTTTGTAAGAATATCATCGATTTTATCCTGAAAATTTTTATCTTTTGTAAGAACCTTTCTCTTTTCAACTGATTTTACCAATTTATTTACAAAATCAAAACGTTTTCTGTCTGCAAGCTCAGCTGATTTCTTATCACTGATATCAAATTCGTTTTGTGAAAAAGGTGCGTTTTGCGATTTGCCTGCAACACTTATTGCAGCTTTTACAACATTGGACAAGCCTTCTGCAGATGTTGAAATTGTGTTTACAACCGGGCATCCAAGATTTTTTGAAAGTAAGTCAATATTTATTTTTGTTTCCTTTTTTTTGTTAATGTCAGATTTGTTTAATGCCACAACAACAGGAATTCCAAGTTCAAGAATCTGCGTTGTAAAAAATAAACTTCTGCTCAGATTTGTTGCATCCACAATATTTATTATAACGTCAGGATTTTCGTTTTTTATATACGAGCTTGTAATTGTTTCTTCGCTTGTGAATGGGGACATTGAATATGCACCCGGTAAATCTACCGCTATAAGCTCTTCGGCAGATGCTCCTTCATAATAACTCCTTTTAATCAAAGCTTCTTTTTTGTCTATTGTTACACCTGCCCAGTTGCCAACACTTTCGTTGCTGCCAGTAAGGGCATTGTACATAGTGGTTTTTCCGCTGTTTGGATTGCCTGTGAATGCGATTTTCATTGTGTTTCCCCCTAAATAATAATTATTCTGGTTAGAGTAAACTAACCGATGGTTAAAAATAAATATACCCAAGCAGGCATATTTAATATTATATGATTATTATAGCTTCAGCCAATTGACTATCTATATTGTATCTTGCGTCTTTTATTGCTATAATGCAACCATTTTTCAAATGAGATACAACTGTAATTGACTCTCCTGAATAACATCCCAAAGAAAAAAGAAATGCGTTTAATTCTTCATCGTCGGTTTCTATTCCTTTTATTATGTATTCTTTGCCTTCTGTGGCACTACGTAAATCCATATACCGTTGACCCTCCCCGGTGCACAACTTATACTTGCCAAGAACAATTATATCAAAAACGATTAGTCTTGACTAACTGAAAATATTTTATCACAGACTACGAATAAATGTCAATATATTTTTTAAAAAATATTAATTTTGTCAGTATTGACGTATTGAATTTAATTGAATATAACCTTTTTTGTACAGATTTAACTTTTCAAAAAAAGCAGGCGGAAAAAATAAACATATGTTTTTTTTAAAAAGTGTTGACAAAGATAAAAAAAGGTGATATACTAATCAAGTCGCTTGACGAAAGGGAGTAAAAATCCTAGGTGTAAAGTGGGGCATTGGACATTGAAAATTAAACAGTATAAACGAAATAAAACACGAAAAGTACTT
>JAZTXH010000003.1:0-31499 GCA_045636325.1 Clostridia bacterium
AATGTATCAGGCTAACCCTACGAAAGCAATGATAATTTCCGCATACATCATGGGAATACCATTTGACTTGATTCATGCGCTTTCTACTGCATTTTTCTTGTGGTTCATATCCGAGCCTATGATAGATAAACTTGAAAGAATTAAAATTAAATATGGGTTGGTTGAAAGATAGAATTATTGCTGCAACTTTTGGCAAAAATGCTAAAAATTTTTTTAATTGTTTACTTTTGTTAGAAGTTATGATAATATATATTAAAAACGATGGGAGTTTTAAAATGAATATACTTGTTATAGATGCACAAGGCGGAGGCATAGGAAAACAAATTGTTTCTGCTATAAAAGAGAATATATCTGAGGCTAATATAACTGCGGTAGGTACGAATGTAATGGCAACAACTGCAATGCTAAAAGCAGGTGCAGACGGAGCAGCTACAGGTGAAAATGCAGTGATTGTAGGTTGCAGAGAAGCAGATGTTATAATCGGGCCTATCGGTATTGTCGTGGCAGATTCTATGTTAGGAGAAGTTACGCCTTTGATGGCAAAGGCTGTTGCACAAAGCAATGCCATAAGATTTTTAATACCCGTTAATATTTGCAATATCCGTATAGTTGGTGTTCGAGAACAAAACGTTGCAGCTCAGATTGAGGAAATCGTAAAAGAAATCAAAAAATTGTAGAAAAATATTGATTTTTTTTAACTGTTGTGATATAATGTTTGTAGTTTGAACAAGAAGTTCAAAAGTCTGCTGAAGCAGTCATATTAAATTAATTTTATTTTATTTTATATTGGATGATATGTGTACATAGAAGGTATGCGATTTCTTTGAAAAGGAATTGTATGCCTTTTTGTTTTTGTCATCCTAAAATCAGGAGGTAGATTTTTATGGCATGTTTTTTAGTACCGGCTGCTGAAGCAGTTATCACAACCATTGCTGCAAAGGCAATGAAATCAAAAGAAAAGGAAGAAACCGCAAAGATTTCTTTCGCTGACGGAACCTTGGAAGATGCAACGAAAATTAAATTTTCAACAAAATTAGGCTGGTTAAACAAGCTCCTTTGGGGTGGAAGTGCACTTCTTGCATTTGAACACGTATGGCATGGAGAAATTATTCCTACTTTCCCATTCTTGACTGCTGTTCAAACGGGCGAAACCGCTGAAATGCTCGCAGAAATGACAAGTGCGGGAACAACAATGGCAATTCTTATTACTGCTGTATGGTGTGGTATGCTTGCAGTATCGGCTATTATTGAAAAAAGAGCTGTTAAAGAAGCAAAGCTTGCAAAGGTAGGTGCTTAAAATGACATTATTGACATCTGTTTTTGCTGCTATTATTTGCACAATTTTATGGTATAAAAATGCACCTGAAAGCAAAATGAAAATAGGCACACTTTGTTGGCTTTATTGGGGAGCTTCTTTAATGTGGCTTGTAGATGCAATATTCGAGTATTCAGAACTCGGTGCAGAGTTTTTTGCTCCTGCTCCGATTGATATGCTTAACGATTTGTATCTCGGCTTGTCAGTTGTTGCACTTGGTCTTATTATCTGGCTTGTGATTTTGCTTGTAAAAGATCCTAAGGGCGTAGTAAAAGCAACTCTTTTCAAAAGAAAGTAAAGGTCAAAGCGGCTCTGACTATGTGCGGAGCCGCTTTATGTGTATTGGGAGCCAAATTATGAATTTAAAAGATTTTTTTGCAAAATATCCAATAGTTGCCGTGGCTTTTTCAGGAGGAGTTGATTCGTCATATTTGTTATATGCTGCAAAGAAGTATGCAAAAAAGGTTTGTGCATACTATGTTAAATCTGATTTTCAACCTCAGTTTGAGCTTGATGATGCAATCAAACTTACAAAAGAAACAGATGCAGAAATGAAAATAATAAATCTTGATGTTTTGTCTGTTCCCTGTGTTAAAGAAAATCCTGAAAACAGATGCTATTATTGCAAAAAGGCTATATTTTCTGCAATAATCAATGAAGCAGAGAAAGACGGATATAAGGTGCTTATAGATGGAACCAATGCTTCTGATGATGAAAATGACAGACCCGGAGTGAAAGCACTTCGCGAATTAAAAGTGCTTTCGCCATTAAAGGAATGTGGTCTTACAAAAGAGGATATAAGAAAAGCTTCTAATGAAGCAGGATTGTTTACATGGAATAAACCTGCGTATGCTTGTCTTGCAACAAGAATTGCAACGGCTGAACAAATTACAGAGGCGAAGTTAAATGCAACAGAAAAATGCGAAGAATTTCTTTCCTCGTTAGGATTTACAGATTTTCGCATACGTCTTAAAAACGGTATCGGAAAAATACAAGTAAAAGAGGCACAAATGCCTCTGATAATAAAAAACAGAAAAAGCATTTTTGAGTTTTTGAAAAAATACTACGATTCTGTTGTTCTTGATTTGGAGGTAAGATGATGAATAACGATATAAAAAACATACTTGAAAATGTAAAAAACGGGACTGTTTCGATTGAGGAAGCACTTCTCAAACTGAAAATGAAGCCCTTTGAAGATATAGTTTATGCCAAGGTGGATATGCACAGAAAATTAAGACAAGGCACAGCTGAAGTAATTTACGGTGCAGGAAAAACTCCCGAGCAAATTATCGGAATTATTGAGAGCATGAAAAAGAATGGTCAAGATAATATTTTAATAACTCGTCTTTCAGAAGAATCTGCAAACATAATCAATAATATCCATCCTATAAAATACTATAATGACGCACGTTGTGCAATTTCAGGAGAAACGCCAAAGCCTGACGGGTTAGGAAAAATAGTTGTAGCAACAGGCGGAACAAGTGACATTCCCGTTGCGGAAGAAGCGGCTATAACCGCAGAAGTGCTGGGTAATGAGGTTATAAGACTTTACGATGTGGGAGTGGCAGGACTTCACCGCACGCTTGCACATCTTGAGGATATAATGAGTGCAAGTGTAATTATAGCCATTGCAGGAATGGAAGGAGCTTTAGCGAGTGTTATAGGAGGTCTTGCGGACTGCCCTGTTATTGCAGTTCCGACAAGCGTTGGATATGGAGCTTCATTCGGCGGACTTTCTGCACTTTTGTCTATGCTTAACTCCTGCGCAAGCGGAGTTTCTGTTGTAAATATCGACAATGGCTTTGGTGCAGGATATCTTGCAAATATGATAAATCATATGGAGGTAAGAAAATGAGAACTTTATATATAGATTGCTCAATGGGCGCTGCAGGAGATATGCTTACAGCTGCCCTGCTTGAATTAATTCCGAATCAAGACGAATCTGTTGACGAATTAAATTCTCTTGGCATTCCGAAAGTTAAATATGTAAAAGAAAATTCTGTTAAGTGCGGTATATGTGGTACGCATATCAAAGTTTTGGTAGATGACATTGAAGAAGATGAACATCACCATCATCACGACCACGACCATGTGCATAACCACGAACACAGTCATAACGGATTACACGAAATAGAGCATATTGTGTGCGGTCATCTGAATTTACCAAAAAAAGTAAAAGATGATGTAATGGCTGTATACGGACTTATTGCAGAAGCTGAAAGCAAGGCACACGGAGTACCTGTTACCGACATACATTTCCACGAGGTAGGAACGATGGATGCCATCGCCGATGTTGTGGCGGTATGCCTTTTGGTAAACAGATTGGATGTTGATAAAATTGTTGCATCTCCCATTCACGTAGGAAGTGGCAAGGTTAAATGTGCTCATGGAATTTTACCTGTTCCTGCACCTGCTACGGCTTATATTTTAAAGGACGTTCCAATTTATTCCGGAGCTGTAAAAGGTGAACTTTGCACCCCAACCGGTGCGGCACTTTTAAAGTATTTTGTAAATGAATTTGGACCAATGCCTGTTATGCGAACACAGGCTATCGGTTACGGAATGGGAACAAAGGATTTTGAAACTGCCAACTGTGTAAGGGTTATGCTTGGTGAAACAGAAAATAAATCTGATGAAATTTGTGAGCTTAATTGTAATGTGGATGATATGACAGGTGAAGCGATGGGCTTTGCAATTGACAGACTTTTTGAAGCAGGTGCGCTCGATGTCTATACAACAGCAATCGGTATGAAAAAATCACGCCCCGGTATTCTTATACACATAATGTGCAACGAAAAAGATAAAGAAGAAATCATAAAAACAGTATTTAAGCACACGACGACTATTGGAATCAGAGAGAGCAAATTGAACAGGTATATTTTAGAGCGTGAAATACAAAATGTCGCAACTGCTTATGGTAATGTGCGCCTAAAAGTGTCAAAAGGCTATGGAGTTGAACGAAAAAAATATGAGTACGATGATTTGACCAAAATAGCCAAAGAAACAGGAAAATCTATCAGCGAACTGATAAGGGAATTTGATTATGGAAAATAATTTTGCAACTTTAGAAAGTCAGCTTGGCGATGATATTTGTACGGTGGAAGATACGGAAGAAATATTCTGGCTCAAGACGTCGGATGATTACCAAAGTAAAGTAAAAGCAGGAGATTTGCTTGTAAGGCAATATCGCTTCAAGGATGCAATAAAAGAATATCAGAATGCTTGCAGAATTAAGCAAAACGATTTTATGCTTTATATAAAATTAGGCGGAGCATATCTAATATTGTTTAAATTTGACGAAGCTGAAAGCTGTTATAACAGTGCTTTGGAATATGGTGTAAAGGAAGAAAATGTTGCGTTCTATTTTGACATAATGAACTTCTTAAAAGGAAACTATTCCGGTGCAATATCGCATTTTGAAAGAACTAATGTCAATAATGGCGAAATGTTGATTTCAGTTATATATTGGCATACTGTTGCTTCATTCAGAAATGGTAGCAATCCTTCTTTTTTGAATAAGTATAGTGAGAATATGGAAGTGGGACATCATACCGCCTATAAGGCTGCAGTGTCGCTATTTGCAGACGAAATTGAGTATGGTATTTAAGACTATCAAAAGACGATAATAACGGGCATTTGGAGAGCATGAGCATAAGCAACCAAAGACAGCTATTAAAAGATTATGTTCTTGAAAAGGGCTGGAAGTTGGTTGAAGAATATGTTGATGACGGCTGGACAGGAACAAATTTTGAAAGACCGAGCTTTAAAAGGATGATTGATGATGCCCTATCAGGCAAAATCAACTGTATCATTACGAAGGACTTATCAAGACTTGGCAGAAACTATGTTCAAGCAGGCTATTACACAGACGAGTTCTTCCCTGAAAATGACATCCGTTATATCGCCATAAACGACAGTATAGACACCATCAATGACGATAATGATATGACCGCTTTTCATCATGTACTGAATGAGATTTACCCAAAGCAGGTATCAAAAAAGGTGCGGCAGGTAAAGCGTAAGAGTGCAGAACAAGGTATGTTTATGGGAAGTCAAGCACCATATGGCTACAAGAAATCCCCTGAAGACAAGCACATTCTTATCATAGACGATGAAGCTGCATTGATAATCAGAAGATTATTCAGTGAATTTGCATCCGGTGATACTGCAAGGCAGATTGCCGACAGACTTAATGAAGAAAAGGTTGACAGTCCAAGGTTTTATCATTATGCAAAAATGGGCAGAGTTAATCCGCTTACAGAAGAAAAGAATGTCTGGGGCAGTGCCACGGTGTTGCAGTTGTTACGCAATCAAGTCTATATAGGCAATATGGTTCAGGGAAAGCGCAAAACAGTGTCTTTTAAAACAAAGAAGATGCGTCAGGTAAATCCTGATAATTGGATTGTAGTTGAAAACACTCACGAACCCATTGTAGAGCGTGAGCTTTGGGACAAGGTACATAGTCGGATGAGAACCAATTCAAGAGTGGCAAAAACAAAAGAAAAGACTGTAGGAATGTTCGCAGGCATTTTAAGATGTGCCGATTGTAATTCGCCTCTTGCTTATATGCGTAAAAAACTTGCTAATGGTGAAAAAGGTCTTTATCGTTGCAGTCGCTATAATAACAATGGTTCAAATGCTTGCGGCACTCATTATATAGAAGAGGATGACCTTTGTGAAATCGTTTTATGCGACATCAAACGCTATGCTATAATTGCAGAAAATGAAAAAGAAACCATTGCAAACAAACTTTTGACACTAAAAAGTAAGCACGCAATGGCTGAAACTAAGGTTATAAGAGGTCAGATTTCTAATGCTGAAAACAGACTTGCATTAATTAAAACCACTATCAAAAATCTTTATATTGATAAATGCAGCGGAAAATTACCCGAAGAAGTGTTCGAATCAATGATGGAAGATTTCTTAAAGGAGCAAAGCGACCTTGAAACACAAATTCCAAGACTACATGATGAACTGGAACAGATAAGCACAGCGACAGACGAAGTTAATGAATGGTTAAGTCTTATCTCTGATTTCACAAACATTGAAACCTTAACGCGAGCTGTTGTGTGCGAGCTGATAGAAAGCATTACTGTATCAGACCGTCAAAAGGTTGATGGTAAATGGGAGCAGTCAATAGACATAAGATACCGATTTATTGGCGATTTGTTGCAGAACGAGGAAGCAGGCGCAAAAAAAGAGAACATTGCTTAGTTCCTAACCTAAGTAATGTTCTCTAATCCTGATTGTTCAATACTTTCCCTTTGCAAAGTAGAGTATTGAATGATTGGAAGAACGATATAATTTTACTGTCGCATTGATTTTTCCCTTATTTTAAGCGGGTTTCCAGACTTTCGTCCTAATCAATTCCAAAGACAGAATAAATCCTTTTTACAGGATTTATTCTATCATATTTCTTAACTTTTTACAAGTCCTTTTTAATATTTTTCTTGGACTTTTAATTCGGGTATTTCTACCTCGTAGGCTATGTCACCTATGAACCAGATTGTCAACTTGTCTTTTGCTATCACCTCCATTTTTTCTATGATGTTGCGGACGAGGGTATTATCGATTTCGGTAAGCTCTTCAGCCATTTCATCTACCGCCTTGAAGATTTGTTTTAGCTTGGATGATTCTGCTGATTTCATTTTCCTTGTCATTTCATGTTCTTCGTTTTCCTTCCGCAACTTTTCTGATTCCGTCTTTACTTCATAGCAGATTTTCTCAAGCTCCTTGGGTGTCATTTCGCCTGTTGCATTTTTGAATATGGCATCTCGCATAAGGTCGGAAAGCTCTTCAAGTCTTGCCGTATTTTTTGTTATCATATTTTGCTGATTATATAAATATCTCATCGTCATCCTCCTTTCGGAAGAAGTCAGCAGATATATCATCTCCGTATTCCATTTGCACAATTTCACCTTTCGTATAACGCAGAGCATTATACAGAGCAGTTACTATATATGGAACGGGACTTCTGACTTGAATTTCAACCTTGCCATTAACAATTTTCCTCGGCATATTATTATCGACATAGACGATATGCTCATAGCTGATATTTTCTAATCGCTTGCGAACAATTTCACGGGGAATGATTTCGCCGCCAACCGAAATTGATTCTGAATTAAACATAATCTCAATAGCCGATTCATAATTCTTTTTTGTCAGTCCGTTGAGTTCATATGTTTCTGCCCGATCCATCACATCCTCTATTGATGATAGATGGTTATTAATAAAATAATTAATATTTTTATTTATATATTTATTGCAGTCGTCTTGAACACCACCTCGTTCTTCAGACACACCAGAGGGTGAGTCATCAGGAATACTGTCGGTAGTGTTTTCTACAACCTTATCATCTTCATCGGTGGTTTTTACACACACCACATAGAGATTTGATGCAGCACCTCCGGACTTTTTCTCTCGATTCTCTTTGGTAATTATTCCGTGTTCAATTAAATTCTTAATTCCGTTCTTTGCCTTTGACAAACTCATTCCGGTTTCTCTTGCGATAGTTTCGTAAGAGGGGTAGCAGGAAGAGTTGCATCCTAATAATTTCATCAGGTAACAAAGGATACGAAATTCATACACATCGAGCCTTGAGTCGTTAATAAATTCGTTAGGTATAATAGTGAAGTTTCCATTTAGTTTCATTAAAGTTTTCCTCCTTAAATTCAAATAAAAAAACACAGAGTAGAAAATTTACTCTGTGTTTTGGAATTGATATTGAATTTAGGACTGCGGTTCAAGTTCACAAAAAAGATATTTGACAGTAAACGATTTGCCGTCAAAAACCTTTACTTTTCAAACCGCTGAAAACCGCATAAGAAAGCGAGATGACCTTACTTACAGTAAAATCATCTCGCTATTATGGCGGAGAAGGAGGGATTCGAACCCTCGCGCCGCGTTAACGACCTACACCCTTAGCAGGGGCGCCTCTTCGGCCTACTTGAGTACTTCTCCAAGTCGAATTAAATACAAATATTTAATTTTAAATAAAAAAGTCGGCTCCGCAAACTAAATGTTCGCTTCGCACACAAAAAAGCAGACTTTTATGATTGATTTTTCGAAAACTGATGATGCAAATTTTCTGCAAATTAAAAAAATGGCGGAGAGGAAGAGATTCGAACTCTTGGTACTTTCGTATCACTGGTTTTCAAGACCAGCTCCTTAAACCACTCGGACACCTCTCCGTATCATTCGTGTGTTGCCTTACAACGAATAATAGTTTACCACAATTTATAATATTTGTCAATACTAATTTCATAAAAAAATAAAAAATATATGTTCAAAATAAAAATATTTTTAGCAGGTACCGAAATAGCTCGATACCTGCTTTTTTTAGAGGTCGTCAGCGTCCTGAACGGGGACTTCTTTCTTATCCTCAGGTTGACCGGTATAGCTACCAAGAGGGTCGCAGGATTCAATTGCTCTGCCGCTGTAAGCTTTTACAACCTCCCACGCTTTTTTTGTAGGTTTTTTCTCATTTTGATTATTCATTTATGCCAATCTCCTTAAAAAGTTTTAAACTGCATAAATATTATAAGCAAAAGAAAAAATATTATTCAGCTATAGCTTCGTATTTAAATTCTAAAATATCACCGCCAGCTAACTCAAGAGCGTTCATATTTTCCTCATAAAGCTTATTGTTTAAATAAAGTTTCCATTCATTTGAGTCATCATTTACAAGATTTTTAAAGCTGATTAAATTACCGTCGGTTAAAGTATATACGCATCCGTTTGTGTCGCAAATATTTTTAAATGCATCTGCTGCATTTGGATTTTCTTTATTGAGCATAACTGCGCTTTCAAGCAGTATCTCGCCGTTATTTTCCACTTTTACTTTAATGGGAGTTTCTTTTTCTGCTTCTGTTTGAGCAGATGCATTGCCGCTTTGCAACTGAGCAAAACGATGGTTGTAATTTGCATATCTGAACTCTAATTTATCATTTTCTTTTAAAATACAATCTTTAACGCTTGTATTGACAGCTGAGTTGTTAATATAAAACATCCATCCTTCTGTTTCGGTGGAATTTAAACCATTAAAACAATCAAATACACCATTCTCATAAGTGTAGGATATGTTTTTTTGTTTGCAGCCTTTTTCAAATGCCATAGCTGCATTAGGTGCCATTCCGGTCACAGTTATTGGATAGTCCATAATTATAGAGCCGTTATCCGTAATTTTAACGTGCACTTGAACGCTTTTTGTGTGAGGTTTTGAAAAAATAATTACACCGATTACAACCCCAAGAGCTATTGTAATAAAAATAAGTGAAAATAATAGTAAAGAACGAAAAGAACTCTTTTTTCTTCTTTTCTTTTTTGAATAATTTTTTTTATTATTCATAATTTCCTCCGTATATTCAAAGGCCAAATTGCCCGTAATTGATAAAATTTGAAAAAATTCTACAATTAATGATACAATTTTATTTTGTTTTTGTCAATATAAATCTGTAATTTTAGAAATTTATATCTGTAATTTTAGAAATTTATATTTCTGTAATTTTAGAAATTTATATTTTTAATTTTCAGGAAGAATATAGAAAATGCAGTCTCACTTTTCATTTAATGAGTGAAACTGCATTTTTTTGTTTGTATCTTACAGAAGAGTAGCTAAACTTTCTTCAACATTTTTAAGCATTTCAGCATATTTTTCGCCTTTTGCCTTTTCTTCTTCAACAACCTTTGCAGGTGCTTTGGAGACAAAGCCCGGATTGTTTAATTTTCCTTCAACACGTTTAATTTCAGCAAGCAAGTTCTGTTTTTCTTTTGTTAAACGCTCGACTTCTTTTTCTTTATCAACCAAGTCATTTAAGGGAAGATAAATTGTAGCGCCTTCAACAACTATTGAAACACAGCCGTCTGAATTGTAAGCATCTCTTATAACTTCAACCTCAGATGCGCTGGCAAGCTTTTCAAAAAATGCAGTGCCGTTTTTAAACACATCGCAAAGCTCAGTAACGATTATTACCTTTGCTTTTCTTGAGTTGGGAACATTCATTTCAGCTCTTGTGTTTCTTACACCCTTGATTGCACTCATAATAAGGCTCATATCGTATTCAGCATCTTTAAAGTTTTTATCTTCGTCATAAACGGGCCACTGGCTTATCATAATACTTTCACCATTATGGGGCAAGTGCTGCCAGATTTCTTCTGTGATAAACGGCATAAATGGATGAAGAAGCTTCATTGTTTCTGAAAGAACATATGTTAAAACATACTGTGCTGTTTTACCTGTAGCATTCTCTTTATCAAATAAACGGGGTTTAACAAGCTCGATATACCAGTCACAGAAATCATCCCAGATAAAGTCATAAAGTTTTGAAAGTGCAACACCCAAATCAAAATTATCAAGGTTTTCACTTACTTCTTTTACAATGCGGTTAAACTTACTTATAATCCATTTGTCTTCTGTTTGTAAATCCTTTGTAGCGGGAAGCTTGTTTTCGTCTATTTCAAGATTCATCAGTACGAAACGTGATGCGTTCCATATCTTGTTTGCAAAGTTACGGCTTGCCTGAACCTTTTCATCTGAAAAACGCATATCGTTACCGGGTGCGTTTCCTGTAGCAAGTGTAAATCTTAGTGCATCTGCACCGTATTTTTCAACAATCTCTAACGGGTCGATACCGTTACCTAAAGATTTTGACATCTTTCTGCCCTGAGCATCACGCACAAGACCATGAATAAATATGTGTTTAAAGGGGGCTTTACCCATATGTTCCATTGATGAGAATATCATTCTTGCAACCCAGAAGAATATAATATCATAGCCTGTTACCAAAACAGATGTGGGGAAGAACTTGTCAAGCTCGGGAGTTTTGTTCGGCCAGCCAAGGGTTGAAAATGGCCATAGGGCAGAGCTGAACCATGTATCAAGAACGTCGGGGTCCTGCTTCATAGCACCGCCGCAATCAGGACAAACATCAACATTTGTTTTGCTTACAACTGTTTTGCCGCATTTATTACAATAGTATGCAGGAATTCTGTGGCCCCACCATAGCTGACGTGAGATACACCAGTCGTGTACGTTTTCCATCCAGTTAAGATATGTTTTAGTAAATCTGTCAGGAACGAAAACTGAATCGCCATCTTTAACAGCATTAATTGCCGCTTCTGCCAAAGGCTTCATTTTAACAAACCACTGCTTTGATGTTAAGGGCTCAACTGTGGTTGAACATCTGTAACACTCGCCAACATTGTGGGAATGAGGCTCTGTTTTAACAAGGTTGCCGTCTTTTTCAAGGTCAGCAAGCATTGCCTTTCTGCATTCATAACGGTCTAAGCCTTCGTATTTACCGCAGTAGTGATTCATGGTTGCATCATCGTTCATAACCTTAATCTGCTCTAAATTATGGCGAAGACCAACCTCAAAGTCGTTAGGGTCATGAGCTGGTGTGATTTTAACTGCTCCTGTACCAAATTCTTTTTCAACATATTCGTCAGCAATAATCGGAATTTCTCTGCCAACAAGGGGCAGGATAAGAGTTTTTCCAATTAAGTGTGAATATCTTTCATCTTCTGGATTTACTGCAACCGCTGTATCACCGAAAAGTGTTTCGGGTCTTGTTGTCGCGATTGTAAGGTATTCGTCAGAATCTTTTATAAAATATTTAATATGCCAGAAGTTACCGTCCTGCTCGGTATATGTAACCTCTGCATCAGAAAGTGCTGTAAGACATTTCGGACACCAGTTTATAATTCTGTTGCCCTGATATATTAAACCTTTGTTGTAAAGATTTATAAACACTTCCAGAACTGCGTCACTGCAACCTTCGTCCATTGTAAATCTTTCTCTGTCCCAATCGCATGAGCAACCGATTTTCTTAAGCTGATTGATAATTCTGTTGCCATACATGTTTTTCCAGTCCCACACACGCTCTAAAAACTTTTCTCTTCCAAGGTCATATCTTGTAAGACCTTCGTTAACACGAAGTGCCTCTTCAACCTTTATCTGAGTTGCGATACCCGCATGGTCTGTTCCAGGAACCCAAAGGGCCTCGAAACCTGCCATTCTCTTGTATCTTATAAGAATATCCTGCAGGGTCTCGTCAAGTGCGTGACCCATGTGAAGCTGACCTGTTACGTTGGGCGGCGGGATAACAATTGTAAAAGTCGGTTTGTTGCTTTTTTCGTCCGCATGAAAATATTTGTTATCCACCCAGAATTTATAAAGTCTTGCTTCAAATTCTGAAGGTTCATAATTTTTTGCAATGTTTTCTTGTTCTAACACTTTATATTCCTCCTAAATGTAAATATAATAAAATCAAATGTAATCAGGCAAAATAACCGCCAATGCGCCGACGGAACTGATTAAAAGCATAAGCATTTTAAATTTAAGTGCCTCATCGTCTGTTATGTCCCTTTTTAAAATAACGCCGGCAAGTTTTTTGAAGAAAAGAGCGGCTAAGCCGCACACGACGACTACCACCAGCCCGATTATTCTTATAATCATAAGATTCACTGTCCTTTATATAAAAATACAATCACATCTATTTTATTTGAAAAACAAAGAAAAGTCAAGCAAAAAATAAGATTTATGCATCTTTTTTGGTAAAAATACAAAGAAAATAAAAACTATTTGTAAAAATGGAAGAATTGTTTTGACTTTAAGGGAAAAATAATATATAATGTGATATGTAAGTATAATTTTCTGGGAGCGTGTTTAAATTTTGATAGGTTCATTGATTGGTGGGGCGAGCCTTGCAGAGTGGTTCGTTTCGATTTTATACAGAATTCCTGCAGTTTTAATTGCTATTTCATTTCATGAGTTCGCCCATGCCTATATGGCATATTTAAGGGGAGATATAACAGCTAAAATGTATGGCAGATTAACAGTTAATCCAAAAGCGCATTTTGATTTGTACGGCGCATTGTGTATGCTTCTTTTCGGATTTGGATGGGCAAATCCGGTGCCTTTTAATTACAGAAATTTAAAAAATCCCAAAACAGACAGTGCGTTAATTGCCCTTGCAGGGCCTTTAATGAATTTTATTTTAGCGGCATTGGCAATTGTTTTGTGGTGTCTTGTGTATGCTTTGGGTATAAGAATTGCCACTAATGCGGCAGTTGTGAAAATTTTTGAAATAATACTTGGTATTGTTATGGCAGTATATTCACTAAACATTGGTCTTATGGTGTTTAATCTTCTGCCGATACCGCCTCTTGACGGGTCAAAAATTTTATTTTCTCTTTTGCCCGCAAAAGCATACAGATTTATATTAACTTATGAGCGTTATGGATTTATAATTCTTATGGTTGTTTTGGTAACAAGTATAATAGATGTTCCATTAGGCTGGCTTATAAATATTTTTGCAATACCCTTGCAGTATTTGATGGATTTTTTATTAGGAATTTTAATTTAAGCCGTGGATATATGAGCTACGCAGGGATTGAAAAGGTGAAAATATGGATAAACTTTCTTTTAAGCTTGTGGTGTTTGAGGGGCCATTAGACCTTCTTTTGCACCTGATAAGCAAAAACAAAGTTAATATTTATGATATACCCATAAAAGAGATTACAACGCAATACTTTGAGGTAATAGAGCAGATGCAAAAGATGGACCTTGACGTGTCAAGTGAGTTTATTATAATGGCGGCGCAGCTCCTTTATATTAAATCAAAAATGCTTTTGCCTCAAGATGAAGAGGAGCAAGAGGAAGACCCCCGTGATGACCTTGCAAACAGACTTTTAGAATACAAAAAATACAAAGAAGTCTCGGGATATTTAAGAGAGCATGAATTTTCATCAAAATATATGTTTTTTAAAACACCTGATGATGTTAAACCTAAGGTTTTGGAATATACGGGCGAATTTGATATACAAGCTCTTACAGAGGCTTTTTATGATATTTTAGAGCGCACAAAAAGGCGCACACCGCCGCCGAAGAAAATTTTTGACGGAATTGTTAAACGAAGTGTGGTATCTGTTAAAGATAAGATTTCAGATATACTTTCTGCCATTTCCGATGGTAAAAAGATAAGCTTTAACATATGGTTTGAAAATCTTATTTACAGAGAAGAAATGGTGGCGGCATTTTTAGCGGTGCTTGAGCTTATAAAAGACGGGCGCCTTGCAGCGCGTTACATAGCATCCCAAAGAGATTTTGAGCTTTCAGAAGGGGACAAGAGCGGATATACCAAAGATTATAATGGGGAAGATGAATATGAATAAATTGCACGGTATACTTGAAAGTGTACTTTTTGCGGCAGGCGAAGCAGTTAAGGCTGATAAGCTTGCTGAAATTGCGGGTGTCAGTGAAGGAGACATTCATGATGAAATGAAAAAAATCCAAAAATATTATGAAAATGAAAGTCGCGGCTTTGCAATTCTTGAAATTGACGAGGGTTATCAGATTTGCACAAGACCTGAGTATTACAGTTATGTTCAGGAAATTGCAGGTATAAGACGGCAACAGGGGCTTTCGAATGCTGCCCTTGAGGTTTTAAGCATAGTTGCGTATAATCAACCTGTTACAAAGGGAACGATAGAGTATGTGCGCGGTGTTAACAGTGACGGCGCAGTGTACCGCCTTGTTGAGCGAGGCTTGATTGAAGAAAAGGGAAGGCTTGATGCGCCGGGTAAACCTATTTTGTATGTTACAACGCAGGAATTTTTAAGAAATTTCGGTTTAAAAACTTTAGAAGATTTGCCGGATTTAGAGGCGGAAATTGAAACACCTGAATATGGCGAACAGCTTAGCATAGATATTTAAAAAAAGTAACAGAGGGGGCAATTGTATGATATGGCTGATATGTGTTTTGGCATTATTTGTAATACTTTTGCTCATTCCCATAAGAGTAAGTGCTGAATATGTATATTCTCTTGAAAAAAAGCAGAATATATTTAAAGTAAAGATATTTGGCATAAGCGTTTATGAAAGTGGAAAAGTCAAAGACAATAAAAATGAAAATTCAGGCAGTGAACCATCTGAAAAAAGCAAATTTAGTTTTGAAGAATTTAAAGGCATTTTTAAAAAGTGGGACACTGATGAAGAGAATATAAAAAAACATATTGGAAATGCTTTAAAAAGCTTAAGGCGTGTTGCTGCTTTAAAAAAAGCTT
Source organism: Clostridia bacterium (assembly GCA_045636325.1). Classification (GTDB taxonomy): domain Bacteria; phylum Bacillota; class Clostridia; order UBA1381; family UMGS1253; genus CAKSHP01. The sequence continues at coordinate 15,380 of JAZTXH010000003.1, forward strand.
ATTTTAAAACAGAATTCGGACTGGGTGATGCAGCGCTGACAGGAATTTTTTCAGGTGTTGCATATGGCGTTGTATATAATATTTTTGCAGTGATTTATTATTATTTTAATATAAAAAAGAAAAATCTTGATATACATGTCTGCCCTGATTTTACAAAAGAAAAAGCAGAGGTTTCGGCAAAGTTAATTTTTGGTGCCAGGTTGTTTTTTGCAGGTATTGCAGTTTTTGATATTATAAAGGCATATAATAAATTAAAAAAGAAAAATGCATAAAAAAGTAAATAAATACGAAAAAGTATTTTTTAATAAAAATTTTTAAGAGGCGGTGTATTATTATGAGTCATCCTATTGAAGGCATTATGCAAACAGCTTTGCAGAATATTAAAGAAATGGTTGATGTAAGAACTATTGTTGGAGATCCGGTGGATACTCCTGACGGTACAGTTATTATCCCTATTTCAAAAGTATCTTTTGGCTTTGCGGCCGGCGGAAGTGAGTTTGGAAAAAAAAGCGATAGCGGCTCTGCTATGTTTGGTGGCGGTGCCGGCGGCGGAGTTTCAATTTCTCCGGTTGCGTTTATGGTGGTAGGGCAGAATCAGATTAAACTTGTTCCTGTGGCAAATTCTTTATCTTCCGTTGATAAAATTATTGACGCTGTTCCCGGAATAATTGAGAAGGTAAACAATAAGCTTGTGAAAATGAAAAATGACAAAAAGGCTAAAAATGAAGCTGTAGCAGTTAAAGACGCTGAATAATAAAAAAGCAGAAATTCTCATTATCAATGTGATAGTGGGAATTTCTGCTTTTACATATTAAAAATTATTCTGCACCTTGCTGAGTTTGCGTATCGTTTGAAACCGGTGCCTGTGGCTGTGGTTGTGCAGGTGCCTGAGCGGGAGCGGGAGAAGAAACGGGAGCCGTAGTCTGTGACGGGGACTGTGGCATTTCAGAAGGCTGAGGAGTTGCAGTGCTTTGCACCGTTGGCTCAGGTTCGCCGTTTGTTATGTTGTTTTCCGTTGAAGCATCACCGTAAGGCGTTTGTGTATTAGCTTCAGTCGGTTCTGCAGGTTGCAGCTCTGATTTAGGTTGAATTTGCGGAGCAGGTGAATCAGCGGGTGTGCTTTCTTCACTTGCTGAATATGGAGTGTCCTGATATATTTCAAGATTAAGTGTTTTGATTTTCTCTTTTATTAATTCGCTACCTGAATAAGACTGATGCAAATGTTCTAAAATTTCACAGGCGGCTTTTGCATTTCCCAATGTAACAAGAATATCAATTGCATCAATAATCTGTTTATCGCTTATACTTTTTGTGCCGCAAAATTCAATGCATGAATTAATCGTTGAAAGAAAATCTCTTGCCACAGTATTGCTATTTAAAAGGACAAGTGCATTTAAACCTTTTTCATATGCTTCAAGGCGGTCAGAGTCTACGTTTTGAGCAATTGTATATTCCGACACTGCGCGGATGTAATTATAATTTTCCATAGCTTTGTCACCATTACGAATTGCCTTTTCATAAGGGGACTGCAAAAATACGGTTATAAGAAAAACCACGCATGCAATCATAGCAAGTGTAATAACTATAGGAATGGTGTAAGTTCGTCTTTTCATTATAAATCCTCTTTAATAATTAAAATATAATTGTATGATATTTTTATTTTCTACAACAAAATAAGTCTTTAGCCAGATTTATTTCCTTGTGAGAAAAAAGCCTCTTGAATTTAAGACCCATTTCGTTCATCAAAGCCATATCTGCCTGATGATTTAAAAACATATCAACCTTTGCAATATCGTCGCCTATTATCTGCCACTTTGATAGTATATAATTTTCCGACATTTACATATTATTTACCACAGCTTCATATACTGGCATGTATAAACCTATTCTACCACAAAAAATAAAAAAATCAATACTTTAAGTGTAAAATATTGACATGGTAATAAAATATTGATATGATAATTAAAAAATGCTTTTAAAGCAGGTGAATTATTATGAAATATGATGTTGTCATTGTGGGTGCAGGTCCGGCTGGAATTTTTACTGCACTTGAAATGATTGAAAAAAGGCCTGATAAAAAAATTATTATAGTTGAAAAAGGTGTAGCTATTGAAAACAGAAAGTGCCCTAAAAGCAAAGTGGGGCATTGTGTGAGCTGTAAGCCACACTGTCATATAACAACGGGATTTTCAGGCGCAGGTGCATTTTCTGATGGAAAACTGTCTTTGAGTTATGAGGTTGGCGGTGATTTGCCTGAGCTCATAGGTAATGATTTTGCACAGCAGATGATAGAGTATACAGATAAAATATATTTAAGCTTTGGGGCAGACAGTCATGTTGAAGGGGTAAGTGAGCCGGAAAAAATTAAGGAAATAAGAAAAAGAGCTATTCAGGCAGGCTTAAAGCTTGTTGATTGCCCTATACGTCATCTTGGAACGGAAAAGGCTCAGGATATTTATTACGCTATAGAAAAGAAGCTTATGGAAATGGGCGTGGAAATCCGCTTTGGCTGTCAGTGTAATGATTTAATATTAAAAGACGGAAAATGCCTTGGAATAAATGTTGAAGATGTGAAAAGCGGAACTGCAGATGAAATTTTCGCAACTGATACAATTGTTGCCACAGGACGCCGCGGGGCAGACTGGCTTGAAAAATTATGTCAGGAACATTCTATTGCTCATCAGCCGGGCACTGTTGATATTGGTGTGCGTGTAGAAGTAAGAAATGAAATAATGGAGGATGTAAACAAGGTTTTGTATGAATCGAAGCTCGTAGGATATCCGCTGCCGTTTAAAAACAAGGTAAGAACATTTTGTCAGAATCCGGGCGGATTTGTAAGTCAGGAAAATTATGATAATGGTTTGGCAGTGGTAAACGGTCACAGCTATAAGGATATAAAATCAAACAATACAAACCTTGCGATTTTGTGTTCACACAATTTTACAGAGCCTTTTAATCAGCCGATTTTATATGCGCAAAAAGTCGGTGAACTTACAAATATGCTTGCAAACGGGCAGATTTTAGTGCAAAGATTTGGTGATATTTTAGAAGGAAAACGCACATGGCAAAAAGAACTTTCAAGGTCAAATGTAAAGCCTACCATACCCGATGCAGTGGCAGGTGATATTACTGCGGCAATGCCGTATCGCTCAATGACAAATATTATCAATTTTATGAAAGCGGTTGACCATGTGGTGCCGGGATTTGCAGGCCCTGAAACCCTTTTGTATTCTCCTGAACTTAAGTTTTACTCAAATAAAGTAAAAATGGATAAAGATTTTAACACAAATCTTGAGGGGCTTCATTGTCTTGGTGATTCAAGCGGGTGGACACGTGGTCTTATGATGGCATCTGTTATGGGTGTTTTGATGGGACAAAAGCTTGCTGAAAAATAGAAATACCGCTTCAAATATGGCGTTTTTCATTTGAAGCGGTGTTTTTTTATTTAAGCTTTTTCATAAATTCACTGCTTTGTATACCGCTTTGACGGTTAAATCTTCCAAGGCAGTAAAGGCTTTGCGGGTTACGGGTGATTGTGTTAAGCTTTTCTTCGCATCCGAGGCTTATTGAAAAACCGACATTTTTAATAACGTCTTTTGAACTTTCGCAGCAACTTCCGAAAGGATATGTAAAAATTGCAGGCAGCATGGAAAGCTTGTCGTAAAAAAGATTTTGCGCTTTATTAAGGTCATCAAAAAGCATTTTCTTATAATCTTCTACTTTTTCGCCTAATATGATGCTTGTGCCCGCGCGACCGTCCAGCTTGTGTAAATCATAACTGTGATTTGCAAGTTCGACTCTGCCGCTTGCAATAAGTGTTTTGATTTCTTCAAAGTTAAGATATGAATAAGCAGGGTTTCTGTTTTTTTCGTTTTCTGATTTTTCTGTGTATATACCAACCGCAGAAACAACTGCCTTAAGGTCATATTTTTCAAGCAAATCAAAAACATATGTAAGGTTGTTTAAATGACCGTCATCAAATGTTATCATAACCGGTTTTTCGCAAATATCCCCGCCGTTTACAAAGTTAATTAAATCGTGGCTCAATACTGCGGTGTATCCGTTCTCTTTCAAATATTTAAAATCTTCTTCTAGGGTAGCAGGACTTATAACATATTTTCCCTGAGAGGAGGGATTTTTTAAAATGCTGTGATACATTATAATGGGAAGTGTAATTTCTTTTTTTATATTTTTTACCGAGAATGCCATGTGTGGTATAAAAAGAGAACAAGATATAATAAGTGTGGATATAATGAATATATTTATACTGCGTTTTTTAATGTTCAATATAAACATTAAACTCACCATCCTTTATTAAATTATACGCTTTGCATTTCTGTTGTATGCAATATAAACAAAACAAAAAATGCTTTTTTGCTTATTATTAACGCTTTAATAATCGGTGTTTTTATGATATAATCCAACGGGAAGTTTCAAAGGAGAAAGGTAAAGACAAAAGGGTCATAAAGCTGATTTAAGTTGGTTGTATGCTAATAATTATAAAGAAAGCAAAATTTGCTGTTGGTCGGATTTTAATAAGAAGGATACTTTTAAAATGAGTACATTCGTATTTTTTTTTCTTGCATTGGACATTGCATTATGATATACTCTATCTGTATAAAAAACTTGCACAGAGGCATATTTTTTTATGTTATTTTTAAAAGAAGCAAAAGATAAAATTTCTGGAAAAATTAAACTTTTGTGATGGAGATTGACATATGAGCGGATTTAAATATTCTTCTGACAATAAAAGATACCATACTTTAAGCTATCATTTAAATCGGAAGTTTGGCGAAAAGATATACAAGGCAGTGATTGATGCGGGATTTTCCTGCCCTAATATAGACGGAACGCTCTCCGGTGGCGGTTGTAGTTTCTGTCTTGGAGGTTCGGGAGCGTTTACTCATGGGAGCGGCCTTTCTGTTAAAGAGCAGCTAATGCTTGAAAATGAACGCATAAAAAATAAATACGGAGAAGAAAAAAAGCTTATTGCATATTTTCAGGCTCACACAAATACTCATGCACCGGTAGAGGTTTTAAAAGAAAAATTTTATTCAGCTCTTGATTTTGAAAATGTGTGCGCTCTTGCCATTGCAACAAGGCCTGATTGTCTTGAAGATGAAAAGATTGAGCTTTTATCAGAGCTTAATCGAAAAACATATCTTACAGTTGAGCTGGGCTTGCAGACCGTTAATGATTTAAGTGCAAAGATGTTTAACCGAGGATATACATTTGATGTTTTTTCAGAGGCTTTTTTGCGGCTTAAAGCAAAGGGAATAAGGGTGTGCGTTCATATTATAAACGGGCTTTACTGTGAAACATCTGATGACTGTGTTTTAACCGCAAAAACTCTTGGAGCAATGGGTGTTGATGCAGTAAAAATTTCGCTTTTACATGTTTTAAAGAACACAGGATATGAAAAGCTTTACAAAGATGACTGGTATAAGCCTATGGAAAAGGATGTTTATATTGATACTGTTTGCCGTCAGATAAGGTATTTGCCACCTGAATGTGTGATTGAAAGGGTTACTGGTGACGGCGATAAAGAAAATCTTGTTGCACCCTTGTGGAGCCTCAATAAAATTTCTGTTATAGGCGGTATAGACAAGCGTATGGCAGAGCTTGACATATATCAGGGGGATATGTATTTAAAGGAATAAAAGTGATTATATGGATAGAACTGAAGAAATAAAGAGAAGAAACAAATTTTTAAAGATAACGTCTTTTATAATTGTAATCGGTGTAATATATGTAATTATAAACCGCGTGTTTCATGCAGGTATTCCGTGCGTATTTTATTCTGTATTTAAAATAAAATGTGCAGGATGCGGAATGACAAGGGCAACGGTAAGTTTTCTTTTTGGGGATTTACGCTCGGCATTTTCATACAACGCCATCTTTTTAGTGTATTGGTTTGAAATAATAAACGTTTATATTTTAAGCGGTATGCGATATATAAAAAGCGGAAGAGTTAAAATAAAGGGAATACATATTGCAGCGGACATTGCAGTTATAAGCATTATTTTGATTTACGGGATATTAAGATTGTTTTTAAATATTTAATATGAACAGGAAGATATAATAAATGAAAATAAGAAAGAAAAAAAGAGTTGTTGGAATTATTTTAGCAGTGATTATAGCATTCGTTGCAGGTTTTGCATCGGGTGCTTACATATCTGAAAAGTTTTATAAAAATAAGCAGGTAGTGGAAACTATGGCAGATACCGAAAATGAAATTAAAACTGAAAATGAAGAAAATAAATCCGGCTTAAAAGAAGTTTTGGCGGGGGATGTAAAGCTTTCAAAAGAAGAAAAAATTCTTAAAAATTTATCAGATGAGCTTTCAGAATTTATGAAAAAAAAATATCCGGATATTGAGCTTTCGTTTTTAATTGAAAATCTTGATACGGGCGCAAAAAGCGTGTATAACGCAAAGAAAATGAACTGTGCAAGCATTATAAAGCTTTTTGTGGCAGAGCATGTGTACAAAGGGATAGAAGCAGGTGCATATGAGCACAGTGAAAAAATTCAGGACGATTTATATCATATGATAGTGGAAAGCAACAATCCCGCTGTAAACCGTTTTATAGATTTAGCAGGAGGCGAGAATGAAAAACGAAAAATAGATGATTTAAACAAAATTAATGTAACTATTAAAGAAAGAAATTATTTTGATACCGAGCTTAACCGTAAAATGTATGATGATATACCGCCCGGCGGGCCTACGGGATATCAAAACTATTCGTCTGTAGAAGATGTTGCAAGACTTTTGAAAGATTTGTATAAAGGGAAGCTTTTAGGCAAAACTTATACTCAGGAGTTTTTATCTTTTATGAAACTGCAGGAAAGAACAAATAAAATTCCTCGTCTTATAAAGGAAAAATATTCCGAATTTAAAATAGCAAATAAAACAGGGGAAATGGCGCAGATTGAAAATGATGCAGCGCTTATTTTAAGTGACAATCTTAATTTGATATTTGTTGTTATGACAGATAATATTCCCCTTGATAAAGACCAAAGTCCTGATGAAAATCTTAAGCTTAAAGTGCAGGAGGATATCTCTCAAATGGGGCTTATGGTTATTGAAAAATATAAAAACGAAAATATGTAAAAATAAAAGGTTCACATTACGTGAACCTTTTATTGATATTTAAATTATTTTTTGGCTAAACTCTTCTTTGTTATTTTAGAAAGTTGCCTGTACTGCATGAAATTAACCACACAAAGTACAACAAACACAACAGCAATCAAAAGAGCAACCAATTTGTAATCAAAATAAGTATTTTTAAAATGCTGTAAAACTGTTCTTAAAAATCCTGATGTGGATTCCAAAGGAATAATCTGCAAATACTTCGGAAGGTTAATTATAAATGCACCTAAAGCAAAACCGACAAGCATACGAGCATGATTTTTAATAAGTAATTTTTTATTTAGGTTTTCGGTTTTAAAAGCCCATATGTAAAAGGCAACAGCCACTAAGACGAAAACAACAAACACCACAATTAAACCATGCATTGCAGGCTTCATTACAAATGGGTTTTTGCCCCCAAAGCCTGTAGAGAAATTAAAGCATATAAAAAGTATAATATATGCAACAACTGTATATAAAACGTTAAGAAGAATACGGTTGCCTAATTTTTCTTCATAAATCTTTTTTTCTTCAAGATTATTAATTTTTTCAATATCTGTTTTTAACATCTTGCAATCTTCCTTCCGGATGTAATGGTAATATTATAACATAAAAATAATTATTTGTCAAACTCATAATTTATTGCAGCTAAAACAGCTGTAGAGGCAGTTTCGGTACGCAATATACGTTTGCCTAAAGTGACACAGGGAATACCTTTGGCTTTAACAAGGGTAATTTCTTCTTCTGATATACCACCCTCAGGACCGATAAGAAAAGCTATGCTCTCAGGTTTGCTTTTTTCACACTTTAATACTGATTTTAAAGTTGTATGAATTTCGTTTTCATAACACACAAAGCATAAATCAAAAGATGCCATCCTTTCCAAAGCAATTTTAAAATCAATGGGATTATGAATTTCAGGAATTATTCCGCGCATAGATTGCTTTGCTGCCGCTTCGCTTACTGCCTGCCAACGCAAAACCTTTTTTTCTGCATCTGTATCGTCAAGACGTACAACACAGTGTGCCATGCTTACGGTGTAAATATCATAAACACCAAGTTCTGTGCATTTCTGAATAATATAATCCATTTTAGTGGATTTGGGTAGTGCCTGAAAAATGCTCACTTTAATTTCAGATTCCGTTTCTGATTGTGCAGATGAAATTACATTAAAAAAAACATCTGTTTTCGAAAAATCAGAAATGCTACACAAATAATCAGTACCCATCGTATCACAAATTGTTATTTGATCGCCTTTTTTCATGCGAAGAACCCTTGAAATGTGGCGAGCATCATCGCCGGAAATAACACCTGATTTTATGTTTTCTAAAAAAAATCTTGGCATAATAAAAAACCTTTCGTTATGCATTATATGAAATTTTACTTATTAAACAAAGCACACAAATATATAATATCACTTTTTTTCGCAAAAATCAACAAAAAAATTGCTGAATATCAAAAAAGTTTCAAACTGCAGTTATAGATGCCCATTCCCCCTTTTTAACAATATCTTTAACAGTAAATCCTGCCTTTGTCATAGCGGATACAACATCGTCTATACGTTCTAGAATAATTCCTGATGTTATAAAAATTCCGCCCGGCTTTAATGCTTTTTTTGCACTGTCAGTCAGTGCGCATATAACATCTGCTACAATATTTGCAAGAATAATATCGTATTTTTCACGGTTTACTTCATTTATAATGTGTTCATCTGATAAAACATTTCCTGCCAACGTGCGGTAGCATTTGGAAGATATGTTGTTTTTCAGTGCATTTTCTGCGGCAATTTTTACTGCGTTAGGGTCAATATCAATAGCAAGAGAATGGTCAGCACCCAACAATTGAGCAATGATTGATAAAATCCCGCTGCCGCATCCTAAATCAAGGATGCTGTCGCCCTTTTTTATATGCTTTTCGAGAGCTTCTATGCAAAGCTGCGTGCTCTGATGTGTGCCTGTGCCGAAACTCATGCCGGGATTGATTGTGAAAACAACCTTATCATCTGAATTTTCTATAGTTTCCCATTCCGGTACAATAAGTATTTTTTCACCCACAGTAAGTGGCTTATAGTATTGTTTCCAGTTTTCAGCCCAGTCCTGCTCTTTTATATTGTCGGATGAAATTTCAAGTGAGCCGAAAATGGAATCTGAATCGTTTTCTTTAAGTTCATTTAGGGTCTGTTTTATTAATGCATACTGTTCGTGACCTGTTGCATTGTCTGTTATGTAAATTTTTACATATGTAGGGGAAGTTGCTCTTAACATAAGAGAATCTTCAACAAAATCCCAGTATTGGGTACTGTTTTCCAAAAAATCGTTAAAATCGTTTGAATCTTCAATTTCTAGAGCGGTTATTCCTATAGAATACAACTTGCCGCATAGGGCCTCAATACCTTCTGTTTTTGTAAGTATAGAAATTTTTATCCAGTTCATGGTAAATCTCCTTAATTATAATTATATGTTAACTTAAAAATTTGAGCTGTCAATTATATTTTTTTGATATTCTTTTGAATATTGCATTAAATCGTTCATGAGTTTTGTTGTCCATTTGTCATAAATAGGATTTGAAACCAGATTTTTTAATTAAGCTAAATTTTCTTCATTGCACTTACTGTCAAAAATTGGCATAAAATTTTTAATTTTATAATTTACAACCTCTTTTGAAAGGTTCAGTCGCTTTTCAAAAAGCTCAATGATTTTTCTGTCAGTTTAGTTTATATCATTTCTTACATCTTTTAAATCACGCATTTTATCACTTCCGTAGTGTAATATATAATGAAAGAGAAGCATCATACTTATACAGTATAATTAAAATACAGGTTTCTGTCAATATAAAATTGGTATGTTTAACACCTCATTTACATAAAATATGAAAAAATATTTGACAAACTGTAAAAAATATAGTATTGTAAAAGATATTAAATTGTTTTTGAGGATGGCGGTGATAAAAATGGGTAATGAAAACAAGCTTTTATGGATGTGGATAAAAGATGTATTTAAAGGCTCTGACACCGCTATGTGGAAATTAATCAGAAAGTTTAACAACAGTATAACTGCAGTTTATAATCTTGATGCTGAAAGCTTAAAAGGATGCGGATTAAAAAAAGAAATCGTATCGGCGCTTTTAAACAAGGATTTGACTGAAGCAAAAAAGATTTTATTTAAATGTGAAAGATTCGGGATAAAGGTTGTTTGCTTTGATGATGGGGATTATCCTTATATGTTGAAAAACATTTATGACCCTCCACCGGTTATATATATAAGAGGTGATTTGAAACTCCTTAAAAACAAGCTTATTATAGCAGGCGTCGGAACAAGAAAACCTAATGAATATGCTGTTAATATTGCAAGAAAAATTGCATATGAGCTTGCCAAAAGAGATGTGGTTATTGTAAGCGGTATGGCATCAGGGATTGACAGTGCAGTTCATACAGGCGCTCTTGATGCTTGTGGGGTAACTGTTGCTGTGCTCGGAACTGCTATTGATAAAATATATCCTGCAAGTAATTTTTCAATATATAAAAAAGCATGCGAAACCGGTGTCGTTATAAGCGAGCATCCACCTCAGGCGAGAAGCTATGCAAATGATTTTTTAAGGCGTAATCGTATTATCGCAGGTATGAGCCACGGCGTTTTTATTTGTCAGGCACCTGAAAAGAGCGGAAGTCTTAACACGGCAAGGCTTGCCCTTGATGCAGATAGGGATGTATACTGTGTTGCAGGAAATGCAGAGTCTGTAAATGCAGGCGGCAACCGTTTTATAATTAACGGAAATGCAAAGCTTATATTGGATGCGGAAGGAATACTTGAAGAATACAGTTCCCGTAACGGCATGGAAGGCGAATTTGTTTTTTTAGAAAAGGAAAAAGTTAAAGAAGAGAAAAAGGTAAAAAGAAAAAATTCTTCAGATGATACATTGTTTGAATATGAAGAAAAACCGCTTTTGACAGAAAATAAGGAAAGCAAAAGCAAGGTGAATTTTGAAAATTTATCAGGCATAGCGCGTGAAATTGCAAAAATTCTTTTAAAACAACCGCTTTCAAATGACGGCATATGCGACCTTTTGGCTCTTGGCTTTGGTGAGGTTGCAAGCTGCCTTACAGAGCTTGAAATTGAAGGTATAATAGAAAATATAAACGGAATATATCATTTGAACCAGTAGTATATATGGAGGAATAAAAATGGCAAAAAAGCTTGTTATAGTTGAGTCTCCGTCAAAAGCGGAAACAATAAAAAAATACTTAGGCAGGGGATACAGTGTTTCAGCATCAATGGGACATATTATAGACCTGCCCAAAAGCACACTGGGCGTTGATACTGAAAATGATTTTGAACCTAAATATATTACAATCCGCGGTAAGGGTGATTTATTAAGTAAGCTTAAAAAAGAAGCAAAAGTGGCAGATAAAGTTTATCTTGCTACCGACCCTGACCGTGAGGGTGAAGCTATAAGCTGGCATCTTGCAAATGCCCTTGAGCTTGATAAAAATTCCGAAATGCGTGTATGTTTTAATGAAATAACAAAAAATGCTGTTCAGAAAGCAATCAGTGAGCCAAGAAAGATAGATGAAGGGTTAGTGGATGCTCAGCAGGCAAGACGTGTTTTAGACCGTATTGTTGGCTATAAATTAAGCCCGATTTTATGGAAAAAAGTAAAAAAAGGATTAAGTGCCGGCAGAGTTCAGAGTGTTGCAACACGCCTTATATGTGACAGAGAAGATGAAATTGAAGCTTTTGTTCCTGAAGAATACTGGACAATAGGTGCAACTTTTCAGGAAAACGTAACCCAAAAAAGCTTTAAAGCATCATACTATGGAGAAAACGGTAAAAAAGCAGAGCTTAAGTGTGAAACTGATGCTAAAAATGTGTTAGCTGACCTTAATTGCGAAAAATATACTGTTACTGATATAAGAGAGCAGCAGAATAAAAAAATGCCCTCACCGCCCTTTACCACATCAACTCTTCAGCAGGAAGCATCAAGAAAAATCAACTTTCAGTCTAAAAAGACCATGCAGATTGCCCAGATGCTCTACGAAGGTATAGATGTTAAGGGCCACGGAAAAATAGGTCTTATCACATATATGAGGACCGATTCAATGCGTATTGCGGATGAGGCTCTTTTTGCCGTAAGAGATTATATAAAAAATGAATATGGTGAGAAGTATCTTCCGAAAACCGCAAAGGCTTACAAAACAAAGAAAACAGCTCAGGATGCTCACGAGGCAATACGTCCTACCAATGTAAGCTTTACTCCTCATGAATTAAAAACGCAGCTTACAAATGACCAGTATAAGCTATATAAGCTTATTTGGGAAAGATTTGTTGCGTGTCAGATGGAAAATGCGTTAATTGAAAATATTACTGCAGATATTACTGCAAAGAAACATGTATTCAAAGCTACAGGCTCAAGAGTTGTGTTTGACGGCTTTATGAAGCTTTATGTTGAAGGAAGTGATGGTGAAAAAGAAGAAAAGAAGGCAGTGCTGCCTAAACTTGTTAAGGGAAGTGAAGTTGGGCTTTGCGATATTGAATCAAAGCAGCACTTTACACAGCCACCATCAAGATACACAGAGGCAACTTTAATTAAAGCACTTGAAGAAGAGGGAATAGGAAGGCCTTCGACATATATGCCTACTATAACAACAATCCTTGCAAGAGGTTATGTTGTAAGGGAAAAGAAAAGCTTTATGCCTACAGAACTTGGCAGAGTTACAACTGATATTTTAAAGAAGAACTTTAAAAATATAGTTGATGTGGAATTTACAGCTAATATGGAATCAAAGCTTGATGATGTTGAAAGCGGAAATTCACTTTGGCGTCAGGTTATAAAAGAGTTTTACGTTCCTTTTGAAGAGGATATAAAAAAGGCAGAACAAGAAGTTTCAAAAATTAAGCTTGAAGATGAAGTTTCTGATGTCACTTGCGATAAATGCGGAAGACTTATGGTTTATAAAATGGGCAGATACGGAAAATTTCTGGCGTGCCCCGGATATCCTGAATGCAGGAATGCAAAAACCATAAGAACAGGTACAGGGGCACCTTGCCCCAAATGCGGCAAGGAAATCCTTTTAAAAAAGAGTAAAACAGGAAGAACATATTATGGTTGTGAAGACAATCCGGCTTGCAATTTTATGACATGGGATACACCCTTGCCTGATAAGAAATGCCCTGAATGCGGGTTTGTTTTAATGAAGAAAAATCAGCGTGGAGCGGCAGGAAAAATAGTTTGCAGCAATGAAAAATGCAAATATGAGACAGGCGGTAAGAAAAAGTGATTGTAAATGTTATTGGTGCAGGTCTTGCAGGATGCGAGGCAGCATGGCAAATTGCAAAGCGGGGAATAAAGGCAAGGCTCTTTGAAATGAAACCGAAAAAATTTTCTGCGGCTCATAAGTCAGAAAATTTTGCAGAGCTTGTGTGCAGTAATTCTTTAAGAAGTGACCAACTTGCAAACGCGGTTGGTTTATTAAAAGAAGAAATGCGTATGCTTGATTCTTTAATTATTTCATGCGCAGACGAAACAAGAGTGCCTGCAGGCGGTGCTCTGGCAGTAGACCGTGAAGGTTTTTCGAAACTTGTAACCAAAAAAATAAAAGAAAATAAAAATATAGAAATTATCTTTGGCGAAGTTGATAAAATAAATGAAAATGAGCCAACTGTGATTGCGGCAGGGCCTCTTTGTTCTGATGCTCTTGCAGACGAGATAAAAAGATTTGTTGAGTCAGGAGGCGAATATCTTCATTTTTATGATGCGGCGGCCCCCTTGGTGACATTTGATTCAATTGATATGGACAGGGCCTTTTTTGCCGCAAGATACGACAGGGGAACACCCGATTATATTAACTGTCCTATGACAAAGCAAGAATATGAAGCTTTTTATAATGAGCTTATAAATGCCGAGGCGGCACCGGTGCACGAATTTGAAAATTTTAAGGTTTTTGAGGGATGTATGCCGGTTGAGGTTATGGCATCCCGTGGGCATGATACTCTTTTGTTTGGTCCGCTTAAGCCAGTTGGTCTTGTAAACCCCAAAACAGGTAAGGATGACAGCTTTGCCGTTGTTCAGCTTCGCCGCGATAATGACGAAGGAAGCGTATATAATATAGTAGGATTTCAGACACATTTGAAGTTCGGCGAACAGAAAAGAGTATTTTCTATGATACCGGGCCTTGAAACGGCTGAGTTTGTGCGCTACGGTGTTATGCACAGAAATACATTTATAAATTCTCCGAAGCTTTTGAATTGTAATTATCAGATGAGAGAATATAAAAACATATTTTTTGCAGGTCAGATTACCGGCGTTGAAGGCTATGTTGAATCAGCGGCATCAGGCCTTATGGCAGGAATTAATATTTCAAATATGCTAAACGGTAAAGACATGATAGATTTTACAAACAAAACGGCAATAGGGGCTTTGGCAAATTATATTTCTGATGAATCGGTTGAAAAATTTCAGCCTATGAATGTTAATTTCGGAATAATGAGAAAGCTTGATTACAGAGTTAAAGGCAAGCGTGAAAGATATGAAGAAATATCGCGACTTGCGATGGAAAGCTTAAAAGAGCAGATAGCAGGAAAAGAGGTTTAATATATAATGGAATTAATGAAAATGAAGCCGATTTTTAAAGAATATAGCTGGAGCGAAACAGGATTTCGTGATGTTTTTGGTATGGATTTTGGAAGTGAAACTGAGAGCGAAGCATATACTGTGTCAACAAGCGATAGCGGAAAAAGCATAATTGCAAACGGCGAATTTGAAGGAAAAACCATTGGAGAGGCTGCAGCGGTTATGAAAGAAAAATTGCTAGGCGATTATGTTTTAGAAAAATATAATGGTAAATTTCCCGTTTTGGTAAAACTTATTGACTGTACAGACAAGCTTTCCATTCAGGTACATACTGATGATGAGTATGCATCTTTAAATGAAAACGCAAGCTTTGGTAAAACTGAAATGTGGTATGTTTTATCTGCAAAGCCAGGGGCAAAGCTTATTTACGGATTTAACCGCGATGTTACAAAAGAAGATTTTAAGAAGGCTCTTGAAAATGGAGACTTAGATGTAATTTTAAATTATGTTGATGTTGAAAATGGTGATGCCTTTTATATAAAGGAGGGCACATTTTGCGCCCTTTTAGACGGACTTTTAATTGCAAAAATTCAGCAGAATTGTGACACAACATACCGTGTGTTTGACCATAACATAGTGGATAAAAGCGGAAAGTCAAGAGAGCTTGATGTAATAAATCTTAACTCTTCTGTTGGTGGCGAAAAAATAAAGCAGGAAACAATAAAAGAGGGAGGCAAAGGCAATTTTAAAACACCGCTTGTTAAATGCAGTTGTTTTAATGTAGAAAAGCACAAAATAAAGGAAAAAACAGGCTTTGTGTCTACGAAGAAAAGTTTTGACATAATCATCATAACTGAAGGCAGAGCAAGAATGTTTTATGGCGGTGGCAGCATAGCGGTAAAAACGGGTGACTGTGTTTTAGTGCCGGCATATATAGGTAAATATACCGTTGAAGGAAACTGTGAGTTTTTAAAAAGTGATTCTTTATGTCAATAAGGAAAATAAAAGCACATTGAAAAAAGTAGTTGCCCTACCTATATGAGCTTTGTGCCACACAGGGCTTTTTAAGCTTTTGTAAGTGCATTAATATTGATTCTATTCCATTATGCCTACCATTTATTTGTGTCTCCGTCTGAGTCTATCATATCCCCCGACTTTAGTCTTTACCGAAATATGCCTCTTATCATGCAAATGTGGAATACATATCGCAGCAGAGCAATAGCTGTTTGGCTACAGAATAACGGCATCCAAGTCATTCCAAATGTAAGATTTGGAGATGAGAGGACATTCTCTTTTTGCTTTGACGGAGTAGAAGAAAACAAAACTGTTGCAGTAGGCACACATGGTTGTATTAAGCGCAAAGAGGATAAAATCTTCTTTAAAATCGGGCTTGCCCGAATGGTGCAAAGGCTATCTCCTAAAACC
>JAZTXH010000004.1:0-25645 GCA_045636325.1 Clostridia bacterium
GTCTACATACTGTTTCATTAATTCCTTTGGTGTTAATTCCATAAAAAAATCATCCTTTCAAGATTTCTTGGTTTATATATCCAATACTTGCCTGAAAGGATGACTTCTATTCACTTTTACACAAAATTTTCGGCGGTCTCACAAAAAAACATGCCAGTTTTTTTGGTTCTATTCCGGAATAACATTGTGCGCGTCCATTATTTCCTTCTTTGCTTTTTGACTGTACTGTGCATAGAATTTATGCGTTACTTCAATATTTTTATGTCCCATTAAATCAGCAACCATTTTAATATCTATTCCGTCTTCTAAAAGCTGACATGCAAATGTTCTTCTAAGAGCATGGGGGCGTGTTTTATCAGGGTCAAAAATCCCTGCCATATGACAGTACTTTTTTAAATTTAATTCTACAGCAGCCACAGTAAGACGTTTTTTATTTCTTCCAATAAATAAAGCATCTTTATCAATTGCATCAATTTTTTTTCTTTCTTCAACGTATTTTTTTAATTCTTCGCATACTTGAGGAGGCATAAAAATTTCCTGTTCATCGCCGCCTTTCCTGGTAACAATAAAGGTATTTAAAGAATTGTCAAAATATATTTTGCTTAAATTTAAGTTTACTAACTCGCTGACACGTACTCCGGTGCCCAGGTAAGTTATGTACATTGCGATATCCCGTTGGCGACGTTTTAAATATTCAGTCAAATCACGGCCTTCAAATGACGAGAGCTTTGTTGTTTCACCATTCGGTATTTCGCATTTCCCATCAAACAAAATATTCAAAAAGCGAACTGTTTCCTGAGTAGTCAGTGGTTTCTTTATCTTTTGCTTTAAATCAGCGGTTGTTACTTTATCTGTTACATTTTGAGAAAGCTTGTCTATTCTGTAGAGATAACAAAATAATCCACGTATCGCAGAAAGTTTACGGTTTATACCAAATGCTGAATTCGTGATGAGGCGTGTGACTATTCTGCCTTCTGCAGTTTTTACTTCAATTTCATACTCTTTTAAATAAGATTTAAAATGAACAAAATCTTCTGCAGTAACCTTTTCTATATGAGAAATTTTAAAATCAGACAATGTATCAACTTCTTGAAATTTGTAAAGCTTTAAAAAACGCAGAAAAGTTGCAATGTCAATACTGTAGCCTAACTGCGTACTTATGCTTTCACCTGAATAGTCTTCTTCAATAAATGAAAAAACAAAGTCAGGTAATTCAGAGAGACGCTGTTTTAAATAGTTTCTTTTAGTTGAATTTGAAGTTTTTTGTGCCATATAAAAACCTCCTTTAGTTAAAATAAAGAGCTGTAAAAATAATTTTACAGCCCGATATAATTATTCTTCAATAAAATTCATAATTGAATCCAATATATATTCAGAGTTCTGGCTTTCAAAATATGCTTTTGCATCTTTACCTGATACACCGGTTAAAACGGCACAAAAATCAAAACCTGCACTGTGCGCTGCTAAAATATCAGCTCCTGCATCTCCTACTATAAGTGTTTTATTAATTTTATCGCACGAATAATCATTATTATAAAGTTTTAAAGCATCATATTGTGTACCGAAAGCTGCTTGTAAAAACATATATGGGTGGGGTTTTGTCAGCGTTGACGTTATACCATGGTTTAACAAAGCTTTTTCACTTCTGACTACATAATCATAGCTTACACAAGCATCTTGAGAAAAATACTTTAAAAAATCCCAGTTTGTAAGCGGAGTCTCTATTTCTTCGGCAACTCTTCCGGTTCCGTAACCTAAGCGTTTTTCTGATGAAAGCGTTTTTAAAACCAGTCTGGTTTTTTCTTTGTCTAATAATGGAGCTTCTTTATCAATCAAAGCCGGCACATTTTTACTGCCAAGATACCATTTTTGAAAAATATCAACTACTGTTTGCCAAAGTTTGCCGCCACGAATGCAGTATTCCGATGGCTTTCCTAAAACTATAGCTGTAGTTATTCCTATTTTTTCATAATCATTAAGAATGTTATCACTCAATTTTTCCAAGTATTTGTATATATCATCGGGGTTTTTAGTATGATTGATTATACTTGCACAAAACACCAGATACGCTAAATCCCAATTACTGTTTACACCTTTGTTTTTTAGCAGTGAAATAATCTTGTTGTCAGAGAAAACGACTTTTCTTATCATTTTCAGGTTTGAAAAAACATTGTTTAAATCAAGGGTTCTTTGTCCAAAATACTCTTTTGAATTTAAAAGTTCATATACAGTAAGTGCGGCTGAATCCCAATAACCATTTTCGGATGTTATAACACCGTCCATATCAAAAATGATAAGATCATATTTGTCAATGAAGTTTTTTAATCTAGCCATGTAAACCTCCGTTGTAATAATTACTCTATAGTCCAGCCAATCTGACCTGCAACACCACTTGTCATATTTTTACGATTTTCATCAAAAGCCAAAGAGCGGCCAAGGCACAATCCGAAGCTTCTGTAAACTGCTTCCCAGATATGGTGGGCATTTGTTCCTTTCAGTATATCTATATGCAATGTACAGTTTGCACCTTGAGCGAAACCTTCAAGGAAAACCTCTAAATCTTCGGAATGCATATCTTCGACTTCGTCAGGTATTTTAACAGAAGAAGTGAAATCTATATAAGCTCTGTTTTCAAAACTTATAGAGCATTGCGCTTTTGCTTCATCTATTATACCTAAAGCATCAGCGAATCCAACGATGCCCTTTTCGATATTACGTTTTAAATATTCACCAATAGCTTTGCCTAAAGCAATGCCGAGGTCTTCTGCAATAACGTGAGCAAGGAAGAACTTGTCAAGCTCAACTGTAGTTTCAATATTAAAACCCGATCTCCATGCTATGTGCTCAATCATATGATTTAAAAATATAAGTGGGGTATTTATTTTATCTCTGTATTCTTGTTTTAACGGTGCAGGGGACAAAGTTATTCCCATAACAGATTCACTTGTTTTTCGTATTACTTTAATCTCATTCATAATATTTACCTTGCCTTTCTTTTGCGGAAAAAATACAATTAATTCGTTTTACGTTCGCGAACAGCAAGAGCATGTGCCTCAAAGCCCTCTGTGGATGCAAATAAATCTGCCTTGTTGCGTACATTTTCAAAGCCTTCCTTTGTAACATAACCGATTGAAGAACGTTTTAAAAAGTCAAATACGCTTACTGAGGAATAGGTTTTTGCAAAACCGCCGGTGGGCAATATCGCGTTCGGACCTAAAAGAAAATTACAAAGTGTAATAGGAGCATATTCACCTAAAAGAATTTCACCTGCATTTTTTATTTTTGGAAGAATGTCAAATGGATTCTCGCACATAACTTCCATATGTTCAGGAGCATATTCATTAACAAATGCAATAGATTCGTCCAAAGAATCTGTAAGAATAATGCCACCATAAGTAGAATAGTTTGTTTCAATAAAGCTTCTGCGTTTATCAGAGAGATTTTCAAGCTGAGATTGCATTATGGGAATAACTTTATCTGCAAGCTCTTTACTGTGAGTAACTAAAAGTGCAGCTGAATCGGGGCCATGCTCTGCCTCTATCATCCAGTCAAGTGCTACCTTGTGTGCATCTGCTTTCTCGTCACAAAGAATTATTGATTCACTTGGACCTGCTGGAAGTCCTGCGTCAATGTAATTTGCTAAAACTCTTTTTGCAGCAGTAGCATAGCTGTTGCCGGGACCAAGAATTTTGTGACATTTAGGAATTGTTTCTGTTCCGTATGCAACTGCAGCTACAGCTTGAATACCACCAACTTTATAAATTTCTGTAATACCAATTATTTTTGCTGCAGCAAGAATTGCATCATCTACTTCTCCTTTTTCGTTCGGCGGCGTTACGACAACAATTTTTTCAACGCCGGCAACTTTTGCAGGTACTCCAAGCATTAAAAGAACTGAAGGGAAACTTCCTTTTCCGCCTGGAACGTAAAGACAGATATCCACAATGGGAGTGGTTTTTTCCCCAACCATTAATCCGTTATCGGTATATGTAAACCATGTTTCTTCCGGCAACTGTTTTTCATGAAAATCACGAATGTTTTTTGCAGCATAAGCGATTGTTCCTTTAACGTCGTCACTACATCTTGCATATCCTGTTTCGATTTCCTCTATTGTTACCTTCATAGTTTCTGCAGTTAATTCGATTTTATCAAATTTTTTAGTATATTCTAATACAGCTACATCACCTCTGGCTTTTATGTCATCAGATATTTCCTTTGCAATTTTCATCTGCTCAGATATATCAATTTCAGCACGCTTCATTATAAACTCTTTTTGTTCTGTCGTCATTTCAGATAATTTAAAGTAATTCATAGGGGACACCTCATCTAAATTTTTCTACAATAAAACATTATAATTATACCATCTGTAAATTATTTTATCAAGAGAAAATATAAAAAAACAGAAGAAATATTAAAAAAAACGCTTAAAGTAATAATAAATATCGCAAATTGCACAATTTAATTTAAATAAAATATTTCCCTGTATAACGGGGAATATTTCTTTTTCGGCATAGCTCAGCAGTACGCAAAACTCATATTTTCCCCATTTTTGAAATATTAACAATGCGCTTTTTCCTAGTATTTTTTACTGTTTTTCTGTGCTTTTTTATTGGTATTAAAAGTTGTTTTTTCTTAAATTTCAGAACAAAATAAAACATAAGGTGTTAGTAAATATTGACATAGAGAAAAACTTTATATATAATATAGTATAGTTATGCAGTTAAAGTTTTAAACAAATAATTATGATGTAAAACAGATGACTATAGGATGTTAAATTTATGTTTGATTTAGTTATTGAAATGGTTCGGTGATTGATGAAACGGATAGTTATAAGTAGATATGTGCATGAAAGAAAAGTTGTTCCGCTTTATGAAATGATAAGAAGCGGATATATGCATGTTTAATGCAGATACTATTATTGACAAAGTTTATTTTTATAATTGTTACGAACGATGTGAGGTGCTTAGTAAGGATTTTTTAGAAAGGTTTGTTTTATGACTAAAGAAGAAAAATTATTGGGATTTATGAAGAGCAATGTTTATAAACCTATGACGGCTGAAGAAATAAAGGTTAGTCTTAATGTTGGCAAAAATGATGAGAAAATTTTATATCAAATGCTTGATAAGCTTGAAAGTGAAGGAAAGGTTTTAAAAAATAAAAAGGGCAGATATAAGCCGATTGTGGAAAATTTAAAAACTGGTGTATTACGCTTGCTTAAAACCGGCGGATTTGCGGACATAGGTGACGAGGAAATTTTTATTAAAAACTGCGATTTAAATGGTGCATTTGATAAAGATACTGTAGTTGTTAAAAAAATTACCGAAAAGAAAAATGGCAAACATAGTGAAGGTGTTATTGTAAAAATTTTAAAACGCGGAATTAAAACTATAGTCGGCACATTTTACGCCAACCGATATTCAATCGAATTTAAACCCTTTGATGCCCGTTTATTGTCAGAAAGCTTTGTGTTGGAATCTGAAGGCACAAAAAATCTGAAAAACGGAGATTTAATTGAAGTGAAGGTTGTAAGATATCCTAAAAATGGATTACCTTTTAAGATTCATTTTTTGAGCAAGATTGGAACAGAGAAAGATGCTGATTCGGATACTAAGTGTCTTTTAAAAATATTTTCAATTCCAGAAGAATTCAGCGAAGAAACAATAAATCAAGCAAACAAAATTAAAGAAAAAATATCTGAGACTGAATTAGAAGGCAGAAAAGATTTTCGAAAATACAGCGTAATAACAATAGATGGAGAAGATGCAAGAGATTTAGATGATGCGGTTTTTGTTTCAAAACGAGGAGATGTTTATACTTTGCAGGTTCATATTGCAGATGTTTCTCATTATGTTGATTTTGAGTCTGCAATTGATAAAGATGCTCAAAAACGTGGTACAAGCGTGTATTTTCCTGACAGAGTTGTTCCGATGCTTCCGGTAAAGCTTTCAAATGGTATATGTAGTCTTAAACCCAATGAAGACAGGCTTACGCTTTCTGTTGTAATGCGTATTAATACAAAAGGTGAACTTGTTAACTACGAGATAAAAAAAGGAGTTATACGCTCATGCGAAAGAATGACATATGGCAATGCAAGTGCACTTTTAGATGGTACAGCAGATTCTTATTTAAAAAGAAGATATGAGCATATATTTAAAATGCTTGTAAGTATGAAAGAGCTTGCGGAAATTTTAAAAAACAGACGAATTTTACAAGGATATATAGGTTTTAATGTTCCTGAAATCAAATTTATGCTTGATGAAGATGGAAAAGCTGTTGATGTTTATAAATATCAAAATGGCGTATCAAACGAAATTATTGAACAATTCATGCTGATGACAAATGAAACCGTAGCACTTTATGGAATGAAACACAAGCTACCCTTTGTTTACCGTGTGCATGAGCCGCCTGACAGTGAAAAAGAACAAAATTTAAGAGATATTCTTAAATTTTATGATGTTTATATAAAAGGTGAAGTGACGCCCATTTCGGTTTCTCGCGCAATAGAAGAATTAAAAACCATTGAATCATTTAATTATATAAGCTCAAATGTGTTAAGATGTATGATGAAAGCAAGATATTCCGAAGAAAATCTGGGGCACTTTGGTTTGGGATGTGAAAATTATCTACACTTTACATCGCCTATAAGGAGATATCCTGATTTACAGGTACACCGCGTAATAAGTAAATTTCTTTCTGGGAGTTTAAAGAATAAACAACGTAATATTATGGAAAGTTTTTCAAAAGAAGCTTCTGTGTTTTCAAGCGAGACGGAAATCCGTGCAACTGAAGCAGAAAGAGAAGCAGATAAGTTAAAAGCTTGTGAATATATGAGCAATTTTATAGGAGAAAAATTTGCCGCAATAATTTGTTCTGTTACTGATTTTGGGATATTTGTTGCCTTGCCGAATGGAGTTGAAGGCTTTATTTCGATGAATGATTTAAAGGATGACTACTATGTTTTTGAAAAAGAACTATACAGACTGCGTGGCAAAAAAAGAAAAAAAATTTATGCCCTTGGTGATGGTGTTAATGTTAAACTAAAGAACGTTGACTCTGATTTGCGCAGGATAGATTTTGAAATTGACGGAACGAAGGAAATTATCACAAGGCACTATTCAGTAAGAGAAATAATTGAAAAAAAGAAAAAGACTGCTTTAAAATCAAAATTTGCACGAAAAAGCGCGTTTAAACAAAAGAAAAACAGAAAATAAAAGGGGATTGAGACAAATGGCAGATAGTGAAATAAAAAGATTGAGTCAATGTATGAAAGATAATAGGTTATGTGGAATAAATCGCGATATGATTGATGATTTAACCACTTTCGGTTTTCCTGTTGCTTTAAGCGAAAATTTAGTGTTGGTTGCAAATGTGTATAATTTTGATATTGATGGGTATAAAGTTTTAAGAACTCAGGATATAACTGAAGTTTTAAGTGGTGAAGAAGAAGATTTTACAGAAATGATTTTGCGCCGTGAAAAAATACTTGACGAATTTGTTCCTGAAAGTATAGACCTTTCAGGCCTTAAGGCAGTGTTTAAATCCCTTGAGGGAAAAAATCTTATTGTGCAGTGTGAAAGTGCAGAAGAGATTTATTTTTACGAGGGAAAAGTTACAGCGATAAATAAGGGCGAAGTAGTAATGAAAACGTTTGATTCGCTCGGTATTTGGGATGATGAGGAATTGCATATACCGCTTAACAAAATCACGAGTGTTTCTTTTGGAGGTCGCTATATTTCACTTATGTCAAAATATATTAAATAAATTTGTTAAAATTATTTGCAAAAATTGTATTAAACATCTAAAATTCAACTGTAAAAATTAATATGAGCATAAAAAACCAGCCTTTTAAGCAATGGCTTTTGTTAGAATAATAACTAAAAACGAACCCTGAAGGTTCGTTTTTAGTTATTTGGTATATTAGATTATTTTTTTAATAAATCCCTGATTTCTTCAAGAAGCAAAACTTCATCGCTCTTCTTGATTTCTTCAGCGACCTTTTCTTCTTTTTTCTTAAAAATCTTACCCATTGCAGATATTACACAGAAAATTGAAAGAGAAATAATCAAAAATTCAACAACTGTCTGAATAAAGTTTCCATATGTAATACTTGCATCTTTAAATTGCCATACAAGGCCGGTAAAGTCTGTTCCGCCGATTAAAACACCTACAAGAGGCATAACTATATCAGCTACAAGAGAATTTACTATTTTTCCGAAAGCGGCACCGATAATTACACCGACTGCCATGTCAACTATGTTACCCTTGAATGCGAATGTTTTAAAATTGTTAATAAATTTTTTCATAAAATAAAACACCTTTCTACCGCATAATTAAATCTTTATGCCCGCGGCACGACATATGCTTATTTTAGCGTAAAACATCAAATAATGCAATACTTTTTAGAAAAAAAGAATAAAATACGGGAGGAAATTATTTTGAACACCGATAAATTTGAAATTGAAAGAAAATATCTTATAAAAATGCCATGTGAATCTGCGCTTGAGTCTATGAATATTATTTCAAAATCTAAAATTGAGCAGATTTATTTAACACCTACGCCAACGAGGCCCAATGCACGCATACGAAAGCGCGTTTTCAAAGAAGCAACGGAATATACAACAACGCAAAAAATTCGTATAAATGATGTAAAAAGAATAGAAGATGAAAGAGTCATATCTTTTGAAGAATATGAAAATCTGAAAAAAGAAGCAGATATAAGTGTTAATACAATTAATAAAATAAGAATTGTTGCAGAATATAATAATCAATATTTTGAAATTGATATATATGATTTTTGGAATGATGTTGCTGTTATGGAAATAGAACTTGAAAGTGAAAATCAAAAAATTGAGTTTCCTCCTATCATTAAAATTTTAACCGAGCTTACATCCGACAAGAGATTCAGTAACCATTCAATGGCAAAAAAAATTCCGGATATCAGCGAATATATTTAAAAAAGCATTGACATTACCGGTTGATTTGGTATAATAATATAGTATGCATTTTTTAGTTAATCTTATCAGGTCTGCGATAAGATATATAATTTAATTTTGCAGACGGAAAGGCATGAAAAATATGCAACTTCTTACAGAAGATAAAATAAAACAGTATGAGGAATTTAATAAAAAACACACAAAAGGGCATTTTACGCAAACTCTTCAGTGGGCAAAAGTGAAAGATATGTGGAAAAATGAAGTGGTTTTAAGTCTTGATGATAATGGCAATATTAAAGGCTCAATGTCGCTTTTGATAAGAAAAATTCCGTTATTTAATTCTACTATTATGTATTCACCCCGAGGACCGGTGTGTGATATATATGATAAAGAAACAATTACAGAGCTTGTAAGCGGAGCAAAAAAACTTGCAAAAAAGCACAAGAGTTATGTTTTAAAAATTGATCCTGATGTCGAAGCGAAAGACGAAGAGTTTAAAAATATAATGAAAACTTGCGGCTTTAAAACCATAAGCTCAAAGAATTTTGAAGGTATACAGCCAAATTTTGTTTTCAGAAAAACAATTACCGGTATGAGTGAAGATGAAGTAATGGCATCTTTTGAAAGCAAACATAGATACAATGTTCGTCTCGCAATAAGAAAAGGATGCTCTGTTAAGATAGGTACCCGTGATGATTTAAAAGACTTTTACAGTATTATGGTTGATACCGGTGTGCGTGACGGATTTGTTCCTCGTTCTTTGGAATATTTTGAAAAGATGTATGATGAACTTGGCGATATGCTTAGGCTGTATCTTGTAAGTTATGAAGGTAAGGTTATTTCCGGTGCAATATCTATCCTTTTTGGTAACAAGGTATGGTATTTATACGGCGCAAGCTCTAATGAATACAGAAATGTTATGCCAAATTATCTAATGCAGTGGGAAATGATAAAATGGGCAATAGAAGAAAAGTGTGATATTTATGATTTTCGCGGTGTTTCAGGAGACATGGATGAGAGTAATCCGTTATACGGTCTTATCAGATTTAAACGCGGTTTTGGCGGCGATTTGGTAGAATTTATCGGCACACTTGATTATGTGTTTAATCCTTTTATGTATTTAATTGTTGAAAAAGGTGAAAGATTTTATCGTGAAATGAGACGAAAGCTGTTTTTGAAGAAAAACAAAAGCGGAGGCGCAAATGAAAAGGCTGATAATACAAAAAAATGATTTATCTGAAAATATTCAGAAAATAAAAAAATATGCAGGTAGCACAGAAACCAAGGTTATTGCAATGATCAAGGGTAACGGATATGGTATTGGATTGTGTGAATTTGCCAGATTGCTCACAGAAAACGGAATTGATGCATTTTCAGTAAGTTTATCTGAAGAAGCGATTTCTTTAAGAAAAGAGGGTATAACAGGTGAAATTATGCTTCTGTCACCATTATTTGATATTGAACATGTAAAAGAAGCAATTGAAAATGATATTGTTTTATGCGTATCTTCGCCTGAAAGCGCAACTGTTATAAATATAGCGTGTAAACAGTTTAATTTAAGCGCAAAAATACAATTAGCTATTGATACTGGATTTGGACGATTTGGATTTCTGTATAATAAAACAGAAGATGCTGCTATTTGTATAAAACAACTTGAAAATTGTGAATTGGTGGGGTGTTTTTCGCATTTTTCAGATTCATTCGAAAAAAACGAAAATCACACAAGAAAGCAGTTTAACAGATTTAAAGCAAGCATAGCGGACCTCAATGCAAGAAACATTGATACAAAAATTTGCCATATATGTAATTCTGCAGCGTTTTTACGTTTTGAAGATATGCACCTTGATGCAGTACGTGTAGGTTCTGCATTTTTAGGAAGAATTTTAACTGAGAACAGATTAGGTTTAAAGAAAATTGCATATCTTGAAAGTAATGTTATAGAATCAAAAACATTGCCAAAGGGATATAATATTGGATATGCAAATACTTATACTACCAAGCGTGAAACAAAAATTGCAGTTGTACCAATCGGTTATATGGATGGATTTGGAGTTGTTAAAGCGAATGATACATATCGTTTTTTTGACTGTTTAAGATATATTTATCATGATATGCGTTCTGTGTTTTCTAATATGAAAATATATGTTGAAATTAACGGCAAAAAGTTTCCTGTGATTGGAAGAATAAGTATGTTTAATATTGTAGTTGATGTTACAGGAGCAGATGTTTATACAGGCGATATTGTAAAGGCAAATTGCAATCCCATTCTTATTAATGCAAATGTAAAAAGAGACTACAGATAATGCATATAACACCATTTGAAAGGATGTTTTTTTATATATGTTTGAAAAATTGGCATTTATCGAAGAAAGATATGATGAACTAAGCAAAAAAATTGCTGATCCTGATGTAATAAGCGATAACGAAACGTGGAGAAAACTTTGTAAAGAGCAGTCAGATATAACTCCGATTGTTGATAAATACAAGGAATATAAAGTATCAAAGCAAACAATTGAAGAAGCAAAAATGCTTTTGAAGGAAACTCAGGATAAAGAATTTGAAGAAATGCTTAATATGGAAATAGAAGAAGCAGAAGAAAATATTCTTCGCTATTCAGATGAACTTAAGATTTTGCTTTTGCCTAAAGACCCTAATGACGAAAAGAATGTTATAATTGAAATCCGTGGTGGTGCAGGCGGTGAAGAGGCGACCCTTTTTGCAGCAAGTCTTTTTAGAATGTATTCAATGTATGCTGAAACAAAACGTTGGAAAACAGAAATTTTAAATACAAATGCAACTGACATTGGCGGTTATAAAGAAATTTCTTTTATGATAACCGGTCAGGGGGCATACAGCAAATTTAAATTTGAAAGCGGGGTGCATCGTGTTCAGCGTGTACCTGCTACAGAATCGTCAGGCAGAATTCACACCTCAACCGTTACAGTTGCGGTTTTACCTGAAGCTATAGAAGTTGAAGTTGAAATTAATCCCAATGATTTAAGAATTGATGTTTTCAGAGCGGGTGGTCCTGGTGGTCAGTGCGTTAATACTACTGACTCTGCCGTAAGAATTACGCATCTTCCTACCGGATTGGTGGTGTCTTGTCAGGATGAAAAGAGTCAGCATAAAAACAAGGATAAGGCTATGAAAATATTGCGTTCAAGACTTTATGAGCTTGTAAGTGCACAACAGAATGCTGAAATTGCTGAGAACAGAAAAAGTCAGGTTGGCACGGGTGACAGAAGCGAAAGAATAAGAACTTATAATTTCCCGCAAGGCCGTGTTACAGACCACAGAATAGGTTTAACACTTCACAGACTTGAAGCTGTTCTTGATGGTGATTTAGACGAAATTATTGATAATTTAAACACCGCAGACCAAAGCGAAAAGCTTAAGGCAAGCGGTCAGGAGTAAACATGCCTGAAAAAAATTTGTTTAAAAAATACTTGACAAACTAAATTTTTTTAAATATAATATGTTTGTCGCGACAAATATTTAAATATAAAAACGGGGAGCTTGTATAACAGGCTGAGAGGAAGATATTATCTTCGACCCGAAAACCTGATTTGGATAATGCCAACGTAGGAATGATATGCATAGTGTATTTATGTGCTGTACCTTACAATGGTATGGCACTTTTTATTTGTATATAAAAACTTGGCATTAAAATTACTTAAGGAGGAATTTTAATGAATAAAACAAAAAAAATTACAGTATGCGCAATGATGGTTGCTTTGTCGACTGTTCTTGCGTGGATATCAAATATGCTGCCGTTTAAATGGCTTCAGGGCGGAAGTATAACACTGGCAAGTATGGTACCTGTTATTGTAGCTTCAATAATTATGGGGCCAAAATGGGGAGTTTTGTCATCGGTTGTATATGCTCTCATTCAAATGCTTATTGGCGGAATTGCAGCACCGCCCGTACAGGACTTTTTGAGCTATCTGATGGTTATAATGCTTGATTACATTATTGCTTTCGGTGTTTTGGGTTTTGCAGGATTTTTTTATAATATTTTTAAGAAAAACGACTTTTCGATACCAACAAGTGCATTTTTAGTAACCTTTATTCGTTTTTTGTGCCATTTTTTAAGCGGTATAATAATATGGGGCGTGTATGCACCTGAAGGTCAGAGTGTGCTATTATATTCGCTTATATATAACGGGGGTTATATGCTGCCCGAAATAATTATAACGACCTTTGTAACCGCTCTTTTGATACCGATTGTAAAAAAACTTAAATAATACAAAAAAGGTCCTTTCGTACATATGCGTAAGGACCTTTTTCAACGAAAAAAGAATTATTTTACAAAAAGAAAATAATGTGATAAAATATATATTAACATATTACAATGGGTGGTATATTATGAAAACAATCGTAACCGGAATACTTGCTCACGTTGATTCAGGCAAAACAACGCTTTCAGAAGGTCTTTTGTATTCTGCAGGCGAAATAAGAAAAAGAGGCAGAGTTGACCATGGAGATACTTTTCTTGATACAAATCATATTGAGCGTGAGCGTGGAATAACAATATTTACAAAGCAGGCTGTTTTAAAAACAAAAAGCAGTAATATTACACTTCTTGATACACCGGGGCATGTGGATTTTTCAGCTGAAACTGAAAGAACACTGTCTGTTTTGGATTATGCGATTTTGGTTATAAGCGGAACAGAAGGAGTGCAAAGTCATACAGAGACTTTGTGGCATCTTCTTAAAAATCACAATATTCCGGTTTTTATTTTTATAAACAAAATGGATATTTCAAGCTATAGTGCTAACACCATTTTGCACAACATCAAAGGGAAACTTGATGATAATTGTATTAATTTCAGCGAATCGGTAAATTCTGAAAATTTTTATGAAAATGTTGCAATGTGTGATGAGGATGCAATGCATACCTTTTTGGAAGATGGCAGTGTTAATAAAGATAAAATTTTAAAACTGATTAAGGAAAGGAAGCTTTTTCCGTGTTTTTTCGGCTCAGCTTTAAGGCAGGAAGGTGTGGATGAGTTCTTAACTCTTTTTGATGAATATACAACTGAATCTATGCCGATAGCCAAATTTGGAGCAAGGGTGTTTAAAATTACTCAGGATGAACAGGGGAACCGCCTGACGCATATTAAAGTAACGGGTGGCTCATTAAATGTTAAAGAGAAAGTTTCAGGCATTGATAAATCCAAAAATGAATGGTGCGAAAAGGTAAACGGAATAAGGATATATTCAGGTAATAAATTTAATATGGCAGACAAAGTTGGACAAGGTTGTGTGTGCGCCCTGACCGGACTTACAAAAACTTATCCGGGTGAAGGATTGGGTTTTGAAGAAGCGTCAGATGAATTTGCGCTTGAGCCGGTCTTTTCATACAAAGTGCAAATTAATGACGGAACTGACAGTGTTGTGGCTTTAAGTAAACTGAGAAAATTAGAGGAAGAGGAGCCGCAGCTCAATGTGTTCTGGAATGAGCATCTTAATGAAATTCACTTAAGATTAATGGGTGAAATCCAGTGCGAAATTTTAAAAAGAATTATAGCCGAACGCTTTTTTATGAATATTGATTTTGTACAGGGCGGAATTGTTTATAAAGAAACAATTAAATCAACTGTTGAAGGTGTGGGACATTATGAGCCATTGCGCCATTATGCAGAGGTACATGTGCTATTAGAGCCCGGCGAAAAAGGAAGCGGAGTTATATTTAAAAGCAATTGCAGTGAAGATTTTCTGTCTAAAAACTGGCAAAGGCTTATTATGACGCATTTTAAAGAAAAAACTCATATCGGAGTTTTAACTGGCGCACCGTTAACTGATGTTATAATAACTTTAGTTTCTGGCAAGGAGCATATTAAGCATACAGAGGGCGGAGATTTCAGACAGGCGACATACCGTGCTATCCGTCAGGGACTTATGCAGACACAAAGTATTTTGTTAGAGCCGTGGTATTCATTTAGGCTTGAAGTGCCGTCAAATTGCATCGGACGTGCTATGACGGATGTTGAAAAAATGGGTGGCAGATTGGAACTGCCTGAAACTGAAGGTGAGATGTCAGTTATAAAGGGTAGTGCACCGGTTTCAAAGATGCGTGATTATCATAAGGATGTAACAGTTTATGCAAAGGGGCGCGGACATTTAACCTGCAAATTGTGCGGATATGAGCCATGCGCAGAGCAGGAGGAAATTGTAAAAAGCATTGCATATGACCCTGAAGCTGATTTGGCTAATACACCTGATTCTGTATTTTGCAGTCATGGTGCGGGTTTTTCTGTAAAATGGTATGATGTTTTTAATTATATGCACCTTGATTTAACATTGAACGAAAAGGAAATGGAAAAGAAAGAAGTCGTTTTTAAACCGAAGGAAAACATCCATGCAAGCGATGAGGAACTAATTGCAATTTTTGAACGCACTTATGGCAAAATTAACACAAAACCCCTTCGTGAGATGAAAACTCATAAGGAATATCAGTCACCAAAGGTAAAAGTAAATCCTAAAAAGTATAATAAAACATATCTGCTTGTGGATGGTTATAATATAATTTTTGCGTCTGATGAATTGAAAGAATATGCAAAAGAAAGCCTTGAAATGGCAAGGAGTATGCTTATAACAAAGCTTTGCAATTACCAGTCCGTAAGAGAATGTGAAGTTATTGCGGTTTTTGATGCATACAAAGTTAAAGGAAAGCACAGAGAGATTGAAAAAATTGATAATATAAATGTTGTTTATACAAAAGAGGCAGAAACAGCAGATGCTTATATTGAAAAAACAACTCACGAGCTTTCAAAAAATCACCGTGTTCATGTTGCAACTTCTGACGGTCTTGAGCAGATTATAATTTTAGGCGGTGGTGCACTGAGAATATCAGCAAGCCAGTTTCTTTCTGACATAAAAAAGGCAGAAGATGAAATACGGGCATTGATTGAAGAATTTAACCGAAAGGCAAATCAGAAACAATCTGAAAATTAAGGTATTTATTTGTCTTTAGTCAAAGATGTTTGTAAATAAATATTAAAGTAGGAAAATAAACTTTTCTGGCAAATAATTTTTATATAGCCGGCAACTTAGTGTAATTTACTAAATATTTATGCAGATATTTGATAAAATTTAGTCATACAATTCTTGACAAAATACGAATTTAAGGGTATAATTATATACAGTGAAAATACATTAAAATTTGTAGGTTTTTTGTGACTGACGGATAGGCGGTTCACCGCAGGGGAGCAAAGAGCTGAATTTATGTCGACCGTCTGGGCAGTCTTATCAATTACTACTATGGATAAGGCTACCCTTTTGTATTTTTTAACCATTTTGAAAGGAATGATTCGAAAATGAAGAAAGTTGCAATTGTTATGGGCAGCAACAGTGATTTAAAAGTGTGTATGCCTGCTATTGACACATTAAAAGAATTCGGCATTGAGTTTGAAGCGCACGTATATTCAGCACACAGAACTCCTGTACAGGCGCATGAATTTTCATTAAATGCAAGAAAAAACGGATTTGGTGTTATTATTGCTGCAGCAGGAAAGGCTGCTCATTTAGCGGGTGTTTTAGCTGCAAACACAACACTTCCAGTGATAGGTATTCCTGTAAAAGCATCAGCTATGGAAGGATTGGATGCACTTTTGTCTACTGTTCAGATGCCTCCCGGCATTCCGGTTGCTACAGTTGCAATTGACGGTGCAAAAAACGCCGCTTTAATGGCGCTACAGATTTTAGGCGTTTCTGATGAAAAATTAGCAAAAATGCTTGATGAAAACCGTGCTAAAGCTTCTGCTGCAGTTTTGGCTCAGGATGAAGAAATTTGTAAACAATTTAATTAATTTATATATTCGTACTTTATCTGCCTGCGGTAAAGTATATGATTAATAATGCAGGCAGAAAGGGTAGAAGATATTATGAAAAGCTTCAGTGAAAGTTACAAAGAGGCTGGTGTTGATATTACAGCTGGTTACAAAGCAGTAGAGCTTATGAAAGCTCATATTGCAAAAACAATGACAGGCGGTGTTATGTCCGGTATTGGCGGTTTCGGAGGTTTGTTTGAACTTGATCTTACCGGTATAAATAAGCCTGTTTTGGTTAGTGGTACTGATGGTGTTGGCACAAAGCTAAAGATGGCATTTTTAATGGACAAGCACGACAGTGTTGGTATTGACTGTGTTGCTATGTGTGCAAATGATATTATCTGCTGTGGTGCAAAACCGTTATTTTTCCTTGACTACATTGCTGTAGGTAAGAATTATCCCCAGAAAGTTGCAGATATTGTTAGCGGTGTTGCAGAAGGATGTGTTCAGTCGGGATGTGCTTTAATCGGTGGCGAAACTGCAGAAATGCCTGGTTTTTATCCTGAAGATGAATATGATTTGGCAGGTTTCTGTGTTGGAGTTGTTGACAAAGATAAGATTCTTGATAACAAAAAAATTATTGAAGGCGATATAATCATCGGTATTCCTTCAAGCGGTGTACATTCAAATGGTTTTTCATTGGTAAGAAAAGTGTTT
Source organism: Clostridia bacterium (assembly GCA_045636325.1). Taxonomy (GTDB): domain Bacteria; phylum Bacillota; class Clostridia; order UBA1381; family UMGS1253; genus CAKSHP01. The sequence continues at coordinate 17,423 of JAZTXH010000004.1, forward strand.
GATGTTGAAAAATCAGATATTAAAACCCCCGTTGCCGAATTAGACGGAAAAAGCTTGGGGGAGACACTTCTGACACCTACAAAGATTTATGTTGAACCCATGCAGAAGCTTTTTGAAAATATTACTGTAAAGGCAGTTTCTCATATTACAGGCGGCGGTTTTTATGAAAACATTCCCAGAAGCATTCCAGATGGTTTTACAGCCAAAATAGAAAAATCATCAGTTAAAGTTCTTCCTATTTTTGATTTGATTGCAAAAGCAGGTAAGATTGAAGAGCGTGATATGTTTAACACGTTTAATATGGGTGTTGGTATGAGCATTGTGCTTGATAAAAACGATGCAGATGTTGCACTTAAGCTTTTAAAAGAGAGCGGTGAAGATGCTTACATAATGGGTGAAATTGCAAGAGGTAATGAAAGCGTGATTATATGCTAGCAAATATTGCAGTTTTTGTTTCCGGTGGCGGAACAAATTTACAGGCACTTATCGACGCTGAGAAAAATGGTATAATTAAAAGCGGTACAATAAAACTTGTCGTTTCAAACAAAGAAGGTGTTTATTCGCTTACAAGAGCTTCTAAGGCAAATATTCCTGCTAAAGTTCTGAAAAAGAAAGACTTTAATTCGCAGTTGGATTTTGAAAAAGCACTTCATAAATTGATGGCAGAAAATAATATTGACCTGATTGTACTGGCCGGTTTTATGAGTATTTTAACTCAATGGTTTACCAATAAGTACGATAAAAGAATTATTAATATACATCCCTCTCTGATTCCGTCTTTTTGCGGAAAAGGCTTTTATGGCTTGCACGTTCATGAAGCTGCATTAACATGTGGGGTAAAGGTAAGCGGTGCAACTGTTCATTATGTCAATGAAGTTCCTGATGGCGGAGAGATTATAATGCAGAAAGCGGTTAAAGTTTATGCAAATGACACACCTGAAAGATTACAACAAAGAATAATGGAACAGGCTGAGTGGAAGATATTACCCAGAGCTGTTGAAAGTGTTTGCAGAAAGCTAAAGAAAGGAAATTAATTATGAATACATATAAAACAAATGATATTGGTGAATTAATACATGATAATGCCTATGTAGGCAGAGGTATTGTAGCGGGTAAAAGTGAGGATGGTGAAAACGCTGTAGTTGCTTATTTTATAATGGGCAGAAGCGAAAACAGCAGAAACAGAGTTTTCATTCAGAAAGGCGAAGAGGTTATAATATATCCTTTCGACGAGAGCAAGGTAGAAGATCCAAGCCTTATTATTTATTCGCCTGTCCGTAAGCTTGATAATAAACTGATTGTAACAAATGGTGACCAAACCGATACAATTTATGATTTTATAAAAGACGGCAAAACTTTTGAAGAAGCACTTGATACACGTGAGTTTGAGCCAGATGCGCCCAACCTAACACCAAGAATAAGTGCGATGCTTACTTTTGACAAAAATGATTTTTCATACAAAATGAGTATTTTAAAAAGTGGAGATGAAATTGGAAGCAGTTGTAACAGATACACATTTTCATACAATCCGATTAAGGGTTTAGGTCACTTTATTCACACATATATGTGTGACGGAAATCCCATTCCTACATTTACAGGTGAGCCTGAAAGAGTGAAAATTGAAAACGATATTGAGACATTTACTGATAAGATATGGAATAATCTTAATACAGAAAATAAGATTTCAATCTATGTAAGATATACAAATTTAAAAACAGGTGAAATTAAAGACAAGCTTATTAACAAAAATAAGTAATCCTTATTATCGAGCGAAAGGAATGGAATACAATGAAAGAATTTGAATTAAAGTATGGTTGCAATCCTAATCAGAAGCCATCAAAAATTTATAAGGAAGATGGTTCTGATTTACCAATTGAAATTTTAAACGGTAAACCCGGATATATTAATTTTTTAGATGCGCTTAACAGTTGGCAATTAGTACATGAATTAAAATTAGCATTAGGAATGCCCGCTGCAACATCTTTTAAACACGTTAGCCCAACTTCTGCGGCTGTAGGTATAAAAATGGATGATAAATTAAAAAAAGCTTGTTTCGTTGATGATATAGAAGGTCTTGATGATTCTCCTTTGGCAACTGCTTATGCAAGAGCAAGAGGAACAGACAGAATGTCATCTTTTGGTGACTGGATTGCACTAAGCGATGTATGTGACAAGACCACTGCAACTCTTATTGCACGTGAAGTTTCGGATGGCGTTATTGCTCCCGGTTACAGTAATGAAGCTTTAGAAATTTTAAAATCAAAAAGAAAGGGAGCATATAACATTGTAAAAATTGATGAAAATTATGTTCCTGATTTAGAAGAAAAGAAACAGGTATTCGGTATCACATTCCAACAGGGAAGGAATAACTTTGAAATCAATTATGATTTGCTAACAGAGGCTGTTACAGAAAATAAAGAAATTTCAAACGAAGCAAAACGTGACCTTATAATTGCATTGATAACACTTAAGTATACTCAGTCAAATTCTGTATGCTTTGCAAAAGACGGTCAGGCTATCGGTGTTGGCGCAGGTCAGCAATCTCGTATACATTGCACAAGACTTGCAGGTAATAAAGCAGATATCTGGCATTTAAGGCAGCATGATAAAGTGCTTAACCTACCTTTCCTTGATGAAATTAAGCGTCCTGAAAGAGATAATGCAATTGATATTTACATTTCAGACGATTATGAAGAACTAATAGCGGATGGGGAATGGGAAAAACTATTTTCTGAAAAACCAAAGCCGTTCACAAAAGAAGAAAAGAAAGCTTATTTGGCTACTGTTAAAGGTGTTGCTCTTGGAAGTGACGCATTTTTCCCGTTTGGTGATAATATTGACAGAGCGGCAAAAAGTGGTGTAAGCTATATTGCTCAGCCCGGTGGCTCAATTCGTGATGACTTGGTAATTGAAGCCTGTAATAAATATGACATCGCTATGGTATTTACTCACATGCGTCTGTTCCATCATTAATATGCAGTATACAAAACGAATTTGAAAGGCTGTGATACTATGAAAGTTATGGTAGTTGGTGGCGGCGGACGAGAGCATGCCATAATTAAAAAAATTAAAGAAAATAAAAATGTTGAAGAGATTTTTGCGCTTCCGGGTAATGGAGGTATTGCAACGGATGCAATCTGCGTTAATATAGGAGCAAAAGAAATTGATGAAATTTGTGAATTTGCATTAAAAAACAAGATTGATTTCGCAGTTGTTGCGCCAGATGACCCGCTTGTATTAGGCGCAGTTGATGCTTTAAATGAATGCGGAATTAAATGCTTTGGACCGAAAAAAGATGCGGCGATAATCGAAGGCAGTAAGGTTTTTTCAAAAAATCTTATGAAAAAATACAATATTCCTACTGCTGAATACGAGGTATTTAATAATTCTTTGGATGCTATTGATTATTTAAAAACAGCTCCCATTCCTACTGTTATAAAGGCAGATGGGCTTGCATTGGGCAAAGGTGTAATAATTGCACAGACAAGGCAGGAAGCGATTGATGCAGTTAATTCAATTATGGAAGATAAGGTTTTTGGTGAAAGCGGAAACAACATTGTTGTAGAAGAATTTTTAACAGGTCCTGAGGTTTCCGTGTTAGCATTTACTGATGGTAAAACACTTGTTCCAATGGTTTCATCTATGGACCATAAAAGAGCTCTTGATGGTGATAAAGGTCTTAATACCGGCGGCATGGGAACAATTGCTCCAAATCCTTACTACACAGCCGATATAGCTGAAAAGTGTGCAAAAGAAATCTTTATTCCTACCATGAACGCTATGAATGCAGAAGGTCGTACATTTAAGGGTTGTTTGTACTTTGGCTTAATGATTACACCTAACGGACCTAAAGTTATTGAGTATAACTGTCGTTTTGGTGACCCTGAAACTCAAGTTGTTTTACCTCTGCTTGAAAGTGATTTGCTTGACATTATGATAGCGGTTGAAAATGAGACACTTGATAAATGTGATGTAAGATTTAAAAACGAAAGTGCTTGCTGTGTTGTCATGGCGTCTTGTGGATATCCGTCCAAATATGACAGTGGTTTTGAAATAAAAATGCCTGAAGATAAAAACATTTATGTTGCCGGTGCAAAAATTGCTGACGGCAAGCTTGTAACCGCCGGCGGAAGAGTTTTAGGTGTAACAGAAACTGCAGCAACGCTTAAAGATGCTATAGATAAAGCCTATGACACTGTAGGGAAGGTAAGCTTTACAAATGCTTTTTACAGAAAAGACATTGGTGCAAAGGCTTTGGAGGTGAAATAAATGGTATACAGAATTTATGTTGAAAAGAAAAAAGGACTTGATAATGAGGCAAGAGGTTTAAAAAATGAATTTATAAACTTGCTTCAGATTAAAGGTATTGAAAATCTTAGATTAATAAATCGCTATGACGTGGAAAATATTGAAAAAGACTTATTTGATTACTGTGTAAATACAGTTTTTTCTGAGCCACAGTTAGATAATGCATTTGAAACTTTAGATATTGACAGTTCAAGCAAGGTTTTTGCAGTTTCGTATTTGCCCGGTCAGTTTGACCAAAGAGCAAATTCAGCGGCTGAATGTATATCTCTTATTTCAAAGAAAGAACGTCCAGTAGTTAAAACTGCAAAAGTTTACATTATTGATGGTAATGTATCTGCCGAAGACTTTGAAAAAATTAAAGCTTATGTTGTAAATCCTGTTGAATCAGAGCTTACAGGGCTTGAAGAATACGATACATTAAAAATGAAATATGAAGTTCCCACAAGCGTAAAAACACTTGATGGTTTTACAGCTCTTGATGAAAAAGGCTTAAAAGAATTTCTTGATTCTTACGGCCTTGCTATGGATCTTGACGATATCAAATTCTGCCAGCAATATTTTCTAAGTGAAAAAAGAGAGCCTACGATTACAGAAATAAAAATGATAGATACATATTGGTCTGACCATTGCAGACATACAACATTTTTAACTACCATTGATTCTGTAACATTTGAAGATGAAGAAATACAGAAAACTTATGAAGAATACCTGTCCGTTCGTAGGGAATTAGGCCGTGAAAACAGAAGTATTAACTTAATGGATATTGGTACCATTGCGGCTAAATATCTTAAAAAGAATGGTAAATTGGATAAGCTTGATGAGTCAGAAGAAATAAATGCTTGCACAGTTAAAATTGATGTTTGTGTTGAAGGCAAAATAGAAAAGTGGCTTCTTTTATTTAAAAACGAAACACATAATCACCCTACTGAAATTGAGCCTTTTGGTGGCGCGGCTACGTGTATAGGCGGTGCAATCCGTGACCCGCTTTCAGGCAGAAGCTATGTTTATGGTGCTATGCGTGTTACCGGTGCGGCAGACCCGTTAAAACCTGTGAGCGAAACCATAGAAGGCAAATTGCCTCAGAGAAAAATTGTTACAACCGCAGCAAACGGCTACAGTTCTTATGGTAATCAGATTGGTCTTGCAACAGGTATTGTTGACGAAATTTATCACGATGGATATGTAGCAAAAAGAATGGAAATCGGAGCAGTTATAGCTGCTGCACCTGAAAAAAATGTAAGGCGTGAAGTTCCGTGCGCAGGCGATGTTATTATTCTTTTAGGCGGAAAAACAGGACGAGATGGTTGCGGTGGCGCTACAGGTTCTTCTAAATCTCACAGCGTAACTTCACTTGAAAGCTGTGGGGCAGAGGTACAAAAAGGTAATGCCCCAGAAGAAAGAAAACTTCAGCGTTTGTTTAGAAACGAAACAGCATCAAGACTAATTAAACGTTGTAATGATTTCGGGGCGGGTGGTGTTTCCGTTGCCATCGGCGAATTGGCCGATGGTATAAAAATTAATCTAAATGCGGTGCCTAAAAAATATGAAGGTCTTGATGGTACGGAGCTTGCAATCAGTGAGTCTCAGGAAAGAATGGCTGTTGTAGTAGAAGCTGAAGATGTAGAATTGTTCTGCAAGCTTGCGAAGAAAGAAAATCTTGAAGCTACAGTTGTTGCCGAGGTAACGGAACAGGCTCGTCTCGTTATGAATTGGAATGGTGTTAACATAGTCGATATTTCCAGAGAATTTTTAAATTCAAACGGTGCTGAAAAGCATATAGATGTATCTTCAGTGAAAATAAATGATTTTGCAAAAGTTATTGAAGATAAACCTTTTGAAATACTTTATAAACAGCTTGCGGGAGATTTGAACATCTGTTCAAAGAGAGGTCTTGCTGAGCGCTTTGACTCAAGTATAGGTGCAGGTACAGTATTGATGCCTTTTGGCGGAAAATATCAGAGAACACCTATTCAGGCAATGGTAAATAAAATTTCTGTTGAAAAAGCAGTGACAGATACATGTTCATTTATGTCATGGGGTTTTAATCCATTTATAATGGAAAAGAGTCCTTATCACGGTGCGTATATGTCCGTTGTTGAGTCTGTTTCAAAGCTTGTTGCAACAGGTGCTGAATTTAGAGATGTGTATTTAACATTTCAGGAATATTTTGAAAAACCGCTAAAAGATCCTAAGAGATGGGGAAAACCTTTTTCTGCGCTACTTGGTGCTTTTAAGGCTCAAAAAGAGCTTGAAATTGCTGCAATTGGTGGCAAAGACTCAATGAGCGGAAGTTTTGAAAAGATTGACGTACCCCCGACTTTAGTTTCTTTTGCGGTAACTACAGGAAATATAAAAGATGTAATTTCTCCGGAGTTTAAAGCATGTGGAAATAATGTTGTTTGGCTTGCACCAAAATATAATGAAAATGGTTTGCCTGATACAGAGTCTCTTAAGGATTGCTTTGATAAATTCAATAAACTTGTTAAAGCAGGTAAGGTATATTCAGCATATACACCTTGCATGGGTGGTATTGCAGAAGCGATACTTAAAATGACAATGGGCAACAAAATCGGTTTTGATTACAACGATGCACTTGATTTAAAAACAATGTTTGGATATTCATACGGCTCGTTTGTGTTAGAAACAAATGAGAATGTTGAAGGTGCTGTTGTGATTGGTAAAACAACAGATAAAAAAGAAATTACTTTCAACGGAAAATCCGTTGCTTTTGATGAGCTATTCAATATATATGAAGATAAGCTTGAGAGTGTATTCAGTTGTAATATAAAATCAGAAGAAAAATCAATTGAAAATTTTGCATACAACAAGCGAAGTGTTGCTGTTGCCAAGGGTAATTTTGCAAAACCGAAAATGCTTATTCCTGTTTTTCCAGGTACAAACTGCGAATATGATACAGCAAAAGCTGCGTTAAAAGCAGGTGCTGAGCCTGATATCTTTGTAATAAACAATCTTTCGGCTCAGGGTATTGCGGATTCTGTAAACGAATTTGCTAAACGTATTAAAGAATCTCAGATTATATTTGTTCCTGGTGGCTTCTCAGGTGGTGATGAACCTGACGGCTCCGGTAAGTTTATTACAGCGTTTTTCAGAAATGCAGAGATTAAAGATGCTGTATGCGAACTTTTAGATGAAAGAATGGGATTGATGGGCGGTATATGTAACGGATTTCAGGCTCTTATAAAGCTTGGTCTTGTCCCGTATGGCAAGATTATAGATACTGATGAAAATTGCCCAACACTAACATTTAATACAATCAGCAGGCATCAGTCAAAAATAGTGAGGACAAAAGTTGCATCGGTTAATTCCCCGTGGCTAATGAATGCTGAGGTAGGGGATATATATAATGTTGCAATATCTCATGGCGAAGGCAGATTCCTCGCAAGTGATGAATTAATTAAAGGCCTTGCTACTAACGGACAGATAATCACTCAATATGTTGACCTTACAGGAAACGCGACATATGATATAGACTTTAATCCTAATGGTTCAAGTTTTGCTATTGAAGGTATATGTTCACCGGATGGTCGTGTTTTTGGTAAAATGGGACACAGTGAAAGAATTGATGATGGTTTGTATAAAAATGTTGAAGGTAATTATGATATGAAGTTATTTGAAAGTGCAGTAAAATACTTTAAGTAATTAAATACAAACAGCACAGAATGAGTGCTTTAAACTCTCTGTGCTGTTTGTATTTTTTAAGAAACAAGGGAAGACTATTCAACATCCAACTTTGATAAATTGCTCTTTATCAAAGTTGGATGTTGTTTTTTATATGATATATTGTAAATGTACGCTATTTTATTACTATACACAATAAATATTATATTTTAATGATTTTTATTTATTTCAATAATTACATTGTTTTATTTTTTGTTGCTAAAAATTTTAATTTAT
>JAZTXH010000005.1:0-35695 GCA_045636325.1 Clostridia bacterium
TCTGCGCATACCTTCCGAGTTTCCGGACAAGGTATAATTACAGGCAAATGTATCAGCCCGTTTTCGGGCAGAAAACCACCATTAAATATTCGTACTATGTCTGAAAGGAAATTCTATTTACACAAAATTCGCCGAGCTGCCCCCGATATCTGAAATACTCTAAGCAAAATCTGTTTCATATGTTTGTCTGCCGATGTATAAATGTTATCCTCAATTTTAAAAACTGATGATTTTACTTGCCTTATGGTTTCGTCGATTTTGCTTCTCTTTTCGGAGGCAAGGTTGTCAACCTTGCCTTCGATAACATCTAACCTTCTGAGTATTTCATCAAGTGTATCAGATTTTCTTTTGTGGTTAAGCTCCTTGGTTTCTCTGATATCTATACTCATTAGTCGTATCTCCTTTCTTCATTCCATAATTTCACGGACGGAATTTTCTTGGCTTCTTCGACAGCGTGTCCATACATACCATCTATGTATTCCTGAGACCACTCATATTCATTTGCCAACAGCATGAATAACTGTGTTCCCGACACGATGTCCTTGAACTGCATTTTTGCAATTCTGTCGCCAAGTCTGTTAATCATTCCTTCCAGTGTTCTCGAAAGTATTTCACCGAAATAACTTTCGTTATGCTTAAGATGTAAGTGCAGTACATAGAACTGAACTGCCTTCTCGTAGAATTCACTCATTGAGCTGCATTCCACAGTCTTCATTAGAGATGCTTTATGGATTAGTTCAATACATACGGCAATTTGTGCAACATTTTCTATATTATCATCTTTAAATAATACCGAATTAGCTGAGTATCCCCAAAAAACTAGCCTAGGCCTTAGTTTGTGTCCTACATCTATAGTTTCGGATTGAAAATATGTATTAGACATAGTTTCTGCCCATTTTTGTTTGTAAGCATTAATAAACTTTTCTTCATTTTTTCCTGAAAACAATAAGCCGTCAGTTGTTAACCCTAAATATTGAGACATAAATCGAATCTCCCGAATAGTAATATTAACATAAGATAATTTATTATTATCCTTTATTGGTATTTTATCATATTTTTCGACTTATTTCAAGGGATGTAAGGAAATTCATACCAAATACACAACATTATCTTTAATTTCTGTACTTTAAAATGGTTATTCTTTTTTACTTTTCAGAAAGGATTATTACCCTATTAGCGTAGGTTTGTTCTTTGAATGCATTTGAATTCCGTTGCAATTACGCCTCAAAATTGATAATAAACGAGCAAGAGGATAGGTTTTTCCTATCCTCAGTTTTGTAGTATTTAATTCATTTCAACGACCATTTTATTTACATCGCCATCCGAGTCTACGATGATTGTCTGTGTTTTGCTTGGTGCGACATAGCCGAAGCCTTCGATGTAGGCTTTGTTTTGTTTCTGAATGTATTCAATCCTAATTTTTTGTTCTTCATCAGTCAAAGCATTTCGCACACGGATTGATAAGATTCTTTGGTGAATCCATTCTTCACTATAGCCTTTCTTCTGATAAGTTTCGAGTGCTCTGTCAATTGCAAGTTCAGGATCAATAGTTTCTTCAATTCTTTCTCTGCCGACCTGTGCCAACCACATTTTAAATGGCTCTGCTTTTGGAGAGGGAATGGACTGAATGATGCGGAGCAGTTGTTCGGTGTCAGCCACGTCTGTTTTATATTTTTTACCATCTTTTGGTGATTTTAATTTCAGTTGGTTACAATTTGTAACCAACTCATTGCCTTCATCCTTCAGACGCTTTTTAAGTACTTTCCAATAGTTATTTGGATTTGGACTATCTGTCAGCACACCTATTACATCCACCACAGAAAAATACCATTCTTCGGTTTCTTCGTTCCATGCAGTCCTGATTTTTTTATCTTCAAATATTTGTATCTTATCATTATTATCCATAATAAAAACCTCCGATAATCTCTTGACTATATTTTACAACATATTACGACAAAATTCAATTGTTTGCATAAAATATGTGTAATCTATTTTATATACATTTTCGCACAAAGATATTTGCTTTGAGGCAACTTCGTGCATATTACATATGTAAAGTGGCGAAATCAGCAAGCGGAACGAGTCCGCTTGCCTTACATCTGCATTGTAAAACCTTCATCTTCATCTAAATCCTCGCTTTCTTCGTATGTATTGATATCGATTTCTTCTGCCTGGTCAGGTTCTTCTGTCGGGGGTTCGGTTATGTCCTCATCTTGCTTTTTGCTCTTTGCTATAAGTGCAGCCGCAAGACCTATGGCACTACCTAATGCAAATCCTACATTTGAACCTGCATCCTTGGCATCAAGTTTCTTTTTCTTTTCTTCAGGATCATCATCTTGGTCGTTATCCATCAGTGAAGCCAATGCTGTAAGAGTACCGACACCAACGTCGAGAATATGTTATTATTAACTTAGTATTATTTGCAGCCGTTTTTCACACCACCCAAGACGAAAAACAACCACCGATTATTCAAGCACTTTATCAGTCAATCAATAGAGATTAGATGTTAAACATCCATTTCTCTTTTTGCGATTAACTTTGATTATATAACCTGACTCAACCAATTTGGGTACTTATTCTTCTTTCTTATTATGTAGAGTGTACGTTCGGAGTGTGGAGTGTCAGGGAGATACAGCGAAATATCATTCGAATTTTTCGCATATTTTAGCACAGAGTCAGTTATAAAACATATTCCAAATCCCGCTTCGGCATAGCTTATTGATGTCATAAGATGGTCAAATTCCTGTATTACATTAGGAATAATATTATTCTCTCTAAAAATTTTATTTGAAATTTGGCGCATATTGTTACCATATCTTAATAATATGAATTTATCATCTTTAAACCTGCGCATATTAACTTTTGGATGATTTTTATACCAGTTTTTATTTGCGCATATAACATCATTATGGACGAGGAATGGTGTTAATTTTTCATTTATAGGCAAGTTTTTTGGAACAGCTAACAGTATGTGCTCGTTTGCAATAGCATGGTATTCATATTCATTTTCTTTTTGTGCATTATCTACTATAAAGTCGATACTTCCTTTTTCGAGCAGTTTTTTCAGTGTTGATGAATTTTCCACTAATATATTGATAGTAATTTCGGGGAAAGCGTTCCGAAAATCTTTTAATATAAAAGGCAAAATATTTGATGATACAAATATTGTACTTCCAATGGTTATGCTTCCTTTTTTTAGTTTTTGCAAATCATCTATTTCATCTTTAAGATGTTCTGTTAAAATAGATATGTTACAATAAAAAAAGACAACAACCTAAAAAAGTGATATAATAGTTTTTACCACAAAACAAAAAATCACGAAAAAAGGTTGTTGCATAATGAGTATAACATATACGACAGCAAGACGCAGGAAAATTTGCGATTATGCATTAAAATACGGTAAGTTATAGGTTTAAATTCCTATAACTCGATTTTCTGTGAAACGGACTTTTCGTTGAAATATCGCAGAGAAATTGAATTGTAAAGGCCTTTTTATATGCATAATTGGTTGTGTTGCAAAGTTCCATACATTATAAACAATATTAGGGATTTTATAAAAACTGTCAAAAGTTTTATAAAATCTCTTTTGTTTTTTATAAAACCGATTATAAAAAATCCTTATTTTTTTAGAGAAGATTGCAGAGGATTTATAAAAAATATTTAGACTTTTATAAATTATTGCCCGCCTTTTTATAAAATCAAAGACGGATTTTTATAGTTTTACCGCAGACCTTTTATAATTTCAGTATAAAGGTTTTATAATTTCAGTTCCGGAGTTTTATAATTTCTGTCCTACCCTTTTATAAATAGTTGCCGATGTTTTATAAAAGATGTCTATTCTTTTATAAAAACTGTTAGAAATGCTGATTTGACAATATTTGCATACTTTTATATAATATGAGTATCGAAAAAGGGGGTGTATATGTATGCACTTGAGCAAATTAATGGAAAAATATCCTAAAATAGATAAAAGGCTAAAAGAATTAAAAAGAGAATTAAAATCCTTGTCAAAGGAGGACTTGGCTTGGGTGTTAAAGGGATTTTTACCACCCGAGAAAAAGGAAAAACCAACCCGACCATTAACAGATTATGAAATCTTTATAAACAAGTATGGCTTAAAACCTGCCTGCCCTCACTGTGAAAGCCGATTATATCAGCCACATGGATTGGACGATTATGGAAAACCCCGATATAAGTGCAGAAATTGCGGGAAAACTTATACCATAATGACAGATACATTTGCAGATAAATCCACATTCCCCCTACCTGTGCAGATTGCAGTAATCAACTATACTTTAATGGGGTTATCCTTATCCGCTTGTCGGCGTAATTTAGAGGTTGACTACGGGTGGCATACCTCAGAAGGCACAATTTTGCTATACAGACATAAGTTCTTAAAAGCCCTTTTTGAACACTATGGAATGCCTAAACTATCGGGTGTAGTTCAGGTTGACGAAACATATTTCAGGGAAAATCAAAAGGGTGCAATGGAATTGGTCAATGTTGCACCAACCGCAGTAAAAGAGAGAAAACCCCGACTTGAAAACACACATATCCCGTCCGAGCTTGGGATTTTCGGACCAGAGTTTGCCTGTGTAGTTACGGGCATAGACAGTAATGGTTATGTTGTAGCAGTTCTGTCGGGTTTAGGAAAGAGCAGTTCTCAAATCCTTGAAGATTATTTTAGTGATTATTTAGGAGATATAAACTTCTTGTGTAGTGATAATTATGACGCCTACACTCGGTATTGTGATAATAATGCTATTCCGCACTACATACAACCTTCTGATATGAAGAATATAGTTAGAAAAGAGCAAAAGGACTGGGCAGAAATGCATAATGGCAGAGAATTGGCAGAAGAAACCATCCTTAAAAGATATTATCAAACACAAGGGCTTGACAGAGTGGAAAACTACGGAAGATTAAGTTTTGCAGAGTTTGAGAGATTAAAAGCCGAAAAACACTTGACATTGAATGATATTGATAGTTTTCACATTCAATTAAAGCGACATATTAACAAAAACTTGACTGGTGTTGCTACGGTGTATTTGCCTTTATATCTTGCACTATATGTATTCAAGCATAATTGGAGTATCAGCCACAACAAACAACACCCCACCTCCCAACATGACGCTGAAAACATACTGATTGACTTACTGCAAAGCAAAGGGACAGCATACCGTAGTGAGGATATCAAGGGCGGGAATATTCTTGATTATGTAAAGCCTACTACCCGTTATATAAACAATCTGCAAGAACTGACAGAAGAAATGAGAAAAAAATCAAATGATATGGGCTTTACTTTTGACGAAAATGATAGGTTATTAACATTTAACAAGAGAAAATATTTCAGGAATTGCGGAATAACAAAATTAAAGCAGATATGCAAGGAATATCATATAAAAGGCTATACTGCCATTGACAGTAAAGAGAGATTAGCAAAATTAATCTGTGAATTACCACAAGTCAATGACATTTTTCTTGGACTTGTTGCCGCAGACCATTTGCACTCTCAATTTATGGAAGATATACAACTTATGATACAACAAGCAAAAGAACTTGACTAGATCTCAAAAGTGTCATTTAAAAGTGTTGCTTTTTTCTGGAATATTTTTCTACCGCAATTTTTTTGTTTATTTTGCTACTTAAAAGCCATAGTTTTTAAAAGAATTAATAAGTGCAAAGGGGAAAAAGGTCAAAAGTGTTGTTTTTTCTTCTTTAGGGATATCCGACAAAGAGTATAACCAGAGAATAAAAAATATAAATCATTTGTATAAATAATTTCACAAAACAAGGCAAAGCAATTTACTGAATGGAAAAATATCTAAAAATACTTGCAATTTGAGGAAAGATGTGTTATAATAAAGCCAACAAATACAGAAAAGGGGGAGATACCAATGGTAAATCATTTTCAAAGAGGTCTGTCTTGTTTGAATTGCAGCTGTTGTTATGTTCCTCTATTGATTGAAATTAATATGTAAAACATATATAAATGTTGCACTATAGCGAGCGAGGCATTCCTCTTTGACAGAAGGATGTTTACGCTCGTTTTTTGTTTTTCAGAAAGGAGTGATTAAGTGTTATGTGGTGGTTAATAAGTTAGTAATGATAATTGAAATTTTAGAAAGAGGAGGACTTAACTATGTCAACAAATAATATACTTTCTCAAATGAGCACTGAATTTGATGAAATTAAAGAAAGTGGATGGAGATATACCAATCTTATAGACAGAGTAAATGGGTTTATTTATGCGAATCCAATAGATGTTAAATTTAAAGATCATATAAAAACTTTTATTGAGCCATATGCCGGAGCACATTATTATGCACAAGGTTTTGACACTACAACCTATCAATCTGCGAGTATGACGGTAAATTTGAGCGAAGTAGAAATCGATAGAAAGAATGCACGAAACGGGTTTATTTGCTTAGGAATTGTTACTGGCGGCAGCAAGTACAAACATGCGGATATTGGGTTAGCATGTTCGAACAACAAGGTAGAAAACGGTGTGAACCGAGGAGAGTGGCGTGCATATACATGGGGATCCTGGACAGACAACAATGGCGATAAACATGACATTGAATGGGATTGGGATTTTGGCTATAATTATCTGTTCCATTATACTGATACTGTTCGTGTAAATATAACAATTTCAATAACAGGCGGTATGCATAAAATTAAATGTGATTTTTATGCTGGAAATTCCACTACTGAAGTGCAAGCGGCAAGTTGTTCGTTCATAACTTCTCCTGGAGAGATGTTTCCTGTTGAAGGCGGACAACCAAAGGTTAGATTTGTACGTTTCATCTCTCTTGTCCCCTTAAATTCTGATAATAGAGACTATTCGTATCTGAAGGGAACTATAAGAAATTTAAAACTTAACGGAGCAACGTGGGATTATACAAAAATACAATATGCTTGGTCGGTGCAGGATGATAATATAAACGATATAAAAATTTCGATACTGGGGAACACCTCTATTGCGACAAATGTGGACAGCATACATATATATCACGATACAGAGGTTCATTAAACAGAGGGGGTTTCCCCTCTGTTTATAAAATAAAACGGAGAAGGTGAAAGAATTTGAAAAGGGTTGCATTGATGTTATTATGCAGTTTGTTGATAATTGTGTTAATTCCATTAAATAGTTTAGCGTTGCAATATAGATATGAAGGTTGGGACTATGAATTTGATGATACAAATTATTGGATAAACGGATGGTGTTACAGACCATATGACGAGGTTGATAAAACTGCAATTTTAGTTGCGTATGATCCCAATATTATAAAAGGGGAGGAGCTTATAATCCCTGAAATTATCAATGGATATAGAGTAAATGGGTTTGCTCATGGACTTTTTCGGTGGTCAACTTTTAAAAAATGTGATTTGTCGAAATTTCAAAATCTTTCGAATAGAATGTTTGAGGAGTCATCTTTGGAAAATGTAATTTTATCCAAAGACACAAAAAAAATTCCTGATGGTTGTTTTCTTGATTGTCCTATAAAAGAAATTGAATTGCCTGAAGGAATTGAGACAATAGAAGCTTATGCTTTTAGAGGGACAAAATTAAAAGAGCTTGTAATTCCATCTACCGTTAAGGAATTAGAATTTCAGGTGGTAAGTTATTGTCCTGAACTTAAAAAAATAGAATTCAAGAATGGAATGCTTGCCGGATTTGATGAATATTCTTTAAGTCTTGGTGCTACATTTATGGTTGAAAATCTTGAAACTTTAATAATACCGGAAAATATCACGCAAATAGGTGAAAATGAATTTAAAGTAGCAGAAGTCGGAAGATACGGGTTTAATTTTATAAAATATCCAGACAATTTAACAATTTATGGAAAACAAGGTTCATATGCGGAGGAATACGCCGCAGCAAACGAATTAAGTTTCGTGGCTATTGAAAGTGAAAATAGTATATTTGAGGATGAAAAAGTAAATTTTGAAAGTAAATACGATATATCACAATTTATGGATTCATCCATATATACAATTTATGATGTATTTGATACAGATTATGGTGCTGTTTTATATTACTCAATGGGTGGATTTATGGGTGCGCCAGGACCGGGGCTCAGCTTAGTGCGAGAAAATGGAGATGTTGTGAACCTTTCCCTTGGTGTGTCAAAGAAAGACCTTTATAGAAGACCTGAGCACAATGATATAACACTTTCAGAGGATGGAAAACATGTTACCTTCAATGTCTCCTTTGACGAAAGAGCAGAGGGACCCGAGGGGGTGCTGGGAGGCAATCTTGTTGTGTTCCACGATGCAGGGACATATTACTATAAATCTAGTCTTGAAGATGGAACTTGTATTGAAACAAAATTTGAGCCTCTTGACACTATAAGTGAAGAAATAATTTCTGCATGGGCAAAGACAGAGGTTGAAAATGCGATAGAAATGGGGTTTGTTCCGTTATCATTTCGTGATAATTATAAGAGAAATATCACACGCGGAGAATTTGCAAAACTGGCAATGTTTTTCCTTTCTATACAATATGGATATCCGGGAGTGCCGGCAGTTCAATTATGGTCTCCTGTAGAGACAAGTGATAATGGTTTCTTTTCCCGTGAATTTATGAATGCATATTGTTCATCGAGAACGGATAGAAACGGCAACTCTTTCGCAGATAAGAATGACGATAAGACGTATCTTTATAATAACAACAGAGAAATATTATTGGAGGTTACTCCGTTTTTAGATGTTAATGAAAACAAAGATTTAAGATTCATAGAAAGAGCTTATCATTTGGGAATAGTGAATGGCGTTAGCGAAACAGAGTTTAATCCTGATGGGGAGATAACAAGACAGGAAGCAGCTGCTATGCTTATGAGGGTATATAAAAATTATGCAGAGATGAAAAAAATAAGAGGTGAAGCCCAATTTCTCGATGACAAAGACATAGCAGAATGGGCAAAAGAAGATGTATATAGCATAAATTCACTTGGAATTATGCAAGGTGTTGGAGAAAATATTTTTGATCCTTTAAATGGATATACAGTAGAACAGGCTATAATAACATTTTGGCGTTTGTATGATTCTGCTCCGGTAAGTAGGAAAAATAAAAATATAGAACCGTTGCTTGAATATGAATATGAATTGGAAAATTACTTTAATAGAGCTGCAGCTACCTCTTATTTTCATGAACAAAGTAGAAAAGAATATGAAAATTTTATAGTTGTATGCGGATATTGGTCGAGACGCCACACAACAGCATTGGACTATAGTTTGTATGTATTTGACAAAAACGGTGGAGTTCCGTATGTATCGTCATTAACAGAAGATATGAAATGGGAGGTGAGTTCCGATGAGAAAGTAATTACTTGTTATTACAGTGTAGGAGATACTTTCCGGTTATACAATAAACTAAATGGTACAGAAAAAGTTTATGGTATAGGACTGTATAAAACAGATTACAGTGTTGAACAAGGAAAAATTTTGAATTTTGAAAGAGTAAAATAGAGAGAAGGGAGTTGAACTGCCCCAATTTGTGCTGCCCGCACAAATTGGGGCAGTTCAATATGCCGACCTCTTTTTTTGTGCGGTCATAACGGTTTACCCGTGCGCGATTTTGTGTACGGGTAAACCGTTATGTTATAGTTTTAGTGTAATATGTTGACAAATATTTTCGATAATTTTATAACAAATTAAAAATAAAGGTGTTTAAAAATTTGATTTAAGCATATGTGGTTAAAGTTGTAACTTTGACCATTTTTCATTATATAAAATCAAATTTCTATACGAGATATCAACAAAAAAATATTCCACAGAAAATAAAGTTATAGGTTTAAATTAAAAAACTTGACAAAATATAAAAAAACATATAGAATATTATATGTATATGCCTTAAAAAAGTAAACAGGTAAATCTTTTAAGACAGATTGGAGAAAATTATGGAAAACGAAAAGAATTTTAATCCGTATGTTCCGGCGCACAAAATTACGCCTGAAATTACGGTAACATCAATTATTATGGGTATTATTTTAGCGGTTGTTTTTGGTGCTGCTAATGCATACCTTGGCTTAAGAGTCGGTATGACGGTATCTGCATCTATCCCTGCGGCAGTTATTGCTATGGGTGTAATAAGAGTTATAATGAAGAAAAATTCTATTCTTGAGAGCAATATTGTGCAAACTGTGGGCTCTGCAGGTGAGTCTTTAGCTGCAGGTGCGATTTTTACAATGCCTGCACTGTTTTTATGGGCAGCAGAAGGTGTTATGGAAAAGCCGGGTATCGTGGAAATCACTTTGATTGCTTTAATCGGTGGTATTCTGGGGGTATTCTTTATGGTGCCTTTGCGGAATGCATTAATAGTAAGAGAGCATCAAAGCCTTCCTTATCCTGAGGGTACTGCATGTGCAGAAGTGCTTTTAGCTGGTGAAGAAGGTGGAGCCAATGCATCAACAGTATTTGCAGGTATGGGTTTTGCAGCACTATTCAAAGTTATTATTGACGGACTTAAGGTTGTTCCGGGTGAGGTAACACTTAAAATAAACAGCCTGTTCAAAGGATTTGCAGGTGCAATTGGCACACAGATTTATCCTGCGGTAATGAGCGTTGGTTATATTTGCGGGCCCAGAATTTCATCTTATATGTTTGCAGGCGGCGTATTGAGCTGGATGGTTTTAATTCCCATGATTGTAATGTTTGGTGAAAGTATTGTTATGTATCCTGAAAATACGCTTACAATCGGCGAAATGTTTGCTGAGGGCGGTGCAAGTGCAATCTGGGGAAGTTATGTAAGATATATCGGTGCAGGCGCATTGGCTGCAGGCGGTATCATAAGCCTTGTAAAATCCTTGCCTCTTATTATTACGACATTTACAGACTCACTTAAAAGTATGAGCGTTAAAAGCGATGTTAAGGTTGACAGAACATCAAAAGATATAAGCATGAAAACTGTGTTAATTGTAATTGCATTGCTTGCACTTATTATATGGCTTGTTCCGGCTGTTCCGGTAAGTCCGCTTGGTGCAGTAATAGTTGTTGTTTTCGGCTTTTTCTTCGCAACTGTTTCTTCAAGAATGGTTGGTATCGTAGGAAGCAGTAATAACCCTGTTTCAGGCATGGCTATTGCAACACTTCTTATATCAACACTTATTTTGAAATTTACAGGCATGCAAGGTCCTGAAGGTATGAAGGCGGCTATTGCAATCGGTTCTATTATCTGTATCGTGGCGGCAATTTCAGGTGACACATCTCAGGACTTAAAGACAGGCTTCCTTTTAGGTGCAACACCTAAAAAACAGCAGATTGGTGAGCTTGTGGGGGTTGTTGCAGCAGCATTTGCAATCGGCGGAACACTATATCTTTTAGACTCTGCATGGGGATTTGGCTCACAAGAGCTTGCAGCGCCTCAGGCAACACTTATGAAAATGATTATCGAAGGAGTTATGAGTGCTGAGCTTCCCTGGGGACTTGTAATAACAGGTGCAGTTATTGCAGTTGTTGTGGAAGTTGTGGGTATTCCTGTGCTTCCCTTTGCAATCGGTGTATATCTTCCTGTTCAGCTTAATGCTTGTATCATGGTGGGTGGTCTTGTTCGCCTTGCAATTGACAAGATTAAGCTTAAGGACGAAAATAAGAAAAAGGCTATTATCAGTGACGGTATTTTATACTGCTCAGGTATGATTGCGGGCGAAGGTCTTGCAGGTATTGCACTTGCACTTTTAGCGGTATTTGGTGTGGACAAGATGATTGACCTTTCAGGCTTTATCACTCTTCCCGAGAACGTTATGAGCGTTTTAAGCCTTGTTGTGTTTGCGGTTATTATACTAAGCGTTTTGAAATTCACTGTATGGAAAAAGCGCAGCAAGTAATAATAAAAACGAGTAAATAAATATACGGAAGAAGAGTTTCGAATATATGAAAAGGAAAACAAACAGGGAAGAAAATTACCTTGACAGATGTCCCGTTATGGCAGAGCATGTGAAATGGTTTAAAGACCCCGAAGAAGGTGACATGATAACCTTAAGTGTTGAAAACAAGGGTGCGTTTAATAAAATAGCACAGATGTTTTTTTCAAAACCTGAGACTACAAAAACTCATCTGGAAGAAATGGGAAGCTTTATATGGCCTCTTATTGACGGCAAAAAAACTGTCGGTCAGATAGGCGATGAGGTTAAAAATCATTTTGGTGACAAGGCAGATCCTGTGTATGAAAGAATATCAAAATATTTTCATATGCTTGAAAGCTATGGATTTATTTACTTTAAATAATAGAAAGGGTGTGTCTTCAGGCACGCCCTTTAATCTGTTTAAATTGTAAAAGGGGTGAAAATGGTATGGAGGAATTGCTTAAAAGAATAAATTTTTTGGCTAAAAAATCCCGTGAGGAAGGACTTAGCGAAGATGAAAAGGCAGAGCAGGCTATCTTAAGGCAAAAATATATAAAGCTGTTTCGTCAGGGAATGGAAAATACATTAAGTGGAGTTTACATTATGGATGAAAAGGGCAACAAAAAGAAGCTTGAAAAAAAGCAGGGAAATAAAACAGTAAAGCATTAAATGAAAACACAATATATATGGTTGGTGCTAAAATCAGTAAAAAAGATGCTGAATGTACAAAATTCGGCATTTTTTTATTTTTATAACAAATAAATACACTATCTTGTAGTAAAAAATGCTTTATATACAAGCGTTGTAACCTAAATGTAAAAAAAATAACATAATTCTGAAACTTTTTGTTGACATTTGACACAATATGTAGTATAATGTATACATATAATAACAGTGTGTCAGTTTAAGTTTTCAGCGTTTTGACATAAGCCTGAGATAACAATGTGAGTAAAATGCGATGTGGCGGACTTTTGTAGTATGCGGCGCCTGCAAAACTGCAGACTTTAAAGGCACAACTGTGAATAAAATTGAAATGGTGGGGTTAAAATGATTGATAAAAACGATCTGCTCCAGGTAAAGAAAAGTTTGCAGCAGAACATTGGAAGAACGGTAAGGCTTACATCTAAAAGAGGGCGTAAGAAGGTTGTTGTGCGAAAGGGTGTTATTGAGAGTATATATCCTTGTATTTTCACTGTAAAGCTTGATAATATTATTGATGAAAACGGTGAGAAGAGAAGGGTGTCTTTCAGCTATGCAGATGTGCTAACAAAGAATGTTGAGCTTGCTTTAATAAGGCAGACGGCAGAAACTCCTGCAGTAACAGCGTAATTACATAAGATACAGATGGGTTACGGCTAAATGGCCTGTAGCCCATTTTTTGTTTATTTGCTTGCAAATTATATAAATTCGGTGTATAATATTTTTATAAAAATTACAAGACAGAAGGTGAACACATGATAAACTCACCCCTTGCGGATTTAATTCGCCCCAAAAGCCTTGACGAGGTTGTGGGGCAAAAGCATATTTTAAGTGAAGGTAAGCTTTTAAACAGGCTTATTAAAAACTCTCAAATTCCAAATATGATATTTTACGGACCAAGCGGTACGGGTAAAACAACGGTTGCAAACATAATTGCGGCAAAAACAGGCAAAAAGCTATATAAACTAAATGCAACCACCGCATCGGTTTCGGATATACGCGCAATTATTTCAGAGCTTGGCGGGTTTGACAGTGAAGACGGGGTTTTATTATATTTAGACGAAATTCAGAATTTTAATAAAAAACAGCAGCAGTCACTGTTGGAGTTTACTGAAAACGGGCAGATTACTTTAATCGCATCTACTACGGAAAATCCGTATTTTTACATTTATAATGCTATTCTTTCAAGGTCAAATGTTTTTGAATTTAAAGCCGTTGAACCTGAGGAAATTGAAAAGGCATTAAATCGCGGGCTTGAAAAGTTAAGTGATAATATAACAGTTAAATGTGAAGATGGGGTTATAGGGCACATTGCTGCTCTTTCGGGCGGTGATGTGAGAAAAGCGCTTAACTCCCTTGAGCTTTGCGTTTTAAGCTCTGTGCCTGATAAAAAAGGAAATATTACAGTAAGTGTTGACACTGTTTTACAGGCAACCGACAGGAAAACCTTAAGATATGACCGCGATGGTGACAGTCATTACGATGTTTTAAGTGCCTTTCAAAAATCTGTGCGCGGCTCGGATGCGGACGGGGCGCTTCATTATCTTGCAAGGCTTTTGGAATCGGGAGATTTAATATCTGCATGCAGAAGGCTTTTGGTTATGGCGTCAGAAGATATCGGCCTTGCTTATCCTCAGGCTATAGTTATAACAAAAGCATGTGTCGACTCGGCACTTCAGCTTGGTCTTCCTGAGGCTCGTATTCCTTTAGCAGAGGCAGTAATCTTGCTGGCAACTGCGCCAAAGTCAAATTCTGCAATAAATGCAATTGAGGCTGCCATGTCCGATTTAAAAAATAAAAGCGCGGGAAATATTCCGTCGCATTTGCAGGACAGTCATTACGGCGGTGCTGAAAAATTAGGTCATGGGCAGGGGTATAAATATCCTCATTTATATCCTAATCATTATGTTAAACAACAGTATCTGCCGGATAATGTAAAGACGGCGGTTTATTATGAATATGGCGAAAATAAAGCTGAGCAGGCGGCAAAGCAGTATTGGGACATAATAAAAAATGAGAACGAAAAGGAATAAATATAAAAATTGAAGATACTTTTAAAAGGGCAGCAACAGAGTTTAAAAAAGTAAATAAAAAGTCTGCGGGTTTGAAACAATGGTTCAAACCCGCAGACTTTTTTGTTTTATGCCTACTTCATCATTTCCAAAACTGCTTTCGGAACATATTTTGAAACGTCCTGTTTATAACTTGAAAGCTCCTTTACCATAGAAGAAGAAACGGCAATATTTTCAGCCCTGAAATAAACATACTCTAAACAGGGGTTTATAAGCTTGTTCACCTCTGCTAAATTTTCTTCATAGTTATAGTCCATATTATTACGAAGGCCGCGAATCATATACTTTATATTATTACATTTTGTGTATTCTGCGGTAAGCCCATCGTACTCTACCACAACGCAGTTTTCAATATCTTCGTCTTTTAAGGTTTTTTCAATAGCCTTTATCATATCCTTTGAAGAATACGTTCTTTTTTTATTTGCATTAACGCCGATAAGAACATATACCTTTGAAAAAAGTCTGGATGCTTTTTTTACAATATCAAGATGTCCGTTTGTAAATGGGTCAAAAGAGCCGGGATAAATGGCAGTAGTATTATACATAAAAATTCCTTCCTCCGTATAGCGTCTTGCAGGACTAAATGAAAAATAATCTTTTGATAACATTATATTCATTTTTGGAATATTTGTCAAGAAAAAGTGCATATAATATATTATAATGCCCCGTCTTTTGTAACATTTTTAACCATTGGGGTAAAGGAGGAAAGTTTTGTGTTTAAAAAATTCAGATGTTTTGTAATAACTAAAAAAAATATAATTGTGTGTGCTTGCGTTTTTCTTGCGCTGGCGGTGGGAATAAGCCTTTTTACATTGTTTCTGCCATCGGTTGCAATTGCAGGTGAAATACCCATATATTCCGTTGGAACAGACGAAAAGGTAATAGCAATTACCTTTGACTGTGCATGGGAAGATTTTGATACTCAAAAAATTCTTGATGTGTTAAAAGAGCATGATGCAAAGGCGACCTTTTTTGTAACCGGCGATTATGTCAGACGCTGCCCGAATTCTGTAAAAGCGTTTTTTGATGCAGGGCACGATATAGGGAATCATTCAGACAATCATCCGCATCCTAACAGCTTAAGCGAGAGAGCACTTGTTTCAGATACAGAAAAATGCAGCGAAGAAATAAAAAAGCTTGGCATTGAAGAAAAGAAGCTTTACAGAGCGCCTTACGGAGAATATAATGACAAGACCGTAAAAACAATTAATAATATGGGGTACCATTTTATTCAGTGGGATGCAGACAGTCTTGATTACACAGGGCTTGCAGTTTCGGATATAACAGAAAGGGTTGTATCAAGAGTAGGACCAGGATCTATTGTTCTTTTCCATACAGGTGTTGAAAACACCGCAGAAGCACTTCGTCAGGTGCTTTTAAAGCTAAAGGGCGAAGATTACCGTTTTGTGACGGTGGATGAGATTATATTAAAAAAGGATTTTTGGGTAGACCATACAGGAAGGCAGATAAAAAATAAATTAAAATAAAAGTGCTGTAATTAAATAAAAGTGCTGTAATTAAATAAAAAGTATTGAAACACCTCTAAATATATGTTAAAATAATATATTGAGGTGTTTTTTTAATGCCTAAAAGCTATATGCAGAAGTTAAAGCTTTTGTATCTTTTGAGAATGTTTGAAAAGGAAACAAACGAAAGGCACGCTTTTACAATGTCCGAGATTACAAATAGGCTTAGTTGCCTTGGAATAAACGCTGAAAGAAAGTCAGTTTATTCAGATATTGAGTGTTTAAGAACTTTTGGAGAAGATATAATATGCGAAAAATCTGACCGATACAGATATTTATGAAGCAAAAAAGCTTCGTGACCAGATGTTTTTTGCGTGGGTGTTTACATTCGGCGGCAAAATAAAAATAGAATCGCCAAAAGAAGTGAAAGAAGAATTTAATAAAACCATAAAGGTTTTTTATAAGCTTTAAAAAATAAAAGAAATTATTAAAAAGGATGGTAGGATTAATTGAGTAAGTTACAAAAGGATTTAACCAGAGGAAGTGTTTTAAGGCAGCTTGTTATGTTTGCTTTGCCGTTTTTATTATCAAACATTATTCAGTCACTTTACAATGTGGCAGATATGTATATTGTGGGCATGTTTAACGGACCTGTTGGCATTTCTGCTGTCAACATCGGCGGTCAGGTAACGTTTCTTGTTACTAATGTGGTAATTGGCCTTTGCATTGGTTCAACGGTTATGATAGCTCAGTTTTTAGGGGCAAAAAAGGAAGAAGAGGTTAAACAAACCATATCGACCCTTGTTGTGGTTTTGTTTGCAGCGGCTATAGTTTTAACGGTTGTTATGCTTATTTTCTCAAAGCAGATTTTAAACCTTATTAAAACACCTGAAGAGGCTTACACACAGGCGAAAGAATATCTTGATGTAACCATTCTGGGTACTGTGTTTATATTCGGTTACAATGCGCTTTCAGCGGTTATGCGCGGTATGGGTGATTCAAAAACACCTATGAAATTTGTGTGCGTTGCGTGTGTTGTTAATATATTTGCAGATTTTCTGTTGGTTGGCACATTTAAAATGGGTGCATGCGGGGCTGCCGTTGCAACCATCCTTTCTCAGGCACTGAGCATGATTTTATGTGTGATATATTTAAAGCGAAGTGATTTTATTTTTGACTTTAAGCTGAAAAGTATTGTTTTTTATAAAGACAAGTTCAAAATGATTATGAATGTGGGTATACCCACTGCGGTTCAAAACGTAATAACAAGTATATCATTTCTTGTTATCACAACTTTTGCAAACTCTATAGGTGTTATGGAGTCGGCAGCGGTTGGCGTTGTAAGTAAGTTTAACAGCTTCGGTATTATGCCTATTATTGCAATAAGCTCGTCTTTGTCTGCAATGATTGCTCAAAACAGCGGCGCAGGCAGACCTGACAGAGTTAAAAAAGCTCTTGTATGGGGCTTTATTCTTGCGTTTGGGCTTGCAACTCCGGTGTTTTTAATAACAAGAATTATACCAAGAGAAATTATTATGATGTTTGACAAAACACCAGAAATGGTTGAGGCGGGTGCACTTTATTTAAAAAGCTTTGCCTATGATTATTTATTGGTACCCTTTGCATTTTGCTTTACAGGCCTTGCAACGGGAGCAGGGCATACCAAGTTTTCGCTTTTCTCATCTGTTGCATCATCGCTTTTATTCAGAATGCCGCTGGCAATTCTGTTTGGGATATATCTTGACATGGGACTTTTTGGTATCGGGCTTGCAGCTCCCCTTTCATCACTTGCAGGCGGACTTGTAGGCTTTGGCTATTTCTTAACCGGAAAGTGGAAAAACAGCGCAATTATGAAAGGTGAATAAACAATAGTTGGTTTATTTAATTGATAAGAAGCAAATAAGGTGATTTAATGGATATAAATTATGTTGATAATTATGATGTAGCCGTTGTGGGTGGCGGCCATGCAGGATGCGAGGCGGCTTTGGCCGCGGCAAGGCTTGGCATGAAAACAATAGTGTTTGTTACAAATCTTGACGCTATAGCGAATCTTCCCTGCAATCCCAATGTAGGAGGAACGGCAAAGGGGCATCTTGTGCGTGAGATTGATGCCCTTGGCGGTGAGATGGGTAAAGTGGCAGATAAAACTTTTATTCAATCAAAAATGCTTAACAGAGGTAAGGGACCTGCTGTTCATTCACTTCGCGCACAGATTGACAGACGTGCCTATCAGATTGAAATGAAGCACCGTCTTGAGCTTCAGGAAAACTTAGACGTTAAGCAGGCTGAAATTACAAAGGTTTTTAAAGACGATGATGGCAATGTGTGCGGTGTGTATACGGCGACAAAAATGGCATACGGCGCAAAAGCGGTTATTTTAGCTACGGGAACATTTTTAAAAGGCAAAATCCTTATTGGCGAATATGAAAAAGAATCAGGTCCGGACGGTATGTTTCCTGCAATCGAGCTTTCAGCTTCCTTAAAGGAAATTGGTGTTGAACTGCAGCGCTTTAAAACGGGAACACCGCCGAGAGTTCTTCGCGCAAGCGTAGACACAGGCAAAATGGAAATTGAAAAGGGTGACGATTCTATAACGCCATTTTCTTTTGAAACATCAAGAGAAGGCCTTAGAAATCAGGTGGACTGCTACCTTACTTACACAAACGAAAAAACTCACAATATCATAAGAAACAATCTTGATCGTGCACCTCTTTATTCGGGAAGAATAGAAGGCATAGGCCCGAGATACTGCCCGTCAATTGAGGATAAAGTGGTGCGTTTTGCAGAGAAAAACCGCCATCAGCTATTTGTTGAGCCTATGGGTATTAATACAGAGGAAATGTATATTTCAGGCTTTTCAACAAGTCTTCCTGAAGAAATTCAGATGAAAATGATTCGCAGCATAAAGGGACTTGAAAATGCCAAAATCATGCGAAGCGCTTATGCAATTGAGTATGACTGTGTTGTAACAACTCAGCTGAAGCCATCACTTGAATTTAAAAATATAGGAGGCCTTTTCGGCGCAGGACAGTTTAATGGCTCAAGCGGATATGAAGAAGCGGCGGCACAAGGTCTTATAGCGGGTATAAATGCAGCTCATCTTATTAAGGGAAAAGAACCCTTGGTTTTAAAGCGCGATGAAGCATACATCGGTACTTTGATTGATGACCTTGTTACAAAAGAAGTAACAGAGCCTTACAGAATGATGACCTCAAGGTCAGAATACCGCCTTATTTTAAGGCAGGATAATGCAGACGAGCGACTGACACCTATAGGATATAAAATAGGTCTTATATCAAAAGAAAGATATGATGCCTTTTTAGAAAAGCAAAAGCTTATAGCTAAAGAAATTGAAAGGGTAGAAAGCATAACAGTGTCACCAAAAAGCATTAATGATGTTTTGGAAGCGGCAGGCACTGCATCCTTAAAAAACGGAGTGCGTTTTTCAGAACTTTTAAAGCGACCGCAGGTAAGCTATGAAATGCTTTCATGCGTTGACCCCGAAAGACCGCAGCTTCCCATTGATGTTACAGAGCAGGTTGAAATTAAGATTAAGTATGACGGATATATAAAAAAGCAGTACCGTGCAGCAGAGCAGGTAAAAAAGCTTGAAGACAGAAAAATACCTGAAAATATTGATTATTCTTTGATTTACGGCCTTCGCCTTGAAGCACGCCAGAAGCTTGAGAAAATAAGGCCCGAAACTTTAGGCCAGGCAAGCAGAATTTTAGGTGTATCGCCTGCGGACATTACTGTTCTAATGATTTACTTGGGTAAATAACAAAAACGTAAAAAAGGTGTCTTTTGTCAGAAAAGGCACCTTTTTTACCGTTTAAGCTTTACTACTTCAACGCCTGTGTAGTAAGTTTTTAAAATTTCGATAAAGCTTTTGCTTTGAGAGGCAAGGTAATTTGCCCCGTACTGACTCATTCCAACGCCGTGACCGTTTCCTGACACATTCATTGTTATCTCGGTGTCAGACACTGTAAAGTCAATGTTTGCAGAGTATAAGGAAAAAACCTTTCTAAGCTCAGCACCGCTTAAAATAATATTTCCTATGGGAATACTTAAAATTGTGCCTGCGTTGGTTCTTTCGGCTTCGCCTATAAGTGGTTTTGATGTGTCAAATTCTGATTCGGGATACGCTTGCTTTATCTTTTCTTTAAATTCATCTATGCTTACTGTTACGCTTGATTTAAATTTTGGTGAAAGTTCGTCACCAAAGCTTGACACAGATACAAGGTAGGGGATGGACTTGCCCCATATATCAGATGCGTTCTCTGTTTTACCGCTTGAAGTGGAATGAAAAAGCGCATCTATTATTTCACCATCATAAATCATAACCATATTTTCCGTTTCTTTTACGCAGTTTGAAATTTTTTCAAAATATGCATTAAAATCATCGCCCCATTTTTGCTTTAAATCATCTTTTGATATATATGCTTTGCAGTGGTTTACATCAGTGCAAACATTGGCTCCGTTTTCGTGAGTCATGCCTGTTTGAATTTTATTATAAATATAGCTTCTTGCGGCAACAGCCTGAGCCTTTAAGGCTTCTTCATTAAAGGATGCAGGCATTTCGGCTGCCACAACACAAGTGATATATTCTTCAAAAGGAAATGTTTTAACTTCGTTTTTATCTGCAAGATATGATGTTACGTATTCTTTTGCCGCTACATGGTGGGCAGGTATATCATAATCAATCTTTTTTTGATTTTCAATGCCGACAGATGAGAAAAAAAAGAATAATATGCAGGGGATAAAAACGGTTATTAAAACTGCCGCAGTGCATATAAAAAGCAATTTTTTTATCATAATTTTACCTTTCGGAAACAAAATTTAATAAACCTATAGAAATATTTAATTATTCGTCAAAGCCAAATAAAATATATCCTAAAGAACCGATTAGCGGCCAGTCAGGATTATCATTGTCTTTTATTAACATAAAAATTAAGAACAATAAAATATAATCATCGGTGTTTAAATTTTTAAGCTTGTCAAAAGAAATTATATTGGGGAAAGCTTTTTTTCCTGAATCGCTTTTAATAAGTGGCAGTGCATTGAATTTTTGCTCTTTTTTTTGCATGGTGTGACTTGAATTTGTTTGCATTTTTGCAGATGTTGATATTTTAGGGGAGTGAATTTTATCAGATGATTGTATTCTGTTTGAAGAAAAAGCAGAATCCTTATAACGAAAACTTTTGCTTGGCATTTTAAAAAAGCTCCTTTTTTAGTTAAATATGTCTTTAAGATTTTCGAGCATAGGTGCAAATTTTAAGAATTTTACAATTTTTATTGCCTTGTCTGCACGGCGCTGTTTGTCTTGTTTTAAATAGGGTTTAAGTGCAGATATAAGATTGCTTCTTGGGTCAGAGCCTGAATCTGCCTTTTTAAAGTCAGCCATTATTTTTAAAAGCTTTGCGGGATTTATGTCGGGCATATCAAAGCCTGATAAATCATTTAACGGCGCTTTGTTATCAGCTTGGCTATCATGTGTATTTTTTTCTTGTACTGTATCAGCAATGCCAAAGGATGATAAATCAGAAGAAGAAAGCATCGAAAGAGCCTCGTTTATTTTATCTTTTGCATCAGGTCCTGAAAGAAAGTCCTGAAGTGCGCGAAGTGTGTTATCGGCATTATCCATATAAAAAGTCCTTTCTGCCCGCATTTTTTTAAAAATTTATTTATATATTTTCTCTGTCGCGGGCGGGCAGAAATATATAAATTACTAATCTTTCATAAACCGCTTTAATTTTTCGGTATTAACATTTTTAATTCCTCCGGCAAGGCCCTTTTTTATATCCTCGCTTGAAAGGGAGGAAAACATTTTCAATATTTTTTCTTTGTCTAAATTTTCAAAATTTTTTGATATAACATCGGCTTTGCCTGACTTTATAAATTCTTCAAGCTGTCGTTTTGTATTATCGTCTATTTTATTTGTATTATTTTTGTTCATAGATATATCAACTCCAATTATTTTTTCTACCAATATATGAAAAAGGATAGGGAAAAATGCATGTACACAATAAAAAATCAGGCGTTTTTTGTTTTACGCCTGATTTTCTGAAAGTCATTTATTAAAGGGTTTATTTTGATTTTTTCACAAAGATTGTAGGTGACATGCCGGAAATTTTTTTGCTTTTGAAAAGCAGAAGGTAAATGTGGTATGCAGTAAGTTATATGATTTTATTATTTAAATGATGTTTCAAAAACGCTTTGAAAATTAAAGTAAAATGCGTGCAGAATACATGTTTTAAATGTCTGCACGCATTTTTATGTTTAAAATAATACCTATTCTTCTCTGTTTCTGAAAAGAAGTGTTATACACCATAGTGCAGAAATACCAACTAAAATAAAAACTATATTGGTTAAAATACTTCCGGCACCGAAAAGTGCATGAACAAAGTTAAAACCGAAAATTCCTATACTTCCCCAGTTAAGACCACCCACAATAAGCAGAATAAGGGCAAGTGTGTCTAATATTGTCATAAAAATCACACCTTTCATATTGAATTTGCTTTGGCAAAAAGAGATTAAGACAATTTTGCTAAGCTATACATTAAAAGTTTGTGCAGTAATAAAAAAAACAAACGTGGTAAATTTTGAAAATTTAACATACTATTTATAAAGGGGGAATTAATTTGAGGGATTGGATACTTCTTTTTTTATATATTGCCTCGGTTTTGGCTATATTATTCATAACGGTAATTTTTACGAAAAAAGAATAAAATATAAAACCTTCAAGCAATGGTTAACTGCCTGAAGGTTTTAAAATGACAAATCGCAATCGCAGATTGCAAAGTGAAAATTTAAAAGGAAAATAAAAAATGTGATAACTTTAAAAAGCTTTTTACTTGTTGTTATGTTTTGTGGCTATATTTTTATTTTTAAATATAACAAGTTTGCTTGCTACATAGTTAAATATAATAACTATTACATTTATTGCTATTTTTACAAAAAGGTCATTTAAGTGAAGCTTTTCAATAAAAATAACAGTTGCACCTATATCGAATATGCCTGAAAGCACCCGCGCGGCAAAAAAGGAGGCAATCTGTTTAAAATGCTCTTTCGCAGTAATTGCCTTTGAATTAAATACCCATTTGCTGTTTGTTATATATGCAAAAAGCACACTTGCAAACCAAGAGATAACAGTGCTTAAAGCCGGAGATAAAAGTAGCTTTAATAAAAAGTAGCATATAAAATTTACCACTGTGGTGGCAGCTCCCATAATAAGATATAAAACAAGTTCTTTTGTAAGCTTTGTCATAGGAAATATCACCTCTTTTAATCAAATCAGAGATAATTATATATCATTTCACGCCTTAAAGTCAATGAAATTAAAAAATATATTGCAATTCTTTTACCTGTGTAATATTATAAAATAGTTAAAAACAATCCAAAGGCCTTTTGAACGGACTAAAATACAAAGATGGGGTGAGAAAAAGTAAGAATGCCTGATTATGAATGAAAAGTTAAATTTTTTAAATGGGCAGACATTTAGTTGAAAACAACAATAAGCCTAGTAAAAAAGAAGCTTTTAGTGAAAGCGAAAGAAATCCGAATAATTGATGTGCATCGGCACATACTATATTCGGAGGTGATAATCATGTTACAGAAAAACAATAACAACAACCAGAATAACAAAAACAATAATAACAACAATAATAACAACAATCAGAACAAAAACATTAAAAAGCAGTCAGATTCTGAAAATAACAAAAATCAAAACAACTCAAATTACTAATTTTTAAAAAAAGAAAAGCAGTATTTTTCACGATTTTGTATGATGTGAAAAATACTGCTTTTTTGTTTTGGGTTATGTGATGCATGTAATGGGGATAAAACAATTCGAAAAAATGCCTTGACAAAAATATCAAAATGTGATAACATAGTTTTAAAAACTAAATCACTTTGTTTTGGGTGCGGAGGCAGATATGGAAGAATCAAAAAAAGGCAATGAAATAAGTGAAATTAAAATAAGCGAAAACATAAAACAAAAGAAAAAAAGCAGAATAACAATTCCCTCATACACTTTAGGCGAGGAGCTTTTAAACTCAATATCTCACGGTGTGGGTGCTCTTTTAGGGGTGGCGGCTCTGGTATTGTGTGTGGTTATGGCGGCTGTGCATGGTAACGTGTGGGGTATTGTGTCAGGCAGTATATACGGGGCTTCGCTTGTTATATTATACACAATGTCAACAATATATCACGCTCTTAAGGTTAACAGGGCAAAAAAGGTGTTTCGGGTGATTGACCACTGCAGCATATACTTTTTGATTGCAGGAACTTACACACCCTATACATTGGTTACCCTTCGCGGCGGATGGGGATGGACCCTTTTCGGAATTGTGTGGGGTGCGGCAATAGTCGGTATAACACTTAATGCAATTGATATTAAAAAATTCAAAATTTTAAGCATGATTACTTATCTGTGTATGGGATGGGTAATAATTATTGCAGTAAAACCTATGATTTCGGCAATGGCATCCGGCGGACTGTGGCTTTTGTTACTGGGCGGAATAAGTTACACAATTGGTGCGGTGCTTTATGGTATGGGTAAAAATAAAAGATATGTTCACGGGGTGTTTCATATTTTTGTTGTAATCGGGAGTGTGCTTCACTTTTTTTCTATTTTATTTTATGTAATGTAATATAATATTGTAAGGCCGTAAGGTAAAGACAATTCTTTGCCTTGCGGTTTTTTTGTTGCTTATTTACAAAGGATAAATAGCTATGTTTTCATCCGCTGTGTAAATGTCAGGCTTTGCAATATATGTGCCCTATTGAGCATAAAGATTATCTGTATTTTGTTTTAATCTATATTATATTGCTGATTGCTGTGCGTCAGGTCGCGGTTTTTAGCATTACAGATAATACTGCCGCAAAAGCATACGCAATACAAAGCGTGATAATTATCCCGTGTGCATTTTTTTAAAAATTAATTTAAAAGGTTAACTTGCTTTTTTTTGTTTTTTATAGTATAATTTACATATGAGATTATAAAAATTTTATAAATATGAGAGGTCGTATTAAAATGGATTTACAAAAATTTTCTGAAGAAAAATTTGAAGAACTTTTGACTCTTCACCGTCAGATGTGTGTTATTCCGGCACCGTCACATTTTGAGGATGAAAGGGCAGAATACGTTTTGAAATACCTAAAAGATGCAGGTGTTGAAAATGCTTACACAGACGAGGCAAAAAATGTTATCTGCACACTTGGAAAGCCAAGTGATAAAATTATTGTTTTTATGGCGCATACAGATACGGTTTTTCCTATGGATACTCCCCTTAATTATGTAGATGACGGTAAAAAGCTTCATTGCCCGGGCTCAGGTGATGATACGGGAAGTCTTGCAGTTATGCTTGCCTGCGTAAAGTATATGGCAGAAAACAACATAGTGCCCCAAAAAACGCTTATGTTTGTTGCAAATTCCTGTGAAGAGGGTCTTGGTAATCTTAAAGGCTGCCGCAAAATTTTTGAAGATTTTGGAGACAGAATAGAGTATATGTATACTTTTGATTCAACTCCGGTGAGCATTGTAAATAAAAGTGTAGGCTCACAACGTTATAAAGTAACTGCTATAACAGAGGGTGGTCATTCCTTTGGTGCATTCGGAAGACGTAATGCCATAAATGTGCTTGCAGGAATAATACATGAAATATATAAAATTGAAGTTCCCAAGAAGTCAGGCAGCTGCACCACATATAATGTGGGCACAATAGAGGGCGGCACAAGCGTAAACACCATAGCTCAGAATGCTTCTATGCTTTGTGAATACCGTTCGGATGATGAGGAGTGCCTTGCAGTTATGCAGCAAAAATTTGAAGAAATTTTCACAAAGGCAAAAGAAAATTGTCTTGAGCTTGAAATTGAGATTGTAGGAAACAGACCTTGTATGAACAGCTCTCTCGACATGAAAAAGCTTCAGATAATATCAGACCGTGCAAAAGCTATTCAGACAAAGCATTTCGGTGTGGATGCAATAGAAAACTCAGGCTCAACTGACTGTAACATTCCTCATTCAATGGGTATTCCTGCAGTGGCTTTGGCAGCTTATGATGGCGGCGGCTCTCACACGCGTGAAGAATGGATAGAAAAAGAGAGCTTAAAGCCGGGGCTCAGGGTTGCTATGGAGCTTATTTTAACTGAAGGGGAGCTATTATAATTCGTTTTAACGTTGCGGGAGATACCGGCATACAGAGCGACGGTATGGATATAATAAGAGATTTCATAAACCGTGGTAACGTAAGATTTTTTGAAGAAAATTACCTTCCTGCAAAGCGTGCGAAGAATTTTTATTTAAAATTCAAGCTTACATCCGGCAGTTAAATATATAGCCATTCAAAAATCGGTCTTATAGGACATGCAAAGGATAACAGTGTGCTTGAAGGACACGCGTGTATAGCTGCCGTCAGGCTAAAGTGAAATAAACAGACAGGATATGATAAAAAATGAGCGAAAAAACTCTTGTGAGTGATTTTACAAAAGGAAATATTCCAAAGCAGCTTGTGACCTTTGCAACACCGCTTATACTTTCAAGTCTTTTGCAGGTGGTATACAATGCGGTCGATATGATTATTGTGGGTCACGCGTTGGGCAAGGTAGGCCTTTCGGGTGTTTCGGTTGGTGGTGATATTGCAAACTTTATTACGTTTTTTACAATGGGATTTGCAAACGCAGGTCAGGTTATAATAAGTCAGTATATAGGTGCAAAAAGGCAGGAGCGGCTTGGAAAATTTATTGCAAACACCTTTTCTTTTATGGCTGTTTGCTCTGTTATTTTAAGCGTGATTTGCATTATGTTAAGACACCCCATTTTAAGGATTATGAACACGCCTGAGGCATCGTATAATGAGGCTTTGGGTTATGCGACCGTAAGTATGCTTGGCTTTGTGTTTATAAGCGGATATAATATGACAAGTGCAGTGCTTCGCGGTATGGGTGATTCAAAACATCCTTTGATTTTTATAGGTATTGCATCGGTGCTTAATATTATTTTAGACCTTGTGTTTGTGCTCGGGTTTAAAACCGGTGCTACAGGAGCGGCTTTGGCAACGGTTATAAGCCAGGGTGTAAGCTTTATTTTATGCGGTGTATTTTTACTTAAGCGAAATAATACTGAATTTGAAATAAAGCCCTGTTATTTTAAAAGCTTTGACCGCGGAATGATTTCAGACCTTGTAAAGCTTGGTATGCCGATGGCGATTAAAGGTGCATCAATACATATTTCAAAGCTTTTTGTTAATTCATGGATTAATTCATACGGAGTTGCGGTTTCAGCATTTGCAGGAATTGCAAATAAAATAAGCAGTATTTCAAATCTTATATCTAATGCGGCAAATACGGCCGGTGCATCAATGGTAGGTCAGAATATCGGTGCAAAACAATATAAAAGAGTGCCGAAGATTATTTTCACAATCGGAATTTTCACCCTTGGCGTGGCGGCAATTTTGAGCGCCGCTGTGGTTATAATTCCTGAAAAGATTTTTTCGGTTTTCACAACCGATAAGGCAGTGCTTGCGGTTGGACTTGAGTATATATATGTAGCGGTTTTAATGTTTTTAGGTAGCGCGGTGCGTGCACCAAGCAATGCCCTTTTAAACGGTAGCGGTAATTATAAAATTAACTTTGCTACCGCAATTTTTGACGGTATTGTTATGCGTATCGGGCTCTCGGTTTTATTCGGACTTGTGCTTGATATGAAATATATTGGCTTCTGGACAGGGGATGCCCTTGCAGGCTTTACCCCAGCGGTGATTGGCCTTGTATTTTATTTTACAGGCATATGGAAAAAGCAAGCTATAAAATAAGGAGTTAAAAAATGACAAAGATACTTTTCGTGTGTTTGGGTAACATTTGTCGCTCGCCAATGGCTGAGTTTGTTATGAAAGACACAGTTAAAAGAATGGGTATTGAAGAAAAATTTTATATTGAATCTGCTGCCACAAGCACAGAGGCGGTTGGCTGCAGAGTGCATTACGGCACAAGGAAGATATTGAATAAATTAAATATTGACTGCAGCATGAAAACCGCCCGGCAAATGACAAAGGCGGATTATGAAAAATTTGATTATATAATTGTAATGGAAGAAGCAAATGTGCGGGCGCTTATACGCCGCCTTGGAGAAGACGAGGATAAAAAGATATATAAACTTTTAAACTTCTGCGGCGAAGAAAGCGACATTGCAGACCCATGGTATACGGGTAATTTTGAAGATACCTACAACGATATTGTGCGCGGAATTGATGGTCTTTTAAAGCATTTTGGGGAAAAGTAAAAACTGGTGCAGTTTAAAATTAACTGCACCAGTTCTTGAATTTTCAATTTTTATGCCACGAAAGCCGTAAGGTTTCTATAGGTTGACGGCTTTTGGTATACAAAAATAAGGGCTGCCTCACTTTTTAGCGAAACAGCCCTCATTTGGTACACCATCACGGGCTCGAACCGTGGACACCCTGATTAAGAGTCAGGTGCTCTACCAACTGAGCTAATGGTGCGTTTCTTAGTGTTTTTAACACCTCTATTATTATAACGGCAAAAAGCGAATTTGTCAAGAGAAATTTAAAAAAAATTTTCTTTTTGGTAAAAATGGGTATAAAAAGCCGCAGCATGGAAGGGGAAAATCACAAAAATGTCGAAAACCTTATAGTTTTTAAAAGAAATTATATGCAAAAAATAAAAAATATGGCGATAAAGTATTTTTTTCTTGATTATAGACAAAAATAATGTTAAAATAATATGTGGCAGGTATGCCTTTTTTGGTGTTCCTTAGAAAATGTTACTAAAGATAGTAAAAAATATAATGAGAGGTGTAATCAGATGAATTATTCACATGAAGTTGAAAGCATGTGTTGCGTTAAAAAAGGTGTAGCACATGGTCCGGCTCCGATTCCTCAGGAAGGAAGATGGACAGAGTCGAAAGAGATTAAGGATATTAACGGTCTTACACATGGTGTGGGCTGGTGTGCTCCTCAGCAGGGCGCATGTAAGCTTACATTAAATGTTAAAGAGGGTATTATTGAGGAAGCTTTGATTGAAACACTTGGCTGCTCAGGTATGACACATTCTGCTGCTATGGCAAGTGAAGCTATTGTGGGTAAAACTCTTTTAGAAGCATTAAACACAGACCTTGTTTGTGATGCTATCAACACAGCAATGAGAGAGTTATTCTTACAGATAGTATACGGAAGAACTCAGACTGCTTTCTCTGAAGACGGTCTACCCATTGGTGCAGGTCTTGAAGATTTAGGTAAAGGCTTAAGAAGCCAGACAGGTACAGTATTCTCTACAAAGGCAAAGGGCCCCAGATACCTTGAGCTTGCTGAAGGTTATATTACACAAATCGCCCTTGACGAAAACGATTTGATTATCGGTTATAAGTTTGTTCACCTTGGCAAAATGATGGAAAGCATCAAAAAGGGTGTAAGTGCTGATGAAGCTTTGCAGAAGGCATCGGGTCAGTACGGCAGATTTGATGATGCAGTTAAGGTCATCGACCCAAGAGCTGAATAATTTATAAGAAGGAGGATATTGAAAATGGCTTTATTTGAAAGTTACGAAAGAAGAATTGAAAATATTATTAAAGTTTTAAACGCAAACGGCATTACTGATTTAGACGAAGCAAAAAAGATCTGCGACGATAAAGGTATTGACGTATACAACCTTGTAAAAGGTATTCAGCCTATTTGTTTTGTAAACGCTTGCTGGGCTTATATTACAGGTGCGGCAATCGCAATCAAGAGAGGCATCACAAACGCAGCTGATGCAGCGGCAGTTATTGGTGAAGGTCTTCAGGCTTTCTGTATCAAAGGTTCTGTTGCAGATGACAGAAAGGTTGGCTTAGGTCACGGTAACTTAGCATCAATGCTTTTGAAAGAAGAAACAAAGTGCTTTGCATTCCTTGCAGGTCACGAGTCTTTTGCGGCAGCTGAGGGTGCTATCGGTATTGCAAAGTCAGCTAACAAGGTTAGAAAGACACCCCTAAAGGTTATCTTAAACGGTCTTGGTAAAGATGCTGCTCAGATTATTTCAAGAATTAACGGTTTCACATTTGTAGAAACACAGTTTGATTATTTCACAGGCGAGCTTAAGATTGTAAGCGAGACTGCATATTCAAAGGGTGAAAGAGCTGCAGTTAAGTGTTACGGTGCAAATGACGTTCGTGAAGGTGTTGCAATTATGCATCACGAGAACGTTGGCGTATCTATCACAGGCAACTCAACAAACCCCACACGTTTCCAGCATCCTGTTGCAGGAACATATAAGAAGGAATGCTTTGAGCAGGGTAAGAAATACTTCTCTGTTGCATCAGGCGGTGGTACAGGAAGAACACTTCATCCTGATAATATGGCTGCAGGTCCTGCTTCTTACGGTATGACAGATACAATGGGAAGAATGCATTCTGACGCTCAGTTTGCAGGTTCTTCTTCAGTGCCTGCTCACGTTGAAATGATGGGACTTATCGGCGCAGGTAACAACCCCATGGTTGGTATGACTGTTGCCGTTGCAGTTGCTATCGAAGAGGCAAACAAGTAATATAATATCTGAATTTGAAAAGACACACCTGCTTGGTGTGTCTTTTTTGTATCTTATTCACTTTTTTTGCATTTATCGCATGTGGGCAAAACAAATCGTTGCATGTATCACAATTATTGGGCACTTCATCATCAAAACAACATAACATATAGTCACATTCTTCACAACAACATTCTATTAATTCGCCGTTTTCATTATAATGAAGACCATTACCAAGGCAATCAATACCGGAGTTACTGGGGGTTAATTCTATACCTGTTATATCTGTTATCATAATAATTCTCCTGTGTTATAAATGGGACTAATATCAGTCCCATTTATAACACATAATAAATATATAATCAAATAAAAAGTACTCATTTGGGTTCGTTTTTGAAAGGATATTTATTATGGAAGAACAAAAAATAAAACAGGATGCTATTTTTATTGGGAAGAATATTAAAAATATAAGGAAACTAAAAAAGATAAAACAGATTGACGTTGTAAGAAAAATGCAATTGATGGGAATTGATATTACACGTGAATCCTTTGTAAAAATAGAAAGAGGTATTCAGCATATTTATGCAACTCAGTTAAAGGCTATTAAAGAGATACTGGATACTTCGTATGATGAACTTTTAAAATAAACTGTATAATGGACTTAAAGTTTGAGACGTAAGGGACAAAAAGCCTTCCCCTTGAGGGGAAGGGGGACCGCTTGCGGTGGATGAGGTGGAAAAGAATAATGATTGCTACGCAATTTACACCTCATCAGTCACTTCGTCACAGTTTCCCCTCAAGGGGAAGCCTTATATAAAAAAGGAGGAATGTGGAGTGAAGAAAGAATATGTTGGCTGTTTGATGGCAATTCTAATTCCAATTTTGCTTATAAGTGTGTTGATAGTTCCTCGTAGCAATACAAGAAATGCGGTGGCTGTCATTGCTGCAGATTATTCCACTATTACTTATAAAAATAAATTATAAGTGCCTATTGACTTTGACGATTTGCCGGCAGATGTGGCAAGAGAATTTTTAAATTGGAGTGGAGAAGAAACAATTAAAGCAACAGTTGAAATGGAAAACTATTTTCTAGATAAATATTTTTTAATAAATCAATTAGTCTTGAGAGATTTCAAAGGAGAAACATTTATATATCTCAATACCGACTATGATGTAAATGAGAGTGATTATTACTGCACGATATCATATAAATAGCAAGTCCTTAACTAATAATTTTTTATCCCTGACTTGACAAAGTCATATCGGTGCGAAAGCAACCTACTTTCAAATACAATTGAAACAACAAATTAAAGATGTATAAAACAACGGAGCGGTAGGTGAGATGGTCGACCCGTTTTGTTTTTATAAAAGAGAAGCTATACAAATCTGATTTAAAATGTGCAAATTAAGATTAAATTTAACTTGTGCGTTCGCTTTTCATTTATTTAAACTCTTCCCAAAACTCTAAAACAGCCTTTTCATATCCGTTTTTATTTTCAATATAACTCATAGCGTGGGTTGCGCCCGGCACAATTAAAAGCCTCTTTTCTGAGCGGCACGCCTTATAATTTTCGTAAGTCATCTCAACAGGCACAAATGTATCGTCAGTTCCATGAATAAATAAAACCGGAATTTTACACACCTTCATTGCATCAATGGTTGTATAATCCTTTGTGCCTACGCTTATTTTCTTTTTGCATAAATCCTCTGTAATCTTGCTCAAAACCCCATATGAAAAATACAAATTTTCATCTACCACGTGCTTCCATATATCATAGGCAGAGGTAAAACCACAGTCTGCCATAATGCCTTTAACATTTTTGGGCAAGTCAAAACCGCCCGCCATTAAAACCGTGGATGCCCCCATTGAAATGCCTGCAAGATATATATTTATATTTTCGCCAAAACGCTCATTGACCCATAAAATCCAGTCAAGGCAGTCAAAGCGTTCTATCATGCCAAAACCCATATATTCGCCGCCGCTTTCGCCCTGACCACGCTGTTCAACATAAAGAACAGACGATGCATTTTCCTGCCAGAAATCTGCAATACCGCAAAAGTCCACATTCCACGCTGAACGCCAGCCATGCATTGCAATAATAAGCCGCCTGTCGCCTTTTTTATGGTGCAGATGCCCCACAAGCCTTTCCCCGTCACGACTTCTTATTTCAATTCTTTCACAGTCGCTATTTTTAAGCTTTTCCGAAAGCATTTTTACATCCTTGGATATGCTTTCAGGAATAACAGATATATTAGCCCCTGTCTTTGCCATATATTTAGGCTCTTTACGGTCAAGAGCAGCATTAACCACAAATTCACTTGCCTTGCCTGCCACTGCTGCCGCAACCCCTGCCACTGCCGCAAGGGAAGCAGCTATAGCGCCTCCTGTTAATAAAAGTTTTGTTTTCTTTTTCATAAAATTCAGTCTCCTGATTTAAAATGTTAAAGACTTTCCCACAAGGGGAAGGCTATTTTCTCTTTCGGCTTGTATCAATTATAATTTTGATAATTCTGTAAATTCCAAAACGGAACTCCAAGCATTTTCAGTATTACCATAGCCTTTAAATCTTATGTATCTTGCAGTAATGGGTTTTTCAAATGCCACCCTTACAGGTATTACATAAGGAAGTATTTTCTGCAAAATATTCTCTCGTTCTTTTTTGTTTCATTTTCTGTTCATCGGTTAACCTTTATAAAAGACACCCGACAATTTCAACAATTTTAACAATTTCAACAATTTTAACAATTGAGTTGTTTTCGTTATACAAAAAACCAAAGCAACCGCAGCCACTTTGGTTTTTTTGTTTTTTTATTCATCGTATCCGTTAGGATTGTTCTTCTGCCAGTTCCATGAATCACGACACATATCCTCAATGGTAAGCTTTGCTTCCCAGCCAAGCTCAGATTTTGCCTTTGAGGGGTCGGCATAACAGGTGATAACATCACCGGGACGTCTGGGTGCAATTTTGTAATTTACCTTAACACCATTAACCTTTTCAAAGGTTTTAACCAAATCAAGCACACTGTAACCTACACCGGTTCCAAGGTTATGGCAGAATACACCCTTATCCCTTGTAACCTTTTCAAGTGCCTTTATATGCCCTGCCGCCAAGTCAACCACATGAATATAATCACGCACGCCCGTTCCGTCAGGTGTGGGATAATCATCGCCAAAAATACTTAACTGCTCTAATCTGCCCGATGCAACCTGAGTAATATAAGGCATAAGGTTATTTGGAATACCCTTGGGATCTTCACCGATAGTGCCACTTTCATGTGCGCCAACGGGATTAAAGTAACGCAGAAGTGAAATTGACCATTCTTCATCTGACACACTAAGGTCACGCAAAATTTGCTCAATCATAAGCTTTGTCTGACCGTAGGGACTGTTTGCTGATGTAGGTAAATCCTCAGTTAAAGGCATCTTGTCTGACATACCGTAAACAGTAGCAGATGAGCTGAACACAAGCTTTTTAACATTAAACTCACCCATTACCTGCAAAAGATACACAGTTCCGCCTATGTTATTTTCATAATATTTTAAAGGAATAGAAACAGATTCGCCAACCGCCTTAAGGCCTGCAAAGTGAATAACTGCATCTATTTTGTTTTCGGAAAATACTTTCCTCATTCCATCAATATCAAGAATGTCACATTTATAAAATTTTATGGGCTTTCCTGTAATCTTTTCAACTCTTTTTAACGACTCTTTTGAACTGTTTGAAAGATTGTCAAGCACAATAGGCTCATATCCTGCCTGACAAAGCTGAACACATGTATGAGAACCTATGTAACCTGCGCCGCCCGTTACCAATATTGCCATTTTAACTCATCCTTTCACAAATTCCTTATTTTAATTACGCATTTTTAAGCTGCTCTTCACAAAACTGTAAATCCTCTATAGTGTTAACGCCGTAGATTTCAACCTCATTTGTGATAGAGTGAGTTTCTACCTTTTTACCCTCTGAAATAAATATTTTAGGCATATCTGTAAGGTAATATTCTCCCTGAGCGTTATTGTTCTTAAGATTTTTAAGACCTTCAAACAAAAGCTTTGATTTAAACACATAAATACCAACGTTAAGCTCTTTAATTTCCTTCTGCTCAGGTGTGCAGTCTTTGTCTTCAACGATATCTAAAAGCTTTCCGTCGCTGCCGCGCACAATTCTGCCGTATGCCGGAGGATTGTCAATTATTGCAGTTAAAAGTGTGCAGTCAGCACCGCTTGAAACATGCTTGTCAATAACTGCCTTGTATGTTTCTTTTTTAAATAATGGCATATCTCCGTAAAGGATAAGTACGTTACCGTCATAATTTTCAAAATGCTCAGATGCACATGCAACTGCGTGGCCTGTACCCTTCTGCTCTTCCTGAACACTGTAATTGTATTCATAGCCAAGCTTTTCCATAACCTTTTCTTTCATATATCCAACCACAATAACAGTATCCTTTTTATCAATAAAATCTGTACTGTCAAGTGCGTATCCGATAAGAGGCTTTCCGTTTGCCTCAC
Organism: Clostridia bacterium; assembly: GCA_045636325.1. GTDB lineage: Bacteria > Bacillota > Clostridia > UBA1381 > UMGS1253 > CAKSHP01. The sequence goes on from JAZTXH010000005.1 coordinate 35,114, forward strand.
GCATAACCTTGGGCAAATTAAATTCTTCACTGTGAAGTCTTTTACCTTTTCCTGCTGCTAAAACAATTGATTTCATAATAAAACTTCCTCTTTTCTTTATTTTTTTATGTATTAAATATTCCACAAATACCTATTGTACATTATACCTCATTTTTTAATTTTGTCAAGCCAATTAGCCTAAATTAAAGATTATTTATCCTATTTCGAAGTAATTTGTTGACATACATAAGAATTTATGATATGATATGCTCATATTAATTTAAGGTTGTGACGATTTAATGAAAAATATCGTTTTAATCGGTATGCCCGGAAGCGGAAAAAGCACTCTTGGGATTGTTGTTGCTAAAATTTTAGGCATGGATTTTATAGATGCAGACGTTTTTATTCAGAAAAACGAGAATATGAAATTGCAGGATATAATAAAGGAAAAAGGCGTTGAAGGATTTTTGGATACAGAATGTGAGAATATCCTTAAAATAAATGTGGATAACACGGTTATCGCAACAGGAGGAAGCGCAGTCCTCCGAGAAGACGCAATGAAGCATCTTAAAAAGAATGCCAGAACTTTCTTTATAGATGTTT
>JAZTXH010000006.1:0-93158 GCA_045636325.1 Clostridia bacterium
GTGAGCAGGAATGCTCATGCCTATAATGCTTGCATTTACAAAAATTTCACTGCCAACTGTGATATCAGAAGCGCGAAGTGCCATTCTGATTCTGTGAGCTGTAACTTCTGTTTCCTCAGATAAAACAAACTTGTTGTTACCGTCTGCTGACATTATAACTTCGCCATCATTTGATGCAACTGTTGCATAGATGGGCGCTGCTTTTTCTTCGCTTGTTTTTACCAATACATAGCTTGCATAAGTCTGCGCAGGAATGCTTCTTGTTGTAGCAATGTTTGCAATTGCTGTTACAAAATCACCTGCTTTAATAGCTTCATAAGGAGCAAGTTCATAGTCCGCAACGTATGTATTTGCATCTATGTTAAGCTGAATATTCTGATCTTTTAAAGTAACAAAACCTTCTCCAACTTCACCGACAATACCTTCATAAAGCATTTTTGTTTCTGTAATCGCTTCAGCTACATCCTCTGAAATAAGCATTATATCTTCTTCATTAATAGGCATTACTTCATAAGGGTCCTGATTTGCCATTACACTTACACCACCAATTATCATTGAGGCTGATAAAATACCTGCTAAAATTCTTTTCATGTTTTAATTCTCCTTTATGTGTTTTTTGTTTTCAAGGGACTCCCTTTTTGCGCCCCCTTACACCTATAATACTTTTTAGCATACCAAAAGGTTGCATAAATTTTAAAAATTTTTTAATTTTTCATTTTCCCTTATTTCATGGAGGAGTTTAGTCATCAAAATTTATTTTATCTTTTATAATATAATGAGGCCTTTTTTTGGTTTCATCATAAATTCTTGCAATATATTCCGATATAATCCAAAGTGATAAAAGCTCAACTCCGCAAAAGAATGTTACAGCCGTCATAATAGATGTCCATCCCGGCATCAGGTGATTTAAATTAAATATATATGACACAAGAGAATATATTAACATAAGTACAGACAAAAAGATTGATATTATACCAAGACTGCCTACTATTTTTAAAGGCTTTGCAGAAAAACTTATAATTCCGTCAGCTGCAAGGCGAAGCATCTTTTTTAAAGGATACTTTGTTTTTCCTGCAAAACGTTCTTTTCTTTCATATTCATAAGCAACGGTTTTATACCCAACCCAGCTGAACAACCCACGAAGAAATTTATTATGCTCATCAAGGGAATTTACTGCGTCTATAACCTTTCTGTCTGCCAGCCTGAAATCACCGGTGTCTTTCGGTATTTCTATATCGGAAAGGGCATTTAATGTTTTATAAAACATTTTTGCAGTTAAAACTTTGAATTTAGATTCGCCCTCGCGGCTTTTTCTTTTTCCGTATACTATATCTGCTCCGTCTTCCCAAAGCTTTATCATATCTCTAATACATTCGGGTGGGTCCTGCAAATCTGCATCTATTATAACCACCGCATCACCAAAAGAATACTCAAGACCTGCCGTTACCGCTGCCTGATGACCAAAATTTCTTGAAAAAGATAATATTTTTACATTTTTATCTGCCTTTGCAATACCTTCAAGAATTTCAAGGGTATTATCCGTGCTTCCGTCGTTTACAAATATAAATTCATAATTATAACCGTCAATTTTAAGACTTTCTGTAAGCCGTATATAACATTCTTTTATAACCTCCTGCTCACAGTAAACGGGAACAACAACCGATATTGTTTTCATTTCCCTGCCTCCTTTTCATCAGATGTATCATAGCTTTCCTTCAAAAGTGCTTCTGTTTTTAAAATGCCGTTCTTCATTGACTTTTTAGAAAATTTCACGCCTTGTCCGTCACTTAAGTAAACGCTCACAAAATCCTTATCACATTTAAAAAGCGCGCCTTTGTATGCAAAACGGGCATTTTCGTCTGCCATATATAAAATATATTCCAAAAAAGAATTCATATAAAGCTCAGGAAAGCTTTTAACACTTTTTAAAAGCGGAAGACTTGTCATCATACAGATTTCCGCAAAATCCTTTGTTTTTATATCTTCCTTTAGCATTTGCCATCCTTTTATATCAAAACGGCAATAAAGCTCATCTGAATTACTGGGTATTTCTGATATTTTATATCTTTCAACAATGCTTGTCCTTTCCACTTCGCCATAATAACGTATGCCTGATTTATCCTTAAACAGCGTCTTTGATTGATAAAGTGCAACATACCTTATCTTTTTTATATCATCAATATACCTTGCGGGAATATAATAAAATTTTTCTTTTATATTTATGTCAAACTGGCTTTTAGTTTTTACAACCGCCACACATACATTTCTTTCGTCAAATTCATCTTTTGTAAAAAGACCTGCAAAATTTTCTATCGGCAGGTATTCAAACGTTTCCCCATCACCTGCAGCATTTTTCACCCATTCGTTTAAATTTTCAGTATTATATGGGCTAAGCGCTATAATATTTTCAAAATTTGCAGAGTTATTTATACATACACCATATACCTTGCATGCACATGAGTTTTTATTTCTTCCCATATAACGATGTATTTCACTGATTTCATTTTCACTTGCCTCATTTTTATAAAAAGGCTTTAATATATAAAGCTTTCTATATGCGGTATCTTTATCCTCAGCGCTTACCTTTACTGTAATTTGAGGCACATTTTCTTCTGTATTGCAAGTAACAGTTATAATATTATCATTTAATGTATTTGCAAAGCTTGATTTTCTGAAATCGTCTGTATTTAAAATATATCTGCCGCCATCAGTTTTAAAAACTTGTTTTTTAACAGGCGTATAATTTCTTGTCAAAACATCCACAAGTGCCGTATAGCAATAAAGTCCGTATGCTTTATCAATATCCTTCGGGGCAAGGTTAATATAATCCCCAATTAAAATGCAGTCCTCATTTAATAAACAAAGCTTTTCGTCCTTTTTTGAAGCATCTTTTGTTTCTACCTCCACTATGGGGCTTTGAAAAACCTTATCTTCAAGCTCTTTTTTTAAATTGCAAAGCTCATCGCAAAAAGGCAAAAATTTATCTGTAAGATTTAAAAGTGAAATAAAGGATTTTTTAAGTTCTTCCTTTCTTTTCATATTCCATTTGCGGCGAAAAAGCAAAAGATTTCTTTTTGACCTTTTCTCTGCCGCACAGCAACGCTTAAGTTCGCTTATAAATCGCTTATAAAAACTCTCAAAGGTAAGAAAAATATTATCCTTATATTTAATATTGTGTTTCACGCAAACATCTTTTAAAAAACCATACGCCTCAGGCTCTGCAGTTTTGTTAATTTTATTTATAATTTCACTAAAATGTTGTTTATACAGAAAGTTTTCTGCGCACACATCAAAGGTTATGCTTGCAAACGCCTTTCCGCCTGAGGTTATATTTATAACCTTTTCTCCTGCTTTACAAAACTCAAATTCATAAAAAGCAAAGCCGCTGTTATTTAGCGTATACAGTGGCGCTGTTTTGTTCCCGTCTATTACAATTTCTGTGCTTCTGTCTTCATTAAACAATAATATGTTATATTTTTTAAATCTGTATAAACTACCATTTTGCTTTTGCACTGTGCAGTCATTGTCACATGTAATTTTAATTTCTTCATCGCCGACAATCTTTCCCATAATAAAAAGGCTTGCGGTTTCATTTTTTATATTCAAAATTTCCATATCACACCTCCTGCAAGCAACGCTATTTGCCGAAAACCAAAAATTTTGCCGCAGCGGCACAGCCGCTCCTAAAACGATAACTGCATCTTCTTGGTATGTACCATTGTCTGCCATACCATAAGTCTAAAGAAACAAAGAAAAAGCCATGAATGCCGTAATGCCAATCAATCATGCCCGCTTAATCCAAAGCTTTAGTCCACATTTGCAAAATTTGTTTATATTATACCAAAACTCTTATAATTGTCAATAACTTAAGAAAAACCCGTATCCTGACAAAAGCTTATTTTCTTTTAAATAATCTATTCATTTTATCTTTTATATAACCCTCTTTTTTTTTCGTTTCTTCTTCGTTATATGTTATATCTATAACAGCGCCTTCCCTCGCTCCTGACGGAACAAGCACTTTTGGCATATCTGCCATGGTACCGTCTGGCAATTCCACAACGGCAAAGTTTTCTTCAAATCTGTCTATGATTACTTTCATTTTTATTCGGATATAAAAATTCCTTCCTCCTTTCTTATCTGCTCGGCGGGTTGCATTTGCTGCATGGTGTAAGCCCCTGCAATTTTGCATCTGTAATAGTGATTTCAATTTTACTTTTTAAATATGAGCATCCGTCAAGATGATATTTTGTGCCGGTTTTTGTTTTATAAATCACCTGTGAAACAAGAGACTGCGGTTTTGTTTCAGCAGACTTGTCTGAAGCAGACGGCTCAGTGTACCCTGTATTTGATGTTGTTACATTATATGAGCTTCCGTCACTTTCAAATATGATATTGCCTGAAATATCTGTTCTTAAAATATATACTCCGCGATTTGCAAGCCGCGAAATCACATCCGAATCAGGATGGGAGTATCTGTTGTTTTCTCCAACACTTATAACCGCATATTTTGGGTTTACTTTCTCTAAAAACCCGTCACCGGTCGAGCTTTTGCTTCCGTGATGGGCAACTTTGAGCACATCCGCACTTATGTTATACCCCGAATACACAATGTCATTTTCAGCATCCGTTTCAATATCGCCTGTAAACAAAAACGTCGTATACCCATACACAAGCCTTACAACTGCAGATGAAAGGTTGTTGTCAGAATATTCTTTCACCGGCGCAACAAAGCTTGCCGACAGATTTTTATATCCAATAATATTTTTTCCCGCTTCGGCATACTCTGCTTTGCATCCGTTTGCCTCAAGAGCGTCAAGCATTGAATTAAAAACATTTGTAGTATGGTACTTATCAGGCATATAAAAGGTTTCAACCTTAAAGCGATTTAATACTTCGGGCATCCCTGTAATATGGTCACTATCAGGATGTGTTGCAATAACATAAGTAATCTCACTGTAACCCAAGTTTTTTATATAATCTGCCGTAGCTGCCTCATCCACCCCTGCATCTATAAGCATAGTTTCGCCACCGGGCAATTCTATAAATGTGCTGTCACCTTGCCCTACATCTATAAAATGCACTTTCATTTTTCCTGATACGGCATCTGATATTCCTTTAATGCGTTTTATGGTGATTACTGACGTTTCACCATTCCAGCCTACATTATAATTAAAATTTTCCGCCACAAATCGTATGGGAAGCATTGTGCGCCCGTTTATTATAGTGGGTGCAACATCAAGTTCGTATGCGCTGCCGTTTATATAAGCGACAGTCGAGTCAATTATAAGCTGAAGATTTTTTCCGTCTGCACTAAGCCCGACTGCCTTTGAACTTTCATCCCAGCTGACAGTACCACCCATCTGCTCAACAATTGCAGGGATTGGCACAAGCGTTCTTCCGTTCACAATCACAGGCATGCTGCCTCTGCTTGAGTCAATCTCCTTTGCCTCACCGTCAACTGTCATATACGGATTATTAATCTGAAGTGTAATTATAAAATCACTTGCAAAAACATTCGCCGCAGACATAACCAAAGAAAATATCATCACAAAGCAAAGCATGAGCGACAACACTTTTTTCATTTAAACCGCCTCCTTCTATTCCTTAATTTCTTTATTTTTTAAACGTTAACAGGTAATTCCGTTTTTATTTCACCCAGGTGCTCATCATATCCTGCACGTTCTGTTATAAATTTTCCCTCTTCATATTTTATAAAGCTGACAGACGCATTTGAAACCCATGGGGTGTTTTTCATATCTGCAAGAGTTTTTCCATCGCTACATGCCTGAATTACTCTTACGGGAGTAGCATGGGTAGCAATAACAACTTTTTTTCCTTCATTTTCCTGTGCAATTTGTAAAAGTGCTTCTGTAACGCGCTTTTGCAAATCAAGAACTGTTTCGCCCCCTGGGCAACGTGCGCTGCCTAAATCATTAAGCCATATCCCGAATTCTTCGGGATAATTTTTTGCTAAATCAGAAAATTTTTCGCCCTCCCAGTCACCGCCGAAAATTTCCCTTAAGCGCTTATCTTGTATAACTTCTAATCCAAATTTATTACCTACCGCCTTTCCCGTATCATATGCACGGCGAAGGTCGCTTGAATACACCTTATCAACCTCAAAATTTTCAAATATATATTTTGCTGTACACTCTGCCTGTTTTCTTCCGAGTGCTGTAAGCTCGCTGTCAGTATGACCCACGTAAATTTCATCTAAGTTTGCCGTACTTTGCCCATGACGAATTACCATTATTCTTGTCATTTTTCACTCTTCTCCTTTTGTATTATATAAAAACATTTTTATGTAAATATTCTATCATATTTAGTTGCATAAGTAAATATTTTTTGGTATAATTTAGCTATTGCTCTATAATAATTTTTCAGGAGATGATATATATGCAAGACTTAATAAAGGCAGTAGAAAAACACAGAGACCTGATTTTAAAATCCGAAAGATTTATATGGGAGCATCCCGAAACAGGTTACAAGGAATTTGAAACAACAAAGTACATGGCAAATGTGTTTGAAAGCCTTGGTTACGCCCTTGTGCGTGCTGAGGGTATAACCGGTTTTTACACAGTGCTTGATACCGGTAAACCCGGCCCTGAAATTTTGATTTTAGGCGAGCTTGACTCTATTATATGCCCCGGTCATAAGGATGCAAACCCTGAAACGGGCGCCGTTCATTCATGCGGACACAATGCCCAGTGTGCCGCTTTAATCGGTATTGCCGCTGCTTTAAAAGAGCCCGGCATTTTAAATAAATTTTGCGGCAAAATAAAGCTTTGTGCAGTTCCCGCCGAAGAGCTTTTGGAAATTGAATACAGACGACATCTTAAAAAAGAAGGCAAAATCAAATATTTTGGCGGCAAAGGTGAATTTTTATCAAGAGGTTATTTTGATACTACCGATATTGCATTTATGGTGCACACCGCCGTTTCTGATGCGTGTGCAATAAAAAAAGGCTCTAACGGATGTATCGTAAAAAATATTATATACAAGGGAAAAGCTTCTCACGCAGGCGGAAGCCCTCAAAACGGCATAAATGCTATATATGCGGCTACCTGCGGTCTTAACGCAGTTAATGCAATAAGAGAAACCTTTAAAGAAACAGATCAAATAAGAGTGCATCCGATTATTACTCACGGCGGAAGCATGGTTAATGCGATTCCCGAAAATGCGGTACTCGAAAGCTATGTAAGAGGAAAAACATTTGAAGGAATGCTTTCAGAAAATAAAAAAGTTAACCGCGCACTTTGCGGAGCGGCGCTTTCTTTAGGCGCAAACATTGAAATAATTGATATTCCCGGCTATTCTCCCCTTTTAAATGACAATAATATGATGCAGCTTTGTCAGGACGCAGCTGAACTTGCAATTCCTCAGTATCCCTTTAATCGAGCAAACATTGTAGGTACAGGAAGCACAGATATGGGTGACTTGTCCTGCGTTATGCCAGTAGTTCATCCTTATGTAGCAGGTGCAACAGGCACAAGCCACGGTGCAGATTATCAGATAACCGACCCCGTTGCCGCTTGTGTTGACTGTGCAAAATGGCAACTTGGAATGCTTTTGCTTCTTTTGCAGAAAAATGCAGAGCGCGCAAATAAAATAATTAAAGAATTTACCCCTATGTTTAAAACAAAGGAAAAATTTTTAAGCTATGTTGACAAAATAAATTCTTCAGGCGACAGAATTATATATAACGAAGATAAAACATATGCAGAAATAAAAATAGACTAAAAAATATTAAAAATGCAATAGATTTTTCTGATATGCTTTAAAAATGTATTTTATGCTATAATTAATATAAAACGGGGGGTAACTAAAATGGCATTTACTCCAAAGCCCTCTAAAAAGAAAGTTCAGGCAGCATACAAAACGTTATATACAACAGATGCGCTGACAAAAAACAAATTTACTTGCAAAAAAACATAACACAAGCTTTAATGATGTTGTAATAAGTATTATAGAAAATTTTTTTAAAACTAAGAAGATAAAACCATTTTTAAATAATTTTTTCATCAAAGATTTATTTTCCGCGAATGATATGACCCCGAAAAGTTAAACTTTTCGGGGTCATATCATTTTTTATTTTTAATTCAATTTTCCTGAAACCGGTTCTGAATATACTGTTACAGAGGTTTCACCGTCTTTGTAAATCATATATCCTCTTGCATACCATGTTTGAGACTTTGAAACATCTTTTTTACGTACTGTATACTGACCGTTATTCGCTGCAGAATTTGCCTTTGAATGTAAAATACCCTCTGTTTCAAGAGTAATATTAGAATTTGAAGCGCTTAAAATAATACCTGTGCTTAAAAGCTCAAAATGTTCCGGCAGATAACGCTCACAAACAAAAGAAATTTTGTTTGCATCCACTACCTGAGGGTTACTCATTACAACAATCGGAACCTCTGCAACAGGAGTATCTACTTCAACAAACACAGCCTCTACTTCAGTATCAAATGCACACACAAAAAACTTATACTCTTCATCATAGCTTACTATTTTTCCATCACGCATCCAGTATGCAAAACGCATACCTTCTTCAGGCGCTTTATGGGTAAAGGTCACAAGGTCATTGTACATATATTTTCCGCCTTCTTCGTTTGCACCTTTAACAGTTACGTTATATTCGGTTGAATCTTTAAGATATCCGGCAACAAACATTGTGTTTTTTGTATACGGCTTTGTATCAAGCACTGAACGTGGAGTGAAATTATACATTTTTCCATCATTCACCCAGCAATAGAAGGAGTATCCTAAAGTAAACGGATTTTGTGGAACCTTTATTTCTCCTGTTGTCCACCCCTCGGTAAGAATTTTTCCGCTCATATCCCTGAATGCTATCAGCACGGTTGAACCGGAAGTTGGTACACACACAGCAGTAAGACTCATCTGTGCGTTCAGCGTAAATTTAAGTTCAGGTTCATAAGAAACTATTTTTCCGTCTATATCCTTCCAATAAAAAAATTCGTAATTTTCATTAGGCACAGCCTTAAGGTTAAACTCTGTTCCGGCAGCATAAGACATAATATGATGAGAACCTATCATTTTTTCCACATCGCCAACATAGCGCACAATACTGCATTGTGTGCCGGTAAGAGAAACAGAAATATTGGGCGCATCAGACTTTATAGCGATTATAATTGTTTTATATGCAATTTTTGTTGCATCGGCAGTTGAATGCACTTTACAAACAACTGTTCCGTTTGTTTTTGCAGTTACAAGACCATCCTGGCTGATAGTGGCATAATTTGAGCCCTGCTCAATAGACCAGATAACACTTTCACCTTCTTCAGGCTCCAATATCTGCGCTTTAAGCTGTAATGTTCCGCCTGCCTGTGAAATAGTTGTTGCTGGAGCGATAATGGAAATGCCGTTTTCGTATTCCATAAGCTCAAAGATTTCATCCTCTTCAGGTGTTTCGACCTCAAGCTCTGCAATTTCATTACTAATACCGTCTTTACTTTCCTGCATATCTTCAAACTCAGTTACAACGTTTGTGGCAAAACATACATTTGAAAAAATAAGTGTAGCCATCAGCAACATTGCCATTATTTTTTTAAATATCATCTTTTGTACCTCCCTAAAAATTGTCCGTCTTCTTTAATTTATATATTAACATTGCAATTCCGCTTCCAAAAAGCGAACCCGAAAAGTCAATAAACACGTCTGTAACCAAGGGTCCTCTTCCCGGTACCAAGCTTTGATGAAACTCATCTGAAATTGCATAACTTAGACAAAGAGATGCGCATACCAAAAATATCTTTGCGCTTTTTATTTTATATCCGCAAAGCGCATAAAACACACTCACACCCAAAGCAGCAAACAGGAAAAAATGTGCACTTTTTCTCAAAATCACAATAAGCGGCCTTATTTTTGATTCGTCTATTCCGAAAAAATCCAGAATAATCCTTGCAATACCTGCACTTTGCGCCTTTGATTCGCCGCCGGTTTTAGATGACATATAAAAAATCAATGCCATAACCAGAATTGCCGGAATCCAGCGCAGTATTTTACTTTTTAAAATAAACTTTTTAACTTTTAACATAATTCAATAATATATTGTATATAAGTTTTGCTGCCTCCTGACGGGTTGCGCAAGAAGTTGGATTAAATCTTCCTCTGTCATCTCCGGAAACAATTTTTGCCTTTTTAAGCGCCATAACACTTGGATAAGCATAGGCCGCAATCGCATATTTATCTGCAAATTCAAGAGCAATTCCGCCACTTGCGATATTAACTCCCATTTTTTCAATTACAGAATACAAAACCTTACACATATCCTGCCTTGTAATATTTTTTCCTACACCAAATGTTCCGTCAGGATATCCGTCAACAATACCATAGTATTTAGATGCCGAAACATAGGTGTAATGCCAGCTTTCAGGTGACACATCTGTAAAATATGCTCCAAAATCCCCCTTAAGTTCAAAAAGCTCTACAATAAGCTTAACAAATTCTTCGCGGGTAATGTTATCATCAGGGCAAAAGCTTATCTCGCTTCTGCCGTTAATAATTTTTCTTTCAAAAAGCGCGTTTATATAATCCTTGCCCCAGCCGTTTGTATCTTCAAAATACTTTTCATCTGACGGAACTACCGTATACTCACCAAGTTTCGTTAAATAAGCATACCAAACTCCGTTTTCGTATGCACACAAACGGACAGGATTTCCGTCAGGGTCAGCAAGATAACCTTTCATATCACATTCAAAGCTTATGGCAAAAAATTTATATTCACCATCGGCAAGGGAATTACCATCGCTTCCTTTTCCGCTTATTTTAAGTTTTAGGGTATCCTTATTAAAGTCAATCTTCACTGAATCCAACGCGCTTGCGTTCCCTCCGGAAAAATTTTCGTCAATCCTCGGTTTTAAAACAATACCGGCTTCTGAGCTAAATTTTATAAAATCGCTCATATGCACGCCTGCATAATTTGCATTAAGGTCAGCAATGATTTTTTCAAAAAATTCATCTGCTGAACTGTATGGTAAATTTGAATTTTCAAGGGCCTGATTAATTTTGTTTTTTAAATCAGGTGCAATATAATTAAGTTCAAGCACTCCGTCCTGATTTGTTTTAAACAAAGGTGTGTTTGCATTAACTGCATAAAACATTTTCACAACCCTTGCAATAACGCCCGAAGTAACCTTGTCTTCTTCAAACACAACCCTTAGATCGGGATATTTTAAAAAAAACACATCCATAAGCGCATTAAGGCTTTTTTCACCTTCCCCAGAAAGCTCCAGCTCTTTTCTTTGATAATATCCGCCGATATAATCCTCTCTTACCTTTTCGTCTATCATATAAAGGTAGGAAAGAGCATCTATAACCTCCTGTTTTTCTACTCTTACCAAAAACTTTGTAAGCATAACATGCATAAAAGCTTCCGATTCGGGTGTATAGTCACTTACCACATCTATAAGCGCATCAAGACCTGTATCAGTTATAAGCATTGGAATAAAAATTGTTTCTATATTTGCTCTGTCTTCATGATTAAAAACAGTCAGCCTTTTTACTATATAATCCATTCCGCGAAGTGTGTCAGCGCCGCTGACCCAAATTCCACCCAGCAAAAACGAAAGCGCCAGTATTATTGCTATAGTTGTTTTTTTTATATGATTTTTACTCATATGCAGGCCGCCTCCCTTTATAAGACAGTTTATCTCCCGCCAAATCGGCGGGAGATAAATCATCAATGACTTTTTATACAATATTTACAGTTGAACTCTAACCATTCCAAGTCGGTACATTGTGTTATAGATAACAACTGCTGCCTGAGCTCGTGTTACATCATTTTCAGGACGGAATGAATTATCTTCAAAGCCCTGAATAATACCAAATGCCGTTAGCTCTTCAAGATGTTCAACTGCCCAGAAATAAACATCTTCTTTATCTATATAATCAAGCTCAATTTCATATTTTCCCGTTAACTGACGTCCAATTACAGATGCCAATTCCTGACGGGAAATAATTCTTTCAGGCTGGAATGAACCATCGCCGTAACCAACATAAATACCTCTGTCACTTAAAATATGAACTGCATCATAAGCCCAATCGGCAATTTTATCATCGTCTGTATATTCACGCTTGCCCTGAGGTATTTCATTTTCAAAGCCAAGAAGCCTTACCAAAAGAACTGCAACCTCCTGACGTGTGATACCCCAGTCAGGACTCATTTCAGTATCCGATGTTCCTGCAAAAATACCCTTGTCATACAAAGCTTCCATATAAGGCTCTGCCCAGTGCCCCTCAACATCTGTAAATTGTGTTACCTTGTCTGTTTCCGTGGGAGCGATAATAGGTTTGGAAATATCGGAATAATCAGGCTCTTTGGAAGGTTTGTAATTTATACCTCCGCCTGTTCCTGAAATCGAAAGCGTTACCTTAACTGTAATTGTATTTTCAGATTCTGTTCCGTCAGGCAATTCAGCCTTTACCTCAAATGAACCTACAGATGAAGGAGTGAACGTGAACTTATCGCTTTGAACATTCTGATATATATCGTTAACATACCATTTTGCTTCTTTAAGGTCGATTAGCGCGTTTTCAGATGTTGCTTCAAATTCAACCTGATAATACTCATCCTTTACCTGGTCAAGCTCGCCTGTTGACGTAATCGAGAATGGACCATATACACCTGCAACATTAACTGTTATCTCACTTGATTTAGCACCACCAAGAACTGCATATATAACATAACTGCCCTTCTGTGTGGGAGTAAAGTCAAATGTTTCACCCTTATCAGCCTGAGCCTGACCGTTTACATACCATACAGTATTTGTAAGGTCTGCACCTGCAGGGTCTGCAGCGGCAGTAAATGTAACCTTGCTTGTGCTTCCAACCGTCTGATTAAGCTCACCTGCTGATGTTATATCAAGGGTAAATTCAGGAGGCGCAACAACCTTTACATTATAGCTCTGCTCATAAGCACCAAGCTTTGCTGTTATTTGAACTTCCTCACCTGCTGAAAGGTCAGAAGGATTATATATAAATTCCGCTCCTGCAGAAACCTTATCTGCGCCAACATACCACTCAACCTGTGTTAAATCGTCTGTTGTAATATTTGAGTCTGCAGTGAATTTAATGTCAGAGGTCTGACCCTCAGCCTGCTCAAGCACACCGTTTGACTCAACTTTGAAAACTCTTTTAACATACATACCAATGCCGTTTATGCCTAAAACAGTTTTGAAATTATCTTTCATTGCTTCGTTTTCACCTGTAAAGGATGCAGAATCGTTTGCTGACTCAACAAGGCTTTTTATAAGCTCTTCTGCACTCTGCCAGTCAACTCCGTTAACTGTTTCATATTTAGTCTTAAGCTCACCTGCTTCGATTTTTTCTTTGAATTCATCATTAAGTGTATAAAGCTCAAAATCAGCAGGAACATCAAGACCGTCTGTTATAACAAAGGTTTTGTTAAAATCAGATAAAAACTGCATAATAACAAGCTTGTTTAACATATGCTGCTCATTATTTAACATATCCTTGTATCCATCAGAGATAAACTTATTGTAAACCGCCTCTATAGCATCATCTTCGGTAGCAGTAGTTACAAGATTAAATTCCTTTCTCTGCTTCATATCATCAAAAGCCTTCGCTCTTGCATCTGTTGGGATTGCTTTTGCCAAAGCAAGGGCAAATCTTAAATTGCTTTTTGATGCGTCATCTGTGCCAAAAGAAGAAATGTAATTTAAAACAACATTGTTTCCTTCTGCTTCGGACTGGTCATCAACCAATTTAATAAGTGCATCAACCCCCAAATCAGTCTTCATATAACTGTGAACCCAATTATACAGATAGTCTCTGTCCTGTGTTGACTGAGCCAATAAATACTCTGACATTTCCTGAAGCATTGTATAGGCTTTGTCAAAATCCATTGTCTGGTCATCAGCCGCCATTACGCTAAATGAGCTAAAGCAACTTAAAACCAATGCAATACTTAATACTAAAGATAATATTCTTTTACGCATATTAATCTCTCCTGACATATTTTTATTTAATCTTTCCGCCTATGAGCAGAATTTTATTACATTTTTACAAAATCAATGCTTTCCCCTTTTCCCAAGCAATCCTTGTCTCGGTCATCCTTGCGGAATGTGGGCACTAACTTCTTTACCATTTCTCTCACTCCGGCTTCATCTTCCGCTTCAGCACAGCATCTTAATTCATGAAGCTTTTCTATAAGCTTATCCCATTCAAAATGCATGGGACGGGCAACGTATATTTTATCGTGCTGTGTATCAGACAAGCCCTCTTCACTCATCAAAAGTTCTTCGTAAAGCTTTTCACCCGGACGAAGACCCGTTATTTTAATGGGAATATCCACCCCAGGAACATATCCTGACAGGGTAATCAAATTCACCGCTAAATCATAAATCTTAACGGGTCTTCCCATATCCAGCACAAATATTTCTCCGCCTGAGGCAAATGCACCCGCTTGTATAACAAGCTGAGCAGCTTCGGGAATGGTCATAAAATATCTTGTGATTTCCTTATGCGTAAGAGTTAGCGGACCGCCGGCTTCAATCTGAATTTTAAACAGCGGCACCACCGACCCGTTAGAGCCAAGCACATTACCGAATCTTACCGCCACAAACTCACAAGCACTAATTTCATTTATTGCCTGAACTATCATTTCACACACTCGCTTTGTTGCTCCCATTATATTTGTGGGATTAACCGCCTTGTCTGTTGAAATCAAAACAAATCTTTTAACACCGTTTTCATGAGCGCACATTGCGCAATTATATGTACCAAACACATTATTTTTAACTGCTTCACAAGGGCTGTGTTCCATGAGCGGAACATGCTTATGAGCCGCCGCATGGAATACGATATCCGGCTCAACATTTTCAAACACCTTGCCAAGACGCTTTTTATCCCTTACGCTGGCAATCACAACCTCTAAACTTAAATCGGGGTTTATATATTTCATTTCCTGCTCTAATGCATAGGCATTGTTTTCATAAATGTCTAAAATAACAATTTTTCTCGGTGAAAACTTTGCAATCTGACGGCACAGTTCCGAGCCTATACTTCCGCCACCACCGGTTATCAAAACAGTTTTATCTTTAACATATCTTTCTATTTCACTTAAATCAAGCTCTACTTTATCTCTTTCAAGTAAATCTTCAATACTTACACTTTTACTATTGCTGTAAATACCTTTATCCAGTGCAAACTCTGCCCTGTCCGGAAGAACTCTCACTTTCCTGCCGGTTTCTGCACAAATTTTAAGAATTTTTGCCCTCTCAACATTGTCCATAGTCGGAATTGAAAAGAATATTTCGTCTATATCAAACGTCTCACAAAGCTTTCCAATATCACGGCGGTTACCCATAACCTCAATGCCTCTTATTCTTCCGCCAAGCCTTGCCGAATCATCATCTACAAGAGCACACACTCTATAGCCTCTGTTATTAACAGTAAGCTCGTCAAGCAATCTTACAGTGGCTTCGCCTGCACCTATTATAAGCAAATTCTTTCTAGGTATAGTATTATTATTTCTTTTCTTCTTAATAGTATATACCCATCTTGCAAACACTCTGAACAAAACAATCATCACAAGCGAAAAACACCCGCTGACGCAAATTAAAAGCGGCTCTAAAAAATATTTTGTAAAAAACACCGAGACGCTCGTCATTGTAATAAATGTTATGATGCACACAATCGAAATCACCGCAAGGTCTCTTATTCCGACATATTTTAATATACTTTTGTAAACTCCTGAAATACAAATAAATACAAGATACACTCCAAATGTTGAAAGAAGAGTCATTACACCCTTTTGTCTTATGTGCACTATTTCGTGCAAATCAAGCCTTGCAAACAAATAACATGCACAAACATAGGAAAGCGCTATAAACGCAAAATCCAACGAGGTAAACAACACCCTGAGCCTTTTTTTAAAATACTCTAACATAAATTTTCATTCTCCCATCGAATTTCTTTAATCAGGAACCGATGTTTTTTGACTAAAATATGTATCTGCCGTTTAGCCCAGCAAAAGCTGTCGTACTCTGTCAAGCTAGTCAAAAACATTAAACCAGATACCCTATACTTTTTTATAAATCAACCCTTGCCTGAAAGCAGAAAAGCTGCATTATATTCCATCTTTCCAAAAAGACCATCAAACTTTTTTAAAATAATTCTTTGTGCTTTATCTATATAAGGTCTTCGACCAGTCAAATTATGAGTATCAGAACCCAGAACAGGTCTTACCCCTTCTATACTCAAAAGTTTTTTTACAATCCCCCGCCCGGACCAAGACAAAAACGCATCTGCGTTAAACTGCATATAAACTTCTTGTTCATTTTCAAAAAGCTTTTTATACTTAAACGTGCCTCCTTCAAAATATCTTTCCACATGAGCAAAAACCGGAATAATACCTTTTCTCCTGATTTTTTTTATAAAATCAAACATCCATCTCTGCCACGGCGAAAACGGCATTTCGAGAAGCATAACATTGCTACCCCCGATACACAAACGTTCAATGTCTTCGATATCAAGCAGCTCAGGCACCAAAAGCACTTCCGCTCCAAGCATAATATCAATGCCAAAGGTATTTTCTATCTTCAAAAGTGCCTCCTGCCTTAATTTTATAAACTCATCCGTTTTCATATACTCAGCCACAAAATGCGGCGTTGCTGCCACCTGTGTGATGCCCTGCCTTTTAAGTTCAGCTAAAATTTCTTGGCTTTCCTGCGCCCCCCTGGCGCCATCATCAATTCCACAAAGAACATGACAGTGAAAATCTATCATTTGTTACTCCTTATTTTTTGCTGTTCTTTATTCTGCATTACTTTTGGTTTTGTTATCTGCACTATTCTTTTCCGTTTCCGACTTAACCGGCTCCGGCGTAGGCATATCTTTACGCTTTCCGTATTTTGACGAAAAATAAGAGGTTATTCCGCTTTTCTTTTTGCCGTAATACCCATAGTAATAACTGCCATATTTTTTATACCCTTTGTATCTTGTGTTATTTCTTGAAATGTACGAGTCGTTTACAATAAACCCTATGATCTTTGCGTTTGAAAACTTTAATGTATTTATTGCCTTTACAAGATTCTTCTTCATTGTATACTTGCTTCTTACCACAACTATAACACCGGTTGCATATTTTGTAAGCAAAACTGCATCCGTAACTGTATTTACCGGCGGAGTATCAATAAAAATATACTCATATTTGTCCTTAAGACTTTCTAATACACCTACAAATTTTTTCGATGCAAGAAGCTCTGTAGGATTCGGCGGAATCCAGCCTGCAGCAATCACATCAAGATTACACTCCGGAATATTTACAACTACATCATTAAATTCTGCAAAGCCACCAAGAACATTCGAAAAGCCTTCTTTTATTTCCTTATCAAAACACTCACACATTCTCGGTCTTCTTAAGTCGGCTTCAATCAGTAGCACTTTATAACCGACCTGCGCAAAGGAAATTGCCGTGTTTACGCAAGTAGTGGTTTTGCCCTCACCCGGAACCGAGCTTGTAAAAAGTATAACCTTACACCCCTCAGTGTCAGGCATAGAAAAAAGTATATTCGTTCTTGAAGTTTTATAGCTTTCCTTTGCAACAAAGGCAGTATCCTCAGTAAGAATAGTCTTTCTTCTGCTGGCAACTTCTTTTTTATCCAATTCATCCGTATTGTTCTTTTTATTAAAAACCATCTTATTCAGCCTGTCCCCTCTTAATATACTCCGCTTCCTCTTCCACCCCTGAGGTTTGGAATTTCGCCCAGTATAGGCATAGCAAAAATTTCTTCTATTTCTTCTGCTATTTCTATTTTTTTATTAAAAAATTCAACACACAACGCACCAACAACACCAAGCGCCAGCCCAAGCAAAATTCCAATAACAATATTTCTCGTGGTATTGGGGGCATAAGGAGCAGTTTCAAATCTTGCCTCCTGCAAAACATCTACTGTTGTACCCTGCATCTCTCCTTCGAGGTAAGCAGGAGCGTGCCTCAAAATTTCCTGAACCAGCATATACGCAAACTTCGGATCCCGCGCATTAGCTCTTATATTTATAATACCTGTATCATCAGGCTGGTCAAAAACAAGCATGCTTCTTATTTCGCCTGTTGACAGTGAAAAATTGCCCATATTCTTGACTTTACTCAAAAACGTATCGTTTTTAAGCATTTCTATAAATGTTGCACCAAGCTTTTCTGCCGCGTTAATCGCACCAATCGTAACGTTATTGACCTCTTCTGTAGCAAAGCTTGTATTCTTTGTGTTTATCTGACCTACCGACTTATACATTGGTGACATCATAAATGTGCTTATAAGGTATGCCCCCAAAGCACACAATATTGTAATCACCGCTACAATTTTCCATTTCTTAAGGCATATTTTCAGTACGTCGGTAATACTTATGTTTTCTTGCATATGTACCATCCTTTTAACCATTATTTTATTGTCATAAATTTACTGTAATGTATATACTTTGCTTAGCTGTATTTCTTGTGCAACAACTGCAGTTTTACCCTAAACCAAATATAATTGCACATAATACCCTTATTGTAAAATAATATCACATTAAAAAGCGATTGTCAACTTTTTTCAAAGATTAACGAAAAAATTTTTGTAGGTTTACAATAGATGTCGTACATTCCGACATATTTTTATTGACATTTGCAAAAAATTAAGTTATTATATTACATATAACACTTTTGGAGGCTTACATATGCAAAAATCTAAACCTCTCACCTGCAAATATCTTGATAATATATATGTTAACTTTCTTACCGGTTCGCTTACAAAGTGCTGGGATAAGTGGGGAGAGCATAACTACACTCCGGAATATAACAAGTTTCTTTTGCCCATTTCCGGTGAGGCCGAAATCATGGTTGACGGCAAAAAATATCCCCTTATTCCCGGCAATATGTATCTTATGCCTGCGGGTGTCAAGCAGTCGTATTATCACATAAGCGATAATTTTGTTACAAAATACTGGTGTCACTTCAGTGCAAAGGTAGGAAATATGAATTTGTTTAATGTGGTAAATCCCAGATTTTGTGTTCAGGCAACAAATACTGATGAAATAATTTCTTTATTTAAAAAGCTTTTCCATTATACCTCTCAGCCTGAATCTGTTCATGCAACAGTTGCAATAAAGGGTCTGATGCTTGAAATTATTTCTCACTATCTTAAGTTTGACAGTCTTATGGCAGCTGATGCCTTGCGTGAACCACGCACAGACTTTCAGAGTGTTTTAAAGTATATCGAAAAGCATCTGGCAGACAAGCTTACCATTGAACAATTAGCAGACGTTATGCATCTTCATCCAAATTATTTTATAAGGCATTTTAAATCTTTTTTTGGTGTATCACCCATAAGATTCATAAACAATATGCGTATGGATAAGGCAAAACAGCTTTTATCAGAAGGTGATATGAGCATAGCTCAAATCGCAAAATTTGTGGGAATAGATGATATTTTCTATTTTTCAAAGCAATTTAAAAAATATAACGGCTATGCCCCAACAGAATACAGACATAAAATATGACTTTTCATTTTATATTTTTATTTAGCCTGACTGAAATGAGGAAAAAATATATAAGATTCAAATAGTGAATGCGAAAGGTACGTATAACAGCCTTAAAAATAAAATTTATTAAACAAAAAAGTCGACAACTTTCATAAAGTAACCCCGTCGGCTTTTTTGTGTTCACTTTTTTACGCAATACAGTAGACAAAACGCAAAATTTATGCTACAATACTATATGATATAATATTGTTAGTGTACTCAGAGGTGATTTTTTACATGACCCGTTCAATAGGTGAATATATAAACATCTTTACTTGCCTTTTAAGGGGACTGCTTCATAAAATAAGATTTGAAAAATCAGGCAGGCTTTTAAGGGCGGAAAAAGGCGTGCGTATTATAAAGAAAAATGCCTGCCTGAAAGCCGGAAAAAAGGTATTCCTTCACCGCGATGTAAAGCTTAGCGTATACGGAACCGACGGCGAAGCAAAGCTTATTATCGGTGATAATGTTGCCATAGGTGACAGAACGGAAATTCATGCCGGCCGCGAAATTACAATAGGCGATAATTCTCTTATATCATGGGACTGTTGTATAATGGACAGGGATTATCACAAACTAATGAGCGACCATGAGAATTTCAAAAGCGTTCATATTGGAAAAAACGTATGGATTGGCGCCAGAGTTTTAATTTTAAAAGGAATTGCCATAGGTGACGGAGCAGTGATTGCCGCAGGCAGCGTTGTAACCCGCGATGTACCCGAAAAAACACTTGTGGCAGGAAACCCCGCAAGAATTATAAAGAAAGATGTGTACTGGAATGTCTGAGAAGAAAAACATTTTGACCTCTGTCAGCTATGTAATGATTATAATGATTTTATCAAGGCTTTTAGCTTTGGTAAGCACTCAGGTTTATATGTCATTTTTTGGCGTATCAAACCCGTTTTTGAATATTTATTCTTATGCAATAACTGTCCCCAACACGATTTTTAACTGCTTTGGAACAGCGCTTTCCACTGTGGTTATCCCTATTTATGCAGGGCATGTAGCAAACGGCAGACATAAAGATGCTGACAGATTTGCAAACAACATTATAACCATAACCTCTGCATTTACTATTATTTTAATTGTAATAGGGTGGGCACTTTCTTTTGTTCTTCCCAAATTTACTGCCTTTAATCAGGGAGAAGAGTATTATTTTGCCGTAAAAGCACTTATGATTATGATGCCGGTAATGCTTTTTTACGGACTTAACTATATTTTTCAGGGAATACTTCAAACCAAAGACAAATTTGGCTGGCCGGCATTTGTTTCAGTTCCCAGCAGCCTTGTTGTTATAATTTACGTTTTCACCCTTGGTGATAAATTTGGTGTGTTCGGCCTTCTGATTGCCACCTTTATCGGTCTTTCATTACAGGCAATTATCCTTATCCCTCCCCTTGTTAAAAACGGCTTTTCCTATAAGCCGTCATTTGAAATTAAAAATTCCGATATAATTCAGGCATTTAAAATGACAATTCCCGTTATGATAGGCGTTTCTGCATACCAGCTGAATATGTTTTATAACGTGACAATGATTGCCAACTTCGAAGGTATGGTTACACTTCTTACTTATGTGCAAAACATTGTTGTATATATGGTACTTGCATTTATATACTCCATAACTGCTGTTATTTATCCAAAGCTTACCGAAAGCGCTGCAACCGGTGATATGGCAAACTATAAAAAAACTCTCTCTGACATTCTTTCAACCACTTCAATGTTGTTAATCCCGATTACTGCTGGATTTATAGCAGTAAGAAAACCTCTTTTGCAGCTTATAACCCAGTGGGGCAAAATAACCCCTGAAGAAATTGATATTGCATGCGTTTTGGTAGTGATGTATTCAATAGGAATTATGGGTGTCGGCCTTAAAGAAATTCTTGACCGTGCCTTTTATGCAATTAAAAACACGAAAATATCTGCCATAAACGGCTTTGTGATTATGTCAGTCAATATATCCTTAAGCCTTATTTTGATAAAAGCACTTGAAGCTTTCGGAATTTTTGGAGCATATGGTATTCCTCTTGCATATTCAATAGCTTCGCTTACAGGTCTTTTTATACTTTTAATTATGCTTAAAAAGAGAATTGGCTCATTTGCTCCGGGACTTTTGACTACCGTTATCAAATGCCTCATTTCTGCAGGGGCAATGTATATATGCGTATATTTGGCCAGATTTTTTACAGAAAATATTGCATCAGGCGATGGTATTATACAAAGGCTTGTAAAGCTCATAATTCCAACCGGCATCGGTGTGCTTGCCTATGCAGTGATGCTTATTATAACACGGGTAAGCTATGCTACAAATTTTTTTAAAAAGTTTACCGCACGCTTTAAGAAAATTTAAAAATTACAAAAATGAATAAGAAACTTTTAAAAATAGAAAGGATTTTTAATTATGAAAAAACTCCTTAGAGCTTTTGGCTATGTTTTTTATTATTTTATAGCACGTCATCTGCCCGGCTCGGGACTTCCTTATGCTTTAGGCGCAAAGACACTCAGGAAGCTGTGTGCAAAGTGCATGCTTGACAATTGCGGCAAAAATGTCAATATAGAGCATGGCGCATTTTTTGCATCAGGCGAAGGCATTTCTATCGGCGACAATTCAGGAATTGGTCTTAACTGCCGCGTGGCAGGCCCCTTATCTATAGGAAACGATGTTATGATGGCTCCAAATGTAACAATAGTTACCCAAAATCATAAAATTTCAGACCTTACCATTCCCATGCGTCTACAGACTGCTCCCAAACAAAAAGTTACGATAGCAGACGATGTTTGGATAGGCACAAACGTTATAATTTTGCCCGGCGTTACAATCGGAAAAGGCAGTGTTATTGCAGGCGGTGCAGTGGTTACAAAGGATGTGGATGAATATGCAATAGTTGGCGGAAATCCCGCCAAAATTATAAAATACCGCAACGAAGGGGAGGCAGAAAAAAATTGAATGTACTATATCTTATAAATCATGCAGGTAAAGCCGGCACTGAAAAATACGTTTATAATTTAGTTATGGCATATCACCAAAAAAAATGCAACTGCTTTTTTGCCTATAACGAAGAAGGACTTTTGTTACAGCAGATGAAAGAGTTTGGCATTACTTCATTTAAGTTTGATATGAAAAATCCCTTTGATATAAAGGCCGCAAAAAAGCTTGCAGGGATTTGCCGCGAAAATAAAATTGATATAATCCATACACAGTATCCGAGAGAAAATTATATTGCAATTCTTTCAAGGATGTTTTATAACAAGGTAAGGGTTATATATACCTGTCACCTTACTTTAAAAACAAATTTCTTATGGCAGATAACAAACAGGCTTCTAATTCCATTTGAAGAAAAAATAATTTCCGTTTGTAACAACGGCAAGGATTTACTTATAGGAAACGGTGTGCCCAAAAACAAAATAACCGTTATATTTAACGGTATTGACTATACGGGTGAGCCGGACAAAGAAAGCACTATACGACAGGAGCTGGGCATTGACCCTGACACCTTTGTTATTTCAACCCTTGCAAGATATCATATTGCAAAAGGGCTTGACTATTTTGTAAAAAGTATTGCCCAGTACGATAAGATTGCTAAAAGGAAGTATGTGGTACTTATTGCAGGCGAGGGCGAGCTTTACGGCGAAATCAAGGCTCTTATAAAAAGCTATGGCCTTGAAGATAAAATTCTTCAACTTGGATTTAGGCGTGACTCTGAAAACATTTTAAAAGGCTCTGATATTTTTGTTAACTCTGCAAAATGTTACGAGGCTTTGAGCTTTGCAATTTTAGAGGCGCTTGGTAACAAGCTTCCTGTAATTGCAACCGACATTGGCGGAAATCCGGATATTATAAATCCCGAAACCGACTGTGGCTACATTGTTCCCTATGGTGATACCATAAAAATGGCGGAAGCTATAAAAAGCCTTTCTGACAATCCCGATATTTATCAAAGATTTTCAGAAAATGCCGCGAAAACAGTTAAGGAAAGATTTAATCTTCCCTTGCTTTTAGAAGATATATATAAAGAGTACGAAAAGGCATTGAACTTAAACCGATAGTTTTACAGGAGGATATATAAAATGAAAAAATTATTTAAAGACGGTAAGGTTTTCGGAAGATACAATATTATTGACTTTCTTGTGGTCGTAGTTTTAATGTTAGGTATTATAATCGGTGCAAGTGCAGCGGTTCTTAAAATGTATGCAAACCGCAATGATGATAACAACGAAGTAATAGTAATGAAATTTTACGCAGAAGAAGTAAGCGATTTTGTTGTTGAAAAATTGAAGCTGGGTGGCGCGCTTATGGATGTTGACAAAAACATTTCCTTAGGAAACGCAACAGATATTCAGATTAACGGCTCTGTTACTTACGGCGGTATTACAAGCGGTCAATATGAGCTTGTAAATAAAACAGGCTACAAATCCGTAGTTATTACATCAGAAGTTGAAGGTTTTAAAAACGACCTTGGGGTTTTAGTAGACAATTTTCAATATGGTGTAGGTCATTCAATGACACTTCGCGTTGGCGATGCAAAAATTTATCTTCGTGTTTATGATATCGCCTTAAAAAGCGATATGGAAGCAAGCGCAAAACAGGAAGCTGACAAGCAAAAACCTGTTTTGATAAGCTTTGAAGCAAACGAGGTAAGCAACTTTGCGGCAAATGCCATCAAAGTAGGCGATTTGCTTTATGACTATACAAACGGTGTTGCTTTGGGAACCGTTGTTTCTCACGAACTTTCCGATGCAAAGGTATATGTTGAAACAGATAGCGGCAAAATTGTAACAAGTGCAAAAGAAGGCTTCAGTACAGTAAAAATTGTTGCTGAAGTTTCAGCCGAGCTTTCTGAAGACGGCACAGCAACAATTGAAAACAAACCTTACTATCTTGCAAAGGATTTCTTTATTCGTGTGGGCAATGCACTTATAGGCACTTCCGTAATTACAGATATATCCCTTAAATAAAATTATATTGGATAAGCTTCTATCGTTTTTATGGTTTGAAAGGAATTTTATTATGCTTAAGAATAGTCGTTTTATGTCGTTTGTTTTATGGCTGAATCAGACGCTTAAAAACAGTTTTATATTTGATTTCCTTGAGAAAATTATTAGCTTTATTGCTGACAGTTACAACGAAAGCCGCCTTAAAAAGATTTTAAAAGGCAATGGCGAAATAGAAATGTATTACTCTTCCTCAGCATTTATAAAGCTCATAAATAAGCCCGCTATGTGGATTATTTCGCTTATTGACGCAGTTTTTTCAGATAAGTCAAACTCTTGGTGTATAAAAACAGTTGATATACTTAAGGGCAACTCTGTTATTTTAAACGAGCTTTTGTCGTTTCCTTTTATTTGTTGCGCTATGTTTGTTGTGCCCCACGATTACTGGAACAATCTGTTTGCTTTGGCGATTTCTCTGTTTTTAGCGGTAATTGCGCTTTGCTCAAGGTCTAAAGACAAGCCTGCAGGTTTTAGCGTATGGTTTTGCATGATTATATTTGGCTTAAGTATTATTCTTGCATTTATTAACACATACAATCCTGCAGACAGTATAAAAACAATAATGTTTTTTATAACATCATTTATTTTATGCATTGCGGTCAGCATTTATATCAGCGACCCCCAAAGGTTTAAAAAGTTTTTAAAATGGATGCTTTTTGCACTGCTTATCACAAGTGCTGTTGCATTTTATCAGCGAATTACAGGTATCGAATCAAGCATAGAATTCACAGACCCCACCCTAAACGAGGGTATGCCGGGTCGTGCGTTTTCAACCTTTGGCAATCCCAATAACTTTGCTGAGTTTTTAATGCTTTTTATTCCATTTGCATTTGCATATGCAATAACTCTAAAAAATAACAGCTATAAAATTTTTTGCCTTGCAGGTGTGATTTTTGGCTTCGGCGCCTTGCTTTTGACATATTCCCGCTCCGGTTGGATTGCATTTGCAGTGGCTCTTATAATTTACATTATGCTTTATAACAAAAAGTATCTTCCATACCTTATAATAGTGGCATTTTTTGTAATTCCTCTGCTTCCTCAAAGTATTCTTAACAGGATTCTTACCATAGGTAATTTGGAAGATACCTCAAGTTCATACAGGCTTATGATATGGTCAGGATGTTTAAAACTGCTTAGCGTGCACTGGCTTGCAGGTCTGGGTCCTGGATGCGGCGGCTTTCAGTATATTTTTCCGCTGTATGCAATTATAAGTACATCCGAAGCGCCCCACTCTCACATGCAGTTTATGGAGATTGCAATTGAGCTTGGTATAGTTGGATTTATAATTTATCTTTACTTTACTTTTACGACTATACGCCGTGCATTTGCGGCAAGCAAATGTCAAAATAGCCTTCTTCGCCACACTGCAATGGCATCTGCCGCTGCAATGTCAGGCATAATATTTATTGGTTTTTTTGAATACGTCTGGTTTTATCCCAGAGTAATGTTTGCATTTTTTGTATGCCTCGGTGTGTGCATTGCTGCTGTGCACCTTGCAAAAGAGGAAAGAAAAATAAGTAATATATAAAAAAATTTTATGGAAATGGGGATTTTTAGCCATGAAAGTTCTTCATTTAATAAGTGGCGGAGATACAGGCGGTGCAAAGACTCACGTTTTTGCACTTTTAAGCGCGCTCTCAAAAAAAGCTGACGTTAAAATTGTATGCTTTATGAAGGGCGTGTTTTTTGACGAGCTTCAGGATATTGATGTTGAAAGCGAGCTTATAGAGCAGAAAAGTCGCTTTGATTTAAGCGTTTTAAAGCGTCTTTATGAAATCGCATCTGACGGCTTTGATGTTATTCATTCTCACGGTGCCCGTGCAAACTTTCTTTGTGCCCGTTTGAAAAAC
Organism: Clostridia bacterium; assembly: GCA_045636325.1. GTDB lineage: Bacteria > Bacillota > Clostridia > UBA1381 > UMGS1253 > CAKSHP01. The sequence continues at coordinate 26,385 of JAZTXH010000006.1, forward strand.
AAAGTAAACATTCCCATTGTTACTACTATACACAGTGACTTTTTACTTGATTTTGATGGTATTTACAGAAAAATTGTATACACCAGTCTTAATGTGTTTTCCTTAAGAAAGCTTGAAAACTTTATCGCAGTTTCTTCTAACTTTAAGTCTATGCTTATTTCCCGAGGATTTAAGCCAAACAGTATTTATACCGTATATAATGGTATGGATTACTCGTCGGAAATGACATATCAGTCAAAAGAGGAATTTGCAAAAAGGATTGATACAGAATATAATCCTGATTTTGTTTACATCGGTCTTATAGGCCGCCATGATTATGTTAAAGGCCACGATATATTTGTAAAGGCCTGCGCCGAAGCCGCAAAAAAATGTGATAACCTCCGTTTTCTTATTGCCGGTGACGGTGGCTTAAGAGGTGAGCTTGTTCGCCTTGCAAAAGAGGGTGGCATTAGAGACAAGCTGATTTTTACTGGATTTTTAAAAGATGTATACAGCTTTATAAACTTTATTGATATTAACATACTTACCTCACGAAGCGAAAGCTTTCCTTATGTTCTTATGGAAGGAGCCCGTATGAAAAAGCCTACTATTTCTTCACGGGTAGGCGGTATTCCTGACCTTATTGAAGACGGAAAAACAGGCCTTCTTTTTGAAAGCGAAAACTACCATGAGCTTGCAGACAAAATTATTGCTCTTGCAAATAACAAGGATATGCGTGCCCGGTACGGTCAGGCACTGTATGACCGCGCCACATCAACATTTTCAAGCGAGAATTTAGCAAGCACCCATATTGATATATATAATTCCATTATGCGCCGCGCAAAGGAAAAAACCGAATACGATGTTGTTATATCAGGCTATTACGGCTTTGAAAACAGTGGTGACGATGCCCTTTTAAAGGCTATGATAGAAAGCCTTCAAATGTATGTTCCCGATATCCGCATACTTGTGCTTTCCGAATCACCAAAAAGCACAAAACAGACCTTTAATGTCGATTCAAGACGAAGATTTAATCTTTTTATGGTCATCCGCTCCCTTAAGAACGCAAAAATGCTTATAAACGGCGGTGGAAGCCTTATTCAGGATGCCACAAGTTCACAGTCACTTTATTATTATCTGTGGGTTATGCATATGGCAAAAAAGCTTGGCCTTAAGGTTTATATGTATGCAAACGGTATTGGACCTATTAAACGCAGAAATGCAAAACTTGTTTCAAAAATTGTAAATAAAGCAGACCTCATAACCCTGCGTGACCGCATAAGCGCAGATGAACTTGACCGCCTTGGTGTTAATGCCCCTAAAATTGAAATCACTGCAGATCCGGCAATTATTTTAAAACCCGATTCTTCCGTTTCAATTGATAAAATATTCGAAGCAGAAAAAATACCAACAGGCAAAAAATACATTGGGATTTCCGTCAGAAACTGGAACAAAAACGACGATAAGTTTGTTTCAAAGATGGCATCTATCGCTGATTATGCATACGAAAAATACTCTCTTATTCCCGTTTTTATCCCAATGCGTTATCCGGTGGATGCAAAGTATTCCGAATTAGTAGTTTCCGCTATGAAAAACAAAGCATATATTATTCAGGGCAAACATTCTGTCACGGATACTATTGCAATTGTGCAGAACATGGAGCTTGCTATAGGTATGCGCCTTCACACTCTTATATATGCCGCAAGCGGTGGAGTCCCCCTTATCGGCCTTATATATGACCCGAAAAACAAAGGCTTTATGGACTATATCGGTCAGCAACGTATGGATTCTGTGGAAAATATCGATGCCCAGAAAATAAAAACGTATATAGACGAAATCGCAACTGATGACGGCTCAATACGCAGTCTGACCGAAAAAAAATGTCTGTCTCTTACAGATTTGGCACTAAGAAATGCCAAGCTTGCAAAAGAGCTTCTGGAAAAATAAAATTGTATGTAAAAAAGGCTTTCCCATTTCGTTTTAATGGGAAAGCCTTTTTAGTATAATTTATTATAAATTAGTTAACTGTTCCTGTTACAGGAGCTGTGTAAACTGTGTAAACTTCTGCACCGTCTGTGTAGATTAAGTAACCTACTGCTGACCAGCTTCCGCCTTTTTCTACATCCGCTTTTCTCACTGTGTAAGCACCATAGGGAGCTTTATTTGTAGATGTGCCTTTCTTGTCGTAGTTGTCAAGTGTAATTTCACTTACAACACCTTCCTTAAGAAGAATACCTGCTTCTACTACATAATAGCCTTCAGGCACGGTTCTTTCCATAATGAATGAAATCTTATTGCCTGCAACAACTGTAGGTTCTGCCATTGTGATTGTTGCCTTTGCTTCTACTTCTTCTTCAGAAAATACAGCTTCTACTGTTGTATTATAGTTTGCTACATAGAACATATAGTTTTCACTGTAAGAAACAATCTTGCCATCACGTGTCCAGTATGCGAATACTTTGCCTTCGGGAACATTTGCTGTTACTGTGATTGCCTTGTTGTATACATATTCGCCGCCTTCTTCGTTAGCCCCGATTAGTGTTACCAAATACTTTGTATCATCAAGTGTCTGAATAGCATTCAGCCTTGTATCAGCTGTGAATGTTCCGGCAGGAATTTCCTGCCCTGCAACATAATCTGTTTTAACACCATTAATTGCCCAACCACCAAATGTATAACCTAATACATACGGATTGGCAGGAACTGTGATATCTGTATTAGATGCTGCGTATACATATACTTTATTGTTAAAGTCTACGAACTCAACTGTGAATACATCCTCTGCCACAGTTGCAAATACTGCTACAAGTTTTTTATCTGTACCGATTACAACCGGATACTCTGCACCATAGTAAACAATTCTGTCTGTTGCTTTATCCATCCAGTAAACAAATTCTGAATCCTCACCAGCTACAGCCTTAAGTGTAATTTCAGTACCTGTTGTAACCTGTACTGACATACCTGCATACCAATCTTCAGTCTTATCATCATAAGTTGCCTCAACTGTACCACCATTTACTGCTGCTACTGTTAATGTATAAAGCTTTTTAGCAAGTGTGATTGCGATAGTTGCAGACTCGATATCCTTGCCTACGAATGAAACTGTAGCTTCAGTGTTTTTATCGTCTACAGAAATAACGATTTCATCTGCTGCGTAATCATAAGCGCTGCCATCTTCTCTTGTAACTGTAACTACTACATTTTCAGTTACATAAGCCAATACATCTTCCGTACCATAAGGAATTTCAATTGCATCCACATTTGTTGTGATTGCAGCGGGAGCTGACTTAAATCTGTATCTGATGTATGTATTTATGTCTGCTAAATCTACTGTTAGAATTGTTCCGATCGGTTCCGGCTGTTCGTCAACTCCGAATGTAGCTTTATCTGTTACATCTTCTAAGATATAGCCTTCTGAATTATCGTATTCGTATTTTGCATAAACCTTTGTGATTGCTGCCTTTGCGTCATCTTCAGTTACTTCATAATTCCATTCATAAGTAACCACACCGCCAACAACCATATCGCTTACTTCAATTTCAAGGTCCACAAGCACTTTTTCACCGATAGTGTATTCAATTTCAACAGGTGCGTAATCGCCAACTGTAACAGTTGCGATGCCTTCTGCAGCTTCAACTTCGATAGCTTCTGCAGCAACAGCGTCACCAACACCTGCCTGAGTTACATAATTAACTGTGATATTTTCTTTAATGTATTCTGCAATCTTTTCAGACTTAGCAAAAGGAACTTCGATAGATTCTTTGTCCACCTTGATACCTGTTGTCGCAGACTCGACAATTGTTACTGTTACTGTGTAAACCTTAACTGTTTCGCCATCCTGAGCTGTAACTGTGATTGTTGTTACTCCATCAACAGTTTCATCTACTGCTGTTGCGTTTTCATCATTCTTTTCATATGTAACTGCAGGAATTTCTAAGCCATAAGAAAGCTCGATTGCATAGTTACCGTCTTCATCAAATGTGATTTCTTCTTCACCAAGCTTAGCCCATGCAAGTGTTGCATCGTGTGAAGGCTCCTTCTGAGGGTTGATAAGAAGTGCCTCAGACTGTTCAAACTCATCGGGTGTAAGTTTAGGTCCCTGTGTTTCTCCCTCAAATTCGCTCAACGTACCATCATTATATACTTTATATTCTGAACATGTAAAAGCTAAATCAACTTCTGTGTTGACAGGAACATCTTCTTTAACTTCAAATCCAAAATACACAAGAGTTTTCTTTTTGCTCGAAAATTCTTCTGCAGTACCAAGTGTCATAGCGATACCTGAATAAACCCCATTACTATTTTCTCCTGTTACTGAACAAATATCTGAGCCAATCTCTTTTTCTAACAAGGTCAGACACTCAGGATCATACTCTAATTTGAATACTGCACCTGTTACATATGGAAAGCCGGAATCATATACCCATGAATACCAAATAACATCTCCGGGCATTACATCTCCGCCATTTTCATCTTCAAATTCTACAACGAACTTTGTCGTTTCACCTGAAAAAGCAAAACCAACGCTCGCAGGAAAAATTGTTATCAGCATAGTTGCACTAAGCAGTATGCTTAAAAATTTTTTCATGTCTTTTCCCTCTTTCTTACTATCTTTAATTTTTCCGATGACGAAAGCCAATAACCCGCCACAATTGATACTCTGTCATTATACATTATTTATCTTGTCTTGTCAAGCAAATTTTACAACAATGCATGCATTTATAGACAAATTTTTGTTCATTTGTATATTCTAAAAACTCCCCCCTTTTTCAACTTTTTTCAACTTTAAGTAATAATCAACTTTTTTCAACTTTAAGTAATAAAATTATTGCAAATTACAAAAAAATATGATAAAATACTATGAATGTAATTTATGAATACGAAAGGAACGGTTACAAATGGATAATCTTAAAATACTCGCTGATTTGATTTTTCCGGATGTTATAGATGCAGATACTGTAGAAGCCCTTGAGGAAAAATTTCCCGCAAGAGTGCTTAAGGAAGGCGCAAGGGTTACCCGTATGGCACCAAGCCCCACAGGCTCTATGCATATCGGTAATTTATATGGTGCCTTGGCGGATGAAAGAATTGCCCATACATCAGACGGCAAATTTATATTAAGAATAGAAGATACTGACGACAAACGCGCAGTTGAAGGCGGAGTTGAAAAAATTATAAAATATTTTTCAAAATTTGGTCTTGAGTTTGACGAAGGAGCTACCGCTGAAGGGGATAACGGTGAATATGGACCATACCGCCAGCGTCAGCGTGCAAAGCTTTATCATATAGTTGCAAAACAGCTTCTGTTAAACGGCAAGGCATACCCATGCTTCTGCAGTGAAGATGATTTAAAAGTCGCTCATGATAAGCAGGAAGCTTCAAAAGAAAACTTTGGTTATTACGGCAAGTGGGCAATCCACCGAGATATGCCTGCGGAAGAAGCTATTGAAAAAATCAAAAACGGCGAAAGCTTTGTTTTAAGATTCCGCTCCCTTGGCAACCCTGAAAAAAAGGTTGATTTTAAAGACAGTATAAAGGGAAGCCTTTCTTTCCCTGAAAATGACCAGGATTTTGTTTTGTTAAAATCTGACGGTATTCCCACTTATCATTTTGCACACGTTGTCGATGACCACTTTATGCGTGTTACTGATGTTGTGCGTGGTGAAGAATGGCTTTCAACACTACCATATCACGTGGAGCTATGGTCTGCCTGCGGTTTTAAACGCCCCCGTTTTTCACACACAGCCCAGGTTTTAAAATTTGATGAAGAAACAGGCACAAAGCGTAAAATGTCAAAAAGAAAAGACCCCGAAAGCACACTTGAGTTTTATTTTGAAAAAGGTTATCCGGCAGATTGCGTGCTTGAATACCTTATGACACTTTTAAACTCTAACTTTGAGCAGTGGAGAAGTGCAAACCAGAGTGCATCTTATAAAGACTTTGAATTTAAAGCTTCAAAAATGGGTTCATCCGGTGCGTTGTTTGATTTGGCAAAGTTTAATGACGTTTCAAAAAATGTTATTGCGAAAATGGAAGCTGAAGAAGTGTTTGCCGGTGTGAGCGCCTGGGCAAAGGATTATGATGAGGAATTTTACAGTCTTTTAAACCGCGACGCTGATTATGCAAAAGCATTTTTTGCGATCGGCAGGGGTGGTAAAAAGCCCAGAAAAGACTTTGCATGCTGGAGCGAAGTAAAAGATTTTGTTTGTTATTTCTATGATGAACTGTTTGAAGTGAACGAAGATGAATACTCTTGTAAAATTTCAAAAGAAGAAAGAAATCAAATTTTATCTGAATATGTAAATATGTATTCTGCCGAATGTGACTCAAACGATTGGTTTGACACAGTAAAAGAGCTTAGTGAAAAATTCGGCTATACTACAGATATGAAAGCCTACAAGCAAAATCCTGGCAACTTTAAAGGTTCTGTTACAGATATAAGCACAACAATCCGCGTTGCAATAACGGGGCGACAGAATTCACCGGATTTATTCTCTATCTGTTCACTTTTAGGCTACGATAAAGTTATTGCAAGACTAAAAAATGCAATAAAAGCATAAGGAGAGAAATGCCAATGGAAGAAATGAAAAGCACCAATTTTATACACGATATTATTGACGAAGACATAGAAAACGGCCTTGAGGAGCGTATTCATACTCGTTTCCCTCCTGAGCCCAATGGTTATCTTCACATCGGAAGCGCGAAAGCAATATGGATTAACTATTCAACCGCAAAAAAATATTCAGGTCTTTTTAACCTTCGTTATGATGACACAAACCCCGTTAAGGAAGATGACGAGTTTGTTCAGTCTATAGAAGCGGACTTAAAATGGCTTGGTGCAAATCCCGATAATATTTTATACGGCTCAGACTATTTTGACAAATGCTATGAATTTGCAGTAAAGCTTATAAAAGCCGGAAAAGCATACGTTTGTGATTTAAGCGTTGACCAGATGCGTGAATACCGCGGAACGTTAACAGAGCCGGGCAAGCCCAGCCCTTACCGCGACAGAAGCATTGAAGAAAACCTTGACCTTTTTGAAAGAATGAAAAACGGCGAATTTGAAGACGGAAGCCGTACATTAAGGGCAAAAATTGATATGGCATCACCTAATATGAATATGCGTGACCCTGCCATTTATCGTATATTGCACGTTTCACATCATCGCCAAGGTGACAAATGGTGCATTTATCCCTTATACGACTTTGCACACCCCATTCAGGACGCATTAGAGGGAATTACACACTCACTTTGCTCAATCGAATTTGAAAATCACCGCCCCCTTTATGAGTGGGTTGTTGACAATATCGGTTTTGAGAAAAAACCCAAGCAGAGAGAATTTGCAAGACTTAACGTTACTCACACCGTTATGAGTAAAAGATATCTTCGTGCATTGGTTGAAGAAAAGCTTGTTGACGGTTGGGACGACCCCAGAATGCCTACACTTTGCGGTCTTCGCCGCCGTGGTTATTCACCGGAGTCAATTTTTGAATTTGTTAAACGTTCAGGCGTCTCAAAGGCACTTTCTCTTTGTGATATAGAATTTTTGGAGCACTGTATCAGAGAAGAACTTAACAAAACCGCAACACGCCGTATGGCAGTGCTTGATCCAATTGAAATTGAAATCACAAACTATGAAGATGGCAAAACCGAATATTTTGAGGTTTCAAACAATCCGGAAGATGAACAAGCAGGAACAAGAAAAGTAGCCTTCAGTAAATATGCTTATATTGAACGCGAAGACTTTTCTGACAATCCGCCGCCCAAATTTAAGCGTTTAAAACCGGGCAGTGAAGTTAGGCTTATGGGTGCATACGTTATTAAGTGCGACAACGTTGAATATAACGAAGACGGAAGCGTTAAAAAGCTATACTGCACAGCGGACCTTGAAACAGGTGGTAAAAATCCTTCTGACGGAAGAAAAATCAAGGGCACAATTCACTGGGTAAGCAAAGCTCACGCAATTGACAGTGAAATAAGACTATACGATAAGCTCTTTACTATTGAAGACACAAACACAATTCCTGAGGATAAAACCTTCCGTGATTATTTGAATCCCGAATCTCTTATTGTTAAAAAGGGTGCAAAGCTTGAAGCCGCAATGGCTGATATAAATCCGGGCGAAAAATTCCAGTTTGTAAGAACGGGATATTTTACACCCGACGTCCATAACCCCTATGTTATGAACAGAATAGTAACACTAAAAGACAGCTTTTCAAAAACATTAAAGAAATAACTTAAAAAACAATAACCCGTGCATAATTTTTTTGCACGGGTTGTTTGTAAGAAAGGCAATATTATAATGACAAAGCTTTATATTGATGGCGATGCCTGCCCCGTAACCGATATTTGCATAAATATTTGCAAAAAGTATGGTGCAGAATGCATAATAATCTGTGATTTTAATCATAACATTAATTGCGCGGACGCAATAACCATTGTCGTATCAAAAGGTTCAGACAGTGCAGATTTTGCCTTGGTAAATTCACTAGACACTAAAAACTGCATCGTTGTAACCGCGGATTATGGTCTTGCAGCAATGTGTCTTGCAAAGGCGGCAACCGTTATAAATCCTGACGGTCTTTTATATACAAACGATAATATAGACTCACTTTTATTTTACCGTCACGAAGCGAAAAAGGCAATGCGTGCAGGCAAAAGGCCTGCACATATTCCAAAAAGAACTCAGGCTCAAAACCAGCAATTTGAAAAATCCTTGGTAAAATTATTTAAAGAAAGGCAAGAGCGCAAATGAAAGCCTTAATAACCGGAGCATCATCAGGCCTTGGTGCAGATATAGCAAAAATACTTCATAAAAAGGGGATAAGCCTTATTTTGGTTGCCCGAAGAAAAGACAGACTTGAAAAATTAAAATCAGCGCTTGGAGAAAATGTTAAAATAATTCCTTTTGATGTATCGGGCGCAGAAAGCGCCTCCGCACTTTATGAAATGGTAAAAGACGAAAATATAGATATTTTAATAAATAACGCAGGCTTTGGCCTTTTCGGTGAATTTGACATTTGCGATACAAAGCGCGAGATGGAAATGATTGACCTTAACATAAAAACCCTTCATGTGCTTACAAAGCTTTTCTTAAAAGATTTTAAAAAGAAGAATTCAGGTATAATTTTAAACGTGGCATCCTCAGCCGGACTTATGCCAGCGGGACCTTTAATGGCAACATATTATGCCACAAAAGCATATGTAACAAGCCTTACATTAGCTATTGCAGAAGAGCTCCGACGCGGAAAAAGTAAAGTAAAAATTTCAGCCCTTTGCCCGGGCCCCTTTGATACGGAGTTCAATCATGTTGCTGGGGTCAGTTTTTCAATAAAAGGCCTTAAAAGCATTGACGTTGCAAGCTACGCCATAAAAAATATGTTTAAAGGCAAAGCCCTTATTATTCCCGGCACGTTAATGAAGCTTGCGAATTTTGCAAAGCGCCTTATTCCCACAAAGCTTATGGTAATGTCGGCTTATAATATACAGAAAAGAAAGAATGGGTAACAATATTTGAATATAAACAAAAAAAATTAATTTGTGCCGCCAACGCAGACAATCGGTGACTCTTTTCCCTAAGATTTAAGACAATTTTTTAATATTTGTTATTAATAAAAACCAAACCGTTGATTTTAACGATTTGGTTTTTTACATCTTACTTTATTTCGTCTAGTTGCTTTCTTATTTCTTTTGCAAGCTCTGCCACATATTCGGGCGATTTTTCTTTATATTTTTCCACAAGCTCAACAATAGCGCAGTCAACTATAACGCCGTCTGTCATAGATGCAAGCATTACCGCCTGATTAACATCTGCAACATCAAGCCCTGCAATAACGGGCAGGTTGCTCACCTTTTTTATGTCGTTTAGCATATTAAAAATATATCTTTTTTCTCTTTCTTCATCAGCTGCGAGAGTTGATGTGCACAGTATAAATCCGCCATCAGCATCCTTTGCAATCATCTCAATTCTTTTTTCAGAGGTAGATGCCACAATGGAAATATAGTCAATGCCCGCGTTTTTGCAAGGAATTGAAAACTCCTCTTTTTCTTCAAAAGGAATATCGGGAATAACAATCCCTGAAACGCCTGCTTTGGCGGCTCTTTTGAAAAATCTTTCAATGCCGTATGAGAAAACAACGTTTGTATAAGTTGTAATAATAATGGGAGACAAAACCTTTCCCTTAAACTCCTCTGCCATATCAAAAATTTTATCTGTAGTACAGCCGTTTGCAAGGCTTCTTACATTTGCACTCTGAATAACTGGTCCCTCTGCCACCGGGTCTGAAAAGGGCATTCCAAGCTCAATTATATCCGCTCCGCTTTTATCAAGTGCCAACACAAGCTCTTTTGTTGTTCCAATATCGGGGTCACCACAGGTTACAAAAGCAATAAACGCTTTTTTATCTGTAAAAGCTTTAGATAATTTCATTCTGAAATGTCCTCCCCTCTGTAACGGGCAATGGCTGCACAGTCCTTATCGCCTCTGCCTGAAATATTTACTACCATAATTTCATCTTTTCCCATAGTTGGCGCAAGCTTTATTGCATATGCAACTGCATGAGCACTTTCAATAGCAGGAATAATACCCTCTGTTTTTGAAAGATACTCAAAAGCATTAACCGCCTCGTCATCAGTAACAGGAACGTACTGAGCTCTGCCGCTGTCAAAAAGATATGCGTGCTCAGGGCCGATACCCGGATAGTCAAGCCCCGCTGAAATTGAATACACCGGTGCAATCTGACCATATTCGTCCTGACAGAAATAAGATTTCATACCATGGAAAATTCCCACACTGCCGGTTGATACGGTTGCGGCAGTTTCTTTTGTGTCAATGCCTCTGCCCGCAGCCTCACAGCCAATAAGGCGAACGGATTTATCTTCAATAAAATTATAAAATGCACCGATTGCATTTGAGCCGCCGCCAACGCAAGCTAAAACTGCATCGGGGAGTCTTCCTTCAAGTTTTAAAATCTGCTCTTTTATTTCTTTTGAAATAACCGCCTGAAAATCACGCACAATAGTTGGGAATGGGTACGGCCCCATAACAGAGCCTAACACATAATGGGTATCGTGCATACGTTTTGTCCACTCACGCATTGTTTCTGATACCGCATCCTTTAAAGTTGCCGTACCGCTTATAACCGCATGCACCTTTGCGCCTAAAAGTCTCATTCTGTAAACATTAAGCGCCTGACGCTCAGTGTCCTCTTTACCCATGAAAATTTCACATTCCATACCCATAAGTGCCGCCGCAGTAGCGGTTGCAACACCGTGCTGACCGGCACCAGTCTCAGCAATAACACGTGTTTTACCCATTTTCTTTGCTAAAAGCACCTGCCCTAAAACGTTGTTTATCTTATGTGAGCCGGTATGATTCAAATCCTCACGCTTTAAATAAATTTTTGCGCCGCCCAAATCTTTTGTCATTTTTTCTGCGTAATACAGAAGCGACGGTCTTCCTGCGTAGTTGTTTAAAAGGTCCGTAAGCTCTTTATTAAACTGCTCGTCATTTTTATAAAAATCGTAAGCCTTTTCAAGCTCGTTTACGGCATTCATCAATGTTTCAGGAACATACTGACCGCCGTGAATTCCAAATCTTCCTTTTGTGTTTGACAAAATAAAAACCTCCTTTTTTCACTTTGACGGGACAATAATTAAAAAAGTCTCTTTATTAATCATTATTCGATTCGCTCACTTTTTAAAGTAGGCTTTTTTGATTTTCCGTCATTGCATTTCCTTCAAATTAAAAAACCCGTCCCTGACAATTAAATATGTCAAGGACGAGCGTGCTTTTTAAAATAATCACCACTCGCGGTGCCACCTTGATTTGCAAAAGCCTTAAGCTTTTACACACTTCGAAGAATACTTTCATATTCCCGGTAACTGACGTATACCATCACGTCACAGATACTCAAGGTTTTAAAAACCTTTTTGACTGTGCCCTCAGAAGTCCATTCAGCTATGCTTTCTGTACCGCAATCCCACCGCCTGCGGCTCTCTTTATCAGCGTTTACATAACCTACTTACTCTTCGTCAACGGTTTAAATATTTGATTATGCTATATATTATACGATGTTTTTTTTAATTTGTCAACAGTTTTTTGCAAATCATACTCTCCCACGGGGAATAATTATGTTTCCAGATACATCAAATACGAAATTCTGCTCCTTTACAATTTTTGCAATATCGTATGAATTCTTTGGAACAAAATCGGTTAGTGCAAAGCAGGCTCCTGCCTGATATTCGTGATGAAAATCTGTGCCGCAGCTTACCAAAAGATTGTGCTCCTTTGCAAGTGTTGCTGCCATGGAATTTCTTGAATTATGCCCCTGATGCATATTAAACGCCTCTATGCCGTCAAGGCTTTCAGGGTTAGCTCTTTCAAGCCCATCACGAAAAGGATGCGCCTGCAAAATAACGTTTTTATCTGTTTTAAACTCCTTATAAAACACATCAATACCTTTGTCAAGATAATCATATGCACGGTATACATCATCTTCGTTTATACCGTATACAAGATAATCATTTACGTTTTCCGTAAAACGGATTTCCATGCCTAAAATAACATTAATTCCTGCTTCTTTACCTGCCCTTGCAGTATCGGTATAATCCTTTATATATTTTTCTATCAGCTCATCTTTGTCCCCGTCTTTAAAATATCCGGAAAAAAAATGATTTGTTATAACCACCGCCGATGTATTATGCTCACTTAAAAGAGCTATCATTTTCTTCGGCGAAAGGTCACTACAAGGGCTTACAGGACTTGTGTGAGCGTGCATTTCAACCTTATATTTATAATCATTAATATTCATTTTAAATCATCCTTTTTAATTAATCCTCTGTGTCAATATCTTCATACTCGCCCAAAAGCACAACCGCATGAGCGCTTATTCCAAGACCTTCGCCCTCAAAACCAAGGTGCTCGGTTGTGGTTGCTTTAACATTGATATCGTGAATATCCACTCCGCAGACTCCTGCAATATTTTCTCTCATCTGTTCAATAAATCCTGCCAGTTTCGGCTTTTGAGCAATAATTGTTATATCAGCATTTGAAACATAATAACCAACACTGTCAATCTGAGAAATTACCTCTTCTAAAAGCAACAGACTGTCTGCCCCTTTATAAGTTTCATCCGTATCGGGAAACAAATGCCCGATATCACCAAGAGCCGCCGCTCCTAAAATTGCATCCATTAAGGCATGGGTTGCCACATCTGCATCCGAATGGCCCAAAAGTCCTTTTTCATATGGGATATCAACTCCGCATAAAATAAGCTTTCTGTTTTCTGTTAATTTATGAACATCGTAACCGTGTCCTATTCTCATTTGTTTTCATTTTCCCTTCTTTATTTAAATTGCTCTCTTTTTTTTAAAATTTCCTCTGCTAATATCAAATCTTCTGAGGTAGTAATCTTTAAATTTTCATAACTACCCTTCGTAATATACACCCTTTTACCGTAGCGTGAAAAAAGTGCGCTATCATCAGTTGTAGAAAAGCCTTCGTCTTTTGCCTTTTGGTGGACATTTAAAATTTCCTTTACCGAAAACACCTGGGGGGTCTGAATGTTTACAAGGTTTTCCCGGGCAATATCACATTCAACAAAGCCGTTTTCATCGACTTTTTTTATACTGTCCTTTACTTTTACACCGGGAGCGGCTGCGCCGTATTTTCTTGCCCCGTCAAGGCATGCTTTGATGCAATTTTGCTCTGTAAGGCATCTTGCCCCGTCATGAATCAAAACAAACTCTGCTCTCTCGTCTATAGCGCCAAGCCCTTTTAAAACAGACTTCTGACGGGTGTCGCCTCCCTCAATAATCCTGACAATCTTTTTTATATTATATTTTTCTTTTATATCCTCTACTTGTTTTATATCACAGCCGCGGGTAACTACAACAATTTCATCCGCTTCATCAAAATTTTCAAATATTAAAAGGCTGCGGGCAAGTATACTCTTTCCCGAAAGATTTAAAAACATTTTATTTTTATGTGTTCCGTCTTTATTTTTGCCGCTTTGCATTCTTTTTCCGCTTCCTGCTGCGACAATTAAAACACTTATAAATTCTTTTTTCATAATTTTGAATCATTCCTTTTAAGCTTTAAATATGCTTGTTTCATTTTAGAATTATATCACTTTACATACCTCTTGTCAAACAAATAAGCCTGCAAAACACTCCAAATGCTAAAATCTCATACAATTTCTTGACATTAACACGATTTAATATTATAATGAATGTAAATAATTTTAAGGGGGATATTTTTATGTATTGTACAAATTGTGGAACTCAGATTCCTGAAGGTCAGACTGTTTGCCCTAATTGCAGTGGTGGCGCACAAAAGGCGTCTGTGCCAACACAGGAGAGCAATCCTATAGCGCAGGAGATTATTACTCCGGTGGAAATAAACAACGAAGCGCCACCTGTTCAGCCTGAACCGACAATAGCTGAACTGGCAGCTTCTGAGCCTGTAGTATCACAGCAGGCAGCATCAGAGCCCCAAACACCTCAAGCGCCGGTTCCTCCGTCAGGCTATGATGCAAACCCTAAGCCCCAAGCAGAAACCGAAGCAAATTACGGTGCTTCTGGTTGTGCACCAAATAATAATTTTGGCGCTGCTCCCTCCCATGCAGAACCATCTGCAAATTATTCTGGACAGCCTGCCGGCGCACCGGTTTACCAGACTTTTAATCAATATCAATCAAATCAACCAAAACAGGTTGTTACAACAGGTCAGTGGATTCTCCGAATGCTTATTAACCTTATTCCCTGCGTAGGTCCGATTATATATTTTATAATGCTGTTTATATGGGCAAATGACAAAACAAAAGAAGACACATCTTCAAACTGGGCAAAGGCTCAGCTTATCTGGATGGCAATATCTTTAGGTATTGGTTTGCTTTTATATATAATAATATTTGCCATTGCCGGCCTTAGCATACGCGAACTTGTGCGTGAGCCGTATCAGTATAATGTACGTATATGATTAAATGAAATGGCTTTTTATTATGCCATTAGTTGATAACCCGTCAAAAGAATTAAAAGTTTATAAAGGGATAAATCCCAATGGTTTGGAAAGCAATTTGAAAGGGGAATGAATATGCCAATAAAAGTTCAGGACGGTTTGCCTGCCGTTAATCAGCTTGAAAGTGAAAATATATTTGTTATGACGCAGACCCGTGCTGCAACTCAGGATATTCGTCCGTTGCAGATTGCATTTGTTAATCTGATGCCAAAAAAAATTGAAACAGAAACCCAGATTCTGCGTTATTTAAGCAACTCACCTTTGCAGGTAGAGATTGAGTTTATTCATATGAGTTCACATGAATCAAAAAACACCAGCGAAAGTCATTTAAAATACTTTTATGAAACCTTTGAAGACATTAAATCCCGAAAGTTTGACGGCATGATTATTACCGGTGCACCGGTGGAAAATATGCCCTTTGAACAAGTTGATTACTGGGATGAACTTTGTGAAATTATGGAATGGTCAAAAACCAATGTTACATCTACATTTCACATTTGCTGGGGTGCTCAGGCAGGGCTCTATTACCATTACGGCATTAACAAGCGTCCTTTAGACAAAAAGATGTTCGGCGTGTTTGAGCATACTGTTAACCGCTCCACATCAAAACTTATGCGTGGGTTTGACAACACATTTTTCGTTCCTCATTCAAGGCATACAACAGTACTTCGTGAGGATATCGAAAAAGTAGACGACCTTGAAATTCTTTCAGAATCTGAAGATGCAGGAGTTTATATTGTGCATACCAAGGCGGGAAAGCAAATTTTTGTAACCGGTCATTCCGAATATGATGCAGATACTTTGCATAACGAATACACAAGGGATATAGGAAAGGGTATCGAAATCGATATTCCTAAAAACTATTATCCGAACGATGACCCCTTAAATCCGCCTATGATGCGTTGGCGGTCACACGCAAGCCTTTTGTATGCAAACTGGCTTAACTATTTTGTGTATCAGATTACACCATATAATATTGAGGATATAAAATAAAATTGTCCTCTTCCGTTTATTTTGTGCCATTTTTCGGTATGCCCGCGAGCGCCGTACCCTTTGATAATAAACATTAGTTTATTGTCCGCAAATTACATCCAAATAAACAAAATAAGGCAGAATCGATTTTTACTTTCGTTTCTGCCTTATTTTGTACTTTTATTTCTTATTCTTCTGTGGTTTCTGTGGTTTCGTCTGCTTTGGCATTTACTTCTCCACTCTCCGCTTCTTCCTCTTCTTCAAGAGGTTCAGCAGTTGCAAGAGCAACAATCTTAACACCGTCATCAAGTCTCATCAGACGAACACCCTTTGTTACTCTTGAATAAGTGCCGATTTCTTCGGTTTTCATTCTTATAATAACTCCTGCATCTGTAATAAGAATCAGGTCGTCACCTTCTTTTACACTTTGAATACCTGCTATTTTTCCAGTCTGCTCACTTATGCGGTAAGTAAGTACACCTTTGCCACCTCTGTTCTGGGTTTTGTATTCATCCATTTCGGTCTTTTTGCCGTATCCCTTTTCGGTTACAACCAAAAGTGATGTGCTTTCATCTGCCACACACGCACCCACAACCTTATCGTCACCTGAAAGACGTATTGCACGAACACCTCGAGCCATTCTGCCCATTGTTCTGCCATTTTTTTCATCAAAACGGATTGCCATACCATTCATAGTTGCCACAATAACATCACAGTTACCATCAGTTAATTCAACCTTTATAACCTCGTCACCTTCGTCAAGACCAATTGCCCAGAAACCATTTTTACGACTGGTATCATATTCCATAAGGGCAGTTCTCTTAATAACGCCGTTTTTCGTGATAAAGGTTAGGTATTTATCTTCAGTGAATTCACGCAGGGTAATGGTTGCTGAAATCTTTTCTTCAGGCGCAAGCTCTAAAAGATTTACAATTGCGCTGCCTTTTGCCTGCCTGCCCGCTTCAGGAATCTGATAACCCTTAAGCTTAAACATCCTTCCCTTATTGGTAAAGAATAAGATATGGTCGTGAGTTGATGTGGTCATAATATTTTCCACAAAGTCTTCATCACGCACAGTTTGTGCTGAGATACCTTTGCCGCCACGATGCTGGGAACGGTAAGTATCAACGGGCATACGCTTAACATATCCGAAATGAGTCATTGTAATAACAACATCCTCTTCATCAATAAGGTCTTCCACGTCAATTTCGTCAACTGCATTCGCAATTTCGGTACGTCTACCGTCGTCATATTTATCCTTGAGTTCTAAAAGGTCTGTTTTGATAATTTCAACTACAAGCTTTTCATCACCTAAAATTTCGTTATAGCGCTTGATAAGCGCTTTAACTTCCTCTAATTCATCGTGAATCTTTTGTCTTTCAAGACCGCTTAGACGACCAAGCTTCATATCAACTATTGCCTGAGCCTGAATATCGGTAAGCGAAAAGCGCGCCATCAGCTGCTCTTTTGCATCGCTTATGCCGCCTTTTGCATTTCTGATAGTATTAATAACCTCATCAATATTATCAACCGCAATATTAAGACCAAGCAAAATGTGCTCTCTGTCTAAAGCTTTTCTTAAATCATATTTGGTTTTTCTTATAACAACTTCTTTCTGGAATTCGATATAATAATCAATAACCTGACGCAAATTCAAAAGCTTGGGTTCTGTTTTGTTAACCAGTGCTATCATATTTACACAAAAGCTTTCCTGAAGCTGAGTAAATTTATAAAACTGATTTAAAATAACATTTGCATTGCCTTCTTTTTTAACGTCAACCACAATTCTCATGCCGTCACGATCTGACTCGTCTCGGATTTCAGAAACGCCTTCGACTCTCTTATCACGCACAAGCTCGCCCATTTTTTCAACAAGCCTTGCCTTATTAACCTGATAAGGAATTTCAGTTATAATAATCTGTGGATGTGAGCCGTTTTCTTCAATTGTAGCTCTTGCGCGCATCAAAATTCTGCCGCGCCCCGTATGATATGCCGCACGGATACCGCTTCTTCCCATTATTATAGCGCCTGTAGGAAAATCAGGACCCTTAATATATCCGATAAGCTCGTCAATTGTGATATTAGGGTCATCTAACACAGCAACCACGCCGTCAATTACTTCTCCAAGGTTATGGGGCGGAATATTTGTTGCCATAGCAACAGCAATACCCGAAGAACCATTTACCAGAAGGTTTGGGAATTTTGATGTGATAACGCTTGGTTCCTGACGGGAATCGTCAAAGTTAGGAACAAAATCAACAGTGTCTTTGTCAATATCAACAAGCATTTCCACTGCCATTTTGCTCATTTTTGACTCGGTATAACGGTAAGCAGCAGCCGGATCACCGTCTACTGAACCAAAGTTACCCTGACCGTCAACCAAAGGATATCTCATAGAAAAGTCCTGAGCAAGACGAACAAGGGCATCATAAACCGAAGCATCTCCGTGAGGGTGATATTTACCCAAAACGTCACCAACGGTTGCCGCACATTTTTTATATTTTTTATCGGGTGTAAGGCCCGCCTCATGCATGGTATACAATATACGGCGGTGAACGGGTTTCAAACCGTCTCTTACATCGGGAAGTGCTCTGCCGATAATAACACTCATGGCGTATTCAAGATACGCCTTTTCCATTTCGTCAGACACTTCAACGTCAACGATTGATTGCATTTCGTAATCAGCCATATTTTTCTCCTGTTCCGCCGGTTGTATTTTTTTAAACACAACGGCATAAGGTTTTATTATTTTACAAGCATACTTTCGCCTGTCATTTCAGTTGGCTTTTCAAGCCCCATCATATCAAGAAGTGTGGGTGCGATATCTGCCAGTCTTCCTTCCGACTTAAGCTTACCGTCGTAATTTACCATTACCATAGGCACCGAATTTGTTGAATGTGCGGTAACTACATTACCCTCATCATCAAACATTTCATCTGCATTGCCGTGGTCCGCTGTAACAAGTGCACAGCCACCCATTTTAATAATTGCATCAATAGTTTTGCCAAGGCATTCATCAACTGCTTCAACTGCAGCTTTTGCACAGTCAAACACACCTGTGTGACCTACCATGTCACAGTTTGCATAGTTAAGCACAATAACATCATACTTATCTGATTCAATTCTTTTTACCACTTCATCAGCAACTTCGTAAGCACTCATTTCAGGCTTTAAGTCATAAGTTGCAACCTTTGGTGATGCTATTAAAGCACGGTCTTCGTTTTCATATTCTTTTTCAACGCCACCGTTAAAGAAGAATGTTACGTGGGCATACTTTTCTGTTTCAGCAATTCTAAGCTGTGTAAGACCTTTTTTGCTAATATATTCACCAAAAGTATTTTCAAGACTTGTGGGTTTAAATGCCACATCAACGTTAGGCATTGTTTTATCATACTGTGTCATACACACATAATAAAGCGGGAAAAATTCTCTTTCAAAACCATCAAAGCTTTCGTCAACAAATGTGCGTGTTATTTCACGGGCACGGTCAGGACGGAAGTTAAAGAATATAACAGAGTCATTAGCTTTGATTGTGTCGCCGCCGCTTATAACAGTGGGCACAACAAACTCATCATTAACGCCTTCTTTGTAAGAAGCGCGGATTGCATCTTCTGCCACGTCTGCTTTATTACCTTCTCCTTTAACCATTGCATCGTATGCTTTAGCTACTCTTTCCCAACGGTTATCTCTGTCCATTGCGTAGTATCTGCCCATAACGGAAGCAATTTTTCCTGTGCCGATTTGGCTAAGCTTTAACTCAAGCTCTCTTACATAATCTGCACCGGTTGTAGGGCCAACGTCACGTCCGTCAAGGAAGCAGTGAACAAAAACCTTTTTAAGACCCATTTTCTTTGCAAGCTCTACAATCGCATAAAGATGTGTATTGTGAGAATGAACGCCGCCGTCAGACACAAGACCCATAATATGAAGTGAAGAATTATTATGCTTTGCATTTTTAATCGCTGCTAAAAATGCCTCGTTTTCAAAGAAGTCACCGTCGTCTATAGTTTTTGTGATTCTTGTAAGCTCCTGATAAACAATTCTTCCTGCGCCTATATTTGTATGTCCAACCTCAGAGTTGCCCATCTGACCATCGGGCAAACCAACGTCAAGGCCGCTTGCATTAATTTTATTGTGAGGATATTTTTCCATCAAAGAATCCATAACCGGTGTCTTTGCCGCATCAATTGCTGACTGCTTTTTATCCTTTGCTATACCATAACCATCTAAAATTATAAGAGCAGTAGGTTTTTTCATCTAACCAATCCTTCCTTTTTTCACGCAAAAATGTTTGTTTTTTCTGTATGTTTTCTCCCAATAATAGGCATAAAGGGTAAGGATATAAAAATACCCTCACCCCTGATGTATTAAATTTTAATTAAAACTTTACTATATCAGTAAAATCTTGAACCTTAAGGCTTGCACCGCCAACAAGACCGCCGTCGATATCGCTCATACCGAAAAGCTCTGCTGCATTGCTGCCCTTAACGCTTCCGCCGTACTGAATGATGATTGCATCTGCAACCTCTGCGCCGTAAAGCTCTCCGATAACAACTCTTATGGCTGCGCAAACTTCATTAGCCTGCTCACTTGTAGCAGTTTTACCTGTACCGATTGCCCAGATGGGTTCATATGCTATAATAACGCCCTTTGCATCTTCAGCACTTACGTTCATAAATGCAATTTTAACCTGAGAACGGATTAAGTCAATTGTGATACCCTGTTCTCTTTCTTCTAAAGATTCACCAACACAAACAATAGGCTTTAAGCCTTTTTCAATTGCTTTAATAACCTTTTTGTTAACTGTTACGTCAGTTTCAGCAAAATACTGTCTTCTTTCGCTGTGACCTATAATAACATATTCAACACCGATATCTGTAAGCATATCTGCACTTACTTCGCCTGTGTAAGCACCCGAATCTTCAAAAAATAAATTTTGTGCACCAATTTTAATGTTCGTTCCTTTTGCAGCTTCAACTGCGCCGGGAAGGCATACGAAAGGTACGCAAGCGATAACGTCTGCTTTTGCATCAGCCACGCTGGGTGCTAATTCTTTAATAAATGCTACTGTCTCGGAAGGAGTTTTGTTCATCTTCCAGTTACCTGCTACAACTACTTTTCTCATTTTCAATATATTCCTTTCTGTTAGCTTTTTCAAAAAAAGCGTCTTTTTTCGAATTTATAAATTATTTATCCTGCAATGCTGCTATACCAGGAAGTTCCTTGCCCTCAAGGAATTCAAGAGAAGCTCCTCCGCCTGTTGAAATGTGGCTCATCTTATCTCCAAGTCCTGCTTGGTTAACAGCTGCAACGCTGTCACCGCCACCAATGATTGTTACAGCGTCTAACTCTGCAAGCATCTGCGCAATAGCGTTTGTGCCCTTTGCAAAGTTGCTCATTTCAAATACTCCCATAGGTCCGTTCCATACAACAGTCTTTGCATCCTTTAGTGCATCCTTGTAAAGTGCAATTGTTTTTTCGCCGATGTCAAGCCCCATCCAACCTTCTTCAATTGTGCCTGCTACCGCTGTCTTAAAGGGAACATTGTTGGAAAATTCCTGAGCAACAACGGTATCAACAGGGATTAAAAGCTTAACACCTTTTTCATCAGCCTTTGCCATCATTTCTTTTGCATAATCAATATAGTCTGTCTCTAAAAGAGAATCGCCAACACTGTGTCCCAATGCTTTCATAAATGTATAAGCCATACCGCCACCAATGATTAGTGTGTCAACTTTCTCTAAAAGATTGTTAATAACAGAAATTTTTGAAGAAACCTTTGAGCCACCAAGAATAGCAACGCAAGGTCTTACGGGATTGTTCACTGCATTGCCCAAAAATTCAAGTTCTTTCTGAATAAGGTAACCGCATGCAGCTGTATCAACATAATTTGTTACACCAACTGTAGAACAGTGGGCTCTGTGCGCAGTACCGAAAGCGTCATTTACAAATACATCTGCAAGAGAGGCAAGCTCTTTGCTGAAGTTTTCCACATTCTTTGTTTCTTCCGCTCTGTAACGGGTGTTTTCCAATAAAACAACGTCACCATCTTTCATTTCTGCAACTGCTTTTTTAGCATTTTCGCCAACAACTTCAGCATCTGCTGCAAAAACAACATCTTTGCCTAATTTTTCGGAAAGACGCTTTGCGACGGGAGCCAAAGAAAATTCAGGTTTTGGCTCACCCTTGGGCTTACCCATATGTGAACATAAAATAACTTTTGCACCCTGCTCAATTAGATATTTGATTGTGGGAAGTGCACCAACAATTCTTGTTTCGTCTGTAATATTTTTGTTTTCATCAAGGGGCACGTTAAAATCACAACGCACCAATACTTTTTTGCCCGCAACGGCAATGTCTTCAACAGTTTTTTTGTTTAACATCAAAAAACACCTCTTCATAAAAATTTATTACATTGTAATATGCATATATCAGTTGCGGCGGACAGGAGCCTATAATAAATTTGTCCAGTTTGTCCACCACTATACATTTTACACTATTTTTTCATTTTTTTCAAGTATTATCTTTAAAAAACTTTAAAAATAATATATAAATTTTACATTTAAAATAAGACATTTTTTCATAACTATATACATATTCATATAAGAAAAACCTTTTTTAAAAAATCCATCTTTCTTAGTTACTGCTTTTTCCCATCTGTTGCGCCCGACTTTTAAAAATTTTTAACTTTTTTACAAAAACGAGTCCGTTTTTTCTACATGGTGCATCCTGCACGGGACTCAAAATTGAACTTGCATCCCAAAAAAATGCAACTGTTTCTTCACTGATTATATATTTTTTGCCGTTTTTTGCGATTTTACACTTTTCAGTTTTTATCGGCATTTTTCGGTCTTTTTAAACGAATACTATCATTTTTTTTGAAACATTCCAAAGAAATGATACTGTTTTCTTTTAAAAAATTTTGAAATAAAAATAAGTGACAGTTTACAAACAAAAAAAAATATGTTATAGTTATATACGAAAATGTTGTTCGTACATTTTATTGCAGGGAAAGACAGCTTGTAAAATTGTTGTAACCCGTTTTTAAACTTTAAATCGTCAGTCAACCTTTTTAAAAGCGCAGTCACCTCAGCACTCAAAACTATATATGCAAAAAAAGGAGGAAATCACATGTCTAATGTGGTTAAAAAAGTCGGTATTTTTGAACCGCCGGCTAAACCGAAGATCACTAAAAAAATGAAAGCCACTATGGCAAAGTCAGGTCTTAGTGATGCTGAGCAGAAAAAAGCCCTTGCTGAGCAGTTGGAAGCCGCTAAAGCTCAGTACATTGAAGACAAGGCCGCTTGGGATGCAAAACCCGTAAGCGATCCTCAGACCGTTGCTGCTCTCAAGTCAGACCTTGATGAATTTAAGTCATCTCTTGCGGCAAAGAAGGCTGAAATAGCAAAAAATTATGCTGATGCAATTGAAGTTGCAAAAGGGCTTGAACCATTTGAAAAGAGCGTCGCAATAATGAACGCGAAAGAAACAAAACACAATGCACTCCTCGATTTAAAAGAAGAGGAACGTGTTAAGGTTGAGGCCTACGAAAAGGTAACCTCTTCTCCTGCTCAGATTTACAACCGTAAACAGAGACAGAAAACATTGGCTGCCATCTGGCGTGACAGGTACCTTTATTTAATGCTTCTTCCATTTGTCGCATGGTATGCAGTATTCCATTATCTTCCCATTTATGGGTTAACAATGGCTTTTCGTGCAAGAAGAAAATTTCAACCTCAGAAGGCTCCTTTTCTTTGGGAGGTTGGTCAGAATCCCTTTGCTCACTTTGAGCAGTTCTTAAGAAGTGAATACGCTTTTAGACTTTTCAGAAACACTATTGTTATTAACTTGATGAGCTTGGTGTTTTCGTTCCCGATGCCGATTATATTCGCGCTTCTGTTAAACGAATTAAGATCAAAGCTTTTCAAAACAACTACACAGACAATATCTTATCTGCCTCACTTTATTTCAGCGGTTGTTGTTGCAGGTCTTGTAACAAACTTCCTTGCTCCTACAGGTATGATAAATACTGCTATTAACGCAATCTTCAAGCCTGAAGTTGAGGTTACCACGGATTACCTTGCATATCCCGGTCTTTTCAAATGGATATTTATTTTAATGGGCATCTGGCAGGGGACTGGTTTCGGTTCTATTATTTATACATCAGCTCTTGCAGGTGTTGACCAAGAGCTTTACGAAGCCGCTCACATTGACGGTGCTAACAGATGGAAGCAGGTTCTTCACATCACATTACCCAGCATTTTCCCCACAATTGCAATTATGCTTATCATGCGTTTGGGTAACATTTTAAACCTTGGTTTCGAAGCGATTATCTTATTATACAGACCGGAAACATATGAAACAGCCGATGTTATTTCATCTTACATATATCGTCTTGGTCTTGGTGCCGGCACATCCGGCGCATCAACAGACTATAACGTTTCAACAGCAACAGGTTTGTTTAACGCTGTCATTTCATTAATACTTGTAACAATATCCAACAATGTGTCACGCAAAGTCGGCGAAGTTGGTTTGTGGTAAGAAAGGAGGATATTATAAATGAAAATTAAACGTTCAACAGGCGAAGTTATCTTCGATATATTTAATGTCATATTTATGATTATAATAATTCTTGTTACTTTATATCCTCTTTGGTATGTTCTTGTTTCCTCACTTTCTGATCCCCAGATGGTTGCTGAAGGTAAGACAATGTTGTGGTTTGCAAATCCCAACGGCCAATTTTTAAACTTTGCGGCATATAAAGAAGCATTTGAATACAAAAACGGTCTTCTTCTTACGTCTTATGCCAACACAATTTATTATTCTGTTGCAGGCACAGTTGTAAGTATGATTCTTTCAATTCTTGGCGCTTATTCTCTATCCAAGAAAAGACTTAAGGGAAGATTGTTCTTTACAATGATAATGGTTATTTCAATGTGGTTTTCAGCAGGTATGATTCCTACTTATTTAAACTTTGTAAACCTTGGTTTGGAAGATACTGCTACCGGTGTTATCGTCGGCTTTGCTTTATCAGCATTTAACGTTATTCTTGTCAGAACATATTTTGAATCAATTTCTGATTCACTTGAAGAGTCTGCTAAGATGGATGGTGCTAACGATATTACAATTCTTTTCAAAATATACATACCTCTTTCAGTTCCTGCAATTATGACAGTTTCACTTTACTATTTCGTAGGTAAGTGGAACGCTTACATCTGGTCACAGATTTTGTTCAAAACAGATGCTAAGATGCCTATGCAGGTGCTAATCAAGAAACTGGTTGTTGATAGACAGGCTTCAAGCGAATCCGTTTCAAACGTTGACTCTTCAACACTTGGAGGAACAAGTAGTGAAACTGTTATTTACGCAACAATTATGCTTGCTACACTACCTATGGTTATCCTTTATCCCTTCGTTCAGAAGTTCTTTGTTAAAGGTATCATGGTGGGTTCAGTTAAAGGTTGATATTTTAAACATTACGAAAATAAGCTTCGGCAATTTGCTGAGGCTTATTTTTTATTTTGAAACATTTATTCCTTGAAAACACCGTGTTTATATGATAAGATATATATATATTTTTTTGTTTGCGAAAGGAATAAGAAATGAGCAATAAACAACCCTTATGCCATACTACGCCAAGAATAGATTTATTATGCAGGCTTTCTGAGCCATTCAATACAATTGCAGACATCGGGTGTGACCATGCATATGTTTCAATTCATCTTGCGCGCATGGGAAAAACAGTATTTGCATCCGACATTGCCGAAGGTCCTCTTTTAAAGGCAAAAAAGAATATTTCCGCTTTCGGTCTTGAAGATAAAATCACATTACGGCTTTTTGGCGGACTTTTAGGCCTTGAAAAAGGGGAGGCAGAGGAAATTATAATTGCCGGCATGGGCGGCAATATTATGTCAGAAATTTTAAAATCGGGTGCAAGTGTTGCAAAGGAAAGTAAGGTCTTATTTCTTCAGCCCATGACCGCACCGGAAATTTTAAGAAAATTTTTGTACGAAAACGGATTTTTTATACAAAATGAGCACCTTGTGAAAGAAGACAAACGAATTTACACCATTATTGAAACCTTTTATAATGGTAAGGCTTATGAATATTGCGAAATTGATTTGTTTTTCAGCAATTCAATAAGGGAAAATATTTCTCTTCCTTTATATAAGGAATATGTAGAAAAAAAGTACGCAGAATTTAAAAAAATTACGGAGGGAATAAGAAAATCTGATGCAAACAAAGAAATTCTTTCGTATTATATATTACTTTTAAATGAAACCGAAAAATTTTTAAATACACAAAATTGATGAAAGAAGGTTTTTTCATGAAAATTAAAGAGATAACAGAAAAAATTGATATTTTGGCACCTCAAGAGCTTGCATATACCTGGGACAACGTCGGCCTTATATGCGGGAATGAAGAAAATGAGCTTTCAGGCATACTTCTTACGCTTGATTTAGACCTCGGCATAATAGATGAGGCAAAAATGCTTGGTGCAAACTTAATTATAGGTCATCATCCGATTTTATTTGAAAAAACAAACAAAATCACACCTTCATCTTCTGACGGGCAAATCATAACGGCTCTTATTGAAAATAAAATTTCATATTTTGCAGCACACACTAACCTTGACATAGCGAAAAATGGTCTTAATGACCTTATGGCTGAAAAAATAGGTCTTAAAAATGTGCGTATTCTTGAACATATTAATGAAAGCGAAGGTATCGGCAGAATAGGGGATGCAAAAATGCCTGTAACCTTGACCGAGCTTGCCAAAATTACAAAAGAAGCTTTTAACGCGCCTTTCGTCAGAATTTGCGGTGACACAAAAAAAACTTTATCAAAAATTGCAGTTAACACTGGCGGAGGCACTTCGTTAATAGAGTCTGCAATAAATGAAAATGCCGATGTTTTAATCACCGGCGATTATAAATATTCTCAAATGCGTAATTGTGTTGCATATGGACTTAATATTATTGATGTAGGACATTACAACACAGAAATTACCTGTTGCGAGCTGTTTTATAATTATTTAAAAGGTGAATACGGTGACACCATAAAAATATATATAACAGAAAAAAACACCAATGTAATGCAGTTTGTATAAAAAACTTTTTATACTCCCGACAAATCAAATGACCCGCCCCCCAAATTAGACCAAAAATCTAACGATTGGAGGTCGGGGCATTTTAAAACTGGGAGATTTGTTTTTATGCCGTAAAATTATATTTACAACAAGGATAATCGCAATCCTCAAGATATTTTTTTGCACACTCCGCCAAAAGCAAAACACTTCTTTTTAATGTTTCATCATCTTTGTAATAAAACACCTCTACATCCTTTTTTTCAAGCTTTAACAAAGCTTTTTTAACCTGAATATAAATTTCATCACCACAATATATACTGTCTGCATCTTTTATCACTTTGCTGAGCCTGCGCGCAACAAACGGTACAGATAAAAGCGAAGCGTCATCAAGCATCAGATTTGCGGTGTTATATATATTTTCCCCTGCAATAAGCCTTGCAAAAATCTCACTTCTTTTTGAGTTTATAACCGACTTATAACTATGCACAAAAACCGGAGCCTTTCTTCCACTTAAAATAAATTTTTCTGCCAGCATCTGCCCCTCATTCAAAGGATTTATGCCAAAATAAAAGGAATTTTCAAGATTTATCATATCTCCGATAAACCAGATATCTTTAAATTTTTTTAAAAGATTTTCTTCGCCTTCTGTATGCGTGGGCATAATCACCAGAAGCGACGGTGGATTTTTTGCAAGTTCCTTTAAAATTTTTATATATTCCTCCTTACCGGAATATATGCCGCATTTTGCCAAAAGTCCTGAATCATTAAGCATTTTCTGAAAAAGAGAACACATTGCCTTATACCTCTCAGGAATCATTAAAACAATATCCTTTGTAGCCTCACCGCTAAAATATCCAACGCTTTTTGCATATTTTAAAATATTCTTTTTTGTTTCTTCATCCACCCCCGGCTTATCCCCTAAGGCCTTACTCACTGTAGACTTGCTGTAATTCATTCGCCGCGCAATTTCGGAGATGCTTATTTTGCTTTTCATTTCCTTCTCCCCTTTACACTAACAAAAATATATGGTATAATAAACAAAATCAAGAATTTTTCTTCTTTAAAATCAAAACCATGTGTACTTATTTTAACATATATTCGGTATGCTTTTCAATATCATTTTTTATTTTTGTAAAGGGTTGATTAATATGAAAAAAGTCAAAATAGGCGCTATTGGCGAAGATGCATTCTGCAGTGCAATTTATCTTACAGAACAATTTAATACTTGCGAGCTTTATGCTGCCTTTGAAGCAAACAAAACCCGTTTAAATAAAACCATACAGCTTGCTATGGAAAATGGCAGCTATATAAAGGCATTTACTAATTCTGACGATTTTTACTCCTCAAAACCCGATATAATTTTAATTGAAAAAAATATGCAGGAATACATTTTTTCAAGCAATATCTGCCTTGTAGGCGGTTTTTGCGAAGACGAATATGCAAAACCCGGCATTGCCGCAATAAAAGACGATAAGCTTTATTTTTATAATTCAGATGCTTGGAATTTATTTGACGAATCTGACCTTTCGGCTGCTGACAAGCTTTTATACATAAAAAGTAGCAAAAACCCATTAATAGCTTTTTATATTATTAAACAACAGGGAGGTGCCTGAGATATGCCAAACAATAACTCCGAATCCATTCACTCAGGACACAGAAGCAGACTGAGAAAAAGATTTTTGGATACAGGTCTTGGTTCTTTCAATGACCATGAGATTTTAGAGCTTCTTTTATTCCATTCTATACCAAGGAAGGACACAAATCCCCTTGGGCATGCGCTTATGGATAAATATAAAGACTTAAGCGCCGTTTTTGATGCAGATTTGGACGATTTATTAAAAACCGACGGCATAAGTTATAATTCTGCTGCGCTTATAAAACTCATCCCTGCATTATGCAACAGATATGTAAATGCAAAACAGTCCCGTGAGGTTTTAATACTTAAAGACACAGCCACGGCCATAAGCTATGCAGAAAATTTGTTTTTAGGCAGCACAAATGAATCTTTTTACATAATATGTCTTGATAATGTCAAAAAGATTATCAGCTGCGAAAAACTTTTTGACGGCTCCTTTGACACAGTGCCCTTAGATATGAAACTAATCGCAAACACCGTAACAAAAGTGCCTGCAAGCCGTGTAATTTTAACCCACAATCATCCTCAAAGCGTTTCAACGCCGTCAATTGCAGATGTAACCGTCACCCGAAGAATTGGCGTACTTCTTCACGGGCTTAATATTTATTTAGATGACCATATTATAATATCAAACAGCACTCCGCTCAGTATGTCTGCAGTGGGTATTCTTGAAAATGGATTAACTCCCGTAAAACGGTAGGCAAAAGGGGTGCGGATTTCTTTCGACTAAGCAAAAAAAAGAAAAGTTTCAAAATCCGAAACTTTTCTCTTTTTTATTTTAGTTTATCAAATCACAGATACTGTTGGCAAAATCAACCGGGTCTTCTACGCTTAAGCCCTCAATAAGCTGAGCCGCCGCATACAATACTCCTGTATATTTCTTTAATTTTTCCTTATCGGAAGAATAAAGATTTTTTAATGTTTCAAAGGTTTTATGATTAATGTTTATTTCAAGCACCTTTTGAGCCTTAATCTGGCCCTCTGCAGGCATTTTATTTAAAACCTTTTCCATTTCAACAGAAAGCTCGCCTTCGCTTGTTATACACACCGGATGGCTCTTAAGTCTTGTTGTAGCTTTAACAGCCTGCACCTTGCCAAAAAGCGCCTCTGTCATAAGGTCAAACATTTCTTTGTTTTCTTCTTTTGTTTCCTTTTCTTTTTTGGCTTCTTCATCAGTTTCAATCCCTAAATCACTTGCAGAAACTGACTTAAATTCCTTTTCATTATATGTGCCTAAAACCTTAATTGCAAATTCATCCACATCTTCAGTAAGATATAAAATCTTATATCCTTTATCAATAACTGCTTCCACCTGAGGCATTTTTGAAATTTTGTCTGCATCTTCACCGGTTGCATAATATATAAACTTCTGCTCTTCACTCATTGACTGAACATATTCAGCTAAGGTCATATACTTTTTATCATCGGAAGATACAAACATAATAAGGTCTTTTAAAACATCCTTATCTGAACCGTAATTATCATATATTCCAAACTTAAGCTGACGAGCAAATGCTTTATAAAATGCTTCGTAATTTTCTCTGTCGTTTTTAAGCATATTTTCAAGCTCGCTTTTTATTTTCTTTTTAATGTTGGAAGCAATTGCTTTAAGCTGACGGTCATGCTGAAGAATTTCTCTTGAAATATTAAGTGACAAATCAGCAGAATCCACCAGCCCTTTCACAAAGCCGAAATAATCCGGAAGCAAATCAGAGCATTTATCCATAATTAATACGCCGTTTGAATAAAGCTGAAGACCTTTTTCAAATTCCTTTGTATAATAATCAAAGGGCGGGCGTTTGGGCAAAAACATAAGAGCTGTATAGCTTACTATACCATCTGTTTTTGTGTGAATAACCTTTGCAGGAGAGTCAAAATCATAAAATTTTTCGCGATAAAAATTCGCATAATCATCATCTGTAATCTCACTTTTTGCCTTTTTCCATATTGGAATCATGCTGTTTAAAACATCGTCCTCTGTATATTCTTCAAATTCCTCGCTGTCTTCCTTTTTTCTGCTTTTACTCACGAGCATTTTGATGGGATATTTTATATAATCTGAATATTTTCTCACTAAGCCGCGAATAGTATATTCATCTAAAAATTCATCATAGTTTTCATCTTCTGTGTTCTTTTTAACGCTTAAAGTAATCTGTGTGCCCACCGGCTCATATGTGCAAGGCATAATTTCGTAGCCTTCTGCGCCTGACGACTGCCACATAAAGGCCTTATCACTTCCGAATTTGCGGCTCTGCACTGTTACGCAGTCTGCCACCATAAATGCAGAATAGAAACCAACACCGAACTGACCAATAATGTCGATATCTTCTGAAAGCTCGTTAGTCTTTTTAAATGCAAGCGAACCGCTTTTTGCAATTGTACCAAGATTTTCTTCAAGCTCATTTTCATCCATGCCTATACCCGTATCAGTAATTGTTAAAAGTCTTTTATCCTTATCTACACTTATTCTTATATAAAAATCGTCACGATTAAATTCAATATTTTCATCTGCAAGAGAAATATAGTAAAGCTTATCTATCGCATCGTTTGCGTTTGAAATAAGCTCACGAATAAAAATTTCTTTATGAGTGTAGATAGAATTAATCATCATGTCTAAAAGTCTTTTTGACTCTGACTTAAACTGTTTTGCCATTTGTATCTCTTCTTTCTTAAATATTAGTAATGTATAAATCTAAACACATTTTAGCACTCACACCTTTCGAGTGCTAAATAAAATTTTACCACATATATGAAAAAAGTCAATAGGTTTTTGCATTTTTTACTTTTTGTTAACTTTTAAATATTGACCGCTATGCTTTTATTGTGATACAATTAATATATAATATAAGAAAGGAATATTTTATATGGAAACAAAAAAAATGACAGATAAAAAATTAAATAAAAAAAAGAAAATATTAATAGTCATTCTGTCTATTTTAACAGTCTTTATTTTGTTGTGCGGTGCTTTGACTTACTGGCAGCGTATAAATATTGAAGCATTTTTGCTTGCAAGAAAATATTCCTCAGACGAAATAGTAAAACAAATGGCAGAAAACGACACCACTTTAAAAAAAGAGATTGAAAAGCATTTTTCAGAGGGCCTAAGAGATTTTACTCCCGAAGAACAAGCTCTTATTGACTCGGGAAAGGTGTCAGAAAAGCAAATGCTTGCAAAAATAATTGCCGAACAGACAAACGGTGAAATTCCGCCTGAATTGAAAGAACTTTTAAACCGTGAAATATATGAAAAGCTTTTTTCCGCTCAGAAAAGGGCAAATAATAAAGATGTGAAAATTAAATTTGAAGAATCTCCCATTTTAGTGCCAGTGCCTGTCTCTGAGGCCAAAAAGACAGAAAAAGAAAACACTGAAAACGAAAAGACCCTTGTGGTTGTTGGTACGCCCACTACAGTAACCCAGTCAATGGCGCCCAACACCTCAAATCAGACATGCGAGGCTATAATCGCAAAATATGTGGCACAGCTCTACGCCCTTGAAAGCAAATACATAGGCGCAATAGAGGGTGTCGTAGCATCTGCAAAAGCAGAAGCAAAGGCTCATGGGCTGACAAAGAAAGATACATCAAAGCTTTTAAGCATCGGTGCAAAATATACCGGCACAATAAATTCCCTTGAAGCGCAGTGTGACGGTGAGGTTGAGGGGGTTATAACAAATCTTACAAGCGAGCTTAATGCTATAAATGCAGACACAAGCATTATAGCCACCATAAGAAGCGCTTATTCAAGCGAAAAAAGCCTTAAACGTGCGTATTATATGAATAAAATCGGTATATAATACGGCATCCAAGATAAGGCAGTTTGAAGTTAGATAATTTCCGTTATTTTATAATTTTGATTTTTTATTGTAATTTTCTATAATTTTCATATATCAAAAAGTATATATCTTTTTATATTCAAAAAAGCCTGTGTGTTCAGGCTTTTTTCTATTTTTTTTAGTTTTTTCATATCTTTTACCATAATTTGTGGGTTGATTACTGCGTATAATCCGTCTATAATTGCAATTGTGGTTGACATAACACCTCGAAGAATTCAAGGAAAATCCGCTGTATAGCCTATAAGTACAGTAACACCTTGTATTTTTTATAAAGCTTTGTTTGTGTTATGCAAACCGCAAAATAAAATAAAACCTTACAAGGAGGAAAAAATTTATGAAAAAGACTACAACAAGATTTATGTCTTTACTTTTGTCTGTAATGCTTCTTATTTCTGCTTTTTCAGGCTTTGCAGCAGTAAGTGCCGCAGATGAAAGCGAACAGTCAGCATATAGTGAAGCAATAGATGTGCTGAAGGCGTTATCAGTTATGGTTGGTGACGCGCAAACAGGCCTGATAAGACCTAACGACCCCATTAAAAGAAGCGAGGTTGCCAAAATGGCAATAGCAATTCTCGGTCTTACTGACATTGCGCACGGGGCATCGTATAAGTCAAAATATTCTGACGTACCCACTGACCACTGGGCAGTAGGTTATATTAATGTTGCAACAGACCAAGGCATCGTTATAGGCGACGTTGCCGGAACCTTCAGACCCGACGACACAATTACCTACGAAGAAGCGATGACAATAATCGTAAGAGTTATCGGTTTTGAGCCTTTTGCAAAAGACCGTGGCGGATATCCTGCAGGATACCTTGTGGCAGCATCTGAAAATAAGCTTAACAAAAATGCTTATTCTTCCAATTCTTCTGCGCCTGCAACAAGAGGTATTGTAGGCCAGATATTCTTTAACTCTCTTGAAGTAAAAATGATGGAACAGACAGGCTTTGGTGCTGATGCAGATTTTGTTATTGGTGAAAAAACACTTCTTAAAGACAAGCTTAATGCACAAAAAATTTCAGGTCAAGTAACAGCAACGAGCCAGAGTTCACTTTCAGGCACATCTGCACTTGACAAAGACGAAGTTAAAATCGGCTCTGAAATTTATTCACTTGCAGAGGGCATTGATGTGACTACTCTTTTAGGTTACAACGTTAATGCATATCTCCAGGAAGATACCTACGGCGATGATTACGTTATTATGATTTCGCCTGCAGAAAACAAAAATTCTTTCCTTGAAATTAGCGCAGAAAGCTTTGAATCCCTATCCGATTCAAAACTTGAATACTGGAAAGACAAAGATACAGACAAGAAAACTACAGTTGCAACTCTTGAAGAAAAACCCACCCTTATCTACAATGGTCAGGCAGAAGAATACAAAGCCGAAACCGTTACAATGACAGATAAGGCTGGTAAAATAAAGCTTCTTGATACTGACAGAAACGGCAAATATGACATTATATTTGTTACAGAGTATAAAAATATTGTAGTAGAAGATACAATGCCCACATCAGGCAAAATTATCGACAAATATGGTGCACAGACAATAGTTTTAGACCCTGAAGATGAAGATCTTGACTTTATAATTGAAAAAGCAGGCGAGAGCATAAAGGTTTCTGACCTTAAAAAATGGGACGTGCTTTCAATTGCTGAAAGCCGCGACAAAACAATCTACAGAATTCATGTAATAAATGATATTGTTGAAGGTAAGGTAAAAGAAATTTCAGGCGATTATGAAGTAAGCATTAATGGTAAGCTTTATAAAATAGCCGCTAACTACCCCTACGACATTGACCTTTCAGACGAAGGTAAGTTCTATCTTGATATAGAAGGCAAGATTGCTGCAGTTGACGCAACAAGCGGCATTAGCTCAAACTATGCTTTCCTTATTAACGCCGCTATACCAGGCGCTATAGATGACACATTGCAGCTTAAGCTGTTTACAAAAGACGGTCAGACTGTAACCCTAAGCGGTGCAGATAAAATCAGATTTAACGGTAAAAGCGGATACAAACCCGCCGAAGTTCTTGAGCTTTTGAAAAAAGACGGCAAGGTTGTACACCAGCTTATCACATTTGAGAAAAACTCAGAAGGTAAGATAGTTTCAATTGTTACTGCGACCGATAACACATCAAGCGGCACAATCAACGAAGACGGCTTTACTCATAACCTTTCTCTTAAGGATGCAATCTACAAATCTGCAACCGGTAAGCTTGGAAATGTTAATATTTCCGATAAGACAGTTATCTTTGACATTCCTGCTGACTGGAAGGATGCATCAGACCTTTCTGTAAGAACTCAGAGCATGTTTGAAAACGATACTCCTTATGATGCTTTGGTATTTGATATGAGCAAAGACTACACCGCAGGTGCACTTATTGTTACAAGCACTGATTATCAGGCAAACGCAGCATCCTCTGCGGCGATTGTAACAAATATAGTTTCATCCTCAAACGATGATGACGTAGTGGTTGATAAGGTGTATCTATCACAGGACGGAGAAAGCAAGGTACTGTTTGCAACAGAGCTTGGCGCACTTGTAAAAGAAGATGGTAAAACTCCACTTCAGCCCGGCGATATTATTCAGTATAACACAAATGCAAACGGCGAAATAACAACTTACAGAATACTGTTTGATATATCTAAGAAAACAACTGAATTTGCAACAGATATTACCGATGATTTAAGTATAGTATACGGTAAGGTTTCAGGCAAATTTGCAAGTTCAATGAATGTAACCGTAAACGGCAAAGACGAGCAGAACATTTCATTTGGTTCAGCAAAGATTTATGTTGTTGACACATCAAAGAGCACAAGCAAGATGGTAAGTTCTGCAACAACCGGTGATATTCAGAAATTCGATGACGCAGACCCGAGTATGATATTTGTGAAATCATACAAAGGTGTTGCTGAGGAGATTATTATAATCAGATTATAATAATTTAAAACTGCGCCGCAATACGGCGTGAGAGCTATGCTATAATCCTCCTAAATTATAGGCAAAAGGCCGCAAGGATTTATTTTTTAAATCCTGCGGTCCTTTTTGCCTTTCTTTATCTTTTCTTTATTATCGGTTCAAATCCTTCGCCTAATACCTGACTTGCATCCGATGTTACAACAAATGCGTTCGGGTCTGTTTTGTGTATTACACTTTTTAAAGGATAATACTCAGCACGCCTTACCACGCACAAAAGCATTTGACCTTCTTTATTTTCATATGCTCCCCTGACGGGTATAAACGTTGCCCCTCTTTTAATTTCCTTTATAATGCACCTTGCAATTTCTTCATTTTTTTTTGATATAATCAGTATTTGCCTACCTTTATTTAATCCATATATTAAAGTATCTATAACTCGTGTCTGGCAAAAAATTGCCACAAGACCGAAAAGAGCAGCTTCAACATCCTTGAACACTATTGCAGATATAGCCACAATCACAAAATCTACTATCATAATTCCCGTGCCGATTTGTATATGAGGAAATTTTTTCTCTATGAGCACGCTTAAAACATCCGTTCCTCCGGTTGATGACCCCCTCATAAAAATAACAGCCATTCCCGCCCCTGCAAATATTCCACCGAAAATTGATGCAAGCATTCTATCGCCGGTATAAAAAGGAAAATATGGTGTTATAATCATATCCAGTATGATACTGCTTATTAAAAGAGATTTTACGGATTTTAAAACAAAACCTTTGCTTATTTTCTTAAGTGCTAACGCCATAAGGGGAATGTTTGCAATAATTGAAAAAACACCCACCGGAAAATTTATAAGATATTTTGCCATAATGGCTATACCTGATACGCCTCCTGGCGCAACAGAGGCGCTTTCAAAAAAGCAATAAATTCCAATTGCATATAAAAATGAGCCTGCAACATCAAAAAAAATATCTGCAAAAAATTTTTTTGCCTTCATAAACAAACTCCATTAAAATTACTTTTTAT
Source organism: Clostridia bacterium (assembly GCA_045636325.1). Classification (GTDB taxonomy): domain Bacteria; phylum Bacillota; class Clostridia; order UBA1381; family UMGS1253; genus CAKSHP01. The sequence continues at coordinate 62,856 of JAZTXH010000006.1, forward strand.
TATTTTGTACACAAATTCTTTTGATATACAGCTTTTATCAATTTATATAATTATATACCGCAAAAATAAAAAAAGGCCTTTTAAAAAATTTTCCAAAAGCCTTGACAAGTAGTTTTTTATATGTTATTATTATACATTGTATCATAGTCTAAAATGAGCGAAAAATGCCCCTTCATAAATTGTTGCTGAATGTATTATAGCACACAATATATAGTTTTTCAAGAGGAATTTTCAAATTTTTTAACGCTTTGATGCCCATGTGCTTTTAATCCTTTTATATATAAGGAAAAAGTGCGTAAAAAATTTTTTTGAAATGTGAAAGTTTTTATATACCGCAGTCGCTTTTTAGCAGGAAAGCATCTCTGCAGGGCAATTGAAATGCTATTATGCTGAGCTCAGGACCTCTTTCACGCCTGACAGACTAGCATACGCATCTTTAATGCCACCAAAATCTGCAAATATTAAGATGAGGTGATAAAATTGATGCCACATGAGATTACACTTGGCAAAAACAAACGTATGAGTTTTGCCAAAATCAAAGAACCTCTCGAAATGCCTAACCTTATTGAAATTCAGAAAAACTCTTATGAGTGGTTTATTAAGGAAGGTTTAAGAGAAGTATTTGAAGATGTTTCTCCCATTTGTGATTATACCGGTAATCTGGTATTGGAGTTTTTTGACTATAAGTTAGACTCTACTCCGAAATACTCTGTTGAAGAGTGTAAAGAACGTGACACAAACTATTCTGCGCCTTTGAGAGTGATGGTTCGTCTTATTAATAAGGAAACCGGCGAAGTTAAAGAGCAGGATATCTTTATCGGCGAATTTCCTCTTATGACAGACCAGGGTACATTTATTATTAACGGTGCTGAAAGAGTTGTTGTAAGCCAGCTTGTTCGTTCACCCGGTATGTATTACGATATGGTGCATGATAAGTCAGGTAAAGAATTGTTCAGCTCTACAGTTATTCCTTATCGAGGTGCATGGCTTGAATATGACATTGATATAAACGATGTTTTTTCGATACGTATTGACAGAACAAGAAAACTTCCCGTTACAATGTTTATCCGTGCGATGGGTTGCGAAACAAACTCTGAAATATATGAGCTTTTCGGCGATGACGAGCGTATTTCCGCTACACTTGAAAAGGACAATACAGACAAAGAAGCTTCCTTAATTGAAATTTATAAAAAGCTTCGTCCCGGTGAGCCTGCAAGTGCAGAAAGCGCAACAAGCCTTATTACAAATATGTTTTTTGACCCCAAACGTTATGACCTTTCAAAGGTTGGTCGTTTCAAGTTTAATCAGAAAATGGCTATTGGTTACAGAGTTAAAAACCAGAAGGCCGCAGAAGATATTATTGACACCGAAACAGGTGAGGTAATCTGTCCTAAGGGCGAAATTATCTCTTCTGAAATGGCAGAAGCTATCGAAAATGCAGGTATAAACCACGTTTTCGTTTTAGTTGACGATAAAAAGAGAAAGATTTTCTCAAATAACATGGTTCGCCTTGAAAACTATGTTAGATTGGACGAAGAAAACAATGCAAAATATTTAAAAAATCTTGGTTTCCACACAACTGTAAGAAAGAGTGTTATAACTGAGATTTTAGCAGAGCTTGAAGCAGAAGGACTTTCTGAAGATAAAGAAACAATTGAGAAAGTTCTTGTTTCAAGACGTGAAGACCTTATGCCCAAGCATATTATTGTTGACGATATGTTTGCATCAATCAACTATTTTAACAATCTTTGCTACGGTATCGGTGCTCTTGATGACATCGACCATCTTGGAAACAGAAGACTTCGCTGCGTAGGCGAGCTTTTGCAGAATCAGTTCAGAATAGGTCTTTCAAGAATGGAAAGAGTTGTTCGTGAAAGAATGAATATTCAGGATTTGGATGTGGTTACTCCTCAGAATTTAATTAACACCCGTCCTGTTGCTTCAACAATTAAAGAATTCTTTGGTTCTTCACAGCTTTCACAGTTTATGGATCAGACAAACCCCTTAGCTGAGCTTACTCATAAGAGAAGACTTTCAGCTCTTGGTCCGGGTGGTCTTTCCAGAGAACGTGCAGGCGTTGAGGTTCGAGACGTTCACTACACTCATTATGGCCGTATGTGTCCTATCGAGTCTCCCGAAGGTCCTAACATCGGTCTTATCAGTTCACTTTCTTCATTTGCACGTATCAATGAGTACGGATTTATTGAATCCCCCTACAGACGTGTAGATAAAGAAACAGGTGTTATAACCGAGGATGTTGTTTATATGACAGCAGATAAGGAAGACGGCTTTACAATCGCTCAGGCAAACGAGCCTATCGGCGAAGACGGTCGTTTTACGAATAAAAAGATTACAGCCCGTTACCTAAACGAATTCGTGGAAGTAGCGCCCTCTGAAATTGACTATATGGACGTATCACCAAGACAGCTTGTTTCAATAGCTACCTCTATGATACCATTTCTTGAAAACGATGACGCTAACCGTGCCCTGATGGGTTCTAACATGCAGCGTCAGGCAGTGCCACTTCTCCGTACTGAGTCTCCCATTGTCGGAACAGGCATGGAGTATAAGGCAGCAAAAGACTCCGGCGTTGTTGTGTTGGCAAAACGTGATGGTGTTGTTGAAAAAGTAAGCTCAAGCGAGATTATTATTAAAGGTGATGACGGCGAGCGCGACAGACATAAGCTTTTGAAATTCCTTCGTTCAAACCAAGGCACTTCTATTAATCAGAGACCTATTGTTTCTGAAGGCGAAAGAGTTAAAAAAGACGATATAATTGCCGATGGTCCTTCAACCTGCAATGGTGAAATTTCACTTGGTAAGAATGCTCTTATCGGCTTTATGACTTGGGAAGGTTATAACTACGAGGATGCCGTTCTTTTAAATGAGCGTCTTGTAAGAGATGACGTTTACACATCCATTCATATTGAAGAGTATGAAGCTGATGCACGTGACACAAAGCTTGGTCCTGAAGAAATCACACGCGAAATTCCCAATGTCGGTGACGATGCACTTCGTGACCTTGACGAAAGAGGTATTATCCGTATAGGTGCTGAAGTTCACGCAGGTGATATCCTTGTTGGTAAGGTTACTCCCAAGGGTGAAACAGAGCTTACAGCTGAAGAAAGACTTTTACGTGCAATTTTCGGTGAAAAGGCAAGAGAAGTAAGAGATACATCACTTCGCGTTCCTCACGGCGAAGCAGGCATCATAGTAGATGTAAAAGTATTTACAAGAGAAAACGGAGACGAACTTCCCCCGGGAGTAAACGAGCTTGTTCGTTGTTATATAGCACAGAGACGTAAGATTTCTGTGGGCGATAAGATGGCCGGCCGTCACGGCAACAAGGGTGTTATTTCAAGAATTCTTCCCGAAGAGGATATGCCCTTCCTTCCTGACGGTACACCCCTTGATATCGTATTGAATCCCCTTGGCGTTCCTTCACGTATGAATATCGGTCAGGTGCTTGAAGTACATTTAGGATATGCAGCAAAGTCACTTGGTTGGAAGATTGCAACTCCTGTTTTTGACGGTGCAAATGAGGAAGATATCGCAGCACTTTTGGAAAAAGCAGGTTACGATTCAGACGGTAAGACTGTTTTATATGACGGCCGTACCGGCGAACCCTTTGATAACCGCGTAACAGTAGGTTATATGTATTATTTGAAGCTTCATCATCTTGTTGATGATAAAATTCACGCACGTTCAACAGGTCCCTATTCGCTTGTTACACAACAGCCCCTTGGCGGTAAAGCCCAGTTTGGCGGTCAGCGTTTCGGTGAAATGCAGGTTTGGGCTCTTGAGGCTTATGGTGCAGCTTATACACTTCAGGAAATCCTTACAGTTAAGTCAGATGACGTTGTAGGACGTGTTAAAACTTACGAAGCTATTGTTAAAGGCGAAAACGTTCCCGAACCCGGTGTTCCGGAGTCCTTTAAGGTATTGATAAAAGAACTTCAGAGTTTGTCGCTTGATATTAAAGTTCTTGACAAGAACGGCGAAGAAATTGAGCTTAGCGAATATTCCGATGATGACGATACAGTTGCTCCTTTAACTGTAAACATTGAGGGTAGCGAAGATTCCGTTAACCCCAATAAGGCTTCATCTTCTGTATATTCTTCCGAAAGCAACGACCTTGATTCCGATGCAAAATTTGTTTTGGATGAAACAGAAGACTCACTTTTGGATGCCCTTGATTTTGATGATAATGACGACTTTGATGATTTTGACGAGGATATCGTCGAGCCTGTAATGGACGATTTTGACGACATCGTAGAAGACTTAGATGCTCTTCCTGATGACGATGACGAGGATTTTAATTAAAATATAAGCCGTATTCGCAGTTTTTATTAAGAAAAATGCGGATACGGGATATGATTTTTGCTCTTGGCAAAAAAACTTTTAAAGAGGAGGTTTTCGTTTTGGAATTTAGAACATTTGACGCCATGAAAATCGGATTGGCCTCTCCTGAAAAAATAAGAGAATGGTCTTATGGCGAAGTAAAAAAACCCGAAACAATTAATTATAGAACTCTTAAACCCGAGCGCGATGGTCTGTTTTGTGAAAAAATCTTTGGACCTCAGCGTGACTGGGAGTGTCACTGCGGTAAATACAAGAAGATACGCTATAAGGGTATCGTTTGTGACAGATGTGGTGTTGAGGTAACACGTTCAAAGGTACGTCGTGAAAGAATGGGTAGCATTGAGCTTGCAACACCCGTTTCCCACATCTGGTATTTTAAAGGTATTCCTTCAAGAATGGGTCTTTTGCTTGACATGTCACCCAAGGTACTTGAACAGATACTTTATTTTGCAGCATACGTTGTAATAGACGCAGGCTCAACAGATTTAGTAGAAAAAACAATCCTTACAGAAAAAGATTACAGAGAAAGTCTTGAGAAATACGGTGACCGTTTTAAGGCAGGAATGGGCGCTGAAGCTATTAAAGAATTACTTCAGCAGATTGACCTTGAAGAGCTTTCAAAAGAGCTTAAAGAATCTCTTGAAACTGCTCAGGGTCAGAAAAAGGTTCGTATTGTCAAAAGACTTGAAGCAGTTGAAGCGTTTCGCCTTTCCGGAAATAAACCCGAATGGATGGTTATGGATGTTATTCCTGTTCTTCCACCGGAAATCCGCCCCATGGTACAGCTTGATGGTGGCAGATTTGCAACAAGTGACCTAAACGACTTATATAGAAGAGTTATTAACAGAAATAACCGTTTGAAAAAGCTTTTAGAACTTCACGCTCCAGATATTATCGTAAGAAACGAGAAAAGAATGCTTCAGGAAGCAGTAGACGCACTTATTGATAACGGTCGCAGAGGCAGACCTGTTACAGGCCCCGGTAACAGAGCGTTGAAATCTCTTTCAGATCTGTTAAAGGGTAAGCAGGGTCGTTTCAGACAGAACCTTTTGGGTAAGCGTGTTGACTATTCAGGCCGTTCAGTTATCGTTGTTGGTCCCGAGCTTAAGATTTATCAGTGTGGTTTGCCTAAGGAAATGGCAATTGAGCTGTTTAAGCCCTTTGTTATGAAGAGTCTTGTGGCAAATGGTCTTGCACACAATATTAAATATGCAAAGCGCATGGTTGAAAGAGTACGCCCCGAAATCTGGGATGTTTTAGAAGATGTAATCAAAGAGCATCCTGTACTTCTAAATCGTGCTCCTACACTTCACAGACTTGGTATTCAGGCATTCGAGCCCGTTTTGGTCGACGGCAGAGCACTTAAGCTTCATCCTTTGGTATGTACAGCTTATAATGCCGACTTCGACGGTGACCAGATGGCTGTTCACGTTCCACTTTCTCCTGAAGCTCAAGCGGAAGCAAGGTTTTTGATGCTTTCTGCTAATAACCTTTTAAAGCCTCAGGATGGCAAACCCGTAACAGTTCCTACGCAGGATATGGTTTTGGGTAGTTACTATCTAACATTGGTTAAAGAAGGGGACAAGGGCGAAGGCAAAGCGTTTAAAGACGTCGATGAAGCAATAATGGCATACAGGAATGATGTTATTACTCTTCATGCAAAAATTAAAGTTCGCGTTGAAAAAGAAATCGAAGGTGTTAAGAAGAGCAAAATTATTGACACCACTGTTGGTCAACTTATTTTCAATGAAAACATTCCTCAGGATTTAGGTTTTGTTGACAGAACTGACCCCAATAAGGCATTTGACCTTGAATTCACAAAGCTTGCTACTAAAAAACAGCTTGGCATTATAATTGATAAATGTATTCGCGTTCACGGCGCTACCGAAACCGCTAAAGTTCTTGATAATATTAAGGCTTTAGGCTTTAAGTTCTCAACTCAAGGTGCTATCACAGTCAGCGTATCCGATATTAAGGTGCCTGAAGCTAAGAAAATATACCTTGAAGAAGCTGAAGCTCAGGTTGATAAGATTACAAAGCAGTACAGACGTGGTATGCTTAATAATGACGAGCGGTATGATGCTATTATCAAAGTCTGGACAGAAACAAGCGAAAAGGTTACAAAGGCACTTATGGATAGCCTTGATGACCTTAACCCCATATATATGATGGCAAACTCGGGTGCCCGTGGTAGCGTTAACCAGATAAGACAGCTTGCAGGTATGCGTGGTCTTATGGCTAACACATCAGGTAAAGCCGTGGAAATTCCGATTCGTGCTAACTTCCGTGAAGGTCTTAGCGTTCTTGAGTATTTCATTTCTACTCACGGTGCAAGAAAAGGTCTTACAGATACAGCGCTTCGTACTGCTGACTCCGGTTACCTTACACGTCGTTTGGTCGATGTCAGTCAGGATGTTATTATCCGCGAAGAAGACTGTGGTACAAATGCAGGCATTAAGGTAAGCGCAATTATAGACGGCAAGGAAGAAATTGAACCATTAGCAGACAGACTTCATGGAAGATACACATTTGAGCCGGTTGTTCACCCTGAAACAGGCGAGGTAATCGTTGAAAAAGATGTTCTTATGAAGGATAAAGAAGTTGATGCTATTATATCTGCAGGCGTAAAGGAAGTTACAATCAGAAGTATTCTTGCATGTAAGTCGCCTGTTGGTGTATGTGCACGTTGTTACGGTTCTAACCTTGCAAGCGGTGATGCAGCTCCCGTTGGTGAAGCAGTAGGTATTATTGCTGCTCAGTCAATCGGCGAGCCAGGTACACAGCTTACAATGCGTACATTCCACAGCGGCGGTGTTGCCGGCGACGATATTACACAGGGTCTTCCCCGTGTTGAAGAATTGTTTGAAGCGCGTAAACCCAAGGGTGTTGCAATTGTATCTGAAATCAGCGGTAAGGTTTCAATTTCTGAAACAAAGAAACGCCGTGAAATTACAGTTACCAATGATGAAGAGGGTAATGCTGCAACATATGTTATTCCTTATGATGCACGCATAAAGGTTGCAGATGCCCAGATGATTGAAGCAGGTGATGCTCTTACAACAGGTTCTATTAATCCTCATGACATTCTTAAGATTAAAGGTGCCCGTGAGGTTCAGTCTTATCTTACTCAGGAAGTTCAAAGAGTTTACCGTATGCAGGGTGTTGACATTTCTGATAAGCATATCGAGGTTATTGCCCGTCAGATGATGCGTAAAGTTAAAGTCGATAACCCCGGCGATACAAACTTGTTAATGGGCAGCCTTATTGATATGTTTGAGCTTGAGGCAGCAAATGAACAGATGAAAAAAGAAGGTAAGCAGGAAGCAACGGCTACAATTGTTCTTCTTGGTATTACAAAAGCTTCTCTTGCTACAGATTCATTCCTTTCAGCAGCCTCGTTCCAGGAAACAACAAGGGTTCTTACTGAAGCCGCTATTAAAGGTAAGATTGACCCGCTTCTTGGTCTTAAGGAAAATGTTATTATTGGTAAGCTTGTTCCTGCGGGTACAGGTATGAGCATATATCGTGATGTTGACCTTAGAGTTGAAGGTGAAGAAACCGCTATGAGCCGTGCATTTGATGCAGCTTTAAGCGAAAGTAATCTTATAGGTTAATAATTTAATTATAAAAAGAGCATTGGTTAAGACCAGTGCTCTTTTTGTTTCACGTGAAACAATTCTTTATATTATCACGCACAAAAATGTTTAACGTGAAACATTTTTGTATTTTTTTATATTATCTCTTTACTATTTTATATAATTGTGTTAAAATATTATACATAGCTTGACAGAAACTATACGAACTTGATTTAAGCGACTAATTTTCAATAAAAATTTTTCGACCTTAAAAGGATGAAATTTTGAATAGATTTTGATGTGCTGGAAGCGGGCAGGCTGCGCCTATCAATGACATCAAATTAAAATATGCCGAAATTGCGCCTTTTAAGGCAAGTTTGGATAACTTTTGTCAGTTTGACACAAAACAGAAAGGATAGTTCAAATGGCTAAAACAATTGCTGTTGTAAATCAGAAGGGCGGGGTAGGTAAAACCACAACCTCCGTTAATCTTGCGGCAGGTCTTGCATATAAAAAGAAAAAAACACTTTTGATTGACACCGACCCTCAGGGCAATGCTTCAAGCGGCATTGGCATTAACAGAAAAGATATAAATTTATCAGTTTATGACTGTATAATAAACGAAGTTTCTGCAAAGGATGCTATACTTTCCACAAATCAGGCCAATCTTGACTGTCTGCCGTCAACCATTTCACTGGCAGGCGCAGAAATAGAGCTTGTGAGTATAGATAAAAGAGAATTTAGACTTAAGAACGCACTTGCAAATGTTAAGGACGAATATGATTTTATAATTATAGATTGTCCTCCATCATTAGGCCTTATTACACTTAATTCATTTGCTGCATCAGACTCCGTATTAATTCCCATTCAATGCGAATACTACGCATTAGAGGGTCTTTCTCAGCTTACGGGAACCATAAAGCAGATTAAAAAAGCAATAAACCCATCTTTGTATCTTGAGGGCGTTCTTGCAACTATGTACGATTCAAGAACAAACCTTGCAATACAGGTTTTGGATGAGCTTAAAAAATATTTTCCTGACAAGCTTTATGCAACTGCGATTCCTCGAAATGTAAGATTGAGTGAAGCACCCAGCTTTGGTGAATCAATTTTAACTTATGATATAACTTCAAAGGGCGCGGATGCATATATAGCTCTCGCAAACGAAGTAATTGAAAAGAACAAAGGAGGTAATAATTAATGGCTAAAAAAGGTTTAGGTAAAGGTCTTGGCGCACTTTTTGAAACAGATGCGCAGAATGTTTTTGAAACACCCGAAGAAAAACCATCCTCCGATAACGTTTTTATGCTTAAAATATCAAAGGTTGAGCCTAATAAAGAACAGCCAAGAAAGGTATTTGATGAAGAAAAGCTTGAAATACTTTCAGAGTCTATTAAAATTCACGGCGTTATTCAGCCTATAATAGTAAAGGAAGCAAAAGGCGGATACTATCAGATTATAGCGGGAGAAAGAAGATGGCGTGCTTCAAGAATGGCAGGCTTAAAGGAAATTCCTGCAATTATAAGAACTTATAACGAAATGACAACTATGGAGGTCGCTCTTATTGAAAACCTTCAGCGCGAAGACTTAAATCCCATTGAAGAAGCTTTAGGTTATAAAGCTTTACTTGACGAATTTTCTCTTACTCAGGAAAATGTATCTCAAAGGGTAGGCAAAAGCAGAAGTGCTGTAGCTAACTCTTTAAGACTTTTATCTCTATCGGAAGAAATTCAGGACATGTTAAGCCAAGGCCTTATTTCAAGCGGTCATGCAAGAGCAATTTTATCAGTACATGAAGAAAAGCAATCTGAATTTGCCAATCAGATTATTTCAGCCGACTTAAGTGTACGTCAGGCAGAGAAAATTGCAAAGTCACTAAACGATGAGCCAAATTATGAAAAAGAAAATCCAAAAAAAGATATTGCTATTGAAATGCAGATAAAAGAAATTCAGAATCGCCTTTCTTCCTCTTTAGGTACAAAAGTAAAAATTACTGACGGAAACAAAAAAGGCAAAATTGAAATTGAGTATTATGGCAGAGAAGATTTTGAAAGACTTCTTAATTTGCTTAATTTGTAAAAAAATGTAAAAATTGTTTAGAAACCGCCTTTCTATAATCGATTTTTAGTTCATCGGTTATGTTCTTATATTAAAAACATACTTTTTTGATTACAGAGCATTTTAGGGCCATTTCAGAACACTATGCATTATAGTGGTTTTGTAAAAATTATATTTTTTAAAATTTTGAGTTTTATATTTTTTGCTGGACTATTCAAAATTTTTGTACTATAATATACTTATGAAATCCGAAAGGAGTTAAAATCATAAAAATGAGAAATAAAAACACAAAACATATGTGGATATATGCCGGCGTACTTTTTATAGTTGCATTGGCGCTTATTCTTGTTACCACATTAACTCAATGGAAATTAATTCCTGAAAACGGCAACCTTCAGGTTTTGGACAGTTTTACACAAAATTCCAATCAAAGAATTGAACAACTTACAAATGAAACAGTAGTTCTTAAAAATCAGCTATTGGAAGCTCAACACAATTATGATGATATTAATGCAAAGTATAGCGAACTTCAGACTCAGTATGAAGCATTAAAAAGTGATAAAGCTTTTCTGGACGCATCAAACACAAGGGTTTATTCACTTGTAAATGCATATCTTAATAACAATAAAACTGCAGTAAGAGAGCAGCTTAAGAATTTTTCAAAGGAAGAACTTGATGCAATTTTACCGGGTTTTTATGATAAAGCAAATAAATTATAATTCATAATAGGGGGATATATAAATGTTAGATATTAAACTAATCCGTTCAAATCCTGAGCTTGTAAAAGCGGCACTTGCGCGCCGTCATTCAAATATTGATATTGAGCCTTTACTTGAGCTTGATGTGAAACGCAGAGAGGTTATTTTTGAAGTGGAATCTCTTAAAGCAAAGCAGAATGAAGTAAGCAAACAAATTCCTCAGCTTAAAAAAGAAGGAAAAGACACAACCCAAGTATTTGCTGATATGAAAGGAATTTCAAATAAAATAAAAGAGCTTGATTCAGAAGTTTCTGAAATTGACGAAAAAATTCAGCAGATGATTTTAAGCATTCCCAATATTCCTAACGAAAAAGTGCCTGACGGTGCTGATGACAGTTCAAACATCGAACTTCGTAAAAACGGAGCGCCCAGAATCTTTGAGTTTGAGCCCAAGGCACACTGGGATTTAGGCGAGAATTTAAATATTCTTGATTTTGCAACAGCGGCTAAAATTTCTGGTGCAAGGTTTACTGTATACAGAGGCGTCGGCGCAAGACTTGAGCGTGCCGTTATAAATTTCTTTTTAGATACTCACACAACAATTGCGGGATACACAGAAGTTTTTACGCCTTTTATGGTAAACCGCGATTCTATGACAGGTACAGGTCAGCTTCCCAAATTTGAAGAGGATGCATTCAGAGTAGCAAATAATGATTATTTCCTTATTCCTACAGCAGAGGTTCCTGTTACTAATATGTATCGTCAGGATATATTAGACGGAAACAAGCTTCCCATAAAACACGTTGCATATTCAGCTTGCTTCCGTGCAGAAGCAGGAAGTGCCGGCCGTGACACAAGAGGTCTTATCCGTCAACATCAGTTCAATAAAGTTGAATTAGTTAAATTCAGCCGCCCTGAAGACAGCTATAATCAGCTTGAAAGCCTTACAAATGACGCCGAAAGAGTGCTTGAAATGTTAGGTTTGCCTTTCAGAGTTGTAAGACTTTGTGCAGGTGATTTAGGCTTTTCTTCTGCAATGACTTATGATATTGAGGTATGGATGCCCAGCTACGGCAGATATGTTGAAATTTCGTCATGCTCTAACTTTGAAGATTATCAGGCTCGCCGTGCAAACATTAAATTTAAGGATAATCCTAAGGACAAAGCTCAGTTTGTACACACATTAAACGGCTCTGGTGTTGCTATAGGAAGAACAGTTGCTGCTATTTTGGAAAACTATCAGAATGATGACGGAAGCATCACAATTCCTGAAGTTTTAGTTCCTTATATGGGCGGATTAACAAAAATTCAAAAGTAATTGTTAAATAAAAAAGTTGCCGAAAATCAACTTCCGGCAACTTTTTTATTTACTTTCAAAGGAAGACTTATAACAACTTCTGTACCAACATCAGACTCAGAATTTATTTTTATGCTGCCCTCATGCTTTTCAATAATTTCCTTTGCTATAGCAAGCCCGAGGCCAGTACCTCCCATTTTTCTTGTTCTGGCTTTATCAACTCTGTAAAATCTTTCAAAAATTCTTGATAAATCTTTATGCGGAATTCCGATGCCATTATCCTTTATTTTTACAATTATTTCGTTATAACCATACCTTACGGATACATCTATGATACCGCCATCAGGAGTATATTTTATTGAATTTGAAATAATATTTATTATAACTCTTTCAAGCTTATCCTTATCTCCCATATAATCAGGAATATTTTTTGAAGCAGTAAAATTAATCGTATGCCCCTGCTTTTTTGCATTAAGCTTAAGTTTATTTATTACATCCGCCAAAAGGTCTTTAAAATTAAAAATTTCCTGCTTTATTTCATCGCTGTGATCAAGCTTTGAAAGGGTCAATAAATCCTTTACTATTCTTGTCATTCTGTCTATTTCAGAATTTATTACTTCAAGGAAATTATATTCCATAGACTCTTTATCTTCCATACCATCTATAATAGTTTCTGTGTAAGATTTGATTGTTGTAAGCGGTGTTCTTAATTCATGGGATACATTTGCAACAAATTCTCTTCTTGATTCATCAAGCTTTTGTTGTTTTGTAATATCCTGAACAGCTACCACAACTCCACCTATTTTTTCTTTACCTGTTTCATCATGCATCTTATAGGCCACAAAATATGCCATGAAAACCTGATTATTAAAATAAATAACCTTTTCTTCAACCTTGTCTTTATTTATATAAACAATATCCCCCATCTGCACATCTACGTTTATATCCTTAAAAAACAAGTCAAATTCAATAATTTTTTCATTAACAATAGAAAACATTTTTTTAGCTTCTTCGTTAATATGTATAACCTTTCCATCCATATCAAAAGCTATAACACCGTCATTGAGATTAGCCAGAATTGTTTCCATTTTAATTTTTTCATTTCGTATCTGGTCTAAGGTATTAAAAAGCTCTGTTGACATAAAGTTAAAGGTATCTGATAAAATACCAATCTCATCATTGGATTTTTTTGGATTATCATTATCCGTTTTTTCACCTTTTGCAAGCTTTTCTGCCTTTCTTGTAAGGTTAACAATGGGACTTGTGATAGTTCTTGAAAGGAAAAATCCAAGCACAAGTGAAATCAATACACACCACAGCATTATCTGAATAAGTATAAAAAATATACTCTCAATTACGCCTTTTACTTCTGCTCTGTTATCAGACACATAAACAACATATAAAACTTCATTTTTACTGTTCTTTACCGGATATGCATAATCCATCATTTCATAATCAAAGTCTGATGAATTTCCTGTTTCCCCCGTCATGGCTTTTATTATATTTTTTGTTTTTGTAACATTAAAATTGTTAATCGCAGAGCTTTCAAGGCATTCACCGGTTTTTCCGTTAAGAATATAATAATTTCTGTTATCATTTATCCCCAGCCTTCCTGCACCTGAAAAGGCCTGAACTATTTCATTTATTTTATCTGCACTGTTATCATTTTCTATAACGGCCCTTAATTCGCTGTTTATCTGACCTTCACTAAAAACATAACTCATTTCCTGAGTAAATTTTTCAGAATAAAACTCACCAATACTTGTTATTAGTAATGTTCCAGCTATAAGCATAATACTCAATGCAAGTAAAACAAACATTAATACAATTTTAAACTGAAGCCGGTTTTTTAACATTTGTTTTCACCTTTATAAATTAAAAATAAATTATTTATTATCCTTATTAAAGCAATATCCAACGCCTCTTTTTGTAACAACAAAATTAGGCACACCGGGGTCATCTTCTATTTTTTCACGAAGTCTTCTTATAGTAACATCAACTGTTCTTTGGTCACCATAATAATCATAATCCCAAACTTTTTCCAAAAGCTTTTCTCTTGTAAACACCTTATCAGGCTGAAGTGCAAGAAATTTTAAAAGTTCAAATTCTCTTACAGTCAAGTCTATAATTTCACCATCTTTTTTAACTTCATAACGGTCAAGATCAAGACTTATCCTACCAATAACTACCTTATTTTCCTCATCTTCTGATTTGTTTTTCTCATCGGGAACACTTCTTCTTAAATTAGCTTTCACTCTTGCCATAAGCTCACGTGGTGAAAATGGCTTTGTTATATAATCATCTGCACCAAGCTCAAGACCTAAGACCTTGTCTACCTCTTCTTCTCTTGCTGTAAGCATTAAGATAGGAGTAGACATCTTTTCTCTTACCTTACGGCAAACTTCAAATCCGTCCATTTTAGGAAGCATTACATCAAGTAAAATTATATCAGGCTTTTTTTCAAGTGCATATTCCAAAGCCTGAGCCCCGTCATATGCTTCTATTGTTTCATAGCCTTCTTTTATAAAATTATATTTCAATATATCAACTATAGGCTTTTCGTCATCTACAATCAAAACTAATTTACTCATTTTATCAATCCTTTCTTTATATAAAGAATATAACTTTGCCAATTATTATTTTATCAAAAAATATCACGTTTTGCAACTAATTTATTTACTTTTTTCCATATATATGTCATTGAATATATATTTTATTTATATTATAATATTTACATAAGGGTTTTTCCCTTAAATAATAAAGGAGGTTTAAAAAGATGTGAAAGAAATTTTTATTAATTTTTTTAGTTTTGTTTTCTTTAAAAATATCTGCAATGGCAGACGGCACAATCGTTGATGTTATAATAAACGGCAAATATGTAAGTTTTAATTCAGTATATGCTCATATAAAGGACAATAAAACATATATACCCATTCGTATAATAAGTAATATTTTAAATAAAAATGTTGAGTGGAACGAAAATGAAAAATCAGTTACAATAGATAATATTACATTTACTCAAAACAGCAGTAAATATCTTTCAGGCGGAAATTTATATAATTTAAGTAGAAAATGTTTTATAGAAAATGGAAACTTTTTTGTTCCTGCAAGAGATTTTTTTAATATTTTTAATATATCTTTTTCATGGGAAAGTGAATATTATTCAATTATAATAAATAATGAAAATATAAATATTCCATTAAAGTATATAAAATACGATTACGAAGATGACCATATTTACTGGCTTTCAAGAATTATAAATGCTGAAAGTATAGGAGAGCCAATGGCAGGTAAAATAGGTGTTGGAAATGTAGTTTTAAACAGGGTAGCCCATAAAGATTTTCCAAATACTATATATACAGTTATATTTGATAAAAAGCATGGTGTTCAATATGAACCTATTATTAATAATACCATTTATAACACCCCTGAAAAGGAAAGTATAAAGGCTGCTAAATTTTCCTTAAACGGCTTTAATACAGTGGGAAAATGCCTTTATTTTTTCAATCCTAAAACTGCTACAAATTCATGGATAAAAGAAAACAGAACATTTTACAAAACTATAGGAAATCATGATTTTTATGTCTGATAATTTCCTTTTCTTCATAGTTTTTGACCTTTCGGAATGAAAGGTTAAAAACTATTCTACATATATTTTTTATTTATATTTTTTCTTCATATTTTTAATAAAAAGCCTTGATTAATAATTAAACTTTTGATATAATAAATGATAGGTGTATAGGCTTTTTTTCAATATTTTTCGTTCTAAAATTTACACACCATATATTGTTTTGCTTTAATATTAAAAATAAAAAAATACACATAAATATCCATATTCTGTTTTTTTTAAATTTATTATATATATAAGGTATTATAGCATTGAAAAAAGTTATCCATATTTGTTGATAAGTATGTGGAAAACCTTTTTCACATACTAACATACTACATATTGTTTTAAGGAGTTTTTTTAATGAATGTTATTGAAATATGGGACAGTGTTTTAAAACTGATAGAACCTGAAGTTCCTAAACTTACTTTTAATACATGGTTTAAAGATGCAAAACCTGTATCAATTGATGAAAATTCTATTACTTTAGCTGTAACAAACGATTTGGTTTTAAATATGTTAAAACGCCACACACTTTTGATAAAAGGTGCTCTTGAAACACTTTTTGGAATACAATATGAAGTTAATATTATTATTTCAGATGGTGAAAACATCATTATAAGAGATGAAGAAGAATATAAAAATATTAACAATTTTTCTAATATGAATAATCTTCCTTCTTTTATAAATCCAAGATATACTTTTGAAAATTTTGTTGTTGGAAATTCAAACTATTTTGCACATGCTGCAGCAGTTGCAGTTGCTGAAGCTCCTGCACAAACATATAACCCATTGTTTTTATATGGTGATTCCGGTCTTGGTAAAACTCATCTTATGCATGCTATTGCAAACTATGTAAAAATGATGAATCCATCACTTAATATAGTATATATTTCCGCTGAAATGTTTACAAATGAATTAGTTGATGCAATTCGTGCAAGAACGACTGTTGATTTTAGAAACAAATATAGAAATGCAGATATTCTTTTAATTGACGATATTCAATTCCTTGCAGGTAAAGAAATGGCTCAGGAAGAATTTTTTCATACATTTGAAGCTCTATATAATGCAAATAAACAGATTGTTTTAGTATCGGATAGGCTACCAAGGGAAATTCCTACACTTGAAGACAGACTTCGTACCCGTTTTGAATGTGGCCTTATAGGTGATATAAAACCGCCGGATTACGAAACAAGAATTGCTATCTTGCAAAAGAAGGCTTCATTTGAAAACGCAGATGTTCCCTATGATGTATACTGCTATATTTCAGACAGTATTAAATCAAATATAAGAGAGCTTGAAGGTGCTCTTACAAGAGTTACATCTTATGCTAAAATAACAGGAAGAGTTTTAAATCTTGCTTTGGCAGAAGAAGCGTTAGTCAGCGTTATTGAAACAGAGGGAGTTGTAAGAATTACTGCAAAATCAATAAACGAGGCAGTTTCAAAATATTATGGAATAGATATAGAAGATATAAAAGGTAAAAGAAAAACCCAAGACATTTCAGATGCAAGGCAGATTTGTATGTATCTTTGCCGTAAACTTACTGATATGTCATTTGTGGTAATTGGTAAAGAATATGGTAACAGACATTATACAACTGTTATGCATGCTGTGGATAATGTGGAAAAACAGATAAAAACAAGTGCAGAAGTTGCTTCTGCAGTGGAAATCATGACAAAGCAACTGAAAAGTATTTTAAAATAATTTTTCACAAAATAATGTGTATATGTGAAAATGTATATATGGATGAATGTTAATATGTGATTTATGTTGATAACTTAACTTTCTTTTCCATATTTTATTAACATATAAAAATGCTTATTTTAAAGGCTTTTACATACATTTACACATTTTTCACATTACTACTATAACTACTACTAATATATATATTTATTTTATATTATTTTAATTTATTAAATTTAATTTGAAAGAGGATGCTTAAAATGAAAATAGTTTGTGATAAAAATGTTTTACTTGAAGGTATAAATGTTGTTCAAAAGGCAGTTTCTTCAAAATCGTCTCTTCCTATTTTGGAGGGTATATTAATTGAAACAACTAACAGTGGAATTATTTTAACAGGTAATGATATGGAGCTTGGTATTAAATATTCCTGTAATGTTGAGGTTATTGAAAATGGTAGGGTCGTTATCGATTCAAGAATGTTTGGTGATATTGTAAGAAGACTTCCTGATGCACCTGTATTTATTGAAACAGATGATAGATATGTGACAAAAATCAAATGTTCAAATGTTAATTTTGATATATCAGGCTCAGGAGCTGAAGAGTATCCTAAAATTCCTGAAATAAATAAAAATGATTTTATATCAATTGAGAGCAATAAATTAAAAAGCCTTATTAAACAAACAATATTTGCTATTTCAACAAATGATAAAAAACCTATCTGGACAGGCGCTCTTTTTGAAATAGAGAATAATAAAATATCTGTTGTTTCAACAGACGGATACCTTATGGCTATAAGAAAAGAAAATATATCTGCTGAAGGTAAAAATATAAAGGTTATTATTCCAGGAAAAACATTAAATGAACTTTTAAAAGTTATATCTGATGATGACTCGATTGTAAATATTTATTTTTCAGATAAGCATATACTGTTTGAATTTGAAAAATTCACTGTTACTTCAAGACTTCGTGACGGAGAATATACAAATTATAAGAGTGTCATCGAAAAACAGAAGAATTTTGAAATTCAACTTACTGCAAATGTTTCTGATATATTCTCTTCTCTTGAAAGAGCATCACTTATTATAAACGCAGATAACGCAAAATCGCCTTTAAAATTGTTTATAAAAGATGATGAAATAAATGTTACCTGTGCATCACAGATAGGTAAAATTTCAGATATTATAAATGTTTCTTCTAAAACCGGCGGTGAGCTTTTAATAGGATTAAATCAGAGATATTTATATAATGTGTTCAGAAACTGTGATTGTGATGAAGTTAATTTAAATTTTATATCTTCAAGAAATCCATGTATAGTTGTACCTAAAGAAGGTGAAGGATTTATTTATATGGTTATGCCAATAAGTATACAAGGGTAATGGAGGTTTTTATGCAAAAGGAAAAAATTAAAATATCAACTGAATTTATAAAACTTGACCAGCTTTTAAAATTCAGTGGTATTGCAGAAAACGGCAGTGATGCAAAGGATATGATTTTAGACGGGATTGTGAGCCTTAATAATGAGGTTTGCCTGATGCGTGGCAGAAAGATACGTCCCGGTGATAATGTAAAAGTAGAATTTGAAGACGAAACTCTTTTAATTGAGGTTGAATAAATAAAGAGACGGGCAATTAATTATGTATATAAAAGAAATTAATCTTAAAAATTTTAGATGTTACAGCAGTGCAAATTTAAAATTTTCACCCAGAACTAATATTATATATGGCTTTAATGCTGCAGGTAAAACAAATATATTAGAGGCAGTGTATCTTTTTTGTACAGGCAGGTCACACAGAAGGGCCCTTATTGAAGAAATGATAAAAGAGGGTAGAGATTTAAGTGAAATTTCAATTGATTTTGAAAGCTATAACAGAGATTTTAAAGGAATTCTTAAATTTTCCAAGGATAAAAAAAAGCTTTTAAAAATTAATGAGGCTGAAATAAAAAAGTTAAGTGAAATTTCAAATTATATAAATATAGTAATGTTTTCTCCTGAGGATTTATCTATAATAAAAGGTTTTCCTTCAGAAAGAAGACGCTTTATCGACATGGCAATAAGTCAGATAAAGCACGTTTATTTAAAGCTTTTAAATGATTATATAAAAACGGTTTCTCAAAGAAACAGTTTATTAAAAAATATAAATTCAACCGGTAAAGGCGAAGAAATGCTTGATGTGTGGGATGAAGCTATGGCAGATTTAGCCGCGTCAATTGCTGTTTACAGATATAATTTTATATCAGATTTAAAAAAATATTTTTATGAAATTTATAATCAGGTTTCAAATGAAAATATAAAAATGAGATATATCTGCAGTTTTTATAATGATTTTGAAAAGGATTTAAGTAAAGAAACTGTAAAAAGAAATCTTTTGGAAAAATTGGAACTGTCAAGAAAAAAAGATATTGAAAATGGTTCTACCCAAATTGGTATACATAAAGATGACTTTTTATTTTTTATAGATAAAAGAGAAGTAAGAAAATATGCATCACAGGGTCAGCAACGCAGTCTTGTTTTAAGTTTAAAGCTTGCATTGGCAGAACTTATAAGAGAAATAAAAGGAGATTATCCAGTTATTTTACTTGATGATATCACAAGTGAGCTTGATGAAAAAAGAAGAGCATATCTTAAAGGAAAAATAAAAGATAAACAGGTTATTATAACATGTACAGATAAGGAAAGTAATTTAACTAAAAGCGGTAGTGTAAAATATTTTTATGTGAATAACTCTAATGTAAGAGAGGAATAATGTATGTTTTTACATCTTGGAAGTGATGTTGTTGTTTCATTAAAAGAAGTTATTGCAATTTTTGACTTGGATGAAACTTCAATTTCTAAAAGAACAAGAGAATTTTTAGACTCTTCTCAAAAAAAAGGTATAGTTGTAGACGTTAGTAAATATGACTTGCCAAAAAGCTATATATTATGCGAAAAAAATAATAATACTTATTTATATATTTCACCTTTGTCTGCTCAGACTCTTTATAAAAGAGCAAATGATAAAAATTGTAACTTTTAATTTTTTATAAAAGATAAAAGGTAACATTAAAAAAGGAGGCTGTGTTACGTGGAAGAAAACAATGTTAACATAACTACTACAGAAAATAATTATGACGAAAATCAAATTCAAGTATTAGAAGGTCTTGAAGCTGTAAGAAAAAGACCGGGTATGTATATAGGTTCTACTTCTATAAGAGGTCTTCATCACCTTGTTTATGAAATTGTAGATAATGCTATAGATGAAGCATTGGCAGGATATTGTAAAAATATTACCGTTGAAATAAAGCCCGGAAATGTTATAACTATAACTGATGACGGTCGTGGTATTCCTGTTGGTATTCATCCTAAAATGGGAATTTCAACTCTTGAGGTTGTATTTACAATTCTTCATGCAGGCGGTAAATTCGGTGGTGGCGGATACAAGGTATCAGGCGGTCTGCATGGTGTTGGCTCATCTGTTGTTAATGCACTTTCACAGTATCTTGAGGTTGAGGTATGCAATGGCGAAAATGTTTATTATCAGCGTTATGAGAGAGGTAAAAGTTGCGGCAGTGTTAAAATAATAGGTGATACAAATAAAACCGGCACAAAGGTAACATTTTTAGCAGATGATGCAATTTTTGAAACTCTTGAATATGAATATGATGTTTTATTAAAGCGTTTAAGAGAGCAGGCATTTTTGAATGCAGGTATAAATATCGAATTTCGTGACCTTCGCGGTGAAGAAGAAATTTCAAATAAGCTTTATTACGAGGGTGGTATAAGGGAATTTGTAAAGCATCTTAATTCTAAAAAACTTCCTATTCATGATGATATTATTTATTATAATGGTCAGAAAAATGATTCTTTTGTTGAAATAGCAATGCAGTATACAGACAATTATTCAGAAACCTTTATGACCTTTGCAAATAATATTAATACTACCGAAGGTGGTACTCACGAGGCAGGTTTTAAAGCTGCGCTTACAAAAGTATTTAATGAATATATTAAAAAATATAATCTTGTTAAGGAAAGGGATAAAGATATTGAACTTTCAGGTGATGACGTAAGAGAAGGTCTTACAGTTGTTATAAGTGTAAAGGTTACTGAAGCTCAGTTTGAAGGGCAGACCAAAACAAAGCTTGGTAACAGTGAAATAAGAACACTTGTTAATAAGGTTACAACAGACAAGCTTACAGATTTCTTTGAGGAAAATCCCGATGTTGCAAGAATGATTATGGAAAAAGCTTTGATGGCATCCCGTGCAAGAGAAGCTGCAAGAAAAGCAAGAGAAGCCACAAGAAAATCTGCCACATCAGGTGACAGTTCACTTTTAGGTAAGCTTGCAAAATGTTCAGGAAAAGACCCTGCTAAAAATGAAATATTTATCGTAGAGGGTGACTCTGCGGGTGGTAGTGCAAAGCAGGGAAGAGACAGAAGCTTTCAGGCAATACTTCCTCTTTGGGGTAAAATGCTTAATGTTGAAAAAGCAAGACTTGATAAGGTTTACGGAAATGAAAAGCTTTTACCTGTAATAATGGCGCTTGGTACAGGTATTGGTGATGAATTTAATATAGAAAAGTTAAAGTATCATAAAATTGTTATTATGGCCGATGCCGATGTTGACGGTTCACATATCAGAACGCTTCTTTTAACATTCTTCTTCCGTCATATGCGTCCTTTGGTTGACGGTGGATATATTTATCTTGCTCAGCCACCGCTTTTCAAGGTTGAAAGAGGTAAAAATGTAAAATATGTTTATAATGATAACGACCTTACCGCCGCAGTGGAAGAAATGGGTGGCAAGTGTGATGTTCAGCGTTATAAGGGTCTTGGTGAAATGACGTATAACCAGCTTTGGGAAACAACAATGAATCCTGAAAACAGAACAATGAGAAGAGTAACAGTGGAAGATGCTGTTAAAGCTGATGAAGTATTCTCTGTATTAATGGGTGATAATGTTGACCCAAGACGTGAATTTATAGAGACAAATGCTAAATTTGTTGAAAATCTTGATATTTAATTTTAAAAAAATGCCTTTTTCATTCCGAAAAAGGCATTTCTTTGATATATATTTTTAATTTTTAAGACTATGCAACGGAGCGGGAATTCTTCCGCCTCTTTTAATAAATTCATCACTTTTAAATTCGCTTACCTTCATAACGGGACCGCTTCCCAAAAGACCGCCGAATTCAACTGTGTCTCCAACATCCATGCACGGTGCGGGAATAATTCTTACTGCAGTTGTTTTGTTATTCACAACACCGATTGCCGCTTCATCTGCAATAATTGCAGAAATGGTAGCTTCGCTTGTTTTACCGGGAATAACAATCATATCAAGACCAACTGAACATACGCAGGTCATTGCCTCAAGCTTTTCAATAGAAAGTGCACCGCAATTGGTAGCATCAATCATACCGGCATCCTCACTAACGGGAATAAATGCACCTGAAAGTCCTCCAACAAAACTTGATGCCATAACGCCGCCCTTTTTAACTGCATCATTAAGCATTGCAAGAGCCGCTGTTGTGCCGTGAGTACCGCATTTTTCAAGACCCATTTCCTCTAAAATATGAGCAACACTGTCACCAACTGCAGGGGTGGGAGCTAATGATAAATCTACTATACCATAAGGTACGTTAAGTCTTTTTGATGCTTCCTGAGCAACTAATTGACCCATTCTTGTGATTTTAAATGCAGTTTTCTTTATAGTATCTGCTACAATACCGAAATCAGCATTTTTACCTAACTTTTCCAATGCGCATTTTACAACGCCGGGGCCGCTTACGCCCACGTTTATAACACATTCGCCTTCGCCGCTGCCGTGAAATGCACCTGCCATAAACGGATTATCTTCAACTGCATTTGCAAACACAACCAGTTTTGCACAGGCAAAGCCGCCGCTTGATTTTGTAAGATGTGCACATTTTTTTATTATCCTTCCCATATGGGCTACTGCATCCATATTTATTCCGGCTCTTGTGGTTGCTACGTTAACACTTGAGCATACCTTGTTTGTGAAGGAAAGAGCCTCAGGGATTGAGTCAATCAAAAGTCTGTCACCTTTTGTATAATCCTTATGCACAAGTGCAGAAAATCCGCCGATAAAGTTAACACCGGTAGTCTCTGCTGCGCGGTCAAGAGTTTTTGCAATCTTTACGCAGTCATCGGTTGAAAAAGCATTTTCACACAAATACGAAACGGGAGTTACGGAAATTCTTTTATTAATAATGGGAATACCAAAATCCCTTTCAATTTCTTCGCCGGTTTTAACCAAATCCTTTGCGTAAGTTGTAATTTTATTATAAATTTTATCGCACATCTTATTAACGTCGGGGTCTGAACAGTCCTTAAGTGAAATACCCATAGTAATTGTGCGTATATCAAGATGCTCTTCGTCAAGCATTTTGATTGTTTCCATTATTTCAAATGAATTAATCATATTAATCTGCCTTTCCGGTTAAATTAAATTCTATGCATTGAATTAAAAATATCTTCGTGCTGAATACGGATTGAAAGCCCAAGCTCAACACCAAGATTTTCCAAATCCTTTTTTATAGATGTGAAATCAGATGCGCTGTTTGAAATATCCACAAGCATAATCATTGTAAAAATATCCTTCATAATTGTTTGTGAAATATCTAAAATATTTACATTTGCCTTAGCCAGTATGTTTGAGACGGAGCAAATAATTCCGACTCTATCATTTCCAATAACGGTTATTACAGCTTTCATATTAAAACGCCTTTCTGCCCGAAATTTATTAAATATCCTGCCCGGGCAGACAGAATATATCATATATAAATATATAATACACCTAAATATAAATATTTGCAAGATATTTTATGTTAAAAATATATGTTGTAATTATATATATTTTAAGTAAAAATGCAATAAAAAAACGGCTCTTTTGTTAAAAAGCCGTTTTTTAAACTATTCTAATACATATACGTTAACTTTCCTTGAGCCAAAGTTTAACGCTTCTCTTCTTGAACCCATAAACAAATCAACTCTGTTACCCTTGATTGAACCGCCAGTATCGCCCGCAAAGCTGTAACCGTAAACGTAAGAGCCATCAACTGTTTCAATGTAAAGCTTTGTTCCAAGAGGAATAACCCTTGGGTCTACCGCAACTGTTCCTACTGTAGGAACCCTACCAAGTGCTGTTCTGGGATTGTGCTTTCCTAAAGTTTCGTAAGAGCCGTCATATGCGGTAGCACGGCAGGTTATAACCTTTTTGTAATTTGCAGGTGCATTACCTGAGCCACCAAGCTTTGTGCCGACTTTAACAATCTTGTCTACAGGTTGTTTTATAACTACGCTTGAGATTCTTTCTTTTCCTGTATACTGACCGTTTGTATAAATGTAATGATATACTACATCTTCATTACCGTTTTGCCCTTCCTGAGCAACAACCTCTGTGCCTTTGAGAATAGTAGAATCATCTTCATATACAGTATTAAATAAAATCGGCTCATTAATAATTTCCTGACTTCTTACCACACGGGTCAAAGTGATTGTTGTCCCTGAAAGAGTAACCACATCATCAGGATTAAGAGGAACATTATGCTGTGCCAAAATTTGATTTACATCAGTATAAGGGCTTAGCAATGTATAAGTTCCGTTAGTACCGTCTAAAACGGTATACTCTTTTGCACGTGTAATCTCAACAACGCTTGCATTTTCAACCGGAGTGGATAAATCCGTGCTTAAAAGGTCACAGTAAGAGAGAGTGATACCTGCCTGGGCAAGCACTTCGCCTACGGTGTTTTTTGTTGTTTTAAAGACTGCCGTTGCATCTCCGTCAACAATAGTGATAGTTCTTTGTGTAGCAGCTATAGATGTAAACCATATTGCGGCTGTTAAAAAAACAACCATAACTGCCATCAAAGATTTTTTCTGTGATGTCTTATTTGTAAGACTGCAATTTGACATATTAACAATTACCTCCATTTTTTTACGCTTTACGAAAAGTAAAAATTTATGCTGACTGCATATGAACTTGTGCGTTTGTAAAAAAGCCGATTTTATAAGCTTGGTAATATAAAACGCAAAAGCCATAAAAAGCGTATTAAAAAATTTTTTATCTCAAGGCTATTACATTTTAAAACATTTCTAGTGGTTTGTCAAGTTTTTTTAATAATTTTGTAACAAAATCGCTTAAAAAATACCATAAAAAGGAAAGTTAAAAGTGGAAAAACTGCCGCTTTTTTATATATTATGTACTAAATAATAGGATTTATTCCTTTAAATTAATGTTGAAATTTAACGAATTTTGTGATATTAATTTTTTGGCAGATGTAATAAATATAAAAAAAGTGTTAAAAAGTATGTAATAATTAATGGTGCAGATGTGTAAAAAATTTAATATAAAATTGCTTTACATTTGCTGATGAATATAGTAGAATAGTACTGCATATTGTTGTAGTATGTATTATTAAAGGAAGATAAGCACAATATTTAGAATGTGATTATTATAGACAATCTTTTGTAAATATGAGGAATTATAAAGAATAAGGAGTAGTTATTGTGGATAAAAAAAGCAAAGAAAATGCTGAGCCCAGAAGAAGACGGGCGGCAGCGAAAAAAAGCAATAATAAAGGCATAATAACTTTAGCTGTTACGGCGGTAGTTATCATAATAGCCGTATTATTATGTTTTATAGTATGCAAAAGCAATAAAACAAGTGACGTTGTTTCAAAGGGCATACATGTAGGCGATATTGACCTTAGCGGTAAAAACCGTCAGCAGGTTGAAGAAAGCCTTGCAGGTCTTGTTAATGCTTTTGATGAATCTGAGGTTAATCTTAACATAGAATCAAGAAGCTTTATAAAAAGTATAAAGGCCGCAGATATTTCTTTAAAGTTCAGCATTGTAAAAACAGCTGACAAAGTTTTCGAAACAGGAAAAAAATTCAGCTTATTTAAAAGTAAAAAGAAAAATGACGTGGGATATTCATTTGATTATGATGCAGTTGCTCTTAACCATATAATAAATGAGGTCACTGCAGGCGCAGGGGGAACATTAAAAGAGCATCAGGTAACTATTGAAGGTGAGGCGGCAGTTATAGAGTCAGGCAAAGCCGGCACAGGTGTTTCGGCTAAAACTGCAAAGGATGTTATAATAAATAGCTTTAAGCCTTATGTGAAAACTGAGGTAACTGTTCCAATGGAGCAGACTGAGCCTGCTGACATGACAGTAGATTATCTTAGTGATATGGTTAAAGCTGAAAAGAAAGATGCTCAATTTGTATATGTAGGAGGAAATGTTGAAATAAGTCAGGAAGTTGACGGAATAGAGCTTGACAGAAAAGATGCAGAAGAAAAGCTTAAAGGCTTTAAAGCAGGCTCAAAACCTGTTAAAGTAAAGCTTATTGTGACACCGGCAGAGGTTACAAAACAGCAGCTTTCGGGCAAACTGTTTGCTGATGTGTTAGGTCAGTATACCACAAACTATAACACAGGTCAGGTTAATAGAAGTATTAATGTGGAGCTTGCGGCGAAGCATATAAACGGCAAGGTGTTGCTTCCGGATGAAGTATTTTCATATAATGAAACTGTGGGTCCGAGAACTGCTGAAAGAGGATTCAAAGCTGCATCTGTTTATGTGGGAAGTACAGTGGAAAGTGGTCTTGGAGGGGGAATATGTCAGACCTGTTCAACGCTGTATCCTGCTGTTTTATATGCTGATTTGGAAGTTGTTGAAAGGTCTAACCACTCACTTGAGGTATCTTATGTTCCTCTTGGTATGGATGCAACTGTTGCATGGGGTTCTCTGGACTTTAAGTTTAAAAATTCTACAACATACCCTGTAAAGATTCAGAGTAGTTATGGCGGCGGAAAAGTAACCATATCCATCCTTGGTACTAAAGAAAATAAAAACAAAAAAGTAGAAATTGTAACAGAAAGAACAAGTTATATTCCATTTACAACAAAAGATGTTCCTGACCCCGCGCTTTTGCCGGGTGAGAGAGTAGAACAAAATGCAGGCTTTAACGGAAGCACATATAATACCTATAAAGTTTACTATGAAAACGGTGTAGAAGTAGAACGTAAGTATATAGGAAGAAGTGTTTACAGAATGGTGGAAAAGGTTTATAATGTGGGAGTAGATGAGAACGGATTGATACCGACAGAACCAAATGTTTCTGTAGAACAGCCACCGTCAGATACGTCTGGAGAAACAGCACCCCCTGAGGGACAGAATCCCAATCTTTCAGAACCAACGGTCGGAACAGTTGATGCACCTGTATCAACTGTTATGCCAACGCAGCCATCTCAGGCACCTGAAGAAGCATCAGGAACAAATGAAAGCGAGTATCCTGATGGTGTGTAAAAAACATACCGGCCTTCACAACGAAGGTCGGTTTTTATTATAAACTAAGCAAATGTCACTTTTTAATATGCGTTTAGTAAAAAATAATTTTATTTTAGAAAATATGATAATTGACAAATATTTTTGTAAAGAGTATAATGTATATATTAATGTATAATGGTAAGTTTGCATTAAATTGGAAAGAGGGAAAAATATGAGAGGTATAAATAAAATAATTTGCCTTGTTATAGTTTTGGGTATGTTATTTTCAGGAAATGTTTTGACATTTGCGGTCGATACAAATAAGGAAGAGAGTGTAAAAGTTGGGAAGGCTGATAATTTAAGCAAAATATATTCACCGTCAGGTGATGAGGCATTTGTTGCCGAAAGTATTGTTGATGACTTTTTAAAAATGGGATGGTATACAGAGCCTGTTAAAATAATATATGCTCCTGATGGCAGATACGCAGTGGTCGGAGTAGCAGATGTTGACAGCTTTCTTCGGGAAGGATGGTATACAGAACCGGTTGTGATACTGTATTCATTAACAAAAAATGCTATAGTTGTGGCCGAAAGAGATTTGGAAAATTACAGTGCCGAAGAATGGTACAGAGTTCCCGTAACTGAAATGTATGCTCCCGGAGACAAAAAAATTGTTGTAAATAAAAACGAAGTGGAAGCATACAAAGCAGTAGGATGGTATGAAATTCCCGTAACTGAAATGTATGCGCCGGAGGATAAAACCATTGTAGTAGGCAAAAACGAAGTGGAAGCATACAAAGCAGTAGGATGGTATACATTTCCTGTAGTTGCCATGTATACATATGATGGAAGAGAAATAATTATAGATAAAAACGAAGTGGAAGCATATAAGGCTGTAGGATGGTACGTAAGTCCTTTCCCGGATGTTTTGGGTCAGTATGTTTCATATTATAACCCTGCCCTTTATGACCGGAGTGTAAATGTAGAACTAGCAGCTCAAAGTATAAACGGAAAAGTGTTAATGCCGGGTGAAGTGTTTTCATATAATGCAGCGGTAGGTCCAAGAACCGCTGAAAGAGGATTTAAAATGGCAACGATATTTGTGGGTGGCGGAACTGCGCTGGGTCTTGGCGGTGGAATATGTCAGACAAGCTCAACTTTATATTCTGCAGTTTTGCATGCGGATTTAGAAATTATTGAAAGAACAAATCATTCTTTAAAGGTAACTTATGTACCGAATGGTATGGATGCTACAGTTTCATGGGGCTCGCTTGATTTTAAGTTTAAGAATTCCACAAATTATCCTATAAGAATACAGTGTGAGTATGGTGGCGGAACTCTTAAAGTATCTGTTATGGGTAAAAAAGAAGATAAAAGCAAGAGTGTTGAAATTATTTCAACCAGTGTGGGAAGTGTATATGATACATATAAAATTTATTACCAAAACGGCGTTGAAGCAGAACGCAAGTTTATTGCAAGAAGTGTATATGGTAATTAAAACACAATGCCAAAAAAACGCGTCTCATGAGAGACGCGTTTTTTAATCTTGTTTTTCACATACGGCCTTTGTAAGTTTTGCAAAATCTTCTAATGCAAGCTGCTCGCCGCGAACATTTTCTGAAAACCCGATTTGAGAAAATATAATTTTAAATTCATCTTTTGAAATATTAAAGCCGCCAAATCCCTGCAGTGCGTTTAAAAGGATTTTGCGCCTCTGACCGAATGCGGCTTTGACAAGACGAAAAAACATCTTTTCATTGCAAACGTTCACTGCGGGAGTTTTTAAAAGTTTAAGCTTTACCACAGCAGAATCAACCTTGGGCGGTGGTGCAAAAACCTTTGCAGGCACAAAGGTTATCATCTCAGGTACAGAATGATAATGCACAAGTGCAGAAAGTGCAGAACAGTTTTTCTTACCTGGAGTGGCACAAAGTCTGTCAGCAACTTCTTTTTGAACCATAACAACAATATTTTCTATATTAAGTTCTCTATTTTCTAAAAGGAAGGTTAAAATCGGTGTAGTTATATAATAAGGAAGATTAGCAGCCAATGTAACCCTGCTGCAATCAGAAAACTTTTCTGCAATAAGTGCATTTAGGTCAATTTTTAAAACATCAGAAAAAATAATTTCTATATTATTATGTTCTGCAAGAGTTTCGGCTAAAATATCCTTAAGTCTTATATCAAGCTCAATTGCAACAACTTTTTTTGCGTGTTTTGCAAGTTCGTTTGTTAAAACGCCTATACCGGGACCGATTTCAATAACGCCTGTTTCAATGTCCAGCTCGGATGCAAATGCAATTTCTTTTAAAACTCCTTCATCGGTCAAAAAGTTTTGACCAAGACCTTTGCTCATGTAAAAACCATATTTATCCTTTATATATTTTATGGTTTGAAGAGATGTTAAATCCATAAATTAAACTCCTTTTTTTAATTATAACTGTATTTTACTATAAAAATACGAATAAGTCAAATAAGTTTTTTTGTTTTTAAATTAAAAACAGTGTAGTTTTTGTGCAAAAATATGTATAAATAACTATAAAAATGTGCAGAATTAAGATAAAAGCAACAATGATTATAAAAAAAATAAAAAAACTTATAAAAAAAATAAAAAAAGTGTTGACAAAAGAGGAAGATGTATAGTATACTTGTAGAGCACCACTTGAGAAGAGTGGGGCATTGGACATTGAAAATTAAACAGTATAAACGAAATAAAACACGAAAAGTACTTGTCAATAAATTTGAGTAAA
>JAZTXH010000007.1:0-35598 GCA_045636325.1 Clostridia bacterium
GAAACTACACATAGAAATACGAATGAAAGCACCATTCCTTGAAAAAAGTTATACCGATGAAATTGGCATGATATATGAGGACGATTACGAGGAAGTATCAGCCTGACAAATAACAGGCACGAAAAAAGCTTACAGTCAAATTCTGTAAGCTTTTTGTCGGTGGTGCGGATGAAGGGACTTGAACCCCCACGATAAAATCACTAGATCCTAAGTCTAGCGCGTCTGCCAATTCCGCCACATCCGCATATTAAGTTTTTACCTCTTAATTTTTACACGGGAGAGGTTACCCGAGGAGGAGCATATCGCTTAATCCTCATCTATGAAAACGGAAAAACCGTAATCAACAATAAAATCACATACAGGACGGAACCTAAGTCTAGCGCGTCTGCCAATTCCGCCACAGGCGCATTTATTAAATTGAAAGTTGAAAATGGAAAATTGAAAATTATTGTTTTGAAGATTTAATAATAGTTACTAACAATTTTTCCAGTTCAACACAATCAGCTAAAAGTGAATTGCTTTCTTTTTGGGAAAGGAATTCGGTTGCCTTTAAAAGTTTAATCCAATACTTTGTTTCTGATGTTTCTTTTAATGCAATATTCATTTTTGAAACAAAATCGGGTTTACTTTGTGCTTGTTCAGCTTCGGCAATATTTGCACCGATGCTTGTGCCACTGCGAAGCAGTTGCTTGGAAAGAACATATTCTTTCTTTTTATCAGTTAAATATTTATACAAATTGACAATCCTAACAGCAAAGTCAAAACTTTTTATTTCAATAACATTTTCCATTTATCTACTCACTTTCAACTTTCCATTTTCAATTATCAATTCTTTCACATACAGGACGGAACCTAAGTCTAGCGCGTCTGCCAATTCCGCCATACCCGCATATTTGTTTTTCACAACATAAATTATTATACTACATAAATTTGAGTTTGTCAAGAACTTTTTTTAAAAAAATCAAAAAAAATTTAAAAATGAAAATTTGAACGTTATGTAAAGTCATTTGCGCATTTTAAGTTGTATTCCGCATTTGATTTTTTTACACTTCTTAAAATAGCTTCTGCACAAACCTTTTGCATAATCGAACCTACAACGTTAATATCTGCTTTTAAATCGCCACAGCTTATTGCGTACATACTGTCACCGTCAGCAGTTGTATTTATGGGTCTTATAGTGTTTACCATACCGTTTGAAGCAAAAGAGGCAAGCTTGTTTAACTCGTATTTTTCAAATAGTGCATTTGTAAAGCATGCTCCGATAGTGGTGTTTCCTGAAAAAAGATTTTCAGGCATTGTCATTTTATACATTATATTTAAACTGTCTGAAATTGCAGTTTTATCATTGTTTAAAACGCCGGCAATATTTTTTTGTGTTTCAGGGTCAAAAACATCACCAAGAGCATTTGTGCATACTATTGCCCCCACTTTTATACTACCAAGGCTTACTGCATACGCACCGATACCGGATTTCATCATAAATTCGGGACCTTTGATTTTACCTACTGTTGCACCTGTGCCGCATCCAAAATTACCTTCTTTAAAATTGTTTTTAAATGCGTTTTCACACGCTTTATACCCCATATCAAAATCGGGGCGTACATCTTTGCTTCCTACAACCAAATCAAAAATACAGCTGGTGCAAACAAGAGGTACTTTTGTAATACCAACATCAAAACCAATATTTTTTTCTTCTAAGCACTTCATAACGCCACCAGCACAGTCAAGGCCAAAAGCGCTTCCGCCTGAAAGAACAACTGCATTTATTTTATCTGCATTGCTTAAGGGATTTAAAAGGTGTGTTTCCCTTGAAGCAGGACCTCCGCCTCTGATATCAACACCGCAAGAAAAAGCTTTATTTGAAGTTATTACGGTTACACCTGTAGCATTTTTTTTATCTTCAAAATTTCCAAAATATAAATTTTCAAAATCGAAAATTGAAATTTCTTTTAAAAGACTCATTTTTATCACCCTGATTATTTGCGAGATTTTAAAAATTTTATAATTGCAAAGCTTACTGCTGCACCGATAATGGTACATGCAACGGCTTCAACAACTGCCTGCATGCCTACAAAAGAAACTACAAACATTAATATGTTCTGACCTGCACGCATATTTAATATGTACTCTGTGTTACCAAAAAGCAATACAAGTGTTGACATATAAAGAATTGTATTAAGAACAGGGCAAGATGCACTTGAAAGTATTACAGAAAGCATACCATCTTTTCCTGAGTGGTTAAATAATTTATAGCACAAACCGCACAGATAGCCCTCTAAAACACGTGGCACTATGCACAGTATAAATGTATAAAAAGGGTTAAT
Organism: Clostridia bacterium; assembly: GCA_045636325.1. Taxonomy (GTDB): domain Bacteria; phylum Bacillota; class Clostridia; order UBA1381; family UMGS1253; genus CAKSHP01. Next base: position 2,325 of record JAZTXH010000007.1, read on the forward strand.
GTTTAAAAGAACAGTTCCCATAGCACTGCTGAAAGCATTAACAAAGCTTGTAATACCGAATACAAGGCCTAAAAACGCACCTATACCGGGGCCTGAGGTCAGTGCGCCAACTATAACCGGTATGGTAAGAAAAGTTACTGCAAAAGGACCAAGCGGCATATATCCAAGAGGGGTAAATGACATTAAAAGGAGCAGTGCACATAAAAGTGCAACTCTTGTAAGTGTCTGTGTTTTTGTGTTTTTCATAATAAGTACGAGTCCTTTCGTTTATTGATAGAAATTTGTTATTTTGTTATAATATTTTCATTTCTTTCAAATGGCTGACTGAAAATAACATTACCGTAATTTTCTACCTTCTGACCTTCAATCAGGAACTGAACCTTCTTTATTTCCGCAAGCTCGGTTAAACTGTTTACAATAGCATAAATCGTCATAACTTCGTCTGCATCATATTCGCTTCGGTTGTCTGTAAATTCTTTTGAAAAGTTTACAAAGCAGGTTGAATCTTTTGTTTCAACCGACAAGAGTTTTGCACTGCCTGGAATAAGTGTTGCGTGAGAGCTGGTTTGTGAATTGCGCATAAGCTCATTTATGATAAGCTGAGGTGTGGAAATGTTATCGTTATGCACTACCTGGCGTGTTTCGCTGACAAGCTTTGTGGAATCTGAATGTGGGAAATATAGCTTAAGCTCAACAGTGTTTTGTATTTCGTTCCTGTCGCTTTCATTTACTATATCATTTTTTGCTAAAGCACCCAGTGGCTTTTTATCTGTATCAACAAGAGGTTCTCCTTCAACTAAGACGCTTACCTGCCCTATGCCTTCAACACCGCAAAGTGTATATACAACGGTAAACGCTGCAAGCATATCATCAGCAGTGGAGCCTGAATTAAAGCCTGAAGAAAAATCAACGGTCGCAAGGCTTCCTTTACGGGTAAGCGACAAAATCTTTGCGCCTTGCGGAATTGCTCTTTTGTTTGATACTGTGTTTTCAGGACCTTTTATTAAAAGCTCTACCATTTTGTAAAGAGAGTCTCCATTTGAAACGGAGATTTTTTGTTCTTCAAAACTTAGCTTTGAAAGGGAAGTGTCAAGAAAATACAGTTTTACAGTTTGTTTTTTAATGCCTGAAAACAAACCGAATGCTTTTGTATGAACAATAACAAGTATAAGCGCACATACAAGTAATATTGATAATATTCCGGTAATTGTAATTACTTTTCTTTTTGTTTTATTCATAACATCTTTTAAACCTTTCTTGACGTGTGAAACTAATATGTTTTAAATAATTATTACTTGCCCGAATAGGGAAGAATAATAACAAACTTACTTCCAACGCCTTCTTTGCTGAATACTTCGATATGACCGCCATGCTGAGTAACTGCCTCGTGAGCAATTGCAAGACCAAGACCTGTGCCGCCGGTTTCTCTTGCGCGGGCTTTATCAACCCTGTAAAATCTGTCAAAAATATGAGAAATATCATCTTTGGGGATACCGATGCCGGTATCCTCAATTTCTATCATAACAGAGCTGATATCGCTTAAAAGTCTTATATTTACTTTTCCGCCCTCGGGAGTATATTTAATGCTGTTATCAGCAATGTTATACACAGATTCGTAAATCTTGTCTTTATCAAGAAGCATTTCAACTTCATTTACATCATCATGCTCAAACTCAAGAATGATGTTTTTTTCAACAGCTAAAGGCCTTAATTTACGGGTAATTACATCTATAAGATTTGTGATATTAACGGTTGAAAATTCTACCTTGGATACATTTGAGTCGTTTTTTGTAAGCGTCAAAAGTCTTTCGACTAGTCTGGTAAGCCTGTCAACCTCGTTTGTCATATCTCCCAAAAATTCACGGACCATATCTTCGTCAAAAACCTGAGATTGCAGGATTGATTCACTTAAAAGCTTTATTGTGGCAAGAGGAGTTTTGATTTCATGTGAAACATCCGATACAAAAACTCTTCTGCTTTCTTCAACCGCACTTAATTGGTCACTCATGGTATTTACTGATTCTGCAAGCTTTGCAATTTCGTCTTTGCCTTTAACAACAACCTTGCGGTCAAAATTGCCCTTTGCAATTTCTGTTGTTACATCAGTAAGGCTTGCGAGTGGTTTTGTTATAATACCCGAAAGGATTATACTCAAAATCGCAATTACAAAAGACATAATCATAGCCATTCTGTAAATAACACGGGAAATATCGTTTAAAAAATTATCTGCAGATGCCAGTGAACGGCGCAGATATACAATACCTGTCATAGTGTTTTCGGAATTTATTACAGGAATTGCCACATCGATGCTGTTCGTTCCGTCAGCGTTTGTAAACACACTGCTTTTATCGGTGCCTGAAAGGGCTGACTTTATGGTATCTTTAATAAAAAACTTATCCACAAAACTGTTTTGTGAATCATTATCGAAAACCACAATAGCCTGCTTACTTAAAACCATAAAACGGGTAGGGGAAGCAGAAAAAACATCCCTTGTTACCGTTGTAAGTGCCCTAGTGTTATCAATCCCGTTTTCAGCCACAATTGCAGATACCACATTTGCCTTTGTGTATAAATCTGTACGTTCGTTTTCGTAAAAATAATTTCTGTATGTAGACAACAGATAAATTGAAAACAGAAACAATGTCAAAAGCATTACTATAACGTAAGTTGCCATCATTGTCCAACGAAGCGATGCGTGAAAATATTTTCTTATACTGATTTTGTCAGAGTATGAATTACGCTTCGGTGTAATAATAACCAACTCCCCACTTTGTGTGTATATATTTAGGTTCTGCTGAATTCGGTTCTATTTTTTCTCTTAGTCTTCTTACATGCACATCAACTGTACGGATATCGCCGGGATAGTCATATCCCCATATAATATCCAAAAGGTTTTCTCTGCTGTATACTTTTCCGGGATTTGTTAAAAACAAGTCAAGTAAGTCAAATTCTTTTGCAGTAAGCTCAATGGATACTCCGTCAATCTTAGCACGTCTGAAATTATAGTCAAGATTTATGCCTCCAACAGTAACAGTTTTCGTGTCTGTTTTTCCGCCGGAATGAGATATTCTTCTTAAAATAGCTTTTACCCTGGCTTTAAGCTCAAGAATGTTAAAAGGCTTTGTAAGGTAGTCATCTGCACCATATTCCAAGCCTAAAATCTTGTCCATATCTTCGCTTTTTGCAGTAAGCATTATAATGGGAACATTTGAAAATTCCCTTATTTTCTGACAGGCAGAAAGCCCGTCTATTTTAGGCAGCATCAAATCAAGAATGATAAGGTCAATTGATTTATCTTTTGCCATACGAACTGCTTCTTCGCCGTCATATGCCACTTCACAGGTATAGCCGTCCTGTTCAAAGTTGAATTTAATGCCCTTAACCAAAAGTTTTTCATCATCTACAATAAGAATTTTCATAAATAAATCCCAAGCCTTTCTGTGTATTATTTATTACTGATTTACAAACAGTACAAATATTCAAGTATATAATACCATATTTGAACCCGAATATACAATACCTAAAATGAAAAATATTAAAATTTTTTAAAATCTGTGCAACTGATATTTTGAAGAAATGAATAAAAAATATAGACAAACATCAAATCTTTTGTTATAATGTATACATTGTTGTAGAATTTAAGGGGGAGAGACCTGTGAAGAAATTATTTAGAGTGATTACCTTTGTGCTTGCTTTATCTTTATTTGCAGGAAATTGTTATGCAGCTTTTGTATATCCTGAATATAAAGGTAGTAACAAAAATCAGGCAGAAATTAATGAGCGCATCAATATTGTATACGATAATTCCGGGCATGATGATGTTAAAGATATGCTTGTTGACATATTAAAAGCGTCTGCCATTGCGGAAAATTCGGATATCTGGATTTATCCTGTTGCAGGTAGCGCACCGCCTGTAAAGGTTGTTGCCGGCAAAGAATTTATGGATAAGCATTTTGTAAATTATGCAAAATCAAGTAATGAATTTAAAGATGAAAATGTTATGCAAACGGCGATTGATGCTTTAGCGGCTGATACATCGGTTGAAAGTAAACGCTTTATATTATATGCAAGTACAGATACCGCACAACTTAACAGTAATTATGATATTCATTATGGTATAGATGAATATTTGGCTAATTATTCTGATGTTAAATTTTCTGTATTTTATAGCTTTGGTTCTATGCTTGATAAAAGTGATTTTGTAAGACCGGCGACTTATAGAGATACGAATGATTTGGAAGAAATGATTGAAGAAATTCAAAACGGCGGTCCCGGAAGTTATGATTATATTTCAAATTGTGATTTGTTTGGATTTTTAGCAGTTAAAAACGGATATTCCAAGTTTGAAGGGGATTATAACCAAGACAACGGCATTTTAAAGCTTCCTAAAGGCACTTTTGACAATAATGTGTTTGTGTTTGCAGAAAGTACAAGAGATACATACAGAGATGACGATTGTCATATTTACCTTGGCGGTTGTATGATGGGGCAGGCCACCTTTGAAAAATATTCACAGAAATCAGAAATAAGCGGAGTGGCATTAAGCTATAATCACACGCTGTTAACAACCGAAAATAGTGTTTTTGCTATGTTTACGGCAGATGGAGATGCGATTAATCCTGCGGGTGAGGATGCATATATCCGCCTTATTAATGCATCAGAGGTTGAGCTTTATCAGAGAAGCAAAAAAGGTGCGGGTGTGTGCTCAAAAGATACTAAATACGAAACAAAACAGGACAGCGAGATTCATAATGTTTATGGTCCGCAGAAGGTGGCAAATGTCGTGTTTGACACAGATGCGACGCAGGAAACAACAGGTGGTACGACTTCAGAACCAAAAGGCATTGTGGGTAGTATTTTAAGCGTTATTTTAGGTATTATTGGCTTTATACTTGGGCTTTTGTTTACGCTTTTGCTATTTTTGATTCCCGTGTTTGTAATTGCGCTTATTGCAAGTGCTAAATTCAGAAGCTATATTCAACTTAAAATTTTAAATACAAAATTTGGCCCGTTTTATGAGAAAACTGTTATTAAGATAAAGAAGTTTTTTGCAGACGTTGCGGGTGCTGGAGTAAAAATACGCGGAAATGCAGACCTTATGGGCGATTATATATTTATTTCAAAAGCAAGTGCAGATATGGGACTTCCAAATAACAGAATATCTTTGGTGATTCGGGAGCTTGAGTCAAGAGGTATTTCGTGTTGGTTGTCTGAAAATGGTATAAAAGCAGGGGAAGACTATAATGTTGTATTACCTAAGGCAATAAAAAGCTGTACGTTGTTTTTACTTTTTGTTTCTCCGATGTCTATTAAATCATCTGATGTTGTGTCAGAAATAGGAACGGCAAAAGAATATAAAAAGAATATTATTCCTGTGCAGATTGAGCCCTTTGATTTATTTAAACAGTTCCCCAATTGGGCTTATATGTTAAAGCAGTATCAGAAAACAGATTTGTTTGCATCAAAGCAGGAAGATATCAAAGCTTTGGCAGACCAGATTGAAAAACTATACAACGAAAATAGAAGATAACCATGAAAAGAGATATTCCGTAGCAAGAATATCTCTTTTGTATTTTAACATATAATTTTCACATAAATGTTTGACAAAGACAATAGAATATGATAAAATCAATAAAATATAAAAGATAAGGAGAGATGAAAAAGTGTTGGAGATTTTTCCTGAATTGACAAGTTTTAATTTTGTATCGTTGCTGCGACTGGTGGCAGCAGTGATTTTAGGTGGTATAATAGGCTTTGAGCGAAGCGGCAACAAACATGAGGCAGGCTTGCGTACGCATATTATAGTGTGCCTTGGGGCGGCATCGGTTATGCTTTTGGGAGAAATGCTTTGTATACGGTATTCAGGGGAAGTTACCCGTTTGAGCGCACAGGTAATAAGCGGTGTGGGTTTTCTTGGTGCGGGAAGCATTATTATGGATGGCAACCGTATAAGGGGTATAACAACCGCAGCAGGTATCTGGACAACTGCGTGTGTTGGCCTTATTGTGGGAGCGGGATATTACATAATTGCTTTCTCAACGGTTGTTTTAATGATGGTTGCTATGATTGGACTTCGTTCATTCGGTAAAAAGATTGCGGAGCGCACAGTGAAATATTCTCTTAAAATTGAATGTTCAAAACGAGAAGGTGTTAAGGAAGTTTTAAATCTATTGCTCAGTGATAATGCTATCATAAGAACTGTAAAATTTGACAAAGAAGAAAATGAAGAAATATTTGGTGCAATAATTGAGTTTTCACTTCCGGGTGAGGTTAATTTTGATAAGTTGATTATAGATATAATAACGATGGATTCGGTCATTTTAGCGAGTCCTAATCAGTAATTTAATCAGAATAAAGGAAGAACATTTATGAGAATGAGAAGAAAAAAGCACAGAGATGAGCGCCTTAGTGCCTGTGGTAATTATATTATAGATAATATTTTAGATTATAAAAATGATATGAAGTCAATTTTTAAAAACAAACGAAAGCCGCTTCATATTGAAATAGGTTGCGGCAAGGGTGCATTTGTTTGCGGAATGGCAAAGCTTAATCCGGATGTGAATTTTCTGGCAATTGAAAAGAATTCCGATGTGCTTTTAATGGCGGCGGAAAAGGTTAAAGCTGAAAAACTTAATAATGTTAAACTGGTGCGTGGTGATGCAGTGTTTTTAAATGAATTTTCTATGTCAAAAAGTAAATGCGACAGAATATATATAAATTTTTGTGACCCATGGCATAAGCATTACCAAAGAAAGAGAAGACTTACATACAAAATCTTTCTTGAAATGTATAAAAAAATCCTTAAGCGCGGCGGAGAGCTACATTTTAAAACCGATAACACAAAGTTATTTGAGTTTTCTTTGAATTCGTTTGCGGATTTTGGTTTAAAAATGAAAAATATAACACTTGATTTGCACAACAGCGGTATGGAAAATAATATTATGACTGAGTATGAAAAGAACTTTTCAGAAAAAGGGCAACCTATTTACAGGTGTGAAATTAAATTTTAATAGATAAATTAATAGAATATTTTGCGGAAAATGTGCAATATACACGTAAAGAAAAATTATTAATAAAATACTTGACGGTCTTGCATATAAAATGGTATAATATACTTGTGAAAATTGCATTGTTGGGAGATGTTTTAAAATGAAAAAAGTTTTACTTTTAGTATTGGCGTTTGTTATGATGTTTCAGGTTGCAGCTTTTGCAGATTACAGCGTAACTGTTGATGAAAAATCAGATGCTGGCGCTTCTGTAAGTGTGAATGCTCCTGCTAATGCTTCAGCTGTTGGTGTTTGGATTAATTTAAATAATGATGGCAGCATGATAAAATACCAGCCTGCAACTCTTACATTTGTTAATGGTGTTGCTACAGCAAGTTACACAGGCTCATTTGCAAACTTAAAGTTTTTAGTTTTTAAAGATATGGATAACATTATGCCTTTGTGTGATGTTACAGAAATTGTTCTTGATGAAGTTATATTTGAACAGCCTGATGGTATTGAAGATTTAGGTGATATTTTAGATTAATTGATGATTCATAAATAAAAAAGAACGGCAATCGTTGCCGTTCTTTTTTGTTTATATTAATTCTATGCAATATTTATCAAGCCAGTAGTCAAATTGCAGAAGCCATGCAATAAGTTGGGGTTTGCTCATAAGCTGACCAAACCATGTGTGGCTTTCTTCTTTCAGTACAGCTGACAAAATCTTTTTATCTATGATATCTGACAATGGTGAATTTTTGTTAAGTCTTTCGGTAAGCATTTCGTATACTTTCTTTTCATATTCGGGATTGTGTGTTTTAGGATAGGGACTTTTTTTGCGGGTATATATTTTCTGTGGCAGGAAGTCTTTCATAGCGTTTCTTAAAAGAGCTTTTTCAACATTGTTTTCAAACTTTATATCCCATGGAATATTATATACATATTCTAAAATTCTGTGGTCAGCAAAGGGCACGCGCACTTCAACTGCACTTGCCATGCTCATGCGGTCTTTTCTTTCGAGAAGTGATGTCATAAAATAATTTACGCTTAAATTAGTTGCAAGTCTTGAAGCTTTCATTCTGCTTGAGTCTGTGTCAAGCACGCTGCATTCTTTAAGACTTTTTTTATAAATGTCGGAAATGTATTCGTAACCCTCGTCTTTTTTTGCAACTGAATCATTAAAAAGGCTTATGCGAAGTTGTGGTTCATGAATCCATGGGAAAAAGTCGCGAAGAAGCATGTTGGGCCTGTAAAACCAGGGATATCCGCCGAAAATTTCGTCAGCACATTCACCGGAAAGTGCGACTGTGTGGCATTTTTTTATTTCAGAGCAGAAATATAAAAGCGAAGAATCTATATCTGCCTGACCAGGGAAATCCCTTGCGTCAACTGCGTTGAATAAAAGACCTGCAACGGCAGAGGTAGGGGCGGTTAAAATGGTATGCTCGCTTGAGATAAACCTACTCATATAAACAGCGAATTCATCATCACCCTGAGGCTGAAAAAGTGAGCTTTTAAAGCTTTGCTTATTACCCTCATATTCAAATGAGTATGTGCATAGCGTATCTCCTTTTTCGCGGTATAGCTTGGATGCAACCGCGCTTACAATTGATGAGTCAATTCCCCCTGATAAAAGGCAACAAAGGGGAACATCACTGACAAGCTGACGAGAGATAGCATCGCACAACAGTTCATTCGTGTGATATATTGCCTCTTTAGGGGAGTCAAAAAATTCTCTTGCCTCAAGTGTCCAGTATTTTTTTTTCTTAAGTCCTTTTTTATTAAAAATTGCAAAGGTTGCCGGCTCAAGCTCTGAGATATCTTTGAATATGCTGCTTCCGTTTATGGTAACTGGTGAAAGATATAAAAGCTGCCAAAGGCCGTATTTATCCACTTTTCTGCTTATTGCAGGGTGTTTTAAAAGAGCTTTGATTTCAGATGCTACAAGCATACAGTCGTGGTTAAATGCATAAAAAAGCGGTTTGACGCCAAATCTGTCACGGGCAATAAATGCAAGCTCTTTCACCTCGTCATATATAACAAAGGCAAAAATTCCGTTTAAATGACTTGCACAGTCAGTGCCGAAAATTATGTATGAATATAAAACAACCTCTGTGTCACAGTTGGTTTTAAATTCTACGCCATAGTCTAAAAGTTCTTTTTTTATATCGTCAGTATTGTAAAGCTCACCGTTATACACTATTGAATACAGTTTTCCACGGTAGGTTATCTGCATTGGCTGAGCGCCGTTTTCAGGGTCGATAACTGCAAGTCTGTTGTGGGCAAGAGAGATATGTTTGGAATTAAAATTTCCGCTTGCATCAGGACCTCTATGTTGCATGCAGAAGCTCATTTGCTCTGTAAGAGTATTATTTGGTGTGTTTTTAAAATCAATTGAAGCACATATTGAACACATATATTTACCTCCTAACAATGTAGTAAAATTATATGCGTTTTTTAAAATTGAAATTACATAAAAAATTATTTATAAAAACACATGCATATAAAAAACAATTGGTGTATAATGCTATTGAAATTTATTTTAGAAGTGATTTATAATGATTGAAACTTTTGGTCTTTGGCTTTATTTTGCAAGAGACTTTTTCCAAACCTGAAAAGCAAGCAATAGATACGTTCAAAAAAAAGCTTGGCAAATATGGGCATTGGCTGCACAAATGTTGTATTGACGAATAAAATATTTTATGATATAATTAAACAGTATAGTTATGCTTTTTGCAAATTCATTAAATGAATTAAGAACGGAAGTGTTTAGTTTGAAAAGTATATTTTTGAAAATATTTGCTGTATGTTGTGTTTTATTTGTTTTTATAGGCAGTGTGCAGGCTAAGGTGTATACTTCAGGCTCACCTAAAGGAAACGGAATCTTTATTATGGGTAATTCTGATTTTTATCCGATAGAGTATTATAATGGTGAAACAGAAAAATTTGATGGTGTTATACCAAAAATGTTGGAGGATATTTCTAAAGAGTGTGGGTTGGATTTTGTATATATCCCTGACAGCGGAAAATCTTTGGAGTCTATAGCAAATGGTGACGAGATTGATATAATATCTTCGCATATTATTGGCAGCGGGGATAATTATATTAAAGATGAGATTATGATGATTTCTTACAGATATAAAAACAAGGATGTAAATATAGGTCTGGGATTTACAAAAAATGCAGATGAAGAACTGATTGGTAGATTAAAAACGGAAATAGTGGGTATGTCAGAAAGTGAAAAAAGCGGATATCTCATAACGGCAACTCAACAGCAGAGTCATAAAAAAGAGAATTTTGCATTAATTTTTCTTCTTAGTGCAATTCTTGTTTTAGTAATTATAATTTTTGTTTTGTATATGTTTAAAAATTCAAAAAAACTAGTGCAGGAAAGCAAATTAACTGATGAAGAAACGGGAACAGGAAATCTTGCGTGGTTTGAGCGTGAGTTTAAAAATATCCCTGATTATTTACGAAATACATATCGTATAGCATATGTTATTTTGGATAGCGAATATTTAAGAGTTTATCACGGAGAAAGCATATTGACAGATACAATAAAATATACGGCCGGAGTCCTTGCATCTTATGTAAATCAGGATGAAATAGTAGCAAGAATAACAGAAAACGGGTTTGTATTTGTTTTTAAAAGTGAAAATGAAAAGCAGGCAGAAAACATCATACAAAAAATATCCGATGAACTTGATGTGTTTATAGCTAAAGAAACGGATGAAAAACGATTTTATTATATGGCAGTATATAAGCTTGATAAAAAAGATAAAAGCAGCGAATTTTTGCTGTTTAATTTAAGAAAAAAATGCTCAGAGCTTATAGGCGGAGATGCACATATTACATATTGCGATGATAATATGCTTACAAGTGCCGTTGAAGAAAAGGAAATGGTTGAAAGTATAAAAGAAGGTCTTTTGAATCAGGAATTTGAGCTCTATTTGCAGTTTATAGTGGATAATGAAAATAAAAAAGTAGTGTCTGCAGAGGCTTTGTCAAGATGGCAACATAAGGAAAAGGGAATAATTCTTCCGGGTGCATATATTGGTGCCATGGAAAGTGCGGGACTTATAACGCAGTTTGACTATTATATGTTTGAGATGGTTTGTCGTCAGCTTCACAAGTGGGCGGAGAGTGAGCTTGAAAAAATAACTATTTCCTGTAACTTTACACGCATAACCATATCGGAAGAGGATTTTGCAGAAAGAATAAGGGAAATTTCAGGAAGATATGTGTTTAATAAGAAAAATCTTATAATAGAGATAACCGAAGATTCAATTGAAAATAATCGCGAAAAAGCGATGGAAAACATTTTTAAATGTAAAGAGATGGGCTTTTGTATAGCACTTGATGATTTAGGAAGCGGATATACATCCCTTGCTAATTTGTGCGAATATCCTATTGATATTGTAAAGCTTGACAGAAGTATAATTTTGAAAACCGATAAGAAAAATGGCAGAGAACTATTGAATGGTACTATTGCTTTGGGGCATAACCTTAATTTAAAGGTTGTGTGTGAGGGGGTAGAAACGGAGGAGCAAAACACTATTGTTTCTGATTCTAAATGTGATTATATTCAGGGATGGTACTATTTTAAGGCATTGCCTGAAAAAGAATATGAAAAGATTGCAATGGAAAGTTTGTAATTAGATTGTATTTAATTGGGAAAAATGTATTTTAACAGGAAGTGGAAAAATGGATAGAGTGGACAGAAAAGATAGAGTCAAGCGCTGGATTGAAAAAATTATATATACTTTTGTTACTGTTATTTTGTTGTGTGCGGTTATACTTACAATGATTGTTCATGTATATAATTTCAGTGAGGAAGAAGCATATGAAAAGCTTCATTTGGAAACAAGTCAGATTAAAAGAGATATAAATTTGCAGATGCTTTCAGACAGGGAAAACCTTATTACAATGGCAAGACTTGCTGCAAAACTTCACGAAAATGGGGAAGAATATGATTTGCTTTTTGAATCTTTTAAAGCAATAGGACTGTTTGAAAACATTGGAATTCTTTTGCCTGACAATACTCTTATAACAAGGATTGGAAGGGTGGTTGCTGCGGGTGAAATTGATTTTGAAAGTGAAGTGCTTAAAGGCGAACGAGTAAGCGGAAGAGTTAATGATTTAACAGTTTCGGGTAAACAAGTTGTAAGAAGCGCTGTTCCGGTTAAGGATAAGGCGGGAAATACGATTGCAATTCTTTATGGTATTATTGAGGTTGATAGTTTAAAGAAGCACTATATTGACGATGCAAAAGCGGCAGGCGCTGACTTATTTGTTATTGAGGCCGGAAACGGAAATCTTATTATAGATACAATGAATGAAAAGCCCGGCAATATTACTGAGTATGTTTCGGCTGTTTACGGCAAAGGATATTCTTACGATAAACTTGTAAGCGACCTTACATATGGGCAGAGCGGATTTTCTTCTTTTCTGTCAAAAAAGAACAACGAATATTTATATGCCCATTATGCACCTTTGGCTATAGCAGATTGGCAAATTATGCTTACAAAACCAGAGAGTGTTGTTTTTGCAGGGGCAAGAGCAACGGGAATTTACCTTACTTTGATGGCAACAGCTATAATATTTATAATGATTGTATATGTGACATTTATGTTCTGGTCGGAAAGAAAAAAGCAGAAGGTGAGCTCTTATGCATCGAAAATAAGAAAGAATCTTTTGCTTATAAATCAGCAGAAGGACAAGCTTGACGATGCGTTAAAGGATATTTGTGAATTTTCAAAGGCAAGAGCTGCTTTTATTGTGGATAACTATGGGCCGGATTATAATTACATGATTCCGTCTGAATGCAAAAGCGCTCTTACAGACGAAGAACGAAAATATTTTGTAAAAATGATTTTAAAATATGAGGCTAAACATCATAACAGAATAGGTGCAAATGTTTTAGTGCTTCAAATGGACTTTAAAAAGTTAAAAGATGAAATGCCTGAGTTTTGTGAATTTGTGCTTTCCAAGGGAATATATAAAATAGCATTTGCGTCTGTTTCAAGCAATAACAGTGTGGCCAATGTTATCGGCGTGTTAAACTCTAAAAATAATCGTATAGTTGATTTATTAAAAGATATTGCAATTTGTTTTTCAATGTCGGTGTATAACAAAAATTATCTGACACAAACGGAAACTTTAGCTCTTACCGATTCACTTACCGGTATGGCAAACAGAATGGCATATAAGCAGGATATTAAGCTTATGAGTATGCAAAACATCGGAAATTATACCTGTGTATACATTGATGTTAATGAGCTTCATTATTATAACGATAAAAACGGACATGCAGCCGGTGACCAGATGCTTATATTTGTTACCCAGGCTTTTAAAAAGGAATTTCCTGACAGTAAGATATACCGCATGGGTGGAGATGAATTTTTAATTTTTGTTTTTGATATGTCTATGGATGAGGTAGAAAAAAGAGCAAAAAATGCAAATGAAAGAATTGAATCAATGAAATATCATGTTTCAATCGGTATTACATATAATGAGGGAAAAACTTCTATTGAAAAGCTGGTTAGTGAAGCTGAAAAGCTTATGTATGATCAGAAAGCCAAATACTATCAAAGTAAGGAATTAAAACGTCTTGAGAATCTTCCCGGGCATAAAATGGAGACGGTGCTTACAGGAATAAAGGAAATTGACACATGCCTTGCGGTTATGAGCATAAGATATCTTGGTGTTTATTGTGTCCGCCATTCTACAGACAGTGCATATCAGGTTCTGGCTACAGCATATTTTGCACAGATGCTTAAAGAATCAGAGGGATTTATGAGCTCTATTCACAAATATATTCATGATATGGTTAAGCCTGAATACCATAGAGCGATGCGGGGTCTTCTTGATTATGATATGATTGAAAAACAACTTGAAGCAGAGAGTGTGATAAAAATATCTTATACTAGATTTGATGGGGAAAGAATTATTTTAAATATATATAGTGCTGAAGAAAAAGATATTGACACTGTATGGATATTTGAAAAAGACAATGCTGAAGAGTAAAATTTAAATTAAAAAGGCGCTGCAGCAAAATGCACAGAACGCACAAGAAGTAAAAATAAGAATTTTTTAGATGTTGAAATATTAATAATGTATAAAGTAAAAATCAGCAATTTTTTACAGAAATTGCTGATTTTTTAACGGCACTTTTTCTTCTATAAAATATTATTTGCATTCTTTCTGACATTCTGCGCATTTACAGTTGCACAAGAATCCCATGCTGTGCATCCATTTTTCACACATTTTAACCCATTCTCTTATATCTTCTTTTGTTTCTGCCAATCCAAGGCCATGGCTGCCTTCGCGAAAAACATGAAACTCAAATGGAATTTGTTTTTTGCTGAGTTCTGTAACAAAATTAAGTGAGTTTTCAACAGGCACAATCGTGTCTGTTGCAGTGTGCCATATAAAGGTGGGGGATGTGTTTTCCGATACTCTTCTTTCAAGGCTGTATTTTATCGCTTCGTGATAAGGAACATCGCCTATAAGATTTAAGCGGCTGCCGTAATGCATACAGTTTACAAAAGAAATAACAGGATAGCACAAAATCATAAAATCAGGTCTTGCACTTACTGAATCAATTTCATCATGAGGCGTATAACCGCAGTCATCAAGTATTGTGCCGCAGCTTGCAGCTAAATGACCGCCGGCACTAAAGCCTAAAATACCGATTTTTTCAGGTGAATAACCGTATTTTTCAGCATTAAAACGGGCATATCTTATTGCTCTTTTCGCATCAAGCTGGGGAACCGGAAATCTGTAAGGGCTAACTCTGTAGTCTAAAACAAAAGCGGTAACACCTATTGAATTTAGCCACCATGCAATGGGCTCGCCCTCATAATATACCTTGTTCCAATATCCGCCGCCAGGGCATATTATAACTGCCGCCTTTGCGTTTTTTGCTTCGTATACAGTAATGCTTGGTGCGTACTGGTCTTTTATATTTTCATCAAAAAAGGGCGCTTTGCCCTCAGGCCACAGAAAAATTTTTTTGTTCATATTATCACCTTACCTTAGTTTATATTGTCATGTTTGTTATACAGAACAAATTGCTTTAAGTCAATAATTTTGTATGTTTGTCAATGATGTGCTACAAAAAAATAAAAAAGTTAACCAGCTCCAAGAAAAGCTTCAATGTAATCAACAGGAGTTTTCCGATTAAGAGGGCGAATAGGAGTTTTTTATTCCTTTTTTTCCTTTTATCGTGGATTTTTTCTTTTGAATAGCGATTTTAAGATATTTGCGTTTTTCCTTCTGTTCTTTTTTGAACGAGCCCAAACTTGCTTTCGCATTTCGCGGGCAGAATTTTTTTCTTTTATTCGGTTAAGCGTTTCAATATCGGCTTTTTTAGTATTTTTAAATACATACAAAGAATCTGAAGCGTTTTTTTCAAAACGGATTCTTGATATAAATTCACCATGTTTTTTACAAGCGCCGATAAAGTTATACCTTGTGTTATTGTTAAACCAGGGTACCACGCAGATAAGTGCATTTCCGCAAAGAGGGCAGGAAACTTCAGAGACTCTTTTATCGTCAAAAGCTCGCTCCTTTGATTTGAAAAGACCGATTTTCTTCTCAGCAAGGCCACAGCATAAAAGCTTAAAATCCGATGGTGCAGTGTATGAAACGAGCCCCTTTTTAATATCAAGTTTCTGGAACACAAGGGAAGTGTAATATGCATCGTTTAAGGCGTCGTGTAAGTGACGGCCTTTGTTTTGAGTAATGTTAAAATACTCCATAGCAACATTAAGTGCTCTTTGCGCAGTATCGCCAAAAATCTGTTTTGCAAATATGGTCTGCAGATTGTACCAGTTTTTTATCCACGCTGAATCAAGAGAATAAAATGTAATGTTCTGACGCATAACGGAAATATCATCAACACCCCATGTAAAAAATGAAAAATCATTTCCACACCAGGCCTTGAAATCCTCGAAGACTCCAATAAAGTCGTCACCTTCCATTATTTTCTCTTTATCAAGCTCTGTAATTTTTAAAACATTTTTATTTATTTTTTTATAAAAGGAGGGTCTTATATATCTTGCAAAGCTATCCTTTATCTCAAACTTGTTATCCAGCTTGTAAGCTCCAATCTGAATAATTTCATTCATCATCTGACTGCCGATTTTTGTATAAGGATAACTGTTTTTTGATATAGGCTGATTCCACTCCATGTCAAAAACAATATAATTCATAAAAACACACATTTCCGTTAAAAACTTTCACACGAATTATATTATATCAAAAACTTGTATGTAATGCAAGAGTTTTTTGCTTTGATTTAGATATGGAATAAAATATAATATAATAAATATAGCTTGTAATGCTTGACAAATACAGCTAAACAGTGTTATACTCTAATGTATGTATTATCACTTAAAGGAGTTGTTTTAAAAATGCTTATGAGTAGGCTTTTGGGTGAGCGTTTTAAAGAAAAACCTGCAGATGCTAATATGCCCAGCCATATTTATCTTTTAAGAGGCGGTTATATGCGTCAGGTTGCAAGCGGTGTGTTTTCGCTTTTAATGCCTGCAAAACGTGTTGTCGCAAAAATTGAAAATATTATTCGGGAGGAAATGGACGCGATTGACGGTCAGGAGGTTATGATGCCCGTTGTGCTTCCCGGTGAGCTTTGGAAAGAGTCGGGCAGATGGGATGCAGTCGGTAGTGAGCTTTTGCGTATAAAAGACCGTGCGGGAATGGATATGCTTTTAGCTATGACTCATGAGGAAGCTGTTGTTCATCTTGCAAGAAGCGAAGCTCTTTCATACAGTAAGTATCCGTTCATGTTGTATCAGATTCAGACTAAGTTCCGTGACGAGCCAAGAAGCCGTGGCGGCCTTATACGTGTGAGAGAGTTTACAATGAAAGATGCGTATTCTTTCCATACATCTCAGGAGGATTTGGAAAAGTATTATATGCGTTGTTATGATGCATATAACAGAATTTATACCCGTGCAGGTGTGCCCGGTGTAATTGCTGTTAAATCAGATACAGGTATGATGGGCGGTAATGTTGCTCACGAATTTATGCTTTTAAATGAATTCGGCGAGGATTCACTTATTATTTGTGAGCACTGTGGATTTTCTGCAAATATGGAAGTTGCAAAAAGCATTGTTCCTTCAAGAAATAAAGCAGAAACTGAGGTTGAATGTATTCATACTCCCGATGCAAAAACTATTGAAGATGTCTGCACATTCCTTGGCGAAAGCCCGGCGGACAGCATAAAAGCCGTTGTGTTTGGCACACCGAAGGATGATAAGCCTGTTATTGTGTTTATAAGAGGAGATTTAGAGGTTAACGAAGCGAAGCTTAAAAAGGTTATTGGCTCTGAAATATTTCCATATGCAAATTATGATGCATCAAATCTTTCATTTGGTTTTATCGGACCATACAATCTTGAATGTGATGCAACAGTTATTTATGATAATTCAATTAAAGGTGAAAATGCTTTGGTTTGCGGTGCGAATAAATATGATTATCACTATAAAGGTGTATGCATGAGCCGTGATGTGCCTGATGCAGAATTTTATGATGTTGCAAAGGTTATTGACGGAGGAATTTGCCCTGAATGCGGTAAGAATATTTTAATCAAAAGAGGTATTGAAGTGGGTAATATATTCCAGCTTGGAACAAAATATTCAAAGAGCATGGGTATGGAATATATTGATGCAGACGGTGTAAGGCGGACACCTATTATGGGTTGCTATGGTATAGGTGTAGGAAGACTGCTTGCTTGCGTTATAGAAGACTGTCACGATGATTACGGCCCCATATGGCCCATTACAGTGGCGCCATGGCAGGTTCATGTGTGCTGTCTTAACAATCAGGTTGAAGAGGTTAACGCTAAAGCAGAAGAAATCTATAAAAAACTTTCTTCAAAATATGAAACGATTTTTGACGACAGAAAGGTTTCAACAGGTGTTTGCTTTGCAGATGCTGACCTTTTAGGCGTGCCGGTACGTGTTATTGTCAGCAAGAAAGGTATTGCAGAGGGTCAGGTTGAGGTTGTGACAAGAGATAAGTCAATTAAGGTTAAGGTAAATGTTGATGATGTGTATTCAGCGGTTGACGATGCTGTTGCAAAAATGTGGGAAAAAATTCAGGCATAATTTAATTATTGCTTGACAAATAAGAAAAAATATGGTATTATTTTTTTGGTAAAGGGGAGTAACCTGCGAAATATTTAAAAGATATTTTCGTTTCATTGGCGCCAGAACGGTTTTTTAAACCCGCTTTTGAATTAAATGGTAAGACTTTTATTGCATCATTGCGGTAAAAGTCTTTTTTTATCTTTTACCATACATAAATAAAAAACGGAGGTATAACAATATGGAGACTATGGTTAGTATGGCAAATGCAATTTTTGAAAGCGCCGCTCAGACTACATGGCAGATGATTGTTATGTGGGTTATAGGTGCAATACTTATTTATTTGGCTATTAAAAAGGAAATGGAGCCTACGCTTCTTTTGCCTATGGGCTTCGGCGCAATTCTTGTGAATCTACCTCATTCAGGAGCTGTTGAAACTCTTGAGGTTTTGTTTAATGCAGGTATTGCAAATGAATTATTTCCTCTTTTGTTGTTTATCGGTATTGGTGCGATGATTGACTTCGGTCCGCTTCTTTCAAATCCGAAAATGATGATTTTCGGTGCGGCAGCACAGTTTGGTATATTCTTTACATTAAGCCTTGCTTCACTTTTAGGTTTTGATTTAAGAGACGCAGCTTCAATTGCTATTATCGGCGCGGCTGACGGTCCCACATCAATCTTTATTGCGCAGACTTATGGTACTGCATATCTTGGTGCAATCATGGTTGCAGCATATTCATACATGGCATTGGTGCCCGTTGTGCAGCCACCTGTTATAAAACTTTTAACAACAAAGAAAGAACGTCTTATCCGTATGGAATATAAGCCGAAGAATGTGTCTAAGCTTGCAAAAATTTTGTTCCCAATAGCAATTACTGTTATTACAGGTCTTATTGCACCAAAGAGCGTTGCTCTAATAGGATTTTTGATGTTCGGTAATCTTATTCGTGAATGTGGTGTGCTTGATAGTCTTTCAGAAACAGCACAGAAGGTTTTGGCAAATCTTATTACATTATTCCTAGGTATAACAATAGCAATGAAAATGCAGGCTCAAGACTTTTTAACAGCTCAGACACTTATGATTATCGGTCTTGGTCTTGTTGCCTTTGTATTTGATACTGCAGGCGGAGTTTTGGTTGCAAAGTTTATAAATTTGTTTGCTAAAAATAAAATTAATCCTATGATTGGCGCGGCAGGTATTTCAGCGTTCCCAATGTCTGCAAGAGTTGTGCATAAGATGGGCCTTGCAGAAGACCCTCAGAACTTCCTTTTGATGCATTCAATAGGCGTAAACGTTTCAGGTCAGATTGCATCTGTTATTGCGGGAGGGTTGATTCTAAACCTTATTCCGCCAATTATATAAGTTTGGTTTGTGTGTGAAAGGAGTAAGATTATGAGCTTTTTGCATTTTGATAAATTTTTGGAAAGCCTTCCTTACATGGGGAAGGGAATGTTCGGAATTTTTGTTGTGTGTGCAATTGTAATTCTTGCGATGACGATTTTAGGAAAGTTTCCGGATAAAAAATGATTGAAATAACGGCTTAGATACAGAAAAATGTGTCGAAGCCGTTTATATTTTATTATTGAAACAGGTAAAATATGATAAAATTGACATATGGGGATTTTAACAGAGAAACAATTTAATTGTTTAATGTTCATAACAAAAAAGGGGAGTAATAATATGGATGTTCTTTATTTGGGGGCAGAAGTGAAAATTTTTAGTGTATTGATAATATCTTTTTTATATGTTTTTCAAAAGAAGAATTTTCAATATCAGTCTAAAGAAAACAAACTTTTATATCTTTTTTTATTGGCAGAAATTCTATTTTCTGCGCTGGCAGATGTTGTGCAAAAAGAAGACATAAAAAATACATGTTTTGCATTATGCAGTGTCTGCTGTTTTTTGGCAGTGTGGTTTTTCTGTGACTGCGCATTTAAAGTTATGGGCTTAAAAAAAACACGGCTAAAGAAATTTTTGTATATATTTTCAAGTACTCTGTTTGGGGTTTTGGCTTTTTATTCATTAAGCAATAGGATAAATGCAGTTAATTTTCTGCTGGTTTTTGCTGTTGTGGCTTTGTTTGCATCAGAACAATACAATAAAATAAGGGTAGATAGCCTTACAAAGCTATACAACCGATATGGGATGGATGTTGAATTAAAAGAGCAATTAAGACAGTATCGGTTAGAACACGAAGATTCTTTTTATATTATAGCCTGCGACCTTGATAATTTTAAACATATAAATGATACATGGGGGCATCCTGAAGGGGACAGGGCATTGGTTCTTGTGGCAGGCGTGCTTGCAAAAGTAGGAAAAATGTTTTCTGCTGAAGCCTTTCGAATAGGGGGAGACGAGTTTGTTATTATCACAGATAAGTCCATGGCGGGGATTGCCGAGGATATTACAAATGCAATAAAGGCAGAACTTGACAAGCTTGAGTTCAGGGATGATTTTGATATTAAAATGAGCATAGGAACTGCGCTCTATGACGGCGTGACACCCATTGATGAGCTTTTAAGCAATGCAGATAAGAAACTATATGAAGCTAAAAAAACAAGAAAAATAGAGCATTTATAAGGTGGCAGAAAAAATAATAATATAAAAAATTGAAGAAGGTAAAGTTTTACTTATAGCACCTGTAATTGTAGAGTCATAAAGCTTTTTGCCTTTAGAACAAATAACATTGCCCTGATTGTCAATAATTTCGTCTGAGAATACATCCTATTAAGTAAAAATGAAATAGTAAAGTTAAATTTATATTTTAAAAAAGGGATAAGAAAAATTGTGAAAAAATAACAATATAAAGCCAAAAGTTTATTTTCCGTATTTACAAAAAGGAATTATTGTGGTATAAATAATATGTATAAAAAATAAATTGGGAAGGGTTTATATTATGAAGAAAAAAATTGCAGTGCTTTTATGTGTGGTTATGTGCGTAATTATTACTTGTGCATGTGCAGATGGTAAAACAAAAAAAAATCCGGAAATTCTTCAAAGTAAAACAAATGTGACAGAGGCTGAAAATACTCCTGCTTCGAAAGAGGCAGATACAGAGGGAATATTTATATTGAGAAATGCAACAAAAAACGATATATATTCTCTGGAATTTTCGTCATCTGACAAAGAAAATCTTTTGATTGATGCGGTGCTGCCTGCTGGAAATGAAGTTAAAATAAAAAATAGCGGCGTGTGGGAGATTAAAGCTGAATTTATGGAAGACGATGGAAGCTATTATCAGGAAAGCTTTGGGGAGGCTGACCTTAATTATAAAGGGGTAGAATCAGTGATAATTCTTTCTGAAAATGAGCAAGGATATTATATAGAAACTGAGCAGTAAAAATAAAAAATAAAAAAATTGAAAAAACTATTGACAAATGTAAAAATAGAGTGTATAATGTTTGAGAAAACAAAGTAGAGTAAATAATTTTTCCGCTCTCACCTTGCGGCAAACGGGTCGTTTTGGTTAAATATTTTCAGCATTAAAACAAGCTTTGGTTTGTTTGTGTGAATTTTTGTGCGGAGAGTTGTTTACGGCTTCTCCGTTTTTTATTGCCTGTAAGGCAAAA
This sequence comes from Clostridia bacterium, assembly GCA_045636325.1. GTDB lineage: Bacteria > Bacillota > Clostridia > UBA1381 > UMGS1253 > CAKSHP01. The sequence goes on from JAZTXH010000007.1 coordinate 23,995, forward strand.
TAAATTTTGGATGGTGATTTTTATCAGTAGCAAAGAACAGCAGATCAATGAGGAAATCCGTGATAAGCAGGTGCGCTTAATCGGAGCAGATGGTTCGCAAATTGGTGTGGTTGATATTGCAAAGGCTCAGCAGATGGCAGAAGAAGCAAATCTTGACCTTGTAAAAATTGCACCTCAGGCAGCTCCACCCGTGTGCAAAATAATGGATTACGGAAAATACAAATTTGAGATTGCCAAGCGTGAAAAGGAAAACCGCAAGAATCAGAAAGTACTTGATGTAAAAGAGGTGAGACTGTCACCTGCAATAGATACTCACGATTTTGAAACCAAGCTTAATTCTGCAATTAAGTTTTTGAAAGCCGGAAACAAGGTTAAGGTTACAGTTCGTTTCCGAGGCCGTGAAATTCATCACAGTGATATTGGCGGTCAGCTTCTTGACCGTTTTGCAAAAGGCGCTGAAGAATTCGGCAGTGTTGAAAAGGGTGCAAAGCTTGAAGGCAGAAATATGGCTATGGTAATGGTTCCCAAAGCGTAATTTTTGAAAACTGATATTTTCATATTAATATGCAATGTTCACTGTATTAGTGGTCATGAATAAAATTATTCTAAGAAATAAGAATTAATTTGGAAGGAGTGTATTTAAATGCCTAAAATAAAGACTCATAGAGGAGCTGCTAAAAGATTTTCTCTAACAAAGTCCGGAAAGGTAAAAAGGGGTAGTGCTTTCAGAAGCCATATCTTAACAAAGAAATCAACAAAAAGAAAAAGAGGTTTGCGCAAGAGTGCTTATGCATCTCCTGCAAATGAAGCAACAATCAAGAAGTTAATTCCATACAAATAATAATCGGAAAGAAGGGAAAATTTAATGGCAAGAGTAAAAGGTGCAGTTAACACCAGAAAAAAACATAAAAAAGTATTAAAACTCGCAAAGGGTTACCGTGGCGGTAAGAGCAAGCTTTATAAGACAGCCAGTCAGGCAGTTATGAAGTCATTGAAATACGCATACATCGGCAGAAAGCAGAAGAAGAGAAATTTCCGTCGTATGTGGATTGCAAGAATCAGTGCAGCCGCTAAGATGAATGGTATGAACTATTCAACGTTTATGAATGGCCTTAAGAAAGCTAACATCGATATTAACAGAAAGATGCTTTCTGAGATTGCAATTGCAGATCCTAAGGCTTTTACAGCTTTAGTTGAAAAAGCAAAGAGCGCAAGATAAGTAAAAAAGGTTACCGCAGTCCTTGTGGCTGCGGTATTTTATATAATGGAGGAAACTAATATGATTTATAAAACAAAAGGAGTATGTTCAAAGACGATTGAACTTGAAATTGAAGGTGAGATCATAAAATCTGTTGATTTTGTGGGCGGTTGTCATGGTAATACACAGGGTGTGGCAAAATTGTGTGTTGGCAGAAAGATTGACGAAGTTATAAGAATTTTGGAAGGTATAAAATGTGGCTTTAAAAACACATCATGTCCCGATCAACTTGCATGTGCTCTGAAAGAGTATAAACAAAATAATTGAAATTTTTGCTGTATATAAAAAATTAAACGAGGAAATTATAACGAATTATATATTATTACTAATTGTGTTTGCAGTTCTATTCAGCATATTTAAAAAAATAATATAATGTAAAATACAGGTTGTTGCTTTTAAGGTGTCAATGTTTCAATAAAAGTCTATCGGTATAACGAAACCGTACTTTATAATACCGAACCCATAAATATAAAACTTGAAATAAATGACAGTATCAAAATTATTACTGAAGGTGCAGCGGAGTGTGAAGTTTAATTACAGATGAAGAAGCAATAACCAATAAATTTAATGACTGTGACGCAACAAGAAAAGATATTGATTGTAAAATGAATAAATGTATTTTTGTATTGTTATATAGGCGTTATAATACAGATTCCCGAGATGATAATTGGAGTTTTGTAAATGAATAAAGAAAATCAAAAACTTTTCCTGAGATGGGTTTATATGGCCGCTGGCGTTATTTCTATGTTGTTTGCCGGTGTTTTGTATGCATGGTCTATTTTAAAATCACCGTTAGGCGCTGAATTTGGTTGGGGGCAATCTGAGCTTGCACTAAACTTTACACTTGCTATGACATTTTTTTGCGTGGGAGGGCTGCTGGGTGCACAGATATCTAAGCGTATGGGTCACCGTATTACCCTTGCTTTTGCAGGGGTACTGACTGCCGCAGGATTTATACTGACTTCCGTTTTTGGCGGTGTTTCTGTATGGGTGCTTTATGTTACATATGGTGTATTGGCGGGCCTTGGAATTGGAATTGCTTATAATGTGGTTATTTCAACTGTCAGTGCGTGGTTTCCCGATAAAAAAGGCTTATGTTCAGGATGCTTAATGATGGGATTTGGTGCATCTGCTTTAATTATTGGTAATTTGGCTGATGCTATGTTTAAAAGTAATTTAGGGTGGAGAATTACCTATATAATTTTAGGTATTGTTATTTTTTTAGTTTTGATTTTTTCAGGTTTTCTGCTTAAGAGCCCCGGTGCAGATATGGTTTTCCCGCAGGACATAAAGCAAAAGAATACAGATGAAAAAGATATTGAGTGCAAAGATTTTACATCAGCACAGATGCTTTGCCATCCGTCTTTCTGGATGGCATTTATCTGCATATCATTTTTAGCTGCGGTAGGAAGCTCGGTAATCAGTTTTGCAAAGGATATGGCTTTGTCGGCTAATGCACCTGAGAATTTAGCTGTCTCATTGGTGGGCGTGCTTTCTGTATGTAACGGAATCGGTCGTATTTTAACAGGTGCGGTGTTTGATGTGATTGGTCGCAGAAAAACCATGATATATGCTAATATTCTTACTGTTTGTGCAGCTGCGGTTGCTCTTTTGGCTGTATCTGTTAACTCTCTTATATTATGTATTATCGGATTGTGTTTGACGGGAATGTCTTATGGTGCCTGTCCTACAATTACCGCTGCATTCACTTCGTCTTTTTTTGGAATGAAACATTTTTCCAATAATATGGCGCTTATGACTTTTACTGTTATGGTGGGGTCATTTGTTGCAACTGCATCAAACAAGGTTTTGGAAGTTACCGGTGGATATACTGCTACGTTTATGATGCTATTGGCTTTGACGTTTGTAGCACTGATACTTAATGTTTTTATTCGCAGACCTTAATGTCAGGCGATGGGAAGAATACTTATTGGTATTAAAATGACTTTTTATCTGTACTGCCTGTTGCTTATAAAACAACCATTCACGGCGATGCGGTTAATATGGTTATTATAAATTTAATTTTTAAATCCGTATGGGTTTGCCTAAAAAATAAGTTAAAAAACACTTTATTTTTTATTTAAAATGTAGTATAATGATTAAAATGTGATAAAAATAACGGAGGATAATAAATGAGCGAGTTTACAAAGTCATTAAACCCTATGCAGAAAGAAGCCGTTATGCATACTGAGGGTCCTTTGCTTATTTTAGCAGGGGCGGGAAGCGGTAAAACAACTGTATTGGTTAACAGAGTTGCTCATATCTTAAAAGATTTGGATGTTGCACCTTACAGAATTCTTGCAATAACCTTTACAAATAAAGCGGCAAACGAAATGAAAACGAGAATAGAAAAGCTGTTTGGCGAGGGTGTTAGGGATATGTGGATTTCCACATTCCATTCAATGTGTGTAAAGATTTTACGACGCTACATTTCACGCATTGGATACAGCAGTAATTTTGCCATTTATGATACATCCGATACTGTTACATTAATGAAAGAGTGTATAAAAGAGCTTGATTTGAATGACAAGAATTTTCCGCCAAAATCGGTTTTGGCAGAAATAGGACGCGCGAAAGATGAGATGCTTGGTCCGAAAGAGTATGAACAAATAAATGCAGGCGATTTCAGATTAAGAAATATTGCAAAGCTTTACAGCTTGTATCAAAGTAAGCTGACGGCAAATAATGCCCTTGATTTTGACGATATAATTTTTAAAACAGTTACACTTCTTGAAAAGAATAGGGATGTTTTAGAATATTATCAGAAAAAATTTAAATACATAATGGTTGATGAGTATCAGGATACTAATAATGCACAGTACAGACTTATATCTCTTCTTGCGGCAATTCACAGAAATCTTTGTGTTGTGGGTGATGATGACCAGAGTATTTATAAATTCCGCGGCGCAAACATAAGAAATATTCTTGATTTTGAAGAAGAGTTCAAAGATGCTCATGTTGTTAAATTAGAGCAAAACTACCGTTCAACAAAAAATATCCTTGATGCGGCTAATGCAGTGATTGCAAATAACAAAGGCAGAAAATCAAAAAAACTCTGGACAAGCGATTCAGAGGGTGATAGTATTTTTGTTTATAAAAGCGAAAATGAGCACGATGAAGGAAGATATATAGCAAAAGAAATTGACAGAAAAGTTTCCGAGTTTGAATATAATTTTTCTGACTTTGCAATTCTTTACAGAACAAATGCCCAGTCGCGTATCTTAGAAGAAATGCTTTTGCGTCAGGGTATTCCCTACCGCGTTCTTGCGGGTCTGAGATTCTATGACAGAAAAGAAATTAAGGATGTTTTGGCATACCTTAGATTTATAAATAATACGGCTGACAGTGTGAGCCTTAAAAGAATTATAAATGAGCCTAAAAGGGGAATAGGAGCAACAACTGTTTCTAAGGCAGAGGCTATAGCAGCAGAAAATGGAAAAAGCCTTTATGAAGTGTTTAAAAAGGCAGATATTTACCCCGACCTTGTAAGAAGCAACGTAAAAATACTTGAATTTGTAAAGCTTATGGATGGGCTTATTTTGGAAAAAGATACATCTGAACTTTGCGATTTTGTTGAAAAGGTAATTGATAAATCAGGTTACAGAAGCACACTTGTAGCTGAAAACTCTATTGAATCTCAAGGCAGGCTTGAAAATATAGACGAATTTTTATCTGCAGTAAAAGAATATGTGAATACTGATGAAGAACCAAGCTTTTCGGGGTTTTTAGAGTCAGTTGCTTTGGTTGCGGATATTGATAATTATGATGAAGACCAGGCAGCGGTTGTTTTAATGACTATTCATTCGGCCAAAGGTCTTGAATTCCCCGTTGTTTTTCTTGCAGGACTTGACGACGGAATATTTCCTAGTGTGCGCTCTATTATAGACGATGATGACCTTGAAGAAGAAAGACGTCTGTGTTATGTTGCCATAACAAGAGCAAAAAAACAGCTTTATATTACCCATGCAGAATGCAGAATGCTTTTTGGCTCAACTCAGTATTATGCACCTTCAAGATTTCTTAAAGAAGTTCCAAGTGAGCTTATAGTGGAATTCGGTAAAAAGAAAGAAAAGAAAAGTCGCTTTCAGCAGGATAGCGGAGGTTTCTTTTCAATGTCAGAGTCTTCAAAAAAATCATTTGGTTCAAAATCCGGCGGCATAAGTATAGATGATTTTATAAAGGGAAGTAAAAGCACATTGTTTGAAAAGTTTGATGTGCGGTCAGATAAAAAGCCTGAACTTGATTTTTCACTCGGTGACAGGGTAAGTCATAAAAAATTTGGAGAAGGAACAGTGAGTTCTGTTGTCGAATTAGGTAATGATAAAAAGCTTACAATAGAATTTGACACCGCCGGAACAAAAAATCTTATGGCGATGTTTGCTAATTTGAAAAAGATATAAATATTAAAAACTATAAAAAAGAGGGATTTTTATGAGTGATATTAATCTTACAATGCTAACAGACTTTTATGAATTTACTATGGCAAATGGCTTTTTTGAGCATGGATATAAAGATAAGACAGTTTACTTTGATATGTTTTTCAGGAAAGTTCCTGATGATGGCGGATACGCAATAATGATGGGCGTTGAGCAGATGCTTAAGTACTTGTCTGATTTACATTTTACAGATGAAGACATTGAATATTTAAAACGCAGAAATATTTTTTCTCAAGGTTTTCTTGATTATCTTAAAAACTTTAAGTTTGAATGTGATGTATGGGCAATTAAAGAGGGCACTCCAATTTTTCCGGGAGAACCTATTGTCACAATAAAAGGTCCTGTAATTCAGGCTCAGTTTGTGGAAACAATGATTCTTTTAACAATCAATCATCAGTCTCTTATTGCAACTAAAGCAAACCGAATTGTTCGTGCAGCTCAGGGAAGAGCGGTTATGGAGTTTGGCTCAAGAAGAGCGCAGGGGTATAATGCTGCTATTATGGGCGCAAGAGCGGCGTATATTGCAGGTTGTGCAGGTTCTGCATGTGCTATTGCTGAGCGTGATTATGGGGTGCCCGCTCTTGGAACGATGGCTCATAGCTGGATTCAGCTTTTTGAAGATGAATACGATGCTTTTTATGCCTATGCAAAAACCTATCCTGATAACTGTGTATTACTTGTCGATACATATAATGTATTAAAAAGCGGTGTAAAAAATGCAATAAAGGTGTTTGATGAAGTTTTAAAACCTATGGGTTACAGACCCAAGGGAATACGTATTGACAGCGGTGATATAACATATCTTTCTAAAAAAGCAAGAAAAATGCTTGATGATGCCGGATACAGCGACTGTAAGATTGTGGCATCGAACTCACTGGATGAGTTCATTATTCGTGATACTTTAAATCAGGGGGCATGTATTGACCAGTTTGGTGTAGGTGAAAGACTTATTACTTCAAGGTCAGAGCCGGTATTTGGTGGCGTATATAAAATTGTTGGTGTTGAGGAAAAAGATGGAACAATTTCACCAAGAATAAAGCTTTCTGAAAATGTATCAAAAATAACTACACCTTGCTTTAAACAGCTTTACAGACTTTATGAAAGGCAGACCGGTAAGGCGATTGCAGATGTTATAACACTTCACGATGAAGTTATTGACGACACAAAGCCATACGAAATTTTTGACCCTGAGCATACATGGAAAAGAAAAAAGATTACCGATTTTAAAGCAGTTCCTCTTTTAACGAAAATGATGGAAAAAGGAAAGCTTATATACGAAACTCCCGATATTGAAATTTTGCGAGCATTCTGTCGCGAACAGGTAGATACCCTTTGGGATGAGGTTACGCGTTTTGAAAATCCCCACACATATTATGTGGATTTGTCTGAAAAGCTGTGGAATGTGAAAAATGAGCTTTTAAGTAAATTTTCAAAATAAAGAATAAGAATAAAGGAGAAATAGTGTGGCACTGTTTGCAATTTCAGATTTACATCTGCCATTGGGTGTTAATAAACCAATGGACATTTTTGGCCGTGATTGGGAAAATTATGTTGAAAAGCTGAAAGAAAACTGGCAGGGAAATGTAAAAGATGGAGATACGGTTGTAATGCCCGGTGATTTTTCTTGGGCGATGCATATAAAAGATTCTCAGGCAGATTTTGAATTTATACAAGCGCTTCCAGGCAGAAAAATTTTGTTGCGCGGAAATCATGATTACTGGTGGGATACATTATCAAAGTTAGAGCGTTTTAAAACAGAAAAAAACTTTGACACTGTACATTTTCTGCACAACAATTATTTTGTGTATGAAAATACTGCTATCTGCGGCACAAGGTTTTGGAACTGTCCCGGAATTACTGCATTGAATGAAGAGGATGAAAAAATATATAAACGTGAGCTTATAAGGTGCGAGCTTACATTGGAAAAAGCAAAAGGCGACGGATTTGACGAAATTATATTTTTTACTCATTATCCGCCGGTAAGCAGGGAAGGAAATGTTGACAAAGAATTTTGTGAAATAATGAAAAGGTATGATGTGAGGCACGTGCTTTATGGACATATACACGGAAATCAGAAGCGTTTTGCTTTTGTGGGTGAGTATGATAGCATAAAATTTGACCTTGTTTCGTGTGATTTTTTGTCTTTTTTGCCATTAAAATTAAAAGATTGAAAAAAATTTATTAAAAAGGTTGCATTTTTTTGTTTTTGTGATATAATATTTTAGGTTGAATATCCGTAGTGCCCGATTATGTCGGTTAATATATTATAATTTGGAATTAAATGTATATTTTGGAAAGAGATGTACATAATGTATTTGGAGGAAGATAGTAATGAACACAAAAGTTGAAAAAATTGAAACAAATATTGTTGAAATTGAATTTGAAATAAGCAAGGAAGTTTTTGAGAAAGCTATGCAGAAGTCTTACATAAAGAACGTTAAGCAGATAGCTCTTCCGGGTTTCAGAAAGGGTAAAGCTCCCAGAAAGATGATCGAAAAGATTTATGGTGAAGCTGTTTTTTATGATGATGCTATTAATTTTGCTTTTCCGGAAGCTTATGAAGAAGCTTTAAAAGAAGCAAAAGTAGAGCCCGTTTCACAGCCTGAGGTTGATGTTAAGCGTTGGCCCGATGCAGAAAATACAATTATCCTTACAGCAAAGGTTACAGTAAAGCCTGATGTAAGAATAAGCAAGTTTGAAACTGTTGATATTGTAAAGCCTGAGTATCCTGTAACAGATGAGGATGTTGAAGATGAACTTAAGAGGGCACAGGAAAGAGCTGCACGCCTTATCACTGTTGAAGACAGAGCTACAAAGGAAGGCGATACAGCTGTTATTGATTACGAAGGCTTTGTTGATGGTGTTGCATTTGAAGGCGGTAAGGGTGAAAACCATGAATTAGTTTTAGGCTCAGGTTCATTCATTTCCGGTTTTGAAGAACAGCTTATTGGTAAGAACACAGGCGATGATGTAGATGTTGTTGTAACATTCCCTAAAGAGTATCATGCATCTGAGCTTGCAGGTAAAGAGGCAACATTTAAAGTAAAGATTAACGCTATAAAGGTAAAAGAAGTGCCTGAGCTTGATAATGATTTTGCACAGGATGTAAGTGAATTTGATACTTTGGATGAATACAAAACTGATATTAAGGCAAAGCTTGAAAAAAATGCTGATGAGCGCGTTAAGCGTGAAATAGAAGATGCAGCTGTTGATTTTGTTGTATCAAAGATGAAGGTTAACATTCCTGATGTTATGATTGAAAACAGAATTAACGATATGATTCGTGATTTTGAAATGCGTCTTTCTTACCAGGGGATGAATCTTGAAACATACTTAAAGTATGCAGGTATTGAAATGGATGCATTCCGCGGACAGTTTAAAGAACAGGCCGAAAAACAGGTTAAGGGAACTTTAGCTCTTGAGTCTATGGCTAAGAGAGAAAAGATTAAGGTTTCTAAGGAAGAAATCGCAGCTGAATATGAGAAAATGGCAGCGGATTACAAGATGGAAGTTGAGCAGGTTAAAGCATACGTTGCTGAAGAGGATGTTAAAAAGAGTCTTACAACCAACAAGACAATCGATGCATTGGTTGCAAAGGTAAATTTTGTAGAAGCATAATTTAAAATATCAGTTCAATGCTGTGCGGCAATTATTTTGCCGCATAGCATTAAATATATAAGGAGGTAGTAAAATATGAGCTTAGTACCAACAGTCATTGAACAGACAAATCGAGGAGAGCGAGCATATGACATTTTTTCAAGACTTCTTAAGGAAAGAATTATTTTCCTAAGCGATGAGGTTAATGATGTTACTGCAAGTCTTGTAGTAGCACAGATGTTGTTTCTGGAAAGTGAAGACCCTGATAAAGATATTCAATTTTACATTAACAGTCCAGGCGGTTCTATAACATCAGGTATGGCTATATATGACACGATGCAGGTTATTAAGTGTGATGTATCTACTATTTGTGTGGGTATGGCAGCAAGCATGGGGGCATTCCTGCTTTCGGCAGGAACAAAAGGCAAGCGTTTTGCACTTCCTCACAGTGAAGTTATGATTCATCAGCCATTAGGTGGTATGCAGGGGCAGGCGACAGATATTAAAATTCATGCAGACCGTATAATAAGAATGCGCGAAACATTAAATAAAATTTTGAGTGAAAACACAGGTAAACCTTTGGATGTTATCGAGCGTGACACAGAACGTGATAATTTTATGAGTGCTTATGAAGCAAAAGAATACGGCCTTATTGATGAAGTAATTGAAAAGAAGGCGTAATAATAAAAAGGAGGGTTTGTATGGCAAACTCCAAAACACCTAATCCGCCGAAAGCTATAAGATGTTCTTTTTGCGGTTGTCAGGAAAGTGAAACCCGCGGTATCGTTGCAGGTCCGGGGGATATATATATCTGCAGTGAATGTGTGGATTTGTGCCGTAGCGTGCTTGACGGGCGTGATGAATTTACACACGGCGAAATAGATTTAAACGATATTCCGAAGCCGAAAGAAATCAAAGAAGTGCTTGATCAGTATGTAATCGGTCAGGATGAAGCTAAAAAAGCTATGGCGGTTGCGGTTTATAATCATTATAAAAGAATCGGCAGTGATTTTGATGACGAAGTTGAACTTACCAAAAGTAATATTTTACTTTTAGGTCCTACAGGCTCTGGTAAAACATTTTTAGCGCAGACACTTGCAAAAATTCTTGATGTGCCGTTTGCAATAGCAGATGCAACATCACTTACTGAAGCTGGTTATGTTGGTGAAGATGTAGAAAATATACTTCTTCGTCTTATTCAGGCGGCTGACGGTAATGTGGAAGCGGCAGAGCATGGTATTATTTATATAGATGAAATTGACAAAATAACAAAGAAAAGTGAGAACCCTTCAATAACCCGTGATGTAAGCGGTGAAGGTGTTCAGCAATCGCTTTTAAAAATACTTGAAGGCACTCTTGCATCTGTTCCGCCCCAGGGTGGAAGAAAGCATCCGCATCAGGAATTTATTCAGATTGATACCACAAATATTCTGTTTATATGTGGAGGAGCCTTTGATGGCATAGAAAGAATCATTCAGAAACGTACCGGAAATAATTCTATAGGTTTTGGGGCTGAAATAAAAAGCAAAAATAATGTGGATATTGGTAAGATTTTGAAGCTTATTACTCCTCAGGATTTGTTAAAATTCGGTCTTATTCCTGAATTTATCGGAAGACTTCCTGTAATTGCAACACTTGATAAATTGGATACAGAAGCTTTTGTACGAATACTTACCGAGCCGAAGAATGCATTGGTAAAACAGTACAAGCGTTTGTTTGAAATGGATAATATTGATCTTGAGTTTGACTTGGATGCGATTGAAGAAATCGCAAAGAAGGCAAGCAGTCTCGAGACCGGTGCCAGAGGTTTAAGGTCTATAGTGGAAGAAATAATGCTTGACATTATGTATGAAGCTCCGTCAGATGAAAACATTGTAAAATGCGTAATTCATAAAAATGTTATTACAGGCGGAATGAAACCTGAAATTATAAAAACAGCAAAGGTAAAAAAAGTTAAAAAAGAAGAAAATTTTGACAGTAAAAATGTTGGCGATTAAGAAAAGTGGGGACATCTTATGCCCCCCACTTTTTATATGATATTATTAAGTAGTGTTTGAGTCCTCCTATGTGTCGGTAAAGGTATTTACGAGAAAATAATTGTGAATTGTGTTATATAGAATGATTTTTGGTAGAAAAATGTTGTGTAAATTGTAAAAACATAAAAAAATCTAAAAAAAGTGTTGACAAAGATAAAAAAAGGTGATATACTAATCAAGTCGCTTGACGAAAGGGAGTAAAAATCCTAGGTGTAAAGTGGGGCATTGGACATTGAAAATTAAACAGTATAAACGAAATAAAACACGAAAAGTACTT
>JAZTXH010000008.1:0-150722 GCA_045636325.1 Clostridia bacterium
CTGCGCATACCTTCCGAGTTTCCGGACAAGGTATAATTACAGGCAAATGTATCAGCCCGTTTTCGGGCAGAAAACCACCATTAAATATTCGTACTATGTCTGAAAGGAAATTCTATTTACACAAAATTCGCCGAGCTGCCATTTTTTAAGTCACTGCTTGTTTTATTTAAGGTCTGTATTCCATTCGGGAATTGAGTGCAGAGCAGAAAAAATACGTTTTTTTACATCAGCATCTTTTTGAGAAAGAGTGTTCAGAAGTTTTTTAACTTCTTCGCGTTTTGTAACTCTATCGGCAGGGCAGGGGTTTTTAAACACGGGAAAATCATAACGCTTTTTTAATGAATCAATATAATACTCAGGTGTAAAAATCAAGGGGCGTATAATTTTAATATCACACCTCTCAAGTTTTGTTACGGGAATAAAGCAGTTAAGCCTGCCTTCGTAGAGCAGACTAAGTATAAATGTTTCGATTGCATCGTCATAATGATGCCCCAAGGCGACAGTGTTGCAGCCGTTTGCAATTGCTACATTGTTTAAAGCTCCACGCCTTAAATTTGAACACAATGAGCATGGATTTTTCTCTTTTCTTTCGTCAAAGACGATTTGTTTAATATGTGTATGTTCTATAATATATTCACAGTCAAGTTCTTTACATAAGCCTGCAATATGTGAAAAGTCGCTTTCTTCATATCCCATATCTACGGTTATTGCCTTTACGGTGAATTTTTTTGAATAAAAGTTTTTAAGTCTGCAAAGTGCATTTAAAAGTGCAATGCTGTCTTTTCCGCCTGAAACACCAACAGCCACACAGTCGCCGTCATCTACCATATTGTAAGTATCAATTGCTTTCCTTGTATAGCTTAAAAGCTTTTGCATAAAAATTCACCTCCTTATCAGGATTTCAAAACAAAATTATTTTAACACAATAAAGCCTTTTTTTCAATAATTAATAAACAAAAAATGTATCATTTTGAGCATAACTCTACAATTTTTTATATTAAAAATGAGTAGCTTTTTGAACCGACCCCCAAAAGTTAGACCAAAAACCTAACGATTGGGAGGTAAGTTCATTTTGAAAGCGACTCATTTTAGTAAAATATAAAATTTCTATAATAATTATTGTACGGGGGAGGCTTCTTCGCCAAGCACAAGTGGGATAGTAAGTTTTTCATCATTTCTTATAACAGTAAGTTTAATTTCGTCTCCTGCCTTATGTTGGTCGCGTATTTCATTTAGCTCTTCAACTGTTTTAACCTTTTTGCCCTGACATTCTATAATAAGGTCTCCTCTTAGTATTCCAGATTTTTTAGCAGCCGAATTGTCAGAAACGCTCATAACAAGAATACCTTCTTCAAGACCATAGTATTTTGCTTCTTCTGCTGTTATATTATCACCTATAATTCCGATAAGAGGTCTGCCCTGAACAAAACCGACTTTTATAAGGTCTTCAACAATGGGTTTTGCAACATCTGACGGAATTGCAAAGCTCAAACCCTCTACGCCTGTTGCCTGAAGTTTAGCACTGTTAATACCTATAACTTCTCCGTATGCATTCACGAGTGCGCCGCCTGAGTTGCCGGAATTTATGGCAGCATCTGTCTGCAAAAGAACAAAGCTCTGACCATCAACTTCAATGCTTCTGTTGGTTGCGCTGATAATACCTTTTGTAACGGTTCCTGCAAGTTCCATTCCCAAAGGGTTACCGATAGCAACAACAGGTTCGCCTACTTTAACATTTCCTGAATTTCCGAGTGTTGCCCATGTAAGACCCTTTGCCTCAATTTTTATTACCGCAAGGTCAGTGCGCGCATCTGTTCCTACAACGGTTGCAGCATATTCTTCATTTGTGTTAAGAATAACAGAAATTTTATCTGCATTATCTATAACGTGATTATTTGTTACGATATACCCGTCTTCGCTTATAATTACACCGCTTCCGCTACTTTCGTAAGGTGTTGTGAAATTAAACCATCCAGTTGCCGTTTCACCGGTTGACACTATTCCTACTACGGCAGGACCGACTTTCATTGCTATATCCTGAGTTGTGAGTGGAGTTTCGCCGTCACTTGCCATATTTGAAAGAGTTTCGGAAATATCAACCTTTTGTCTTAAATCGTCACCGTCTTTAAAGATTATAAGGCTGCCATCTTCACTTATGTTGGGTCTGTTTATGGCAGAAAATATACCGAGTGATATTGCGCAGATTAACAAAGAGATAAGTGCATTTATAAGAATTGTTACAAGCAAAGTCTTTTTCGGAGAAGTGTTCTTTACTATAATCCCAGCATCATCTGTTCGGGGTGTGTGGTTGTTTTCAGAAAACTGCCAATTTGGTGTGTATGTGCTTTGTGTATTAGTTGCATTATAGTTTTCACTACTATCGTTAAAGGGAGGAAAGTCTGAAACCGGCTCAGAAGCAGGTGCTTCATATTCCGATTGCTTTCGGGAAATAGAGTAAATTCCGTTTTCAGAATCATTATCTTCTGTTTCGTAAGTAGAATATACTGCTTCCTCGAAAGTATCCGGATCGTTGTTATTAACAACAACATCATCGCTCGGTAAAGCTGAAACTGTAAAATTTGATTTATCAGAATCAGGTCTGAAAGTGTTTTGATTTTCTTCATCGTGATTTTGAATTTCACGGTTTTGATTGTTATTGATATCCATATTTAACACCTCTTGATTGTTTGTTGTATTTATAGTTTATGCATAATACTATTTTATAACAGCATTATATATAAATAAAAGAGAAATGCGAAAATTCAGGCATGCTTTAATGAAAAAACGAAAGTGGTACGCTTTGCAGGATGATTTTCAGTATATTCATATTCATTTCCTTTTAAATCTATACTTTTTACTGCTATTGTTTCGTCATGAAGGGCAAGAATGTTTTGCACCATATGAAGTCCAAGACCTGTGCCGTTTGCATTGTTTCTGGATTTGTCTGTTTTGTAAAATCTTTCAAAAACATGATTGATATCCTCCGGTGCAATTCCTGGGCCGTCATTGGTAATTGCGATGTACACTTTGTTTGCATCTGTTCTTAGGGTAATATCAATTATTGAATTAAGGTCAGAAAACTTTATTGCATTGTCAAGCAAGTTTGTTACAACTCGTGATATTGAATCCCTGTCTGCATAAACATTAATTTTTTCCCTTGGAAAATCAATGTTTATATCTAAGAATTTTTCGTCCATTCTGTCTGAAAAATTAATTACACTAAGACGTATAATCTCTGTTATATCAAAGTTTATTTTGTTGATTGTATACTGCCCCAAAGTCATTTTCGATACGTCAAGCATATCGCTTACAAGTCTTGAAAGTCTTTTTGATTCGTTATAGCATATTGTAAGATATTCTTTCTGCCTTTCGGGTGTATCTATTGTTCTGTCAAGAATTTTTTCAAGAAAACCGGATATGGTTGTCATGGGTGTACGAAGTTCATGAGAAACATTTGCAATAAAATTCTTTTGTGTATCATCTATTTGTTTTAAGGATGCTGCCATATAGTTAAAGGTTTTACTTAAATCCCTTATTTCATCCGTACCGGTGACTTCAACCCTTGAATCAAAGTTTCCGGTTGCAATTTCCTTTGCTGCTGCATTAAGCTTTTTTAACGGGGTGGACATCCTTTGCGATATCACATATATAAATATAAGGGCAATAAGCAAAACAACAGTGCTTATGGTGGCAAACAACCTTGATATCATGATTTTATCGCGTTCAATATTTGGCATGGTTGTTGCAAGCAACACTACACCATAAATCTCACCATTGTGTTCAATAGGATAAGATAGAATTAATCTGTTCTCGTCGAAAAGAGAATCAAGTGTTCCGGTTGAATGGGTAACATTACCTTTTAACGCATCGCTTATTTCTGCTTTCGGAATAATTGTTTTGCCATTTAAATCAAGTTTTTTTGTGGCATAAAAAATTTCGCCGCTGTTTTGAGTTATTATAATATCTGTTTCGGATACAGAAGATATACTCTCAAGGTTACGCATAAAAATTGTTTCATAAATAGCGCGGTATTCGTATTGCGCAAGATAGCTTTCGTTTTCAACATACATAGTATATGTCAAATCTGCAATTTGAGGAGCTATTTTTTCAAGAGAATTGAGCTTTTGTTTTTGAGCATAGCTTCCAAAAAAGGATATTGTAAGTGTTACGGTGATTATGGTTGAAATTACGAATGTTGAAAATATTATAGCCATAAATTTTCCAAATATTGTTTTAAAAAAAGCTTTTTTCATAAAGATTTAAAACTCCCGTCAGCTTATTTTACTTCAAAAACATATCCGACTCTGTGTTTAGTTTTTAATTGCCAGTTATCCTCATGACCTTCAAGTTTTTCGCGAAGCCTTTTAACATGCACATCAACTGTTCTTGATTCACCGCAATAATTAAAGCCCCACACCTGTTCTAAAAGCTGTTCGCGGGTAAAGACCTGATTTTTGTGAACACACAAGAAAAACAGAAGCTCCAGTTCTCTTGGGGGAATGTCAATTGCTTTTCCGGAAAGGATAAGTTCATAATTGGTCATATTAATGTGTAAGTTGGGGAATGTAACCTCTGTTACCGAGTCGATTAGCTTTGGCTCAAAACGGCGCAATACCGCTTTTATCCTTGCGATAAGCTCTTTGCTTTCAAAAGGCTTTGTCATATAATCGTCTGCTCCAAGTTCAAGACCTAAAACGGTGTCAAAAGTGTCGCTTTTTGCGGTAAGCATTATAATTGGAACATTGCTGCTTTTTCTGATTTCGCGGCATACCTGAAAACCGTCAACCTTAGGCATCATTATATCAAGAAGCACAATATTGGGCGAGTAGGTTTTAAATGTTTCAATAGCTTCAAGTCCGTCTGTACAGATTTGAGTTTCAAAACCCTCTTTTTCAAGACAAATTTTTATAAGCTCGCAAATATTGCGGTCATCGTCTACTATTAAAATTTTTGTATTTTGCATATGTATCCCTCCTGAATATCATTTTCAAAAGTAAAAACTTTAATTTATGGCTTTATTATAACATACAAAAATGAAATAATAAAGCACATTTTGCGAAATTTTTTGTGAATATTTTGTGTACGACAGGTATAAAAACAAAAAATAAAGCAAAAGTTGTGAAAAAAATAAACTTTCACTTTACAATTGAATTAAAAAATAATATAATATATAATGATTACGTTTATACAAAGGCGGTTTTAAAGTGGGAAGAAATTTTAAAAATGTAAAAAGAGTCGTTTTTAAGGTAGGGACTTCTACTCTTACATATGATAACGGAAAGCTTAATATAAAGAAAATTGAAGCGCTGGTGAGAGTCTTGTCTGATTTAAGAAATTCCGGCATGGATGTTGTTTTGGTAAGCTCCGGTGCTATTGGCGTCGGTGTTGCAAAAATTGGCAGAAACGAAAGACCGAAAGCGCTTCCGCACAAGCAGGCAATGGCAGCTATCGGTCAGTGTGAGCTTATGTATCTTTATGACAAGCTGTTTTCGGAATATCACAATAACGTGGCACAGATTTTATTAACGCCTGATGTTGTGGACAATCCAATAAGAAAGCATAATGCTCAGAATACATTCGAAACACTTATGGAATATGAGGTTATTCCTGTTGTTAATGAGAACGATACTGTTTCCACTGAAGAGGTGGAGTTTGGTGACAACGATACTCTTTCGGCCATTGTAGCAAAACTTGTGGGTGCTGATTTGCTTGTTATTTTAAGCGATATCGACGGGCTTTATGACAAAAATCCAAAAAGTAATACAGATGCTAAGCTGATTGGAGAGGTTTTCGAGGTAGATGGTGAAATTGAAGCTTTGGCAGGCGGTGCCGGAAGTAATCGCGGAACCGGGGGAATGATTACCAAATTAAGGGCGGCAAAGATTGCTAATGGTGCCGGTATTGATATGATTATTGCAAGCGGCGATGAGCCTTCAAAGATTTATGATGTTTTAAATGGTGAGCAGATTGGAACAGTGTTTTACGCATAAAATAATTTTTTAAGGAGTAGTTTTATGTTTAATCTTATAGAAACTGCACAAAAAGTAAAAAGCGCATCCTCTTTTCTTGCAAAAGCAGATACTGCTACTAAAAATCTTGCACTTTCATACATTGCTGAGGAACTTATAAATGAATCTGAATACATAATAAGTGAGAATAAAAAAGATATTGAAGCGGCAGAAAAAAATAATATTTCTCGGGCAATGTGTGACAGGCTCGCTCTTGATAAAAGACGTATCTTCCAGATTGCAGATGGTGTGCTTAAGGTAAAGGACTTGCCTGACCCTGTGGGTGAAGTTATTAATATGCAAAAAAGACCTAATGGATTATGCATAGGTAAAAAAAGAGTGCCTCTTGGAGTGCTTGGTATAATTTATGAGGCAAGACCGAATGTTACAGTGGATGCGGCGGTGCTTTGTCTAAAATCTTCGAATGCATGCCTGCTTCGTGGCGGTAGTGAAGCTATTAATTCAAATATAGCTCTTGTAAAGATTATGAGAAGTGCCTTAGCAAAGGCGGGCCTTGATGAAAACTGTATCAGTTTTGTAAGTGACACGTCACGTCAGGTAGCGGCAGAAATGATGAAACTTAACGGATATATAGATGTTTTGATTCCGCGTGGCGGTGCAGGGCTTATAAAAAGTGTTGTTTCCAATGCGACTGTTCCTGTTATTGAAACGGGAACGGGCAACTGTCATATATATATTGATGAAACTGCGGATTTTGATAAAGCAATTAAAATAACAGTTAATGCAAAGGTAAGCAGACCTGCGGTATGTAATGCTGCAGAAAGCCTTGTTATATGTGAAACTGTTGCAGAGAAATTTTTGCCCGAAATCAAGACTGAGCTTGAAAAACGTGGTGTTGAGCTTCGTGGGTGTGACAAATGTCTTAAAATATGTCCTGCACTTATAGCGGCAACAGATGAAGATTTTTATACAGAATATAATGATTATATTATGTCTGTTAAAATAGTTTCAGGAATTGATGAAGCCATTGAACATATAAACAAATATAACACAAAACACTCGGAATCAATAGTTACACAAAGTTATACTAATGCTCAGAAATTTTTGGATTTGGTTGATGCGGCGGCTGTATACGTTAATGCATCTACCAGATTTACAGATGGGTTTGAATTTGGATTTGGTGCAGAAATTGGCATAAGCACACAAAAGATGCATGCAAGAGGCCCTATGGGCTTAAATGAGCTTACAAGCATTAAATATGTAATTTACGGTGACGGACAGATAAGAGAGTAATATAAAAATATATTAGTTTTATATATTGGAGAGTGTGAGCGAATGAATAATCATGCTATAGGAATTTTTGATTCCGGTCTTGGTGGTTTAACTGCAGTAAAGGAAATTATAAAACTGCTGCCACAGGAAAATATTGTATATTTTGGCGACACCGGAAGGGTGCCGTATGGCACCCGTTCAGCACAGACTTTGTATAAGTATGTGACACAGGATATACGTTTTTTAAAACAGTTTAATACAAAAATGATAATTATTGCATGCGGAACGGCAAGTACTGTTGTATTGCCGGAACTTGAAGGCTTTGATATTCCTATTGTGGGTGTGGTAGATGAAGCGGCGAGAGCATCCGTAAACGAAAGTAAAAACAATAGAATTGGAGTTGTTGCAACTCAGGCTACAATTTCAAGCGGAGCTTTTGAGCGGCGTATTAAAGCATTTTCTGATGATGCCGTTGTATTCAGTAAGGCTTGCCCGTTGTTTGTGCCGCTCGTTGAGAACGGACATACTCATTCGCAGCTTGCAAAGCTTGCGGCAGAAGAGTATTTAAAATCCTTAAAAGAAGAGGGCATAGATACTCTTATACTGGGCTGTACGCACTATCCTCTTTTAAGTGATATAATAAAAGAATTTATGGGAAATGAAGTTGCTCTTATTAATTCAGGTGAGCATGTTGCAAAATATGTTAAGCGTTATCTTGAAAATAACGATATGCTTAATGAAAGTGGAGAAAATGGAAATTACAGTTATTATGTAAGTGATACTACTGCGGGGTTTGAAGAGCTTGGCAGCCGGTTTCTTGGGCGTGATATAGGAGGGCTGGTGAACAGAATTGACATCGAAAAATACTAATTACAGAATAAAGATAAAGTCAGAAATTTTTTCCGGTGAAGAAAAAACTGAGCTTGAAACCATTGCGCAAGGAAATCTGTATCTAAGAAACGGGAAATATTATATTATTTATGACGAGCCTGATGCTACCCAGATGAAAGATTGCACAACAACCATTAAAACAGACTTGAAAACCGTGAGTGTAAAACGTGGTGGAAGTGTGAATACAAATCTCGATTTTGAGCTTAATACACAAAGAAATTGTTTGTATAGGTTTGAATTCGGAACAATTATAATGGAAACGAAGGCTACGGTAATAGAGATTGATTTATCTGAAAGCGGTGGCAGGGTCTATCTTGAATATCACCTTGATACCGGAGGAGAAAAAACTTTTAACAAACTTGAACTTATTGTTAAAGAAAAATAATAAACACATTTAATTTCGAAAGGAAAGTATATAAATGACTATAATTGAGAATTTGAAAAATACATTAACGGAGACTTTAAAAAAAGCATATGACGAGGCTGTAAAAAAAGGCATGCTTCCTAAAACTGATGAGATTGTTATAAATCTTGAAGAGCCGCGTGAAAAAGCAAACGGTGACTATTCAAGCAATATAGCAATGATGCTTGCAAAACAGTTAAAAATGGCTCCCCGAAATATTGCAAATGCTATTGTTGAAAATATAAACTCGGGCGGTTTTATTGAAAAATGTGAAGTTGCAGGAGCGGGATTTATTAATTTTTATCTTAATAATTCATGGCTTTATCCAGTTATGAAAGAAATCGAAGAAAAGGGCAAAGATTTCGGTAAATCCGATATGGGTAAAAATGAGAAATACATGATAGAGTTTGTATCTGCAAATCCAACAGGTCCTATGCATATGGGTAATGCCCGTGGCGGTGCGTTGGGTGACTGTCTGGCTGAACTTCTTTCATGGGCAGGATATGATGTTACAAGAGAATTTTATATAAATGATGCAGGAAATCAGATTGAGAAATTTGCAAACTCACTTGAAGCAAGATATCTCCAGCTACACTTGGGTGAAGATAAAGTGGAATTTCCCGAGGATGGATATCAGGGAGATGATATAAAAGAGCATGCAGCGGCATTTTCTGAAATAAACAAAGATGCTTTTGTTAATACATCAAGCGAAGAAAGAAAAAATGCTTTGGTTGAATATGCTCTTGAAAAGAATATTGACGCTTTGAAAAGAGACCTTGAAAACTACAGAATCGTTTATGATATATGGTTCAGGGAAAGTGTTCTGCATGAAAGCGGAGCAGTAAGTGAAGTTATTGAACTGTTTAAAAAAAGTGGACATACTTATGAAAAAGACGGCGCTTTGTGGTTTAAATCTACTGATTTCGGTGAAGAAAAGGATAACGTTTTAGTAAGAGCTAATGGCATCCCGACATACTTTGCAGCTGACGTTGCATATCACAGAAATAAAATTGCAACCCGTGGATTTGATAAGGTTATAGATATCTGGGGAGCTGACCACTATGGTCACGTTGCAAGAATGAAAAATGCACTTTCTGCCCTTGGTATTGATGCGGACAAGCTTGATGTAATTATTATGCAGCTTGTAAGACTTATGCAGGATGGGGAAATTGTAAGAATGTCAAAAAGAACGGGTAAAGCAGTTACTTTAAACGACCTTCTTGAGGACACCAGCATTGATGCGGCAAGATTTTTCTTTAATATGCGTCAGGCTGACAGCCATATGGTGTTTGACCTTGATTTAGCAGTTGAGCAGTCAAGCGATAATCCTGTATACTATGTTCAGTATGCTCATGCACGAATGTGTTCTATTCTTAATCTTATTAAAGAAGACGGGATACGTGTAGAAAACTATGATGATATAGAGTTATCACTTTTGAATGCACCGCAGGAAATTGAACTTCTTAAAAAACTTGCAGCATTACCTGAAGAAATAAAAGCAGCAGCGCTTATTTATGAACCCAGTAAGATTACAAGATACTGCGTTGATTTGGCAACGCTGTTCCATGCTTTTTACAATGCCTGTCATGTGCGCGGTGTTGATGAAAAACTTACAAAAGCAAGACTTAAGCTTGTAGATAGCACAAGAATTGTTCTTTCAAATGTTTTAACTATGCTTTCAATTGATGCACCTGAAAGAATGTAATGAAAAAGGTGACAAGTATTTTGCATAATAATTGTTTAAATGGAAAGGATGGGGAAAATGAACAGATTGAAGAAAATATGTGTATGTGTGTTGGTGATTTCTTTATTGCTTAATTTAACTGTTCTGGCAGAAAACAAGGTTATTACACCAGGCGAAGAAGCTGCCTATTTTGAAATGGTAGCATCTGATGTAGTAGACATATATCAGTTTGATATGGATGAATACAGCCTGATTAACCGAACCATCAGAAATATGATTAATGAAAATCCTGATATGCTTGATGCCTTTTTGAGGGCAATGTTTGACAGCCTTGATCATTATTCTGAATTTTATTCTCCTGAAGAATACAGAGAAATGACAAATCATTTGCAGAATATCACTGGAGGAATAGGGGTTACAGTATCCAAAGAAGGAAATTATGTGTCTGTTATAAACGTACTGGAGGGCGGAAGCGCCTATGATGCAGGCATAATGGAGGGCGACAGTATTTTTGCAGTTAATGGCGAGGGTATGTTTGCAAAGCCTATGGACTATGTTACAAGTAAAATGAAAGGCGAAATCGGTACAGATGTGAACATTACTGTTTTAAGAAACGGTGAGAAAAAAGAATTTACCCTTACAAGAAGGGAACTTAAATTAAACAGTGTTTATTCTACTGTTCTTACTGATAAGCTTGGATATATAGAAGTTACGCAGTTTGGCAGTGACACAGATAAGGAATTTAAGGAAGCGCTTGATAATTTTAATAAAAATGGTATTACCGATATAATTCTTGATTTAAGAAATAATACCGGTGGAGTTGTGGCCGGAGCGGTTAACATAGCTAAGATGATTGTTCCTGAAGGTATAATTATTACACATAAAATGAAGTTTAATGACTTAAGTACCGTATACAAATCAGAACTTAAAGAAAAAAAATATAATATTGTTACCCTTGTGAATGATTATACTGCCAGCGCGGCAGAAATTCTTGCAAGTGCATTGCAGGAATCCGGTGCATCTGTTTTGGTGGGTGAGCAGACATATGGAAAAGCGGTTACGCAGAATGTGCTTGGTCTGTATGGCGGAAGAGCTTGCAAAGTTACTACAGGCGAATATTTTACAAGAGACGGGAACAGTATAAATAAAGTTGGTATAATTCCGGACTATATAGTAGGTAATATAACTGTTCAGTTAACAGAGTCTACTGTTGAAAAGTTTATTTATAGTGGAACGGGTTATGCAAAAGGAAGCACAGGTATTGGTGTAAAGAGTATAAATCAAAGACTTTCGATTATAGGATATAATGTTGATGCAGATGATATTTACAGTGAAAAAACAGAAAGTGCAGTAAAGTCTTTTCAGGAAATCGCAGGTCTTGAACAAACTGGAGTATGTGATATAACAACTCAAATTTTCCTTGCAAATGAAGCTGATTCAAAAGATATCTATATTGACCGACAGTTTAATAAGGCAGTAGAACTTTTAGGCTCTGATTATGAAACATATAAAATTAAGGAATAAGCAGAATAAAGCAAAAAACAGCAATGCTGATTTTGAAAATGGCATTGCTGTTTTTTATCAGCAAGGAAGTAATTTAAGAAATTGTTAAAAAAATCAGAAAACACTTTTCATTTTCAGTTTGGTGTGGTATACTACAATGTGGTGATTTGTATGAATAGCTTTAAAGTTGTGTCTGAATTTAAGCCTATGGGAGATCAGCCCAGAGCAATAAAGGCTCTTGCAGACGGTATTTTAAATGAATATAAAGGCCAAACTTTGCTGGGTGTTACAGGGTCGGGTAAAACCTTTACAATAGCGAATACTATTGCAAAGGTTAATAAGCCTACGTTGGTTTTGGCACATAACAAGACTTTGGCGGCACAGCTTTGCAGCGAATTCAAAGAATTTTTTCCAAACAGCGCCGTGGAGTTTTTTGTGTCATATTACGATTATTATCAGCCCGAGGCGTATTTACCTGGCAGTGATACCTATATAGAAAAAGATGCATCTGTAAATGATGAAATTGATAAATTGCGTCACAGCGCTACTGCTGCATTGTTTGAAAGAAAAGATGTTATAATAGTTTCAAGTGTTTCATGTATATATGGTCTTGGAGACCCGATTGACTATAACAGCATGGTAGTTTCCCTTCGTGTGGGAATGAAAAAAGATCGTGACGATGTTTTAAAAAAACTTGTTTCAATGCAGTATGAGAGAAACGATATCGCTTTTAGCCGTAACCGTTTTCGTGTAAAAGGTGATGTTGTGGATGTTTTTGTATCAAATCAGAGCGAAAAAGCTTTAAGAATAGAGTTTTTTGATGACGAGGTTGAACGAATAAGTGAAATTAATGTTGTAACGGGAGAAATTATAGGATACAGAGAGCACTGTGTTATTTTTCCTGCATCTCATTATGTTACTACTAAAGAAAAAATGGAAAAAGCTATTTTAGATATAGAAAAGGAAATGTACAGCCAGGTTGAATATTTTGAAAAGCAGAATAAGCTGATTGAAGCACAGCGTATTATGCAACGTACAAATTATGATATGGAAATGATGCGTGAAGTAGGTTTTTGCAGTGGAATAGAAAACTATTCAAGGCATATAAGCGGAAGAACACCGGGGTCGGCACCTTTTACGCTTCTTGATTATTTTCCGGAGGATTTTTTGCTTGTTGTTGATGAATCGCACGTTACAATTCCACAGGTAAGAGCCATGTATTCAGGTGACAGGGCGAGAAAGGATTCACTTGTTGAATACGGATTCAGACTTCCGTCTGCGTATGATAACAGACCGTTGAATTTTGCAGAATTTGAGGAAAGAATTAATCAGGTTATATTTGTTTCGGCTACTCCGGCACAGTATGAAAAAGAACATTCTGCGCAAATTGTAGAGCAGGTAATAAGGCCTACAGGGCTTATAGACCCTGAAATTACAGTTAAACCTGCAAAAAATCAGATTGACGATTTGGTTGGTGAGATAAATAAGGTTACACAAAGGAATGAAAGAGTTTTAGTAACAACACTTACAAAAAAAATGGCAGAGGATTTAACCGCATATCTTGAAAAACTGAAAATTAAAGTAAGATATATGCACTCAGAAATTCATACTATTGAGCGTATGGAGATAATAAAGGATTTGCGTGAAGGGGTGTTTGATGTTTTAGTGGGAATTAATCTTTTGCGTGAAGGTCTTGACTTGCCGGAGGTTGCGTTGGTTGCAATTCTTGATGCAGATAAAGAAGGCTTTTTAAGAAACGAAACTTCGCTTATACAGACGGTAGGCCGCGCTGCAAGAAATGTTAATGGTAAAGTCATTATGTATGCTCAAAATGTTACCGATTCTATGCAGCGTGCAATAAGTGAAACAAACAGAAGAAGAAAAATTCAGATGGAATATAACGAAGAACACGGAATTGTGCCCAAAAGTGTAAGCAAGGGAATAAGAGAAGTTATAGAAGCCACAAAAACAGTTAAAGAATCTAAAGGCATAGAAAATAATAAGATTGATACACCTGATAAGGATGAGCTTATTGTACAGCTTACGGAAAGCATGAATCAGGCTGCTCGCGAGCTTAATTTTGAATTGGCGGCAAAGCTTCGTGATGAGATAAAAAGTTTACAAAGAAATGGTGAATGATAATATGAAGGATGAAATTTTAGAAAGAGTAAGTGATATACTGATAAAGCGTACAGGTGCTGTGTTTGCGTTTTTTGCAGACCACAGAGAAAGCGAAGGCGTTTTTGATGTATCCTTTTACAGCGATAAGCAACTGGATGAATATGAAATAAGAGTTATTGAAGATGAGATTGAGAAAATTTTGGGTGGTGCA
Source organism: Clostridia bacterium (assembly GCA_045636325.1). Taxonomy (GTDB): domain Bacteria; phylum Bacillota; class Clostridia; order UBA1381; family UMGS1253; genus CAKSHP01. Next base: position 14,055 of record JAZTXH010000008.1, read on the forward strand.
ACTGAAATTAATAATCTAAAAGAGTGTGACTGTGTTTTTATAGGTGAGATATTATCAGGCGCTCAGATTATTCATTGCAGCAATGAAAAAGAAAAAAACAGATTTTTGGCATCAGTTGCTCATGATGCTGAAATTATGCGTATAAAGAGAGAAATAATACTTTCTCGTATAAAGGAAAGCGGTGTTGCTTATGAGCATTAATAGCAAAAATTTGAGAAACGGAGATTAAACATGGGTATTGACAGCATTAAAATCAAAGGTGCAAAAGTACACAATCTCAAAAATATAGATATTACTATTCCGAGGGATAAATTGATTGTTGTAACCGGACTTTCGGGGTCGGGCAAGTCATCGCTGGCATTTGATACTATTTATGCAGAGGGTCAGAGAAGATATGTAGAGTCTTTGTCTTCGTATGCAAGGCAGTTTTTAGGGCAGATGGATAAACCTGATGTTGAATATATAGAAGGTCTTTCGCCTGCTATAAGTATAGACCAGAAAACAACAAATAAAAACCCTCGTTCAACAGTTGGAACTGTTACGGAAATTTATGATTATTTAAGACTTTTATATTCAAGAATCGGTATTCCGCACTGCCCTAAGTGCGGACAGGTAATTGCCCGCCAAAGCACAGACCAGATTGTGGATCAGATTATGCTTCTTGAGGAGCGAACAAAACTAATAATTCTGTCACCTGTTGTTAAAGCAAGAAAAGGCGAGCATACAAAGGTGTTTGCAGATGCTAAAAAAGCAGGGTATGTGCGTATAAGAGTGGATTCGGCCATTTACGAGGTCGGCGAAGAAATTAAACTTGAAAAAAACAAAAAGCATAATATAGAATATGTTATTGACAGATTGGTGATAAAACCCGGTATAGAAAAAAGACTTGCTGATTCTGTTGATACTGCGCTCAAGATTTCTGACGGTGTGGTTGTTGTGTCTGTTATTGATGGTGAAGAAATGGTTTTTTCACAGAACTATGCATGCGAAAAATGCGGCATAAGCATGGACGAGCTTGCACCGAGAATGTTTTCGTTTAACTCTCCTTTTGGTGCGTGCCCTGAATGTGACGGATTAGGTGAGTCAAGGAAAATTGACCCGAATCTGGTTATACGTGACGGAAAGAAGTCTATTATGGAAGGTGCCTTGGCAGTTCCCGGGTGGCGCGCACCTGAAATTCCTGATTCAATTGCGAATGCGGTTTTTAATGGATTGGCTAAAAAATATAATTTCAGTCTTTATGAACCATTTGAAACTCTTTCAAAAAAAGCACAGGACATAATGCTTTACGGAACAAACGGTGAAAAAGTAAGAGTTGATTATAAAAGGAATTTCGGTAATGGAAGCTATATGACTGACTTTGAAGGTCTTGTTAACAATCTACAGCGTAAATATAAAGAGACCACTTCTGAATGGGCAAGGTCTGAACTTGAATATTTTATGACTTCCTGCAGATGTTCGGCTTGTGGCGGTAAGCGTCTAAAGCCTGAAATTCTTGCTGTAACTGTGGGTGGAAAAAATATAGACGAATTCACAAATCTTTCAGTTTCAAGAGAAATTGAATTCTTGAAAAATCTTAAATTAACTGAAAAAGAAGAAACAATTGCTCATCAGATATTAAAAGAAATTCTTTCAAGGCTTGGGTTTTTAGAAAATGTAGGGCTTAAATATCTTACTCTTGCACGTTCGGCAGGCACCCTTTCAGGTGGTGAGGCACAGCGTATAAGGCTTGCAACACAGATTGGTTCAAGCCTTATGGGGGTATTGTATATTTTAGACGAGCCAAGTATAGGACTTCATCAAAGTGATAATGAAAAGCTTTTGAACACATTAAAAAAACTTCGTGATTTGGGAAATACATTGCTTGTTGTTGAACATGACGAAGATACAATGTATGCAGCAGACCATATAATTGATATTGGACCGGGAGCGGGAATTCATGGCGGTGAAGTTGTTGCACAGGGAACGGTTGAGGAAATTAAAAAGGTCGAAGGCTCTTATACAGGTGACTACTTAAGCGGAAGAAAATTTATTGCCATACCTGAAAAAAGGAGAGAGGGTAACGGAGGATATTTAACTGTAAAAGGTGCTAAAAAGAACAATTTAAAAAATGTTAATGTGAAATTTCCGTTGGGTGTGTTCAACTGTGTGACAGGTGTATCCGGCTCGGGTAAATCATCTTTGGTTAATGAAATTTTATATAAGCATCTTGCGCATGAGTTAAACGGGGCAAGGGCATTTGCAGAAGATGTGAAAGAGATTTCAGGAACGGAGCTTTTAGATAAGGTTATAAATATAGACCAGTCACCAATTGGAAGAACGCCCAGATCAAATCCGGCAACCTATACCGGACTTTTCAGTGATATAAGAGACTTGTTTGCAAGTACACTTGAAGCAAAGGTAAGGGGATATAAGCCCGGCAGATTCAGCTTTAATGTTAAAGGCGGCAGATGTGAGGCGTGCTCCGGCGACGGAATTATTCAAATTGAAATGCACTTTTTACCTGATGTATATGTTCCTTGTGAAGTATGCAAAGGCAAAAGATATTCAAGGGAAACACTGGAGGTAAAATATAAGGGCAAAGATATAAGCGAAGTTCTTGAGTTAACTGCTGATGAAGCACTTGAATTTTTTGAAAATATTCCTAAGCTTAAACGAAAGATCCAAACCATTTGCGATGTAGGTCTTGGTTATATAAAGCTTGGACAGGCATCAACAACGCTTTCGGGCGGCGAAGCACAGAGAATTAAACTTGCAACTGAACTTAGCCGTCATTCAACCGGAAAAACCATATATATTCTAGATGAACCTACAACAGGACTTCATATTGCGGATGTTCATAAGCTTTTGGAAGTGCTGAAAAGATTAGTTGATGCAGGAAACACATTGATTGTAATAGAACATAATCTTGATGTGATAAAGTCAGCAGATTACGTTGTTGATTTAGGTCCTGACGGCGGTGACGAGGGCGGAAAAGTTGTTGCGGAAGGCACACCTGAGCAGGTAAGCAAATGTAAAAAGTCATATACGGGAATGTATTTGAAGAAAGTTTTAGAAAAAAACAGATAAAGCAGGTGTAAAAGATGGAAAAACCTTTGGTTCATGTATATACCGGTGACGGAAAGGGTAAAACCACAAGTGCTTTTGGGTTGTCGGCAAGATGTGCCGGAAGTGGGTATCAGGTAAAGATAATTCAGTTTTTAAAAACTGATGATACAGGTGAGATTGAGTTTTTCAAATCAGCAGATAATGTTTTTGTATACAGATTTGAAACTCCTCACGGATTTACATGTGATATGAATGAAGAGGAGCTAAAAGAGCTTGAAAATCAATGTGACAAAGCGATTAAGTTTGCCGGCTTGATTGTTCAGGGCAGCGAGTGTGATATGCTTGTTTTAGATGAGATTATCTGTGCATATAATTGTGGACTTGTGGATGAAGAAAAAATAAAGAAAATAATTGAGATAAACAATTCGTGTGAACTTGTTTTTACGGGAAGGAATGCACCTAATTGGTTGATTGAAATTGCAGATTATGTTACAGAAATGAAACAGATAAAACATCCTTATGAAAAGGCGGTTAATGCAAGAAAAGGAATTGAGTTTTAAATTATTTATACAGAATGGAGAGATATGTTATGGGACTATTTAGTAAAAGCGAAAAGGAAAAAGCGGATTTAATGGAAGAAGAACTTCCTAAAAGAGGACTTTTTCTTTTTCTTGATATATTTTTTGGAAGGTTTTTCAAGTTTGCAAATGTAAGCCTTCTTATGTTTGGTGTTAATATTTTTTATATGGCGTTATTGTTTTTTATTTCGCCTGTCAATGCACAGACTTTTGCCGTAATTCTGAATTTTGAAAGTGTATCAATCCAAGTACATTATGATATTATACTCAGAGCCGTATTTGCCATTGCTGTTATTGTTTTTTGGGGAGCAGGCCCGGCCGGTGCAGGGGTTTCATACATATTCAGATGCTTTTCTTCAAGAGAGCATGCTTGGATTTTAAGCGATTTTCGCGATAAGGCACTTGAAAATATTAAACAGGGCACTATTGCAATGGTGATAGATATTGTTGTTTTGTTTATATTGCCGCTTGGATTTAGATTTTACTGGGCACAGTATTTTGAAAAAGGTTCGCCCATATTTTTAGTGTTTATCGGTATATTGGTTGTGTTTACATTTATTTATACATTTATGCACTATTTTATGTATCAAATGATGGTGCGGTTTGAATGCAAAATAAAAGATATTTATAAAAATTCGCTTATACTTACACTTATAAGAGTACCAGCTCTTTTTATTGTAACTGTTATTGGAATGGTTTTGTTTTTGATTCCTTTATATTTTCTTGAGGTTTACAGCATTATCATATATGCGGTTTTGTTTATGGCGCTTATAAGATTTATATTTGAATTTACTGCTTCAAGAATTATAGAAGATACCATTGAGCCGGAGGAGGGAAAAGAAAAAATACTTGATCCGGACAGAAAATGGCATTAATAATAAGCAATAGGCTCTGTGTTTTGAAAAATTTAAAACACAGAGCTTTTTTGTATTTTATCTATTTAATAAAATTGTCAGCAGATACATTTTCACATAAAATTTTACAACAAAATAATATTTTTTACATATTAGTGCAAAAAAAGCTTGTATATTTGCTTGACACTTTGCAGTTTTATTGTTATAATAATGGGTGGTGAAAGCTTAATAAAAATTTTATTAATTTCTATATACAGAGGAGGATATTTTAAATGGCAAGAAAAATGAAAACCATGGATGGTAATAATGCTGCTGCGTGGGCATCTTATGCGTTTACTGATGTAGCTGCTATTTACCCCATTACTCCGTCTTCAGTTATGGCTGAGGTAACAGACGAGTGGGCAGTTGAAAACAAGAAAAACATTTTCGGACAGCCTGTTAAGGTTGTTGAGATGCAGTCAGAAGCAGGTGCTGCAGGTGCTGTGCATGGTTCTTTGGGAGCGGGTGCTCTTACAACCACATACACAGCTTCTCAGGGTCTACTTCTTATGATTCCGAATATGTACAAGATGGCAGGTGAGTTATTACCTTCTGTTATTCATGTAAGTGCACGTTGTGTAGCTTCACATGCGCTTAACATTTTCGGCGATCATTCAGATGTTATGGCATGCCGTCAGACAGGTTATGCTATGCTATGCTCAAATAGTCCTCAGGAAGTAATGGATTTAGGTGCTGTTGCTCATTTGGCGGCAATTAAAGGAAGAGTTCCCTTCCTTCATTTCTTTGATGGTTTCAGAACATCACACGAAATCGATAAAATTGAAGTATGGGATTATGAAGATTTAAAAGAAATGGTAGATATGGACGCTGTTAAAGCATTCCGTGCTACTGCTGTAAATCCTGAGCGCCCCGTTCTTCGCGGTAGTGCTCAGAATCCTGATATATTCTTCCAGAACAGAGAAGCTTGTAACAAGTATTACGATGCTGTTCCCGAGGTTGTTGAAGAATACATGGAAAAAGTAAATGCAAAGATCGGTACAAATTATCATCTTGTTGATTATTATGGCGCACCTGATGCTGAAAAAGTATTGGTTGCAATGGGCAGTGTTTGTGAAACAATCGAAGAGACTATTGATTACCTTACAGCTAAAGGCGAGAAGGTTGGTTTGATCAAAGTTCGCTTGTACAGACCTTTCCCTGTAGAGGCATTCTTGAACGCAGTTCCTTCTACATGTAAGAAGATTGCTGTTTTAGATAGAACAAAAGAGCCCGGTTCAATAGGTGAACCTTTATATCTTGATGTTTGCGCTTGCTACAATGGTCAGACAAACATTCCCGTGATTATTGGCGGAAGATACGGTCTTGGTTCTAAGGATACAATTCCTGCAGATATTATTGCTGCATTTAAAAATCTTGATGCTGATAAACCCGTTAAAGGCTTTACACTTGCTATCAGCGATGACGTTACAAATCTTTCTCTTGCAAGAGAAGAAATTATTGACACATCTGCTGAAGGTAACACAGCATGTAAGTTCTGGGGTCTTGGCTCTGATGGTACTGTTGGTGCTAATAAAAACTCTATCAAAATTATAGGTGACCATACTGAGCTTTATGCGCAGGCATATTTCTCATATGACTCCAAAAAATCAGGCGGTATTACAGTATCTCACTTAAGATTCGGTAAAAAGCCCATCAAGTCAACATATCTTATTAATAAAGCAAACTTTGTTGCTTGTCACAATCCTTCATATGTTGATAAGTATGATATGGTTGAAGATTTGGTGCCGGGCGGCAGTTTCCTTCTAAACTGTGCATGGGATGTTAAAGAACTTGGCGAGAGACTTCCTGCTAAGATGAAGAAGTATATTGCGGAAAACAATATTTCTTTATATACAATTGATGCTATCGGTATTGCTAAAGAGCTGGGTCTTGGCAATAAGACTTCAATCGTTTTACAGTCTGCATTCTTCAAGATTGCAAATGTTATTCCTTTTGAAGATGCTGTTGGCTACATGAAGGATGCTGTTGTTAAATCCTTCGGTGCTAAGGGTGAAAAGATTGTAAGTATGAATCATGCTGCTATAACAGAAGGCGAAAAGAACATTAAGAAGATTGATGTTCCTGCTGAATGGAAGGATGCAAAAGATGCTCCTGTAGTTGAAAAAGATGTTCCTTCGTTTGTAAAGAATATTCTAGAACCCTGTAACAAGCAGACAGGTGATAAGATTCCCGTATCTAAGTTTATGGATATGGTAGACGGTCATCTTCCGCAGGGTATGGCTGCTTTCGAAAAACGCGGTATAGCAGTAGATGTTCCCGAATGGATTACAGATAAATGTATTCAGTGTAATAAGTGTGCGATAGTTTGTCCTCATGCGGCAATCCGTCCTATTGCACTAAATGCTGATGAAGCAGCAAATGCTCCTTCTAACATGAAGATGAAGCCTATGACAGGCAAAGCTGATTATCAGTTCACAATGGCTGTTTCTACACTTGACTGTAGCGGTTGTGGTAACTGTGCTAAGGTTTGTCCTACGAAAGATGGCGGCGCTCTTGTTATGAAGCCCATTGATTCTCAGATGGATCAGCAGGCATGTTTCGATTATGCTACAAAGACAAGCGTTAAGGAAGATTTAATAAATGCTCCTCTTAATGTTAAGAATTCTCAGTTCCGTCAGCCGTTGCTTGAGTTCTCTGGCGCTTGTGCAGGTTGTGGTGAAACCCCTTATGCTAAGCTTATCACTCAGATTTGCGGTGACAGAACATATATCTCAAATGCTACAGGTTGTTCTTCAATCTGGGGTGGCAGTGCCCCTTCAACACCTTACACAATTAACCATAAGGGGCATGGTCCTGCATGGGTTAACTCATTGTTTGAGGATAACGCAGAGCATGGTTTAGGTATGGCTGTTGCAGCAAAACAACTTCGTGAAAGATTAAAGAATCAAGTTCTTGATATTGAATGCGAAAGCGTTAAGGCTGCAGTTGAAGAATGGATTGCAACTTACGATGATATAGATGCAAATGCTCCTGCAACAGAAAAATTGATTGCTGCTTTGGAAGCTTGCGGTTGTGATAAGGCTAAGGCTGTTCTTGAAATGAAAGAATATCTTTCAAAGAAAGCTGTTTGGATTTTTGGCGGTGACGGTTGGGCATACGATATAGGTTTTGGCGGTCTTGACCATGTTCTTGCTTCCGGCGAAGATGTAAACGTTATGGTATTTGATACAGAAGTTTACTCTAACACAGGAGGTCAGGCATCTAAGTCTACACCTACAGGTGCTGTTGCACAGTTCGCTGCAGGCGGCAAACCCATTAAGAAGAAGAACCTTGCAGAAATCGCTATGTCTTACGGATATGTATACGTTGCACAGGTTGCAATGGGTTACAGCGATGCTCAGACAGTTAAGGCAATCAAAGAAGCTGTTTCTTATAACGGTCCTTCATTGATTATCGGTTATGCACCTTGTATCAACCATGGTATCAAGGGCGGTATGACAGATACTCAGAAAGTTATTGACAATGCTGTTAAGTCAGGTTACTGGCATACATTCAGATTCAACCCCGAAGCTGAAAAACCGTTCACAATGGATTCTAAGAATCCTACAGAGTCTTACAGAGACTTTATTATGAACGAAGTTCGTTACAGTTCACTTGCCCGTAAGTTCCCCGATAAGGCGGAAGAGTTGTTCATAGAAGCTGAAAAGCAGGCTCAGGAGAAATTTGAGCATTGGACAAAGTATAGCAAGTTGTTTGAATAATTTTAAATTATTTAGAAAAAAAAGCATCCCGCAGGATTTTATCCTGCGGGATGCTTTTTTTTCTAAAAAGAATTAAATGTTTTCTTTTATTTGATTAAACCTTGTTATTCGCTTTTTAAAAGGTTTAATGCATAAGCTTTTTGAGTATCGATTTCCGCTGTATAGTAAGCTGCAGGGAATTGGTCATAGGGTGGCTCGATTTCAACAATGTCTGTGGGAGTTATTCCTTTTTCGTGAATTGTGTCTCCATTTGGAGTATAATACTTGTCAACAGTAATTATAAGCCCACCGCCTGATTTCATTGAAAAAACGCTTTGCGTGACACCTTTTCCAAAGCTTCTTGTGCCAATAATTGCGGTAGATTTTTTGTGGTCACGAAGTGCGGCTGTAAATATTTCCGATGCACTTGCTGAACCTGAATTTATAAGAATTACAGGATTGATTTCATATTCTTTCTTGTCTGAATACAACTTGCGTGTGTTTTCATTTTTATCAACAGTATACACAACAAGTGAATTATCTTCTAAAAATTTGCCGGCAATAGTTCTTACAACGTCAAAATTACCTCCGCCATTATCACGAAGGTCAATTATAAGCTTTTTCATTCCTGAAGACAGTAAATTCTTGTATGCTTCATCGAATTCGTTGTGAGTATCGGTATTAAATGAAGAAATTTTGATATATCCTATTTTATCATCTTCCATTTGAGAAGTTACACTTTGTGTATGAATCGCCTCTCTTTTAAGTGTAGCAATAAAAATTTCTTTGCTGCCGTCTAAGTTCTGCCTTTTGCATTTTAAATCTACAGAAGTGTTTTCGCGTTCAGTTATATTAATGTGTTCTCCTCTTATATATGAGACAATATCTTCGTAAGTGTCTTTGTTGCATTCTTTATCGTCAGCAGAAATAAGAATATCGCCAATTTTCAATCCTGATTTTTCGCCAGGGGAGCCGGGAAATGTGCCTGCAACAGTAACGCCGTCATCATTTAAAGTAAAAACAACACCTATACCGATATAGTCACCTTTTGCACTATTTTTATATTCTTCAAATTCATCTGGCGTAAGATAGCGTGTATAGGGATCGCCTAATGCCTCCACCATGCCTTTTGCTGCACCATATTTTAAATCATCATCATTTATATCATAAAGATAAAAAGAGTTTATATATGCTCTTACCTCATTTGTGGGAGTAAGCGGAATTTTAAAAAACTTCTTTACGATAAAAGGTGTTACTAATAAGGTTATTATAAGTAAGACTACTATTACAGAAGCTGTTATAATTGTTTTAAGAGGTAATTTGCGTTTTGGCTTTAAGGTACTTTCAAATTTTATATTAAATCCTGAATTATTTTCCTGATTTTCCATGTGGGATATCCTTTCCTGAATTAAAAATTAAACCATAATTATATTTAAGCGGAAGAACGCTTGCTTATGCATATTCTTCCGCTTATTTTAATATTAAATTATTACCACAAATATGGTCTTGGATTTACATACTGTCCGTTAACTATTACACTGAAATGAATATGTGGTCCGGTTGAATTACCGGTGCTTCCTGCAGCGGCAATTTTCTGACCCCGAACAACTCTCTGTCCGGCTGATACATAAAGTGCACTGTTGTGAGCATATAATGTAACTTTATCCCCGTGGTCGATTGTTACACAATTTCCGTAAGAACCGCGCCAGCCTGATGCAAGCACAACGCCGTCAGCAGCCGCAAGAACAGCAGTTCCGGTTGATACACCGAAATCAATTCCGGTATGATAGTTTTGTTTTCCTCTTAATATACGATATCCGTATTCAGATGTAACCGGAGCTCCGGCATAACAGGGAAGACCTAGTGTACCATTGCCGCTTGAAACAACAGTTGTCTGTGATGAAGCGGGTTTACTGTTATTGGCAGAAGAATTTGAATTTGCCTTTTGTCTTGCTATTTCGGCTAATATATTCTGAGCTGCCTGTTCGTGTTCTTTTTGCATTTTTTCATAGTATTCTTCATCTTTTTTCAATTCTTCAACCTGAGTATTATTTTCTTCTACTTTAGAATCAAAATCTGCTTGCTTTGATTTTAGCACATCGCGTTCGGACACTATTAAAGCTTTATCTTTTTCAATCTGCTCTTTTGCGGATTTACTTTCTTCGCGCTTATCGCTTAATTCAGAAATAAGCTTTTTGTCATTTGAATAAAGCTGAGTAACCATTTCCAAACGAAGAAGCATATCTGAAAGACCTTCGGAAGAAAAAAGAATGTCAAGATAAGTTGTGGTTCCGTGCTCATACATAACACGAAGCCTGTCTTTTAACAAGGCATCGCTTTTTTCTATTTCTCCGGTAAGAGTTTCGATTTTTTCTTGGTTTTCTTCTATTTGCTTTTCTTTTTCATATATGTTTGAATTTAATGCAGAGATATCATCAGCCAATGCTTCTATTTCTTCGTTGAGTTTTTTGTTTTCGTTTTCAAGGGAAGCACGCTCGCTTGCAGCCTTATTTTTCTTTTCTTTTGCTTCATTTGCCAGTCTGTTTTCTTCTTCAAGGTTTGAGCTTGATGCAAACACACCTTCGCTAAGGAAAACTGCAACTGGAACAAAAACTGCTAAAACCATAGCAATAGCAATGAATAAGGCTATAATTCTGGTTTTGTCTTTCATAAGTATACCTCTCTTTTTAATTAAATATGCCAAAGTTTAAAAATTAAACATCAAGATGCTTTCTTATGGAAAGTCCGCTGCCTATTGAACCGATAAGCGTTCCTATAGAAATAAAACAGATAAGAAGAACTAACCATAGCTGTGAATAGGGAAGAAGCGAAAATACATCCATATTTATATCAAGGGACTTTGAGTATACAAAAATATATCCTAAGGATATAAGGCCAAATGAAATTAATGCACCTACAACACCGGTTATAATACCTTCAAAAATAAATGGCCAGCGGATAAACCAGTTTGTTGCACCTACAAATTTCATTACGCCTATTTCTTTTCGCCTTGAAAAAACAGCGATTTTAATTGTGTTTGCTATAATAAATATTGAAATAAGACAAAGCATAATCATTATTATAAGACTGGTATTTCGCACTGCACTTGAAATCTTTAAAATATTTTCAAGCACTACACGATTATTCTTTACAGTTGCAACCTTATCAATTTCAGAAAGCTGATTAACTGTATCTTCTGACTGTGTAAGGTCATTTAAAGTTATTATAATTGAGTCCCTGTAAGGGTTGTTTTCGCCTTCATAACCTTCAAGTGCTGATGCATCTTCAGCAAAAATTTCCTTCATATATTCTAAAATATCTTCTTTTGAAAATATCTTAGCACTCCTTATGTTTGAAAGCTTTAAAATCCTTTCTTTGGCAAATAAAAGCTGTTTATCGGTTGTATCATCTTCCATAAAAATCTGAATTTCACATTTTTCTTCAACATTTCTTGTAATGTGATTGATATTTAATGTTATAACTGAGAACAGACCGAATATAATTAAACAACACATTACAATAAATACACTTGTCATACTTGTAAGGCCGTTTCTGAAAAAACTTTTAAATGCTTGCGAAATGTAATAACGGAAGCTATTCATTTAACTCACCTCCGTGATTTGTTATATCTTCCATGCTTATTGGTTTAAAATACGCATTGTAATTCTGAGAAAACTCAGGATCGTTTTTGGTTTCTTTAGCAGATGATTCGTCAGAAGTTTCTTTGTTTATCACAGAATCAGGAGCTTGGTCGTATCCGCCGCTGTAATCATCGCGGATAAGTTTTCCGTCATATATTTCAAGAACGCGTTTTTTCTTGGTGTTTACAATATCTTTTGCGTGAGTAGACATTACAACAGTAGTTCCGCGCTTATTTATATCCTCTAAAAGCTCTACAATTTCATAAGATGTTTTTGGCGGTAAGCTTGCAGTAGGTTCATCTGCAACAAGAATGGGAGGATTATTGGCAAGCGCTCGTGCAACTGCTACTCTCTGGGCTTCACCGCGAGATAACTGAGTAGGGAAAAGCTTTGCTTTATGGGAAAGACCAACCATGCCCAGAAGAAGGGGAACCTGTCGTCTTATTTCCCTTTTTGTTGCACCCACAACACGCATTGCAAAAGCAACGTTTTCAAAAACACTACGGTCTTCAAGTAAACGGAAATTCTGAAAAACCACGCCTATATCGCGACGAAGATATGGAATCTGACGTTTCTTTAATTTGTTTACCTGTTGATTGTTTATAGTTATATCACCGGAGGTAGGCAATTCTTCATGCATAAGAAGTTTTGTCAAGGTTGATTTACCGGCTCCGGAAGGACCTACAATATAAACAAATTCGCCTTTGTCAATATGAAAGCTGACATTGTCTAAGGCAACTGTTCCATCAGAATATTCTTTATTGACATTTTTAAAATCTATCATAAAATAGTACGCAACCTTTCGTAATAATAACCACAAAACGGGCGAAATAATCGCCCGAATTGTAAAATGTTTTAAAGCTTCATCGGATTTGCTTCAAGGTACTGGTTAACCATCATAGCTACTTTAAACACAACCGCATCATCAAATTTACGCAAATCAAGACCGATTGTTTTTAATACCTTGTCCAAACGATAAACCAACGTGTTTCTGTGAATATAAAGCTGCCTTGCTGTTTCAGAAACGTTAAGGTCGTTTTTAAAGAATTCATAAATAGTTGTAATGATTTCTTCGTCAAGCGCATCAAGACCTTTTTTTGTTAAAACTTCCTGCAAAAACAACTGACACAAACGAGTGGGGAGGTGATATATAAGTCTTCCTACGCCAAGACTCTTATAGCTTAATATGTATTTTTCACTGTCAAATACGCGGCCAATTTCCAATGCAACCTGAGCTTCCTTATAGGCTGCGGCAAGTACATTTAAGTTTTCAGCTGGTGTTGATATACCAACAAGCACATTTGTCAAAGCTTCGCTGCCAAGATTATCAACGATTACCTGAGCGATATCTTCTAAATCTTTTTCTGTAGTATTATCATCTATTGCTTTTATCAAAACAAAAGTATTGTCATCCATGCTGAAAATAAAATCAGTTTCCTGTTCAGGATACATTTCCATAAATATATCAAGAACTGCTAAATCTTCATTACCTAAAACTTTAACAAGGAAAGCAACACGCTTCTGTTCAAATTCCATGTGAAGTTCACGGGCACGCTGATGAAGGTCAAGGGGAAGAGTGTTATCAGAAATAATATTTTTAACAAATATTGTTTTATCATATTTATCATCATAGAATAAGCGGATATTGTTAAGCGCAACCGCAAGCACCATACAAGTTCTTTTAGCTTCTTCGTCGTTACCTCTTACGTATACGATGTAGTCCGGCTTTGCTGTTTTACTGATACCGCATAAGTTATATCCGCGACAGTTATACATCTGCATGCTGTCAGGAACGGATGAGATAAAATCATCTGCATAGTCAGTCATATTTTCCGATGCATTGGTTGCAAGCACATAGCCTTCATTATCCATTACACCCACCGGGGATGTCAAAAAGGCATCCATCTGATTGATTACATTCTGAAAAGTCTTTTTTAACATAGTCAAACTCCTCCACAAACTAAAAATTAAGCACACAGCATATACAATGTACAACTAGTCATAATTCGCTTTATATTTATCGGAAATTAACTTCGTTTGGTTAAAATTTATAATGAAAAAAATCAAATTTTCCGATAATTTTATCATAATATGTAAAGCGTACATATATATAATATACTATTTTAAGACAAAATGCAAGAATTTTTTATAAAAAATTTGTGCATTTTTAAAACAATCTTTATTTTAGGTAATCAAAATGTAAATAAAAGTAAAAATGTAGCAAAATATACAAAAAAAATCTTTGGTAAAAATAACAATTAAAGAAATATATGATATATCGTACCGCTATATATTTTATTTACACAAAAACATTTATATTATATAAGCATTTTTACCAAAAGAAATATTCTTTTTAAGTTAAATTTAACAATAAAAAATTTTTCTTTTGTTTTTTTATGAAAACACTTGCAAAAATTATTTTTTAATTATAAAATAATATAGAAAGCAATAAAAATTGAAGGGATGATATCTATGAAAGAATATTACGAATTGAACGTTGCAGGTCTTAAAAGAAATTTACCGCTTTGTAAAATCAATGATGACTTGTATATAGGTGCATTTATTATGTTTGGCGATGTTGAGCTTACCACTGCTTGTGCATCAGAGCTTTTGAAAAAAGCTCCTGATTACGATATAATGATTACAGCCGAATCGAAAGGCATTCCGCTTTTATATGAAATGGCACGCCAGGCAGGCGCCAACAATTACATTATTGCAAGAAAAGGTCCTAAACTTTATATGAAAAATGTAACATATACTCATGTTAATTCAATTACAACTGACCATCAGCAGGTGCTTTGTATAGGTCAGGACGAAATTGATGCCATTCGCGGAAAAAGAGTTTTAATCGTTGATGATGTTATCAGCACCGGCGAATCACTTAAAGCACTCGAACAATTGGTAGAACAGGTTGGTGGAAAAACAGTTGGTAAAATGGCAGTTTTGGCAGAGGGTGATGCAATCAGTCGTGAGGATATAATTTGCCTTGCACCTCTTCCCTTGTTTGATAAAAACGGTGAGCAAATTAAATAATATTAAAAATGGATAAGGTTAATTTATTACCTTATCCATTTTTATACAATAACATTATAGCGAATATTACTCAATAATCATATTTCCTAATCCTGCCTGCGTACTTCCACCACTATCACGAACTACCTTTAATATATTACCATTATTCAATGGAACAGTGATTTTTTGTGGTAAGCTCCCATGTCTTATTGTATACTGAGCAACCATATCACCATCTACAAAAAACTTTATATTCTGACTTGATTCACCTGTCCCATCTACAATACCCAAATCACATTTTAATGATGTATATTTACTATCAAGATTGAAATATGCAACGCAATCAGCATTTCCCATTTGTCCTAATGTAATTCCATCTGAATACACCTTGCCCAATATTCTAAACTTTTTACCTTCCGTAGCTATATATCTTGAATATCCACTACCATCGTAAGGCGGGCACATTTCCAACAAATACTTTTCTCTGTTTGGAACTTCTCCTAAATATACACTTTTTGTTTCGGCATCCCAAAACACATTTTTACCAATTGCTTCACCAACTGCACGAACCGGAAGATATGTTGTACCATTATATATAAAAGGTTCAACGGTTCTTCCATATGCATCTTTGGGATCCGCTTTTAATCCATCGACATAAATCTTTATGTTTGAATAAGCTATCTCAATTATTTCACTTCCATTGGTAGCAAATACCAATCCTCCCATTAATAAGCATCCAATCAGCATCCCGACAACTAATCCTTGTAATCTTTTTTTCATTTTAACTTCCTCCTTATTGTTAATACGCTGTTATAATATAATATATCTTCTAATATTTCAAGATTTTATTTAATACTCTTTGAGATTTTTTATATATTCAAAAGTTTCTTTTTCTCCCTTTTCAGAAAGCATACAAAGAAGCTTTTCAAGCAAATTGGAGGTTTCTTTGTGTATAATACGATTTGCCTTGCCACCATTAAAATATTCAATGGGGTGCGAAGCCGTATATTTTTCTTTTTGATAAATCTTGCTTGCGGCAACACGGTCACAAAACATCTCTTTAACATAAACAAGCGGCATTTTTACGGGTACCTGCCGTTTTTCCTTTGAATTAAAATCAGTCCAATATTCAAAATGATGCTTATTTCTTCCTTTATGATGCATCCAGGCTTTTGAATATCCATTATCTTCACGTTCGGCTTCATTAGGACTTCTGCTCCCGTCGGTATAATATTTTACTCCCGTAAAAAACTCCGAAGGACTATACTTTGATAAATCATGTAAAATTCCACGAAGCGGTATCCCAATCTTAAACGCGTGATACATCACCATTCTCCTGTGTTTTATCACGGTAGTTAAATGCCCCAAAAAATTCATATCTCCACCTACTTTTCAGAAAGCATACCTTTTAGCAATGTTTCAATATTTTTTGCATCTTCAATGTCTCTTGTGATAATAAATATTGTATCATCACCTGCAATAGAACCAACAATTTTATCAGCAATGCAACTGTCAATCGCTACACATGCCGCCTGTGCCATACCGGTAAGGGTTTTTACAACAATTATATTCATTGCAGCCTCTATACTTACAACCGACTGGGAAAACACAAATCTGTGCTTTGCATTAGAACCTACAAGTGCATTCGGCATTGTGTATTTGTATCCGCCGTCTGCCCCTGCGGCAACCTTTACAAGCCCAAGCTGTTTAATATCTCTTGAAACGGTAGCCTGTGTAACCTTAAACCCGCTTTCCGTAAGCTTTTTTGTTATATCCGCCTGAGTTACAGTATTTGTTTGTGAAATTATATCAAGAATTTTTTCATGCCTTTTATTTTTCATAATTAACCTCTGCCTCTCTGATTAAGCTTATTTCTCACTGTTTCATAAAAATCTGCATCTCTCAATTTTATAAATTCTGTTGTGTATTCAGATTTCTTTATCTCTATTACGTCATTCTCTTCAAGATTTATACCGTGTCTTCCGTCTGCACTTAAATAAGCACAGCTCTCGCTACAACCCTCAACTTTTGCACATAAAACTTTATTTGCCGGAATAACAATAGGTCTTGTGCTCATATTATGTGGCGAAATTGCCGTAACAAGCATTGCCTCGACCTCGGGTGCTATTATAGGGCCACCAGCCGATAAAGAATATCCAGTAGAGCCCGTAGGTGTTGAAACAACAACTCCGTCTGCAACAAATTTATCAAGTTCACATCCATCAACAGTAATTGAAGCATGTAAAATTCTTGAAAAGGCGCCTCTCGAAATAAAAATATCATTAAGTGAGTGAAACTTTGATAATTCTTTTCCGTTTCTGATAATTTTTGCTTCAATCATCATACGTTTTTCAGTCTTATAATCCCCGATAATAATACGCCCGAAATAATCATCAAGCATATCAACTTCAAGTTCAGCAAGAAAACCCAAATGCCCAAGGTTTATACCAAGCACCGGAATCATGTTTGGAATTCTGGATGCAACTGCAGCTAAAATTGTTCCGTCGCCTCCGAGAGTAATAAGCATATCCGCCTCAAACTCAACAATCTTATCATGTTCAAGAAAATTTACATTTGAAATTCCTTTATATGTGCTTTCCATATAAACATTGCATTCTTTTGAAAACTTTTCTGCAATTTTGTTTGCTATGCACAGATTTTCATCACGTTTAGGATTTGGCACAATAATTACTTTTTTCATAAAACCACCGCTTTCTATGCCAAAATGTATAAATATTCATCTTATAACTATATTATACACATTTTCTTATTCATTTGCAAGAAATATTAAAATTTTTTTCAGATTTACTCTTTCAGCATAATCATTTATTTATAAAAGTGTTAAAAACAAATTTTCCTTATAAACAAAAACGGAAAAGTTATACACTTTCCCATTTTTAATTTTATTCTTCGTAAAATTTTGTTCTTAAATCTTTTCCTTTGAAGTTAAGAATATTAAAATGTTGCATTAGCCTTGAATGAATACGCTCCGTATAAGTTTTTGCGATTTCAGCCAATGTATAGTTTGTGCTTATTATAGTTTTTTTACCGGTTAATATACGGTCATTTAAAAGTTCAAAAAGAAATGCCGTCATCTGCTGATTGGTAGCCTCTGCCCCAAGGTCATCAATAATTAAAAGGTCACACTTTTTCAGCTTTTCAAATTCTTCTTTTGCTTCGGGGGCTGAAACTCTGTTAAACATATAATCCGTATATTTGCCAAACATAGTAACCGCACTTTGATAAATTACATTCTTCCCGTCATCAATAATCTTTTTTGCAATACTTGTTGAAAGAAATGTTTTTCCAAGTCCTGCACCGCCATACATTAAAATTCCCTTTTCTTCACTGTCAAAGCGCCCTGCATATCGTTTGCAAAAATCAAGGTTTTCTTTTGCAGAATCTCTTTCAGATACACCATTTTTCTTTTCTTCCGAAAACAAAAATAAGTTAAATCTTTCAAAGCTTTGTGTTTTAATAAGTTCGGCCAGGTTAGATTCTTTATATGCTTCCTGTCGAAGCCTCATTTTAAAACATTCGCACTCTTTTCCATCTACAAATCCCGTATCTTCACACAAATTACAATTATACCTGATGTCAGTATAATCTGCATCAAATCCAGCATTAACAAGGCTTTTGACTCTTTCACCTTTTAAATAAATAAGTTTTTCTTTTGCCATCTCGGTATATTCTGATGCACGTGAGGGATTTTCTAAAATAAGCTGTACCATTAAAGAACCCATTGAAGAAATTTCTTTATCGATTTCCTCGATAACCGGAAGTTTTTCGTAAACCTCTTTTAAACGAATGTCTCTTTGCCATATCTGAGTCATCTTAAATTGTTCCATTTCGGTTTTTACATTTTCATATACCTTCGCACCATAGGCCATAATTAATCCTCCTTCAGGCTTTCCTGTATCCTTTTTCGGGCTACACGTTCAATACTTTCAAAATCATATCTTCCGGAATCATATATTTCATAATCCTTTTTTGAACTATTTTTTTTGATTGCTGTTTTCCTTTCATTCTGCGCTTTTTTAAAACTTTCAATGCTTTTTTTTGCATCTTCAACGGTTTTTATTCCGTTTTCGTTCCACGCAAGCAAAACTGTATTCATATATGGTAAAGACAGCTTTCCTGTTTTTGTAACAGCATAATCAAAAGCATATTCAATAATCTCACATGGAAATCCAAGTTCATACCAAGAGTCAACATACCGCTGCTCTGTAGGCGTATAATTTCTCTGACCTATTCCAAATATTTTTTTTACACTGTATGTATATTTATTTTTCTTACTCTGTTTTTGAATATATTCATCAGCCATATCACAGCTTGTTATTCCCATCTGGTTCCATGCTATTGCCACTTTTTCAACGTAGCGTAAATCTTTTTTTCCGATATTTGCACAATACTCAAGAAGTTTCAAAATTAGTTCCGGAGACATGTCAAGCCAATCATACAAACTATATAAAATTATAGTAGAGTTTGCTGAAGGAAGTCTTCCAAGAATTTTTTGGGCAGAAACAAGCATCATCTGAAGAGTTTCACTACCCGCTATAATATCCAGCACTTCATCAGTATTATACTCCGGTGGTGAATTGTTTTCTTCCTCAATTGAATCAAACTTAATTACCCCACCGTTTTGTGTCAAAAGTCCTAATTCCTGAAAAAAACCAATGGCATTTTCAACAACCGCTTCATCCATACCCAACACAGATGCAATATTTTTATTATCCGCCTTTCCTTTAATCGATGCAAATTTTGCATATATATATATTTTCAAATAATCAGCTCTTAATCCCGGTAAAACATTCTTTACAAAAGCGCCCGACAACACAACGCCATTTTCGTTCTTAATGCCATTCATTTTATTTATCACACCTTTCTTTTTACAACTGTATAAAACCCATTTTAAATCATTATATCATACTTTTCTTAATTTGCATATACCTTTTTTTAAATTTTTTTATGTAACACCTTAATACACCGATGCATAAAATGTAGTGTAGGCTGAAGTTTGGAAGTCAAACACAAGCAAAACTTGTGTGACCGAATCTTTTTTGCCCAATCAAATGAAAACCATTTTTTTAAAACCTTTTTTTGAAAGGAGGCATAATAATGGGCTGCCTATTCAACAACTCTTGCGGCGATAACAATGGTAACTGGATTTTATGGCTTATCATTATCCTTATCGTTCTTTGTTGCTGCTGCAACAACGATTGAAACGACAATGGATGCGGATGTGAATAACATACGCTAAAAAACATAAAAAGCGTTGAGAAAACATCACCACACCACAATTGGCCGACAAAAAGGAACGCTTGTTCAATTGCAAGGAGCACACGTGATTTTTTGAAAATTGCTGATAGCAATTTCCTACAAGTTAAGAAAAGCTGCAAAGCGAGATTTCTTATCCCGCAATGCAGCTTTTTTGTTAAATACTTATTTGTTTTTCAAAAACACAAAAAATATATCCAAATTTATATTTTTTGTGTTTTACTATTGACATAGCAATACTATTTATTGTATAATATCACTTGTCGGTAAATTTGGCCCGGTAGTTCAGTTGGTTAGAACGCCAGCCTGTCACGCTGGAGGTCGTGGGTTCGAGCCCCATCCGGGTCGCCATTTTTGCTGCCTTAGCTCAGCAGGCAGAGCACTTCCTTGGTAAGGAAGAGGTCGGCAGTTCGAATCTGCTAGGCAGCTCCAAAAAACACGGTGGTTTTTAACAGGAACTATCGTGTTTTATTTTTGTTATTTTATAATTTATATATTGACTTGTTTTTAATTTTTATAGTATAATATAACGAAGTTTTTTAATTTTAATAAAAGAGTGAGATAAATGAATGAAATTGTTTTGAAACTTAGAAAATTAAAAAACTGAAGAAAATGAAAAGAAATATAAAATAAAAACCGCACATAATGCGTGCGGCTTGAGAAATCTTAAACAGTAAAGGATTTCATATCCTCTTTTATGGCAGAATCATCAGTGTGTGCCTCAACCCTGACCGGATTGCTTAAATCCAAAGAAAAAATTCCCATTATGGATTTTGCATCTACAATATATCTTCCTGATATAAGGTCAACATCAAAAGGGTATTTACACATTAAATTTACAAATGTTTTAACATCCTCTGTAGAACTTAAAGAAATATCGAAGGTTATCATAATATATTACTCCTTTAAAAAAATGTTTTCAGCTATATTCTAACACTTTTTTTATGCGTAGTCAATGAAAATAAGGCAAGAATTTCAAATTAATTTAACGACATTTAATTTGTTAACGGAAGGAATTGAGTTTATTATATGAAAAAAGTAGCGTTTTATACGCTTGGATGTAAGGTTAATCAATATGAAACTCAGGCGATATCTGAATTATTTGAAAAGCGTGGTTATTGCGTTTGCGATTTTGAAGATAAGTGCGATGTTTATGTTATAAATACCTGCTCTGTTACAGGTTTGTCTGACAGAAAGTCACGGCAAATGATAAGGAGAGCAAAAAGAAATAATCCTGATGCTGTTGTTGCTGTTACGGGATGTTATGCTCAAACTGCTGCTGAAGAAATTTTAGCTATTGATGGTGTATCACTGGTGGTTGGAACAAAAGGCAGAGGAAAGGTTGTAGAGCTTTGTGAAAAAGCAATTACTGAGGGGAAAATTAATGTTGTTGAAGATATTCTTCATACACATGAATTTGAAGAAGATTTAAAAATTACTGCATTTGAAGAAAGAACAAGAGCTTATGTAAAAGTGCAGGAAGGGTGCAGTCAGTTTTGTTCTTATTGTATTATACCATATGCCAGAGGTCCCGTAAGAAGCAGAAGCAAAAAAGCAATTCTTGAAGAAATAAACGTGCTTGTATCAAAAGGATTTGAAGAGATTGTGCTTGTTGGTATTCATATTGCATCTTATGGTAAAGATTTGAAAGATACATCTCTTTCTGATATCATAACAGATATTAATAATATAAAAGGACTTTCAAGAATAAGACTGAGTTCTATTGAACCCATGACTCTTAATGATGAATTTATAAATGCCGTTTCAAATGCACGCAAACTGTGTCCGCATTTTCATATTTCACTTCAAAGCGGGTCTGACAAGACTTTAAAGAGAATGAACAGAAAATATAATACGGACCAGTATTACCAAATAGCCACAGCATTAAGAAATAATTTTCCAGATTGCGCTATAACTACTGATGTTATGGTTGGATTTCCGGGCGAAACAGAAGAAGAATTTGAAGAGAGCATGGCTTTTGTTAAAAAAATGGAGTTTGCAGATGGGCATATATTTTCATATTCGCCCCGTCTCGGAACACCTGCATCAAAAATGAAAGAGCAGATTTCGCCGGAATTAAAACAGCTTCGCAGTGAAAAAATGTTTGAAATCATAAATGAAAGCAGAAAAAAATATCTTAACAGTTATACAAATAAGGTTATGGATGTTCTTATGGAAAGGGAATGTGAGCCTGGAATTTATGAAGGAAAAACAGTAAATTATATTAATGTAAAAGCTAAGAGCGAAAAAGATGTTTCCGGGAAAATTTTAAAGGTGAGAATAATTTCAAATGATTCTTTAATATGTACTGGAGAAATATGTGATTAGAAGAGGGGTACTGAAATGAAAACTGCTGTTATAACTGGGGCCGCTTGCGGAATAGGGAGAGCGTGTGCGCTTGAATTTGCAAAGGCAGGATATTTTACAGTAATTAATTACAGAAGCAGTAAAGAAGATGCTATAGCTTTAGAAGAAAAAATAAAAAGCTTTAGTGGAAATTGTATGCTGATACAAGCAGACGTTTCAAAAAAAAGTGAAGTTGAAAGACTGTTTTCAGAAATAAGAAATAAAAATCTTAAGGTTGATGTTTTAGTAAATAATGCAGGTATCTCAAGTGTAAAATTGATTTGTGATACCGAAGAAAAAGATTATGAAAATATTTTTGATATAAATATGAAGAGTGTGTATCTTTGCACAAAAGAAGCAAGTTACGATATGGTTTCAAAAAAATGGGGCAGAATAATAAATATATCTTCTGTATGGGGTGTTTGCGGGGCATCTTGCGAAGGTGTTTATTCGGCTTCAAAAGCGGCTGTGAATGGATTTACAAAAGCAATTGCAAAGGAATTTGCTCTATCAGGAATTTGCGTAAATGCCATTGCTCCTGGAGTTATAGATACAAAGATGAATGATTGTTTTTCGCAAGACGAGAAAGAAGAGTTGAAAAATGGAATTCCAGCCGGCAGATTTGGTGATCCAAAGGAAGTTGCAAAGCTTGCATTGTTTTTAGCAAGCGAAGATGCAGGATATATAACAGGGCAGGTTATAGGAATAGACGGCGGATTTTGCGTGTGAATTAGTTTATACAAATAAAAAAGCGATAGCTTCAGCGAAGTGCATCACAAAAGTTATACACTTTTGTGATGCACTTCGCTGAAGCTATCGCTTTTTTTCACATGTCTTAAAAATTATTCATCATCTGAAAGTGTTGCTTCCTGCTCTGCCTGAATATCTTCAAATGCTGAAAACATTGGCTTAACATCTTTCTTCTTTAGCTTTCTGTCTATGTAGTTTTTGGTTATCTTCATTACAAGACCGGAAAGAAGAATTACACCTATAAGGTTGGGAATCATCATAAGACCGTTAAAGGTGCCTGAAATATCCCATGCAAGTGAAGATGTCAAAAGGGCACCACACATAATCATTGCAAGGTGAATAACCTTATAAAGCTTTACTGATTTTGTGCCGAATAAATATTCCCATGCCTTTGTACCATAATGGTCCCATCCAAGCACTGTTGTGAAGGCAAAAAGTAAAATTGCAATTGCAACAAATTTACCTCCTATATTACCCCAAGAAAATACTGTGTTAAATGCATCTGCAACCATTGTTGCGTCCATACCTTTAGCGTAACCCATAACACCGTTTAAATCATAAACACCTGATGTTAAAATAACCAAAGCAGTCATTGTACAAACAACCATTGTGTCGGCAAATACCTCAAATATACCCCACATGCCCTGTTTAACTGGCTCTTTAACGCTGGAGTTTGAGTGAACCATAACAGATGAACCAAGACCCGCCTCGTTAGAGAAAACGCCACGTTTGAAGCCTTGAACCATTACTATTTTGATGATTGCACCTGTAACACCGCCGCCAACTGCGATAGGATTAAATGCCTGAACAAATATTGCCTTAAATGCAGGAAGAATCTGAGCATAATTTACGCCTATAACAACAACACTTCCTGCAATGAATAGTATAACCATAAAAGGAACTACTTTTTCTGCAAATGATGCGATTCTCTGAAGACCGCCTAAAACGATAAGGCCTGCGATAACAACAAGTATTGCGCCTAAAACTACAGTGTATAGTGAAACACCATCATATAGTGCAATATTTGCTAAAGCATCAATACGGAATGCAGACTCAATATTAACAACGATTTTATTAATCTGACCCATTGCACCGATACCGAAAGAAGCAAGCAGTGTAAAAATTGAGAATAACACTGCAAGAATTTTACCAATATTTTCAAAGCCTTTTTTAGAACCAAGACCATCCTGTAAATAGTACATTGCACCCCCGGACCATTCACCGTCTTTATTCTTTCTGCGGTAGAATATACCTAAAACATTTTCAGAATAGTTAGTCATCATACCAAAGAAAGCAGCAACCCACATCCAGAAAACAGCACCTGGACCGCCTATACAAATAGCGGCGGCAACACCTGCTATGTTACCAACACCGATTGTAGCGGCAAGGGCGGTACACAAAGCCTGGAAGGGAGATATGGAAGCTTTATCATTTGTGTGAGCGATTACGTTTTTCTTAAAAAGACTTCCGATTGTGCTTTTCCACCAAAGTCTAATATGTGAAACCTGGAAAAACTTTGTCAGTACCGTTGTAAGTATACCGGTGAACAAAAGCAAAACAAGGCCTAAAGTTGTCCATACAAATGTATTTATAACATCATTGTATGTAGCAAGTGATTCAAAAAACTGATTCATTGAAAACATCCTTTCAAATATAAATTGTATCAAAAAAGGAGTCTGCCGATTAGCAAACTCCCAATAAAATAACGAAAAAACAAACATATCCCTATGTGTACATTATAGAGAAAATATATTTCTACGTCCTTTTGCCTGAGAGATTAAACATTTAAATAATAAATGCTTTTGCACCTTCGGCACTCTACGCAAAGCAGAGCTTCTCCGTAGCGCTATCCGTTTACAGTCCCGCTTGTAAAACAAGCACCTGAGAGTGTTACTCCTTCGGAAGCAAATGCATTTTCCTGTAAACTTCAAATAGCTATTCAATACTTACTGCCCAATATTATACTATTTTAAAAAGCAATTGTCAACTGTTTTTTCGAAAAAGTATTAAAAAATTGCAATATTTGATTTTATTTGCGTGCGATTGAGTAAAGAAAACAAATTTTTTATAAAACAAATTTAATGTCGGGAAATAAATGTTGCAAATTTGCAATTTTTATGTTATGATTAATTTATAAGTATTTTTATTAAGAGGGAAAAGGGGAGTGCATGTGAATATTGGTGAAAAAATAAAACAAAGAAGAGCTGAGCTTTCTATGACGGCAAAAAGGCTTGCTGAACTTTCGGGAATTCATTCGTCTACCCTTATAAGATATGAAAGCGGACAAACAAAAAAGATACCTGTTGAGATTATTGAAAATATAAGTAAGGCACTTAATGTTGAAAGCAGTTATTTTTCAGAAGACGGAAAAGACGAAAAGGTTTTGATTCCGTTATTAGGAAAAGTGGCAGCAGGCAGAGGATGTATCGCAGATAACAGCGTAGAAAGCTACATCTCTGTTGAAAGATGTGAAATATCACAAGGGGAGAATTATATATATCTTAAAGTTAAGGGCGACAGTATGTATCCTATGTTTATAGAAGATGACCTTGTTTTAGTTAAGGTATGCACAAGCGTTGACAGTGGCAATTATGGGGTTGTTATTATTGACGGAGAAGATGGGGTTATAAAAAAGGTAGTCTATGGCAAAGATTTTATAGAGCTTCACTCGATAAACCCACTTTATCCGGTAAGAAGGTTTGAAGGAAGCGAAATTACAAGAATACGGGTTGTGGGGCTTGTTAAAGAAATTAAAAGAAAGCTTTAATAAAAAAGAACTTTTCAAGATAAAACGAAAAGTTCCCTTTTTTAATTATTTTGCGTGAATAAATTTCTTTTGCAGTAAAGGATGCCATTTTTGGCTTTATACATAAAACAAAAAACGACTATAAATACATTATAATCGTTTTTCATGGTTGCGGAACTAGGATTTGAACCCAGACAAAGTGAGTCAGAGTCACTCGTGCTGCCATTACACAATTCCGCAATATTTAGTGCTTATTTTTACTACTCGTATATGATACTACTTTTTTTTGTGTTTGTCAAGAGTTTTTTTGAAAAAATTAAAAAATTTTTTCAAAAAAACAGATAGTAGGTGTAAAGGTTAAAAAAACGCCTTGTAAAAATAAAAAAATAACCATTGTAATATCAATGTTTTTATGATATACTTAGTATGTATAATTTTTAAAATTTTAATAAATTAAGATTTGTAGCATGATTTTATTTGGTTATGGCAGAAATTGCACTTCATGATTTCTTCGATAAGGTTTATATTGGACCTGATTTCTTTGACGCAAGCATAAACCGTATTGCAGCATGGACAGTTGGCGTAAGAAATACTCAGAAAGCAATATTTACGGGAATTTTAGAGTCTGCTGATGTGCTTGTGAAATCAGAAGCAGAAGGTGATTATCTGTGCGTCTTGCGATTTTTGAAGAATTAAAGATTGCGCTATGGGAGCAGCTTAGGAAGAATTTTGATAAAGAGGCGGAGTATGCTCCACATTATCATGGCTTGATGATGTTAAAAAATATTAAAAAGAAGTAGTATTTAAAAGATAAAAAGAGGAGGATAATTAATGAAGGTTTTGGCAATTGATTTTGGTGCATCAGGCGGTAAAGCGTTTGTTTATGAATTGGCTGATGGCAAAATTTCATCACAGGAAGTTCACCGTTTTGACAATGACCCTGTTATGGTAAACGGAAGTTTTCACTGGGATGTATTAAGACTTTTTCATGAAATTAAGAACAGCATCTTAAAATGTAAACAGGGCGGTTATGATGTTGAGGCTATCGGTATTGATACGTGGGGTGTTGACTATGGTCTTCTTGACAAAAACGGAAGCCTTTTGGGAAATCCTTATCACTACAGAGATGTAAGAACTCAGAAAGTTCAGTTTACTGATGAAGAAAAGCAGGAAATTTTTTCATCTACGGGTATTCAGTTTGAAGCTTTTAATACTCTTTTGCAGTTTATATGTGAAGCTGAGGGAGATAAATATAAAGTAGCAGATACTGCGCTTTTCATGCCTGACCTTTTAAACTATATGCTTACAGGTGAAAAGAAAACAGAATATACAA
Organism: Clostridia bacterium; assembly: GCA_045636325.1. Lineage (GTDB taxonomy): Bacteria > Bacillota > Clostridia > UBA1381 > UMGS1253 > CAKSHP01. The sequence goes on from JAZTXH010000008.1 coordinate 41,380, forward strand.
TTGCATCTACAAGTCAGATGCTAAATGCTAAAAAGCGTGACTTTGATGAAGAGCTTTTAAAGAAATTTGGTATAGAAAATAAGTTCGCATCTATAATTATGCCCGGTCAGATTATGGGATATCTTTCAAATGAAATCTGCACTGAACTTTCCGTAAAGAAAGTGCCTGTAGTTGCTGTTGCATCTCATGATACTGCATCTGCAGTTGTTTGTGCACCTATGGAGGATCCCAAAAAGAGTATATATATCAGTTGCGGAACGTGGCTTTTGCTAGGCAGCGAAATTGACGAGCCTATTATAAACGAAAAAAGCTTTAAGTTTAATTATACAAACGAAGGCGGAGCTTTTGAAAAATACAGATTCTTGCATAATATCATGGGTTTGTGGCTTCAGCAGGAAACAAGGCGTGAATGGAAAAGGCAGGGCATTGAGGTAAGCTATCAGCAGATGGAAGATGAAGCTGTTGCGGCTGAGCCAATGAAATGCTTTATCAATCCCAATTATGCTAAATTCTCACCTCCGGGGGATATGCCCGGCAGAATTCAGGAGTTTGCTAAATTAACAGGGCAGCAGGTTCCGGAAGGTTGTGGTGAAATTACACGTTGTATTATGGAAAGCCTTGCTCTTGAATGTGCAAAAGCAGTAAGAGAAATGTGCGAAATGCTTGAAGATAAGCCGGACACAATTAATATGGTTGGCGGTGGCATTAAAAATGCTATTTTGTGTCAGTTTGTTGCAAATGCAACCAAGATGCGTGTTGTAGCAGGTCCGGTAGAGGCTACAAGCACAGGCAATGCACTTTTACAGTTCTATGCACTTGGTGAAATCGGCAGCATAGAAGAAGCAAGAAATGCTGTTATAAAATCTTATGAGCCTAAGGTTTATATGCCGGAAAATGTTGAAACATGGGAAGAGGCAAGTAAGCGTTTTGAAGAAATCTGCAAAATGATTTAATTATGAAGTTATACATTAAAAAAGCATCAGTTTTAAACGAACTGATGCTTTTTTAATGTATTTACAGATTTATTTATCAATCAAACAATGCATTTGCAAAATCAGACGGAATAAAATCCTGCAAATCGTCAACGCTTTCACCGACACCAACATATTTTACGGGAATATCCTGTTCTTTACATATTCCTATTACTACACCACCTTTTGCAGTTCCGTCAAGCTTTGTAAGCGCTATGGCATCTATTCCTGAAGTTTTGCCGAAAAGCTTTGCCTGACTCAGTGCGTTCTGACCTGTTGTGGCATCTAAAACAAGAATAACTTTTTTATTAGCATCGGGAGCTTCACGCTGAATTACGCGTGATATTTTATTAAGCTCGTCCATAAGATTTTTCTTGTTATGAAGTCTTCCGGCGGTGTCGCATATTAAAATATCTGTTTTGCGCGATTTTGCCACATTTACGGCATCAAAAACAACAGAGCTCGGGTCAGAGCCTTCGTCGCGCTTTATTATTTCGCAGTTTGCTCTTTGTGCCCATATATCAAGTTGGTCAATAGCTGCTGCGCGGAATGTGTCAGCCGCCGCAAGTAAAACTTTCTTGCTTTCGCAAGAATATTTTGAAGCAAGCTTTCCTATGGTTGTTGTTTTACCAACACCGTTAACACCTATAACAAGAATAATGTTAAGCTTGTTTTCTTCAATGATTTCTTTATCGGATACGTCAGTCATTATTTCAGCAATAATATCTTTTAACAGCTGCTTTACAACCTCACCGTCTGTAACATGGCCTTTTTTTACTCTGTCACGAAGCTCTTCTGTAATATACATTGCGGTTTCAACACCTATATCGGCACAGATAAGTGCTTCTTCAAGCTCTTCGAAAAGCTCTTCATCTACCTTGACAAAAACTTTAAATACTTCTGAAACTCTGTCTGAAAGGGCATCTCTTGTTTTTGAAAGTCCTGCTTTAAGTTTATCAAATAATCCCATCATTTAAACCTCTCTTAAATGTTATTTTTATTGATTTTCAAGTGTGTCAACTTCGTCGATTTTTAGTGCAAGGAGCTTTGAAACACCTTTTTCCTGCATTGTAACGCCATATAGCAGATTAGCCACTTCCATAGTACCTCTTCTGTGAGTTACCAAAATAAACTGCGTGTTTTTGCAGTAAATTTTTAGGTAATCAGCAAAACGGTAAACGTTGGGCTCGTCAAGAGCAGCTTCAATTTCGTCAAGCACGCAAAAGGGAGTGGGGCGTACTTTAAGAATGGAAAATAGTAATGCTATAGCAGTAAAAGCCATTTCTCCGCCGGAAAGAAGTGAAAGATTTTTAAGGCTTTTTCCCGGAGGCTGAGCTTCGATTTCAATTCCGCTTTCTAAAACATCACTTGGGTCAGAAAGCGACAGGCTTGCCCTGCCGCCACCGAAAAGCTGAGTGAAGGTTTCGGAAAACTTTTCATTGATAATTGCAAATTGCTGGGTGAACTGGTCTTTCATTTGCAGTGTAATTTGTTCTATTAAACGTTCAAGTTCGCCTTTTGCCTGAGTTAAATCTTCGGACTGTGTTGAAAGGAAAGAGTGTCTTTCGCTTGTTTCTTTGTATTCTTCCACTGATTCAAGGTTAACGTTACCGAGCTGCTTTATTTCGGATTTCAACTCTGAAACACGTTTTTTTGCATCAGTGAGAATAAAATCTTCTTTTTTGTATGCTAAAGCGGTATTGTAGGTAATTTCGTAATCATCCCACATTTTAGCAGAGACCGAATCCATATCAGAGTCAAGCTTTTCTCTTTTTGAATCAAGTCTTGTTTGTTCTTCTTTTAAAAGATATAATTTTTCACGGGTTTTGCGCTCGTCTTCGCTTATATCCTTTAATTGTTGCCGGGTATTAATACGTTTGTTTTCCAGCTCTTCAATTTCTTTTTCCATTTCTTCTATTTCGGCATCGGCGCTTTCTGCATCTGCCTTTTTTTGTTCAATCTGTTTTTTAATATCTTCGTTTTTTGTTTTGATATCTGTTATGTCAGAATGTTTTTCGGAAATACTGTTTAAATCTTCAAGTCTAAATTCTTTAAGGCGGTTGATATCTTCTTTTATAGTTTCAATATCACGCTCTTTAACGCGAAGATTAACAGTTTGTTCTTTTGAAATGCTGGTAAGCTTTTCGCGTTTTTCTTCCAGATGAGAAAGTGTTTTTTCGCTTTCGGAAATGTCATTTTTTAAAATTTCTACCTTAAATTCCTGAGAAGTGGTTTCGTTTATTAAAATGGCAAGCTCTTCATTTGCAGATCTGATATTTTCTTCAATCTGCATTAATTCCGCTTCGGCACCACCATCGGAATTTTTGGCGCTGTCTATTAAAATATCTATGTGTGAATAATCTAAATTAAGCCTTACAACTGTTTGCTGTTTTTCTGAAAGCAAAAATTCAAAAGCTTCAAAATCTTTTTCTGCAACTTTAATTAACTGAGCAGTTTTTTCGTGCTTTTGATTAAGAGTGGTTATTTCGGCTTTTAAATCAGATGTAAGGGAAGTAAGAGTTTTTATATCGCTTGCACGGCTTAAAAGTCCAGTTGTTTTATTCATTGCACCGCCGGTAATAGAGCCGCCTGAATTTAAAATTTCACCGTCAAGAGTTACGACTTTAAATCTATATGAAAATTTTCTGCTTATAGCAATAGCATTGTCCATTGTATCCGCTATAACTGTGCGACCAAGCAGACTTTTTATTATTCCTGAATACTTTCTGTCTGCAATTATTACATTTGAGCCAAGGGCAACAAATCCGTCTTCTTTTGAAATTGCGCCAATGTTATCAAGTTCATATCCTTTTACAGAAGAAATTGGAAGAAAAGTTACTCTGCCGGCGCCGATTTTCTTTAAATAATTTATGGCGTTTTTTGCATCGTATTCAGTTTCCGTTATAATGTTTCCGAGCGCACCGCCCAAAGCTGCCTCAATTGCAGTAACAAACTTTTTGTCTGTATCAATAACAGAAGAAAGAATGCCATATATTCTGCAGTTTTGTAACTGACCGTTTTGCATAGCAGTAAGCACTGATTTTGTGCTTTTTCCGAGACCTTCAAAGTCTCTTTCCATTTCCTTTAACATATTAAGCCTTGATGCATGGCGGTTAAAGTCAACGGTTTTGTTTGTTATATGGTCTGATGTTTTTGAAAGGTCAGCTTTTAAAGTTTCTATTTCTGCACGTTTTTGTGATGCAGCAGTTTTCATTTCATCAAGCTCTTTTGAGTGGATATCAAAATTTGTTTTTAAATCTTTTTTCTTCTTAGTAAGCATTTCAATTTCTTCTATGGTATCTCTGCGGTTTTCATTTATGGCATCACGTCTTTCGATAAAGCTTTTCTTAAACGCTTCAAGAGAGCTTAGTTTGCTTTTCGAGTCCGTAGCTTCATTCAACAAATCAATTATATCCGCCTTTTTTTCGCTTATTGCACCGCTAAGGCAAGAAATCTCATTGTTTAGTGAGTCTAAGTCTGAGTTTATGCCTTTCAGCGAGTCTTTTATTTGTGAAAGAAATTGCTTTTCAGATAAAAGCTTTTTTTCAAGCTCAGCATTTTTATCTTTATAAGATTCAATTTTAATGTTTAAAGAAGAAATTTCTTTTTCAATGCGCTCAATCATTTTTTCGCCCGAAGAAATGGTGTTAAATAAAACATTTATCTCACCGCCGATGCTTTTAATCATAAGCTCTGTTTTACTGCTTAAATCACGTTTATCTGCAAGAGTGGTGTTAATATTTTCTTCAAGGGCAGTAAGGGATTTAGTTTTTTCAATACATTGTTCAAGGGTATTGTTCACTGAATTAATATTTTCGCACACAATTGAAAAATCCTTTAAAAGTGATGCCTTAGAGTCATTGTATTTGTCAGCAAAATCTAAAAAGATATTTATATCAAGTGTTTTAAATTCTTCGTAAAGAGTAAGATATTTTTTTGCTTTTTCGCTTTGACGGCGCAAGGGTTCAAGTCGCGCGGAAAGCTCGGTTACAATATCATTTATTCTTAAAAGATTATCATTTGTTGAGGCAAGCTTTCTCTGTGCTTCAATTTTTCTATGTCTGAATTTGGATATTCCTGCTGCTTCGTCAAAGATATTTCGTCTGTCGTCTGATTTGCCGGAAATGATTTCGTTAACTTTGCCCTGGCCAATAATAGAATAACCATCACGACCAAGGCCTGTATCCATTAAAAGCTCGTGAATGTCTTTAAGGCGGCAGGGAGCATTATTTATATAATATTCGCTTTCACCTGAACGGTAAACTTTTCTGGTAATTGAAACTTCGTGAAAATCTATTTTAAAACCATTGTCGGAATTGTCTAAAGTGAGTGTAACCTGTGCATATCCAAGGGGTTTTCGTTTTTGTGTGCCCGCAAAAATAACATCCTGCATTGCGCCGCCACGCAGCGCTTTTGCGCTCATTTCACCCATTACCCAGCGTATAGCATCGGAAATGTTACTTTTTCCGCTTCCGTTTGGGCCAACAACAGATGTTATACCTGGTTCAAAAGTAAGAAAGGTTTTGTCAGCAAATGACTTAAACCCTACAAGTTCAATACTTTTTAAATACACAAAGCATCCTCCTTTACAAATTTAATATCGTTTATGCAAACGTTTTTGTCAGCTTCAATCGTAACGTTGCATCCTGTTTTTTCATATATCGCCTTTATGTTACTTTTTTTATTACCAATTGCTTTTGATAAGTCTTTGGGATTAACCAGTATTTTTAATGAATTTTTTTTGGTGGCAACGGGGATTATTTTGTTATAAAATATACGGCTTAAAACAAGCTCGCCGAATGAGCTGTGAACGGGGCCTGCAATAACATCCCCGCCGCTTTCATTTATTTTACCTGAAGACATAAGACCAATTCTTAAAACTGTCACGCCTGCATCAGAAAAAAGTTTATATACTTCAGCGCAACGCTCAACGGCCTCTTCTACCGTTAGGGGAGAATATTCGTGCCTTTTATACATATCAGCAAGTTTGCTGTTCTTTATGACCAAAGTGGGATAAATACGAGTAGTATTACTTCCAAGGCTGATAATGTCATGGGCGGTCTTAAGTGTTTTTTCAAAAGTATCACCGGGAAGACCTGTCATCATCTGAAGCCCAAGTTCAAAGCCACCATGGTTTTTTATAAGAGCCACTGATTTTTTTACATCTTCAAAATTATGACCGCGGTTTGAGAGGCTTAAAACCTCGTCATCGGTTGACTGAACGCCAAGTTCAATAGCACGCACACCATAGCCGTAAAGCATTTCAAGATTTTCCTTTGTTATGCAATCAGGCCTCGTTGATATACGTGTATAACTTACAATACCACTATCTATATATTGTTTTGCAACAGATAAAAACTGTTTTTGAACATCTTCTTCAATTGCAGTGAAACTACCACCAAAAAATGCAATGCTGCAGTTAGCATTTTCAGGAAGTGTTTTTATATAACTCTCTATATTTTCTTTTGCTTTTTGAGGTGTCATAAATTCAATGCCGGTAATCTTTTTCTGATTGCAGAAAACACAGTCATTTGGGCACCCCTTATGAGGCACAAAAACAGGAATATTTATATTTCGCATAAAATCACCATAAAATACACTTTAACTAATACATTTTACCATTTTTTTTTCGTTGTGTCAAATAAAAAATATCAAATAAAAATTCAGTTTTACCTTGACTTTTGTGTATTAGATAGGGTATACTATGTATGTATATCTTCAGATATCCGTATTTTGGTTATTGTAAAAGAACGAAAGGAAAATATTTATGAGATTTCAGACAAAACTTCTTTTGCAATTGAATAAGATTTTTAAAGTGCCGTCGCATCCTTTTAACCTGCAGAATGAAGGTAAAAAAACTTATGCAATGTGGCAATATGAAAAGGGTGCAAATACCATCGAAAATTATGTTTCTTATGTATCGGAAAAAGAAATGTTTGAAGGTAAGAAGGTGCTTGACATCGGTTGCGGAGCCGCAGGAAAATCATTGTATTATGCATCTTTGGGTGCAGAGATTGTGCATGGTGTTGATGTGGTTGAGCGCTATCGCTGTGAATCAGAAAAACTGGCAGAAGAACTTGGACTTTCAGAGAAATTTAAATTTCACCTTTGTGATGCGGCGAAGCTAGAATTTGAAGATGAATACTTTGACACTATAATTATGAATGATAGTATGGAGCATGTTTCAGAGCCTGAAAAAGTTTTGGCACAGTGCCGTCGTGTTTTAAAAAATGGCGGAAAGCTTTTTGTTAATTTCTGTCCGTATCATCATCCTTATGGCGCCCATTTGTCGGATGTTATAGGTATGCCGTGGGTGCATCTGTTGTTTTCCGAAAAAACTATGATTGAAGCATATCGGAATTTGGTAAAAGGTTTGCCTGACGAAAAAAGCAGACTTGAGTTTCGGTTTTCTGAAAATAAAAATGGTGATGAAACTATTTCATATATAAATCATATGACAATTAAACGCTTTAAAAAGATTTTAGCCTCTTGCGGCATGAAAAAAGTTTATTATAAGGAAATTTCGCTTAGAAATATTACAAAGCCCTTGGCAAAATTACCTGGAATTAAAGAAATGTTTGTAAAAATGACGGTTGCAGTTCTTGAAAAAGACTGATACTTTTAGAATATGATTAAATTGAGAGGATTGGATAACAATGGAAAATGTTTTTGATATACTTAAGGAAAGAGGTCTTATTGCACAAACTACTCATGAAGATGAGATAAGAGAACTTTTAGGTAAAGAAAAGGTTACATTTTATATTGGATTTGACCCCACTGCAGACAGCCTTCATGTAGGTCACTTTCTTCAGATGGTTGTAATGCGTCATATGCAGCTTGCAGGACACAGACCTATTGCACTTGTTGGCGGTGGTACAGGTATGGTTGGTGACCCTTCGGGAAGAACGGATATGCGCCAGATGATGACTCCTGAGGTTATTAATCATAACTGTGAATGTTTTAAAAAGCAACTTTCAAGTGTTATTGATTTTTCAGATGATAAAGCAATTATGGTAAATAATGCAGACTGGCTTTTAGACCTTAATTACATAGAGTTTTTAAGAGATATAGGGGCATGTTTTTCTGTTAACAAAATGCTTACTGCAGAGTGCTTTAAGCAGAGACTTGAAAAGGGACTTTCATTCCTTGAATTTAACTATATGCTTATGCAAAGCTACGATTTTCTTATGCTTTCAAGAAAATATGATTGTAAGATGGAGCTTGGCGGTGATGACCAGTGGAGCAATATCCTTGGTGGTGTTGACCTCTGCCGCAGAAAAGACCAGAAACAGGTTTACGGTATGACATTTACTCTTCTTACAACAAGCGAGGGTAAGAAAATGGGTAAAACAGCTAAAGGTGCACTTTGGCTTGACCCTGAAAAAACAACTCCTTATGAGTTTTATCAGTACTGGAGAAATGTGGATGATGCTGATGCGGTTAAGTGTTTAAAGCTTTTGACATTTGTTCCTATGAAGCAGATAAGAGAGTATGAAAGCTACGAAGGTGCACAGCTTAATGAAGTTAAAAAGATTCTTGCTTATGAAATCACAAAAATGGTTCATGGCCAAGACGAAGCTGAAAAAGCGAAGAGCGCTACAGAAGCTATATTCGGAGGCGGAAGTGACGATTCAAATATGCCTTCTACCGTTGTAGACAAAGCTGAAATCGAAGCAGGTATAGGAATTTTAGACCTTTTGGTAAAGGTTAATCTTATCCCCTCAAAGGGTGAGGGCAGACGTCTTATTACTCAGGGCGGAATAAGCATTGATTCTGCTAAAGTTGCAGACCCTGCAATGGTTGTTAATATGGATTTATTCAACAATGGAAAGATTATCGTTAAAAAGGGCAAAAAGGTATTTCACAAAATTATTGCAGAATAAAAAATTAGAGGGACACATTGCTTTTGTGTCCCTTATTTTAAAATAGAGGGGAGAACTTATTTATGAGCAGAACAGACAGGATTTTTATAGATATGTGTAAAAATGTTTTGGATAACGGCATTTTGGACGAAGGAAATGTAAGACCGCATTGGGATGATGGGGAACCTGCTTATACAAAAAAGGTGTTCGGTGTGGTAAATCGTTATAATCTTGAAGAAGAGTTTCCGCTTTTAACATTAAGACCTATTAACTTTAGAGCAGCAATAGATGAAATTTTATGGATATGGCAGAAAAAATCAAATAATATAAATGATTTGAACAGCCATATATGGGATAGCTGGGCTGATGAAAACGGAAGCATCGGTAAGGCATACGGCTATCAGCTTGCGGTAAAGCATAAATACAAAGAGGGTATGTTTGATCAGGTTGACAGGGTTTTGTATGATTTAAAAAACAATCCTTCAAGCAGAAGAATTATGACAAATATATATAACCATCATGATTTAAGCAAAATGGCTTTGTATCCTTGCGCATATTCTGTTACATTTAATGTAAGTCAGGGAAAGCTTAATGCAATTTTAAATCAGCGCAGTCAGGATATTTTGGCAGCAAATGCGTGGAATGTAAGCCAGTATGCGGCTTTGGTTATGATGCTTGCTCAGGTAAGCGGTCTTAAGGCGGGAGAATTAGTACATGTTATTGCAGATGCTCATATTTATGACAGACATATTGACATTGTAAAAGAGCTTATTTCAAGAAAGGAAAATCCTGCGCCTGTTGTGAAGTTAAACCCTGAAATCAAAAAATTTTATGATTTTAAAGTGGAAGACTTTGTGGTTGAAAACTATGTTACGGGCGATAAAATAGGAAAAATTCCGGTTGCTGTGTGAGGTGTTTATAATATGAAGCAGATAAACTTAATAGTTGCGGTGGATAAAAAATTTGCCATAGGAAATAAAGGCGATATTCCGTGGCACATAAGTGCTGACATGAAGTATTTCAGAAATATTACAAGCGGAAAAAGCATTATTATGGGCAGAAAGACTCTTGAATCCTTTCCTGGCAGCAAACCGCTTCCTAACAGAAAAAATATAGTTTTAAGCAGAAATAAGGATTTGAAAATTGAAGGTGCAGTAGTTGTCAAATCTATAAAAGAGGCTATTGACATTTCGGAGGAGGATTGCTTTATTATAGGTGGCGGTGAAATATATAAAATGTTTCTGCCGTATGTTAAATACGCTTATGTAACAAAAGTTGAGGCTGAATTTGAAGCTGACACATATATGATTAACCTTGATAAAGAAAGTGATTGGAAACTGTATAAGAAAGGTGAAACTCTAAACGAAAACGGAATTGATTTTTCGTTTGATATATATGAAAATATAAATGTTAAATCAATTGCTTATTAGGATGAAATAATATGAAAAATAAAGAATTTATACTTTTTGACCTTGACGGAACACTTACTGACCCGCAGGAAGGGATAACAAATTCGGTTAAATATGCACTAAAGCATTACGGTATAGAAGAAAATGATTATAAGTTGCTTTTAAGTTTTATCGGACCGCCGCTTGTAGACTCTTTTTGTGAAGTTTACGGGTTCAGTAAAGAGAAAGCTTTCGAAGCTGTTTTAAAATACAGAGAATATTTTATTGATAAAAAAGGAATGTTTGAAAATAGAGTTTTTGACGGAACGCAAGTGCTTTTGGATAACGTGAAAAAAGCGAAAAAAAAGAATATACTTGTAACGTCAAAGCCTGAAGAACAGGCAATAGATATATTAAAATATTTTGATTTGTATAAATATTTTTATGATATATGTGGTGCAACAACTGATGAAAAACGAAGCAAAAAGATTGATGTTTTAAAATTTGCTGTTGAGAAAAACAGGATTGATATAAACAAAGCCGTTATGATTGGCGACAGAATGTTTGATGTTGGAGCGGCAAATGAGATAGGTATGGATTCAATCGGTGTAACTTTTGGGTTTGGAAGCAGAAAAGAACTGGAGAATGAAGGGGCAACTTGTATTGCAGAAAGTATAAAAGAACTTGAAGGTATAATTTTAGATAAGTGAAATGATATGAGAACGCAAAGTTGCTTGTGGGGGAGAATTGCAAGTGTTATAATTGTCCCGCGGCATTTCATAAGTCAATAAGGAGTGAATTTATTGAAAGAGGTAATGCTTTATACTGATGGTGCCTGCAGTGGAAATCCTGGTCCCGGCGGATATGGAATAATTCTCAGGTATGGGAAGCATGAAAAAGAGCTTTCGGTCGGATTTATTAAAACAACAAATAACAGAATGGAGCTTATGGCAGCGGTTGTAGGACTTGAACTTTTAAAAGAGCCGTGCAAGGTTAAATTAATTAGTGATTCTAAATATTTATGCGACTCTGTTTTAAAGGGATGGGTTTATACATGGAAAAGTAAAGGCTGGGTTAAAAGTGACAGAAAACCTGCTTTGAATGTAGATTTGTGGGAAAGAATGCTTGTTCAACTTGACAGGCACGACGTTGAAATTGTGTGGGTAAAAGGGCATAATGGTCATGAAGAGAACGAAAGATGCGACAAAATGGCAGTAAGTGCATATAATTCACCGGGAAAACTTGTTGATGAAGGCTTTGAAGAATAAATTTTGTGTTATAGGTGGGTGATAAATGTAAATGAAAAAGTGGTTTGCTATATTACTTATTTTAACGATTGCATTGTGTTTTGCAGCATGTGGCAATACTGCATATGAGAAATATGTAGGTGAATGGGTAACTACGGAATGGCGTGAAAACGGAAATTCTGTGAATAACAGAAAAATACCTGAATTTAAACTTGAGCTTAAAGAAGGCGGCAAGGGTGAGATAATGCTCGGAATAGAGCGTAAGAATTTAAAGTGGTCGGGCGACGATTCTGTTTTGAATGTTAAAATAGATGGTGATACATATAAAGCAGATGTAAAAGATGGAAAAGCTGTATTTGAAGATTTTTTGCAAACAGGACTTGAAATTACTTTTGCACCAAAAAGTAATGTGGAATCTAATTTTGAACAGTATATGTCTGATGCTGACAAGAAAATGACAGGCACATGGATATCTTATAGGGTGGAAGATGTTTTGGGTGACGATTTATCTGAAACGGTTAGAAGTGATGGACTTGTTGTTGCTTTTAAAAAAGATTATACTGCAGATGTGAAAATAGAAGATGTCTTAAGAAAAAATGAGAAGTGGTCTATGCTTGATGAAAGTTGGGGAAGCCTTGATGAGACTGATTGTGATTTATCATGGGAAATTATAAATGATGAACTTAAAGCAACTTATTATAACGGAAAAGAATTTTATATTTTCTTTTGCAAAAAAATTTAAAATAAAAATTAAAAAGTGCGGTATGGTTGATGCTTTTCGAACATACCGCACTTTTGCTTTAAATCAATATTACTCGTATTTTACTTTAGCCGGTTTAACCAAAAATACACTCAAGATAATAGAGATGGCATAAAGCACAGCTGTTACATATAAAACTGTCTGGTATCCTTCGGGATTAAGAGCGCTTGTTGTGTCCCCAAAGTTATTTACAATCCAGCTCGCAAGCTGATTGCCGCTAAGACCTGCAAATGCCCATGCTGAAAGGGTAATTCCATGAATTGCGCTTATATTACTCATTCCGTAATGGTCGGAAAGAAGTGTAGGAACATTTGAAAAACCGCCGCCGTATCCTGCATTAACCATCATAATAAGAATAAGCACAAGTACTGTAAGTAATATATTGTCTGAGCCGTTTGCAATGCCGCCTGTTAAAATAACAACAAGTGTAAGCGCAAGTGAGATTATGAAAATTAGCTTATAAATAGTGTTTCTGTCTTTCATTTTATCAGCCCATGCAGAAAAACCCAATCTGCCCCCTGCATTGAAAATTGCGGACACTGTTGAAATAATTCCTATAAAAGCACCAAGACCAAGACATTTTACAATGGCCTTTTCCTGGGAAATAAGAGCAAGGCCGCATGTAATATTTATGTAAAACATAAGCCATATGCCAATATAATTTGAAATAGGCCTTGTTTTTAATACAGATATTATACTTTTTGATTGCTCCTTGCTTTGAGGCTCATACCAGTCATCAGGCTTTTTTAAAAGTAAGTGACCTGCAAACATCATTATAAAGTAAACTGTAGCAAGAATAAAAAACATTTTATACAGTCCGCCTTCGCCAAGACCATTAAGCATCCACTGCATAATAGGACTTGCAATTGCTTTTGCCGCACCAAAGCCTGCCACTGCAAGACCGGTTGCAAGACCTTTTTTATCGCTGAACCACAACATAAGAGTTTTAACAGGTGAAAGGTATCCTGTTCCAAGGCCGATACCCATAATCAAACCATAGCATACATATATTCCGATAAGAGAAACAAGGCTTCCCTGATGCATACCGCCGTAATATATAAAACCGCCTGTTCCTGCCATGCCAAGAGAAAAGCAAACTGCTGCGATAAGAGAAGATTTATGTATATCCTTTTCAACAACATTTCCTAAAAACGCAGCGGACATGCCTAAAAAGAATATTGCAAAGCTGAATGCCCATTCAGCAGCTCCTTTGGAAAAACCAATATAATCTGCAATTTCCTGACTGAAAATAGACCAGCAATATACAGTTCCTATACTGCAGTGCAAAAGAAGCGCGGGAACAGCGGCTCTTAACCATTTATTGTTCTTCATAATTATTTTATTCCTTTCGTTTTCATGTTTTGTTAATAAGACCAAAATATATGTTAGCACAAATATAAATTAAAATCAAGCAAAATAATAAAAATATTATAAGAATGGGTAAAATAAACAATACAGTCATGAAAACGGCATAAAAAATACATAAATTATGGTATTGAAAACTTATTTAATATGTAGTATAATACATCCAGATGTAATAAAGGGAAGTTTTTCCACATTAATGCAGGAGGGATTTTATGGACATCTTTACAATTTTGAGCTTGATTGGCGGTCTTTCATTGTTTTTATATGGTATGGATCTTATGGGAGACAGCTTAAAAAAGCTTGCCGGCGGTAAACTTGAATCAATTTTGGCAAGGCTTACTGCAACAAAATGGAAAGGGTTTTTATTAGGTTTGGTTGTTACGGCGGTTATACAGTCGTCTTCTGCAACCACTGTTATGCTTGTTAGCTTTGTTAATTCAGGAATTATGAAGTTAGGTCAGACCATAAGTATAATTATGGGTGCCAATATCGGTACAACTGTAACTTCGTGGCTTTTGAGTACGGCAGATATTAAAGGAACGGCGATTATAGCAAAGCTTTTTAAACCCGAATCCTTTACTCCAATTCTGGCAGCAATTGGTCTTTTGATGACTATGACTGCAAAAAATGACAGAAAGCGAAATACAGCAAGTATTTTAATCGGTTTTGCACTTTTGATGTTTGGTATGGATATGATGAGTTCTTCTGTTGAAGGCTTAAGGGATAATCCAACTTTTATAAATCTTTTGACAATGTTTTCAAATCCTGTTATGGGTATACTGGTGGGAACATTGTTTACTGCGATTATTCAGTCGTCTTCAGCTTCAGTAGGTGTATTGCAGGCGCTTGCACTTTCGTGTGCAATTCCGTATTCAACGGCAATTCCCGTTATTTTGGGTCAGAATATAGGAACAACCATAACTCCGATAATTTCATCAGTAAGTGGCAACACAGATTCAAAAAGAGTTGCATTTACTTGCCTTTCTATAAAAATGATTGGTGTTATTGTTGTTGCAGGTGTATTTTATCTTCTTAATCAGTTCATAGGCTTTGGTTTTATGGAAAAGCCAGTGGGAGCAATGGATATTGCTGTTGTTCATACTCTTTTTAACATTATTTCTACAGTTATCCTTATTCCTTTCTGCTCGTTGTTTGAAAAGCTTGCCATAAACGCTATTAAAGGCAAGAAAGAGGAAAAAGAAGTAGACGTATTTGCAGTTCTTGATGACAGATTTCTTGAAATGCCGTCATTTGCAGTTGAAAAGTGCCGTGAGCTTGTTTGCGATATGGCAGAAATTTCAGATAAATCTTTTAAAATGGCAACAAAACTTTTAGATGAATTTTCGGAAGAAGAATTTGCAAAAGTTCAAAAGCTTGAAGGTCTTGTGGATAAATATGAAGATAAAATCAGCACATATCTTGTAAAAATAGCAGGAAATAATATGTCTTCATCGGATAGTAAGGTTGTTACTGAGCTTTTGCATTGTGTAGGAGATATCGAAAGAATCTCTGATCATTCCCTTAATATTGCAGAAGTTGCTAAAGAAATGTATGACAAGCAGATTGCATTTTCTGATAAGGCAACTGCAGATATTAAGATTATAACAAATGCGGCTATTGAAATCATGGATATTGCAAAAACTGCACTTATTGGTGACAATGTTGAAATTGCAAAATTGGTAGAACCCCTAGAGCAGGTTATAGACAGGCTTAACAGAAAAATTAAGAGCGGTCATATCACAAGACTTCGTCAGGGCGACTGCACAATGGAGTTAGGCTTTATTTTAGCAGACCTTTTAACAAATTACGAAAGAGTGTCTGACCATTGCTCTAATATTGCGGTTTGCATTATAGAAATTTCGCGTGACTCTTTTGAAGCTCATGAATATTTGCATCAGCTTAAGGAAAGCGATCAGACAGAGTTTAAGAGAATGTATGAAGATTATAAACTTAAGTATTATATGGAATAAGTATAAAAAAGTTGTCAAAGAATGATGATATTAATAAAAAAAGGTAAAAAAATATAAAAGGTTACTTGACAAAATTCCGTAAGTATGATATTGTTGTCTTAAAGAGAGGTAGAGGTGTGGTAAACATCAGTAGCATATACGCGTAGTGCGGGAGTCACTGTATATGTAAAAGGGTTTGTTACCGAAGTTTTTGTTTCGTTTCCCGACGGGGCAGGCTGGGATGCTGCAGAATATGCAGTGTACTGTCACATAAAAATGTGGAGCGCTATCGTTAAAAAATTACGGATTGTGTTTTGTGTATTGTGTGGTTGTATGCGCATTTTGCGGTATGCAACCACTTTTTTTATTAATATTTTTAAGGGGGATTTTTAAATGAGAAACTTTAAAAAAGTTTTGGCATTGCTTGCGGCGATGGTGCTTGTTTTTTCAATTGTAGGCATGGTTGTTTCGGCTGCAGACGCTGGGACTGTGTGTGATGCTTGCGGGGAAGTTTTGGCTGATGGTCATACACATAGTAAAATGTTTGGTACATGGTGGGCTATAATTCCGCCGATATTCGCTATTGTGCTTGCGCTTATAACAAAAGAGGTTTACAGCTCTTTGTTTTTGGGAATTGTGCTTGGTGGTCTTTTTGCGGCAGATTTTAGCCCGATTAAAGCAATGGATGCGCTTTTGAATGATGGTTTTATCGGTGCGGTGTCGGGAACAGCAGGTATCTTTATTTTCCTTGTTGCACTTGGTATTTTGGTTGCTCTTATTAATAGAGCGGGCGGTAGTGCTGCCTTCGGTAAATGGGCGGAAAAGAATATTAAAAGCCGTGTTGGTGCTGTGCTTGCTACATTTGTTTTAGGCGTTTTAATCTTTATTGATGACTATTTTAACTGTTTAACAGTTGGTGCAGTTATGAGACCTGTTACAGATAAGCATAAGATATCAAGAGCAAAGCTTTCTTATTTAATCGATGCAACAGCAGCACCTGTTTGTATGATTGCTCCCATTTCTTCATGGGCAGCAGCCGTTTCGAGTTATGCTCCCGAAGGTCAAGGACTTGCATTGTTTATCAAAGCGATTCCGTATAACTTCTATTCACTTTTGACTTTGGTATTCATTATAACAATTACACTTATGAAATTCGACTATGGTTCAATGCGTATTCATGAGTTTAATGCACAGACAAAGGGCGACCTTTTCACATCAGGTGACAGAGTAAACGAAGAAAATGAAATAGTTTCTTCAAAAGGAAAGGTAATTGACCTTATTCTTCCCGTTGTTGTATTGATTGCAGTTTGTGTATTTGCTCTTGTATATGTTGGTGGTATTTTTGATGGTTCAAACTTTATTGATGCATTTGCAAACACTGATGCAACAGTTGGTCTTCCATGGGGCGGCATAATTGCGGTAGTATTCACAATTATCTATATGCTTTTAAGAAGAGTTGTATCCTTTAAAGAAGCTATGGAGTGTGTTCCTAAGGGCTTTATAGCAATGGTGCCTGCTATTTTGATTCTTACAATGGCAACAACACTAAAGAACATGACCGGTCTTCTGGGTGCAGATGTATTTGTGAGTGATATTATGGATAATGCAGCGCAGGGACTTGCTAACTTCTTACCTGCTATTATCTTTATTGTTGCATGTATTCTTTCGTTCTCAACAGGTACGTCATGGGGAACATTTGGTATTTTAATTCCAATTGTTGTTGCGGTATTCCCTGAAGGAAGCGAGCTTTTAATTATTGGTATGTCGGCTTGTCTTGCAGGTGCTGTATGCGGTGACCATTGTTCACCAATTTCAGATACAACAATTATGTCTTCTGCAGGCGGTCAGTGTAATCACATTAACCACGTTTCAACTCAGCTTCCGTATGCTTTAACAGTTGCGGCAATCAGCATTGCGGGTTATATTATTGCAGCATTTGTTCAAAACTGGATGATTGTTCTGCCGTTGATGATAGTAGTTACAATAGCGGTGCTTTTTGTAATAAAATCACTGACACAGAAAAACGCATAATTCAATTAAAAAAACGGGAAATTTTAGTTTCCCGTTTTTTGTTTATAGTCTTTAATGTTTTTTGTTTATAGTCTTTAATTGCTTGACACAGATGAATATTTGTGGTATAATTATTTAGGTAAAAGTGAGGTTTTTGGAAAGGTAGGATTTTATAATGAAATGCGTTCTTAAAAATGCAAGTGTGTATTACAAAAATAAGTTTCGTAAACTGAACGTTTTTATTGAAAATGGTATAATTAATGATATTACCGAAGATGCACCCAAAGCAGACAGCGGTGTTGTTTTTGATTTTCAAAATAAGTATATTTTTCCCGGTTTTACGGATGCACATGTGCATTTAAGAGAACCGGGATTTTCATATAAAGAAACTGTTTTAACGGGAAGTCGCGCTTGTGCAAGAGGCGGATATACAACAGTCTTTACAATGCCAAACCTTTCGCCGGTACCTGACAACGCAGAAAATTTACAAAAACAGCTTGATATTATAAAACGGGATTCTGTTATTAATGTTATTCCTTTTGGCGCAATAACTGTTGGTGAAAAGGGAGAGACACTTTCTGATATGGAAGCAATGGCAGATAACGTAATAGGCTTTTCTGATGACGGTAAGGGTGTTCAAAATGAGCCTATAATGGAAGAGGCAATGGTTAAAGCAAAGGAGCTTGAAAAAATTATTTCTGCCCATTGTGAAGAAAATTCCCTTTTAAACGGGGGATATATTCATAAAGGTGAGTATGCGCTTCTTAATGGACATGATGGGATTTGTTCTGAAAGTGAGTATTTACCTGTCAAAAGAGATATTGAGCTTGCAAAAAAGACGGGTTGTAAGTATCATGTGTGTCATATTTCAACAAAGGAAAGTGTTCAGTTAATAAGAGAAGCAAAAAAAGCAGGTGTGGATATAACATGTGAAACTGCACCTCATTATCTTGTGTTTTGCGATATGGATTTAAAAGACGAGGGGAGATTTAAAATGAATCCTCCAATCCGCTCAGAAGAGGACAGGCAGGCTTTGATTGAAGGTATAAAAGACGGCACAATAGATATGATTGCAACTGACCATGCACCTCATAGTGCAGAAGAAAAGGCTAAAGGTTTAAAGGGCAGTATGATGGGAGTTGTCGGAATTGAAACCGCATTTGCTGCCGCTTATACCCATCTTGTAAAAAAAGGCGTTATTACTTTGGAAAAGTTAATCGAGCTTCTAAATAAAAATGCAAAAATGCGTTTTGGTGTGGGGGCAAGCATTAATAAAGGTGAAAAGGCAAACTTATGCGTTTTTGACCTTGATTATAAGTATACGGTTGACCCGACAGAATTTCTGTCTATGGGTAAAAGCACACCTTTTGAAGGAACTGAAGTTTTCGGAAGATGTCTTTTAACTATAGCTGATGGAAAAGTTGTATGGCAGGAAAAGGAGGATTAAGATGTATCAGGGAATATATACGATTGATGAAAATATTAAAATTGCACCAGATGTATATAAAATGACGCTTTTGGGGGACACATCTTCTGTTAAAAATCCCGGTCAGTTTATTAATATAAAAATCGATGGTTTGTTTTTAAGAAGACCGATTTCAATTTCAGAGTGGGAAGAAGGAAAGCTTGAAATAATTTATAAAGTTGTTGGTAAAGGCACAGAAAAGATGTCTTATATGTCAAAAGGGGACAAGCTCGATATTCTTTGCGGGCTTGGTAACGGCTTTGATACTGAAAAATCAGATGGTGCTTGTGTTGTTATTGGCGGCGGAGTTGGTGTTCCACCTATGTACGGCCTTGCAAAAAGACTTATTGAAAAAGGTAAGAAAGTATATGCTGTTTTAGGTTTTAATAAGGCAGAAGAGATTTTTTATAAAGAAGAATTTGAAAAAATCGGGGCAGAAACTTTTGTTACAACTGTTGACGGAAGCTATGGTATAAAAGGTTTTGTAACAGATGTGCTTAAGGAAATCAATTATACATATTTTTATACTTGCGGTCCTGAGCCTATGCTTAAAGCGGTTTATAATAGTAGCGATGTTTCGGGTCAGTTAAGCTTTGAGGAAAGAATGGGATGTGGCTTTGGTGCGTGCATGGGATGCTCATGCAAAACAAAGTATGGAAACAAGCGTATTTGCAAAGACGGACCCGTGCTTGAAAAGGAGGAGATTATATGGTAGATACAAAAGTGACCTTAAGCGGGTTAGAACTTGACAATCCAATAATCCCTGCCAGCGGAACTTTTGGGTTTGGTTATGAATTTGCACAAGTTTATGATATAAATATATTAGGCACATTTTCTTTTAAAGGCACAACAAAGGATGCGAGATTCGGGAATCCTCTTCCAAGAATTGCAGAATGTAAAAACGGTATGATTAATTCTGTAGGTCTTCAAAATCCCGGTGTTGAAAAAGTTATTTCTGAAGAAATACCGAAACTGAAAAAATGCTTTAATAAAAAGGTTATTGCCAATATAAGCGGATTTTCTATTGATGAATATGTGTATTGCTGTGAAAAAATAGACCAAGAAGAGCAGGTCGGTATCATAGAGGTGAATATAAGCTGTCCTAATGTGCATAACGGAGGCATGAGTTTTGGAACAGACCCTGGAAATGCCGCTGAGGTTACAAAAGCGGTTAAAAAGGTTACGAGTAAACCTGTATATATTAAACTTACACCTAATGTTACCGATATTGTCAGTGTCGCAAAGGCTTGTGAAGATGCAGGTGCAGATGGTCTTAGCCTTATAAACACTCTTTTGGGAATGAGAATTGACTTAAAGAAGAAAAAGCCTGTTGTAGCAAATAAAATGGGCGGATTTTCCGGGGATGCAATTTTCCCGGTAGCCGTAAGAATGGTGTATCAGGTGTTTGATGCAGTAAAAATTCCAATCATTGGTATGGGCGGTGTTTCAACGGCTGAAGATGTTATTGAAATGATGCTTGCAGGTGCAAGTGCAGTGCAGGTGGGAGCGGCAAATCTTGTTAACCCTTATGCCTGCAAAGAAATTATAGAAGCTTTGCCTGAAACAATGGCAAAATACAATATAACAAGTTTAAAAGATATTATAGGAGGTGCTCATTAATGGGTAAGGACGTTATTGTTGCATGTGATTTTGGTAGTAAAAAGGAAGCGCTTGATTTTCTTGATAAGTTTACAGATGTTAAACCTTTTGTAAAAATAGGTATGGAGTTGTATTATGGTGCGGGTCCTGAAATTGTGCGTGAAATTAAAAAAAGAGGACATAAGATATTTCTTGATTTAAAATTGCATGATATTCCAAATACAGTTAAAAAATCTATGACAGTACTTCGTGACCTTGATGTTGATATGACAAATCTTCATGCGGCAGGCACTGTAAAAATGATGGAAGCTGCTATTGAAGGGCTTACAAAGCCAGATGGTACAAGACCGATTTTGATTGCGGTTACTCAGCTTACAAGTACAAGTGAAGAAAAAATGCGCGAGGATTTGCTTATTAATGAGCCTATCGATAAGGTTGTTATGCACTATGCAAATAATGCAAAGATAGCAGGTCTTGATGGTGTTGTATGTTCACCTCTTGAGGCGGGAAAGGTTAAAGAAGTGTGCGGAAAAGATTTTGTGACTGTAACACCAGGCGTACGTTTTGCAGATGGTGAAGTAGGTGATCAGGTAAGAGTAACAACCCCTGAAAAAGCAAAGGAAATCGGCTCTGACTACATTGTTGTGGGAAGACCTGTTACTCAGGCTAATGACCCTGTTGCAGCATATAAAAGATGCGTAGCAGAATTTGTTGATTAATAATTTATGATTTTTGAAAGGAATGTGTTAAAAATGGAAAAACTTATAGCAAAAGATTTATTGTCAATAGGAGCGGTTTTTCTTCGTCCTCAAGATCCGTTCACATGGGCAAGTGGTATAAAGAGTCCTGTTTATTGCGATAACAGACTTACTCTTACAGCTCCAAAAGTAAGAGATGACGTTGAAAATGGATTGGCTGAAACAATCAAAAAAGAATATCCTGAAGTTGAGGTGTTAATGGGTACTTCTACTGCAGGTATCGCTCATGCGGCAATTACTGCTCATATTATGGGGCTTCCTATGGGCTATGTTCGTTCAGGTGCAAAAGACCACGGCAGACAGAATCAGATTGAAGGTAAGCTTGAAAAAGGTCAGAAAGTAGTAGTAGTTGAAGATCTTATTTCTACAGGCGGCAGTGTTATTGAGGTTGTTAACGTTCTTCGTGAGGCAGGCGCTGAAGTTTTAGGCGTAGTAAGCATATTTACATATGGTATGCAGAAAGGTTTAGACCGTCTTGCAGAAGCAAATGTAAAAAACATCAGCCTTACAAATTTTGATGTGATTGCAACTGTTGCAGCAGAAGAAGGATACATCAAAGAAGAAGATAAAGAAAAATTAATAAAATTCAGAAATAATCCTTCAGATGAGAGCTGGATTAACGGTTAATTGTATATTTTCTTATTAAACAGGAGAAAGGTGAGGTTATGAGAAGTTTAATTGATATTATGGATTTGTCTGTTGAAGAAATAAACTCTCTTATAGACACAGCGAATGATATAATAAAAAATCCTGAAAAATACAGAGAAAAATGTAAATATAAAAAACTTGCCACTTTGTTTTTTGAACCTTCTACCCGAACCAGATTAAGCTTTGAAGCTGCTATGCTTGAGCTTGGCGGAAGTGTGCTTGGATTTTCGGAAGCGTCAAGCTCATCTTCGTCAAAGGGTGAAAGTGTTGCGGATACGGCTAAGGTTGTAAGTTGTTATGCAGATATTATAGCAATGCGCCATCCTAAAGAAGGTGCGCCACTTGTTGCGGCTATGGCAGGAAGTATACCGGTTATAAATGCAGGTGACGGCGGTCATAATCATCCGACACAAACTCTTACAGACCTTCTTACAATTAAAAGAGAGTGTAAAAGACTTGATAACCTTACTGTAGGATTTTGCGGAGACTTAAAATTTGGCAGAACAGTTCATTCACTTATTCATGCGCTTTCAAGATATGAAAATATAAATATTGTTTTGATTTCACCTGATGAACTTCGTGTGCCGGATTATATTAAGCAGGATGTGTTGGAAAAATATAATATGGACTATGTGGAAACAACAAGTCTTGAAAATTCTATTAAAGACCTTGATATTTTGTATATGACACGTGTTCAGAAAGAGCGTTTCTTTAATGAAGCTGATTATATAAGATTAAAAGATACTTATATTCTTACTAAAGATAAACTGGCAATGGCTAAAGGAGATATGAAAATTCTTCATCCGTTGCCCAGAGTAAACGAAATACCCGCTGAAATTGATGAAGATCCGAGAGCTTGTTATTTTAAGCAGGCTCTTAATGGTAAATATATCAGAATGGCGCTTATACTTAAGCTTTTGGAGGTGGAATGATATGAATATAGATTCTATTAATAATGGTATCGTTATTGACCATATCAAAGCAGGAAAAAGTATGGAAATTTATCACTTTTTAAAGCTTGAGGAACTTGACTGCTCTGTTGCGATTATTAAAAATGTAGTAAGCAAAAAGATGGGCAGAAAGGATATTATTAAAATTGATGCAGACCTTGATTTAGACCTTAAGGTTTTAGGATATATTGATCCTGATATTACCGTTAATATTATAAAAGAAGGTAAGCTTGCGTGGAAAGAGCATATTGAGCTTCCTGAAACGATAACAAATATTATTAAGTGTAAAAATCCGAGATGTATAACATCGGTTGAACAGGATATAAATCATGTGTTTAAATTAACTGACAGAAAAAAAGCGATTTACAGATGTTTATACTGTGAATCACAAGCGAAAAACTCTTTTTGATTAATGTCAGGAAAATTTATTTACACGAATACAGTTGGGAGAAGAACAGGTTGATAAGAGAAGATTTAAGAAATATAGCAATTATTGCCCATGTTGACCATGGTAAAACAACACTTGTTGACGGTCTTTTGAAACAGGGCGGAATATATCGTGAAAATCAGGTTGTAGAAGATCGTGTTATGGACAATAATGCTATTGAAAGAGAACGAGGCATAACAATTCTTGCAAAGAATGCTGCTGCATATTATAAAGGTGTAAAAATTAACATCGTTGATACACCGGGTCATGCAGATTTTGGCGGCGAGGTTGAGCGTGTTTTAAAAATGGTAAATGGTGTTATTCTGCTTGTAGATGCAGCGGAAGGCCCTATGCCGCAGACGAGGTTTGTTCTTTCAAAGGCGCTTGCGCTTGGTCATAAAATTATAGTTGTTATAAATAAAATTGACAGACCTGATGCGCGCCTTGATGAGGTAGTTGACGAGGTGCTTGAGCTTTTACTTGAGCTTGATGCAACTGATGAACAGCTTGACAGTCCGGTGATTTTCTGTGCGGCAAGGTCAGGAAGTGCATCTGTTTCACCTTATGATGCAGCAGGTAAAGACTTGTCTGTTTTGTTTGACACTATAATAGAATACATGCCGGCTCCGGAAGGGGATGAGAATGGACCTTTGCAGATGCTTGTTTCCTCAATTGACTATAACGATTATGTTGGAAGAATTGCAATCGGCAGAATTGAGAGAGGAAGTATAAGGCTTAATCAGGAAGTTTCGATTTGTGATTTTCATAATAAAGAAGTTTCTCACAAAGGCAGGATTGCAAGTCTTTATCAGATAGATGGAACAGGCAGAACTGCGGTTGAAAGTGCAAATGCAGGAGATATTGTGTGTTTCAGCGGAATAGAAAATATCACAATAGGTAATACGATTGTGGCAACAGACTGCATCGAACCTCTTGAATTTGTTAAGATAGGCGAGCCTACTGTTGAAATGACATTTTGTGTTAATGACAGTCCGTTTGCGGGGCAGGATGGTAAGTTTGTTACATCACGTCAGATACGTTCAAGACTTGAGCGTGAGCTTTTAAAGGATGTTTCCTTAAGGATTGCAGATGGTGAAACAACAGATTCTTTTATTGTTTCGGGAAGAGGCGAAATGCATCTTTCAATTTTGATTGAAAATATGAGAAGAGAGGGGTATGAATTTGCAGTAAGTACTCCTAAAGTTTTGTATAAAACAATTGATGGTGTGTTAAATGAGCCTATAGAACACGTATTTATAGATGTTCCGGAAGAAAGTGTCGGCTCTGTTATGGAAAAGCTTGGAACAAGAAAAGGTGAGCTTCGGTCAATGGCACCCTCAGGATTAAGAATGAAGATTGAATATTTAATTCCGGCACGGGGTCTTTTTGGTTATCGAAGCGAATTTATGACCGACACAAAGGGCGAAGGAATTTTAAATTCGGTTTTTCATGGATATGAGCCGTATAAAGGTGATATAATAAGACGTTTTACAGGCTCACTTATAGCTTTTGAAACAGGAGAGGCAGTAAGCTACGGATTATTTAATGCTCAGGCAAGAGGTCTTATGTTTATAGGTCCGGGAACACCGGTTTATGAAGGTATGATTGTTGGCTCATCACCAAAGCTTGAAGATATTAATGTAAATGTGTGTAAGAAAAAACAGCTTACAAACACAAGAGCATCGGGCAGTGATGATGCACTTCGTCTTGTTCCGCCTAAAAATCTCAGCCTTGAAGAGGCTATAGAATTTTTAGCAGAAGATGAACTTTTGGAAGTAACTCCGAAAACCTTCAGATTAAGAAAAAGAATTTTAAATAATTCACTTCGCGCAAAAGCACAAATCAGAAAGTAAAAAAGTATTAAAAAATTACATTAAAGAAAAATGCAGAATTTAAATTTCCGGATAAAATAAGGAATTAAAAACTCTGCATTTTCTTTTTAATTTAATTAGTTTAAAAATTTAATTATTTCATGCTCTGTTCATAAGCGCTGATCATCTTTTTTACCATCTGACCGCCAACGCTGCCGGCCTGCTTGCTTGTAAGGTCACCATTGTAACCTTCTTTAAGGTTTACGCCAACTTCATTGGCAGCTTCCATCTTGAATCTGTTTAGTGCTTCTCTTGCTTCGGGTACTAAATTCTTTTTGTTGCTTGACATTTTAATTTCACCTCCTTGTAATTGCTACAATCATAATTTGTGCAGATAACAAAATAATATAAGGTGAAATTTTTTCTAATTAATCCAATTTACAAAAATAAATTTTTCATCTTTTTATCAAGCAAAGTTTTTATGCCAAAATGCTCAGGGTTTATCAAGTCAGGGTCATTAGTAATAATGTAAGAGGCTATTGATTGTGCTTGCTTTAAAATATCCATATCAGAAAATAGATTAGCTATTTTAAAAGCGGGCAAACCATGCTGTCTGACACCAAAAAAGTCTCCCGCACCACGAAGAAGCAAATCCTGCTCTGATACGAAAAAACCGTCATTTGAAGAACACATGATTTTCATTCGTTTTTTTGAAACTTCTGAATCTGATTGATTAAACAGTATACAATAGCTTTGATGCTTACCTCTGCCAACACGGCCGCGAAGCTGATGAAGCTGTGCAAGACCAAAGCGTTCAGCATTTTCTATAATAATTACGTTTGCGTTTGCAACGTCGACTCCTACTTCTACAACAGTTGTACTGACAAGAATATCTATATCGCCATTTTTAAATTTAAGCATTGTTTCATTCTTTTCTTGTGTCTTTTGTTTGCCATAAAGCAGTTCTGTTTTTAAATCAGGAAAAACTTCCGATAGATTTTTTGTGTATTCGGTAACATTTTTTAAATCAAGACTTTCAGATTCTTCCACAAGTGGGCAAACAATATAAACCTGTCTACCGGCTGTTACATGTTTTCTTATAAAATTATTTATGCGACCTCTCATATCTTCGCCGACTGCATATGTTTCAACCGGTTTTCTGCCAGGCGGTAGTGTATCAATAATGGAAATATCCATATCACCATATAAAATAAGCGCAAGTGTTCTTGGAATTGGAGTGGCGCTCATCACAAGAATATGCGGGTTTTTGCCTTTTGCGGCAAGGGCCTCTCGTTGATTTACTCCGAAACGATGTTGCTCGTCAGTAATTACAAGAGCAAGGTTTTTGTAGTGTACATTATCCTGAATAAGTGCGTGTGTTCCAATTATAATTTGAGCATTGCCGTTTTGTATTGCTTCATATGCATTATTTTTTTGAGAAGCTGTCATCGAGCCGTTTAAAAGACAAATTCCAAATTCATCTTTAAACATTTTTAAAAAATTCTCATAATGCTGAATTGCAAGAATTTCAGTAGGTGCCATTAAGACTGCCTGATAACCATTTTTTACAACCACATAAATTGTTGCGGCACTTACAACGGTTTTACCTGAGCCCACATCACCCTGAACAAGTCGGTTCATTGGAACGTCACATCTTAAATCATTTGCAATTTCATCAACAACTTTTTTCTGCGCATTTGTCAGATTATAGGGAAGAGAGGAAATAAAATCATTTATACAGCCTGTATCGTTTATAGAATTACAGTGCTTTACCTGTTGCTGTGACTTAATTTTTAAAAGAGAAGCAGACAGTGTGAATAATTCGTCAAAAACAAGCCTGCGCCTTGCCCTTGAATATTTTTCAAAGCTTTCAGGAAAATGAACGTTATATATTGCATTGCTTAAATCAGGCAGGTTATATTTTTCTTTTATGTAACCGGGAAGATAATCTATAATATCTTTGCTGTAAGATGCGGCACACTTGATTGCCTGAAAGAAAATGTTTTGCGTAAGTTCGCCATGCAGTGGATAAATAGGCACAATTTGCCTTGTTTTAGAATTTTTTTCTTCAGATTCAAAAATAGGATTATCAATTTGCTTAAAAGGTCCGTTTTTCTTTATTTTTCCGTAAAAAATGTATGTTTCACCTTTTTTGAGGCGGCTTTTAATATATTTATTGTTAAACCAAGTGGCGGTTATTTTTGAAAAACCATCAGAAAGAACGGCGTTATATATAACAAGGCCTTTGCGTGGTCTCTTTTCTGTTACATCCGAAAAAACGGTGGCACGAATGCACACCGTTTCATCATTTGAAGCTTGTGAAATTGTAGTGATTTTTGTTCTGTCCTCATAATCGCGGGGAAAATAGTTTAATAAATCATAAACCGTAAAAATTCCCAATGCTTCAAGCATAAGAGCACGCTTTTCTCCAATTCCGCTTAAGGAACGAACGCTATCATTAAGCATATTTATCACTCCACAGAAACTATATAGTAATAAAGTGGCTGAGAGCCGCGCTGAACAATTACGTCGCAGTCTTCATATTTTTCTTCAAGCTCTTCGCATAATTTTTCTGCAGTCTCTTCTAAAACATCTTCACCGTAATAAAGTGTAATAACTTCACTGTCTTCATCTGTCATAGTATCTATAATGCCAAGGCATACTTCTTCAGGTGATACTCCTACACTTGAAATTTCCCCTTCGCTTATACCGATTATATCACCGGATTTAATATCGTTTCCGTTAAATACTGTGTCACGAACTGCATATGTTACCTGACCTGTTTTAACGTTTGCAATAGCCTCAAGCATAGCCTCAGTGTTTTCTTCTGCTTCAAGATGGGGTAAAAATGCCATCATAGCACTAACACCCTGAGGGAATGACTTAGTAGGAATAACTGTAACCGGAGTTTCAGAAAGCTCTGCGGCCTGCTGAGCCGCAAGAATAATATTTTTATTATTTGGAAGCACATAAATATGGTCTGCGTTAAGCTTCTCTATAGCAGAAAGGATATCATCTGTGCTTGGGTTCATTGTCTGACCGCCTTCAATAATTTCATCAACACCGTAATCTTTGAAAATTGCACTTAACCCCGCACCTGCAGTAACGCTAACGAAAGCGTACTTTTTATGAGGTGTTTTGGGTGTTTTATTTTCTTGTTCAGTATTTTCAATAATTGTTGAATGTTGCAATTTCATATTATCAATTTTGATTTTGCTCAGCATACCAAGTTTTAAGGCCTCTTCAATCACAAATCCGGGATGATTTGTGTGAATATGTACCTTTACAATCTCATCATCATCTATAACAAGCTTACAGTCACCTTTAGAGTCTATAACCTCGCTGAAACGGGCAACATTCACATCTTCTGATTTTTTGTCTATAATAAATTCTGTGCAGTATGCAAATTTGATGTTTGCAGTATCAATTTCTGCAGTATTACCCGGTCCCTGAAGGGTAGCTGAAGAAGCAGAAGCATCTTTTAATTCAACGTCATTGTCCGAAAAAGCAAGAAAAGCTCCTTCAAGAATTTTAACAAGACCTGCACCGCCTGCATCAACAACACCGGCTTCTTTTAAAACGGGAAGAAGATTAGGAGTGTTGTCAAGTGAAACTTTAGCAGCCTCAATTGCTATTTTAAAACATTCTTCTATATCATCATTTGTTTCAGCAAATCTTACCGCTGCAGCCGCTGATTCGCGGGCAACAGTAAGAATGGTTCCTTCGGTAGGACGCATAACTGCTTTGTATGCAGTGTCAACACCATTTTGAAGTGCACCCGCAAAATCCTTTGCATCAACTACAGCTTTTTTATCAAGATATTTATATATACCGCGGCAAAACTGAGAAAGAATAACGCCTGAGTTACCTCTTGCACCGCGTAGTGATGCAGAAGAAAGTATCTTTGCTACTTCACTTATATCAGATGTTTTAAATTTTACCACTTCATTTGACGCTGCAGAGAAAGTCAGCGACATATTTGTACCTGTATCACCGTCCGGAACGGGAAAAACATTAAGAGTATCAACTTCTTGTTTATTGTTACTCAAATTATTCGCGCCTGAAATAATCATTCGGGATAACATTGAGCCGTCTAAATTGTTAATAATCATAATCGCCTCCTATTACTGATCTACGCGTGTACTGTCAACAAAAACATTAACCGTTCCGACCATGCATCCGGTCATGCTTTCAACACTGTATTTTACATTTTTAATTATGCTTTCACTGATTGCAGAAATATTTACACCGTATTCTACCATAATGTGCAAATCAATCACAAGGCTTTCATCCTTTGTTGAAATTGAAACACCCTTTGTAATGGAATCGCCTAAAAGAAGATTATATAGCTTTCCTTTAGGATCAGTCATGCCAACAACGCCATAGCATCTTGTAGCAGCCATCCCGGAGATTTTAGCTATAACTTCATTTGAAATTACTATTTCACCTAATGAATTTATTTTCTTTACAGCCATATTATTTCCTCCATAATAAAAAATATTAGACAAAACTATCTAATGTATTTTACCATACATTTTCTCAATAGTCTATACATTTTTATAAAATTTTATGTATTTTAAAAAAATATTATAAAAAATAGTAAAGTTATTGGTAATTTTTACTTATTATTTAATTTATTCTATAAGATTGTCAGCTTCGCTTTCACCCAATGCGGTTATGTTTTTAAGGGTGCTTTGGATTTTCCTTGTGCGAACACCAACGAGTTTATCAAGTTCTTTGTTTGCCTGATCAATTCTGTTTTGTGTGGCAACTAAAACATCGGAAAACTTGTCAAACTCAGTTTTTACAGCACCTAAAACTTTCCAGACTTCACCGGAATGTTTTTGTATAGCAAGTGTTTTAAAGCCCATCTGCAGGCTGTTAAGCATAGCTGCCATAGTTGTAGGGCCTGCGATATTTATTTTATATTCCCGCTGAAGAATTTCTACCATACCCATACGAACAACCTCACTGTATAAACCTTCAATGGGTAAAAACATTATAGCAAAGTCAGTTGTATATGGAGATTCAACATATTTATCACGAATGGTTTTTGCAGATTGCTTTATGCTTTTTTCCAATACACTTTTTGCAGAGGCAATAAGCTCAGGATTTCCGCTTTCATAAGCACTGTTTAGATTTGCGTACATATCAAGAGGAAATTTTGAATCAATGGGAAGATATACAAAGTCATCTCCGTTTCCGGGAAGACGTACTGCAAATTCAACTATGTCTCTGCTGTTTGGCTTTGTGGCTACATTTGTTGCGTACTGTTCAGGTGAAAGAATTTCATTTAAAATAGAGCCAAGCTGAATTTCACCCAAAATACCTCTTGTTTTTACATTTGACAAGGTCTTTTTCAAATCGCCCACGCTTACGGCAAGATTTTGCATTTCACCAAGACCTTTATACACTTGCTCTAATCTGTCACTTACTGCTTTAAATGACCTTTCAAATTTTTCGTCAAGAGTTTTTTGAAGCTTTTCATCAACCGTTGAACGTATTTTATCTAATTGCTTGTCATTGCTTTCAGATATTGAAGAAAGCTTTGCATCAACAATTTGCCTTAAATGCTCAAGCTTTTGTTCGTATGAAGCGTTCAGCGCAGTAAGACGCATTGCCAAATCTGCGAGGCGCTTGTCTTGCATTTCATAGCTTTGCTTTTGAGAGCTTGAAAGTACGTCAGAAACAAGAGCCATGTTTTCTTTCATAGCTTTTAAATTTTCATTTTCGGCATTACGTATAACGGTATATATTTCATCCTGAGTTAAGCCGGAATCAGATTTCTTCAAAATAAACAGTACAAAAATCAGTAATACCATTATAATTATGATCAAAGCAATTAAAATATATAACATAACAATTCTCCTTATAAAAAACAGTATGTTTTTATTATACAATAAAATAAGTATTTAGTCCAGCAAAAATATAAAAATA
Source organism: Clostridia bacterium (assembly GCA_045636325.1). Lineage (GTDB taxonomy): Bacteria > Bacillota > Clostridia > UBA1381 > UMGS1253 > CAKSHP01. The sequence continues at coordinate 72,527 of JAZTXH010000008.1, forward strand.
TTCTGTTGATTTTAAAGATGCCTATATTGTAAAACGGCATTGACTTTTTTTTCAAAATATGATAGGCTAAATTTGGATTAAATTTGATATTGGCGGAGAAAAAATATGAAACTATATGCACCTGATTATTATATGGATTTTAAATGCATAGCGGATAAGTGTAATCATAATTGCTGTATCGGCTGGGAAATTGATATCGATTGTAACACTTATGAATATTATAGTGGGCTTCAAGAGAAAATTGGCATTGAAATCAGAAATAATATAATAAAGAGTGAAGACAGTTTTTGTTTCAAATTAGCAGAAAATGAAAGATGTCCGTTTCTTGATGAGAAAAATCTTTGTAGAGTTATATCTGAGTTAGGTGAAGATGGACTTTGTAATATTTGTTATGACCATCCAAGATTCAGAAACTTTTTTGGGACAAGACAAGAAATAGGTTTGGGAATTTGCTGTGAAGAAGCTTGTCGTATTATTTTAACAAAAAATGCTCCGTTTAAAATTGTGCAAATCGGTTATGTACAAGAAGAATATTATCCGTCTGAAGAAGAAAGTAGGTTTTTTAAATTAAGAGATGACATTTTTAAAAATTTATATGGAATAGATACATCTTTAGATGATGCGATTTTAAAAATTCTTCAGCTATGTAAAATTGAAAATATGAAGAATTTCAAACAAGACTGCATAGAATTGTATAAAAGTCTTGAAAGGCTTGATTCATCATGGGATGAAAAGCTTGAAATCCTTAATTTGCCTGGGAAAGAATATACATATGAGTTTGACAGGTGCTTTAAAAATCTTTTTGCATATTTTGTTTTTCGTCATACGGCGGACTCTGTATACGACGGAAATTTAAAAGAAAGAATATGTTTTTGTGTAATGAGTGTGAATATTATAAGAAGAATTTTTATGCGTGACAGTATAAGAAATTTAGAAAATCTTTTGGAAATTGTACGAATGTATTCAGCAGAAATTGAATATTCACAGGGAAACACTCAAAAACTTATAGAGTATTTTTATTAGTAATAAAAGAGATGAAATATATTGAAGTAAAAGTTGTTTTGATATATGATATTTTGTGTTTTTAAATGCGGAATGAAAATATTTCCAAGGAGGAAAATAAATTGAAAAAGAAACTGATGATAATTGATGGAAATAGCATTATAAACCGTGCTTTTTATGGTATAAGAATGCTTACAAATAAAGACGGAATTCCAACAAATGCACTTATGGGGTTTTTAAATATATATTATAAAAATTTAGAAGAGATAAACCCTGATTATGTTTGTGTGGCATTTGATTTACCGGTGCCTACGTTCAGGCATAAGATGTATGATTTATATAAAGCACAAAGAAAGGGAATGCCTGATGAATTGGCGGCTCAGATGCCTCTTTTAAAAGAAATACTTCAGGCTATGAATGTGTGCAGATTAGAGCTTGAAGGCTATGAGGCTGACGATATAATCGGTACTGTTTCAAGACTTTGCAATGAAAGCGATGTTGAGTGCAGCATAATCACGGGCGATAAAGATGATTTACAGCTTGCGTGCGAAAACACAAAAATTCATCTTACTGTTACGGGAATGGGTGTAACAAAAACTACTGTATACGGATTTGACGAGGTTGTTGAAAAATATGGTGTTGAGCCAAAAGAATTTATAGATGTTAAGGCACTTATGGGAGATACCTCCGATAATATACCGGGCGTGTCGGGTATTGGCGAAAAAACTGCACTTTCACTTATATCAAAAAATAAAAGCATAGAAAAAATTTATGAAAATGTTGAAGAATGTGGCGTAAAAGGAAAAACATTAGAAAAGATTATTGCAGGGAAAGAAGATGCTTTTATAAGCAAAAAGCTTGCAACAATTGACACCTTTGCACCTGTTGATTTTTCATTTGAAAATGCAGTGCTTAAGGATGTAAATACTGATGAACTTTACAAAATTCTTGACAGACTTGAGCTTAAAAGCATTATAAAAAAGCTTGATTTGGGTGAAAGCAAACTTGCAGAAAAGAAAAATGAAAATATATTTTTAAAACTTAAATCCCATATTATAGAAGATGAAAATGAAGCCCGTTCTCTTTTTGAAAATCTTAAAAAAGAAAAAAGTATAACATATAAATTTTATGAATTTAATCAGGCACTGTGCGGTTGTGCCTTTTTATATAAAAATGATGCGTATTTTATTCCTGTTGGGATGTTTTTTCCTGATGATGAAATCGTAGAATGCTTTAAAGAAATTTTTGAAGACGAAAATATTTTAAAAACGGGAATAAATATTAAAGAAGATATAGTAATGCTTAACCGTTATAATGTAACATATCGGGGAGCGGCATTTGACTGTGCTGTTGCAGACTATATTTTAGACCCCGCTGAAAGCAGATATACAACCTCGAGAATAGGATATAAAATTCTTGGGGCGGATTTAGATGATGATGAAGAGTTTTTCGGTAAAGGTAAAAGCAAAAGTGCCATTTGCGATATTAATAACGAAAAAGCAATGGACTATGCTACAAAAGAAGTGTTTCTTTTATCAGAACTTAAAGCACCGCTTGAAGAAAAGCTTGAGCAAAATAATCAGAAAGATTTGTTTTATAAAATTGAAATGCCTCTTGTGGAAACACTTGCATATATGCAAATTTACGGTATGATGGTAGATAAAGAAAAGCTTGAAGAGTTTAAACTTCAACTAGAAGAAAAAAACAATTTTTTAACAAAAGAAATTTATTCAATAGTTGGATATGAGTTTAACATTAACTCAACCAAACAGTTAGGTGAAGCTTTGTTTGAAAAGCTTGGCTTGCCAGTTATAAAGAAAACAAAAACCGGATATTCAACAGATGCAGATGTGCTTGAAAAATTAAGAAATCAACACGAGATTATAGAATATATTATAGAATACAGATTGATAAATAAAATTAAAAGTACCTATGTTGATGGACTTTTATCAGTTATTAATCCTGATACAATGCGTATACATTCAAGCTTTAATCAGACTGTTACGGTTACAGGAAGAATCAGCTCAACAGAGCCTAATATGCAAAATATACCGGTAAGGCATCCTTTGGGAAGAGAAATAAGAAAAATGTTTGTTCCTCGAGAAGGATACAGTTTTGTTGATGCGGATTATTCACAGATTGAACTCAGAATACTTGCGCATATTGCCGATGATAAGGAAATGATTAAAGCATTTAAAGATGGGGTGGATATTCATGCAGTAACAGCGTCGCAGATTATGAATGTTCCCTTGAAGGATGTGACAGACCAGATGCGTTCTGCGGCAAAAGCTGTTAATTTCGGTATTGTTTACGGTATAGGTGAGTTTTCACTTTCTCAGGATTTAAAAATTTCTGTAAAAGCGGCAAAGCAGTATATTACAGACTACCTTAAGCATTATAAAGGCATAAGTAAATATATGGAAGATATAAAGAAAAAGGCTGAAGAAATGGGATATGTGGAAACGCTTTTTGCAAGAAGAAGATATATTCCCGAGCTTAAGAGTTCTAACCATAATTTGCGTGCATTCGGTCAGCGTGTTGCACTTAACACTCCCGTTCAAGGTACTGCAGCTGATGTTATAAAACTAGCTATGGTAAAGGTGTATAATCGACTTAAGGTTGAAATGCTTGAAGCCAAATTACTGTTGCAGGTTCACGACGAACTTATTGTTGAGGCGCCTGACAGTGAGGTAGAAAAAGTAAAGATACTTCTTGCCGAAGAAATGGAGAAGGCAGTTTCTTTAAATGTAGCTTTAAAGGCTGAAGTTAAATCAGGTAAAAGCTGGTATGAAGCAAAATAAGGAGTTTTGTTTATGATAATAGGTATAACAGGCGGAAGCGGAAGCGGTAAAAGCAGAGTTTCAAAAGTGCTTTACGATAAAGGCTTTTATATAATTGATGCAGACCTTGTTGCAAGAGAATGTGTAAAAAAAGGAAAGCCCTCTTATAATGAAATAATGAAACGTTTTGGAGAAGATGTTTTTTTGCCCTGTGGTGAGCTTGACCGAAAAAAACTTGGTGCTATAGTGTTCAGCGACGAAAAAGAGCTTGAAGCCTTGAATAAAATAACTCATAAATATATAAAAAAAGAAATTGAAAAGCAAATTGAGGAAAATTCAGATAAAGATATCGTAATTGATGCAGCAGTGCTTAAGCAGGGAGGGCTTTGGGAGCTTTGCGATATAGTTGTTTTAGTGCGGGCAGAAAAGCAAGTTCGTATAAAAAGAATTATGCAAAGGGACACATTAAGTGAGGAAAATGCAAAAAACAGAATTGAAAGCCAGCCTGATGATAAAGAATATATGGAATATTGCGATTTTGTGGCAGACAATTCAGGAGATTTTAAACCTGATGAAATTGCAGACATGATACTGGATTTTGCTGAAAGTAAAAGGTAGGTGGGAGATACAGTGAAAACGAAAATGTTTATATTTGTTTTGGCACTTGTAATGTTTCTTGGCGGATGCGATAAAAATGATGCAATGAAGATATCGTATCCCGATGATTTTAAAACATTGGTATTAAAATACAGCAGCGAAAATAACATTGACCCTTATTTAGTGTTTGGAATAATAAAAAGAGAAAGTAAATTTATGCATAAGGCAGAGTCATCAAAAGGGGCAAGAGGGCTTATGCAACTTACAAAAGCTACTGCAGAGTGGATTGCAGAATTTTCAGGAATGGAAAGTTTTTATTATAAAGATATTTTTGAGCCCTCGGTAAATATCAGATTAGGATGTGCATATTTTGCTCATTTACTTGATGTGTATTCAGGAAATATTCCGCTTGCATTGTGTGCATATAATGCAGGTCTTGGAAATGTAAATTCGTGGCTGAGTGACGGAACTTTAAGCAAAGATAATTTTGATGCAGAAAAAATCCCATTTGAAGAAACGAGAAAGTATGTAAAAGATGTTATGGAATATGCAAAGGTATATAAACAGCTTTACCCTGAAATTGCAGAATAAACAACCATTTTAAAAAAAATAATCATAAAATATGGAGAAAAAAAGAAAGTTTTATAAAAAATATATAAAACAGAATGCCAAAGTAAAAAATATTTTTAAAAAAATGAAAAAAGTTGTTGCATTAAGAAAATGTATATGCTATAATAAACAATGTTGCGGTATGTTTTATTGCAACTATCATAAAGAAAGGAGGATTGCTTTATGAGAGAAGGTATCCATCCCGATTATAAACAGACAACAATTACATGTGCATGCGGAGAAGTAATTGAAACAGGTTCAACAAAGGAAAACATCAAAGTTGAAATTTGCTCAAAGTGTCACCCGTTCTTCACAGGTAAGCAGAAGCTTGTTGATACAGGCGGACGTGTTGAGAAGTTTAAGAAGCGTTTTGGTCTTGATAAGTAATTGTAAGATTGCAGCGTAAAAAAAGTTAGTTTTGTTTTTTTTAGAATGATTAGTAAAACCGCATCGCAGATTTTGGCTTCTCCGGCCTTTTCCGGGATGCAGGCGTTTCTTTTCAAATATCAGGAGGTGAAAATAATGATTAAAGAAGTAAAGACAGCTATTATCGCTGAATACAAAATTCACGAAACAGATACAGGTTCTCCCGAAGTGCAGATTGCTGTATTAACAGAGAGAATTAATCACTTGAATGAGCATCTTAAGACACATAAGAAGGATCATCATTCAAGAAGAGGTCTTTTAAAGATGGTTGGTAAGAGAAGAGGTCTTTTGGATTACTTAATGAAGACTGATATCGAAAGATACCGTGCTATCGTTGCTAAGTTAAATCTTAGAAAGTAGTTTATATATAATGAGCGGAAGTTTGTTTCTTCCGCTCATTTGTATGTATTTAAGCTGTGGTATTCTGACGGTTAGCAGTTAGATTAGCGTTTCAAAAAGTTGGAGCATTAGTCTAAGTGCTAAACATCAGTTACCGCGGATAAAAAATAATTAAAAACAAATTTTAAAGAAAAGAGGTAATTTAGAATGTTTAAAACTTTTGAAACTACACTTGCCGGCAGACCTTTAGTTGTTGAAACAGGTAAAATGGCATGCCTTACAAACGGACACTGTCTTGTTCGTTATGGCGATACTGCTGTAATGGTAAATGTTACAGCTTCGAGAACTCCCAGAGAAGGAGTTGACTTTTTCCCTTTAAGTGTTGATTATGAAGAAAAGCTATACTCAGTTGGTAAAATTCCAGGCGGTTACATTAAAAGAGAAGGTAAGCCTTCTGAAAAGGCTATCCTTACAAGCCGTGTTATAGATAGACCTATAAGACCTTTGTTCCCTTCAGATTTAAGAAATGACGTATCTGTAGTGGCAACAGTTTTATCTGTTGAGCAGGACAATCCTCCTGAAGTTGCAGCTATGATTGGTACATCTATTGCAATTGCAATTTCTGATGTTCCGTGGAATGGTCCTATTGGTGGTGTTTGGCTTGGTCTTGTTGATGGAAAGTTTGTTATCAATCCCACTGTTGAGGAAAGAGAAAAATCTGAAATGCATGTTACAGTTGCAGGCACAAAGCAGAAGATTGTAATGATTGAAGCAGGTGCAAATGAAATCGAAGAAAGCGTTATGCTTGACGGTATTAAATTTGCTCACGAAACAATTATTGAAATCTGTGATTTTGTTGAAAGCATTCAGAAAGAAATTGGTAAAGAAAAGTTTGAATACGAGGCTCATGATGTAAACCATGATTTATGGGATGCTGTAAAGGCTATGAGCTATGAAAAAATTCAGCATGCCCTTGATACAGATGATAAAAACATTCGTGACGAGCGTATGGGTGTTGTGGAAGACGAGCTTGTTGAAGCACTTTCAGAGCAGTTCCCCACAATAGCAGAAGAATTAGGCGAAATTCTATATAAAATGCAGAAGGAAATTGTTCGTGACTGGCTTGTTGCAGGCAGACGTGTTGACGGCAGAGGTCTAAATGATATCCGTCCGTTAGCGGCTGAAGTTGATTTGCTTGCAAGAACACATGGTTCAGGTATGTTCACAAGAGGTCAGACTCAGGTTCTTACAGTAGCAACCCTTGCTCCTTTGGCAGAAGTACAGCGCTTAGATGGTATTGATGTTGAAGAAACAAAGAGATATATGCATCACTACAATTTCCCCAGCTACAGTGTTGGAGAAACAAAGCCCTCAAGAGGTCCGGGCCGTCGTGAGATCGGTCATGGTGCATTGGCAGAGCGTTCATTGGTACCCGTTCTTCCCAGTGAAGAAGAATTCCCTTACGCAATCAGAACAGTTTCTGAAGTGTTAAGCTCTAATGGTTCAACATCTCAGGGTAGTGTTTGCGGAAGCACATTGGCTCTTATGGCTGCAGGCGTTCCGATTAAAGCACCGGTTGCAGGTATTTCCTGCGGTCTTATTACCACAGACAACGGCTTTACAACAATGGTTGACATTCAGGGACTTGAAGATTTTTATGGAGAGATGGATTTTAAGGTAGCCGGCACAAAGAAGGGTATCACATCTATTCAGGTTGATATCAAGAATGACGGTCTTACCTATGAAGTAATCTGGGAAGCTTTCACAAAGACAAGAGATGCACGTTATCATATTATTGATGATGTATTGCTTAAAGCTATTGCAGAGCCCAGAGAAGAGCTTTCAAAATACGCTCCTAAGGTAATCAGAATGACAATTGACCCCGAAAAGATTAGTGAAGTAATCGGTAAGGGCGGAAAAGTTATTCAGAAGATTGTTGCTGATACAGGTGCTCAAATTGATATTGAAGATGATGGTACAGTTCTTATTTTCTCAGCTGACCAAGAAGGTGGCAGTGCTGCGCAGAAAATTATTGAAAGAATCGTAAAAGAGCCTGAAGTTGGCGAAGTCTACACAGGCAAAGTTGTAAGAATTATGGATTTCGGAGCATTTGTAGAAATTCTTCCTGGCAAAGACGGACTTGTTCATATTTCAAAGCTTGATAAAAAGCGTGTTGAAAAGGTAACGGACGTTGTTAAAGAAGGCGACGAAATTACGGTTAAGGTTATAGAAATTGATAAGCAGGGCAGAATAAACTTGTCCCGCAAGGATATGTTGGATTAATTTGTAATATTTCAAAGGATGCGGGAAACTGCATCCTTTTTTGTGCAAAAAAAGGAGAATTACATTGGTTGAAAGAAAAGTTTTACAAAATGGTTTAACTGTTGTATATGAAAAAATTGATTATGTGCGCTCGGTATCTACAGGTGTGTTTATAAAAAACGGCTCGGTGCATGAAAGTGAGGATAATCTTGGCATATCGCATTTTATAGAGCACATGCTTTTTAAAGGCACTAATAAAAGAAGTGCAAAACAAATTGCGGTGGAAATGGATGCGGTTGGAGGCGTGCTTAATGCATATACCACAAAGGAATATACCTGTTATCATACAAAAATTCTTGACACATATTTTTCACTTTCGACAGATATTTTATCGGATATGATTTTAAATCCAAAGCTTTCAGACTCTGATATTGAAATGGAAAGAAATGTTGTTTTTGAAGAAATTGCAATGTATGAAGATGCACCGGAAGAGCTTGTGCATGATTTATTTTTAGAGGCGGCATGGGGCGCAGGCGCAGGCATTGGCGCACCAACCCTTGGAACTCACGAAACCCTTAATTTATTTACTGTGGATAATATAAGAGCGTATATGAAAAAAACATATATTCCGCAAAATTGCGTAATTGCCGTTACGGGAAATCTGCCTGACGGATTTATGGATATAATTGAAGAACAATTTGGTTTATGGAAATCAGGGGAAAAAGAAAATGTTTTATCTTTTCAACAGTTTAAGCCTACAATTATAACAAAGTCAAAGGATATAGAGCAGATTCATTTCTGCATCGGTTTTGAAGCATTTAACGGTGATAATGAGAAAAATTATGACCTTCTTGCCTTTAACAATATTTTCGGCAGTTCAATGAGCTCTGATTTGTTTCAAAAGGTGAGAGAAGAAAAAGGTCTTGTTTACTCAATTTTTTCTTATCTTTCAAATTTTGTATCTATGGGTGCAATGGTTGTAAGTGCCAGCATGCATCCTAAAAATTTGGGTGAGGTTTTAAATATTATATACGACAGTATCGAAAAAGCAAAAAAACACGAGATTTTACCTGAGCGGTGCTTTCAGGCAAAGGAGCAGCTTAAAGGAAATTATATTATGGGTCTTGAAAATGTAAATTCAAGAATGCAAAGTATTGGCAGGTCGTACCTTTTATATAAAAAGAACAGAAGTCCCGAAGAAGTGCTTAAAAAGATTGATAATATCACTTATGAGGGCGTATGTAAAGTGGTCGATAATGTGTTTGATTTTGATAAAATGTGTGCATCTGCAATCGGCAGCGACGCAGATAAATATAAAGACTTGTTTTGTAAAAAACACCTTTCTAGCCCTTGACTTTTAAAACAAAAAATAGTATAATGGTAATGTTTAAAATTTTATCGCAAAATGAGTTTACACGCATTTGGTAAACAAGCGGCGGAAAAGGAGAGATTTAATATGAGTAACGAAGTAGTTTATGATGAACTCAGAACACTGCGTCACAGTGCATCACATATTATGGCACAGGCAGTGAAACGTTTATTTCCGGAGGTTAAGTTAGCAATAGGTCCTGCTATTGATACAGGATTTTATTATGATTTTGATACCACCACTACCTTTACCGCTGAGGATTTGGAAAACATAGAAGCTGAAATGAAAAAGATTGCTAAGGAAAACCTTAAAATCGAACGGTTTGAGCTTCCAAAAGAAGAAGCTTTGGAATTGATGAAGGACGAACCTTATAAAGTAGAACTTATAAACGATTTGGCTGAAGGTGAGATAATTTCTTTTTTTAAACAGGGCGAATTTACTGACCTTTGCGCAGGTCCTCACGTTAATTATACAAGCAAGGTAAAAGCATTTAAGCTTCTTAGTGCAACCGGTGCATACTGGCGCGGTGATGAAAAGAACAAAATGCTTCAAAGAATATATGGTACTGCTTATAAAACAAAGGATGAATTAGCCGTTCATTTAGAACAGCTTGAAGAAGCTAAAAAGCGTGATCATAATAAGCTTGGCAGAGATTTAGAGATTTTTACTACTGTTGACACAATTGGTCAGGGACTTCCAATTTTACTTCCCAAGGGCGCAAGAATTATTCAGCTTTTGCAACGCTGGGTTGAAGATGAAGAACAGGCACGTGGCTGGCAGATGACAAAAACACCTCTTATGGCAAAAAGCGATTTGTATAAAATTTCAGGTCACTGGGATCATTATAAAGATGGCATGTTCGTTATGGGTGATGAGGATAAGGATGACGAGGTTTTTGCACTTCGCCCGATGACTTGTCCGTTCCAATATCAGGCGTTTTTAAACCGCGGCAGATCTTATCGTGATTTGCCCATGCGTCTTAGCGAAACATCAACACTTTTCAGAAATGAATCATCAGGTGAAATGCATGGTCTTATCAGAGTACGTCAGTTCACAATTTCTGAAGGGCATTTAATGTGTACACCTGCTCAGCTTGCAGACGAGTTTAAAAACTGTCTTGAGCTTACAAACTATATGTTAAAAACTCTTGGTTTGTATGAAGATGTTTCTTATCGTTTTTCACAGTGGGATCCTGATAACAGAGATAAATATATTGGTACAGACGAACAGTGGGCAGAGGCTCAGGGCATTATGAAGGATATTTTAGACGGTCTTGGCATTGATTATAAAATCGCTATCGGTGAGGCGGCTTTCTATGGTCCTAAGCTTGATATTCAGATTAAGAATGTTCATGGTAAAGAAGATACATTGGTAACAATTCAGGTTGACCAAATGCTTGCTGAAAAGTTCGGCATGGAATATGTTGACAGTGACGGCAAGAAAAAGAATCCTTACATTATTCACAGAACTTCAATCGGATGCTATGAAAGAACACTTGCGCTTCTTATTGAAAAATATGCAGGTGCGTTCCCGACATGGCTTGCGCCTGTTCAGGTTAAGGCGATTTCGCTTTCTGAAAAGCACGCTGAGTATATAGCTGATGTTGCTTTAAAACTTGCAAGAGTTGGCATAAGAGTTGAAACCGATATAAGAAACGAAAAAGTCGGATATAAGATAAGAGAAGCTCAGCTCGAAAAAATTCCTTATATGTTAGTTGCAGGTGATAAGGAAATGGAAGTAGGCGCTGTTTCTGTGAGAAGTCGAAAAAACGGTGACAAGGGCAGTATGGGTCTTGAAGAGTTTATAGAATTGATTGAAAAGGAAATCAATGAAAAGACTTTAAACTATTAATTTAATACTTATATAAAAAAACAGTGTTCACGTTAAAATGAACACTGTTTTTACTTATTCTAAAATATTCTTGTTTTTAAAAAAGTAAAATAAGGGAATTCCTAAGATATAAAGCACTGCAATTTCACCTAAAGCAATGGTTAACATACAGTAAAGAACTGAAATTAAATTCAGATTTCCGCCCGTTATATAGGGAAGATAGCTTCCTACTATAAGTGAATTTGAAAGCACTGTCGGCAATGGTGATAAAAGAATGGTAAATTTGTTTTTTGAAAAAAATCCTCTTAGCAAATATGTTACACAAGCGGCAAGAAGTGTAGCAAATGTGCCAAGGGTTAGGTCAAAAACATTTGCTCCGTAAGGTGTGAACAGATTTGCCAAAAAGCAACCTATAATAACGCCGGGTACGCATCTGCCTGAAAGAAGGCACAAAAGCATAAAGCTTTCAGATACTCTGAACTGAATTGGCCCGAAGGCAAGTAAATTGAGCGGCGGTACCAATGCAAGTATAACATAAAGTGCGCCAACAAGGGCAGCCTTCGTAAGAGCTGCAATTTTTTTTGAGTTTTTCATTTTTTTAAATCTCCTTTAGTTTTGTTTTAGGTGAGGAAGGTCTCGAACTCACCGCATAATATTATAGCATTAATCTTTGCAATATGCAATATATTTTTTCGGGTAAAAATCAATTTAGAGATATATTAAAAAAAATATAAGAAAATAATATTTAAAGGTTGCAACCTTTAAAAAAATGTAGTATAATATAGGCATAATATTATAATGCTCGAATAGTGCATTAGCAAAGGAGTAGATTTTTTATGGATAAAGAGCAAGTGCTTTCAAGAATTCAGGAGGTTGGTTTGGTAGCTGTTGTGCGTGCTACATCAGCAGAACAGGCAAAAAAGATTACAGATGCATGTATTAAAGCAGGTATTGCGGCTATTGAAATGACATTCACAGTTCCTGAAGCTGATAAAGTAATCAGAGAGGTTGCAAACACATATTCACCTGAAGAAATTATTCTTGGTGCAGGAACAGTTATGGACTCAGAAACAGCAAGAATTGCAATTCTTGCAGGCGCACAGTACATAGTAAGCCCGTACTTTGACCCTGAAACAGCAAAGCTTTGTAACAGATACAGAGTTCCTTATATGCCCGGTGTTATGACAATTAAGGAAACAGTTGCTGCTATGGAAGCTGGCGCTGATATTATTAAGTTGTTCCCCGGTGATACATTAGGTCCGAAAATGGTTAAAGCTATTCATGGTCCAATTCCTTACGCAAAGATTATGCCTACAGGCGGCGTTGATGCAGATAATGTTGGCGAATGGATTAAAGCAGGTGTTGCTGCAGTTGGTGCAGGCGGAAGCCTTACAGCAGGTGCTAAAACAGGGGATTATGAAAGCATTACAACAATCGGTAAGAAATTTATTGCAAATATTAAAGCTGCCCGTGAGGCACTTAAGAAATAATTATAGTACATTTCAGGAGGATAATAATATGGCAAGAGTAATTACTTTTGGAGAAATAATGTTAAGACTTGCACCAAATGGTTATTACAGATTCTTTCAAAATGACCAGATGCAAGCAACCTTTGGCGGTGGTGAAGCTAATGTTGCAGTATCACTTGCAAACTACGGTTTTGACAGCGCATATGTAACAAAACTTCCCAAGCACGCAATCGGTCAGGGTGCAGTTGACAGTTTAAGATATTTTGGCGTTGACACATCAAAGATTGTTCGTGGCGGCGACAGAGTAGGAATTTATTTTCTGGAAAAAGGTGCATCACAGAGAGGTTCTGTTTGTATTTATGACAGAGCTTATTCTGCAATTCAGCAGGCATCAAGAGAGGATTTCAATTGGGACAGCATTTTTGAAGGCGCAGACTGGTTCCATTTTACGGGAATTACTCCGGCACTTGGCGAAAATGTAGTTGAAATCTGCAAGGATGCATGCAAGGCTGCAAAAGCTAAGGGCGTTAAAATTTCTTGTGACCTTAATTACAGAGGCAAGCTTTGGACAAGAAACGAAGCAAAAAAAGCTATGACAGAGCTTTGCCAGTATGTTGACGTTTGCATTTCTAACGAAGAAGATGCAAAGGATGTATTCGGCATTGAAGCTGAGGATACAGATATCTACGGCGGTAAGCTAAATCACGAGGGCTATAAGAGCGTTGCAAAACAGCTTGCTGACAAGTTTTGTTTTGAAAAGGTTGCAATAACACTTAGAAGCTCAATATCTGCAAATGATAACGATTGGGCAGGTATGCTTTATGACGGAGAAGGTTATTATTTCTCAAAATCATACCACTTACATATTGTTGACCGTGTTGGCGGTGGTGATTCATTCGGCGGTGGTTTGATTTACTCAATCCTTTCAGGTAAAAATTCACAAGAAACAATCGAATTTGCTGTTGCAGCATCAGCGTTAAAACATTCAGTTGAAGGTGACTATAACAGAGTTAGCGTTGCAGAAGTTGAAAAACTTGCAGGTGGTGATGGTTCAGGTCGTGTTCAGAGATAATTTTATTTGAAAAAATTCATAATTAAAATAAAAACCCCGACATGCTTTAAATAAAAGCATGTCTGAGTTTTTGTGTTTCATATTTTATTACTTATTTTCCGTACCATATTTTTCGTTATACCATTCATTATAAAGTTGAGCATCTTCCGCAGCCTCATCTTTATCACGCTGGAATACTCCTATTGCACCAATATCATTTGGCTTAAGCGCTGAGAAAACTTCGTCGTACGAATCCTTGATTTTCTGCTTTATCTGGTCTTCTGTCTTTCCGTCAAACATCTGACCGCCGGCAAAAATTTTGAATGCAATAACAGGCTTATTAACATCTTTTAAGGTGTTAAGCATTATGGGTCTGTCCTCGGGGACGAAGGTGAGAGCATCTTTTGTTTTACCTGTTAAAAATCCGCTGGGCTCGCCTTCTCTGCCGCGTCGTCCGTTCTGCATACAAGCCATATAAAAATCAACATTCCAGTTTTCTTCTTCGCACATTCTGATAACGTCGGGACGGTGCGTACCTATACCTACGGGTACACCAAGCTCACGCCACAATTCAATGTTTTCTTTGATTTGGTCACAGTTTTTACTTTCAAAAAGATAATCTGTGGTTGTTCCTTGATGGTATATACCGATTGTACCTTTTACCTCAGAAAGATAACGCATAGAAACCTTCTGATTCATTGGCATATAGGGCTGCCATATAAATTGCAGGTTGCCGCCGTCTTCATTATATTCCTTCAAAATTCTTACAATGTAAGGGTCAGCAAGGGGAAGCATAGTATTATATCCAAGCTCCTCAAGATGGCGGAATAGCTTCTTGCAATTTTCAGCTGTGTAATATTTAATCATATCAGAGCCTTTAATCTTGTGCGGAATATAGGAATGACCTGTCAAAGGGTTATCTCCTACAATAAGCTTTGAAACTGTTTTTCCAAAGAAATTTACATAATTCATATAAACAACCTCCTGTTTTGTGTAAGAGCTTCATATGTTCGATTTCATTATAAAGTTTCGGAATGGATTTTGCAAGAAAATATGTCATAAAAGCTGGCGAAAATGTCATGCTTAAAAAATGCTTTACAAATATAGATGTGTGTTATATAATGAATATATAAAGAACAGCGAGGTGATAGTGTGCAGATAATCCAGGAAAAACAAAGAAATGAGATGAGCTGTAGGACATGGACGTTTGATAAAAGTCCTCATGGACTTAAATGGCATAAAAACTGCGAAATGTTGTGCATCATCAGTCGTAAATGTTCATTTTTGATTGATGATGAAATTGTACATGCAAAAAAGGGAGATATAGTTTTTATTAATGAGCATATTCCGCATAAATTTATAATTGAAGAAAGTGACACACAAATCAGATTAACTATATTTGATATAAAATCCGTTCTTAATCCTAATGTAAGGTTTGTTCCGTTAAAAAGACATATAACTTCTGAGGAAATATCACAAGTAGATGGGTTAAAGAATAAACTTGATACGATATTTAATCTTATAGAGCAAGAAGGCGAGTCTGAGAAAATAAAGGATAATCCCGTTATGCAGATGCTTATTGCGGCAATTTATTTTATACTTATGCGATATTTTCCTGCGACGGGCGAGCGTCATTTAAAAAAGCAGATTGCAGATTTTTATGAAGTTGTTGAATTTATAAACGAGCATTTTGAGGAGAATATCAACGTTAAAATACTGGCACGAAAGTTTTGCATGTCAAGAGAAAGGCTTTCTGCGATTTTTGTTAAATATGCTGATATGCGAGTAAATGATTATATAGACAATTTAAGAATTAATAAGGCAAACAAGATGCTTCTTGGCGGAAGCCGTATTGCAGAGGCGGCAATGGAATGCGGTTTTCAGAGTATACGAACATTTAACAGTACATATAAAAGAATTGTTGGACTTTCGCCTTCAGAATTTATAAAAGAAAATAGTAACAAAAAGGTTGAGTGAAAACGAAGTTGACAAAAAATGCTAACTAAAAAGTGTTAATATGATACTGTTTTTCATAAAACATGTGATGATACGAAAGATTATATTAATGAGGATTCTTTATTAAACTCGATTTTTGTTGAACATGAGAGCCATGAATGGTATTCAGCAATGGAGCACAGAAAAAATGCAAAGCCTGACAATGCGTATTCGGAATAAATTATATATTTAATGAATACTATAAAAAGCATGTTTTTTTATTTAACACCGCTTTTTATAGTTTATTATTAAGCTGTTATAGTATGCTTGTAAGTTTTTCGGTTATGGTGTGACTGATTTATCAACAATTCATTATATGCATTGATAAGTGTGTAAAGAGATGTGTTGTCAAGTTTAGATACATCGAGAAAAACAGATTTATTGCATTTGATTAAATCATTACAATAAATATTGCCTTCTCTCATATTTGTTAAGCCCAGCATATAATCTGCGGATACTCCGAAAAGGCAAGTGATTTTAAAGAAAATTGAAATATAAGGCATTCGAACCCCGTGTTCCCATGTGCACAAACAGCTTCTTGAGACGTGAAGAATCTGAGACAGATGTGCTTGTGTATATCCTTTTTCCTTGCGTAATTGATTAAACCGCTTTGCAAATGTAACCTTGATTAATTCGTTGCATTCGCGGCGAGACAGAGAAGGAAAATTCTTTTTATTAAGGGGTGCTGATTTATCAGTATACATATAA
Organism: Clostridia bacterium; assembly: GCA_045636325.1. Lineage (GTDB taxonomy): Bacteria > Bacillota > Clostridia > UBA1381 > UMGS1253 > CAKSHP01. Next base: position 88,964 of record JAZTXH010000008.1, read on the forward strand.
AAACCTCCAAAACACAAATGATAAAAAATATTGATGTTGATATAATAACATAAATATCGGCTTATTTCAAGAAATATTGTGCTTTTCTAATAAAAAAATTTTTCGTGTTGATTTTTGAAGAATATTAATGTATAATATATAACGTATATTATAGGAAGGAGTGGAGTGTCTTTGAGTGAAATCAGCGGTGCTATAATTGAGTTTTTTCAGACTTCTTGTCCGCCATGGTTGTGTACGCTTATTATTTCAATGATTCCTATTATTGAGCTGAGAGGCGCAATACCGGTTGCAATGTTTGCTTTAGGGATGCCGTGGTATTCGGCATTTTTGATTTCTGTTATAGGCAATGTTATTCCGATACCGTTTATAATATGGTTTATAAGACCAATATTTAACTGGCTTAAAAGATTTAAGCTTTTTGCTAAACTGATTTTGTGGCAGGAAAAGAAAGTTGAAAAGAATGCAGAAAAGGTTACAAAAAACGTTAAAAGAGGTTTGTTTGCCTTTGTCGCAATTCCGCTTCCGGGCACCGGAGCATGGACCGGATCTATGATAGCAAGCTTTTTAAACTTTGATAATAAAAAAGCTTTTTGGCCGATTACATTTGGCGTTATGGCGGCAGGTGTGATTATTACAACAGTATGTATTTTAATTCAGTGCGGATTTTCCGGACTGGAATGGATTATAGGGAGATAAGTAAAAGAGTACAAAAGAATGAATGTGAGGTATAGAATATGAGAAGATTATTTACATCTGAGTCTGTAACAGAAGGACATCCGGATAAAATAAGTGATTTAATATCAGATGCAATATTAGATGAGATTATATCAAAAGACCCTTATGCACGTGTTGCATGCGAGGTTACTGTTACAACAGGTCTTGTTATGGTTGTGGGCGAAATAAGCACAACTGCTGAATTTGATGTGCAGTCAATAGTAAGAAAAACTATAAAAGAAACAGGTTATGACAGAGCCAAATACGGTTTTGACTGTGATACTTGTGCAGTTATTACAGCCCTTGATAAGCAGTCAGAGGATATAGCTCTAGGAGTTGATAATTCACTTGAAACAAAAAATGGTGAAATGAGCTTTGAAAACGGTGCAGGTGACCAGGGTATGATGTTTGGTTATGCTTGTAATGAAACAGATGTGTTAATGCCTATGCCGATTTACCTTGCACATAAAATGGCACGCAGGCTTACTGAGGTAAGAAAAAGCGGTATGCTTTTATATTTGCGTCCTGACGGAAAAACTCAGGTTACAGTTGAGTATGAAGATGATAAACCAGTAAGAATTGACACGGTTGTTGTATCAAGCCAGCACGATGAGAAGGTTGAGCTTGATACAATAAGAAAAGATATTATAGAAAATGTTATCAAACCTATTTTGCCTGCAGGTCTTGCAGATGAAAACACAAAGTATTTCATCAATCCTACAGGAAGATTCGTAATCGGTGGTCCTCAGGGCGACTCAGGTCATACAGGCAGAAAGATTATTGTTGATACCTATGGCGGTGTCGGCAGACACGGCGGCGGTGCATTTTCAGGTAAAGACCCCACAAAGGTTGACAGAAGCGCGGCATATGCTGCAAGATATGTTGCAAAAAATATTGTTGCGGCAGGTCTTGCAGATAAATGTGAGATTCAGATTGCTTATGCGATTGGTGTAGCAAAGCCTGTTTCCGTTTTGGTTGAAACATTTGGCACTGCAAAAATTGCAGAAGAAAAGATTGCAGCGCTTGTTGAAAAACATTTCGACTTAAGACCCACAGCTATTATTGAAAAGCTTAAGTTGAGAAAACCCATATACAGGCAGACTGCAGCATATGGGCATATGGGAAGAGATGATATTTCACTTCCTTGGGAAGCTGTTGATAAGGCTGAAATTCTTAAAAGTGAAGCAGGAATTTAATAGACAATAAAAAAATGCAAAAAAATATAAAAAAGTGTTGACAATACCGCAAGTTTGTGGTATCATATATCAGTAAACCGCATAAGAACGGCTTTTTAAGTCTGCCCAAATTTTTGGGTAAGCGCCGGAATTAGCGTGACTTCATTTACAAGGAGGTGCGATTATGTACGCAATTATTGAAACAGGCGGAAAGCAGTACAAAGTAGCAGAAGGTGACATCCTTTTTGTTGAAAAGCTTGACGTCGAGGTTGATGGTAGCTATACTTTTGATAAGGTTTTAGCTATCGGCGGTGATGAATTCAAAGCCGGTAATCCTGTTGTTGAAGGCGCAAGCGTAACAGCTAAGGTTTTAAAGCAGGGCAAAGATAAGAAAGTTATCGTTTTCAAGTTTAAGGCTAAAAAGAACTACCGTAAAAAGCAGGGTCACAGACAGCCCTACACAAAAGTTCAGATTGAAAAGATTAATGGTTAATAACTAATTTAATTTGTTTATGAAAGCAGAGGTGTTAATACATGGCACATAAGAAAGGTATGGGATCGACCAAAAATGGTCGTGATAGTGAATCCAAAAGATTAGGTGTAAAAAGAGCTGATGGTCAGTTTGTTACAGCTGGTAACATTTTGGTAAGACAGCGTGGCACAAAAATTCATCCCGGTAACAATGTTGCTATCGGTAGTGATGATACATTATTTGCCTTGATTGACGGAAAGGTTAAGTTTGAAAGAAAAGGCAGAGACAAGAAGCAGTGCAGCGTATATTCTGTATAATAATAAGACTCTCAGATATTTGCATCTGAGAGTTTTTATTTGAATTTTATTATCCGTTTTGCGGATATTAGTATATATAATATCAAAATTAAGCGAGGATAATTGTATGTTTTTTGATACAGCCAAAATTTATGTAAAAGCAGGTAACGGCGGAAATGGTGCGGTTTCTTTTCACAGGGAAAAGTATGTTGCAGCAGGCGGACCTGATGGTGGTGACGGTGGAAAGGGCGGCAATATCATTTTTGAAGTTGACAGCTCGGTTTCTACCTTAGTAGACTTCCGTTTTAAAAGAAAATATGTTGCAGAAAACGGCGAAGATGGCGGTGCTGCAAGATGTTTTGGAAAAGACGGAAAAGACCTTGTTATAAAAGTTCCTGCAGGTACTCTTATAAGAGATTTTGAAACAGGAAGACTACTTGCAGATATGACACCTCCTAATGAACGTCAGATACTTTTTAAAGGCGGAAACGGCGGTTGGGGAAACACTCATTTTGCAACTGCGACACGACAGGTGCCAAGGTTTGCAAAACCAGGTATTAAAGGTGAAGAAAAAGAATTAAAGCTTGAGCTTAAGTTGATTGCAGATGTTGGCCTTTTAGGATTTCCCAATGTGGGAAAATCTACGCTTCTTGCAAGCGTTACTGCAGCAAGACCGAAAATTGCAAATTATCATTTTACTACATTAGAGCCTAATTTAGGAGTTGTTGAGCTTAAAAATCTTGGCTCAGACGGAAGTTTTGTTATTGCAGATATACCCGGTCTTATTGAAGGCGCAAGTGAAGGTGTAGGGCTTGGACATGAGTTTTTACGCCATGTTGAGCGCACAAGGCTTTTAATACACATTGTAGATGTTTCGGGAATTGAAGGAAGAAATCCAATTGAAGATTTTGATGCAATAAATAAAGAATTATTTAATTATAATGATGTTTTGGCATCGAGACCGCAGATTGTGGCGGCAAATAAAACAGATATACTTCAGGCCCCTGAATTATATGAAGAATTTGTTTCTGAAATGAACAAGAGAGGTATTGAAGTTTTTGAAATTTCTGCTGCAACACGAAAAGGTGTAAATGAGCTTATGAGCATGGTTGCGGCTAAATTAAAAACACTTCCGATCATTGAAAACTTTGAACCAGATCCTGTCTTAGAGGAAATTGAAGACTTGCCATTGTTTACTATACGACGTGAAAATGAAGCATATGTTGTGGAAGGTAACTGGATTGAGAATCTTGTTTGTTCCACAAATATGGCGGATGACGAGTCGTTTAATTATTTCCAGAGAAGTTTAAGAAAACAAGGTGTTATAGAAGCTTTGGAAAAAGCGGGAATTAAAGAAGGCGATACTGTAAAAATGTATGATTTGGAATTTGATTTTGTATTTTGATTACAGAGGGGATTATTAATGATAACGAGTAAACAAAGAGCATATTTAAGAAAACTTGCAAATGGGATAGAACCCATTTTTCAAATCGGAAAAGGTGGTCTTGGAGAAAATATTGTATTAGAGCTTGAGAATGTACTTGAGGCAAGAGAACTTATAAAAATTCATCTTTTGGAAACCTCATTTATGGATGCAAAAGAAACTTGCAATGAGCTTGCAAGGCTTTGCGGAGCTGAACCTGTTTCTGCAATTGGTTCTAAAATAGTGTTATATAAAGAATCTAAAAATAAAAAGACAATTGAATTACCTAGATAAGAGGGGATTTTATGGCTTTGTTTGGTTTGCTTGGTGGAACTTTTGACCCCATTCATAACGGGCATATTTATATTGGTAAGGAAGCAAAAAGTCAACTTAACTTGGATAAGATTATATATATACCAAACGGCACACCGCCTCATAAGGCAAAGGTTATATCAGACGGCTGTGACAGATTTAATATGACAGCTCTTGCGATACAAGGATTAGACGGATTTGCTGTTTCAGATTACGAAATAAAGAAAACAACACCGTCATACAGTGTGGAAACGGTTTCGTATTTTAAAAGAAAATATCCTGATGATGAGTTTGTGTTTATTATGGGTGAAGATTCGCTTGACTATATAGACAAATGGTATAAGCCGGAAGAACTTTTGAGTTTGTGTTGCTTTGCAGTGGTTATAAGAGGCGGATTTAAAGGTGATACAGAAGAAAAAATCCGTGTTTTAAAAGATAAATTTAACGCAGATGTTTCTTTTGTGAAATGTGAAGGAATTGAAATTTCATCAAGTGAAATCAGAGAAAGAATTGCAGACGGGAAAAACGTTGATAATTTTTTAAACTCTGAAGTTATTATGTATATTAAAGAGCATGGATTGTATATAAGGAAGTGACATAGATGGACATTTCTCAAATAAAGAAAAAACTTCAGGAGAATTTAAAACCTTCAAGATTTGAGCATAGCATCGGAGTGATGGAAACCGCCGTAAAAATGGCAAAACGATTTGGTGTCGATGAAAAAAAAGCTATGATTGCAGGACTTCTTCATGACTGCGCAAAATATATACCCGAGCAACAGGGATATGAGCTTTGCAGTGAATGGAAAATATCTTTAGACGAAATATCAAAAGAAAATTATGCAATTGTGCATCAGTATTTGGGGAGAAAAATTGCAAAAGATTATTATGGTATAACTGATGAAGAAATACTTGATGCAATAGAATGTCACGCAACAGGGAAGGCAGATATGTCTGTGCTTGAAAAAATAATATATATTTCGGATATGATTGAGCCTAACAGATTAAAAAATTCTTATGATGGATTAGGTAAATTGATTAAGCTTGCTTATGATGATTTGGATATTGCAATGCTTTTCGGTCTCGAAATTTCGTGCAGACACATATTTGATATTGGTAAACAGCTTCATATAGATACGGTAAGAGCAAGAAATTACATTTTATCCGAAAATATGAAAAAAATGCTTAAAAAAATTTTATAAAACACTTGAAAAAATGCTAAATTTTATGTATTATAATATACGTTACAGTTATAACAAAAGAAACGGAGAAAAATATGGAACTGATTGATAAAGTTAAATATGTTGCAAAATGTTTTGATGATAAGAAAGCTCAAAATGTTGTTGCTTTGGAAATAGGTGAATTAACAAGTATAGCTGATTATTTTGTTATTGGGAGCGGTAATTCGGCTACGCAGGTTAAAGCTATAGCAGATGAAATTGAAGAAAAAATGGCAGAAGCAGGATTTGAGCCTGTGCATAAGGAAGGATATGGCGGTGGACTTTGGATTTTGCTTGACTATTCTGATGTTGTATGTCATATATTCCATAATGAAACAAGAGAGTTTTATTCTATAGAAAGACTTTGGTCAGATGCACCTAAAATGGGTATAGATGAACTTTTATAAATAAAAGGGAGGGTGAGTAATCACTATGAAATATAATTTTGACGAAATAGAAAAAAAGTGGCAAAAAAAATGGTATGAAGAAGAAACATTTAAATGTTCTAATGACTTATCAAAGCCTAAGTTTTATGGCCTTGTAGAATTTCCGTATCCGTCAGGCCACGGACTTCATGTTGGTCATCCCAGAGGTTATACAGCTCTTGATATTATTTCAAGAAAAAGGCGTCTTCAAGGATATAATGTATTATATCCTATGGGGTGGGATGCTTTTGGTTTGCCTACTGAAAACTTTGCGATGAAAAATCATATCCATCCTAAAAAGGTAACTGCAGACAATGTTGGCCATTTTAAAGAGCAGCTTCAGAGGCTAGGCTTTTCTTTTGACTGGTCTAAAGAAATAAACACTACAGATTCTGACTATTATCATTGGACACAGTGGATTTTTTTGCAGCTTTTCAAAAAAGGTCTTGCATATAAGCAGGAAATGCCTATTAACTGGTGCACAAGCTGTAAAGTTGGTCTTTCTAATGAGGAAGTTGTTGACGGCGTTTGTGAAAGATGTGGCAGTGAAGTTGTTCAGAGAAGAAAAAGCCAGTGGATGCTTAAAATTACTGAATACGCACAGCGTCTGATTGATGACCTTGACGGGCTTGATTTTATTGAAAAGGTTAAAACACAGCAGAAAAACTGGATAGGCCGTTCTGAGGGGGCAGAGGTCAAATTTAAAGTTGATAACACCGATGACGAGCTTATTGTATACACAACTCGTTGCGATACACTTTTTGGCGCAACATATGTGGTAATGTCACCTGAACACCCATATATTGACTCATGGAAGGATAAAATTGAAAACTTCGATGAGGTTATGCAGTACAGAAAAGAAGCTGCAAAGAAAAGCGAATTCGAAAGAACAGAGCTTGCCAAGGATAAGACAGGTGTATGCATTAAAGGTGTATGGGCAATAAATCCTGTAAATAATGAAAAATTACCTGTTTGGGTTTCAGATTATGTATTAATGACCTATGGTACAGGTGCTATTATGGCAGTTCCTGCTCACGACAGCCGTGACTGGGAATTTGCAAAAAAATTCGACCTTCCTATTATTGAAGTTGTTGCAGGCGGTAATGATGTTCAGGCAGAGGCTTATACTGATGTTTCAGAAGGTGTAATGGTTAACTCAGGTTTCCTTACGGGGCTTAGTGTTAAAGATGCTATTAAAACTATGATAGATTATCTTGAAGAAAAAGGCCTTGGCGAAAGAAAGGTTAACTTTAAGCTTCGTGACTGGGTATTTTCACGTCAGCGTTATTGGGGGGAACCTATTCCGCTTGTAAACTGTGAAAAGTGCGGTTGGGTTTCAATAGGGGAGGAAAATCTTCCTCTTACTTTACCTGATTTAGAAGACTTTGAGCCGGCAGATGACGGCGAATCTCCCTTGTCAAAAATGACCGCCTGGGTCAATACAACTTGTCCGGCATGTGGAGGGAAAGCAGTTCGTGAAACTGACACAATGCCACAGTGGGCAGGCTCTTCATGGTATTTCTTAAGATATATTGACCCCAAATGCCCTGATGGTATTGCAAAGGAAGACCTTTTGAAATACTGGCTTCCCGTTGACTGGTACAACGGAGGAATGGAGCATACTACACTTCATCTTTTGTACTCTCGTTTCTGGCACAAATTCCTTTATGACATTGATGCAGTGCCCACAAAAGAACCTTATCAGAAGAGAACATCTCATGGTATGATTTTGGGTGCAAACAATGAAAAGATGTCCAAGTCAAGAGGTAATGTTGTAAATCCGGATGATGTTGTGGCACAGTTTGGTGCGGATACCTTCAGAACATATGAAATGTTTATAGGTGCTTTTGACCAAGCAACACCTTGGTCAGAACAGGGTGTTAAGGGTTGCTTTAAGTTCCTTGAAAGAGTTTGGAACCTTCAGAACTTTGTAACAGATGAAGAAGATTATTCAAATGATATGGAAACCAATATGCATAAGGCAGTTAAAAAGGTAAGTGAAGATATTGAACGTATGAAGTTTAATACTGCTATTGCAACTTTGATGAGTCTTGTAAATGATTTTACAAAGAAAACATCCGTTACAAAAGGAGAAATTAAAACTTTCCTTCAGCTTTTGAATCCTACAGCGCCTCATATTACAGAAGAAATGTGGCAGAATTTAGGTTTTGAAGGAGATGTTGCATCTTCCGTATGGCCTGAGTTTGATGAAGCTAAAACAATTGATAATGAAATTGAAATTGTTTTGCAGATTAACGGAAAGATTAAAGACAAGATGTTTATTCCTGCTGATTTTAATAAAGATGCTACTGAACAGGCGGCATTACAGAGTGAAAAAATGAAAGCAGCTATTGAAGGTAAACAGATTGTAAAGAAAATTATTGTTCCGGGTAAGCTTGTAAATATTGTTGTAAAATAAATTTTAAAACTCTGTATTTTGCTTAGATTTGCAATATACGGAGTTTTTTTCTGCAAATATGCTTGCATATATAGTAAAAATGTGATAAAATACTATTCGTAAATTAAAAAAGGGGGGGAGAAAAATATGGAAAATAAAAAGAGAAGCAGTTTTACCGGTAAGCTGGGATTTGTTCTTGCGGCGGCAGGTTCAGCTGTTGGATTGGGAAATATATGGAGATTTCCGTACCTGGCGGCTAAATATGGTGGCGGGATTTTCCTTTTGGTGTATTTGATTTTAGCACTTACATTTGGTTTTGCGCTTATGACAGCTGAAATTGCCTTAGGCAGAAAAACGGGGTTAAGCGCAATTGGAGCATTTAAAGCTCTTAATAAAAAATTTGCCTTTGTTGGTTGGCTTACTGCTATTGTTCCCGCGATTATTTTGCCGTATTATTCAGTTATCGGCGGATGGGTGACAAAGTATTTATTTGCCTATATTGTCGGTAGTGGTGGTGAAGCGGCAGGGGATGCATTTTTTAGTGGATTCATTTCACAAACATTTGAGCCGGCTGTATGGTTTTTTATATTTATAGGCGTTACAGCGCTTATAGTTCTTTTTGGTGTTGAGAAGGGTATCGAAAAGGTAAGCAAAATAATGATGCCGGTTTTGGTTGTGCTTTCTTTGGGTATTGCAATTTATTCAGTGTGTTTGCCGGGGGCATGGGAAGGCGTTTTATATTATATTACTCCTGATTTCAGTAAATTTTCTGCAACGACTGTTTTGGCTGCAATGGGACAGCTTTTTTACTCAATGTCGCTTGCGATGGGCATTATGATTACATATGGCTCATATATGAAAAAAGATGTAAATCTTGAGTCATCTGTTACACAGATTGAACTTTTTGATACAGGTATTGCATTTCTTGCGGGACTTATGATTATTCCGGCGGTATTTGTTTTCTCAGGTGGTACACCTGAAGCATTGGGAAAAGGCCCCAGCTTAATGTTTATTACACTACCCAAAGTATTTAATACTATGGCAGGTGGAACAGTTGTTGGTATAGCATTTTTCTTGCTTGTATTGTTTGCGGCGCTTACATCATCAATTTCACTTATGGAAACTGTTGTTTCAATCATCAGTGACAAATTTAGAGTTGGAAGAAAGTTGTCGTGTTTGATTGTATTTCTGTTTTCTGTTGTTTTAGGTCTTTTGTCTTCGTTTGGATACGGAATATGGGAGAATGTTACAATTATAGGAATGCAGTTTTTGGATTTCTTTGATTTTATCAGTAACAGTGTTTTGATGCCGATTGTTGCTTTGTGTACTTGCATATTTGTAGGATATATTATAAAACCTCAGCCGATTATTGATGAGGTGGAGTTAAATAAAAAATTCTCAAGAAAAGGTGTCTTTTCATTTGTTATTAAATATCTTGCACCTGTTTGTATTGTGCTGATTTTAATAACTTCTGTGCTTGAGGGTATGGGTAAGTTTACAATTTAAAATTAAAATCCTCATGCTTTAATGTGTGAGGATTTTTAATTAAGGTAATGAAAGGAATTCGAAATATGAACGAAATAAGTTTAAAGGCATATGCAAAATTAAATCTTTCGTTAGATGTTTGCGGCAGACTTGATAACGGATATCATGAAGTAGATATGCTTATGGTAACTTGTGACCTTTGCGATGAAATAATAATTAAAAAAGCAGATAGCATTGTTTTAAACTGTAATATAAAAACTCTTTCTTGCGGAGAGGATAATATTATGGTTAAAGCGGCAAGGTTGTTTTTTGATTATACAAAAATAAATGCCGGTTGTGAAATTAAACTTGAAAAAAGGATCCCTATTGCCGCCGGTATGGCAGGTGGAAGCACAGATGCGGCTGCCGTTTTAAAAGGATTAAATAAGTTGTATAATACAAAGCTTACTATAGACGAGCTTTGCGATTTGGGAGTTAAATTAGGGGCTGATGTGCCGTATTGTATACACAGTAAAACAATGCGTTCGCAAGGAATAGGAGAAAAACTGGAATATATTGGCGAGATTAAAAATGCATATGTGGTGCTTGTTAAAACTAAGCAAGGTCTTTCAACAGCAGAGATTTACAAGGCAGTTGATGAACATCAAAATCTTGTAAAGCCTGATACAGAGCTTTTGATAAATTGTATAAAAGAAGGAAATATAAAAGGGCTTGCAAAGAATATGTGTAATGTTATGGAGCAAGTTAGCATAAAAAAGATTCCTGAAATTAGCAAAATTAAAGAGAGTTTGAAAGAGCTTGGTGCGATGGGCGTATTGATGAGTGGCAGTGGACCTACGGTGTTTGGCATTTTTGAAAGCAGGGAAAAAGCAGATTATGTAGCAGAAAATATAGATAACAATGATTATTTTGTTTATTCAGGAAAAATTTTATAAAAAGAAATGGGCGGTGACAAAACAATTTTAAAAATTGGATTGTTCACAGCCTTTTTGGTTCTGCCTTTGTGTAAAAATGTACGATAAAGCTCATATAAATCCATGTTTTTAATTATTTCATCACATAATCCTACGCTAATTGGTAGTTGAATATTTCTTTTTGTTGTGGCATAATTTCCTTGGTTTTATTTTTGGCAATTCAATTATATAAAAAAATGAGGATTTCTTTCAAATCGTCCTCATTTCTTATTCTTCAAGGATGTTATTTTGTACTAATCCAAATAATCTTTTAATTTTTTGCTTCTGCTTGGATGACGCAACTTCCTTAATGCTTTTGCTTCAATCTGTCTTATACGTTCACGCGTAACATTAAAACGATGGCCTACTTCTTCAAGTGTTCTTGCTCTTCCGTCAACAAGACCAAATCTTAGTTTTAATACTTTTGCTTCTCTGGGAGTAAGAGTGCCTAAAACTTCTAAAAGTTGTTCCTTTAAAAGAACAGAGCTTGCCGATTCGGATGGGGCAGGGGCATCATTATCAGGAATGAAGTCGCCTAAATGGCTGTCCTCTTCTTCACCAATAGGAGTTTCTAGTGAAACAGGTTCTTGGGCTATTTTCATAATTTCTCTTACTTTATCAACGCTCATATTAAGCTCTTTTGAAATTTCTTCAGGAGAAGGTTCTCTTCCTAATTCTTGCAATAACTGACGTGATACACGAATAAGTTTATTAATTGTTTCTACCATATGAACAGGAATTCTTATAGTTCTTGCCTGATCTGCTATCGCACGTGTAATAGCCTGTCTTATCCACCATGTTGCATAAGTGGAAAACTTATATCCTTTTGTATAGTCAAATTTTTCAACAGCTTTAATAAGACCAAGATTACCTTCTTGGATAAGGTCAAGGAAAAGCATACCGCGCCCCACATAACGTTTTGCTATACTAACAACCAGTCGAAGATTTGCTTCAGCCAAACGGCGTTTTGCAGCGGAGTCGCCATCTGCCATACGTCTTGCAAGCTCGATTTCTTCATCGGTATCGAGAAGCGCAACCTTACCAATTTCCTTTAGATACATTTTAACATGGTCATCAATATTTATGCCCTCTGGCATTGTTAGGTCATTTATATCTTCTCCGGAAAGCTCGATTTCTTCCAATTCTTTATCAATATCGCCTACGATTTCAACACCTGCTTTTTCAAGGGTTTCGTATACCTTATCAATTTGTTCAGGTGAAATTTCTATCTTTTCGAATGCATCCATAATTTCTTTGTGTGATAGCATACCTGCCTGCTTTCCGCGTTCTAAAAGTTCCTTTGCTATTGATTTTTTGCTGATTTCAGTTATTTCGCTCATTAGGATGACTCTCCTTCCTGGTCTTTAGTGCTTTTTGTTCTAACAGAAACTTTGCCAAAATCTCAGGATTTTTTTCTGTTTTTAATTTGGCATTTATCTGCTCGAGTTTTATAGTACATATCAAATCTTCCACCGCAGCTGACTTGTCTTCATACTCTGAACGATCCATAATTATATTGCTTATATAATTTGTTTCCTCAGGAGAAAAATTAGAAAATAAAGTTACATTAGGTATTTCGCCTGATGCCCATGTTTTATAACATATTCCGGCTAGTTTTTTATGAACATCTATAGAATATGAATGCTCGCTTATTTCTTCGGATGACCGTTTAGCGGCTGATTTTGAAGAATAAACTAACGCTAATAACCGTTTCTCTGCGTTAATAAGCTTTCCTGTTACCCGTTGAGGGGGAGGAGAAGATACTTTTTTTTCGTTTTGATTAAAAACGGAATCTGACGGATTTGTGTTCACATTCATACTGCGTGGTACATCAGGTTTATTAATAATAACCTTTCTGCCTTCGCGTCCGATTTCAAATCTGTTTTTTACAGTTGAAAGTCTTTCGATTTCCAAGAGTAAAGATTGTTTCTGGATTCCATAATCATCAGAAAGCTTTTGAGCATAAGCATCAATTTCTACCATGTTTCCTGTAGAAAGTAAAATTTTTGCAGCTTCGGTTATAAATATTATTTTTTCTTCTGTACTGTTATCTATATCATAATCTTTCTTTAAAAGATTAAGTCTATATTCAGTTGCACCTGGTGCACTTTTCAAAAGCTTTAAAAAGCCTGAATTGCCACCGCTTTTTTTGATAAATTCATCAGGATCCTTTGCATCTGTGAGGGTTAATATTTTAACTCTTACAGATGTGTTTGCAAAGATGTTTATTGCACGTAACGTAGCTTTGGTGCCGGCTTCATCTGTATCATAACAAATGACTACTTCATTTGTATACCTGCTTATTAATTTTGCCTGCTGGTCTGTAAGAGCTGTGCCTAGCGAGGCAATTGCGTTGGTTATTCCTGACTGATGAAGGGCGATAACATCCATATAACCTTCCGCTAGTATCAGACATTGCTTTGCATTGGATTTTGCAAAATTCAATGCAAATAAATTCTGACTTTTATTAAAGGCGGGAGTGTCAGGGGAGTTAAGATACTTGGGTTTTGAATCATCCAAAACTCTTCCGCCAAAGGCAATTACGTTGCCCCGCAGGTCAATAATCGGATACATAACCCTGTTTCGGAATTTATCAATATACTGATTATTTTTTATAATTGCAAGGCCAAAGTCAAGCAAATCGTTTTTTTCATAACCATATTTTGAAAGATATTTTATAAGTGCATCTTTTGTATCAGGCGCATAGCCTAATCCGAAATGTACTATGGTTTGCATTGTAAATCCGCGGTTATTCATAAAATACTCAAGACCGGATTTTCCTGACTTGCTCACAAGATTATCATAAAAGAATTTCGCTGCAAGTTTATTTGCAGATAAATTCTGTTGACGTTTTTTATGTTCTTTATCAACATATGTGTTTTGAGAGCTTGCCTCTGGAAGTGGCATACCGGCACGGTCAGCAAGGAATTTTAAACTCTCTATAAAATCAAGGTTTTCCATTTGCATCACAAACTGAACTGCTGTTCCGCCAACACCGCAACCGAAACAATGATAAAGCTGCTTGTTTGCAGAAACATGAAAAGAAGGTGTTTTTTCATTGTGAAACGGACAAAGTCCCGTAAATCCATTGCCATTTCTTTTAAGCTGTGTATAAGACGAAACAATGTCTACAATATCATTTGCCGAAATAACCTCTTGCACAATATCATCTGAATAGAACAAGAAACTTCGCTCCTTAAACTGAACATATAATAAAAATATCTATATATACATTATTCGACACAAATTGAAAAAATCCTTTTTAAAAAAAGTATTTTATACATTATATTGTGTAAAAAAATATTTTTTATGCAAAAAGCACCAAATATATTAACATATGACCGTTTGAATTATACATAAAACACTACCAGTTTCTTGGTATAAAAATCGAATTGTAAAGTGAGACAGCGTAAGGGTCACTCATACCAGATATGTAGTCACAAATTACTCTTTCGACAGAATAATTGTTTAAATATTTTTTATATTCCGCAGGAAGTTTATTTGTATTTTTTAAAAAGTATTCAAATAGAGAGGTAATCAGATGTATTCCTTTTTGTTCTTCAGTGCGCTTTTCTTCGCTGTTATATACATTTTCAAAAAGGAAATTTCGCAAGCCATACATCGCATTTTCTACTTCAGGTGACATACAGATATTATTTTTCTGAGCAGAACAATTAATAATATCAAAAATTAATGCGTTTATTCTGGTGCCGTGATGATTTCCAAGGATTTCTGTACATTCCTTGGGTAAATTAGATTCTTTTATTATCCCTCCGCGGATAGAATCGTCAATATCATGATTAATGTATGCAAATTTATCAGCAAATTTTAAAATTTTTCCTTCCAGTGTGCTTGGATAGCACTTGCCAGTGTGGTTTGCAATTCCATCCCGAACTTCCCAAGTTAAATTAAGGCCGCTACCACCTTCGAGCACTTCAACGATTCTAAGGCTCTGCTGATAGTGAGAAAACCCCTCACTGCATAATGCATTTAAAGCTTCTTCGCCTTTATGTCCGAAAGGAGTATGACCTAAATCATGGCCAAGACTCATGGCTTCAGTTAAATCTTCATTAAGGCAAAGACTTCTTGCAATAGTTCTTGCAATCTGGCTGACTTCAAGAGTATGTGTTAGACGAGTTCTGTAATGGTCACCACGAGGAGCAATAAAAACCTGAGTTTTATGCTTCAAGCGCCTGAATGCTTTACAGTGAACAATCCTATCACGATCACGTTGAAATTCTGTTCTTAAAGGGCAAGGCTCAATAGGATAAACACGCCCTCTTGTTTCAGATGACAGAACAGCAAATTCCGAAAGTGTTTGTTTTTCTCGTTGCTCAAGCATTTCACGGATACTCATAAAATTAACCTCGTTTTTACAGTTTATTATATTGTATAGATACGCCAAAAAGGTGTAAAATCCTTTTATTTTAACAAAAAACATTTAAATAATAAAAAAAACGCTTGATTTTTCATATAGCGTATGGTATAATAATTTCGTTTAAAAATCAAAAATTTGCTGGAATAACTCAGTCGGTAGAGTACCTCACTCGTAATGAGGAAGTCGTGGGTTCAAGTCCCATTTCCAGCTCCACAAAGGAGACCATCTAAAGGAGGCTTTAGTAATGGTTTTTTTTGTTAATAACTATACAAGGAAGATTTCACTAAAATATAACAACCTTAATCATCCATAAATGTTAAAAGAAGCGAAAAACAATCCTGAAAAATACCCAAATCTACAAGTAAGAGTTTGCGGATGAAATTCGCTTTTTCTAATTTTTCCAAAGACGCACAGAATGAATTTATATTAAGGCAGAAATATAATTTAAAAACGAAGTATGTGAGTTTGCATACTTCGTTTTTATTTAAAGCTTATATCCGAATTTTTTAACAAAGTCTATATCTTTTATTATAAATGATTGATTGTTTAAATATTCAAGGATGCCCGCGTTTGATGAAAATTTAAAAGATAGCTTATATGAGCACAAAGCTTGATATTTATAATCAAATGTTTTATTCTTGTTTCTGTCACCGTATTTTTCGTCACCAACCAAGGGATGACCAATATGTGCAAGATGTGCTCTTATCTGGTGAGTTCTTCCTGTAATAAGGTTTATTTCAGCAAGACTTATTCCGTCTCTGTAAGAAAGTATTCTGTAGCCCGTTTTAATTTCCTTTGTCTTATCAGAAGGCTTGTTAAATATCTTTACCGATTTATCCTTCCTTTCAAGGTAGCCAGAAAGAATGTCATTGATTTTTTCAAATTTGCCGAATGCAAGACACAGATAACGTTTTTTTATTTCACGGTTTTTTATTTTTTCATTTAAAACTCTGAGGGTTTGAGCATTTTTGGCTCCTATAACTATGCCTTGTGTATTTCGGTCTATTCTGTTGGCAAGAGAAGGGGCAAAGGTGTTTTCTTCTTTAGGATTATATTCACCTTTATTATAAAGATAACTTTGAATTCTGTCTATCAAAGTATCGCCCGAATTTGTTTCATCTTTGTGAACAACAAGACCTGCCGGCTTATTAACAAGTATTATATTTTCATCTTCATATATAATATTCAAATCTGCTTTTATAGGAATAAAAGCTTCTTGTTTTTTCTTTTCAAAAAACTCTTCGCTTATATATAATTTTAAAATGTCACCTTCGTTTAATTTTTCGCTTTCTTTTATATGTTTGCCATTAAGTTTAACACATTTTTTTCTGATATATTTATATAAAAGACTTTGAGGCATATCAGGAAAACGTTTGTTCATAAATTTGTCAAGGCGCTGACCTGAATCGTTTTTGTTTATAATTATTTCTCTCAAGATATAAATCCCCTTAGTGTAATTTATCTACAATTATATATAATAATAACATAATTGTCAACTATGTATATAAACAAAATATTATCTTAATGTCTGTATTTTGTTTTCAAAATAAATGTAGACTTTTATTAAAAAATATGCTACAATGGTTACGATTGGAGATGTGTGTATGAAGGCAAATTATAAAACAAATGCAATGAGAATTCTTGACAGTGTAAAGATTATATATAAAGTCCATCATTACAGTGATGACGATGAATTTAAAGATGGTGTTACAATAGCTGGGATAATGAGGCAGGATGTTAAAAGTGTTTTTAAAACTCTTGTTACGGTTGCGCCGTCAAAACAGTATTATGTGTTTGTTGTTCCGGTTGCGAAAGAATTAAATTTAAAAGCAGCTGCAAAAGCGGTTAGGGAAAAAAGCGTTGAAATGATAAAGGTGGCAGATATTACAAAAGTAACAGGATATGTTCGGGGCGGTTGTAGTCCAATTGGAATGAAGAAGGAATATAAAACAGTTATTGATAAATCAGCCTTGGCTCAGGAGACAATTTTTATCAGCGCAGGTAAAAGGGGATATCAGCTTGAAATTTCTCTTGCTGAATTAAAAAAAATTGTAGATTATGATATATGTGATTTAATATTATAAAACTGAAAATTTATAAATTATATTGTGTGAACAAAAGATAAAAATAACCCCACAACCTTGATGGTTGTGGGGTTATTTAGATAAAATAATTATCTCTTTGAGTTTCCATAACACTTAAAATATAGATTGATATAATTTATATTGTTTAATATCGTGCTATATCTCATATTTGCCCGTTTATAATTCCTCAAAACTTTTATATTATCTCTTAAAATCCATAACTTTTATATAATTTTGTGGTAAAGTTGTGGTAAGTTTGTGGGATAAGATTATGTAATCTATGTGTTGTTCTTTCTTAGTTTCACTGCTTTTAGTCTTTGTATAAATGTTCATACTGCCAAGGGTACCAATCAAATCCGCATTTCATACAATGATTTTTTCTTTTTACATCAAAAGAAATTTGAGTACAACCACAATGAGGGCAAAATATTTGACCTTTTGCTTCTTTCCTAAAATCAGCCGTCTTTTTATACTGTTTTTCCTTGGTTGATTTAGATGTACTCATAAAATATAGTATTAAAAAAATTACAATTACCAAAATAATTAAAGCAAACATTTTATTACTCATCTTCCCTTCATTGCTTGTATATTGCTAAAAATACTGACTTTTCAAGTATATTTAGTATATCACAAAACTATTAAAAAGTCAATCTATGGCAAAAGAAAAACGGACTATCAAAACTGATAATCCGTAATCCTTGAAATCGTATTAACTTAATGTATCGGCTATTGTTTTTGCTATTCTTACTTTGGTTTCTGCTAATGTGTGGGCATATACTCTTGATGTAATATCACTTGAAGAATGACCTAAATGCTTTGATACATTTTCAATATCTTCGCCAGCCACCAAAAGTAATGAAGCATTTGTATGCCTTAATCCGTGTAGTGTTATGTTGTGGTCATAATTCAAATAGTTGCTATTCTTCTCAATAAATCTTCTGAATTGAGTGTTTAATAGGCTTCTATCATACCAATGACCAGTACAAGATGTAAATACCATATCAGGTTGTTGCCACGCCTTTCCAACAATTTCTTTTTGTTTGTCTTGTTCTTCTTTGTGTTTTTTCAGCATTTCAATTACTTTATTATCAACAGATATGTTCCTTGTGCTATTTGGTGTTTTGGGTGTTGATAGATACCATTCATTTCCCGCATAGGCAAGAGTTTTATCAATGAAGATACTCTTGTTTTCAAAGTCAATGCTTGACCATCTCAAACCTAAACATTCGCCTGCTCGCATTCCAGAGAATAACAACAATTTGATTATGGTGTTAAAAATACTATATTCTTCAACCAATGATAACAACAATTTTGCTTCATTTACTGTTAAAAAGTTTTCAATCACGCCATAATCACATTCAACATCTTCTTTCCAGATAGAACCTACAACTGGATTTTCAGATATTATCTTTTGTGTTAGGGCATATTTCATAATGCTATGAAAGATAATCTTAAACTTTCTGGCAGTTAAAGGCTTACAATTAAGACCAGTTAAAAATTCACTTATACTTGCCGTTGTAATTTCCTTTAACTTCATATTTCCAAAAGTTGGCTTCAAGTGGTTTTTACAACAACTCTTATAATGCTCAATAGTAGTCTTTTTCAATTTGTTAGGGGCATACTCCCTAAAATACAAATCGCATAAATCGTTGAACTTCATATTGGCATTATATGCCTTGTTGCCCTCTGCTTTCTTGACGAACTCTTGATATGCTGCCTTTGCCAGTTTATCGGCTTTGGCTTCACTCACTCCCTCTGGGGGAGTGAATGTAGTATATTTCCTGATATGCTTTCCGTTTCCGTCATAACCGCAAGAAACATTAAACTCGTATGTATTGCCTGATTTCCTAATTCCTTTATCTATTTTTATGTAATTGTGGTTCATAATTTAAAATCCTTTCTATATGTATTATGCTACACTATGTAGGTAAGCACAGAAATTGTCAAAGTTGATAAATGCCTTTTTGCCAGAATATACGGCGTGAATTTCGCCATTCTTTAACATACTTCTAATAGCACTCTCTGGAAGAATACCAGTATTGGCTATTTGTCTGACGGTCATCATCTTGGGTAGTGTCTTATCTGCCATTTGAATTGCTCCTTTCTTTGTAAAGTTCATCAGCATATATAATAGAACATTCTTGATACACGAATTCATAAGTATTTATACTTGTCCTTACAAACCCATGTGGAAAAAGTAACGCCGATGCTACAACTCTGTTTTTTTCATCATATAAGTTTAATTTAATAACTATCAATGAATTACTGTTCATTTTCTTTGAATTCATAGATTTTGTCATATCATTTAAAAACTCATTGTTTGAAGAAATATCAAACTCGCAATTTAAATGGGTAGGATTAAGATTTACTACCAACAAATCATATTCATTGCCTTTGAAACCTGTTTTTCCGCCAGGCAATGCCTGAACAAGTGTTAGTGTCTTTCTATATGAAGAACTATTTATTACTTTACACAATCTCTTTACTTCTGGATTGTCTTTATGAGTTATGGTTAAATCCTTTTTCATATGGATTTCCTCCTATTATAATATATATTTATAAGTTAAAGATTTGTTTTGCTAGCAACTAAATCGTTTTGCCTTACATATATATTCTAACATATTTTTACCCATAAGTCCAGAAATCCATTCCGTATATACGGAAGAAATTTGAAATTATTTATTATCTACCAAATAACCATAAGATGTAAAAATGCCGTTTCCCTCTAACCGAATATCTCTGCCGTATGCTTCATAATCAAAGTAGCATTTAATATTCTCTGGAATGTTGATACAACATAATTCATCAGCATAATAATAACCTAATGCTTCCTCGGTATCTATGCCGTCAAGTAAATCATAGTTTTCCATATCTTCTATGATTTCAATTAACTCCGTTGCCGATGAACAACTTTCATATTCCAGTATGGCTTCAAGTTTTCGTTCTTCATCTTCTGAAAGCAGTTCCAAACACTCCGCCAGTTCATTCAACTTTTGAATATTGGAAAACTCATTAATAACATTGTTAATGCCGATAATATCGCTTTCACTATCTGTTATGAAATACTCCTCATACATTTCGTTAATGCCGATTTCCTCAAGCACCTTTTCAAGTGCTTCCTTGCTAGCAGGTAGTTTTAACCACCTGCCTTGTAATACTCCTTCGTTGTATCTTCCAAGATTGGTAAGATACACAACCATTTTTCCCATATCTTTTGTTCCTCTCTTTCTATTTTGTTTTTTCTTATATACTACTGTGAGAAGAACGCCATTATTCAAGTTTTTTCAACAAAATGCCTCTATTTCTATTATAACACACCCACACTGTGCGTCAAGAAATCTGTTCCGTATATAAGGAAGATATTGAAAAATATTAAAATCAACGCCAACCAGACCAATAACCTTGTTTCAACATCTTCAAGTTATAGAACACTTATAAATAAAGTATTATATATAAAATGGGAAAGAAAAAATCTCGCAAGACCTCACTCCGCAGGTATTAAAAAAATCATTAAAATAATTTTTTCATACCGCCGAAAGAAAAATGGCTATGCCACCATATTCCCAGAATGTGAATATTTTTTTCGTTTCTTGCTTCGTTCGGTCTTGCTGGAAGCTCGAGGGGGTGATTTTCTTGGGGAGAAAATCCCATTATATACAAACACCGAACCACAAGGACATTCAATTCTTGAACGCCCTTAGATGTTCTGGTGTTTGCTCAAAGGAACAAGCACTCAATTTTATTACGGCTAACCGCCTTAAAAATTTCGTGCTTGATAGGACAATCCAGAAATGCTCCTACATAGATGATAAGGGCAACAGACAAAGCATTTACCGCATATCAGATGACGGCAAAAAGTGGATTGCCCATAATGTGCCGACACTTTCTGACCGAAAGTATTATACAAGCACTGGCACAGAGCACGATTTAAGGCTGATGAACAAGATAATATCATTAACATCTGAACAAAGGCTCTCTATGAGATGTGAAGCGGAGATTAGAGATGACTTCAAGGCACATCTGGACAAACTGTTAGAAGATAAACTATATGACCGACACGAAGAACTATATAATGCTTTAACTAATCATACAGTATCAATGCCAGACCTTGCCTATGGAACGAATGAGTATTACGAAGTAATCACATCATCATACGGAGAAACGGAGATAAATGCCAAAATTGAAGCCGTTTCTTTGATTGGGGGCAATCTTGAAATGGAAAGAATTTAATATACAAGGGGGAATAAAAATGGACGGAATAAAAGAAATGTGCCAGAAGAAACTTCTGGCAGATAACGAAAAAATTATTTATATAATTATTTCAGGGTGTGGGGGTGTGATGTTCCTGAAACACTTTTACAGTATGATAGGAAAAACAGACACCAGACTAATTGAAAGACTTATAGACAATGGTATTATTAAGGTCAAGCAGATAGGCAGAAACAAGGTTGTTATTGCCAAGCATACCGCCTACTGCTATTTTGGATTATCAACAAAATCGCCCAGACTAACGAGTAAGCATCTGCTTCACTCTGCCTTGCTCTGCGAAATGCTGATACATACCTATTTTGACAACACCGAGAAAATGGTTAAAATCCTACAACAAGGGAACTTCTGCTACTATGCCGTAGAGAATAGCCTTAATTTTCTTAACCGAGTATATTGCTTTATGAACGGCAAGAGTGCCGACACAAGCACATTGAAATTATATCTGGACGAACTTACCGAGAAAACCGAGTTTCTGAAATCCAGCACCAAAGGGCGAAAAGACACCTTGAAGAAAACCGCCTGCCAGACAACAGACCTGCTTATTATGAGAAATAATAATGTTTATGTTCGTTATGCCGACTACACCGAGAACACACTCCACATACATCTAGCTATCTTCCTACACCAGAACAATGCCGACAAACTGATAAGGAACATAAAAAAATCTCTGGAAGCGGTTTCGGCAATGTTCTACGGCATACCGACCAGAGTTATTATTGATGTGTATTCTCTTAATGAAAAATCAGAATTCTTACAAAAGAAAGTTTTTAATAGTTTTCCAGACGAAAATATAAGATTTCATTGGTATAATGTAAAAAATCGTCTCTTTTCTGGAATTGATGTAGAAAAATGGTTATAGTCCGAGTTGCTTCCTTAATATAATATATAAAGGAAAGGACGGCGGATTAGATATGAAACTGACAAAAGACGAGATTGATTTTTTGGAAGAAGTATCAAGAGAGAACTTCCAAAGAGAGTTTGAACAATGGGTTGAGAGTATGGAATTTTATCTGGCAAAAAATTGAGAAATGGCTTTATACTGCGGTATAAGGCTATTTTTTTGTTATAAAATGCCTTGAAACGCTTGTGCTATGGCGGTTTCAAAAATCGTCAAACACTTAAAATTTATATACCTTTCGTTTTCTCCGTATCTTGATAGAAATATGAGATATGAGAGTGATACAATGAAACGAAAGACTAAAATTATGATGATAACTGTTTCAAGCGGTATTTTCAGCACCACCAAAGAAGCAGTAAAGGAAGCGAATGCCATTAAAATATGGCTTCAAAGGTTATGCCAGAGAAAAGGCTATTCTTGTAAAGTGGTTATTGGTGTTAGTGAATATAATCCCAAAGCAGGAACAATGACAGTTTTAAGAACTGGAAAAAGGGGCAGACCGAGAAAGAGATTTGCCAGAACGAACTACTATCTACCTAACCACAAGACCGCACCACATATACATATCGTGTTATATGGTAATCCTGCTGATATGCTCTGCTCCTTAATAGCTGACCGATTGAACAATAAATATAAGACAAAAGTGGTATGGTTCAACGATTGCCGAGAATATCAAGAAGAAGCATTAACCTATGTATTGAAACAATCCCAGACCATACGAACAGTAGAGATAGACGAAAAAGGAATATTAGCCACCGACAAACACGGATTTTACACCGCCGTAGAAAAGGCAAATGCCACCATTCAGGCACAAGGAATTAAATTTACACATCAGGGAACGCCGACACAACCGAAGAAGCAAGGCAGTAAAAGACATTCCCAAACACATCAAAGAAGAAAAAGACTACAATGTAATATGAATTATATAATATATACCTATCTATTAAGTAAGAGAAAGAATATATATCTGTTAAGAATAGATAAGAAAAGAATATGTATTCCTCCATAAAATAATTAAATATTAAAATATTTCCTTTTATGCGGAAGAAAATTGACTTTTGGTAAATTATGTGTTATAATAAAATAAAAAGCATATAAAGGAGTTGTTTCTATGGCTTTAATTAAATGCCCAGAATGTGGTAAAGAAATATCAAACAAGGCTACTACTTGTATTAATTGTGGCTTCCCATTATCAGAGTTAGAAAACACAACAGTTGTTGAAGAAACACCCAGCATTGGAAATACACCTAGTAAAGAAGTCATTTATTATGACCTATCACAAATACGAATTAAGACTATTTTTGATAATGGACTTGAAGACGGTGCAACTGGAATTTGTAATGAAAACACTATTGAATATGAATATAGAGTGGAAAATGGAAATGTCTATATAACTAGACGCCCAGGTGTTGTTGTTAAACTTATAATTGATGGAGATTTTCTTGTTTGTGAAAATGGAAAATATGACGGATATATTCCAAACGAAAGCACATTCAATGCTACTTGCTCACACGAAAATTTTATGGGGAATATAGATAAACATTCATTTAGAGATGACGGAACTTACTCTGGCGTTTCTTTTGGCAAACCAGATAATGGAACTTATAGAAGAGAAGGACAAATAATTGTATTATGTGGCAATAGCACTGGAGGTGTTCCAAATGCTAATTTAATACATAATAACGAGTTTTATATAGCATCATACATAAAAGAAGAAAGAGTTGCGAATTTCAAGGAATTATTCCCTGAAATTGAAAATGGTAAAAAAATATCATATTCAGCACCAATTTCAAGACCGACTACACCTGCTGTAAAATGCCCTTACTGCCAATCTGAAAACACAAAGAAGATTTCATCAACCGCAAAAGCGGTTAATGTTGCGTTGTTTGGTATTTTTGGAAACAAGAGAAAATATCAATGGCATTGTAATAACTGTAATTCAGATTTTTAATCAAAAATATGTTATATTCTGACATTTTCTGCCGTATAATATAGAGTAAGGGAAACCTTACACTCTCATATCTATTTTGTTAGTCTAAACAAAATAACAATGGCAGGAAACAAAATGGTTAAGAAATGTATAATCCCTGCCCCATAGGGCAGGTTAAATACAAATGGTAGGAATATTCAAAAACCGTCAGAATGTGTTTTTACATTCTGGCGGTTTTTCTATTAAGGCGGTGTATTATGAATAGTTTATTTTCAGTTGATTTATCAAAAATGAATTACAAAGAGATTGCCGATTGGATTATCAGTTGCCGACAATATGTAGTTCGTGAAAATTTTGATAGAATTGAAGATTATTATATTGAATTAGAAAAGTTCTGTGATGAATGGGAAAAACATTCAGAAGCCAATAAAAGTATTTACCAAAGTGAAAAATATAAGAAAGCGATTGTTTATGTTTCATACCGAGATATGATTTCGTTCCATTTTGATTTCGGTAGTGGAAAAGAAAAAATCAATCCTTTTATTTATAACTTTGAAAATTCTATTTTTGCTTCTAACAAGATAGAAAACGAACTTTCACAACAGTTTAACAAGTATTATGACAAACTGATTAAGATTTTTGAAGAAGAAAAAGAAGTGGAAGATACAGAAAAGGAAACACATAAAAAATCATACAAGGAAAAATTACACGATATTCTTGTGAATGAACGATTTAACACATTAACAATAAGAACAAGGGTATTTGTTAATAACAAGTGGCTTAAATCTGCTTCCTATGATGAATTTTTGAAAGAGTGCGACAATCAAAGAAATTATGAGATTGAATTCATAGAAAAAACCACCAAAGGTAATTCCGTTAAGGCTATGGACGAATATGGTATTTCTTCATCTAATTACAACGAGTTCAGAAGTGAAAACTACTGCGAACAAGAATTTAAGAAGAAGATGTTTGTAAATATTGCTTTTGCTTTATCGTTGCCATACACCCTTGCGGAAAGACTTTTGAACTTCAACGGAAGCACTATGAAATATAGCGATAGAATTTTTGATGTGATTTGTAAAAAGGCATTTTTCATTGGTTTCAGCAGAAATATGGCAAATGACCTTATAAAAAAGAAAAATCTTGAAATCAAAAACAACTTTGCTTCTTATAAAGAGATACCTAATTTAGATAAAAATAGAAAATAGGAGAACTTATTATGAATTTTGAGAATATCATAAATAAATTTATTGATTATCTTGAAAAAGAACTAAAAGAATTATCATCCGTTACATATAAAAGAAAGATTTATGTTTTCTATGAATATGTTACGATTAAACTACAAGCAAAAGATGTTAATTTTCAAAGTATTCTAACGGCAATGAGAACAGAACAATTTTTAGAAGCATTAGAATATTATGTGAAAACTTATAATATTAAATTTGCCACAACTGCTTGGAACTATTTTTTTGCCATTTCAAGTTTTTATCAATTTCTTTATGACGAGTTTAACTGGGAAAATAAACTTTTTTCAAACAAAAGCGAAAATGCTGAACTAAAAAAATGTTTTGAAGAAAAAATAGTTGAGTTAAAATTAAATACAAGTGAAAGAGTATTTCCGTTATCAAATGAACAAGCACGAGAGTTTATTTCATTATGCGATGAGATGTTAAGTATGTCAGATGATGAAATTTTAGACGGACATACTAACGGAGATTTTTCTAATTACATATCTTCACTTATATGTAAAATAATTATATTGTATGGAACAAAGAATAATGTAATTAACAATATAAAACTTGATGACTACAATCCTGCTCTAAATAAATTAAAAATAAATGATTTGTGGATACATCTTCCAGACAAATTAGCATTACAGATGTTGCGATATATTAAAATAAGAGAAAAATTAATAGAAGGAACAAAGAGTGACAAACTATTTGTTGATATAGTAAAGAATAGAAGAAATCTTGCTTATTCAAAAATGTTTAAGGTGCTAAATAAATTTATGGGATATGATAAGGGCGGTGCTATTGCTAAATACGGAATTGTTCAAATGATACAATCTGGTGTTCCGTCTGGTTTGATAAAAAAATTTACTGGATATAAAGATGTTGTATTTAACCATTGTGTTGAAATTGTTGATGAACAAAGTGGTATCGTTTTAATGAATGAGAAAAGCAAATTGTTAGATACAACTTTCAGAAAGCAAGAATTGTTTGATATAATGTGATACTAAAAAACTGATGTTATTCCAAAACGGAACAACATCAGTTTTTTAGTTCTCTTATAATTTGTGGTAAAATTGTGGTAAAACCCAAAAAGAAAATCCCAGAAACGGCTTGTTTCTGGGATTTGTAGTAGATAATAATTATCTCTTACTAAACTGTGGAGCACGACGAGCTGCCTTTAAGCCGTACTTCTTTCTTTCCTTCATTCTCGGGTCACGAGTAAGGAATCCAGCCTTCTTTAATGCACCGCGAAGTTCACCGTCAAACTCAAGAAGAGCACGGGCGATACCCAAACGGATAGCACCTGCCTGACCTGTGAAACCACCACCGGAAACATTAGCAATAACATCAAACTTTGCACCTGTTTCTGTAAGAGTCAAAGGTTGACGAACGATTACTTTTAATGTTTCTAAACCAAAATAATCATCAATACTTCTTTTGTTTATTGTTATTTCTCCTTTACCAGGTACTAAACGTACTCTTGCAACGGAGCTCTTTCTTCTGCCTGTACCGTAATAAAATGCTTTATCTGCCATTTTCGTCTTCCTCCTTCTTATTTAATTTCGCCTGTCCAAGCCTGGGGTCTCTGAGCTGCATTTTCATGCTCGCTGCCTTTGTAAACGCGAAGTCTCTTAAGAGCCTTTGTGCCAAGAGTGTTATGGGGAAGCATACCTTCAACTGCCATATACATAGCCTCGTCACTCTTTTCAGCCATCAAGTTCTTATACTTGATTTCCTTAAGACCGCCAACCCAGCCTGTGTGGTAGTAACGAATTTTCTGGTCAATTTTCTTACCTGTAAGAACCGCTTTGTCTGTGTTAACAATAATTACATAATCACCGCAATCAACATTGGGCGTAAAAGTAGGAAGATGCTTACCTCTAAGAATAGAAGCTGCAGCAGCAGCAACTCTGCCAAGGGGCTTATCTGTTGCATCTATAATGTACCAATTTTTTTTGTCATCAGCTTTTGCCATATAGCTACTCATAAAATGTACCTCCTTAAAATATTCAATAGTTTCAGGTATATGCCGTGAAATACACACACCCGATCATTGTTACCTATGATATTGTAATACAAAAGTTTCCTTTTGTCAAGTACTTTTTAAAAAAAATTAATTTATTTTTTCAAAACTCTTGTTTTCTTCGATTTTCTCTCTAAATCTCTTTATATCTCAGTTTTAATTTTTTAAAAAAACTAAATAAATATACCCTTACAATTAATTGTAAGGGTATATTTTTAGCTGATTTCAAGAATTTTAAAAGTAACAACCCCACCGGGAGTTTCAACATTTACAACGTCACCGACTTTTTTACCGATTAAGGCTTTACCTACGGGAGATTCATAAGAAAGTTTATTGTTAGCAGGGTCTGATTCTGTAGGACCTACGATTGCGTAAATTTCATCTTCTTTAAATTCTTCATCAAATAATTTAACTGTTTTACCTACGCTAACACTATCTGTAGAGCCATTGTTATCTTCTACAACATGCGCAACTTTTAACATACCTTCAATTTGTGCAATTCTTGCTTCAACCTGAGCCTGTTCGTTTTTTGCCTCGTCATACTCAGAATTTTCAGATAAATCACCAAAAGCTAAAGCTTGTTTGATTTTTTCTGATACTTCTTTTCTTTTTACTAATTTTAATTGGTCTAGTTCTTCTTCTAATTTCCGAAGACCTTCCGCTGTCATCAATATTTCTTTTGCGTTTGCCATTTTATATTTACTCCTCCTCGGGCAACCTAATGTAACCCAAATATTCTTATTTCAAAAATATAACTTTATAAATTATACAGTAAAAAATATTATTTGTCAAGCATTATTTTGCTTTTTGCACAAAAACCGTTAAAAATTGCACCTGAATCATTAAGAGTTGCGGAAATATCTCCATTTGAAATAACATCCGTGTTACAAAGATATAAAAGGAATTCTGCAAATTTATTATCAAATACTGTAAAATAGGGAAGTAGTTTGTTAAATGAAGAGGGCATTTTAAATTTTAGAGAATTTAAACAATAAAATTGATATTCTCCCGCAATATCCACTATAACTGTTTTTTCATCTGTACATAAATCTGATACTTTATCAAGAAGAAACAAAAAATCGTATGACTTATTTAGAGTTATGTCGGTTTGGGTATCTATACACAAACCGTAGACATTTAATAAATCATTGCTGTACTCTTCAAGTTTTTCAGAGTTCTCACTTATTATTGTGATATTTTTAAAATGTTGCGCAAAGTCACATAAAATTTTAAAACCAGTGTGATTAAAATTTTTTTGATATATCCCGATTTTTGCGTTTTCTTTATCAAATTTAAATTGTTGTACAAGCTTTAATGCACCATATACGGCATATTCTTTTAAAACTGTTTTTCCGTCAGGAATTGTAAAATATTTTTTTAAATCTGAAAATTCACTGCAATCTGTGATTCCGGCACAATGTAGGCAATAGATTTCGTTTTTTTGGAGTGTTTTCAAAAGCTTTTCTGAAAGTTTTTTTCGCTTTTTACTATCCAAGGCATAGAAACAATCTGTTGTGTAGGGAAGGTTAATTATAAAAAGCGGTTCTTCAATATCTGAAACATTAATATATTCACACTTAAATAATGATTTAAAAAGCTTTTTTTTATAGGTGCTGCAAGTTATTACGGCACATTTCATATTAATAATATATCCTTTCGATGTGTTGTTTTATACATTATATGAAAGTTAAACAAAAAAATGTGTGCTTTTTTTGAACACACATTTTTTTTGTTTACGCATCGTAATTAGGATCATTATAGACATCCAGTCGAACATCGTCAAGTATAACATCTGCATCAAAGAATTTTGAAAGAGACTCTTTCTGGAATCTTAATGCTATACCGTCAAAGTGCCAACGTTGGGTTACGACACCGTTGGATGCGTAATAATAATACGCTTCATCACCAACGCCACACAGAATCTTAAAGCCTTTATCAGAAAACATATCAAACTTTGAATCAGTAACAGGAACAGTGCTTCCAAATGGGTAGAGATATACTTCGGTAGGACCAATAAGGTATTCTATTTCATCAATCCATTTTTGGGTGTCATATTCAAGTTTATCATAACTAATGGAAGATGCATCGTAATGACCATAACTGTGGGATGCAAAGGTCCAACCTGTTTCTTTTAATCTTTTTATAACAGGCTTTACGGCTTCAATTTCCTTTTCTCGGTCAGGGTTGGGAATTCTGTCTCCTTGCAAATCTTCAGGATTACGTATCTTTGATTGCGTTCTGTAACCTAAAATACCTTCGTAACCTGTGACACCTATAATTCCTTTTGCTCCGTTCCAGGAAAAATCAGGGTGTTTTTTTACAAAATCATCAAGCATCGGAACAATAGCAAGGTCACGGCGGATTTCTTCTTTTTCGGTTTCGGGGTCAACTGTAAACGCTGAAACCTCGTTATTATCATCAACAACAAGTTTGTGAACGGTGCCATTTTCTATCATATATTCATAGTAATTTGTGTCGTCAATTGACAGAATGAAAGGAATTTTTTCAGGAGGAAGCATAAGTGTTTTTTGCTTATAGCGTCCGGTTTCCTTGTCAAATTGATAAACATCCTCAATGTTAATAAGTATGTAATTATTTTTATACATTTCTTCTAAAATACGGCCAAACTCAGTTGCAGTTACGAAATAGTCATCAAAACCTTTGGACATATAATCAAGATCGAATGCAAGTTCAGGATACGCTACTAACGGATGGAAAAACACATGGTCAACCCAGTCTGTATATTCCACAAGCTCACCTTCATAAACATATGGTGTTGGTTCAGGTGATGGTTCTACAACATCAGTGCTTGCTGGCTTTGCTTCTTTATTAGCGCTGCATGATATAAGAGAAAAGATTCCTGCAATGATTAAAATAATGAAAACGCAGGTGCATATTATAAATTTCGTAAATTTTTTTTTGTTCGTGACTTTTAGCATTAATAAAATCCCCCTTGCTGTAATTATAATACAATTATATTACAATTATCGACAAAGAGCAAGAGGGAAAATAAAAAATTATATAATATTTTCAAAACTGAAAGCTGTGGTTTCAGTTACACAGTTTATACTTGCGCGCAATTCTGATACTGAGAGCATCGCTTCTGCACTGTCAAATGTCTGCAGGAAATTTTCAAGCTGAAGAACAGCGTTATCAATATCAAAAAGTAGTTCATGCTCAATAATCAAACTAAGTTTAAATCGCATTTTTAACCATTTATCAGAAAAAATTTTTAATTCTTCTTTTAGAGTTTGAATATCTTCTTTTTGAACGGCATTTTCTATTTTATTTGTGTGTTCAACAAGCGTCTGCATATAGTTTGTTGTAACTATAAGTTCTGTGATGCCCAATGTGGTAATACATAAAAAAATTATAAAAGATACGCTAACTGCTTTCATTTTAATTTCCTCTTTTTTGGGGTTTGCCTTTTTTCTTTTGAATAAAAAGATTACCTTCACAGGTAATTGTTGCAATAAAAACATCTTCGATTTTGTTTATATTATTTTTTTTCAATTGAGAATTGAGCCAACTTTTTGTTTTTCCGGAACGTTTAAGTTTATCTGCATTTAAAATTCCGTCAGAAATAATGGTGCATGGATAATTCTTTTCGTTAGGAATAATATTTAAATCAGCTGGCGTAAGTGGTTGTGCAGAGGCTTTTGGGATGACACTTACCTGACCGCTGGTTTCAAGAATTGCATAATCAACCTGAGAAATATCAGGAATATTATTCTGTCTTAATTCTTCCAGTAGGTCTTCCAGATTAAATCTTTGTTTTTTTAATTCATCTTCAAGTATTTTTCCTTTGTATATTAAAATGCTTGATTCACCGGATAATAAACGTCTGAATTTATTGTTTTTTAAGCAAAACCATGATAAAAGCAACTCTGCTCCTATAAGTGTAAATATTGGTATTACTCCATAAAGTATAGGAGTATTACTGCTTTCAATGGGAATAGAAGCAAGGTCGGATATCATTATTGCAATTACCAGTTCTGCCGGTTGAAGTTGTCCTACCTGTCTTTTTCCCATAAATCGTATAGCAAGTATTACAAGAATATATAAAACAAGTGTTCTTAAGAAAATGACAAGAATTAAAATCACCTTCTATTGTATTTTATTTTATTTTTTTCGTTAAGAACAAAACTTATACATTATTTTTTATATAAATCCAGTATGATTTTTTGCAGTTGATTTACAATAAACGGAATAAAAGCCATAGATATTACAAGTAACCATGCACTTGCTGAAATCGGAGTTGTAGCATTATAAATCAGTGCTGTTACAGTAATTACTGCTGAAATTCCTGCCAGAAATGAAATGGCAGTAAATTTATTTGTTAAAAGACCAATAATAAATATATTTTTTTCGCTTCTCATGTTAACAGAATACAACAAAACAGATATAATATAAGTATTTATACACATAATATTTGCGCAACTTTTAGAAAAATTTATACTTGAAAGCATAAAAATTATAAAGCATATGATACTTAACAGAAGCCCGTCAAGAAATATATTGCCCAATCGTTCGCGAAATAAAAAATAATTATTATTTTCCTGAATGTTATCAAGTATTAATATACTGGGAGGAAGAATTTCACAAATTAAATTTGCAAAAAGCAACATCACAGGCGAAAAAGGTAATTCTCTGCAGAAAAATATGCAAAGAAAAGATGCTAATATTTTTGCTATAGATAAAGTAATCATATATGATATACATTTTTTATATCGATTGTAAAGTAAACTGATTGAATGTGTAATGGTCGAAATATATCTTACATCTTTTTCAGGAATATTAAAATCAGCGGCTCTTGTAACGGAAATTTTGCAGCACAAAGCAGACATTTCTTTTTCACTGACAAGAATATAATTTTTGTTTAAAAGTCTTATGATGCTTAAAAGTGAACTTATATTTGTATTGGGAAACACATAGATTCTATTTTTTTCAAAAGAGGATAAATTAGTTTTATCCATGCTTGAAAATACAGAATTTTCACTTAAAAACGGCAATTTTGTTTTAAGTTGTTCTTGCGTTAAGTCAGAAGTTAGAAGAATTGTTCTAACTTCGCACAATTCGTTTAATAAATTTAAATTTGTAAAATTTTCGATTTTATCTATAATGAGAAGTTTGCTGTTATAAATATCATAGGTTGATTCAGGATTGCAAAGATAAATTTTATTGCGCTTGAATTCTGCATCCGTTCTAAAAAAAGAGATAAGGGAGAAAAGAAGAAAATTTAATGGAAAAACGGCATAAAGAAGTGCAAACAAATAAATTATTATTTTGTTTACAGTAACACAAGAAGAATAATAATTCATTATAAACAAAAATATACATGTGAGTAAGAAAGCAAAGCTTAACAAGATTGTTTGCCTTAGAGAAATTTTAAAAATATCACAAAAATTTTTTCCGTATCTTTTATTATACAGCTTAAGTAATATAGACTGGACTATCAAAATGATTGTTGTATATAATACAGAAGCTGAAAAAAAAGAAAGATAACTTTTTTTACCTGAAATAAAAAAGTATATTAAGAAAATACTCGTATAAATGTATGGCAAAATATATATCTTAGTTGAGAGTTTTTTAGTGTTCATATGCATGTCTCCTTTATTTGTATTTATTTAAAGTATATGCAATATAATAAGAAATCTTTACCTAAAAAATTTGAAATTTAATAAGATTTAGTCATATATGAAAATTTAAGTACTGCCAATTATATGAACTGCATAAACTTAAGATATGGAGGTGGAAAATATGAGCCAAACAGGAAAAGTAAAAATAGTTACATACATATCACAAATGACGATTCCGATTGAAAATGCAAAAGTTTTTGTATATACGGAAAACAATAATGAAAGACAACTTATTGCAGTAAGAAACACCGATAGAAATGGTGAAACAACATTGATAGAAGTAGAAACACCGAATAAATCAGAGAGTCTTGCACCGCTTGAAAACGGGAGCGAAAATCCTTTTGCAAGTGTAAATATATTTGTAGAAGCCGAAGGATTCAGAAGTGTTTTAGTTCATGATGCACAGGTGTTTGCGGATAATGTTACACTACAAAATGTAGAAATGGTGCCATTGGGCGAACCTGCTATACGTGAGCAGGATAAAACAATAGATGTTTTTGTTACTCCTCAATTATTGAATACACAGACAGGAGAGTGATTTTATGCCAACAATAATACCTTTTGTTCCTACATATATTACAGTTCATCTTGGCGCACCTGATGAAAACGCTAATAATGTGACAGTGAGTTTTCCCGATTATATAAAAAATGTTGCATCAAGCGAAATATATCCAACATGGGATGAAAGTGCAATTTATGCCAATATTTATGCACAGATTTCATATGCATTAAATAAGATATATACTGAGTTTTATCGAAGCAGAGGGTACGACTTTGATATAACAAATTCAACAGCTGTCGACCAGAAATTTATATATGGAAGAAATATTTTTTCGAATATAGACAGAATTGTTGATAATATTTTCAATGATTATATAAGACGGGTAGGCTTCGCAGAGCCCTTGGCAGCAAAATACTGCGATGGCATAAATGTTACCTGTGACGGACTTTCACAATGGGGAAGTGAATCATTGGCAAATCAAGGTTATTCTTCATTTGATATACTGCAGTATTATTATGGAAATGATATTGAGCTTGTAAATAATGCACCTGTAAGAGCAGCGGTGAGGTCATATCCCGGATATCCCATAAGCAGAGGAGATACAGGTATTTATGTAAATATTATTCAGACTGAACTGAATCAGATATCAAATCATTATCCTGCAATAGACAAAATATATCCGGTTGACGGTATATTCGGTCCTGCAACAGAAAATTCCGTAAAACAATTTCAGGAAATATTTAATTTAAATCCTGACGGCATCGTAGGAAAGGATACATGGTATAAATTAGTATATGCTTATGTGGGAAATTTGCGATTAAATGAACTTAATTCGGAAGGTCAGCGGCTTTTTGGAGCAGAACTGTCATATCCTGATGCAATAAGCCTTGGTGACAGAGGCGAAAAAGTATCTGACCTGCAGTTCTTCCTTGCGGTAATTTCTTCAGTTGATGGCAGAATTCCTCCTGTTGTGATAGACGGAATTTTTGGTGATGATACTGAAAATGCAGTGAGAGCTTTTCAACGTGAATACGGATTGGTTGAAAATGGAGTGGTTGATGGTCAAACATGGGATGAAATATATGACGAGTTTAAGGGTGTGGCTGACAGAGTTTATGGAGAGGAAGGCTTTGATGTAAATGGTTACCCTTATCCAGGATATGCAATAAGAGAGGGAGACGCCGGTGAAAATGTTTTAAGGATACAGAGACAACTTAATGCAATTGCAAATTCTAATGACGCTATATCAACTGTTGCAGAGGATGGTGTTTTTGGTGCAAACACAAGACGAGCGGTAGAAGAGTTTCAAAATTATTATGGTCTTGAAGTTGATGGAATTGTCGGCAGACAAACATGGGGAGCTATTCAACAGGTATTTTTATCGATTTTTTCAGCAGTAAATACAAGTGCAAAACAATTTCCTGGCAGTGCGCTTAAATTAGGCGATCGTGATCGATTTGAAGGAGGAAATGAATAATGGAATATTATGAATCAATGCGTGCAAGACCTGTATATAATCTTCAAACTTTTTTAAGAGGAATATCAAAAAATGACGAGCGTGTTTATCCGGTTGTGCCTGATGGAATCTATGGCGAAGATACAAAAAGAAGCGTAGAAAGTTTTCAAAACGCATATAATCTTCCTGCCACAGGTGAAGTAGATAGTGAAACATGGGGGGCAATCGTAAGAGAGTATGAAATATATGAAAGATATTTAGAGCCTGTAAGTGGACTTAGAATAATACGAAATGACGAAATTATATTAAAAGGTGATAATCATTCGGGTATATATATTATTCAGGCCATGATTAACTCTTTGTCTGATAAATTCTCTAATTTTAAACCTGTTGATATCAATGGAGTCTATGATGAAAAAACATCGGTTGAAATTGAAAATTTAAAATTGCTTTTTGATGTATCAGAAGAAAATATTACCAAAGAATTTATAAACAGACTTGTTGATTTGTATGAACATGTTTTGGTGTTTAAAAAAGGGTATTATGATAAATCAGTAGCGAATGAAAGTTTAGGTAATAATATAAGCAGTTCGACTGAGCAAATTAAACAAACCAATCCTAAAGTAAATGAAGAAAATAATGTAATAGTGTGGAAATTCTTTTAAAACAAACAACTTAAAACAGTTATGCAGAAATTAATTTTTAAAGTTCTGTATAACTGTTTTTTACATGCAAAAAAATGATATTTTATACAGAAATCATATCATAAGATAAAGTACCTAAAACTAATAAAAATTGCTCAAAAACTACTTGAATACATTATGCATTTAAGTAGTTTTTATTAAAAATTTAATTTCGAACAAAAAAATAAATAAAACTCTTTACAAATTAAAAAAAGTATGCTATAATACTATTTGTACGTAAGAGATGCGGGAGTGGCTCAGTGGTAGAGCGCCACCTTGCCAAGGTGAACGTCGCGAGTTCGAATCTCGTCTTCCGCTCCAGAAAAATCCTCGTTCCATTGGAACGGGGATTTTTCAGCTAAATTCGCCTAACGGCGAGTTAAATGTGCTATCGCACGCTAAATTACTTCGTAGCTAAATTGACCTTCGGTCAGCTAATGGCGAATTTAATTTAGCTGTTTTGAAAAAACAATTTCGCTTTGCAACTTGTTGCAAAATTTAGCTTAAATCAAAATATCTCTATGGTTCTGCTTTCCCAATAAAAATGCGACAATTTTAAAATTGTCGCATTTTTATTTTATTCAATACAATTGCAACGAAGTGTAAATTTCATAAAGCGCCTTTCTTGCATCGCCCTTGTTCCTCTTCTAAGGTTTCACGTTTTGGTATAGTGGGTGTGAAACCTGATGTTTTGTTTTTGACGTCTGGTAATTGAATATATGTAATTGCAGCAAAGATAAGCAAACAACCGAAAATTTCTCTTAAACTCATAATATCTTCCGGTACATACGGAGGAAGTATCCAACAAAAAATAACCGCAAAGACTGATTCAAGACTCATTAGCAAGGTTGCTGAAGTAGGATCTGTATATTTTTGCCCGATGATTTGCAAAGTATATGCGACGCCGCATGAAAATGCTCCTGAATAAAAAATCGGAAACCAACATTTTAGAATTTCACTTATTTCAGGTTTTTCGAATATAAACATTATTGTTATATTAATTGCTGCGCACACAAAAAATTGTAAGCAGGCAAGCTTTATGCCTTCAACCTTTGGCGAGAAGTAATCGACTAACATTATATGTATTGAAAAAAGAACTGAACAAGCCAAAGCGTAAAGCTCATATTTTCCAACTGAAAAATCAC
Source organism: Clostridia bacterium (assembly GCA_045636325.1). Taxonomy (GTDB): domain Bacteria; phylum Bacillota; class Clostridia; order UBA1381; family UMGS1253; genus CAKSHP01. The sequence goes on from JAZTXH010000008.1 coordinate 126,075, forward strand.
CGTTTGTCATACACAGGAAGTAAAAACCTATTATCCCAACAATAAGTGTAGGAATTATTTTCAAAGGTAGTTTCTTTTTAAAAAAAACACTCAAAATAGGAACAAAAATAATATATAAAGCAGTGATAAATGCAGCTTTTCCTCCTGAAATTTCTTTCATTGAATAAGTTTGTATTGTTCCTGCGGCGCATAACACAATACCACATGCAATACCGCCAATCAAAAGTGTTTTTTTATAGAGGACTTTGTTGGTTGTATTTGTTTGTGTTTTGGCTTTTGTATCATAAAATAATATAAATGGTAAAAGAACAATTGCGCCTAAAAGGTTTCGTATTCCGTTGAATGTTGAAGGTTCAATATACTCCATCGAGGTTGTTTGAGAAATAAATGATATTCCCCATACAATTGCAGTAATAAGAAGTATAATATTGCCTTTAAGTTTAGTATTTGAATTTAACATAAAAGTTTCCTCGTGATTAATAAAATGTTGCTACAGGATTTTCGAGCTGAGATGTGTTCTCAATGCTTAAAATCTTCATAACAGGTCCCGGACCCTGATAGAGCTCGTGATATTTGTATTCCAAAACGGCAGTAAGTTTTATCCAGCCTTTGTTTTTGATTTTTTTTGCATCAGAATATTCACAAACGACTGCACTGTACTGAATATCGTCAACACAGCAGGTCATAACATGACGGCCGGCTATAAATACATTTTCAGGCAATTTTGAATTTTTGGCAGTCAATGCAGTAAATGAAATGGTTTTTTTGTCATATTTTTTCATAGCCTCTGCCATATCCCTATACCAAATAGCATAATCTTCGTCTTTGATTTCAATAACAGCAGCATCAATATCAAAGGGGAGCGGGTCTTCTATTTCATCGTATTCTACATGCCCGTCGGTATATTCATAAGCCATTTGCGCATTTCGGCTTATACCTCTTACAATTTTGTGAAATTCTTCTTTGTTTACATCATCTGTCGCGCGGTTAAAAATTATCATTTCACAGCTTCTTAGTTTATCCACCATTAAATTGCGCATATTGGAGTTATATGTTAAAAATGTTTTACAGTCAACAAACATCATTTCCTGATATACAGTCCAGCCCTTAGGCAGATTTGTATATAAAACATCTAAAACCCACATTCCATTAAATTCAACAACAACTCTTTGAAATTTATACCTTTTATAAAAGCCTTCTAAGAGTGCACATGTAAGGTCTTCGGGGTTTTCAATATATTCTATAACTGTATTGTCTGATTTAAATTTTGATGTATCTATTACTTCAATACCTTCTTCACACATTAAAAGAAGAGTTTTTTCTCCGTTATTAAATCGATTGTCTTCTAAGGTTTCCTGAATAAATTTAGTTTTGCCTGACTCTAAAAATCCTGTAAATAAATAAACCGGTATTTCTCTCATAGTTATGTGCCTTCCTTAATTTATTGTTATATTCTAAACAGATTTTTAATGTTTTCTTCGTTAATTTTTGAACCGATAACGCAGAGTCTTCCTATAATGGAACTGCTTCCGTTTCTCACATCAGGCTCGCCGGGAACATAGTCAAAATGAATCCATGCGTTTCCTTCAGCAGAGTTAACGATTCCTTTAGCTCTTAAAATTATGCCGTATTCTTCTTCGTTGGAAAGCTCTGATAAAATATTTTCAATTTCCGATTTTGTGTACTTATTAGCAGTTTCCACACCTACACTTGCAAATACTTCGTCTGCATGATGAATGTGGTGTTTATGGTCATGGCAACCGCATTCACAATGCTCATCATGCTCGCGATGAATGTGGTGTTTATGGTCATGACAACCGCATTCACAATGCTCATCATGCTCGTGATGAATGTGATGTTTATGGTCATGATGAATGTTTTCAATTTCTTTTTCCAGTGTGTCTTCTTTTTCTATTGCTTTCAATATCTGGCTGCCGTCAAGCTGATTCCAAGGGGTGGCAACTATAATAGCGGTTTTGTTATGCTCACGAATTAAATTTACAGCTGTTGCAGTTTTTTCTTCGTTCAAATTATCTGTATGACTTAAAACAATGCAGCTTGCATGTTTAATCTGGTCGCCGTAGAATTCACCAAAGTTTTTAAAATACATTTTACATTTTCCGGCATCGGAAATAGTAGTATAACTGTTAAGCTTTACATCATCTGATTCAACATTTTTAACAGCTTTTATAACATCGCTTAACTTGCCCACACCAGATGGCTCAATAAGAATTCTGTCAGGATTATATTCTTCTATAACTTTTCTTAATGCTTTGTCAAAATCGCCAACAAGACTGCAACAAATGCAACCTGAATTCATTTCATTTACTTCGATGTCGGCATCCTGAAGAAAACCGCCATCTATACCAATTTCACCGAATTCATTTTCGATTAAAACTAATTTTTCACCTTTGTAAGCTTCGTTTATAAGTTTTTTGATAAGTGTTGTTTTCCCCGCCCCTAAAAATCCTGAAAAAATATCGATTTTTGTCATAATTATTCATAACCTTTCATTTTTGTTTGTTCAACTAAATATTATATACTTTATTTTAAAAAAAGTCAAGCTACAAGGGCAGGGGAAGTTATAATTTGTTTTTATTGACACAAAATAAAAAATATTATATACTTTAGTTAATATAAATCAAAGGAGTAATACTATGAAAAATAAAATAAAAGATTATATTTATCAAAATAAAGAAGAAATTATAACTTCGCTTTGTGAGCTTGTTAAAATTCCGTCAATCGCACAACAGGGGGATGAAATAAATCCTTATGGCAAAATGGTAGACGATGCGTTGATTAAGACTGCTGAATTATATACCCAAAACGGATTTGAAATGAATGTAAACCATAAAGAATGCTATGCCTTGTATGAAACCAATAAAACTAATAAATCAATTGGGCTGTTTGCACACGCAGATGTGGTTCCGGTGAATGATGACTGGATTTATACAAAACCATTTGAACCAAAAGAAGTAGGTGGTAAACTGTTTGGCAGAGGAATTGAAGATAATAAATCGGGTGTTATAGGAAGTCTTTTTGCGCTTAAGGCTTTAAAAGAGTGCGGGTTTAAGTTGAAAAATGATATAACTGTTTTTATAGGCGGATGTGAAGAAACAGGGATGAGTGATATTGAAACATTTGCAGAAAATGAAAAGCTTCCTACAGTTTCTTTAGTGCCTGACAGTGAGTTTCCTGTATGTTGTGGAGAAAAGGGAATAGCACATCTTGAATGTTTAAGCCGTGGGATATTTGATACGGTTATATCTTTTAAGGGTGGTAAGGCATTTAATGTTGTACTTGATAATGTTGATGTTGAACTTAATCATAGTGATAATTTGTTTAAAGAAATAAAAGAAAAGATTACTAATGCAATTACAGACGGAAATGTTATTAAATTTAGTATGAAAGGTATACCGAAACATGCCGCAATGCCAGAAGGTTCTGAAAATGCAGCATTTAAAGCGGCGGATGTTTTGTGTAGTCTTAATTCACTTTCTGAAAATGATAAAAACATTTTAAAATGCATAAAAGATGTGTGTGAAAAATATTATGGCGTGGTTGTTGGGATTAATAAAACGGATGTATTCGGCAAACTTACATGTGTAAATGGTATGGTTGATGTTAAAGAAGGAAAGATGTATTTTACACTGGATGTGCGTTACGGAAATGCATCCACAGGTGACGGTGTTTTAAACAGTGTAAAAACTTCTGTTGGTAAATACGGATACGATGTTATCGGTTTTTCAAATGCACCTGGATTTCTTATTGAGGAAAAGAATGATGTTTCAAAAGCAATTATTGAAACATACCGTGAATATACCGGGCAAAAAGATGCAAAGGCTTATACAAGTGGCGGCGGAACATATGCAAGACATATTCCAAATGCCTATGCTGTCGGAACAACACTCGTTAAAGGCAAGGAAGGGTTTGATATGCCTGTAGGTCATGGTGGAATTCATGAAAGTGATGAATGTCTTGATATAGAAGGATTTTTAAGTGCAATTGTGCTTTTGGCAATTACAATTTATAAAATAGATTGTGCTCTTTAAAACAAAAAAGAACTTCAGAAAAATCTCTGAAGTTCTTTTTCTTATACAAAAATCGAGGCATGCTTTAAAATGAGGTGCCTCGATTTTGATAATATTTAGTATTGAATTTCGAGCAATGGTGAACCAGCTTTTGTAGTTCCTTTTGCCAGAGGTGTAACTTTACTTACGGTTTCCATATTTGTTATAACCATTGGGATGTCTGTTTTATAGCCTTCTTTTTGGAGCCCCTGCAGGTCAAACTGCAAGATTATATCGCCTTTTTTTACGTGTTGACCTTTTTTTACTATCTCTTTAAAGTATTTTCCTTTAAGATTAACAGTATCTATTCCCGCATGAATTAAAATTTCAAATCCTTCGGGAGCAGTAAGACCTATTGCATGCTTTGTTTCAAATGTATTTGAAACTACACCATCACATGGTGCATATACTGTTCCGTCGGTCGGAGTTATTGATATTCCTTCTCCTAAAATTTCCTGGCTGAATACATCGTCTTCAACTTGCGACAACTCTTTTATTTTTCCATTTACATAAGAAGAAAGCAAAACCGTTTGAGGCACAATCTCGGTTTCAATTTCAAAATAATCTTCAAGTTCGGATTTAATAACAGAAACCATAGGTCCGTAAATTACCTGAACTCCGTTACCTTTTATAATAACACCGCTGGCACCGCTTTGTGTCAAAATTTCTTTAGATACTTTGCTTCCGTCTTTAACAGTTACTCTCAGTCTTGTTGCACAACAGTCAACATCTGAAACATTGCCTTTGCCGCCAAGACCTTTCACAATAAGTGCAGAATGGTTATTCTCATTGCCTTTTTTAGCATTTTCAACATCTGCTCTTGTATAAAGCTTTGTTTCTTCATCATCATCTTCACGGCCGGGAGTTTTATAATTGAATTTTTTGATTAAAAATGTGAAAACAGCCCAGTAAATAAAGAAGTATACTACACCCACAAGAACAATATAAATCCAGTTGGTTTTTGCATTACCCTGAAGTATACCAAACAGGAATAAGTCTATAAGACCGCCTGAAAATGTCATTCCGACGCCTACGCCAAAAATATGCATAAGCATAAATGAAAGTCCGGCTAAAACGCAGTGAATTGCATACATAAGCGGTGCCACAAATATAAATGTGAATTCAAGCGGTTCTGTTATACCTGTAAGAATTGAAGTTAGCGCGGCAGAAAGAAGAAGTCCGCCTGCAATTTTTCTTTTTTCAGATTTTGCACATTTATACATTGCATATGCAGCTCCGGGCAAACCGAAAATCATAAATGGGAATTTACCTGACATAAATCTGGTTGCGGACACGCTGAAAACTTCGGTTGCTTTTGAGGCAAGTTCAGCAAAATAAATGTTTTGTGCGCCGTGCACCATTACACCGTCTATCAGCGCGCTGCCACCAACCGATGTTTGCCAGAAAGGAATGTAAAAAACATGGTGTAATCCAAAGGGAATAAGTGCACGCTCAATTATACCGTAAATCCATGTTCCTGCATATCCTGATGCAAGCACAAGATTTCCGAGTAATGAAATGCCTCTTTGTACAATTGGCCAGATAAAAAACATCAGTATGCCAACTAAAACATATACAAGGGCTGAAATAATAGGAACAAATCGTGTGCCACCAAAAAATGCAAATACCGCGGGTAGTTTGATTTTATAAAAGCGGTTATGAAGCGCCGCAACACCAAGACCTACAATAATACCGCCAAAAACACCCATTTGAAGCGTTGGAATACCCAGCACACTTGCTGTTGAGTTTTCAAGCATTGCTTCAATGCCGCCGTTGGCTCTTATAAGTGCATATATAGTTGTATGCATTATAAGAAAAGCAACAACGCCTGAAAGGGCTGCAACTTCCTTTTCTTTTTTTGCCATACCTATTGCAACGCCAATGGCAAACAGCAAAGCAAGGTTGTCAAACACAGCACTTCCAGCCTTGCTCATAATGTCAAATATAGTATAAATCAGACTTCCCGGATAGATTATGCCTGCAAGGTTGTATGTTTCAAGAGTTGTCTGATTGGTAAACGAACTGCCGATACCAAGTAAAAGACCTGCAACGGGCAGTATTGCAATAGGCAGCATAAATGACCTGCCGACTCTTTGCAATATTCCAAAAATTTTATCTTTCATAAAAATCCTCCTATGCGAAATGCTATTTGTAGTATTAACGGATTTTTTTGATATTATTAAAAAAATTTGAAAACACACATAACAGCAAAGTATTATTAAGAAAATTTTAATATTACTCTTTACTTTTTAGGTGTAATGTGTTATAATAACCAAGATTGTTAAAAAAATATTAAACTATAAGGAGAATTATTATTATGGAAATTTCACCACTACAGAAAGCCAGATACGAATACACACCGAAACTGCCGCAGATGCTAAGAGGTGGTATTGCTGAGATAAGCGTTTCAGAAGGCGCAGAAACAAAAAGCGTTGCAGATTGCGAGAAAATTCAGGCGCTTTTCCCGAATACTTATGGTAAAAAGGAAATCGTTTTTGAAAAAGGGCAGAATACATCAGCTACTAAAAAACAGATTGTTGGTGTTATACTTTCAGGTGGTCAGGCACCAGGCGGGCATAATGTTATCTGTGGATTGTACGATGCTTTGAAATCTACAAATCCTGAAAATGAATTATATGGTTTTAAAAATGGACCCATTGGTTTGATTGAAGATAATTATATTGTTTTTGATGATGAGTATATTAACAAATACAGAAACACCGGCGGTTTTGATATTATTGGTTCAGGAAGAACAAAGCTTGAAACAAACGAACAGTTTAAAATTGTTGCAGAGGTTTGCAAAAAGCACGGTATTACAGCAGTTGTTATTATTGGTGGTGATGATTCTAACACAAACGCTGCAGTTTTAGCTGAATATTTTGCTGCGAATAACACAGGCGTTCAGGTAATCGGCTGTCCAAAAACAATTGATGGCGACCTTAAAAATGAAGATATTGAATGTTCATTTGGTTTTGATACAGCTACAAAGACATACAGTGAACTTATCGGTAATATCGAAAGAGATGCAAACTCTGCGAAAAAGTACTGGCACTTTATAAAGGTTATGGGTCGTTCTGCATCTCACGTTGCACTTGAGTGTGCTTTGGAAACTCAGCCTAATATTTGTCTTATTTCTGAAGAAGTGGCTGAAAAGAAAATGTCACTTTCGCAGATTGCAGATTATATTGCAGATTCTGTAGAAGCAAGGGCTGATAAGGGTATGAATTTTGGTGTTGCAATTATTCCCGAAGGCGTTGTAGAATTCGTTCCTGAATTTGCTGTTTTGATTGGCGAAATCAATGAGCTGATTGCAGGCAAGAAGGCTGAGAAATTTAATGCGCTTCCTTCTTGGGACGATAAATATGACTTTATTAAAAAAGGTTTAACAAAAGAATCTATGGATGTATTTGCTATCTTGCCTCAGGGTATACAGCAGCAGTTATTCCTTGAAAGAGATCCGCATGGTAATGTACAGGTTTCTTTGATAGAATCTGAAAAACTGTTCTCTGCTTTAGTTGGTGATAAATTGGCTGCAAGAAAGAAAGCTGGAACTTATAATGGTAAATATTCTACACTTCACCATTTCTTAGGTTATGAGGGAAGATGTGCATTCCCGTCAAACTTTGATGCTGACTATTGTTATTCCTTAGGGTATAATGCATTTATGCTTATTCAGTATGGCTACAATGGTTATTTGTCAAAGATTTCAAATCTTTCAAAACCTGCTGCTGAATGGGTTGCAGGTGGTATGCCTATTACAAAGATGATGAATATTGAAAGAAGACACGGTGAAGACAAACCCGTTATCAAAAAGGCACTTGTCGAGCTTGACGGCAAACCTTTCAAATTTTTTGAAGAAAACAGAGAAAGATGGGCGATCGAAACATCATATATATATCCGGGTGCTATTCAGTATTACGGACCTGCTGAGGTTTGTGACCTTACAACAAGAACACTAGCATTAGAAAAAGCATAATTTTATATTATATTAAAAAGCAATTGTTATTTTATAACAGCCTCTTTTATATTGTAGAAAAAGTCCGGAAAAGCCTGGGCTTTTTCTTTGTTATGTGGTATAATATTCTTGGGTGATGAAAAAAAGGATATGAAAACAGTGCCAATGGTCAGATTACTTAGAACCTACAGAGGATATATGACATGCCCACAAAGCATGCTGATTTATATAAACTGTGAAAAGAGAAATTTGAGAGTGTATTTGAGGATATGAAATAAAAGCATGCAATGATATACACTCTGTGCATAGGTCTTGTACAGGTAACAAACTGAGTAACGCTTAAGTTTGCATAAATGAATTTAAAAAAGCATGCAAATTGTAGACTAATTATAATTCGTTTAATATTATAAACGATAAAAAGAGAGCATACTTGTTCAAATTCATTTGCTTCAAATCTGTAAATGAAAGAACCACATGCTCTCTTTTTATATAGTGATATCTACTTTAAATTATAATTCTTTTAAATATTATGATTTATTTCCCATAAAATATTTTTTTTGCTTTGGAGCATTTTGTATTGTGTGTAAAGCTTCACCGAAGCGCTGGAAATGAACAACTTCGCGTGCACGTAAAAACTTTATAACATCACGAACATCAGGATCGTCACAAACCTTTAATATATTATCATACACGGCTCGTGCTTTTTGTTCTGCGGCAAGGTTTTCCATCATATCAGCAATAGGATCACCAGCCACAGAGAGCGCTGCTGCTGTATAAGGCACACCAGATGCAGAAACAGGATATACACCTTTGCCATGGTCAATAAAATATTGAGCCATAGGGCTATTTTCAATTTGTGTAGTTGTTGCGTTTTTACAAAGCTGATGTACAAGCGAGCCCACCATTTCCAAATGTCCTAGTTCTTCTGTACCTATATCGGTAAGTAATCCTTTTGTAGTTTCGTTTGGCATAGAATACCGTTGTGATAAATATCTTAATGATGCACCAATTTCACCTTCCGGTCCACCATATTGACTAATTATAAAACTAGCTAATTTCGGATTTGGATTTTTTATATTAACCGGATACTGCAAAAATTTATTATACTGAAACAATTCAATTTACTCCTTCCTTAATTTTCTAACGAATCCCAAGGCCAGGGATTTTCTAACCAATTCCACTTTTCGGTGTCATAAGCAGCGAAAAATGGTGTAAGTGGTCCATATTTAGATTCAAATTCTAATTGTGCTGCTTTTGCTTTTTCAATCATTGCAGAATACATTTTTAAAGCTTCCTTATTGAATGGATGTGTATCTAAAAAAAGATGTAAATCGTAGGCTGCAAAATAATATTTTTGTACTTTCTTTAAATCTCTTATACGATTTGCATTATCAAACATTATTAATACTCCTCCTTATCAATAAGTAAATTACATTCGCTTAAATCCTGTTTTCCGTATTCATTCATTGGTATGTCCAAGCTGGGAAACAATGTTCCGCAACTCAATGCTTTGTCTGTATCATACACACTTTGAAGTTTTTGTATCGGAACATAAGCATATCCCGGTATCATGCACATTTTATCACTAAACATAAAAACATCCTTTCTAAATTTTTTCCAAATCTGATTTGGTGTGCATTTTTAATTTATGCCGAAAAACGACAAAATGTTACATCAGAGTAAAAACAAATTGAAAAAAGAAAAAAACACTTTACTTTTATAAGATTTTGTTGTATTATAATTATATCTATTCTCGTAGATGTATCAAAAAAGAAAAGAATTATGTAGTGAAAATGAATTTGAGACAAGCACCAATAGTACTAGTGATTACTTTTAAGATTTTTCTTGCATTTATTCTTGTTGTTAATGTATTTGTAAGAAAATTTGATAAACATTTATAGATATTTTTATAAAAATATAGTTTTGGTAACAAGTATAAGTTAGCCGCTGTCTGAAAAGCCGGCGACTTTTTAGATAATAAAGTTAAATTTGAATTGGATGTGTTTAATTATGAAAAAAATTATGCTTGGTAACGAGGCTGTTGCCAGAGGTGCGTATGAGGCCGGATTAAAAGTAGTTTCTTCTTACCCTGGAACTCCCAGTACAGAAATCACAGAGTTTCTTTCTAAATACGACGATGTATATTCAGAATGGGCACCAAATGAAAAGGTAGCAATGGAAACTGCTATAGGTGCTTCAGTTGCTGGTGTTCGTTCAATGACATGTATGAAACATGTTGGTGTGAATGTTGCGGCAGATCCGCTTTTTACGGTAGGCTATACGGGTGTTAACGGTGGTCTTGTAATTTGTGCTGCAGACGATCCAGGTATGCATTCTTCTCAAAACGAGCAAGACAGCAGATATTATGCCAAGGCTTCAAAGGTAGCTATGCTTGAGCCATCTGACAGTAGCGAATGTAAAGAGTTGACAAAAAAAGCCTTTGAAATAAGTGAAGAGTATGATACTCCTGTTTTTATTAGACTGTCCACACGAGTATCTCATTCTCAAAGCATTGTTGATTTGTGCGATAGAGTGGAGATGAATACAAAACCATATGAACGCAATATTCCAAAGTATGTTATGATGCCTGCAAATGCAAGAGGAAGACATGTTGTTGTAGAAGAAAGAATGAAAAAGTTAGAAGCGCTTTCTGATAAAATGACACAAAAAGAAATTAATGACAGCGAAATTGGTGTTATTGCTTCAGGTATATCATATCAATATGCAAAAGAAGCTTTAGGGAACAGAGTATGCTATTTAAAGCTGGACATGGTTAATCCTTTGCCTGTTGATGCAATAAAAGCTTTTTCGAAAGAAGTTGAAAAAATATATGTTATTGAAGAACTTGATCCTTTCATTGAAACACATTGTAAGAGCATAGGTGTTGATGTAATAGGAAAAGATGTATTTTCTTTAATAGGTGAATATACACCTGAAATGATAAAAAAGGCTATTTTCAACGAAGATTCTTCAGAATTTATTATACTTGATGAAAGTGCACCTGTAAGACCTCCTGTTATGTGTCCGGGATGCCCACATAGAGGAATGTTTTATGTTTTAAAGAAACTTGGACTAACGGTATGCGGAGATATAGGTTGCTATACACTAGGAGCTCAGGCACCTCTTCAGAGCATTGACACTGTGGTTTGTATGGGCGCAAGCGTAGGTATGGCACATGGCATGGAAAAAGCTTTAGGAGAAGAAATAAGTAAGAAAACAGTTGCCGTAATTGGTGATTCAACATTTATACATTCTGGTATTACTGGTCTGATTGATATGGTTTATAATCATGGTCATGGAACGGTTATTATTCTTGATAACTCAATAACCGGTATGACCGGACATCAGCAAAATCCGACCACTGGATATACAATTAAAAATGAACCTGCAAGCAAAGTTAATCTTATTAAACTAGCAGAAGCAGTGGGAGTTGAAAGTGAACACATAAAAGTAGTAGACCCCTTTGATTTAAATAATTTTGAAAAAATTGTAAAGGAAGAAATTAATTCAAATCAACCATCTGTTATTATCTCCCAGAGACCTTGTGCGCTATTGAAATATGTTAAATTTGACGGAAGATGTGAAATAGATTCTGATAAATGTAAAAAATGTAAGATGTGCCTAAAGTTAGGATGTCCTGCTATTACCATTAAGAACGGCATAATTTCCATTGATGCATCTTTGTGTAACGGTTGCGGTCTGTGTCAGAATGTATGTAAATTTGACGCTATAAAGAAGGTTGGTGAATATGATGAATAATGTAAAAAGTATAATGATAGTAGGTGTTGGAGGCCAAGGAACATTGCTTGCAAGCAGGATTTTAGGTGCTGTTGCTCAAAGTGCAGGTAATGATGTTAAAATTTCTGAAGTACATGGCATGAGCCAAAGAGGCGGAAGCGTTGTTACGTATGTTAAGTATGGTCCTAAGGTTTATTCACCTATAATTTCTCAAGGCGAGGCTGATATAATACTTTCTTTTGAGGAACTCGAAGCATACAGATATGCATCTTTTCTTAAAAAAGATGGGGGAAAGATGATAATTAATACACAGCAGATTGATCCTATGCCGGTTATAGTTGGAGCTGCTGAATACACAAAAGACATCATTCATAAACTTAAGCTTAACTTTGAAAACATAATACCTATAAATGCTTTAAAAATGGCGACAGAATCAGGAAATATGAAGGCTGTTAATGTGGTATTGATTGGTGTACTTGCAAAAAGCAGCGAGATAGATAAACAGATTTGGATTGATGCAATAAAGTCAAATGTACCGGAAAAGTTTTTGGAAATTAATTTAAAAGCCTTTGAGCTAGGATACAACTATTAATATTATAAATAAAAAGAAGCGTTGCGCACAAATATAGCGGAGCGTTTCTTTTTCGAAATACGAGGATTTGATTTGATGAATTTAACAGAATATATAAAAAACAATTTTAATATTTCCCGGGAAGTAATCGATTTAACAAATGAAGCTGAAGCTATAGTAAAGCCATATTTTAATCAAATTGATAATATAGCTTTAATTAACCAAGCTCGGGTAATGAAAGCATTTTCTGATAATAGAATAAGCGAATCTCATTTTATGTCTACAACCGGATATGGATATAATGACCTGGGAAGAGATGCAATAGACAATGTGTATGCGCAGGTTTTTGGCACAAAAGATGCCCTTGTAAGACATAATATAATTTCAGGAACACATGCTATTTCCACCGCACTATGGTCAGTTTTACGTCCTGGTGACACTTTAGTAGCTGTTACGGGAAACCCATATGATACTTTAGGTGGTGTCATTGGTAAAAAAGGTGACAATACAGGTTGTTTGGCTGATTTTGGTGTGAATTATAGAGAAGTGCCATTAACAGAAGATTTTTTACCTGACTTCAAAAATATAAAACACACCATTTCTGATAATAGTGTAAAGGCAGTTATTATGCAACGTTCAAAGGGATATGCATGGAGAAATACTTTTAGTGTTGACCAACTTGATGAAATAATTGATTTTGTACATTCAGTTAATGAAAACATAGTTTGCATAGTTGATAACTGTTACGGCGAATTTGCAGATATAAGAGAGCCTAAAGGAGATTTGCTTGCTGGTTCTCTTATAAAAAATCCAGGTGGTGGCATAGCTAATACGGGTGGATATATAGCAGGAAAAAAAGAGTATGTGAATCTTGCTGCTGACAGACTTTCAAGTATTGGAGCAGGAAAAGAGTGCGGAGCATCTCTTAATCAAAATAAGCCAATGCTACAAGGTTTCTTTATGGCACCGCACGTTACATCTCAGGCAATTAAAGCATCTTATTTATGTGGAGCAATTTTTGAAAAATTAGGTTTTGAAGTTTGTCCAAAAGTAAATGAGCCCCATTGCGATATAATAACTTCTATCAAATTTTTAAAACCTGAGCTTGTTATAGCATTTTGTAAAGGTATACAGAAAGGCGCTCCGATAGATTCTTTTGTCGAACCTGAGCCATGGGATATGCCGGGGTATACAGATCAAGTGATAATGGCTGCAGGCGCGTTTTGTCAGGGTTCATCAATAGAATTAAGCGCAGATGCTCCTATTAGGAAACCATATATTGCATATATTCAGGGTGGACTTACTTATGAATCTGCTAAAATTGGAATAATGGTAGGTGCTCAAAGAGTTATAGATGAATATGCTAATATAAACAAAGCGGTGTTATAAAAAGATGTATAATACTTTAAAGTTATATTAAAATAATTGTAAGGAGGTGTGTTGAATTATGAAAAAATATGTGTGTCCTTGCGGATATGTATACGATCCCGAAATTGGTGATCCCGATAACGGAATTGCCCCTGGCACAGCGTGGGTAGATGTCAGTGAAGACTGGGTTTGCCCTGTATGCGGTCTTGGTAAAGACGCTTTTGAAGAAGAGTAATTTAAAAAATAAGGAATGTTTTATTTTATACATTCCTTATTTTTTATCATGCAATAAATTTAATGATTAATATATCGCACCAAAAAACGACAGCAATCTGTCGATTACTATCGTTTTTTGGTGCGAGTGACGGGACTTGAACCCGTACGTCGTGGACACACGCCCCTCAAACGTGCCTGTCTGCCGATTCCAGCACACTCGCATATACTCATAAACAACGTAGAGTATTATACTATATATTTTTTTATTTGTCAACCCCTTGTATTTATTTTTTTTATATGATACAATATATAAAAATATAGTTTTTTGAGGTAATAAATATGGACGTTTTTTGTGAATATATAGTAAAGAAAAAAATGGGAGCAAAAGAAATTCTTATTATTTTTGCTTTAATTATAGCTGGATTATTATTAAGTATATTAGGATTTGCTTTAGCTGCAATTTTTGCTTCCGAAATTTCATTTACAATTTATATATCAGTTTTAATAGTATTGTGGTATTTCGTTTATATATACATCACTAGGCAAAATATTGAATATGAATTTACATTTACCAATGGCGAATTGGATGTAGATCAGATATTTTCAAAAAAACGCAGAGTCCACATTCTCTCTGTAAGAGTGCGTGAGTTTGAAATTTGTGCACCGATTGATGATAAGGAATATAAAAAAGAGTTTGAAAGTGCAAAACACTTAAAGAAAATATATAGTGCACACAGTTCATCAAGAAATGGTAATGTGTATTTTGCAGACTTTTATTTAAATGCGGAAAAAGTAAGACTTATTTTTGAACCATCAGTAAATATGATAAGAAAGATGAAATTGTATAACAAAAAGAATATTCACCTGAAGGAGTAGAAGTTGCATGATACTGGGGTTAGGCATCGATGTTGTTGAAAATGAAAGAATTAAAGATATGAAATTTCTTAACGAGTTTATAAAAAAACATTTTACACAAAATGAACGCATTTTGTTTGTCAAGGACGACAAAATCAAATATAACACAGTCTCTAACAACTTTGCAGGAAAAGAAGCGTTTTCCAAGGCTATAGGAACAGGAATGAGAGGGTTTTTGTTATCGGAAATTGAAATTTTGCGAGATGAAGTAGGTAAGCCGTATTTAAATTTGTACGGAAAGGCAAGGGATGCTTTTGAAGCTATTGGTGGCAAAAATCTCCATATATCAATAAGCGATACCGATAATATATCAATTGCAGTTGTTATTATTGAGGGGTGAATTTATGTATATTTTATCTGGTTCACAAATAAAAGAAATTGATAATAAAGTTATAAATGAACTTGGTATTCATTCTTTGGTTTTGATGGAAAGAGCAGCCTTGGAAACCGTCAAATTTATTGAAGAAAAATTTGATGCATCAAACAGATGCGTTGTAATATGCGGAAAGGGTAATAATGGTGGCGATGGTTTTGCCATCGCGAGAATACTTTTTCTAAAAGGATTCGATGTTAAAATAATTTCGTTCACCTCACCTGCGTTTTTTTCGGAGGATTGCAAGAAAAATTACGAAATTACACAAAAATTACGAATTGATATTATTAGCGATCTTAAAGATTTTGAAACAGTAATAAAAGATGCTGATTTCACAGTAGATGCTTTATTTGGATTTGGTTTTAAAGGAACACTTTCAGGCTTTGAATTTGAAATTGTTAAAATAATTAATAATTATTCAAAGTATACATATAGCGTTGATATACCAAGCGGTGTAAACTCTGATGACTCTCAGATACACTCTGAAGCAGTTTTTGCCGATGAAACAATTACATTTACCACATATAAAAAGTCTGCGTTTCTTTTTCCTTCGGCGGAACACTATGGAAAAATAAGGGTTGCAGATATAGGCATCCCACCCGCATTTGTGAAGTCAGATATTTCCACGATTAACAGTATAAAAATCGATGAGCGTTGTAAAAATCTAAATAAATCATCCTCCGGCAAAGTGCTTATCATTGCAGGCAGTGCCGGTTATAGCGGAGCTGCATATCTTGCTTCAATTGCGGCTCTTAGAAGCGGTGCTGGGCTTGTAACCATTGCAGTCCCCGAATGTATTTCACAGGCAATGGAGCAAAAAACAACTGAGGTAATGACGATTTCGTTCGAAGATGATAACGGGTGCTTTTCTTACAATGCGAAAGATAAGCTTGCTGAAATAATAAATAATTATGATTCTGTAGTTTTTGGTCCGGGCGTTGGCAGAAATGTAACAATAAAGAAAATTCTCATTACTTTGCTTAATACATGCAAAGTCCCTTTTGTTATTGATGCTGATGGGCTTTATGCATTAAAAGATTGTCTGGATGTTTTAAACGATGCAATGTGTGAAATAATTATTACACCTCACAGTAGGGAAATGGCAAGACTTTTAGGTGAGGATGTTGATTATATCGAGAGTAACAGATATGATGTTTGCCGCAATTTTTCTGAAGAATATGCGGTTTGTACTGTGCTAAAAGGTGCATATACACTTATTTGTGATAAAAGTGGTGAAATATGTGTAAACATCAACACTGCAAATCCGGGTATGGCAACTGCAGGTAGCGGTGATGTTTTATCCGGAATAATTGCAACCTTTGCAGCAAGAAACTCTTCAATTTTTGAAGCAGGATGTAAGGGTGTGTATATACACGGAGCTGCAGGAGATTTTGCAAGTGAAGAATTTGGTGAAGATGCTTTAATTGCCCGAGATATAGTCAAAAACATAGGCAATGCAATTAAAAGTGTTTTAAATTGATTTCCTGTAACATGTAAATATTAAATTCATATATTATTTAGGAGATGTTTTTGTGAATTACACAACCAGAAGTTGGGTAGAAATAGATTTAAACGCCCTTGAAGATAATATTAGAAATATAAAAAAGATAACTAATGCTAAAATAATAGCGGTAGTAAAAGCTGATGCATATGGTCATGGCGCTGATATGTGTGCAGATATTTTACTGAACGGTGTAGATATGCTAGCCGTTGCTTGCATTGATGAAGCTCGTCTGCTTAGAAATAAGTTTAAAAATGTTCCGATTCTGATTCTTGGAAGCTCCGGAACAGATGCATACAGAGACATTGTAGATCTTAACATTACAGCATCTGTGTGTTCTTTAAAAGAAGCTGTAATGTTAAATGAATGTGCAAAAAGCTCTTGCAAAAAGGCAAAAATACACATTAAAATAGACAGCGGAATGGGTAGGCTTGGTTTTCAGATATCGGATTCTTATTTTTATGAAACTATAGAAACAATAAAAGAAATTAATTTATTGGAGCACATTGAAGCAGAAGGTATATTTACCCATTTCTCTATGGCCGACGAAAGCTATGAATACACTAGAATTCAATTTGATAAATTTAAAAAACTGTGTGATGCCTTAGAAGTTGAAGGTATTAAATTTAAGCTTCGACATTGCAGTAACAGTGCGGCTACTGTGTTATACCCTGAGTTTCATTTGGATGCCGTTCGTCCAGGTATAATTATGTACGGATATACTCCTTCTGATTTAGTAAAAGATAAGATAGGGCTTACTCCAGTGATGAGTATAAAGAGCCGCATTACACATATCAAGCATTTGGACGAAGGTAGTTTTGTCAGTTATGGAAATGAATATATAACTCGAAAAAGTGAAAAAATAGCCACGGTTCCAATTGGTTATGCTGATGGCTTTCTGCGTGGTAACGCTAATCAAGCTTGTTTTATTCACAAAGGAAAACTTTTGCCAGTTGTAGGCAGAATTTGTATGGATCAATGTATGATTAATGCCGATGGTGTAAATAATATACGTGTAGGGGATATTGTTACTGTTATCGGCAGTGAAAATGGACTTTCAATTACTGCCGATGATATTGCGAACAACTTAGGAACAATAAATTATGAAGTTATATGTATAATTTCAAAAAGATTGCCAAGAATTTATATAAAAGACAGAGAAATTGTTGAATGCCTGCCAAAGCAGGAATAAACTTCTATTGACTTAAAGACATATTTACGTTATAATTTTGTATATAAGATAAGTATATACACGGATATAACGTTATATTATGTTAAACAGGTATAGCGATTGTCCTTGTAAATTTTACCCTTTGACGGTGGATTTTGAGGAATAGGGAGGGTAGCATATGCCTGATTTAAAAAAGATATTAATAGCAGTTTCCAATTCAACAAATAACGACCTTTGTTATTTTTCAAAAGCTTTGAAACAAAGCAAAAGTGATATTGTACGTGCAGCGTTGGATGAGTATATAAAAAAACTGAAACGTGCAGAACTTGAAGAAAAACTTAAACAAGGCTATGCTCAAATGTCTGACATTAATTTAACTCTTGCAGAGATGTATTTTGATGCCGAAGATAATGATTATAAAGGCTATGAGGAAAAACTATCGGAGAGTGAAAAGTGTGAATGTTAAACGAGGCGATATTTATTACGCTGATTTAAGCCCTGTAATAGGCTCAGAACAAGGAGGTATAAGACCCGTTTTAGTTGTACAGAATGATATAGGCAATAAATATAGCCCAACGGTTATAGTTGCGGCAATAACATCGCAGATAAACAAAGCCAAAATGCCTACTCATATTGAAATAAATGCAACTGATTATGGTTTAAACAAAGATTCTGTTATTTTACTTGAGCAGATACGTACAATTGATAAAAAGCGTTTACGTGAAAAAGCAGGGCACGTTGACAGTGAATTAATCAAATCAATTGATGAAGCTATTTCTATAAGTTTCGGTTTAAACAACTTTTAGATATTTTAGGAGGATTTACAAATGAAACGAATTTTGACTGCTGTAGTTTCCGTTTTAATCGTATCGACAGTGATATTTGGTGTTTTTTATGCAGTTGCCTCAACACCTGCAACAGAGGCTGACCCTATCATTACAAAAAGCTATATTGATCAGGTTGTTGTTCCGCAGATTTATGCATACATAGACACTAATTCTGCCGAGGCTTCTGGTTTTAGGGTAGTTACGGTAAGTGCAGGGAAAACATTATACGGTGGCGAGGGAAGTGAATTTATTTTAAGGATGGGAACCGGAAAAATTATTGGTTCGGTTCGTGGCGGTTTTGCTGATGTTACAGCAGGTATTGATTTAACTCATAATGCTGATATCCCAGCCAATCATTTGCTTGTATGTCCTTATCAGGATGGGCGCGGTCTAAAAATCAACTCAACAAATGATGCCTTAATTATGATTAAAGGCTCTTATACAATAGAATAAAACAAAAAAAGATTTGAGAGAGAAACTCAAATCTTTTTTTTGTTTACAGTTCAAGATAGGAAAAGTGCATATAATCTTTTGGATTACTCCACTCATCGCCACCCCACGCAAAACCATATTTTGCAAATATACTGACAACCTCACCATCAGCAGGAAACGAGTAAACATCTTCGTATGGCTTCCAATACTTTCCCACACAAGAACCATTTTTATATATGCAATAATTTTCGTTATAATTCAAATCTATTGCAGTTCCGTAATTATGGTGCGAATAAGACCCGCTTGACATAGCAGAACGCCACGAATAAGCTCCTGCATCTTTGAATGGAAATTTTTCTTCTCCGTTGTAAATTTCGTTAAATACAATTTCAACTAGTTGCGCTACGTTTTTATGCACTTTTATACTCATTTGAGAAGTATATTTATTTCCATTTTTGTCTATTGCCCATACTTTAACGGTTACATCCTTCATCTGTAAATCAGCTTGGTCTTTTGAATTGATTTCACCATCAGCAAAAATGATTTGTTCTTTTTCCTCTAATGTGTAAAGTTCATTAGGATATGCCTGACCACATAAAGTTTTTATAACATTACCATTTTCATCAATAGCATCAATTAAAATTTTATATTCTTTTCCGGCACGCATATTTTTCAAGGTGACCTCACATTGTGGTGATTTATATGATTTAACAAATGTGTCTTCGTTTGTATACCAGAAGTTCTTTTTAGATAAATAAAGACCTATCCTGTATTCTGCAGCATTTAAAACGGGTTGCCATTTAACAGTAAGAGCTCTGTTCTGATAACCAACATGTTCAATTTCACCGGAGACATCACATTTCAACAAATCATACTGATTTAACGAAATATTATTTTTATCAAACAGGTTATCTATACACCTTTTAACCATAACAATCGCTTGCTCTCTGGTGGTTGTTCCAAGAGGAGATAACGTGTTTTCACTTATGCCTTTTATTATATTATTTGTCATACAAAATGCAATATTATCAGATGCCCATATAGCTAATGAGTTTTTATCTTTAAAATTTGCTATTTTATTGATAGACTCTATTGATATCTCGGTTGTATCTATTCCACACAAGTATAAGGTTCTGCATATTACAGTTGCAAGTTCTTGTCTTGTTATAGAATTATCAGGATAAAAATATCCATCGGGATATCCGTTTATAATACCCATTTCAGCCGCACCACAAATAACAATGTCAAATGTATCGGCAAAACCTTCAATTCCAAAAGGAATCTCTTTTTTTGTAATATTTTTATATAGATTAGTAATTAAATGGCAGAATTCCGCTCTTGTAATTGGGAGATCGTATTGTTTATTTTTTAAAATATCAGGCAGCAAATTCATAGAAATAATTTCTTCAACATCATTTTTTGCCCAATCACTGACGTTTGTTGCATGACCTACACTTATATTAAAAAAAACAATAATGCTAAGAATAATCGATAAAAATTTTATGGGCTTTTTCACAATTTATTTCTCCTTTGCAGTCTTACAGTATATTTAATATAATTATATCATAAAAAACGACAAATGTCATTGTTTTTTTATTAATTTTTTGTTTCCATTTTATATATTGCTTTATTAAAGTAAATATGGTATAATGTCATATATGGACATAACGAAAGAGGTGTTGATACATGTCTAAAACTAATTCGTCTTCAATTCAACATATGACTTCTATAGGCGGTCAGGCGGTTTTGGAAGGTGTTATGATGAAAGGCCCTTCAAAATCAGCTATTGCGGTAAGAAAATCTGATGGTGAAATTGAAATAAAAAAGTCTGATAACAGCTCTCTTGTATCAAAATTAAAACTGAATAAAATACCGATTATACGTGGTGTAGTTGCATTTATAGACAGTTTGATTACCGGTGTAAGTGCAACAATGTATTCTGCAGAATTTATTGACCTTGAAGAAGAAGGGGAGACTCCTTCAAAATTTGATAAGTGGATTGAAAAACATTTCGGAAAATATCTTCTTAATATTATTATGTGGATTTCTGTTGTATTTGCTCTTGTTTTGGGAATTGGATTATTCATGTTACTTCCTACTGTAATAGTTGGTTTTATTAAGGATATATTTACAGCAGAGACTTTTATACCCGTACCTGAAGCTTTAATAACTTTTGCTACACCGATTGTTTCTCACCGAATATTTACTCATTTTTTTGAGTCTTTAATTCGAATTATAATATTTCTCATCTATATGGCTTTAGTCGGAAGGATGAAAGATATGCAAAGAGTTTTCCAATATCATGGAGCAGAACATAAAACAATTGCTTGTTATGAAGCTGGCGAAGAATTAAACCCTGAGAATGCAATGCGCCACAGCCGTTTTCATCCCAGATGCGGAACAAGCTTTTTGCTTATTGTTATGGTTGTAAGTATTATTGTGTTCGCATTCCTTCCATGGAGTGAAGTCATCTGGATAAGAGTTTTATTAAGACTTGCGTTTTTGCCTGTTGTTGCTGGTCTTGCATACGAAATTATAAAAATTGCAGGAAGAAGTAAAAGTAAATGTGTGACTTTTCTTACAAAACCTGGCCTTGCGTTACAAAAGCTAACTACAAGAGAGCCTGATGAAAGTCAGCTTGAAGTAGCTATTGCATCACTAAAAGCAGTTTTACCCAAAGATGGTGAAGATGATAAATGGTAATCAAAGAATTATTAAGCACTTCAGTTAATATTTTAAAGCAATCTGGTATAGCAACACCACAGCTTGATGCATCGGTGTTGCTATGCTTTGTTTTAAAGTGTGACAAGGTATATCTTATAGTAAATGGAGATTTAGAAGTTTCTAGTAAAGATAAAATTGAATATTTGGATTTAATTAACAAAAGAAAAGCCAACATGCCACTTGCATATATTACAAAAATTAAAGAATTTATGAGTCTTGATTTTTATGTTAATGAGAATGTTTTAATTCCAAGACCTGACACCGAAATTTTAGTTGAATATGTTATTAATTCTGATTTTGATAAAGGAAAAGTTCTTGACTTATGTTGCGGAAGCGGATGTATAGGCATCAGCCTTGCTTATTATTTGAAAGATACAGAAATTCATCTTGCGGATATTTCTGACAAAGCATTAGCGGTAACCAAAATTAATGCAGATAATTTACTTGGTGAAAATTCTGAATTTAAATTATTGAAACTGGATATATTGAGTAATATTCCTGAAGAAAAATATGATTTAATAGTATCTAATCCTCCATATATTGAACGAAAAACACTTAAAACTCTCGAAAAAAGTGTGATAGATTATGAGCCAATGCTTGCTTTAGACGGCGGTGATGATGGCCTGATTTTTTACAACAGGATATCAAAGATTGCAAAATCAATTCTTACAGGAAGTGGACATCTGGTATTTGAAATCGGAGAAAATCAAGCTGATGCCGTATCGGAAATTATGAAAAATTGCGGATTTAATAATATTGAAATTATTAATGATTTATCAGGGAGAAACAGAGTAGTAAAAGGGAGCGTAAAAATATGAAAATAATTGCAGCGACAAATAATGAAGGCAAAGTCAGAGAAATAAAAGCCATACTTGGTGAATTAGGAATTGATGTAATTTCACAAAAAGAGGCAGGAATATATATTGATGTTGAAGAAACCGGTTTGACTTTTGCAGAAAATGCTTATTTGAAAGCAAAGGCAGTATACGATATTACAAAAACACCAGCAATTGCGGATGATTCAGGATTATGTGTAGATTACTTAAATGGTGCACCCGGAATTTACTCTGCACGATATGCAGGAGAACACGCTTCCGATAGCGAGAGAATATCAAAATTGCTTGATGAAATTAAAGAAGATAATATAAGAAGTGCTCATTTCACTTCGGCTGTATCTTTAGTTGTATCTGATGAAAAAGCATATAGTACTGAAGGAATTGTTGAAGGGCATATTTTAAATACGCCAGATGGCGATGGTGGATTTGGATATGATCCGATATTCTTTTGTGATGAATTAAAAAAATCATTTGGCAGTGCAAGCGCAGAAGAAAAAAACAAAGTAAGTCATCGCTACAGAGCACTGATGAATTTAAAGAATTTACTTACAGAAAATATTAAAAAACAGTTGTAAATACTATAAACTTTACAGCAGAATTTTCTATGAAAAAAACGCACATTTATGTGCGTTTTTTTCATATTTAATAATATTTTAATATATAATATACAGAAAAAGGGAAGAGGGTGTTTTGCAATTATAAAGAAAATGATTTTTTTAATATTTACATTATATATACCAATATCAATTACTGTTTTTTCGTATTCAGCAGAAAGCTATTGTGTTATTGATACCTTAAATAAACGAATATTAGCACAATCAAACGAAAATAAAAAAATGGGAATGGCAAGCACAACAAAAATAATGACTGCCTTGGTAGCGTTAGAAAATTCTAATCCTGAAGATATAGTTTCTATAAGCCGAAATGCATCTTATACAGAGGGTTCGTCATTATATTTAAAAGAAGGCGAAAAAATTAAAATGATTGACCTTCTATATGGACTTATGCTTAATTCAGGAAATGATGCAGCTGTCGCAATAGCCGAACATATAAGCGGGAACACTGAAAAGTTTGCACTATTAATGACGCAAACTGCTAAAAAAATAGGAGCTGACAACACAAATTTCGTAAATCCAAACGGATTATCGAACGAAAATCATTATACAACGGCGTATGATTTAGCATTAATTACAGCAAAAGCACTAGAAAATAAAGACTTTGCAAAGATTGTAGCAACTAAATCTTATAAAACAAAAACGTTAAATACCAAACATTTGCTCGTTTTTAAAAATCATAATAAATTACTTAATTTGTTAGAAAATTGTTATGGTGTTAAAACCGGTTTTACAAAAGCAACTGGAAGATGTCTTGTATCCACAGTAACAAAATCAGGATGGACAGCAATTTGTGTTACATTAAACGCACCAGATGATTGGAATGACCATAAAAAACTATACGAATATGTATTTGGAAATTATTCATTAAAGAAAATAATTTCCAAAGATTCTGTATTAAAATCAATTCAGACAAACGGAATTGATAATAACGGAATTATAGATGTATCCTGTAAAAATGATGTAAATATGGTTTTAAAAAACACTGAGCATATAAGAATAGATTTAGGCAGAATTTCCGAGAAAATTTTTGAACCAATAAAAAAGGGTGACTCGATAGGAGACGTTCAGTTTTTTTTAGATGATGAACTAGTCATCACGGAAAAAGCAGTGAGTTGTAATAAAATGGATTTTTATACAAAAAAAACATTTTTGGAAATTTTAAAAGAATTATATTCAAAGTGGTTAATGAAAAGAGTATAGTTTACTAAAAACGATTTATGCAAACTATTAAGTGTTAATATTAATTTGCATAAAATTTAATCATCCGTTAAGAGATATAATATGTATAAATTAAAATTTTTAGCAACAAAAAATAAAACAATGTAATTATTGAA
>JAZTXH010000009.1:0-163849 GCA_045636325.1 Clostridia bacterium
TTGAACTGCGGAAGCATAAAGAATGCCGCCCTTCCTGCAGCTGCGATTGCACAAAGTACACTTATTACAATAAGCTCTCTTGCCTTGGGCTTTCTTGATTCAAATACCATACAAAACGGTATCATTGTTTCAAGGATGATAGTGTCCTTCCTCTTTGTGAAAAGCAGCGTACCATTTCATATTCTCGGCAGGAATTCTATGGTAGGATGCTATCTCAAATTGCTTCGACCTGAGAAGATTTCTCCATGCATCCGGCGTATCATACCCAAGTCTTTCTGCATCAGTTTGTCTGAGAGATATGATTTCTTCCCAGACAATTCCTTTGTGATGATAGATTTCCTGTGAGGCTTTATGCAGATTAACATAGTCCTCCTGACCAAACAAACCATGGTCGCCCATCTTTACAACCCCAGGCCTCTCGGCAGCATATTGAGTGAACACCTCCGACCTATACCTTGTATTAATTGTTTTATCAACTCCATCTCTTTTTGAAATATATTCCGTGAACCCACCGCCTACAGGTTTACCTGTTTTGCAGTAGCGTGTTGATATAAAAACTTTACTCATAATTTTTCCTCCAATCTCAAAAATTCTTGTAATTTTGAAGACACCTGTTTTGACACCTGTTGAAACGCCCACACGGTGCGGTCTGACGGCAATACCGCACACCTAAACCGCACCGTAAGATGCACTTTTCAAACTCTCCGCCGGGCTTTGCACGGCGATGTAAGGGTGCTTGGAGCGGAAAGCGCACCAAGCTTTATCCTGCTTCTTTTAAAAATCTCTCGCCTCGTCGTTTCGGGGCGCCCCGTCAGGTGATTTCTCGTACCTTCGTTTGTTCTTTCAAATCGATTTTAAGGTGTTACCATAGGGCTTATCTATTGGGTTCGAGAGGCTAACTTTTCAGGGTGGTGTACCTACCTTACCCCGAATAGTTATATGCTGAAACCCCGCCTTAAGCCCTTGGTCATACGCATAGAATCGAATTTTAGGTCTCAAACCTATTTGTCACACGATGATTTACGAGGTTAACTTTCTTCGGTAGGGTAAATACCTTAGCCTTTCTTGACTTTTTTTCATAGAGTTAAGAGAAGCCACCATTGATAAAACAATTTTTTCTAAATCTTTAACTTTAACTTCGGGAACATAGTCAGCCCCAATAGGACATTCATGTGAACAATAATAATTACATAAAGATGGTTCCTTGTAAACTTTTGATAACAATAATACTTCTTCGGGTGTGATTGGGAATTTCCCATTTTCTATGCGTTCAAGTCGCTCTGGTGCAAGTAGCCCCAGGTCGTTATCAACAACTGCATCACACACATCATCTCGTGTTAAATTTAATTTTTTTCTTAGTTCCTTATATGCATTCTCTCTCATATCTAAGTCCTCTTTACTCAACCCTCTATATATTCAATAAGTGAATGTGCAATTTTTTTAGGTTTTGAAGACGGAGATTTTACATATACATTACCTTTTTTATCTTGCCATACACATAATCCATCTATGTTGGTTTCTTCAATCACATACCAATCTTCAGGTACATCTGCATCAATGTTTCGCTGTTCCTTTGTAACGGAAACAACATTTAAACGATTGTTTCGCGTTATACCCGTAAATTCATGTCCTTCAAAGCAAACTAAACCGATTTCTTTAAGATACATTCTGTAATCCTTTGAAAAAGATAATGTTAGTGCTTCTTCTGCTTCTTTGATTTCATCTTCATCACAACCATTTGCTCCAATATAATCCGAGAAACTTTTTAGAAGTTCTATTACGTTTTTCATGTTAAATACCTCCGTTAGCAAATGTCACATTACCTAAATATTCCCAAAAGGCTTTTCTTGTTTTTGCAAATTCAGGGCGTACAATTTCTGATTCTTTTCCAACGATATTTAATATAGCCGAATTGCCCTGATGTTGGGAGTCAGTTAAAACTGCTAATGTTCCATCTGCTTTTTGTCCTACATGATGTAATTGATAAGCTTTTCCAGTCATGGGATCTAAAGGTGCATAACCTCTTTGCATTCTCACAAGATTGGTAACCTCTGTTCCATCCGGGAGCTGACTTATATAATTTAGATCAATATTTTGTACCAAAGCAGTTTTTCCGTTTACCATTATAGGTTTTAATCCTGCATTCTTATATACCAAGTATTCATCCAGATTATGCATTTGCGATATTACATCAATAGGCAACTCCGAATCTGCTTGTATCAAGGCTGCTTCATTCATTGTTAATCCGTTTTTTGTTGCAGTCTTGAGTAAAAAGGCTTCACTTGAGCCTCCAACTATAGCACCTGAAATTGCACCCCATTTAAAACCTTCAGTTGCTCCTATGCCAGCAGCCTTAACGGCTTCCTCGAAGTCTCCCGTTTGTATCCCTTTAACAACACCTGCAGAAATTCCGCCAAATGCAGCAGAAGATATTGCAAAAGTTTTTGCCGTTGTTGCAGATGCAGCAAATATCATACTTACAGCAGGCGCTCCTGCACCTGCTGATACGACAGATACAGTAACGCAAACGAGAATAACACCTGTACCAATAGCTATATTTTTAAGTATTGTTTCGGTGGTGTTATCTTCAATTTCTTGAAATTCCTGAACCGTAGTCTTTCCATCATTTCCTAAAGTGAAAATATATCGACTGCCCTGAAACAGCTCGTCCAACTCTGCTATTGTATATCCAAAATAAATATTTGACTGAGAATTATACGAAATTTCTTCAAGATATTCTTTTGAAATATATATGCTGCTTACATTTTCAACAAAATACTCTTTACTGTTAAGTGCAGAAACTGTTTCCTTATAAATCAAATCCTCAATATGCTCATGCAAAAATTCATCATCTAATGAGTTAAACTGGAGAATTTCAGCATACGGATCAACAATCGCATCATCAGTATTTTGACCATCGTTATTTATTTTTGAACATGCAGTAAGCAACATAGTCATTGCCAAAATAAAACATATTAATCTTTTCATTCGTCTGCACCTCCATTTTCATCCTTGTGAAGAGGCAATTCTAAAACTTGTTTATTCTTCTTTGTTTTATATACAAATAATATAACAAGTACTAATAATACTATAGAAAGGGGAATATAGATTATGTAATTGAAAGACGAACTATCCTCTTGTACATCGTCATTTGGTATTGTCATAGATGCAGGTTTTGTATTGGAAGTAGTTATAAATTTTCCACTTTCATCTATAGTGTCGCCTTGTGAAATTCTGTACTTTACTTCATCTAAGGTCAGATGAGTATTATACACAAACGCTTTCAAAACATCGTTATTACCTACATATATTTTTTTGCTTTCGGGTTCAATGTATTTGTTTTTGAATGTTATTGTATAAATGCCCTCTTCAGTAAAATGCTCACCGCTTTTTGTCGGTCTGTTGAATCGCACATCTAATTCGCCGGTTTCTGGATTTAAAATTTCCCTTTTAACATCAACATCCAAATATTTGGAATTTGCAAAATCTATATAAAATCCATTCTTAGTAGTTGTGTTATTTAATATTTCAGCATTTGTCTTTGAATCAAAAAGGAACACCATACTGTTTCCGTTTCTAACAGAAAACTTAAAGAAAATTCTATAGTGACCGATTTTATTTATTCCCTTGGTATTTGTTATTTCGTAATCAAGAGCAACTTCATAATCGCCTTCTTCAAATAATCTTACTTTTGTATCAGCACCGATACTTGCATTAGCTTCTAAAAAGTTAGTGTAGGTGACTACATTAGTCTGATTATTATTTCTGTCTGTATATCTAACGAATAAGGCACCTCTGCCAAAATCCATAGAACCTTTTTCGAAATATTGGTCATATCCGTCAGTATCGGCAGTAATGGATAAGTTTTTATTTCCACGTAATTTATCTATGTTTTCGTTGAGTTTAAACCAAAGAGCCACTTTATCTCCGGCATTTTTTAAAAACACTACATTGCCTTCTGCATCTGTCGTATCCTCTGTATAACCGCTGACAAAGAAATTCCCCAAATCCCAATCTTTATGAGGATCATTTGCATCTATGTTTTTTTCGCCTGAATAACTGTCAAAATCATTAACTCTTACTCTTTTACCTAGATTGTATGTCTTGTTTAAATCGTACTTTTCTTGAGCGGCATCTTTCGAATACGCATAGAATTCATACACTTCGGCACATTTTTTATAGTCGTATTTGTCTGTGTTAATAAATAAGAAATTACTATCTTTAGTTCTAATTCTCATTTTATAGGCTACTATAGTTCTATAAAAACAACCATTGATTAATTCAACATCTGTCGCTTTATAAATTGCTTGTGTTCTGTTTGGAACATCTGCAAATGCATTAGTGAAAGTCTTTACTGTAGTCCAATTTTTCTGGTCATTTGAAGTTTGAAGTATTATCGCCCCATTTAAAATTTTAGATTCAAGCTCAATATCTGAAACATTTTTGCTTTTGTCTTCTATAAGATGCCATTCATCAACATTACCATTTAGCAACGAGTCGTTATACGTATAGTAAAATTCCAAATTGTTATCTGTTATTTCATAAGAAGGAAACTTGTTCTTTTTACCTTCATTGGCTATATTTGCCTTTAAACTAAAAGAGCCATATGTGTTTTTTTCGTTGGTATTCTTAGATGTTTTGTTATCTTGTAATTCATAGTGACTATTATCGTCAAATTCAAATACTTTACCAGCAACTTCTGTTTTATCATCAGTTCCCAACGCTGTATAAGAGCATAAATTTAAAATGATACTCATAATGACTATTAGAGAAAGAAATATTTTTCTGTTTTTTATGTCTTTTGTAAATTCCATATGTGAACCTCCAAATTATTACCATGCATTAGTATAACATTATTATCTCATATAGACTGTACGATAAGCAGTACAGTCAACAAAGTTTTCAACTATTTAAAAATTATAAATAACAAAAATGCGTAGCCCATATTTCAGAGCTACGCACGAAAAACATACAACCCTGACGATAAGGCTGCTAGACACTTATACTTACATTTCCTCACAAGGTTATGAAGTCAGAGTGTACGCTTTTTCCAAAATAGCGTACACCTTGCGAGAAAAAATTATACTTACCCTATTGTAAGTATAATAGTCTAGCATACAAATTATAGCATAGTTTTTAATAATTTACAATACATTTCGACCATTTTCAGCATTTTACTAACAAAATATTTGTTTAACATAAAAATCCCTCTTGCGTGTTTATCAGCACAAGAGGGAAGTTGCATTATTCTATTAAATTTTTAGGCAAATTTTCAATTGATAATTTCGAAAGTGTTTCCAATTGTTTTACTGCCATTTCGTGTAGTGTAACGATTCTTTCAGACTGTGGTTTACCTTGGTCTATCATTATTGCATTATAGTTTTCCATATTAGACAATACAAGCAATTGATTCAATGTTGCATAATCTCTGATATTTCCTTTTTTGTCTGGATTATTGTCTCGCCATTGTTTTGCTGTCATTCCAAATAATGCAACATTTAAGAGGTCAGCTTCATTGGCATATGTAAAAGAAATTTGATTGGGAGTAAGTTCTGCCGGTATCAAATTTTCTTTTATAGCATCAGTATGAATTTTATAATTGAGCTTTGAAATTTCTCTATTCAAATTCCAATTAAGTGAAAGTCGGCTGTTTTCGTCACTCTTAATGCGTTTGTAATCTTTGATAATATATAATTTAAATTCAGCAGATACCCATGATGCGAACTCAAATGCAATATCCGAATGAGCATAAGTGCCGCCATATCTACCGGATTTTGAAACGATACCTATAGCATTCACGCCTTCAATCCATTTTGTTGGTGACATAGTAAATGCATTTGCTCCTGCTTGGGTTCTAAACCCGTCGAATTCGACGGGTTTAAAATTGGGATTATGTAATGACTCCCATAAACCCAAAAATTCTATTGTATCACGAGACCGCATCCAATTTTTAATGACATCATTCGGTGCATCACTCTTATATTTTGCAATATCGGTAAGAGAAATAAATTCATTTTGAAAATCATTTGTATATATGCTGATATCAAAACCATTGGCATGTATTGTTTCTTTAATTGCCATTTTGGTAAACCTCCATTCTTATGGATTATTTCAATTTTATTATAACATATATTTCGACAAATAACAATGCTTTTGATGTAAATGCTTATATTTTTGCGATAAATTCTTCCTGTTAATATTACTTTTTTGGATGTTGGACAAAAATAGCATATGCGAAAGAAATATAATTCTGTCACATATGCTAAATTATTAAATATCCTGATAAATCATACCCTGCTTTAACGGCATCAACAAACATACTACAAAAAATGAATAACATCCAGATAAAATTAATTTATCCAAAATTCAAGTCCCGCCCAAAGTTGCGGATTTGAGATTTTTTTCATTAATTTTCTTTGTGCAACTATGAGAGCTTCTGCCAAATAAGAGCCGTTATTAATACATTCCATAAATATATCATTTAACAGGTCCATGGTTGTTTTTGTCATAACATCCCATTTACACATAATAATATTCCCTGAATAACGCTCAAACACAGCATTCCATATGCCATTTGTTTCATCAATCTTATCATAATTCGGAGAACCACTACGGCAACTTATTAATATTAAGTTTTTGCAAACAACCATATTATCCATAAGATTAGTAATATCTATAACAGAAGTTATACCCTCTATGCCTTTAGAGCCATAAAGCATATCAGCATTTGGATCAGATACTCCATGTCCATATATGCACAAACAATCATTAGATGTAAAATAACTGCCTAATTCTGCTATATTAAATTTATCGCACTTGTTTTCCAATAATACATTACTTTCATGAGGTAGCTTATTAAGATACTTGGATATCTCTAATAAATTTGAATCTGCGAGATTTCCAAACATTCTATGGGCGAATTGATTAATAGGAGTTGAAGTATCTTTATTTAAAATTGCACTATAATCAATTAAATTATAAATAGCCTGAACACATTCTATTAAAGCTTTTTCTTTTATTTTAACAGCACTTACGGGAAACATTTGTAACATAAAATCAGGTATGCAATAAATTCTATTTATATTGTTTTCAATAACAAACAAAGTTAGTTTCTCGAAAATCCCTTTTGATAAAATCTCTATTATCCCCTGTACCTCTAATAAGTCAGTTTCATCTAAAGAATCTCTTTGCATCAGTTCACTGAATTTTCTTGAATAATATTCTAAAGGTTTATCGAACATATAATCTGATAAATCAAAAATCATATTATTTGCTGTCAATATAAAAGTAAATACACCGACAGGAGTTACAATGTATTGAAAAAGCAGTTCATCATCACTAAGGTATGTTGATATTTCTAAAAGACTTATTTTTTCCACTTCTTGAAGATTCATATAATATGGATGACTTTTTTTCAATTTTAATGATAAATCAGTTACAAGTTTTGCCTTTTGAGAGAGCAAAATATGATTTGAGCTATCCTTTTTACAAATATTGTTATATTCAGATATGGCAAAATCTAATTCTTTTCGTAAATTCTCCGTTTCTGCACTAAATGATTTATTGCTATTAAATCTTTTTTGTTCCAAAATCGTCCTAGGTAAAAGTTTAGGTAAAACATTGAGAATTTCTTCTTTTAGCCAACTAATCATAGTAGTTTCTCTTAATATATTATTCAAAATACCGCATATACCTAAATGTAGCCGATATATATCAATTGCAGCATTCCCTAAACCGGATCGTTCCTCCTTGTGCGAAAAAGAATCTCTTACGAACTCTATATCTTTTTCGGCTTGCTTAATAATATTTAGTGCTTCAAATATACTATTAAAGTCACTAATTGTGTCTAAATATAGCATAG
Source organism: Clostridia bacterium (assembly GCA_045636325.1). GTDB lineage: Bacteria > Bacillota > Clostridia > UBA1381 > UMGS1253 > CAKSHP01. The sequence goes on from JAZTXH010000009.1 coordinate 7,862, forward strand.
ACCACATATATAAAACACTAAAACGAATATCTTTTCTATGCTCTAATAATGATATCACTCGTTTCTTGTATTTATCCACAATATTTTTAGCTTCATTTTGTTTGTTATTTTTCATCAATAGTGATGATAAATTTGATATAGAAATGGCCCAATCTTCATCATTGTCTTTTGAATCATTGATCCTCTCTGTTAGCTGTTGAATTTGTTGTTCCAAATCAAATGTTAATATATCGTTTAAAGTCTCATTGTATTTACCTAAAACACTTTTTATATTACTCCAAAAATCAATATCGTTTTTAAATAATTCAGGAACATCTTCATTTAAATATCTTGCTACAAGATTTAAGCCCTCTTCAATAACAGGCATAATTTCACCATTTTCCGTAGCATATTTTATGGCAACTATAACACACGCAATAGCTTCTGCGTGTCTTCCCGCCCTGAATTGTGAATTTGCCCATGATATTAATCCTAACATTAACGCCTGCGGCTTCAAAATTCCCTTAATTCTAGGGTAGTGTTCTAAAGTTTCTAGTGCCTTTTCATTAGCAATTTGACCATCACCATTCCTAATTGCTATAATAGATAAATAGTATCTGGAACACAATCTTAAATAATCATCGTCAATCAATTCTGCAATCGTACAAGTAGTATGGCTCATTTCGTTATAATCTTTAAAAATTTCCGTACTACTTTTTTCTCCACCTTTTATTATCCTTAAAACAGAAATAAGTGTTTTTCTAATTGTTTCTGTATTTTTCTTAAGTTCTTCTATATCGTCTTTTATGTTAATATTGTTTATAACATTTCGGTCAATTGATAATTTTTTATTATAACTTTCAATTAGCAAAGAAATATTCATATCACATAATTTTTTTATTTCATCTTTTAAATAAGCATATAGATATATATTCCAAGTACTATCTTTTTGGCAGTCTAGAAAATTTCTCCATATTAAATAACCATGCTTATATCCGGACAAAAGATATATACTTTCTAATAAAAGGTCTGTTCGGGCAATGCCTAATTTTTGAGCATCTTTTTGTTTGCTATAAATTTTTAATTTGCCCAAAGCTTTGGCGGCCTTTTTCTCGTCTTCTAATATGTTAATTTTAAGCCCGATAATCTCTTTCAGTTGGTCATCCCTATAATTCAATTTGGCTTTTTTTAAACACTTGTATGCCAAAAAATATGACTCATTGTACTGTATAAAATATCTAGCAAGTCTGATTGCACCTTCATTTGTAATATTAGGATAAGACAAACAATGTTCTTCTATGTAATTGATAATGTCCTGATTATTGTCAAATTTGTTGTCTAATATCTCATTTATCCTTGCCAACAATTCATAGTATTCATACATAGCGTTTTTGCTAATTTTTCTAAATTCAATTGCAGCCTTTCCATATTCCTTGTTTCTCGAAAGAAAACTGGCATTTGCTTCAATTACACTAAGACTTTCTGGGTCATACTTTAAGGCAATATTTAGCCAATATTTTTGTCTTTCCTCATCATCACTGTAAAGACGCAAATACGAATCATATATACCTTTTAAGTATTTGTCATTTCTATATATGTCGGATAGAATCTCTGCTGCTCGTTCTTTTGAACTATTACTTCCAAAGGAAATATAAATATCCGCGAGAATAAGTTTTGTTTCATTTTGTAAATGTTGATAAACTGTTTCCAATATTTTTGTAGCAGTTATTAAATCCCCAGCAAAGTAATTCGCCAAGAAGAGTAAATATCTATAAGTGATTTCATCCACTTGGTTTTTTATATTATCAATTTCCTTAAGCGAATCCTCTAACTTTAGAGTTTTAATTCTTTTGATTAAATCCCTCTGCAACGATTCATATCCTATATCCTGTTTTTCATCACACGTCCTAGATATCGACATATTTTCACTTTCTTTTAATAAATCATTTAAAAGGGCTGAGCAACGATTATCTGCATTAATATTAACAAAAATCCCACATACAACATCTTGATATTTTTGAAAAATATTATCTAAATTACTTGAAAAATCCCCCCAATCTTCTTGTTCCATCGTGTGAATTGATAATGTCATATTACCGATCTTATTATCTGATAAACACGATTGCTTATTATATCGCAACAATTTTTCTGCACCATTTATAAAAACAAAATCATCTTTTGATAATTTATCGATATAATTCTGAATCCAAGTGAAACTTTTTATCGGTTCCCCTACAAATTCTAATTTGGAAATAATGGGGATTGCATTTTCTATAAATTCTTTATCTTTAGTATCATCTATAGAATAAAATTCTTTTATATTAAAATTTGTGTAATTTATTATGTGTATTTTTCCAGCAACTGTTGACGCAGCATTAATTAACATAATTGTACTGTATTTAACATCATTGGATGTGTCAATATTTATTAAAAAGTTATCAAATTGTAGCATACTCTTCATCCTTATAGTTATTCTATTATTTCGTAATGTTATTACCACTTATCTATCAATGCCATGGTATATTATATCATATAATTCGACAACTAACAACGCTTTTGATATATGTTGCTTATATTTTTATGGTAACTTCTCCATGTTTATATTATACCTTTAGATATTGGACAAAAAATAGTATATGCAAAAGAAATACAATTCTTTCACATATGCTATATAACCATTAGGATCTAGTGTCTCCGACGTGGGGGTTCAAGTCCCTCTACCCGCACCAAAAACAGTAAGATTTTTTAAATCTTACTGTTTTTATTTTACAAAAAAACACACCAGTATTTAAAAATACAGGTGTGTTTTTAAAAATCAAACTAAAATTACTTAAGTTCAACTTTAGCGCCAGCTTCTTCAAGCTTAGCTTTGATAGCTTCAGCATCTTCCTTAGAAGCGCCTTCTTTGATTGTCTTAGGAGCTCCGTCAACAGCTTCTTTTGCTTCCTTAAGACCAAGACCTGTAATCTCACGAACAACTTTGATAACACCGATTTTGTTAGCACCAGCTTCTGCAAGAACAACATCAAATTCGCTCTTCTCAGCAGCTGCAGCACCAGCATCGCCACCTGCAGCAGCAACCATAACAGGAGCAGCAGCAGATACTCCAAACTCTTCTTCCAAAGCTTTTACAAGGTCATTTACTTCCAATAATGTAAGTGTTTTGATTTCTTCAACTAATTTCATAACATCAGCCATTTTAAATATCCTCCAAATAATAATATATTTTCGGTTTATCCGAATGTTTTTTAATTTACCGGCGCATATTATATGCACCATTTATATAAACCGCGCATCACGCGGCGGATTGCTGACTACTCAGCAACTGCTTCGCCATCTTTATTTGCGATAGCATCCAAAGTTCTTGCCAACTTGCTGATAGGAGCCTGCAAGCTTCCAAGCATTTTGGAAATAAGAATTTCTTTTGAGGGAATCTGCGAATATGTGTTTACTTCATCAACGCTGATAACCTTACCATCCATAAAACCTGACTTAATGCTGACAACTTCAGCATTATCTTTTGCAAACTTAGCTAAAACCTTTGCGGGTGCCAAAGCATCCTCTTCTGATGTAGCAAGAGCTGTGGGACCGTGAAGAATTTCATCAAGTTCGCCTAAACCAACTTCTTTTGCAGCAAGTCTTGTAAGAGTGTTCTTTACAACATGGTACTGAACACCTGCAGCACGAAGCTCGTTTCTTAAAGCTGTATCCTGTTCAACTGTCAAGCCACGGTAATCAAATAGTACACCGGCCTGAGCATTTTTCAAACACTCAACCAAATCAGCAACAACCTGTTTCTTTTGTTCTAAAACTTTCTCACTTGGCATGTGTTTTCACCTCCTATAATATTTTTGGCAAATAAACAAAAAACTCTCTTGCGCAGACCGCAAGAGAGCATAATAAACCGGTTAAATAACCAAAATATTCCTCACCTCGGCAGGAAATTTTACGCACTTAAGCAACCTACTGTCTACGACAAGATAAAATATTAATTTTTTGCTACTTAGACAGTATAACATAAATCGCTGTTCCTGTCAAGTAAAAAATTACTTTTTGACAATATTACCATTTATGCCTTATGATTAATCCATTTTTTGGTGCAAAATCAGATTTCAGCCTTAGCGGGATTAATTTTAATACCAGGACCCATTGTAGACGCAACAGCAACACTCTTCATATACTGCCCCTTTGCAGCAGCGGGCTTAGCCTTAACAACTGCATCAACAAGTGTTTTATAATTTTCCTTAAGCTTTTCTGTGCCGAAGGAAGCCTTTCCTATAGGACAGTGAATAATGTTTGTTTTATCCAATCTGTACTCTACTTTACCGGATTTGATTTCGTTAACAGCCTTTGTTACATCAGGTGTAACAGTACCTGCTTTCGGAGACGGCATCAAGCCCTTAGGACCCAAAACCTTACCCAAACGACCTACAACGCCCATCATATCAGGAGTTGCAACTACAACATCGTAATCAAACCAGTTATCATTCTGAATTTTTGGAATTAACTCTTCACCGCCGAAGAAATCTGCACCAGCAGCTTCTGCTTCAGCAAGCTTGTCGCCTTTAGCAAAAACCAAAACTCTTGCTACCTTACCGGTACCATGAGGAAGCACAACCGCACCTCTAACCTGCTGGTCTGCGTGTCTGGAGTCAACACCTAATTTTATATGAAGTTCTACAGTTTCATCAAACTTAGCCTTGCTTGTTTTAACAGCAAGCTCAAGTGCTTCTGCAGGCTCATATAATTTAGTTTTATCCACAAGCTTTACGCTATCGGAATATTTTTTACCTCTAAACATACTAACCTTTCCTCTCTTCTGTGGTCTGACAAGGCCTTTTAAAATATTTAAAGCCTCTCCCACTTAATAGCCTCCGCCAAATATTTATGCGGATTAGTCTTCTACAACAATACCCATACTTCTTGCAGTACCTGCAATCATACTCATTGCTGCTTCAATTGTTGCAGCGTTAAGATCGGGCATCTTCTGCTCTGCAATCTGCTTAACTGCATCTTTAGAAATTGTTGCAACCTTAGTTTTATTAGGTGTACCTGAAGCAGTCTCAATCTTACAAGCTTTCTTTAGAAGAACTGCTGCGGGAGGAGTTTTTGTAATGAAACTGAAAGAACGATCTGCATAAACCGTAATAACTACGGGAATAACCAAACCTGCATCCTTTGCTGTTTTTTCATTGAACTCCTTAGTAAACTGCATGATGTTCACGCCGTGCTGACCTAGTGCAGGACCAACGGGCGGAGCCGGTGTTGCTTTTCCGGCAGGAATCTGCAATTTGATAAAACCTATTACTTTCTGAGCCATGTGAAATAGCACCTCCTTCTTTTCTTTGCCCTACTTTACCTTCGGGCAACAATGTGGTAATGGCGGACTTTTGTCCTCCCACGCAAGACGCACACTGCGCCTTGGAGGATGCGAAAAATTCGCGATTAAATTATATAACAAACGCAAAGCGCTTATTAATCTAAAGCCTGAACCTGATAAAAATCAAGCTCTGCAGGAGTATCATGCCCAAACATAGATACAGTTACACGCACCTTCTGCTTTTCTGCATTTATCTCCTCTACTACACCGATAAAGTCCTCTAGTACGCCGGAACAGATACGAACACTGTCACCTACTGCAAAGTCAACCTCTACAACAGGTACTTCAATACCAAGCTCAACAACTTCTTCCTCTGTAAGCGGAACAGGTTTTGAACCAGGACCTACAAAGCTCGTAACACCACGGGTGTTTCTTACAACAAACCAGCTGGAATCCGTCATAACCATTTTGATTATAACATATCCTGGAAGAACCTTTCTCAAAACGGCCTTCTTCTCGCTTGTTCCGTCATCATACTCTTTGATTTCAACAGACTCCTCCATAGGAATTCTGATATCAAGAATCAAATCCTGCATGCCTCTGTTCTCAACAGTTTTTTCTATATTGGTCTTTACCTTGTTTTCGTAACCCGAATAGGTATGGACTACATACCATTTTGCTTCTTCTGCCATATGGTATAAACTCCTTTTCAGATAAATTACTGTCCGATGCCGAACATATCCTTAAATGCCTTCGGAATATCGCCAAGTATTGAACCTCTAATCAAACCCCCGAAAATCAAATCCATAATACCAAGGAAAATTCCAACAGCTATAATTACCGCAATAACAACTGCGGTATGATTAACTGTCTGTTTCCATGTAGGCCAGATAACTTTCTTAGCTTCACCCTTGACTTCTTTGAAATATCTGACGATTTTGCTGAAAAAATTAGCTTTTTTAGCATTCTCACTCATCTTATGTGTTCCTCCTTCAAAAAGATAAACAACTAAAATTACTTTGTTTCCTTATGCAAAGTATGCTTTCTGCAAAATCTGCAGTATTTATTAAGCTCAAGTCTGTCAGGTGTGTTTTTCTTGTCCTTCATTGTATCATAGTTTCTCTGCTTACACTCTGAGCAAGCCAATGTAATCTTTGTTCTCATTTATATGACACCTCCGTCTGTATTATCTATTGCTTTAAATCTTATGCGACGTTTTTTGCGCACAAAAAAAAGACTTCTAACAAAGCAGTAATACTATATCACATCTATTATTATAAGTCAATAGTTTTTTTATATTTTTTTGTTTTTTGTTTAATTTTTGTATATATTCCCTTATAGCGGACAATAATTTCTTCTGAAATACAAATTTTAACTAAAAATTAATTCCGTTTTCGAGAAAGGATGCCATTTGATGAAAAAAACCATATTGTTTTTAATACCTTTATTGTCCTTCATACTATCTATTTGCGTATATGCCACGTGTATAACAAAGGATGTATCGTCATGTGTTATACGTTTTCATGTAAAAGCAAATTCAAACACAGCGTATGACCAGAATTTAAAACTTGCAGTGAGAGACGAAATAATTGCCCACATATCCCCTCTTTTAAAAAACTCAAAAAATCTTTCCGAAAGTTATAGTATATTGGAAGAAAATCTTTCTCAAATTGAAAACATATCAAACAATGTTCTTAAAAAGTATAACACAAACTACCATGCAAAAGCAACTCTTTCGGAAAAAAAATTTCCAACAAAATCCTACTCTAATATCACACTGCCCGCAGGAAAATACGATTCTTTATGTATTGACCTAGGAGAAGCAGCAGGCGAAAACTGGTGGTGTGTTATGTTTCCGCCGCTGTGTTTAAACAATTCAACATTATGCCTTGATGAGGACGCAAAACGCTATTTAAAGAATAATTTAAATGCTGATAGCTTTGCTATAATAAATACAAATGATGAAAAATTTACCACGGTTTACCGCTTTAAAATATTTGACTATATTTCTTCCATTATAAATTAATTTTTCTATGTGTATATTTTTATATTCTTCAAATGATAATTGTATAACACAAAAAGGAGAATATAATTATGAAGAAACTTTACGCTATATTTAAAAATGAAGAAGATGCACAAAATGCTATAAGCAAAATTTCTTCTGAAGAAAAAAATATAAAAACGGAGCTTATTTTAAGCAATTCCGAATCAATTGACCGAGATATTTTCAAATTTGATGCAGATATAATAGGGAGTCCGTCAGGAATGGCCTCGCAGTTTGACACGCATGGCTATGAAAACGCAAATATAATCCCAAATCATGCCGGCCTTTCCGCCTTTTGTTATGCAGACTTTGTTACAACTGCAAAAAACTCACTGTCATCATCAGAAAAAGAGAATCTTCCTGTTAATGATGATACTTATGAGGCCGCTATTGCTTTAAAAATTCCACATAGTATGAAGAGCACTGCTGTAAAAATTTTAACAGAAGTTGGCGGCAGACTTATAAACTAAAATTTTATATCACACGCAGTATTAAATGGATGAAAAATAAGCTTTGTTCCACTTATATTCTCATTGTTCATGTTTACTGCATTTATGCTGTGATTTTCATAAGTGGTGTAATAATAAATCCCTTTATCTGTATTGCAGCAAGCTGAATACCGTGTAATTTCATATGCACCATTTTTAAGCATTACACATCCTCTTTGTTGATATACAGAATATAACATATGAAAAAACTGACTTACAATTTCATTTTCAGTATCTCCGCATACAGAATTTAATTTCACAAATGTTGCCCTTACAAACCTTGACTGCGACGATAAATCACCTGGTATTCCAATTCCGCCCATTCCCCTGCTGTAAGGAGCAAGGCGAAGCTTGCTTGAAAAACGGTTTTTTGCAGGCATTTTTGATATATGCATATAATTGTTAAGATTAAACATCTGTATATCAAAAGTAGGATTATTTGTAAGCACTCCAGCGGGATTATCATACACATTAAATCCAGATTTAACAGACTCTGCCGTAATTGATTGTTTCTTATCAGAAATTATCCAGTGCAGCGGCGATGGCGGATAAGATGTACTGAAATGCTCATTTGTGATGTTCGCTCCACAAAGTGCCTTTTTTGCTTCTTTAACAGTCCTGCACTGCCTTAAAATCCACGGAACAAACTCAAAGGAAGCCACATTTTTCATCCCCTGCTTTTCAGGATTATAAAAGGCATTATCCGGAAAATTAAGCCCGGCAACTGCAAGGCCGTATTCATTAAATGCATCAAAATAAAGCGGATAGTCAGAAACAATTATTCCTCCGCCGCATATAGCATATCCTTTATCTTCAGAAAAAGAAAATTTATAATTTTGTGGCGTTATCACAACACCTTCGCCAAAGGAATGTTCATAATCCATATTTCTGCCGAAATAATGATTTTTTTTAACAAAAGATATTGCTGTACACATATTTTTCACCTCAGTATAGTTTGAGGCAAAACAAATCTTTATATACAAAAACTTGATAATAAAAAATCGTAATTTTTTCATAAATTGCCGATTTTCTGTTACTCTTATTTTTTTCAAAAAGCTCTTGACAATCAATCACTTTTATAGTATACTAATATGCGTCGGCGATACGGAGAGATGGCTGAGCTGGCCTAAGGCGCACGATTGGAAATCGTGTGAGCGTTAATAGCGTTCCGAGGGTTCGAATCCCTCTCTCTCCGCCAAGCAAAAAAGAACACCTTTTTCGTGTTCTTTTTTGCTTTATTTACCGGAGTATTTTGCTCTTTATTTTTTATAAAAAGCCCATCTGACGGCTAAGGAATTTTTTATGTTTTAATATTATATTCCTGCACCATAAGACGGAAGACTTCTGTTAGTTTTTATATTATTGCTTACTGAAAGTCACTCGCCTTATGCGAGTGGCTTTTTATACTTTTGCACAAAAGGAGGAGTTTTTATGTATAATCCAAAATCACTCAAAGCAGAGGATTTCATTTCTCACGAAGAAGTTCTTGACACACTTTCCTACGCTGATAAAAATAAAGATAACTTTAAGCTTATTGACTCGCTTATTGAAAAAGCGGCTGAAAGAAAGGGGCTTTCTCACAGAGAAGCATCCGTTCTTCTTGCCTGCGAAGACAAAGAGCGTATTAACAAAATATATTCTCTTGCAGAACAGATAAAAAAAGATTTTTACGGCAACAGAATTGTTATGTTTGCTCCGCTTTATCTTTCTAACTATTGTGTTAACGGCTGCACTTACTGCCCCTATCACATAACAAACAAGCATATTACAAGAAAAAAGCTTTCTCAGGAAGAAATTGTGCGTGAGGTTAAGGCTTTGCAGGATATGGGGCACAAACGTCTTGCCCTTGAAGCAGGTGAACACCCCATTATGAATCCAATTGAATATATTTTAGAGTCTATAAAAACTATCTATTCAATCAATCATAAAAACGGTGCTATAAGACGAGTAAATGTAAATATTGCGGCAACAACGGTTGAAAATTACAGAAAGCTTAAAGATGCAGGAATCGGAACATATATATTGTTTCAGGAAACATATCATAAGGAAAGCTATGAAAAGCTTCATCCCACAGGTCCGAAACACGATTATGCGTATCATACCGAAGCAATGGACCGCGCAATGCAGGGTGGCATTGATGACGTTGGACTTGGAGTTTTATTTGGTCTTGAATTATACCGTTATGAATTTGCAGCGCTTTTAATGCACGCAGAGCACCTTGAGGCAACTTTCGGTGTTGGCCCTCACACCATAAGTGTACCCAGAATAAAGCATGCAGACGATATTGACCCATCTGCCTTTGATAACAGTATTTCAGACGAAATATTTTCAAAGCTATGCGCACTTATAAGAATAAGTGTGCCTTATACGGGAATGATAGTCTCAACCCGTGAATCAAAAGAAGTAAGAGAAAAGGTTATACGCCTCGGTGTTTCACAGATAAGCGGCGCATCAAAAACAAGTGTGGGCGGATATGAAGAAGAAGAACCGGAAGATGAATCTTCAGAACAGTTTGACGTAAGCGATAAAAGAACACTTGACCAGGTTGTTCGCTGGCTTATGGAATTAGGATACATTCCCTCTTTCTGTACGGCATGCTATCGTGAAGGCAGAACGGGCGACCGCTTTATGTCACTTCTTAAAAACGGCCAAATTCAAAACTGTTGCCATCCGAATGCACTTATGACGCTAAAGGAATATCTGATGGATTATGCCTCTGAAGAAACAAAAGAAATCGGCGAAAAGCTTATCGAAGCCGAACTTGAAAATATACATGCAGAAAGAGTTAAAAAAATCTGCGAAGACAATTTAAGAAAAATTGGCGAAGGCATACGCGATTTCAGATTTTAACAAGATTTTAAACTGAGAGGATTTTTATTATGGGATTAAATGATACACCAAATGCAAACCGTATTCATATTGCGTTTTTCGGTGCAAGAAACGCAGGTAAATCAAGCCTTGTTAATGCCGTAACAAATCAGAATCTTTCAATAGTGTCCGATACAAAGGGCACAACCACTGACCCGGTTTTAAAATCTATGGAGCTTTTGCCCCTCGGACCGGTTACTATTATTGATACCCCCGGTTTTGACGACACGGGTGAATTAGGCGAGTTGAGAGTCCAAAAAACAAAGCAGATTTTAAATAAAACAGATATTGCAGTTTTGGCAGTTGATGCACGTCTTGGAATCAGTGAAACTGATACAGAGCTTATATCGCTATTTAAAGAAAAGCAAATTCCATATTGCGTGGCATATAATAAATCTGACCTTTTGGACCACTTGCAGCCCCTGGAGAAAGACGCACTTTACACAAGTGCGGTTAATTTAACGGGAATTGAAGAATTAAAAGAAAAAATTATATCTTTAAAAACAGACGAAGAAGAAAAGCGAATTATAGGCGATAAAATAAACCCTGGAGATTTTATTCTACTTATTGTACCAATTGACTCTGCCGCTCCAAAAGGAAGACTTATACTTCCTCAGCAGCAAACAATACGCGATATTTTAGACTCAGGCGCAACGGCAATTGTGACAAATGAAAACGAAATTGAGGCTACACTTTCAGCACTTAATAGAAAACCTGCTCTTGCAATATGCGACAGTCAGGTGTTTAAATTAGCTGACGCAAGCATTCCGAAAGATATTCCCCTTACGTCATTTTCAATTCTAATGGCAAGATATAAAGGATTTTTAGACGAAGCCGTAAAGGGTGCCACTATGCTTAAAAATCTTTGCGTGGGTGACAGAGTTGTGATTTCAGAAGGCTGCACCCATCACCGCCAATGCGCAGATATCGGCACCGTAAAAATTCCAAAAATGCTGAATATGTATACCGAAGGTAAAAAGCTTGACTTAAAATTCACCTCAGGAGGCGAATTTTATGATGACTTATCAGGCGTAAAGCTTGTTATACACTGCGGCGGATGCATGCTCAATGAGCGCGAAATCAGCTATCGTATGAAGCGCGCACAGGATGTAGGCGTTGCATTTACAAATTACGGAATTGCAATCGCATGTATGCAGGGAATTTTAAAAAGAAGCATTGAAATTTTCCCTGATTTACACAAACTACTGTAATAATCTTAATATAAAACGGAGGAATATAAAATGTCAGACGAAAAAAGAGTTGCACTTCTTGCAATTATGGTGTCAAACACCCAATCAATAGAAAAATTAAATCAGCTTCTTCACGAATACAGAAACTACATTATAGGCAGAATGGGCCTTCCATATCCTAAAAAGGATGTGTGCATCATTTCAGTTGCACTTGATGCACCGCAAGATATTATAAGCGCCCTTTCAGGCAAGGTTGGAAGCCTTGACGGCGTAAGCTCAAAAACTGTCTACTCCAATTTTTAATTAACACAAAAAAGCTGAAGCAAAAACGAAGGAGCGTTTTACTTCAGCTTTTTTGTTAAATTTCAATTTCAATTTCTACAGGGCAATGGTCACTGCCGTAAATATCACTTCTTATGACTACATCCTTTATTCTGTCTTTAATTCTGTCAGATACTATAAAATAATCTATACGCCATCCTGCATTGTTTACTCTTGCGTTAAATCTGTACGACCACCAGGAATATGCCCCAGTTAAATCTGGATAAAGATAACGGAAAGAATCTGTAAATCCTGCTGACAGAAGCTCTTGTATTTTTCCTCTTTCTTCATCAGAAAAGCCTGCGTTACCCACATTTGACTTGGGATTTTTCAGGTCAATCTCGCTTCTTGCAACATTTAAATCTCCCGTATACACCACAGGCTTTATCTTGTCTAATTTTAAAAGATATTCTCTTAAATCATCTTCATATTCCATGCGGTAGCCTATGCGTTTTAACCCATCCTGCGCATTTGGAACATAGGCATTTATCAAAAATAAATTATCATATTCAAGGGTAATTACTCTTCCCTCGTCTGCATATTTTCCATTTATACCATAGTATGCATTTAGTGGCTCATTTTTTGCATAAATAAGAGTACCTGAATACCCCTTTTTTTCTGCACTGCTTATATATTCGCTGTAGCCTTCAGGGTGAAATTCAAGCTGTTCTGGCTGAAGCTTTGTTTCCTGAATACAAAATGCGTCTGCACTGCAAGAATTAAAATATTCTTCAAACCCTTTTGAAAGACATGCCCGAAGTCCGTTTACATTCCATGTAACAAATTTCATAGCTTTACTCTCCTCTTTTGAAAATCTGTATTCAGTATATCACAAAAATCATTTGCAGTAAAGAACACAATAAAAAAAGATGCAGAAAATCTATAAATTAACCTTCTGCACCTTTATTTTTATTCACTGATTACAATAACTCTTACTCTTCCGCCTTTGCTGTCAGCTTTATCATAATATACATTTAAAATCCTGCTTTTATCAGCACCCACTGCCTTTGAAAGACTTGAATATGTGTATTCATATCCCTCGCTCAGACTGCCGCTTCTTACATAAACCTCAACATCGCTTGAAATAGTGTGAACGCTGTCACCAATAACCTGAGTATCAGTTATGCCGGTAACATTTGAAACCGCATTTAAAATACTTAGTCTTTCAATACTTCCCTTACTGTCAAAAGTAATTTTAGCACCTTTTCCCACACCCATTCCGCCAAGACCTGTTATATCTGTCTGATAGGTTCCGCTTTTATTATATATCATATATCCTCTTATCATCTTGTTGGAGGTTACCACATCCGATAAAATTCCGTATGAATAACCATCAGATGCAACATCTGATAAAATAAGCTTATCTATTTTACCATTTTCGTTTTTTGATGCATAAAGAATATCACTTTCACTAAGATTAACCCCATCTAAACGCTGAGCAAATACATTCTTATATGAAGAGGTTTTATTTTTATCTGTTGTGCTTACATCAAGTATCGCAATGTCATCTGTGATGCTGTGATTTCCTATGGTTTTTTCATCCCACTTAAGGCTTCCCGAAATGCCGCCTGAAGAGTCGTAAACCGTAAGTAATGCCTTGTTTGATGAAATAACAACCTTTACCACTTTATTTATAAAGTCTTTATAAGCTTTTCCGGTTGCATATTCGCTTATCCCACCGTCAGACAAAACCACCTTTGCATAATATGACGAATATTTTTCTTCATCTTCGTCTTCAAATTCTCCAACACCTGTTGAAATAAGATAGCCATAAACAACCTCTTCACTGCCTTCTGACAAAACATCAGCAACCTTGCCGTCCTTTCCTAAAAGAACGGTAACAGTATCTCCAAGTGACAGATTTCCTCCTGACGAAAGCTTGTTAAATGCAGCTATTCCCTCAAGCTCATAGCTTTTGCCTGAAAGTGTTATGCTTGTAGGCATATCCCTGTTGGGCGATGCCTTTTCGTATACACCGGTAACAGTTTTATAATATGCTAAAACAAGATTTAAATCACTGCAGTAATACAAAATATCCTTTGATGTAATATCAGCCTTTGAAGCCTTGGTACCATTTCTCATAACAGATACTGTATTTATATCAACATCAAAACTGTTCTGCCAGGTTGTGTCACTTGCGGACACCGGCCCTTTAAATTCGCCCTCTTCATATTTTATATAGTCAAGCTCTCCTTTTGCATCAAATGCAAGGTATAAACAGTCTCCCATTTCCAAAGACTGCTTAAGCTGTGAATAGCTAAGCTTTGTTTTTCCGTCATACACATCGCAGCTGTCAGGAATTGAATATGTAAGATATTCAGAATCCTTGTAAAGAATAACATCACTACCAACGGCTGAATAAACAACATACTTCTCCATTTCAAGTTCTTTGATATCATAAGCCTTTGAATTATCCTCAAGCATAGCATAATCTATATAGCCATCTGCCGTATAAATTAAAGAAAACTTATCGCCCTTATCTATTGAAAGTGAATATAAATTTTCATATATATACTGTTGCCTTCCGTAATAAACAGTTGTGTTTTTATCTATATTAAAAAGCTTTCCGTCAAGCAAAAGCCCTGCACCTGCCACATCAGTAACGGTATATGAAACCTTTTTCTGACCTGAAGGTATCAGACAAACTGCAGTTTTGCCATCTTTTAAGACAAGGTCGCCACGAAGCCCCACCGCGCCTTTATCAAACTCGCTTCCGGCTTCATATGTTCCTGCTGACGTATATATATTTTTTATTCCTATGCTTGTGTCCTGGTCATAAGTTGCACTAAACAATACATCTTCTGTAATACTGTAGCCAAGAGCGTTTATATAATCCTGATTTGAACCCTTTGGTACAGCTTTTAACATATTATAAACCAGATTTGCAACATCAAGCCTTGTAAGGGGCTTGCCTGCATACACATCTGCGTTTTCATCAAGACCGATGTTGTTTGCCAGCGCTACAGGACCATAAGGCCACGATGGACCTATGTCATCTGCTGTATAGCCAAGAATTCTTAAAAGCACATTTGCCGCTTCTTCATACAAAACATTTTCACCGGGCCTGAAGGTACCGTCAGGATAGCCGTTAAACATTGAATTTTTTACGCCCACCCACACATACGGTGCACACCAGTTGTCGCCCTTTACATCAGAAAAAGAAGTAAGCTTAAGCTGGGGCACAACATAATCCTTATAAGCCGACGCCATAACTGCAACCTTTGCAAATTCTCCTCTCGAAACGCTGTCTTCATATCTCATATTTCCGTCAGGGTCACCCTGCATGATAGAAAGCTCTGACAAAATGACACGCATAGCCTCTTTGCGAGCTGCATCTTCACTTTGTTTTCCATCAGCAAAAACCACGCAAGAGACACAGATACAAGCACAAAGAAAAGCCGCAATAATTCTTTTTATATTTTTCATTACCTTTTTCATTCCTTTCACCATTTATCAATCATATCTTAAGGCATCAATGGGATTAAGATTTGCCGCCTTATTTGCAGGCAAAAATCCGAACAGAATACCGATACCTACCGATATGCCCACTGATATGCCAATAGTTGAAACGCTGGGAAGTGCAGTTATACCAAGCAGGCTTCCCACCCAGTATGATACTGCCGCTCCTAAAATAAGCCCTATAATTCCACCTATTCCGCTTACGGTTCCGGCTTCTATAACAAACTGACTCATAATATCCTTTTTCTTTGCACCAAGGGATTTTCTTATACCTATTTCGCGGGTTCTTTCCGTTACCGACACAAGCATTATATTCATAATACCAATACCGCCAACAAGCAGTGAAATTCCTGCAATGGCAACAAGCATAAGCTTCATTTTGTCTATAAGGTCATTAACTGTATCAAGAATTTCCAAAAGATTTGTTATTGTGAAGTAATCACTGTCGCCAAGACAGTTTGTCAAAAATCTTTCTAAAACATCGCTTGCATACTCAACATCTTGCTCATCCTTAACACCGACACTGTAGTTACTTATAGTTTTGTTGCCCGCCATTGACTGTGCCGTTGTGTAAGGAATATATATGCAGTTATCAGTTGAATTTTCTGTTGAATCACCTTTTTCTTCAAGCACGCCCACCACATTAAAGTTTATACCGTTAATTTTAATGCTTTGCCCAAGGGGGTCTTTTTCTCCAAAGGCTTCATTTTTTATATATGTACCGATTACACAGGCTTTGCTTTTGTTTTCTACTTCGCCATAGCTTATAAATCTGCCGTCTGTAACCACTTTTTTTGTTATGTCGGCATATTGCTCACTGACACCGGTTACAGAGCTTGTTACCGCTTCAGAATTAATTCTCAGCTGTGCCATAGAAACTGTTACATTCGGTGATACACCCATAAACAGATTTTCATTTTCCTCAACAAAGTCATACATCTGCTCAGCTTCTACTTTTTTTGTACTGCTTCGGTTATTGACATTTACCGTCAGTGCCGTTGTGCCGAAGCTTGAAAACGCGCTTGTCATTTCGCCGGTCATACCGTCAACCACGCTTACAAGTATAATAACTGCCGCAACACCTATAATTATACCAAGCATAGTAAGAAATGAACGCATTTTATTGGTAAGAAGACTGTATATTGCCAGGCTGAATGATTTAAATATACTCAAGGCAAATCACTCTCCTTCTGTTTATTTATTTGTGCTGTGTCATTTTTTGACTTTTCATCACTGCACTCTATGGCATTTGATTTGTCTGCTACACTGTCATAAATAAGCTTGCCGTCCTGCACCCTTACGATACGCTTTGCCTGCTCTGCCAGAGAATTATCGTGAGTTATCAGAACTATAGTGTGCCCCTCACGGTTAAGCTCTTTTAAAAACTCCATAACCTCCCTGCCGGTTTTTGAATCAAGTGCACCGGTAGGCTCATCGGCTAAAATAACACTTGGCCCGCCTGCTAAAGCTCTTGCAATTGAAACTCTTTGCTGCTGACCGCCCGAAAGCTGTGATGGCAGATTTTTATACTTCTCTGTAAGCCCAACCCTTTCAAGGGCCTGCATTGCACGCCTGCGCTGTTCTGATTCCTTTAATCCTGCATACATAAGCGGAAGCTGAACATTTTCAATCACATTAAGCTTCGGAATAAGGTTGTATTGCTGAAATATAAACCCAAGCATCTTGTTGCGTATGGTTGCAAGCTCATTATCAGTCATACTTGAAACATTAACTCCGTCTAAATAATATTCACCGGAGGTGGGCACGTCAAGACACCCTATTATATTCATCATAGTTGATTTTCCTGAGCCTGACTGCCCCACAATTGCCACAAATTCACCCTTGTCAATTTTAAGGTCAACCCCGTCAACCGCTCTTACAACTTCATCACCCATATAATATGTTTTATGTATATCTTTAAATTCAATAAGAGACGCCATAAAATTTAAACCTTTCTTATAATTTGTTTAACGCATACCGCCGCCCATACCGCCGCTGCGCATTCCCTGTGGCATACCACCACCCATGGGCATTCCGCCGCCCATACCGGGCATTCCGCCGCCCATACCGGGCATCTGCATACTCTGCTCGTTTTGTTCTTCACCGCCTGAAGTTGCAACAATATCTATAACCTTTACTTCCTGCCCTTCTTCAAGACCCTCTTTTATTTCTATAAACATTCCGTCTGTTTCACCGGTTACGACCTTTACTGTTTTGTAGCCTTCGGGTGCTTTATCATCCTCTGACTGCTTTTCACCCTTTACATATACAGTATTGCCTCTGTTTATTGCACTTATCGGTACTGCTAAAACATTGGTTGCATTTGAAACGCTGATTGATGCTTCTATATTCATACCCGGCACAAGTGCATCATCAAACTCTGTTATTTCAACTGTTACCGGATATGTGGTTATACCATAATTAGTCTGCCCTACTATGCTGACGTTTGTAACCTGACCGGTGTATACCTTTCCTTCTACAGCATCTGCAGTTATACTTACACTCTGCCCCGTATGAATTCTTGCAATATCGGTTTCGTCAATAGAAAGGTCAAACACAAGCGAGCTCATATCATAAATTATCGCCATACTCTCACCGTTCATACTGCTTAAATCAAATTTGTCTCCCGCTTTTACATTCTTTTCAACCACTGTTCCTGAAATAGGAGCTTTGATTGTATAGTCATCTACCTTTTCACGGGCATTATCGTAGGAAAGCCGAGAATCAGAAAGAGAAAGACGCGCATTTTCAACTGCATCTGTTACACTCTCATTTTCAATAAGAGCTATTTTCTGACCTGCACTTACAATATCACCCTTTTTGATATTAAGCTCTTTAACTTTACCCGAAGCAGTAGATAAAAGATTTTTCTCTGTTATGTACTCAAAAGACCCTGTATCATTACAGTAAAGGCCGTTTATTTCAACTATTGCCTTATCCTGTGTGGTAAGTGCACCGGGATTATTAACAACAACCGTTACATCTCTTAAAATTGTTCTTGAATTTCCTGCATAAGAACTGCCCCCAACCTCTTTAACTCTTCCCGAAATAATGCCTCCGCTATTTACTATGCTGACACTCGCAATCTGACCTGGTGATATTAAAGCCGCATCCTCTTCAACAAAAGGCACAGTAAGCTCAAGCCTTGTGTCATCATATATTTTTGCAATCACGCCGCCGTCTGAAATATTATCATCTTCCTTAACAGATACTTCTGCAACTTTGCCGGAATACAGGGCGGTAACAGTAAGGTCATTAACTGCCTCAACTGCATCGTTATAATTTTTAGTTGCACGCGTAAGCGAGTTACTGGCGCTAGTTACATTTTTTTCAATGTCCGATGAGTCAATTCTGTATAAAACAGCATCTTTATTAACCACATCGCCTTTTTCAAAGCCGGCATAAATAATATCGCCGTTTACAAGGGAGGTTATTTCATAAGAATCCTTTGGCTGAATAACACTGCTTCCGCTTATGGTGTTTAAAATATCCCGCCTTTCAACTTTAGCTTCGCTTTCAACCACTTTAACCTCAGGTGCATTATCTTTTGACTTTTTCATCATCACAATACCGATTACTACCCCTGCCAGTAAAAGTGCCGCTATAATAATGATTATAACCGCCTTTTTTGAAAGCTTCTTTTTTTCTGCCTTTGCTTTTCTCATTTTTTCAATTCTCCTTATACATAAAATTCTTTTAACTATGCATATGACAGCAAATCCTGTTTCAATATAAACCTTCAAAGTTAAATTAAGGTTAAAAATGCTGTAATTTTGTAATATTATACTTCCTTTCGGGCTTCATTTCAATCAACTTTTTGTAAACATTTTGTGACTTATATTTTTCGACATAATAACAAAAAAGGCTTTTATATTATTCGCACAAAAAAACTGCACAATTAAACACCCTCTGCCTGTTATTTATTGTGCAGTTTATGCCCGCAAAATAACTTTTTATAAATTTTTTTGTTTTTTTTCAAAAAAAACTTGATTTTTATAAATATGTGTGCTAAAATACTTGAGTACACGGATGGTCCTCTGCCATATTACGCCGGCATGAACATCTAAGAAGGAAGGAGGCAAATGAAAATGGACTTTATTAAATCTTTAACAGAAAGTCAGTTGAGAAATGATTTACCTCAGCTTAACATCGGTGATACTCTTAAGATTTACTTCAAGGTTATCGAGGGTACCCGTGAAAGAATCCAGATGTTTGAAGGTACGCTTATCAAGAAAAGCGGTAGCGGTATCTCTGAAACATTTACTGTAAGACGTATTTCTTATGGTGTAGGCGTTGAAAGAACTTTCCCTGTAAATTCTCCCAAAATCGCTAAGATTGAGATTTCAAGAAAGGGTAAAGTAAGAAGAGCTAAACTATACTATCTACGTGATAGAGTTGGTAAGAGCGCTAAGGTAAAAGAGAAAATCTGATTCTTCAATTAAAAGGGACACGCATGGGTCCCTTTTATGTTTGTTACAAAGCGTTTTCACGCTTTTTCATATAAATTAAAAAGGAGTGTTTATTTTGGAAAATAACGATTTCAAAATTGAATTTGAAAACACCGTTCCCCCGTCAGACGAGGAAACCCTAGAGAATCAAAACACAGAAGAAAAACGCAAAAAATTCTTCGATTTGAAAAAAGAAATTAAAGAATGGGTAAGTTCTATAGTTATAGCACTTGTTATAGTGTTTGTTTTAAAAGGATTTTTCTTTGATATTGTAAAGGTAGACGGTCATTCAATGGACCCCACCCTTGCTCATGGTCAGCATCTTATATTAAGAAAAATCGGCTATACACCAAAAAGGGGTGATATAATTGTTTTAGATGCAAATTATAAAAGCCGTATGGCAGTGGTTGATTCATTAGACTCAGGTTTTGAAAAGTTTATGCTAAAGCATGAGTATTATACTCAATCAAAATACGATTTAAAACCCTACTGCTATATAAAGCGTGTTATAGGTCTTCCCGGCGACGAGGTATTTATTGACCTTTCAGGCGATGTTTATATAAACGGCGAATTACTTGAAGAAAACTATATTCAGGGCACTACCATGGCATACGCAATGATAAACAACCCCTGCATTGTTGAGGAAGGTCACGTTTTTGTTATGGGTGATAACCGCGAAAATTCATCAGACAGCCGTTTTCCATCTTTAGGAACTGTTCCTTTTGACGCTGTATGGGGCGAAGCATCGTTTCGTATATGGCCTTTAAACAAAATTGGTTCACCTTATTGATTAATCTTATGCCCCTGAATTTAAAATTCAGGGGTGTTATTAATTGTTAACTTATACGAAAGGATTTGATATATATGGAACTTCAGTGGTATCCCGGGCATATGGCCAAAACCAGAAGACTTATTTCTGAAAATTTAAAACTTATAGATGTTATTATTGAGATGATTGATGCCCGTGTTCCCTTTTCAGGGCGTAACCCTGATTTTGATGATTTGCTTGGTTCAAAGCCAAGAATAGTTATTATGAATAAATCAGATTTAGCCGATGATTCCCGCTCTGTAATGTGGCAGGAGTATTACACAAAAAAAGGTTGTAAATGCATCTATGTTAATTCCCTTTCAGGAAAAGGAACAGATAAAATTATTTCAGAGGCAAAAGCCGCAATTGCAGATAAAATTCAAAAAAATGAAAACCGCGGTTTAAACCGCTCAATTAAGCTTATGATTGTTGGTATTCCCAATGTGGGAAAATCCTCACTTATAAACCGTCTTTCAGGTAAGGCAGGGGCAAAAACCGGTGACCGCCCAGGCGTTACAAAGGGCAAACAATGGATAAGATTAAAAAGCGGAGTTGAACTTTTAGACACACCTGGAATACTGTGGCCTAAATTTGAGAATCAGAAAATCGGTATGAAACTTGCATTTATAGGCTCAATTAAAGACGAGATAATTGACACCGAAGAGCTTTGTATGCATCTTTTGGGATATCTTAAGCTTAATTATACGGAAAACCTTTCAGCCCGCTACAAGCTTACACAAGATATTGCGCAAATGGAAAATTTTGAGCTTTTGGAATATATCGGCAAAAAGAGAGGCTTTGTTATTTCAGGCGGTGAAATTGATACATTCCGCGCGGCAAACATTGTTTTAGACGAGTTCAGAAGCGGTAAAATAGGAAAAATAACTCTTGAAACTCCCAATGATATAATTGAAGATGAAAAAGAAAAACAATAATTATTTCATTTCTGTTCATCAGCTAACCTTTTTCAAGGCCACGCAATAATTGCGTGTTTTTTACAAAAAAACCGACCTGCGCCAAAGCGTTTTGAGGCTTTATTTGCAGGTCGTTTTTTTAATTTTGTATTCTATTTATTTAAAACTGTAAGCTCTTTTAAAACATTTTTATTAAAATCCTTAATTTCAAATTTGCCCTTTTCATAAATCATATATGTGGACGGATTTGAATTTTTAGGAATTGAAACGCTTCCAGGGTTTGCATAAATACCCCATGGCATTTTATCAAGTGCAAAAATGTGTGTATGACCATTAACCAAAACGCACTCCTTTGCCCCTTTTATAAGATTATCAGGGTTATATATATGCCCGTGGCTTAAGTAAATTTCTATATTGCCGTCATATATATATCCATAATCTGCCAGAATGGGAAAATTAAGCACCATTTGGTCAACCTCAGTATCACAGTTACCGCGAACGCATAGAAGTTTTTCTGCTAAAGAGTTCATAAGCTCAATAACCCCTTTGGGATTATATCCCTTTGGTAAATCATTTCTGGGGCCATGATATAAAACATCGCCCAAAAGCACTAATTTTTCCGCTTTCTCAGTTTCAAATATTTCACACATCTTTTTTGCATAATATAAAGAGCCATGAATATCAGATGCAAACATTAATTTCATTCTTCTTCCCTCCGGCGAATAAAATTTTTATTTAACGTATTTTGCCGCAATTTCAGCAATTGCTGCCTCATCATTTTTCTTCGGCTTTTTAACACCGCCAAAAAGGCTCCACTCTTCAATATGCTCAATAGTCTCACCGGGATCAACAAGATATAAGGGGCTTAGTGTTTCAGCTTCAAGAAAATGCTTGTTTGTATATGTTTCAAGGCTCATACCTCCATCAGGGTACTCTGCATCTTCAATATGCTCGCTCTTTTTTATAAATACGCAGTCATGGTTAAATATCATGCTATATCCTTCTTCATTATTGATGCCAAGCTTGAAAGCGCGGTCTGCACCTGGGTCCTGAGAAAGAGTAATATACTTATCGCCCCAATAAACACGCTCATCATTCATTCTTGCATAAGGCCAAACGGCAAGCACACGGTTTGCCAAAAGACCTGTGTCACGTGTAGAATTTGGCACCGCAATCATACCGCCCTTAGCTGTAACGCTTAGCGCCCATGCTGCAAATTCAACCTCAAAAGCGCCTGTATTTTTAATCATATGGCGCACTTCAACATCAGAGCTTGACGGATTTAAAACCACATCAATAGTATACTGATACTGATTTTTTATCTGCTCATCACACACAAGCCTTACTCCGTTTTCAATAGACTCATATTTAACGGGTGTGTTATCGGGGTAATAGCTTCTGGGCCTTGACTCAGGAGATGTCCAAAGTCTGTGCCCGCCGTAAATATACCATTTGCTACCCTTGCCGTAATATTCGTTAAAATCTTCACCATCTGCAAAAATTGAAAATTCTGTGTCTTCAAGCATCATATTTTCACCGTCAACAAGGCTATAATTAATAATCCTCGGACCTAAATCAATAGTAATATAAAGCTTTACAATACCGTTGTTAAGCTCTAAACATTTTCCGTATGTTTTGTACTGAATTTGTTTGATTTCTACCATTTTAAATTCCTTCTTTCCTTAAAAATTTTATAATTTAAAATTAAAAATCCTTTGTTTACACCTGTAAATCTTGCAATTAAATCTGCAAAATAATAATTGTCGTAAATCAGGCTTACATAAACATTTCTGCAATGGGTATAATTTTCCGTTGCAAGCGCTTATAAGAATTACCGCTAAAAATACACATAAAATTCTTTTCAAATATTATACTTACATTTTTATTTTTTTACTTAATCTACAATAAAAATTTTACCATACACACAAATCAAAGTCAAGAAAAACGCTTACACAAAACAAAAAATGTCGCCCACTTTTTTAATATGAGCGACATTTCTATTTTTAAACTTTTTATTAAACCACACCGTGGAATTTCATTGATGTAGCAACCTTTAAGAATCCTGCAATATTTGCACCTGCAACAAGGTTTCCTGCCATGCCGTATTTTGCGGCAGCATCAGCAGCGTTATGATAAATATTAACCATAATTGACTTAAGCTTTGCATCAACTTCTTCAAATGTCCATGAATATCTCATAGAGTTCTGGCTCATTTCAAGTGCAGATGTTGCCACACCGCCCGCATTTGCAGCCTTAGCAGGACCAAACAAAAGTCCGTTTGACTGGAAACACTCAATAGCTTCAGGAGTAGAAGGCATATTTGCACCTTCTGCTACCGCATAACAGCCGTTTGCAACCAATGCCTTAGCACTGTCTTCATTAATCTCGTTCTGTGTTGCACAGGGAAGTGCTATATCACACTTAACTGTCCAGATACCTGAACATCCTTCATGATACTCAGCTTCGGGATGAATTGTAACATACTCTTTAATTCTCTTACGTTCAACCTCTTTAATCTGCTTAACAGCATCAAGGTCAACACCGTTTTTATCATAAATATAACCATTAGAGTCAGACATTGCAACAACCTTTGCACCAAGCTCAGTTGCTTTTTCAGAAGCATAAATAGCAACGTTACCCGAACCTGAAACTACAACTGTTGTGCCTTCAAAGCTCTTGCCGTTATCACGAAGCATTTCATCTGTAAAATAGCACAAGCCGTAACCTGTTGCTTCTTTTCTTGCAAGGCTTCCGCCATATGTAAGGCCTTTACCTGTAAGAACGCCTGTGAAGTCATCACGAAGTCTCTTGTACTGCCCGAACATATAACCGATTTCTCTTGCTCCAACACCGATATCGCCTGCAGGAACGTCTGTATCTGCACCGATGTATTTTGAAAGTTCAGTCATAAAACTTTGGCAGAAACGCATAACTTCATTATCTGACTTACCCTTGGGGTCAAAGTCTGAACCTCCCTTACCGCCGCCGATGGGAAGACCTGTAAGTGAATTTTTGAAAATCTGCTCAAAACCAAGGAATTTAATAATACCTTCGTATACTGACGGATGGAAACGGATACCACCCTTATAAGGACCAATAGCGCTGTTAAACTGTACTCTGAAGCCACGGTTAACCTGCACTTTGCCGTTATCATCAACCCAGGGAACTCGGAATTTGATAATTCTTTCCGGCTCAACAATGGTATCTATAATACCTTTTTCAATTAATTCGGGTTCTGCTTCTATAACAGGCTCTAAAGATTCCAAAACTTCTCTTACTGCCTGATGAAACTCCGGCTCGCCGGGATTTCTTTTGATTACGTTGTCCATTACTTCGGACAAATACTCAAGCTTAAAGCTCATTTATAACAACCTCCTAAAAAACGAGTCATCTTCTTTACTTTAACATAAAGAAAACTATAAGAACTATAATATCACCAATTATTTTATATGTCAATATTTTTGCTTTAATTCGTTATAAAAAAAATTGTTTTCATTAAATGTTGTAAGTGAATTTCATGAAAATTTATACTAAATCTGCCCTGTTTTTAATAACAGTTTTAAATTTATTTGCTAAAAAGACGTATTATATATAAACTATACTGATATACTAACAAAAATAATTTGCGATTTTTCATATACATTTTATTTTTTATGTGATTAAATATATTTAAAAGCTGCAGAAAATGAAAATCGTCTGCAGCTTTTGTTTTTTAATTGTTTAAAATATTGACATTACTATATCAAATGCCCAGTGCTCGCGAGTTAAGTCATTAAACATCTGAATATTATCTGATTTTGTTTCAATTCCAAGCGCTCTGTTTATAACGGTAACAGCTTCTGCACGAGTAATGTTTTTGTCTGGCTTAAAGCTTGAATCCGGATAACCTAAAATATACCCTTTATCCACAAAAGCACTTATATACTCTTCTGCCCAATGTCCTTTAATATCGGAAAGGCTTTCATTTTTTGCACCTTTGTATTGAATATTAAATGCAGTTGTTAAAAGCTTTACAAATTCGCCGCGGGTAATATTTCTTTCTCCGCCAAATATTCCATCACCATAACCTGATATTATGCCTGCCTGTGCAAAATTATTAACTATCTTTTTATAAAAACTATCTGTAACATCTGTAAACTCATCTTTATCCTCAGCATTTTCAACAGTAAATATGCCATTCAATGCGTTCACAATCTCATATCTTGTGGCACTGCGGTCAGGCTCAAAAAGCTTATCTGTTGCAGGCTGCATATACCATGACGTATCTTCTTTTAAAACAACTTCAACAGTTTTAAGATTAGAGTTTCCATTTCCAACTTCTCCACCCGCTTGTGGTGTTTTTTCAGGTCTGGGTGTTGCGTAAATAGGTTTCGGTGTGGGCTTTGGTGTTTTTAAAGCTTCCATTCTTTCCTCGTAAGTATCTGCAAATTCTTTTTCTGTAAGACACTTTATCTTAAGCTCACTTACAGCTTCGCCCTCAAGCTCTGTATCAACAAAAACTTCTACATCATATGATTCTTTTCTGTTATCAGCCAAATCTAAAATAGCTGATGTACCTTCATTATCATCAAAATGGCCCAAATGTTCAAGTGTAACCTTAATTACGGACTTTCCGGCAGGTGCATCTTCTTTAACCGTAAACACAAGTCCTGCCAGTTTGCCGTCTTTAAAAATATTTGTTGTGCTGAGTGCAGAAATGCACGCTTTATTTTCACCATATTTTTCATTTGCAAGTAAAAGTCTAAATATACTTCCTTCGTCATCAAGCCTTTCGCCTGCAGACTCACAACTAACATCAATAACATCCTGGTCATAAGTAAATATAATCATAAATGTAACAATTCCCGGATTATCTTTAACATTTACGTCCAAAACAAAATCTTCGCCCTGTTTTACAACTTTATTTTCACTGTAAAACACAACGCTGTCACCATATGCGGTCTGCTCGCTTGCAAAGCCAACAGGAAGTAAAAACACTAAAAGCATAGCACATACCAAAACACCGCTTATAATCTTTTTCATCTTTTACTCTCCTCTGTTTTACTTTATTATGTATTATTTTTTATATATTTGTTCTGAAAAGGCCCACAACCTTACCAAGAATTTTAACTTCATTTACTATTATGGGTTCCATTCTTGAATTCTCAGGCTGAAGCCTGAAATGACCGTTTTCCTTATAAAAGGTTTTAACCGTGGCCGAATCATCTACCAATGCAACAACAATATCACCATTATTTGCAGTTTCCTGCTTTTGCACAATAACCATATCCCCATCAAGAATAGCAGCCTCTATCATAGACTCACCGCTAACTGTAAGAATAAACAAATCCTTGTTTTTTGCAAATGACATTGGAAGTGGCATACTGTCAGTTGCATCTTCAACCGCTAAAATAGGCACACCTGCAGCAACCTTTCCCAGCACCGGCACACTTAAGTACTCCGATTCATTATTTTGATAAAAACTCTCAAAAGCTTTTTCATCAAAGCCATCGCTTTCGCAATATTCTGAATAATACTTATCAGTAAGCCTTAACGCACGGGTTTTGGCATCATGCTTTTCAAGATAACCACTGTTTTGCAATGCGGAAATCTGTGCATGAACGCTGGACGTTGAGCTTAAACCTACAGCCTCCCCAATTTCCCTGACTGATGGCGGAAATCCGTTTTTTTTCGTCTGCTCATCAATAAATACAAGAATTTTAGGACCTTTATCCGATGTTCTCGCCATAAAATCGCTCCTTTTATTTTACTTTTACATATAGTATAGCACACTATTTTTAAAAAAGCAAACAAAAGTTCTTAAATTTTTTAATTTTCTTTTTTTCGCATAAATTATTTGAAATCTGACTTTTTTTGTGTTATAATAGTCGGGAAATGATTTTCTTACGAAAGGTTGGTTTATATGTCAGGTAAAAAATGCATTTTTGAAGATAATAAATTATGCACAAACTGCGGTGACTGCAGATGCGATTTAAATCCCGACAAGGTGTGTGACAATTGCGAAAAGTGCCTCAACAGCACAGATGCAGAATATCTTGAGATATTAATTGACGATATTATGAAAGGAGATTCTGATAAGTAAAAAGCTTATTGGATAAAAAAGTTATGAATCTTAAAAAATTTGGTTTTATGCCGGCAGATATTTTAATTCCCGCTGATGCAGACATGAAAAAATGGAGCGTTGTTGCATGTGACCAGTATACATCACAGCCCGATTACTGGAAAAGGGTAGCAAATACAGTTGGCGATTCACCTTCTGCATACAATCTTATTTTCCCTGAAATTTATCTCGAAACAGTTGATAACCAAGAAAAGATAAATTCCATCAATACAGTTATGGATGAATACATAAAAGGCGATATCTTCCGCGAGATAAAAAACTCTTTTATTTATGTAAAGAGAGAAGTAACCGGTGGCAAAATACGTCACGGCATTATTGGCATTGTAGATTTGGAGGCTTATGACTACAATAAAGGTTCTAAAACTCTTATCCGTGCAACAGAGGGAACTGTTCTTGAAAGAATACCTCCAAGAGTTAAAATTAGAATTAATGCTTCTTTAGAACTTCCCCACATTATGCTTTTGGTTGACGATAAGGATAATATTTTGTTTGATACAGCAGAAAAAAAATGTGGCGAAACACTTTATGATTTTGACCTCATGGAGTCAAGCGGTCATATTAGAGGGTATAAGGTTGAAGCAGATGAAGATATTTCAAACGCTCTTAACACGCTTTACGAAGCTTGTGGCAGCGATAACAGACTTTTATTTGCCGTAGGTGATGGTAATCATTCACTTGCAACCGCAAAGCAGTGTTGGGAGCAGATTAAGCTTACCCTTTCCGATTCTGAAAAAGAAAATCATCCTGCACGCTACAGCCTTGTGGAGCTTGTAAACATTCATGATAAATCTTTGGAATTTGAGCCAATACACAGAGTTTTGTTTGACTGTGAGCCTGAAAAAATTGTAAACGACATCAAAACTTATTACAATGCAACCGATAACTTTGAAGAGGGCAGTCAAGCGCTTATCTATGTTGTTGACGGCACTGAAAAGAGCATGTATATCAAAAATGCTCCAAGCTATCTTCCTGTTGGTACACTTCAGGGATATATAGATAAATTTTTATCCGCCATAAAGGTTGATTATATTCATGGTGCAGATGTTACAAAAAAACTTGCACACGGAAATAATTTAGGGTTTATTCTTCCTCCTATGGATAAAGGCGATTTATTTAAAACCGTTATCGCAGATGGTGCCCTTCCCAGAAAAACATTCTCTATGGGCGAAGCATGCGACAAGCGTTTCTATCTTGAATGCAGAAAGGTTAAATAAATTTTATAATATAATAGCAAAAATCACTTCAGCTTTATTTTGCGGCTGAAGTGATTTTTTATTTTACTGTATTTGTGACACAAGATAAAGTGCATTTGCCATAAGGGGCAGATTTTTTTCATATATACTGTCAAAATCAGAAATCGGAAGCGGATTTTCGCCAAGTCCTGCCTCTATAGTGTAACCTGGCTTATTATAAGTTAAAATAAACCAGTCTTTATACCCTGCATACCCAGATTCTGTTGGTGTAACAGATAATTCATATCCGCTTGCATCTGCAAGCTTTTGACCAATTTCTAATGAATTTTCAGGCAAATAATTTAAATATTTCCAATATATAGTCTCTCCTTGAGTATGATAAGAAAGTGTTAAATCAAAATTATTTCTAACTGTAAGGTCATACATTGCGCGGCTTTCAGGCTGACTTAAAGGAAAACTTCCAACAAAATCCCGCGGTGCAGGAGTAGTATATCCTAAATTATATTTTATCTTTTTTGCTTCTTCCCATCCGGCAGGATAATTTAAATTAAGGTCTACACCATTTGCATTTGCTTTCCAACCATCAGGATAAGGAATAGCCGGATAATTATTTGCAATAACTTTTACCTCCTCTTCCCTTTTGGGATTTACAGAAGAGTTTACAATATCAATCCCGTCGGGATTTACAGCTGCAACCATAAAGAGCTGTGTTTTATTATATAAATCTCTTGCATCGAAGTCTGCAATTTTTCCGTTTTGCACATAAGCTTTGGCATAGTCTTCAATAAATTTAAAAACAACAGGAGTAGTTATCCATTCATTTGCATGGTGCGATGCATTTATAAACACCTTTTTTTCTCCCACACCCATTTGCATAAGATAAATCAGCTCTCCCCACACACTTTTTGCAATTGGTGTAAGCTTTATAAAAGGAAATCTTTTGCTTATTCCATTATAAACCGCACCTATAAGATATGAATTATAATTAATATCCGTGGGTGTTACACTGTCTGTTATAGGAATTATAATACTACTGCCCGTTATAAGATTATTTTCATTTACATCAGGATTAGCATTCCTTATATTTTCTAAAGTTGTATTATACCTTTTTGCAAGCTCATAATATGTATCACCGGGCATAATAGTATATGTTATGTACCCTGAAAGGTATTCAAAAAGCTTTTCAATAGTTTTATCTGTTACTTCATTCTGCGGTGTAATATTATTTGTAATGTTAAAGTTTCTTACCCCGTCAATTGTATTTGAACCAAAAATTCCGTCAATCTCACCTGAATACAATCCTGCCCGCTTTAATGCAAGCTGAAGAACGGCAATATCTGTTTTTGAGTTATTGAACATAGCCATACACCTCCTTTGTTATTATATGCAAATATTTCTTATTTGATATATCGATAATATTTTTTTGAAAAAATGTATATCTTTTGTACATTTTGCATATCATTTACTGTAGAAAATATTTTTTTTATTTTTTTTAGAAAAAAGACTTTACTTTTTTAAAACAATGTGCTATAATAAACAAGTCGCATATGAGTGTGAGCAATATCGCGGGATGGAGCAGTCTGGTAGCTCGTCGGGCTCATAACCCGAAGGTCGGTGGTTCAAATCCGCCTCCCGCAACCATTAAAAAAACCCATGAACATTGAGTTCGTGGGTTTTTCTTTTTTCTTGATTTTTGTGTTTTTCTCTGTTTTGTCCAACTTTTGTCCAACAAAGCGGTTTATTCTGTTTGTAAATTTTACTTTTACTATATTTTCGTATTTCATTTTTTGCCCTTATAAACAAGCTTTGTGAAAAATTTGTGGCCCAACTCATAGCGCTTCATACCTGCAAGGTAGCCAAAAAACACGCATAAAACAGGAAAAAGCAAAACAACTGCGTACCACACCGGTGCAACACCGTAAGCGGCATTCATAAAGGGTGTGAAATTAAAATTCCAGAGTTCAAAAAGGTTTACGCATAAAAGATATGTGCCGCGACTTTCTGTTAAAAATCCCATTCTGTATAAAAAAACCACAATAAGGCTTATTAAAAGTAGTAGAACACTGCACACCAGCCCCTTTAAAACATAAGGCTTGTTTTCAGAATAAACCTTTGTGTCCTTCTCACCGATTTTATAAGCTGCCGAATACATTCTAACTATGTAAAATCCCGAATAAAACACACCTGCCAGTACCTTGCCCCACAAATGTTCCATAAAAAGTGAAAAGGCAAACAAACCGATAAGTGCACTGATAAGATGACAACCTATGTGATTTGCGGCAATTTTTAAATTTATGCCCAAATAATGCTTAATTTTCATTTCTGCAAAGTTCTCCTTTTAAATTATCTTTTGTTAGCGTGACAGAAGTTATCCGAACTCGCCTTAAAATCAGGTTCGTATAGCTTCTGTCAGGCTAGATTAAAAAAGCGTTTTTTTATTCTCAATACCCATAACTTTAAAACCTGCATTTTCAACTGCACGTGTAATATCCAATCCGTCTTCGTTATTCTTACCGATATCAATCGTTGCGATATTCTTTTTTAAATCAATTCTAGCACTTTTTACAATTCCCAAAGCTTCAAGGGCTTTTTTAACGCTTTCACCGCAATGCTTACAGTGCATACCCTCTATTTTAATAATTTTTTTCATATTATCACTTCCATCTGTTTAAAATGCAAAAAGCAGGGATGCAAAAAATTCACCCTTTTTCACAACCCCGCCATATATTTTACTCTTGTTCAGCCTCTTGCGCCGGCTCTTCTTTTTTAGCTTTTTTACTTTCCTTTTTAGGCTCTTTTTCAATGTAAATGCTTTCAACAAATACATTTACACTCAAAACCTCCATGCCGCACATAGACTCAATGGCCTTTTTAACCTTCTCCTGAATTTCCCAACAAACCTCAGTAAGCTTGGCTCCGTAGTTTGCAATAAAATGAACTTCCACATTCACATTATTTTCTTCAATATCAACCTTAACACCTTTACCGCTTGACTTTTTACCAATCATCTCCACAATACCGGTTGCAAGGTTGCCTGCCATAGAGTATACACCTTCAACCTCACTTGTGGCAATACCCGCAATTGTACAGATAACGTCTTCAGAAATAATAATTTTTCCGCTTTCAAGCTCTTTTTTGATTTCTTCCATATTAATTTCTCCTTTCGTATAAAAAAAGACAGATAATCTCTATAGCTATATTATATCACTCTTTTTTTCAAACTGCAACTATTTTTATATATTTTGTTTCAATACCAGTATTTCCTGTAACAATGTCCTGCACTTTTATAGCATCTTGCTGATTAAAGCCTTCTTTTTTCACGGTTACGGTTACGTTTTCATCGTCAATATATACAACTGCTCCCTCAAATCCTTTTGCCAAAATAAGATTCTCGCAAACTGATTCTTTATCAGTATATTCTGCCATTTTAATTATATCTGCTCTTGCATTTTCACGCGCTTCACTATCGCTTGATTCATCTTCACAAACACCATTTAATATTTCAAGCTTTTTGCTGCGTGCACTTTCGCGACTCATTTTTGCCGCGGCAAATGGGTCTTTCTTTTCTGTTTTAACATCGCTCGTTACCTGCTGTGCCTCACCCATCATTTTTTCTTCTCCTTCTTCACCTGATGTATTTTCTATGGCAGATACGTTATAGCTTTCAGCCTGACTTACGATTTGTTCTTTATTTGCCGCCTCTTCAATGTTT
This sequence comes from Clostridia bacterium, assembly GCA_045636325.1. Lineage (GTDB taxonomy): Bacteria > Bacillota > Clostridia > UBA1381 > UMGS1253 > CAKSHP01. Next base: position 40,727 of record JAZTXH010000009.1, read on the forward strand.
TTTAATTCGTTTTTGTTATAACTGTAATTTACCACTGCCGCCGCACCAATTAATACCACAAGTGCGCTTACTAAAATTTCTTTTTTCTTAAATACCATCATCATTATACTTCCTCCTTTATTTTTTCTCAAAAACCCCTACCCGATGTTCATAAACACCGGTAAGTGCGCACACCGCACGGCACACTTCAGCTTTGACCGCCTCATCTGCTGCACCGTCACAAACTACCACAACCCCCTTTACCTCAGGCATTTTTCTTTCATATACCACAGGCTCACCTGACGATGAAACCACCTTTTTTATGTTTTTTTCTGACCTTTCGCCCTTTTCGTTTGTTATATCGCTCAGGTAATTTTGAGTGCCCGAATTTTCATATGTAATCATTATGCTTACATCTCCAACGCCTTTTATTTTTGAAAGCACCTCGCACAGCTTTTCTTCATCAATTAAATTTATGTCAGACGCTATAGTGTCTTCTGCCTTTTTTACTTTATCCTTTTCCTGTATAGAGTTTCCAAAAATCATAATTACTATTCCAATTATAAATATGATATATAAAAAGCTTATATAACCTTTTTTTTTAAATTTTTCAGCCAGCATTTTTCACACTTTCTCTACGGATATTATATCTTTTTCTATTCCGCAGCTTTCCTCAATTATTTTTTTTATTTTTGAAACATTTCCCTGTTTTACCGTTACGGATACATAGGAAATATCAAGCCTGTATTCATTGTTTATACTTGAAATCACATAAACCTCCGGCTCTGCATCAGGGTATATGCTGTTAATTTCAGCTTTAATATTTTCTTTAAGGCTTTCGCAAAGTACCTTTTTAACCCCGTCAGAATAACGGTCTGTTTCTTCATTGTAACCAAAGGTAATTTCAGGCATTGTGATTTTTACATTAAGCAGACTGTTCACTATAAACGCACTAAGTGCAAGCACTGTGACTATCCTTACACTCCTAAAAATACTTCCTTTTCCCTCAAGCGAAAAGAAAAATATTCCCATAACCGATACGCTGCACATTAAAATCAGCATATCAAAAAACCATTTCATTTTTATCCCCCCGTATAGCCTAAATCACTACATTGTTTGATGTATGTATAATAATTGCAATACAGATTATAAATAAAAACGCCATAAGGCATATAAGAGAAAAAACATACATTAAGCTGCCGCTTATCTCTTTTATTTTAAGACTTATGCTTTTTTCGCAAACGGCACCTGCAAACATCGCCGTAACATTCAAAACCAGATTTAATACAAAAAGCTTTACTGCAGGAGCTAAAACTATTATAAAAATAATACACATTAAAACCGCTCCGAATGCATTTTTAACCACCGAGCAGGAATAATAAAACGTGCCCATTCCCTCCGATATTAGATTTCCCACAACAGGCAGTGCCGAACCTGCCACATATTTTGCCGCTTTGAACCCTAGAGCATCAGTTGAAGCGGCGAAATTTCCATATATATTCACTATTCCGCCAAACAAACTGAACACGAGCCCCATTCCCCATTTTAAAACGGTTTTTATGGTGTCTGTTACAAGGTCATCGCCAATCGGCCCATTTTGGTTTGAAAACACCGGCAAAATTCCAAGGGAGATAATCAGCGGAATAAATATCCACTCCGTAATTAAGCTTATAACTTCAATTCCTATAAGCATAACGGGACTTACGCAGGCGGCAGTGTTTGCCGCACCGCTCCCTGCTAAAAAAACCGTTAACAGCGGTATGCTCATATTTACAAAGGAGTTTACATTTTTGATAACTGTTTTTCCCGAGTCCAGCCCAACACGAAAGCAATCAAGAAGAATAAAGCTTACAATCATTTGCGAGATAAAAAAAGCTGCGCCGCCCGCCCCGCCTTCAATGCCGGGCATATCCTTTAAAAAAGCCATTATTATACACACAGATGCGATTTTAAGGCTTAAAATAACTGCATATCGTATCTCTTTAAAAAAAGTATTTTTTAAAATTTCCTTTATCATATCAATGCCAGGCATTTTTTTCTCATTAATCATTGTATTTATCATACTTTTAAAATCAAGCTGCGGGTAATCATCTTCTAAAAACGCCTCAATTTCACTAAAGTCTGTATTATATAAAATATCGTTTGCAAAATCTGTATCGCTTGCATAACAAATGCCTGAAAACAAAAATAAAAACAAAACCGTTAAAAGAATTTTTTTCATAGTTTTCTCCTTTGTTTTCTAAAAGTCTCCTATTATTTCTGCGGCTTTTTTTAAAAGTGCCGTCGCAATGGGAAATGCATAAGAGAATATAACAAGCCGGGATGCAAGCTCAATTTTTAATGAAAGTGAGCTCATGCCGGAATCTTTTAATACATCGCATGCAAACTGACACACATAAGCTATGCAAATAACCTTTAAAATTATTTTTACATAACTTATATCAATATTATAACTTGCGGCAAATTCGAGGAGCTGTTCATTTGTATGACTTACTTTATCTAATATAAAAAACATCATAACAACACTGCACGCAAGCATAACGGGAATTACGGCTTCACTTTTCTGATTTTTTAATACGGCGCATATTATGCAGCCGCATATACCGACAGATGCAATGCGGATTATTTCTTCCATTTAAATCTCTCCTTATATCACAGCGAAAAAACACTTTTTATGGTTTCAAAGAGATTACTTATCTGCTCTATAATAATAAAAAGCACCACAATAAGCCCCGCCAGAGTTGTAAGCATTGCCTGTTCTTCCCTGCCGGAACGTATTAAAAGCTGATTCAAAACAGAAACTATAATCCCTATTGCAGCAATTTTAAAAACCAAATCTATACTCATATTTCCTCCTATATAAACAAAAGCGCAATAAACATTCCGAAAAGAACGCCTATACTGCGGTACATTTTAACATTTGTCAAGCACTGTTTTTCGCTTCTTTGTATGATTTCCTCCATAATTTCAAGGGCATTTTTTATAACCTTTTTTTGCGTTTCGCTGTCGCTTATGCCAAGCCCCTGAAAAATATTTTTTACCTCATCAGTTTCTTTTTTTGAAAAGCAAAGGCCTTTTTGATTATTTTCTATTTCGCCTTGCCATGCGTTACCTGCATTTAAATCTGTGTTGATTTTTCGCGCGGTATTTAAAAGAATTTCCTTTATTAAATCCTTTTCGCATACACTGACAGCATTTATTAAAATTTCGGGCAAAGCCGTTTTTGAAAATTGCATTTCCCTTTCAATAAAAAGCAATAACGTTTTTATTTCCTTTAAATTTTTAAGCTTTGATATAAGCTTGTCTGCCATCTCGAAGCCTTTTAAACTGCATGAAATTATTATCATTATTGCTCCTGCGTATTTAAACAATTTTCCTCCTCCGTTTCAACCTAAAGAAGATGTCAAATTCAGATATCTTCTGTCAGCCTACCCATATTGCATATTTTTTTACTGCGGTCAAGCACAATATATTTTTCAAAGCAGTCTAAAAGCTTTTCTCCCGAGCACCTTCTTTTAACATCGTCAATATCCGATGCATGCATACTTGCAATTGTTTTAACGCCACACTGTGCTCCGTAGAACACACTTTCAAAATCGGCCAGGTCACCAAGCTCGTCACATATTATAACCTCAGGTGAAAGACACCTTACCGCCATAGGTATTGCATCACACTTTTTAATGCCTGAGTATATATCTGTGCTTGTCCCTAAATCGTAAGACGGCCTTCCGTTATGCATTGCACATATCTCGTCTCTTTCATCTATAATGCATACTTTTTTGCCATTGTTTGAAAACTCTTTTGCAATCTCCCTTAAAAGCGTTGTTTTTCCGCAACCTGGTGGCGAAAGAATAACAGCTGACGAGATTTTCCTTTTATTAAAAATAAAATTCATTGCCCCGCCTGAAATATTTTCAATCTGCCTTGCAATTCGGAAATTAAACGATGAAATTTCTTTTAGGAAAGCGGTTTTCCCATTTTTCATTACCCCTCTTCCGCCAATTCCTACTCTGTGGCCTCCGGCAATTGTTATATACCCATAAGCAATTTCATCTTCAAAGCTGTAATATGAACCACGGGTAAGCTTATTTAATGTGTATAAAATATCTTCATCCGTAACAAAATAAGCCTCCGTTTTATTTTTTGCAATTCCGTCATGCTTTAAAAAAAAATTATCCCCGCCAATAATAACGCAAAGGGGCATACCTTTTCTTATTCTTATTTCTTCTAAAGACGGAGAAAACACATTTTTAACGCATTTGTCCACATCGGAGCTTAAAAATTCAAAAAATTCTTTTGTGAAAGTCATTTTATAAAGTTCCTTTCAAATGTTGTTATTTAATTGTATGAATGATGATTTTTATATATTACAAAAATAAAAAAACAACCCACATTCGCAATTGATATACACCTCAAAAGTGTCTAAATTTTCAGGTGTATTTAAAATTGAACGTAAGTTGCTTTTATAATATTTTTTTGTTTAATTCTTATTTGCTTTTCTTATTCTTCTTTCGTGCCTGCCTTAAAATCTTTTCCCATATACTTTTAATATAGACATAAAATATTGCCAGCGCTACAAAAACAGTTAAGCCCACTGCACCTGCAATCATAAGCCAGCTTGCACTCTCTTTAAAAATAATGCCCAAAACAAACGTTACGAATCCAAGCACAAGAAAGATATACATTAAAATTTTTACTTTGCCCATCCTTGTATACACAAGGTATTTTTCCCTATCTTCTTGGCTTAGCTTTGATAAATCCTTTTTCATTTTAAATTTCCTCCGTTGTTTTTTGCTATCAATATATTAAAACTAAAAATTTATTTTCTTAAACAAAACAGGACATATACCGATAACTATAAACCCCATTAAAAAGTATCCTGAAAAATTAATTAAAAACCCTTCTCGTATGCTGCCCAAATTTTCAAAAATATGAATTATTTCTTTTATACCGTAGGCAAACAGCACACCAACTGCAACACGCAAAATTTTTTTATAAAGCGGCACATTATAATCAATATCCGAATACTTCTTCAAAAGTGCCTCCACTGCCCAAAGTCCGGCTATCATGCCGCAGAGCTTATATAAATCCTCAAAATGAGTATCAGGCACAATCATAAACCAAAGGCAAAATGGTAAAAGTACTAAAACAGTAAAGGCAAAAAGCTTGGTTTTATTTTGTGTTTTATCATAAACAAAACCTGTAACAACTGCAAACAAAATACCGAAAACCGCTCCCAAAATTACGTCAGCCGGATAATGCGCACCCAGAAACAATCTTGAAAATGCAACAAACACAATCAAAACCGCCGCCAATATAAAAAACCATAGCTTTTTAAATTTTAAGCTGAGCACCGTTATCCATGTAGCAAAATTTTGAGTATGCCCACTTGGGAAAGAATAACCAGTTGCCGTATCGGGCCGCACACAGGTTATCTCGCCTTTTGAAAACGGGCGTGGTACTTTGCAAAAATTTTTAATAACACTGTTTATCCCAAGGGAAAAAACTGTTATATAAAATATCCTTTTTGCTTGCTCTTTATCAAATGCAAACCACATTATGGCAACTAAAAATACCATAACAGTTTCTTCACCAATCATTGTTATACATTCAAAAAGTTCTGTCAAGAAAGGCGTTCTTATTCTCTCAAGCAATTTCAAAAATTCCATATGTTCACCTTTAAAAAACTGATATTTATTTTTTTACGGTTTACTTTGTATACACAAGCTCATAATGCTCACCATCGGCAATTTTTACACCGTCAACTCCGGTTTGCATACCTTCGCCGTTTTTATTAAAGCCCCAGTAGCACCCGTTTATATCATAATCTGCAAGTATTCCGTTAACCTTTTTAATGTAAATTCCGTAAACACTGTCTTCCCCTTCAATCAGGTCATGCTCCAAAAGCGCATCTCCCAGTGTTTCTTTATCTGAATGAATAGTAAAGCTTACTGATTTATCAGGTGTAACAACCTCTACGATAACTGTTTTGACGCCGCTCCCAAGCTCGGTATTTTCAGTATATATTGCGTCTTTCCATATATCGGTTTCATTTTTACTGCAGGCACATAAACCAAATACTAAAACTAAGCAAAGAACACAAATAATACTTTTTTTCATTTAAAATAACTCCTTAAATATCTGAATTTGTGGGCGGCATGAAAGCCCTCTCCTACAATTTTAAAGATAGATTTAATGTATTTTGTAAGTCATGTCGGTCGTGTGCGTACCGATTTTATTCCACTAAACAGCCGTCAATATATGTATCAATTAAATTAAATTCGCTGTCAAGCAAAACAAAGTCGGCAGCTTTTCCCACTTCTATGCTTCCTGTTTTGTCAAATATTCCAGATGCTTTAGCAGAATTTTCTGATGCCATAACCGCAATATCAGCCGGCGAAACACCTATTGAATACAAGTTTTTCACGCTGACTAACATATCATTTGTATTAGCCATTACGCTACCCTCCAAAGTCCATGCAACACCATTTTTGATTATGTATTCCTCGCCTTCCCACTGATGTTTACCTTCACCCTTTGCAGCTTTGCCCTGCTTGTCACTGTAATCACTGATAACAGTAATGCCTTTTATGCCTTTTTGGGCAATTATAAGCTTTATCGTCGCAGGATGAAGATGAGCAAAGTCACAAATCATCTCACAGTTAACTCGCTCGTCTGTTAAAGCGGCGCCAAGCACTCCCGGCTCTCTGTGATTTATCGGCCTCATTGCATTAAATGTATGAGTAAGCCTTGTTATGCCTATATCAATTCCCTTTTTCATTTCATCATATGTAGCATTTGTGTGCCCTGCCGAAACTAAAACTCCTTTATCTGTTGCGGCTTTAATTACCTCCTCTGCCCCCTCTATTTCAGGTGCAAGAGTTATAATTTTTACCATTCCTCCCGAAACATCATACATCTGATTAAAATATTCTGCACAGGGCTTTACCATATATTCAGAATACATTCCCCCTGCACGCACCGGATTTAAAAACGGACCTTCCAAATGAATACCCGGCACTTTTGCCCCATTTTTATTTGATTTTACAAACTCTGCCATACGGCTTAATGCACGGTCACGGTCTTCCTTTGGCATACATGAGTATGTAGGCAAAATAGCAGTTGTGCCCCGTTTTGCATAAGCTTTCATTATAGCTTCAAGGTCAGCCGTTTCATCAAAAAATGCTTTTTGCATACCGCCGTGATTATGGATATCAATAAAGCCGGGCATTAAAAAAGCACCGCCGCAATCTCTTATGACATCTGCATTTTCCAAGGCTGCATCTTCACCTATTTTACTTATTATACCGTTTTCTATATATACATTGCAAAGCTTTTCGCCTCCGGGTAAAACGGCCTTTACATTTTTTAAAATCGTTTTCATAATATATCTCTCCTTTTAATGTTTTTTCAGCACAGGGTAAAAATCACGCAGCATTTATCCCTAAAATCCAAAATTATTTTCATATTTATAACCAATAATTACCTGACGGTATATTCTGCAGTTTTCGCCACCCCTACAGACTTCTTATTTTTTTGGACTCATTATAAAATCAATGTTCGTTTCGTTCAATGTGCCACATATTGTAGGACACAGCCTTCAGGATGTGCCGTCATCGGTTCATCGGAAAGCGCCGAACCCTACATTGTACAAATCAGTATACACTTTAGACACCAAACTTTTTAGCTAAATTTTAAACTCGCTTTTAGCGTGCAAGGCACATTTAGCTACCACAGGCAATTTAGCTGAATAGATTTTACTTGTGTTAAGTTTATTTTACCATAAACAAACTGAAAAAACAAGAGCATTCTAATCTTTTAATGCTTTTTGCCATAATTTAATGTTTTTTTCGCAAAAAACTCCTGAATCAAAGCTTTTAAATGTACCGACCTCCCAATCCATAGATTTTAGGTCTAACTTCTAGGGCGATACAAAACCTGATTCAGGAATTTTTTATATTTTTTATTTAATTATTCAATATTATCGTTAAAATAAAAATCCTTACTGGGAAGAATTGCATTCAAAACTATACCAAGTATTGAAGCAACTGCCAATGCAGAAAGTGAAATTGTAACACTTCCGATTGTAAATGTAGCCGCATTGCCAAGACCAAGTGCAGATACTAAAATTACAGCTGCCACAATAAGGTTACGGCTCTTTGTAAAGTCAACCTTATTTTCAACCACATTTCTTACACCGATTGCAGAAATCATGCCATAAAGGATAAATGAAATACCACCAATAACAGCTGTGGGAACAACGTTAACAAGCGCTGCAAATTTTGGCGAGAAAGAAAGAATAACCGCGATAACAGCCGCAATACGGATAACAACGGGGTCATAAACCTTTGATAGCACCAAAACACCTGTGTTTTCACCGTATGTTGTGTTAGCAGGACCGCCAAACAAAGCAGAAAGGCTTGTTGCAAGACCGTCACCCATTAAACTTCTGTGAAGACCGGGGTCTGCAATAAAGTTTTGGCCAACTGTTGAAGAAATGGCAGATATATCACCAATATGCTCCATCATTGTAGCCAAAGAAATCGGCATGATGGCAATAATTGAACTTATAATCAAAGAAGAATTTGACCAATCAACACCGCCAAATACTGTGTTACTCCATTTAATTGGGAATCCAATCCAGTCTGCTTTTTTAAGTTCTTCAAGAGCTGAAGCAGAGAAAAGACATAGCTTTTCATTTCCTGCAATTGTAATGAAGCCGTTAACCTCTTTGCCCCAGATTAAAGCAATAATCGCCGCTACTACACATGCACCCAAAACGCCTATTAAAATAGGAATAATTTTTGCCATACCTTTGCCCCAGATGTTGAAAATAACAACCAAAGCAAGCGCGATAACAGCCAAAAGCCAGTTGCTTGTACAGTTAGAAACCGCACTGCCTGCAAGACCAAGACCTATACAAATAATAATCGGACCTGTAACAACCGGAGGGAAAAACTTCATAACCTTTTTAATGCCAACTGCTTTAATCAAGCCTGCCAAAACAAGATAAACAAGACCTGCTGCCGCAACACCAATACATGCATAAGGCAAAAGCTCAGTGTTTGCAGCACCGTCAACCATAGGTGCAACCGCTGCATATCCGCTAAGGAATGCAAAAGAAGAACCAAGGAATGCCGGAACCTTACATTTGGTAAATAAATGGAACAAAAGTGTGCCAAGCCCTGCCATAAAAAGTGTTGTGGCAATATCAAGACCCGTTAAAAGCGGAACAAGCACTGTTGCACCAAACATAGCGAAAACGTGCTGGAAACCTAACACCAACATCTTAGGAATTCCAAGTTCCTTAGCATTATAAATGCCGTCATTATTTTTGGACATAATAAAATCTCTCCTTTTATTTAATTATCGCGCCGAATAAAATTTTATTTTACCCAACACCAAAATACATTATATCAAACCCAATTTTATTTTTAAAGGAATTTATCAAAACACAAGTTTTTTTGTAAGTTTTAGCAAAATTTCTAAGTACTTTTGTATAATTTAAACAAATTTTTCTTTTTTTCGAATAAATTTTCGATTTTCTATTGACGCCGAAAATTTGTTCTGTTATAATTATTTCAGAACAAGGGTTCGTAAATAATAAAAAGAGGTGTTTTTTATGACAATTACAGTAAAAAAAGGACGTACATATATAAAAGACAGAGGAAAGTTTTTCAGATTTATTCTCTTAAGCTCACTTATTTTGAATTTCATAATTTTGGGTGTACTGTTTCCCAGCAGAACAAGTGCTGATTTTGAAGCTGACCCCATCCAGATAACAGTAAGGCGCGGTGACAGTCTTTGGTCCATAGCAGAAGAGTACTGCCCCGAAGGTAAAGATTTAAGAAATTTCGTTTATGAAATTAAAAAGGAAAATTCACTTTCAGGCTCATCTCTTTCAATCGGTCAGAAAATACTTGTGCCGGTCAATTAAAACTCACTTGTAAAATTTATGTTTATAAGTTATAATCAAAATTTATTAAAAAACGGAGCTGCCGGCAATGAAGCTTAATTTTAACTTAGAAAAATATAAGATTTAGTTATAAAATTAAAAATCAATATCAACACTTTAAAATGGCATAGCGTTTTTATATCTAAGGATTAAAAACGCTATGCTTTTATTTTTTGATTTTTATTTACACAGGGACATACATTTTATGCTTTTTTCAACATATAAATTCAATATAAATCCGAAAGGCAGTGAATTTATATGTTTTTAACTCTTATTTCATTTTTATCTTCTTTTTTTACAAACTTTTTTCTTGCAGGATATATTACAGATAAAGCCTCTTTTCCCCCTCCTCTTACTCAAAAGGAAGAAGAGGAATATCTGGCTCTCTCAAAACAGGGTGATAAATCCGCCCGCGACACACTTATCGAACGTAACTTGCGTCTTGTTGCCCATATAGTAAAAAAATATTCTCAAAACACATCATTTGAGGCAGAAGACTTGATTTCTATTGGTACAATCGGTCTTATAAAAGCAATCGACAGTTTTGACAATAAAAAGAAAATCCGCCTTGCCACTTATGCTGCAAGATGCATACATAATGAAATTTTAATGCTTATTCGCGCAAACAAGCACAAGCCACAGGAAATTTCACTTCAGAATCCCATTGGTACGGACTCTGAGGGCAACACAATTTCACTTCTTAACATCATAGGCAGTGATGACGAAGATATAGCAGAACAGATTGACCTTTCCCAAAGAAGCAAAAAACTTTATAATGCTATGGAAATATGCCTTACTCCAAGGGAAAAAACAATTTTAACATACCGTTTCGGCCTTGCCGGCGAAGATCGTCTTGCTCAACGTGAAATTGCAAAGAAGCTCAATATTTCCCGTTCTTATGTTTCAAGAATCGAAAAAAAGGCAACCGATAAGCTGAAATCATTTTTAAAAGACATTTAAAGGGCTAATTTCTGCTAATAATATTGACACAAGTTTTCTTGTATGTTATAATTACCTTGTAAAACAAAGGGGCTTTCTTTTGGGATTTTTCCCCAATTAAAGCTCCTTTCTGTTTTTTAATTCTATATGGCCTGACAGAAAACTAAAATCTGCCAAAGTTACGTCTTTTAGCGGATAACTTCTGTCATGCACATTGAAAGGATTTGGTAAAATGGGTTTAACACTTACAGAGAAAATCCTGAAAGCTCACCTGATAGACGGCAATTTTACAAAAGGCGAAGAAATCGGCATTAAAATTGACCAGACGCTTACACAGGATGCTACAGGAACAATGGCGTATCTTGAATTTGAAGCAATGGGTATTCCAAGGGTAAGAACAGAAAAATCTGTTGCTTACATTGACCATAACACGCTGCAGTCCGGCTTTGAAAATGCCGATGATCACAGATTTATCGGTTCAATTGCAAAAAAACACGGAATTTATTTTTCACGTCCGGGTAACGGAATCTGCCATCAGGTTCATCTTGAACGTTTTGGCATTCCCGGTAAAACCTTAATCGGGTCTGACAGCCATACCCCTACCGGCGGCGGTATAGGCATGATTGCAATTGGTGCCGGCGGTCTTGACGTGGCAGTGGCAATGGGTGGCGGTGCATATTATATTACTTATCCTAAAATTGTTAAGGTAAATCTACTAGGAAAATTAAGCCCCTGGTGTGCAGCAAAAGACGTTATTTTGGAAGTATTAAAGCGCCTAAGCGTTAAAGGCGGTGTGGGAAAAGTTATTGAATACACAGGCGAAGGCATTAAAAGCCTTTCAGTTCCCGAAAGAGCAACTATCACAAATATGGGTGCAGAGCTAGGTGCAACAACTTCAATTTTTCCGTCTGACGAAATCACTTATCAGTTTCTAAAGGCTCAAAAGCGTGAAGAGTGCTACACTCCCCTTTGTGCTGACATTGATGCAGTTTATGATGAAACAATAGAAATTGACCTTAGTAAAATTGAACCGCTCGCAGCGTGTCCTCATTCACCTGATAATGTAAAGCCGTTAAGCGAAATCGGCGAAATGAAAATCGACCAGGTTTGTATCGGCTCTTGCACAAATTCGTCCTTGCTTGATATGCTTAAGGTTGCGCATATTTTAAAGGGTAAGACAGTGCATCCCGATGTATCGCTTTCAATAGCACCAGGCTCAAAGCAGGTTTTAAATATGCTTGCTTTAAATGGTGCGTTGTCTGTTATGATTGATGCGGGTGCAAGAATACTCGAGAGTGCCTGCGGCCCTTGTATCGGTATGGGGCAGTCACCTAATTCAAGCGGTATATCACTTCGTACATTTAACAGAAATTTTGAAGGAAGAAGCGGCACTAAAGACGGTCAGATTTATCTTGTGTCACCCGAGGTTGCGGCAATTAGCGCAATTACCGGTGTGCTTACTGACCCAAGAACACTTGGGGATATGCCGGAGTTTAATCTGCCTGAAGAATTTGTTATAAACGATAACTGCGTTGTTTCCCCTGCAAACGAGGCTGAGGCAAAAAACGTAGAAATTCTTCGCGGACCAAATATAAAGCCATTCCCCGTAACAAAGCCTTTGGAGGACAACATTTCCTGCAGGTGCTCACTTAAGGTAGAAGACAATATCACAACAGACCATATTATGCCTGCCGGCGCAAAAATTCTTCCCTTAAGGTCTAATATACCTGCAATTTCAAACTATTGCTTTACGGTTTGTGATGAAAATTTTCCCGAAAGAGCAAAGGAATACGGCAAGAGCATAATTGTGGGCGGCGCAAACTACGGTCAGGGCTCATCCCGTGAGCATGCGGCTTTGGCTCCCCTATACCTTGGTGTTAAGGCAGTTTTGGTAAAATCATTTGCCCGCATACACCGCTCAAACCTTATAAATGCAGGTATCCTGCCTCTTACATTTGCAAATGAAGAAGACTATAACAAAATCTCCCTTTCAGACGAGCTTATTTTGGAAAATGTATGTGAAAAAATCAAAAACGGCGGCGATTTAACAGTTATAAACAAAACAACCGGCGAAAACATAGATGTAAAATGCGAGCTTTCAGAGCGAGCAAAGCAAATTGTTTTGGCAGGAGGCCTTTTAAACTACACAAAAGAGGCTTTAAAGTAATTCAGGAATTTATAATTATACAGAAAGGACTGCTATAAAAGAATGGCAAAAATTCAAATGAAAACGCCCCTTGTTGAAATGGACGGCGACGAGATGACCAGAATTATCTGGAAAATGATTAAAGATATTCTTTTAATACCCTATATAGATTTAAAAACAGAGTATTATGATTTAGGTCTTGAGAACAGAAACGAAACAAATGACCAGATTACCTTTGAATCTGCCGAGGCAACAAAAAAATACGGTGTTGCGGTAAAATGCGCAACAATTACTCCCAATGCTGCCCGTATGGAAGAATACAATTTAAAAGAAATGTATAAATCACCCAATGGCACAATAAGAGCAATTCTTGACGGAACGGTTTTCAGAACTCCTATAATTGTTAATGGCATAACACCTTTTATTCCTACATGGACAAAGCCCATTACAATTGCTCGTCACGCTTACGGCGATGTTTATAAAAACACCGAAATGCAGGTTTTGGAAGGTTCAAAATGCGAATTAGTGTGCACCGATAAAAACGGTAACGAAACCCGCTTGCCGATACACGATTTTAAAGGTACAGATGGTATTATTCAGGGACTTCACAACACAGACAAGTCAATTTCGAGCTTTGCAAGAAGTTGTTTTAACTTTGCCCTTGACACAAAGCAGGATTTGTGGTTTGCCACAAAGGATACAATTTCTAAAAAGTACGACCACAGATTTAAAGATATTTTTTCTGAAATTTACAAAAATGAGTATGAAGAAAAATTTAAAGAAGCAGGCATTGAATATTTTTATACTTTAATTGACGATGCGGTTGCAAGAGTAATCCGTTCAAACGGCGGATATATATGGGCGTGCAAAAACTATGACGGCGACGTTATGAGTGATATGGTGGCGACAGCCTATGGCAGCCTTGCAATGATGACATCCGTTTTGGTATCACCTGACGGAGTATATGAATACGAAGCAGCACACGGTACAGTGCAACGGCATTATTATAAGCATCTTAAGGGCGAAAAAACATCTACAAACAGTGTTGCAACATTATTTGCATGGACCGGCGCTCTTCGCAAGCGCGGTGAGCTTGACAATATTCCTGAGCTTATGGAATTTGCACATAAGCTTGAAAAGGCAACTATAACAACTATTGAACAAGGCGTTATGACCGGTGATTTAGCGGCTCTTTCAACAATCACAAACAAACAGACGGTTGACACCGAAGGATTTTTAACAGAAGTTAAAAAACGCCTTGAAAAGTTAATATAAAGGTTTTATGAAACACAAAAACAGACTTTCAAATTGAAGTCTGTTTTTGTGTTTTTATATAAAAATCTTATAACGTGCCGAAAAGTCTGTCACCTGCATCGCCAAGCCCCGGAACTATATATTTATTCTCGTTTAAACAATCATCAATCGCACCGCAGAAAAGCTCGACATCCGGATGAGCCTTGCGAAGTGCCTCTACGCCCTCGGGCGAGGCAATTATACACATAAACTTAATCTTATTTGCACCGCGTCTTTTAATAAAGTCAATTGCCGCAATAGCACTGCCTCCTGTTGCAAGCATGGGGTCTAAAACAAGAGTCTGACGCTGGTCAATATCACTGGGAAGCTTACAGTAATACTCAACGGGAAGATGAGTTTCAGGGTCACGGTATAAGCCAACATGGCCCACCTTTGATGCGGGAATAAGACTCATAATCGCATCCACCATACCAAGGCCTGCACGCAAAATCGGCACCAAAGCCACCTGCTTGTGTATAAATTCACCGGTGGTTTCAGCAATAGGAGTTGTAACCGGTGCGGAAGTAAGATCTAAATCACGGGTTGCTTCATAAGCCATAAGCAAAGCAATTTCATAAACAAGCTCTCTAAAATCCTTAGCCTGCGTATCCTTTGAGCGGATTATAGAAATCTTGTGCTTTATTAAAGGATGCTGCATTTCGTGTACCATTTTGTCCATAAAAATTATCTCCTTTGCAATAAAAAATTTTACTAAAATAAATTATACTACAAAATAAATTAAATGTCTATCTTTTTTTACGCTTCTTAAAAATATATCATTTTACGCTTCTTAAAAATATATCATAAAACGTCTAAACGACCGAAACACATATTCTGCTTCAAACAATTGCCCGTTGGTGCTTTATCTGTTTTCAATACTAATATATTCTCTGTGCTTTTTTACATTAATATATGCAGGTCGGATAATTTTTCCGTTATTCTGAATTTCCTCAATCCTGTGTGCGCTCCAGCCCGCAATTCTTGATATTGCAAAGATAGGTGTGTAAAGCTCATATGGAAGTTCAAGCATCTTATAAATAAGACCTGAATAGAAATCAACATTTGCGCTTACACCTTTATATATCTTTCTCTTATCACCGATAATCTGCGGAGCAAGTCTTGCAACTGTTTCATATAATGCGAAATCTTCCTCACAGCCTTTTTCTTTTGATAAATCCTTTGCACATACTTTTAAAATGTCTGCTCTCGGATCGGACTTTGAATATACAGCGTGTCCCATACCATAAATAAGACCTGCATTGTCAAAGGCTTCCTTATTCAGAAGTTTTGCAAGATAAGTTTCAATCTCTTTTTCGTCTTTGGTGTTTATGGATTTTTTCATATCATCAAACATCTGAACAACCTTGATATTTGCTCCGCCGTGCCTTGGCCCTTTCAGCGAACCAAGGGCTGCTGCTATTGCCGAGTAGGTATCGGTCCCTGAGGAGGTAACAACGTGCGTTGTAAAGCTTGAGTTATTACCGCCGCCGTGTTCGGCATGAAGAACTAATGCAAGGTCAAGCACTCTTGCCTCAAGCGGAGAGAATTCACCTGTTTTACGAAGAACATGCAAAGTGTTTTCTGCTGTTGAAAACTCCGATTTTGGGTTTCTGATATGCAAGCTCTTATTCAGGTGATAATGTCTGTATCCATGATAGCCATACACTGCCAAAAGCGGAAACATTGATATAAGCTGCAAACACTGTCTTAATACATTTTCAACAGATGTATCGTCAGGGTTATTATCATAAGAATAAAGTGCCAGAACGCTTCTGGAAAGAATATTCATCATATCCTTACTGGGAGCCTTTAATATCATATCACGGACGAAAGATTTAGGAAGCCTTCTATATTCTTCAAGAAGTTTCTTGAATTCTTTAAGCTCATAACTTGTCGGAAGTTCAGAGAAAAGAAGTAAATATATCGTTTCTTCAAATCCAAATCTGCCAAATTTAAAAAATCCGTTTACTAATTCTCTGACATTATATCCTCTAAAATAAAGTTCTCCTTCACAGGGAACATCCTTTCCTTCCGCCCCTTTTTCTTTTGCTTTAATTTGGGATATTTCAGTAAGTCCGGTTACAACACCATTACCATCAAGGTCGCGAAGCCCACGTTTAACATTGTATTCCGAATACATCTCCGGTTTTATATTATTATTGCTGTTTGATAATTCAGTAAGTTCTTTTATATATGGTGTTATTTCTGAGTATGATTTTTTCATAGTTTTTACCTCCTAAAATCATTAAACTATAAAATTGTTTTTTTCATATCTACAATTTCAAGCTATTTTTGAAATCATTATAGAATTAGTGCTCATTTCGTTCAATGTGCCACAATTTTGTAGGGACAGATGCCCACATCTGTCCGTTTTCGGGTCGATTGATAAGCATCGACCCCTACATTGCACGAATTAGTGAACGATGTAGATGCCATTCAATTTTAATGAATTGACAACTGTCGTTGTCATGAATTGGCTCTGCCATGAATTCTCGCTTTGCTCCATAAATTGAATTGCCTTTAAATGCACGAAGTGCAATTCATGAGCTGCAAGCTCAATTCATGAAATCTTTGATTTCAATTCATGCCAAAGGCAATTCATTGAGTTTGCTTTGCAAACCCATTATATCACTTATAGATATATAAATCAATTCTTTACTCTAAATAATATTATATCCGCAAAAACACAAAAAAAGTGTATTGCAGTATAAAAAGCGATACAGCAGCACACTTTTTATTTATCACTCACATTTTCTCGAATCCTACCAAAAGACCGCCTTTTTCAGCATAATAACTGCAAAGGCCTCTGCAAGCATGAATTTTAATGTCTCTCGTATGAAAAGCCTCTTTAATCATAATTTCAAGTTTACTTGCGGCACCTTCATTTTCGCAGTGAGCAATTCTCACCTTTCCTCGGGATAATCCGTTTTCTTTAAGATGGTTAATAATTGTCTTTAATGATTTAATCTCACCGCGGCATTTTCTTACAGGCTCTAATGTTCCCGTATCACTTGCCTTACCAACTACACGAATATTTAAAATACCTGCCATTTTTGCAACTACCGGTGAAACACGTCCGTTAGCTGCAAAATTTTTAAGCGATTCAAGCACAAACACAAGACCCGTCTTTTGCTGATATTTTTCAACTTCACGGCAAATATCTTCAAAAGGCATATTTTGACCGATAAATTTTTCAAGCTTTTCAACAATCAAAACCAATTCAGGACCGGCTGACAATGAATCAATTACCAAAACCTTTCTGCCTGGATTTTCCGTCTCGTACATTTTCTTTGCAACGCAAGCAGAGTTATAACTTCCCGAAAGACCGCTTGTGATTGTTACACAGTAAATCTCGTCATAATCTTCAAAGGCTTCAAGCCAGTCACCCGTGCTCGGGCATGAAGTTTTTGACGTGCCTGAATAAGAATCAAACCATTTCACCATATCTGATGCATCAAGTGTGGCATCGTCTGTAAATTCTTTTTCTTTTGTAATAATTTTAAGTGGTGCTACACCAAACGCAATACCTTGAAGCGTTAGTAAATCTGCAGAAGAATCTACAACAATTTTAATTTTTCTCATATTAATCTCCATTCTGTTTTCAGTTATTCTTTTCATTATAAGCCTTTTCTTCCTTATCAAGATTCTCACTTATAATATTTAAACTGCGGTAAAATATTTTTCTGTCTTCTTCGGAAACACCCTGACTTATCTGTTCAAGAATGTCTGCAATTTTATCAGCTATTCTTTTTCCTGCTCTCAATCCCCTTTCGGTAAGCTCAAAAGGAGAATTATATCGTTTCTTGCTTTGGCATTTGCATATTAAATATCCGTTTTTTTCAAGATAATTAAGACTGCGAGATATGGTCGCCTTATCTTCTTCGCAACGCTCACAAAGCTCTCTTGCAGAAAGCGAGTTTGATATGTACAAATGATAAATGCAGGAAACATGCGGACTTCTCAGCTCATAATTTGCCATTTCCTTGTTTTTTATTTTCCTTATATTTCTGTTTATTCTGTTTAATAAGACCGTAAAGGTTTCAAAACGCTCATCCATTACAATATCCCCTTTTTAACTATTGCAAGTTTAAGTGTATTACAACAAAAACTTGTTGAAACGTCAACAGGTTTTTGTTGTTATTATTTTTTAGAATAAAAAAACCGACATTTCTCTGACGAAGAATGTCGATTTTTGGTGGGAGTAACAGGGCTCGAACCTGTGACCCTCTGCTTGTAAGGCAGATGCTCTCCCAGCTGAGCTATACTCCCATAATGGTGACCCATAAGGGAATCGAACCCTTGATTCCGGCGTGAGAGGCCGACGTCTTAGCCGCTTGACCAATGGGCCGAATTAGGATTAATTCATACTTAACCCTTATAAATAAATGGTAGCGGCGAGTGGACTTGAACCACCGACCTAACGGGTATGAACCGTTTGCTCTAGCCAACTGAGCTACACCGCCACATTTAATCGCTTATTAGCGACGGATATTAGTATACTATAATTTTATCCGTTTGTCAAGCATTTTTTCAAATTTTTTTAATTTTTTTCTTTTTTCGCCGCTTTACTTTACCAAATCTTATTCTTCATCTTCATGTACCTCCTCAGAATAAGCCTCAATTGACAAATATACACCTAGTACATGACACAAATTCTGATATTCTTCAAGCACCTTTTCATCGCCGTTTGATTTTTTTATCGCTTTAATCATAAGATTTTTCGGTGTTTCAAGGGGGGAAATATATTCAAGTGGCGTAACCTCATAGCCTTTTGCTTTTAAGTAAAGGGCACGCATGGCATCGGTAAGGGTATCAGCAAGACGTGCTTTAAAAACAGGGAATTCCGTCAGGGGTTTGAAAGGTTCATAATTATATCTTGCAAGCATCTCCTTATGACAGCATGGCACACAGATAATTGCGCCTACATTACTTCTTATACCAAGTCCAAGGCTCATATCAGTAGCGGTGTCGCAGGCATGAAGTGATATAAGCAAGTCAATCTTAACCGGCGGTGTATATGTGTTCATATCGGCACAAACAAATTTCATATTGTTATAGCCTAAATTCTTTGCCATCTTTTTTGATTCATCAACTACATTCTGCTTTATATCAACACCGATAAAGCTGCAGTCAAGCTTTAAACACTCTCTCATGTAATAATTCATAACAAAAGAAAGGTAAGATTTACCGCAAGCGCAGTCAAGCACATAGATTTTTTTGTTTCTTGAGAGACTTTCAATAACCGGCTTTGCAAGCTCAATAAAATGGTCTATCTGATTATACTTTCGTATCATATCATTTTTAAGCTTGCCTTCCTTTGTTAAAATTCCGATTTCACGTAAAAGCTCGTCTGCCTCGCCTATTTTTATAAAATAATCTCTTTTACCCTGATTAATCACATTTGCACGGGGCATCTTTTTGTTTTTCGGTTTATTTTTCACCTGACGCTGACTTACCCTTCTGTCAGATACATCAAGCTCTATTGTCGCACCACGCTCATAGTATGTAACCAAGAGGGCATCATAATTTTCACCGCCTAAAAGGATTTTTTCCGCTAAATTCTGCACCTGCACCTTTTCGCTTCTACCGTTAAAACGATATATAAATTCACTTTCTTCATAGCTTACGTCACCTTCAAAGCTTTTTGTGCCTGACTTATATAAAACATCAATGCCTGAAAAAAATTCTTCGTTTTTTTCAAGCCTTGCAAATATAGCTGAAAGCAACATATCAGCTTTCATAAGTGTTTGTTTTTTCATAAATATGCTCCTTTAATCTACTAAAGCCTTATTTCCTTTTGGTTAAAATAGTCAAACAAAACGACGCAGTTTTCTTTTTCAAGCCCACCCAAAACGTTATATTCAAAAGGATATACCCGAACGTTTTTTAATATATCAACTAACTTCTCATTCTGTAAATTTTCGGGTAAAACATTTCGGTTTTCTGATAAATATTCAGAAACCCTTTTTGTAAAATCTTTACCATAAAACTTTGCCCAGTAAGGCAGAGGCACCCCTTTATTATATTTTAAACAGTCAAACAAAAGAATTGATGCAAATTTTTCATCCTTCTTGTTATATTCATAAAAAATATCATAAAGCTCACGGCGGCTTTTTAATAAGTCAGCATAACCCCTCTTTTTAAAGTAATCTGCCAAATCCGAAAAAAATTCAAAGGCATCACTGCGCACTTTTATCATATATTCAACCGAATTTTTAAATGCCCCTGAGTTATAGTATTTTTCAAGCACATCCTCAATTTCTTTAAGCTTTAAAATATCTTTATAAGAAATATAGTCGTTTGAAATAATCTCATAGGGCGGATATGGCAAAAATTTATAGTTATGCATCTCTTTTTCATCTCTTATTTTTGTGCCCTTTAAAAGTTTTAAAAATCCAAGCTGAAGCATATCGGGTCTTAAAGCAAAAACTTCATTGAATGAGTTTTTAAAGCTGTTTAAATTCTCATAAGGAAGGCCTGCAATCAAATCAAGATGAATATGCATATTGCCATTTCCTTTAAGACTTATAACATTTTCCTTAAGAGCTTTCAAATCAGGTGTTCTGTTAATTAATTCAAGTGTTTTTACATTGGTTGACTGCACACCTATTTCAAGCTGAATTTTGCCTTTCGGCGAACTTTTTAAAAGCTTTATTGTGCTTTCCTTTAAGGTGTGTGCCGAAATTTCAAAATGAAACGATGTTTCTTTTGTATTATTTAAAATAAACTCTATTATTTTATTTGTTCGCTCTTCTGATATATTAAATGTTCTGTCAACAAGCTTTACAAGCCTTACGCCGCAATCGGAAAAAAGCTTAAAATCTTCAAATACACGGTCAAGCGAGAAAAACCTTACTCCCCTTGATACAGATGAAAGGCAAAAGCTGCAATTATACGGACAACCCCTTGATGTTTCGTAGTATATAATTTTTTTGTCCAGCTCTTTAAGTTCAGATAAAGTGTATAGCCTTGGAAGTAAATCAAGGTTTTCAATTACCTTTATTTTGTTTTCTTTAATTTCCTCTTCCCCGCGCCACACAAGGCCCGATATATTTTCAAAAGGCTCTCCGTCTGCAAATGCTTTTATGCTTTCTTCACCTTCTCCGCAAAGAATAAAATCAACAAATTCATTGTTTTCAAGCACACTTTTTGCATCGTAGCTTACCTCAGGGCCGCCAAGCACAATTTTTATATGTGGTATAATACACTTTAAACTTTCTGCAATTTTTAAAATAAACTCAATATTCCATATGTAGCAAGAAAATCCGTAAACATCTGCTGAAGCACTGTATAACTTTTTTATAATCCGCTCAGGCGAATCATTTAATGTAAACTCATACACATCTGCCACATCACCCGTAGCTTTTTTCAGACACCGACATGAAAGCGACGTATGAGTATAGCTTGCATTAATTCCAACAAGACACAGTTTCATTTCATTATCCCCTTATTTTAGCGCCTCGTAAGTGCCGCACGCAAGCATCAGCGCACCGACCGCAAGGCTGTCTTCGTCTATGTTAAATCTTGCATTGTGAAGTGAATATACGCAGTCCTTTTCTTCATTTCTGCAGCCGACATTTATAAATGCACCATCTGTCAGCTGTGAAAAATATGAAAAATCGTCACCGCCCATAAATGGTTTTTGAAGCCACACTATATCAAAGCCGTTGTCGTTTGCGGTATTTTCCATAATTTTTATTGCTTTTTCACTGTTTTCAAGAGGCGGGAATAAAAATCTGAAATCAAGCTCGGATTTTACACCCAACTCGGCTGACATACGACGGGTAATCTCTGTTACCCCATCGCAAAGGCTTTGGCGCATTTTTGAATTTACTGCCCTTGCAGTGCCCTTGATTTCCACACTGTCAGGAATTATATTATAAAATATTCCGCCCGAAATCTTTCCTATTGATATTACGCAAGGGTCTTCGGGTGTGTTTTTATTTTGTGCAAACTCTATTAATTCTGAGGCAATCTTTGATGCTGCATAAATAGGGTCTATGCAGCGGTATCTGTATGCCCCGTGGCCTCCTTTACCGGTAATCTTTAAATCAAATTCATCAGGCGACGCCATCATACCGCCTGATTTAAAGGCTACGCTTCCGGTGTCGAAATCTGCCTCCATATGAACTGCAAAGGCAAAATCCACCTTTTCACCATCAATGATGCCTTCATCAATCATAGGCTTTGCGCCGCCTGCTCCCTCTTCTGCCGGCTGAAAAATTACTATAACCCTACCGCAAAGTTCATCTTTCATTTCATTTAACACCTTACATACGCCAAGAGCGATTGCAGTATGCGCATCGTGACCGCAGGCATGCATTTTTCCTTCGTGCGTTGATTTATATTCCACATCATTTAATTCTGTTATGGGAAGAGCGTCAATATCAGCACGCAAAAGAACGCATTTACCCCCGCTTTTGCCTTCGATAACCGCCTTTATTCCCGTTACTGCAATTTTATCTTTATAGGGAATATTCATTTTATCAAGCTCACGCTTTATAATTTCGGCGGTTTTAAATTCTTCAAACTCCGTTTCAGGATACATATGAAGCTCCCGCCTTATTTTTATCATATAATCTTTATTTTCTTTAACAAGCTGTTTTATTTTACTTAGCATAATTATCTTTCCTTTTTTATTAAATCAACACAGTCTTATTCAATGCCGCACATCTTTTTAAATTCTTCTTCGTCAATAACAGTTATGCCTAAGGCTTTTGCCTTATCGAGCTTACTACCCGCCTCTTCACCTGCTAAAACGTAGGTAGTCTTTTTAGACACTGAGCCTGAAACCTTGCCTGCCATACTTTCAATAATTTCTTTTGCTTCTTCTCTTTTATATGTTGGAAGTGTGCCGGTTAAAACAAATATCTCTCCTGCAAAACGCATATCAAGGCTTTCTGCGCCTTTATACTCAAAGTTAATGCCCGCTTCGCGAAGTCTTTCAACAGCTTTAAGATTTTTTTCATCACGAAAAAAGTCATACACACTTTTTGCCATAATTTCGCCGAATTCTTCCACACTCTGAAGCTGTTCTAATGTAGCATCTTTAATATTGTCAAGACTATTAAATGCTTTTGCAAGATTTTTGCCCGCTTTTTCACCAACGTGGCGTATGCCAAGGGCAAAAATAAGTCTTCCTAAATCATTTTCCTTTGATTTTTCAAGGGCATCAGCTAAATTCTGTGCCGACTTAAGCCCCATTTTATCCATCATAGCTACCTTTTGTACATCTAAAAAGTATAAATCAGCAGCAGATTTTATAAGCTCTGCTTCAAGCATTTTTTCAATTATAGCCGGTCCAAGACCATCAATATTCATAGCATTTCTTGACACAAAATGCTCAATATGCCTTAAAAGCTGAGCTCTGCAGTCAAGCCCCATACAGCGCACTGCCGCCTCGCCTTCTTCTCTTACAACTGCGCTGCCGCAAACAGGGCAGGTCTTTGGCATTTCAAAGATTTTTTCGCATCCCGTACGTTTTTCAAAAACTACCCTTACAACTTCGGGTATAATGTCTCCCGCTTTCTGAATTATTACTTTATCGCCTATTCTTATATCCTTATCACGGATATTGTCTATATTATGAAGTGTTGCTCTTGAAACACAGCTTCCCGCAATAAATACAGGCTTTAAATCAGCCGCTGGGGTTAAAACACCGGTTCTGCCCACCTGAACAGAAATATTTTCAACTATTGTTTCCTTTTGTTCTGCGGGGAATTTACATGCAATCGCCCATTTAGGTGCTTTTGCAGTTGAACCGATTTTCCCGCGCTTTCCAATATCGTTAAGCTTTATAACAGCGCCGTCAATATCATATTTAAGATTTTCTCTGCTCTGGCCTATTTTTAAAACCTGCTCGTATGCCGCGTCAATGCCCATACACACCTCATTTTCAATAACCTTAAAGCCCTGATTGCGCAAAAAGTCTAAGCTTTCAGAATGGGTTTTAAATTCTTTGCCTTCAATCTGCTGCACGTTAAACACAAATATATCAAGCCTGCGCTCTGCTGCAATTTTTGAATCAAGCTGACGAAGTGAGCCTGCCGCCGCATTTCTTGGATTAGCAAAGGTTGAAAGCCCATCTTCTTCACGGCTTTCGTTAAGCCTTGCAAAATCAACTCTTGATATAAAAACTTCACCTCTTACCTCAAGATAAGGAATATCGTCTTTTAATTTAAGTGGGATTGATTTTACGGTTTTTAAATTTTCAGTAACGTTTTCGCCGGTTATGCCGTCACCTCGTGTAGAGCCTCGAAAGAACACGCCGTTTTCATATTCTAAGGATACGGAAAGCCCATCAATTTTAGGCTCGATATTATATTCCTGCTCTGTGCCAAAAAAGTCTGTTATCCTTTTTGCAAAGTCTTTAACCTCACCTTGCGAAAAGGCATCCTGCAAACTTTCCATTACAACGGCATGTGCAACCTCTTCAAAACCATCAAGCACTTTTCCTCCAACTCTTTTTGTGGGCGAATCAGTTCTTGAAAGGTCGGGAAATTTTTCTTCCAGTGCGCTAAGCTCTCTTAAAAGCATATCGTATTCATAATCGCTTACAGTGGGGCTGTCTAAAACATAATATTCATAAGAATATCTGTTTAAAGTTTCGGTAAGCTGCTCAATTTTATTCTTTGCATCTTCTTTATTTGGCAAGTTAATTCTCTCCCTTATACATACTTACTTAAAATTATATCATTAAAAAGTATTATAGTCAAATATTTTAAATCAAGCCATAGTTTAATTTTATTTTTTAATTTTTTAAAAAATTTTATAGATTTTTTTACAATTTATAATATAATTTGTCTATCGCGGTAACTATTTATTATTAAATATACAAATGAGATATATGATGAAAAACGTAAATTTTACGACGTAAAAAATGTAAAACTCATAGCCTGCGAATTTTTAGACGCAGCTGATGTGGAGTCAAATTTAAAGGATGTTAAAAGCATTGAACTTGAAGGATGCAGATTTCTTTTAAGATATCCCCTCTGGCATGCAACCAATGTAAAATAAAAGAAAAATAAATCAAATAAAAGATACAAAAAATGGCTTGCAGATTGGCAAGCCATTTTTGTTTATTAAATTATGCTAATTATTCCTCAACAGGAGCTGCTGCTTGTTCAACAACTTCAGCGGGCATTTCCTCTGCAGACGCTTCTTCTACAGGAAGAAGTGCTCTTATGCTAAGGCTGATTCTCTTCTTTTCCCAGTCAAGCTCCGTAATCTTAGCTTCAACTTCCTGACCAAGTGTAAGCTCATCTGCAGGCTCTTTAATTCTCTTGTTTGCAATCTGAGAAATATGGATAAGGCCGTCAACTCCTGGGATAAGCTCAACAAATGCACCAAAGGGCATAAAACGAACTACCTTACAGCTAACAACGTCTTCTAAGTTAAACTTATTCTGAGCAATAACCCATGGATTGTCTTCCGCTTTCTTAAAACCAAGAGAAATCTTCTTTGTATCCTCAGCGATTTCCTTAATGTAAACTTCAATTGAATCTCCTTCGTTAACAACTTCAGTAGGAGTCTTAATTCTCTTCCAGCTAAGCTCGCTGATGTGAAGTAAACCTTCAACACCGCCAATATCAACAAATACACCGAAAGGCATTACAGACTTAACAACACCTGTATACTTCTTGCCAACTTCACAGTCAGCCCAGAATTTTTCTGCCAAAGCTTTCTTCTGCTCAACCAACACATCGCGAATTGAACCTAAGATACGCTTACGTCTCTGATTAATTTCTGTGATACGAAGTTTGACTTCCTGATTAACAAAAACAGATAAATCCTCTGTGTATCTGTCAGATACTTTTCTTGCAGGAACAAACACGCGGCTACCCTCAACCAAAACAATAATACCGCCGTTTACTACACTTATTACTTTACCTGTTAAAATTTCTTTGCTTTCCAAAGCATCCTCAATCTTTTTCCAGCCTGCAATAGAATCAAGCTTTTTCTTGGAAAGAACAGTTTTGCCTTCGCCGTCATTAACGCCTACAACAAACACAGAAATAACGTCGCCTACTTTTACAATGTCTTTAGGATTTACATCCGGATCGTCTGTAAGCTCGTCTGCTGCAATTATACCGTCTGACTTAAATCCAAGGTCAACAATAACCTCAGTAGGTCTAACGTCTACAACTGTACCTTCAACCACGTCTCCTGTATTTAAAGTCTTTAGAGTTTGCTCCATAGCCTCCTCAAAGCTTAATTCTGCGCCATTTTTAATTTCTTCCATTGCTTTCGCTACCTCCTCGATAATACCGGCCGGAGTTGAGGCACCGGCAGTAATACCTATTTTTTTGTTTTTATAATTTATATCCTGAGGAATTTCCTCAAAATTTTCAATATGAAAAGTGTCTTTGCAGTTCTTTTTGCAAATATCGTATAATTTTACGGTGTTTGAACTGCTTTTTCCGCCTACAACAAACATAACATCACACTTTTTTGAAATCTCGCCTGCTTCTGCCTGACGATTCTTTGTTGCATTGCAAATGGTGTCGCAAATAAGAGCATCAGTGCTTTTTTCTTTAAGTATGCGGCATATGTTTTCGAAGTTTTCACGGCTTCCGGTGGTTTGTGAAACCACGCATATTTTTTCATTATCAATTTTTTCTGCTTCACGGGGAGTATTGATAATTATATGCCTGCCTTCTTTGCACCAACCTGCAATACCAATAACCTCAGGATGATTCCTGTTACCCACTATTACAACAAATCTGCCGTCATCGGTCTGTTCTCTTACAATATCGTGAATTTTTTTAACATAAGGGCATGTAAGGTCAATCATTTCAAGACCAAGGGATTTAATCTTATCTTCAACCGCTTTGCTGACACCGTGAGCTCTTATAACAACACACGCATCCTTCGCGCTTTCATCAACAGACTCGATTTTTCGGACTCCCTTTGAATATAAATCACTGTTAACCTGAGGGTTATGAATAAGCTCACCAAGCAAAGCAATTTTTCTTTTCTCATCAAGCAAACTGTAAACCCCGTCAACCGCACGCTTAACGCCAAAGCAAAAGCCTGCGCTTTTAACAACTGTAATATCTTTTATAATACTTTCCATTATGCCATCTCCAGTTTTTCAGACCGCCAAACTCTATTTTACAACATTTTTTACTTTTTTGCAAGACTTTTTTTTGTTTCTTCCCTTATTTTTCGGATTTCACTCAAAACTTCACTGCTGATTTTGTGCATTGTGTCCGAATCCAGTTTACATCCGTAGTACTCGTCAAGATAAACAGGCTTGCCGAATTTTACATAAATAGTTGAAAAAATTCTGCAATTTCCAACGATTGCTACAGGCACAACCGGCACCTTTGAGCGGTGTGCAAGCATTATCATACCATCTTTTGCATCATCAGCGGTCTGGTTCTCCTCTTTAAGGCGTGTGCCCTCTGGAAAAATAAGAAGCGGCTTTGCTGATTTCAAAAGACCTAATGCAGTTTTTATTGCCTTAATATCGCTTCCGCCCCGGTCAATAGGAAATGCATTTAATATTTTTAAAAGCCATGCAAATGGTTTAAATTTAAAAAGCTCCTTTTTTGCCATAAAATTAAGCTCATCCGGACAGACAAACGCAAGGCTTATGGGGTCCCATGCACTTATATGGTTAGCCGCTAAGACGTACCCTGAGTCTTCTGGTATATTTTCCACACCTTTAGCCTTTACTCTGAAAAAAGGATATAAAACTACCTTCGCCATCGGCACTATCGCTTTATACAAATTATTCATTCCTTTCGTTTAAAAAACAATTTTATCTGATGCTTTTTTTGATAAAATTATAAATATATTCTTCTGTCTGGCTAAGAGTCATATCGCCGTTATCAATAACTGTTGCCGTCTGTGCAATTTTAAGCGGGCTTTCTTTTCTTTTAGAATCGTTTTTATCCCTTGCTTTAACATCAGCCAAAACATCTTCAAAATTAACGCTCTCACCTTTCAAGATAAGCTCGTCATATCTTCTTTTTGCGCGTTTTTCGGAATCTGCTGTAAGAAAAATTTTAACCTGTGCATTTGGAAGCACACTTGTGCAGATATCTCTGCCGTCCATAATAACATTTGCTTTTTTCGCCATAAGCCTTTGCAAACTCACAAGCTTTTTTCTTACACTTTTAACCGTTGCCACATTGGATGCCCCCATGCTTATTTCAGGCGTTCTTATAAGACCCGACACATCTTCGCCGTTTAAAAAAACGTGCTGAGATGAATCTATATATTTAATTTCAATATCAATATCATCTAAAATGTCATCAAGCCTGCCATCGGAATTTCTTGTGTCAACTCCGTTTCTTATGGCAAAAAGCGCAACTGCACGATACATTGCACCGGTATCAATATAAACATATCCGAGCCTTTTTGCAACAGACTTTGCCACACTGCTTTTACCTGCGCCGGCAGGACCGTCAATTGCAACACTGATAAATTTATTTTCCATATCCGTTTCTCCCTTTTTCTTATACTGCGCGGTGGCCAAGACCAATTGCCACCTCGTTCATATTTAAAAGACCAACTGTGAAAAAAACTGCCACGCTGATATGGTCATCGAAGCGAGCAATTCCTATTTTACCGCCAACAGAAAGTCCCATTGCCTTTGCAGCCATTTGCGAAATTGCCTCATGTGCTGCACCTGCAACAGCCCCTTGTTCAATATGCGACTCTTTTATTACGCCTTCACGCTTTGCGCACACTACCGCTCTTTCAATAATTTTTGTAACCGAGCCGGTAAATTCGCCGCCGTAATCTGCCGCAGCTGTTTTTATACCCATTTTGCCATAAGCGTCCTTAAGCTTTTTTTCATCTTCTCTGTCTTTTGTCATTGTCATACGAATTGCCGCAGCGGCAATCTCTTTACTGCCGTAGCACATAATTTTCACAGCCTTTCAAGTTTATGCATTGTCACCTGCAAGATATCCGGTTGAAAATGCAATCTGCAAATTAAATCCGCCGGTGTATGCATCAACATCTATAACTTCGCCGGCAAAGTATAAATTTTTTATAAGTTTCGATTCCATAGTGGAGGAATTAATCTCTTTTGTGCAAATTCCGCCTGAGGTTACTATAGCCTCTGATACAGGTCTAAAGCCTTTTACGCTCAGTTTGAAATTTTTTAAAATATTCACTAATCTTTTTCTTTCTTCCTTTGATATCTGATTTACCGTTTTTCTTTCATCAATTTGGGAAAGTGCAACCACAACCGGAATAAACTTTTTAGGCAAAAGCTCGTCTAATGAATTTATAAACTGCTTTTTAGAAAACTTTTCAAAATCCCTTAAAATCCTTGTATCAAGAGTTTTTTCATCCAAAGCGGGTTTTAAATCAATATATATACTGTATTTTGAAGTTTCGGGATTTTTCATATGTGCGCTTGCAGAAAGGATAATCGGTCCGCTTACGCCGAAATGGGTAAAAATCATTTCTCCGAAATCATCATACACTTTTTTGTTTTTTTCGTTTTTAACTGTTATTTTTATGTTTTTTAATGAAAGCCCCATAAGGTCACGGCATACGCTATCATATATTTCAACCGGCACAAGGCTTGCCCTAGGCTGAATTATGTTATGCCCTGACTCCCGAGCCATTTTATACCCTGCCCCGTCAGACCCTGTTTGAGGGTAGCTCATGCCACCGGTTGCAACAATAACCTTATCACACATAAGATTTTCGCCTGTTTTAAATTTAATACCTTTTACACAGCCCTCTTTTATAATAAGTGATTCAGCTTCCTTTTTCATAAGGTGAACATTTGATTTTAAGGCATATTTTTTAAGTGCCTCCACCACATCTTTTGCATTGTCCGATACTGGAAAAACACGGCCTCCCCGCTCCACCTTGGTTTTTACACCGTAACTTTCTAAAAGTGATACCATACTGTCATTAGAAAAGGTATAAAGTGCACTGTATAAAAAGTTTGCGTTGGTAGGTATGTTTTTAAAAAAGTCTTCAATATCGCAGGCATTGGTGATATTACATCTGCCTTTGCCGGTTATCCTTACCTTTTTTCCAAGAATTGGATTTTTTTCAATTAAGCAGACCTGTTTTCCCCGTTCTGCCAATCTGCCTGCGGCCATAAGCCCTGCCGCACCGCCGCCGATTACAGCAATTTTTTCCAAATTTATCCCTGCCTTTCAGGTTCAGAAGTTTCATACACTTCGTTTTCATCCCATATGCCTTCAAGCCTTTTAAAAGCACTTAGCACTTCATCTTCATTATTCATACAAACCGCCGCCAAAAGTGCATTTATAACACTCATTGGTGCAACAAGACTGTCAACCACGGAAATCATATCACTTTTTGCCACAAGGCTGAAATCCGCCGCTTGCGCTGCCGGTGCAGTTTTTGAATCGGTAATACATACAACGGTTGCGTTTCTGCTTTTTGCATAGTTTACCGCCTTTAAGGTACGTTTTGAATATCTCGGAAAGCTCATTCCGATTAAAACATCGCCCTCACCTATTCTGAAAATCTGCTCAAAAAGCTCACTTGCCGTTGAAGACTGAACAAGCCTCACATTACTTCTTATAAAATTTAAATGAAAACTAAAAAACGCTGCCAGCGTCGCTGAGCTTCTTACCCCTACAATATAAACATTTTTTGCCACTGTAATTGCATCTGTAATGGCTTTAAATTCGTCTTTATCAATATCCTGCAAAGTAGCTTTGATGTTTTCCATATCAGACTCAAGCACTGCATTTACAATATCATCTTTTTCATACATACCTGCTGTTACTTCAATACGCTGAGCAGAGGTAAGCTTTGTTCTTGCAAGAGCCTTGATTTCCTTTTGCATTGCAGGATATCCGTCAAACCCAAGCTCGCTTGCAAATCTTACAACCGTAGACTCACTTACCCCTACGATGTTTCCAAGCTTTGCGGCAGTTATATATGCCGCTTTATCATAATTTTCTTTAATAAAGTTTGCAATTTTTTTCTTTCCCTTGCTAAAGCTTTTATAATCAGTTTCAATTTTTTCAAGCAAGCTCACGTTTTTCAAACGAATCACCCTTCTAACCCAAACTAAGTCATATAACAATATAATAATACAAAACTTAAAATTTTGCAAGCATTTATTTTTAAACTTAGCTTTAATTATTATCACCTAAACCTGCATACTTTCATATTATATAATACAAAAAGTAAAAATCAGTATTTTTAAAGAAAGGAATGGCATTTAATTGGACAGAAAAAGAATTTTAGTTATTGGCGGCGATTTAAGACTTGTATACCTTGCTGATGCCTTTTTAAAAAACGGATTTGAAACTTCCGTGTACGGAATTGAATATAACACATCCATTCTTGGAATCACTCCTGAAGAAAGCCTTGAAAATGCCATGAGCAGAGCAGATGTTATAATTCTTCCACTGCCAGTAAGCCGTGACAGACGAAACATAAATGCCGGATATTTTAAGGCAGATATTCCTTTAAATCTGTTTTTAGAAAACCTAAAACCACATCACATAGTTTTCGGCGGAATGATAACAGACGATTTAAAGACAACCATTGAAAGCAAATCCGCAAAATGCTTTGACTATTTTAAAGATGAACAGCTTACCTTAAAAAATGCACAGCTGACTGCAGAGGGTGCAATAAGCACCGCAATTGAAAACACACACTTTTCCCTGTTTGAAAGCAAGGTTGTAATTCTAGGCTTCGGCAGGATTGCGAAATTTTTAGCCAAGTACCTTGCAGGATTCGAGTGTCGGGTAAGTATATGTGCAAGAAATAAAATTGCCCTTTCTGAAGCTCAGCTTTCAGGCTATGATGTGTGTGAGCTAAAGAATATGCATCCCGTTTTAAACCGAGCAGATATTATATTTAACACTGTCCCTGCCCTTGTACTTTCAAAACAGGAGCTTGAATGCATAAGAAAACCCACGCTTGTAATTGACCTTGCATCAAAGCCCGGCGGTGTGGATTTAAGTGCCGCCGCAAGCCTTGGCATAAATCATATTCAGGCACTTTCTCTGCCGGGTAAAACCGCTCCTGCGAGTGCAGGCAGAGCCATTTACAAAACAGTGACGGAAAATCTTTAATTTAAATCTAAGCCGTTAAATCGGCAGCAAGGAGAGTATTATGGAGCTTTACGGCAA
Organism: Clostridia bacterium; assembly: GCA_045636325.1. GTDB lineage: Bacteria > Bacillota > Clostridia > UBA1381 > UMGS1253 > CAKSHP01. Next base: position 73,137 of record JAZTXH010000009.1, read on the forward strand.
AACAGTAGGCTTTGCCCTTACAGGTTCATTTTGCAGCTTTTCTTCTGCTTTTAATGCCCTTGAAGGCTTAAAACAGCAGGGCGCAAAAATAATACCCGTAATGAGCGATATCGCCTATACCACCGATACACGCTTTGGCACTGCCGCCGAGCACATAAAAAAAGCAGAAGAAATTTGTGAAAACAAAATTATACACACTATTTCAGGTGCCGAACCCATTGGCCCGAAAAAGCTTTTGGATTTACTTATAATATGCCCCTGCACGGGAAACACCATGGCAAAGCTTGCAAATGCAATAACCGACACACCGGTTACTATGGCAGCAAAAGCACATTTGAGAAACGAACGACCGGTTTTAATCTGCCCTGCAACAAACGATGCTTTGGGCGCAAGCGGAAAAAACATTCTCTCACTTATGGCAATGAAAAATATATTTTTCGCCCCATTTGGCGAAGATGACCCGTATAAAAAGCCAAAGTCTTTGGTGTGCCTTTGGGATTATGTTATACCGGCGGCAAAAAGCGCTCTTGATTATGTGCAGTATCAGCCGGTGATAAAGTAAAAAGACTTGTCCAAAATGTGCAGAGCGCGCAAAAAATTCAGGCAAAAGTATTTATGAATTTTAATATCTGTTATACAATAAAAAACCAACGGTTTTCAAAAAAAATCGCTGGTTTTTTAATATATCTTACGCTATACACAAAGCCTCACCGCTCGATGTACCCATGTACACCTTCGGGTTCGTTTTATGTATTCTGCACTATTTTGGCTCAAGCCTTTTCAAACATTTACTTTATTCATTATTTTTTGAAAATACGCATCCGCAATAATCCTGACGATAAAGGCCGTATTCTTTTGAAAGCTCGATTGAGCGTTTATACCCGTTTTTCTTTTTAAAATCGGAATAAAGATATTTTATGTTATATTTATTAGAAAGTTCTTTTCCGATTTGGTTTAGCTTTTCTGCATTTTTTAAGGGGCTTATGGAAAGTGTTGTGCAAAAATAATCAAATCCCTTTTGTTTTGCATACCGCGCCGATTCTTCAAGGCGAAGCCTGTAGCATATAAAACATCTCTCTCCCCCTTCGGGGCAGTTTTCATATCCTTTAACAGCTGAGTAAAACTCACTTTCGTCAAACTCGGATACCACAACCTTTATGCCGCCCATTTTTTTGGCTAAGCTTTTTTGTTCTTCTGCACGCTTAAAAAATTCCTCTTTAGGATATATATTAGGGTTATAATAAAGCAGGGTTATATCAAAAATTTCTTTTAAATATTCTAATACATAAGACGAACATGGCGCACAACAGCTATGAACAAGAAGGCGTTTTCTTAAACCTGCCATCTCTTTTGTTATTTTTTCAATCTCTGCTTCAAGCTGTTTTTGATAATTAACTTTATTTATCACACGCTCACCTGTTTTGTAATTGTAATTTATATTTCCCAAAGTTCTGCCTTACCGGTTGAAACTGCCGCTGCACCGCATTTAAGAGCGGCTTTAACTTCCGCCTCAGTTTCCACAAGACCGCCCGCAATCACCGGCACATTAAGGCTTTGACTTAAGCTTTCAATAACCTTGTTTGCAATACCCGGCATAACCTCTATCATATCAGGTTTTGCCGATTTAACCGATTCTACGGTGGTCAAAACAGAATGTGAATCAACAATAAAGAATCGCTGCACCGTAAAAATTTCAAACTTTCGGGCAAGTTTTATAATATTTTGCCTTGTGGATATAATACCGTCTATTCCAATGCTTTTTAAAAAGCGTATTCCGCTTTCGTCTTTACCGATACCATCGGCAAAATCCATATGAACAAAAAGTTTTTTATCCTTTTCATGAGCAAGACGAATCCGTTTTGTGACTTTTAAAAGGTCTGTATTTAAATCAAATATAATTTCTGCTTTTTTGCAGAGTGCAAGACGGAATTCTTCATCTGACCGCACTGCAGCAATAACTACGCCTGAATTTGACAAATCCATACAAACCCCCTCCTATACTTACTCTAAAATATTTGATGTGATATAATCAACACCCCACGAAACAAGCTTTTTTTGCTTCTTCCTTATCATCCACTGTCCAGCAGTTTACCTCAATATTATTTTTATGCAGTTGTTTTATATTCTCCTCCGTTATTGCCTTATAATAAATATCAATATCACAATTGTTTTCTGTAAGTCTTTTTAAAATTTCTTCGTTATATTCGCTTACAAGACACTGTATTTTTGCATCTGACTTTGTGTCACACACTCTTTCGATGGTTTCATCGTGAATAATAACAAATTTTTTATAAGGAGTGAGATGAATGTCACATTCAACACCAAAATAGCTTCTGTTACCCGCAGCTACAAATGCCACCGCAGTGTTTTCAGTTTCAAGGCCTGAAAACCCGCGGTGTACCGCCATTTTCACATTTCCTTGTTAATTTTTACACTATCCATATTTAATTACTCTTTTGCCTGCGTTGCAACTATATTTGCACCAAATACATCTTTTATTATAACATCTCCAACGGAAACTGGCAAGGGAGTAATTGTATTATTTATAATTTTCATACACTCAAACATTTTATCCTTGGGAATTGTGCGGTCTGTTTTAACTGATAACAGTGAACCGTCTTGGCATTTTACTGTACTTGTTATGGTGCGCATTGGATTTGTGCATTCCTCACGGGCATATTTTTCGCCTCTTGGACAGGTGTTACCCACAACCTTTATCACTTCTCCGCCCTCAAGCTCAATTTCCATACTGCAACCCATAGGGCATACTATACATGTAAGCTGTCTTTTCATTTTTAAACCCCTCCTTACTTATAAAAGTTCAAGCGAAAACGTAAGCTCGCTTGCATTTTCAAGGCTTTCCTTTTTAAGCTCTACTGCTTCCATTTCACCCGGTGCAAGGGCAATCTTCTTCTTTGAGTATATAACCTCACCGGTATCCGTTAAAACATTTATTTTCGCATTTTTATAAACATCAGAAACTCTGAAATACACCTTAACATCCTTAAGCTTTGTGATTTTCTGAGGAACTGTGTAACGGATTTTTCCGTCTGTTTTAACGTTTATTTCACATTTTTCATCTTCTGATTTATTTAATATGTATTCTGCCGCCGCGCATCCTGCAATTTCAGCCTCGCCTGATACAAAGTCTACAAGGTCGTGCACGTGAAGCACATTACCACAGGCAAAAACACCTTCTACATTTGTCTGTCTGTCCTGGTCAACTATGCCGCCTGATGTTACGGCTGAAATTTCAACGCCCGCTTTTTTAGAAAGCTCATTTTCAGGAATAAGACCTACTGATAACAAAAGTGTATCACACGCAATAAATTCTCTTGTGCCCTCAATGGGACGGCGCTTTTCGTCAACCTGTGCGATTGTAACCCCCTCAAGCCTTTCCTTACCGTGAATTTCAACTACTGTATGACTTAGCTTTAAAGGAATATTAAAGTCATTTAAGCACTGCTCAATATTTCTCTTAAGACCGCCTGAATAAGGCATGAGTTCACACACTGCATGAACCTTTGCACCCTCCAGGGTCATTCTTCTTGCCATTATAAGGCCAATATCGCCTGAGCCTAAAATAACAACATTCCTGCCCGGAAGATAACCTTTCATGTTAACGTATTTCTGCGCAGTACCGGCAGAAAAAATTCCGGCAGGGCGTGTACCTGAAATATTAAGGGCACCCTTTGCTCTTTCGCGGCAACCCATTGCAAGAATAATTGCCTTTGCCTTAATCTGAAATATACCATCCTCTGTATTTGTTGCTGTTACAACCTTGTCTTCTGTTATATCTAAAACCATTGTATTAAGCTTATAAGCAATCCCAAGCTCTTTAACCCTTTTTTCATAGCGGTAAGCATACTCAGGGCCGCAAAGCTCTTCTGAAAACTTGTGAAGTCCAAATCCATTATGGATACACTGCCTTAAAATACCGCCTAATGCATCGTCCCTTTCAAGGATTAAAATATCTTTAATTCCGCTTTCATACGCCGCAATTGCCGCACTCATGCCCGCAGGGCCACCGCCTATTATAACTAAATCTGTCATCTTAATCCTCCTTTGTTTTTCCTAAATTGATTTTTGAGTTTCCGCCGAATTTTGTTACATCGCCAAATTCAATATTAATTTCGCGGCTTAAAAGCTCTGCTATATAAGGACCGCAAAATCCACCCTGACATCTGCCCATCTGTGCACGGGTACGTCTTTTAACGCCGTCTAAATCGCGGGCCTTGGGGTTATTTCTTATAGCGTCTAAAATCTCGCCCTCGGTAACGGTTTCGCATCTGCAAACGATTTTGCCGTAAGCAGGATTCTTTCTTATCATTTCGTTCTTTTCTTCAATTGAAGCATCTTTAAAATAATGCATAGCGCGCCTTTTTGGATTAAAGCCTTTGTTTTCTTCAAGCTTAAGACCGATTTTTTCTAAAATTTCAATTACATACACTGCAATCGCAGGTGCACTTGAAAGGCCGGGAGATTCAATAGCGCCGACATTTACAAAGCTGTCTCCAAAAGCATTTATTACAAAGTCCCCCTTATCACCAACGGCACGAAGACCGCAGAAGGATGTGATTGACTTATTAAGAGGAAGTGTTTTAACACTTCTTTTTGCTTCATCTATAATCTTTTTAAAGCCTTTATCTGTTACAGATGTATCTTCTTTATCTTCAATATCTTCTGCTGTGGGACCTAAGATGATATTGCAGTCAACAGTAGGTGAAACCAAAATGCCCTTACCCATTTTGCTTGGTGTCTGGAAAATGGTGTGCTTTGCAAGGTATTCACATTCGTTATCTAAAAGTATGTATTCACCGCGTCTTGGTGTGATTTTAAATGAATTATCGCCAACCATGCCTGCAATTTTATCTGAATAAAGGCCTGCCGCATTTACAATATAGCGACTTTCAATACATTTATCACCTGATAAAATTTTATATCCTTTATCGGTTTTGTTTATGTTTTCGACCTCAAAATCCAAAACAAGCTCCGCTCCGTTATCCATAGCATTACCAACTGCGGCAATTGCAAGCTCATAAGGGCATACTATAGCACTTGTGGGCGCATAAAGAGCACAGGTAACATTATCTGAAATTTCAGACTCAATTTTTCTTATCTGCTCAGTTTTTAAAATTTCAAGGCCGGCAACTCCGTTTGCCTTACCTCTTTTTAAAAGCATTTGAAGGTGCTCTTCATCTTCAGAATTAAAGCCAACAACTAAGGCGCCGTTCTTTTTATATTTTACGCCAAGCTCGCATGTTACTTTTTCCATCATTTCAGAGCCTTTAACATTCATTTTTGCTTTAAGGCTGCCTTCTTTTGCATCAAAGCCTGCGTGAACAATGGCAGAATTTGCCTTTGTTGTGCCCATTGCAACGTCGCCGGCTTTTTCAATGATTACAACCTTTAAGTTATAACGCATAAGCTCTCTTGCAATCATACCGCCGATTACGCCTGCACCGATTACCGCTACATCATACATAACTACAAAACCTCACTTATAAATTTTATTTTAAAAAAAGACGCACCAAAACAGAGCCATAAGACTCTGATTTGACACGTCTCCAAATCTCTGTATCAAAAACATTATATTACTTTTTTTAATCTTTGTCAACAACTTATTGAAAATTATTTCAAATATTTTTCTGTCAATTAAAGTTTTTATTTTTATCAAAAAAGCCGCTAATGCAAAAAAGCATAGCGACTCTTATTATTTTATTTGTTTTATGTATTTTTACGGTAAAAATATTTTTACTAAGAAAAACAATACTGACGGGCAAAGCAGGCACCCAAGCCCCGTGTAGAATGTAGCTGTCATGGCCCCATACGGCACCAACTTGGGATCAGTTGCCGCAAGACCTGCACTTGTTCCGCTGGTAGTTCCCATAAGTCCACCGAAAATCATTGCCGAACCAGGAGTTGTAAGCCCTATTCTCTTCGCAACTAAAGGCGTAACAAGCATTACTGCAATAGATTTAAACACACCTGCTGCAATCGAAATTGCAATAACAGCCGACTCAGCTCCAACCGCCGCACCAGTGACAGGCCCTACCACAAAAGTAACAGTTCCCGCTGCGATTGTCGTAACGCTCGCAGCATCATTGTAACCAAATGCAACTGCAATTAAAGCTCCTACAATAAATGTGACAATAACACCAATTAAAAGCGCAATCACACCAGCAATACCACATTTTTTAATTTCAGAAAACTTTGCCCCATAAGATGTTGCCACAATTGTGAAATCACGAAGTGTGGAGCTACCCAAAATACCAATACCTGTAAAAACAGTAATATCTGCCAAACCCTTGGAGCCACCCGTTAATTTTCCACCAATATACGCAAGAATAAGACCTAAGAAAATCGCAATTGCAGAGGCATGAATTCTCCTCTTTGCAATCTTGGCAGAAACAAAATTTGAAAACATAGCAATAATTCCAACAATCAAAAACGACATAACAAATGCGTTATCAACAAAAATCTCTACAAAAATATTTAATATCTCTTTCATTTCTCTGCCTCCGTTTTATTTTCTCCTTTTGCCTTTGTAAACTTATTAAAAAGAGGCAATATAAGAAACATCGCTACCACAACGCCAAGCCCCGCAACCAACGCAAGCACTCCGCCCTCCAAAGCTCTGATAACATTCTGTGATGCAGACATTGCAATAATGACAGGAATAAACATTTCCTTCCAAAAATCAAGACCCTTAGTATAATCCTTGGGTAAAAACTTATTTATCTTTTTGGAATTGGTCGCCATTAAAAGCAAAATCATCGCAAAACCTACTCCGCCGATATCAGAATTAAGTCCTGTTAAAAGCCCCAGTAGATTTCCTACAAATGAACCTATCAGCATACATCCGGCTAATAAAGCCACACCATAAATCATAACCTATTACTCCTTTGTTTAATTGATATATACTCCAATAACGGAATATTATTCCTTGTGTTGTATTATAACATATTATCTATTCTCCGTCAATACAATATTGCATTGTTTTTTTAATCCACATTATAAAACACTTTTTACCAAAAAGCCGACAATGCAAAAAAGCATATCGGCTCTGTGTTATATTTATTTCAGATTTGTGTTAGTGCATGCAAAATCAGCTAATCTGTCCGAATTTTACAAGTGCCTTTCTGGCAGCATCCTGCTCCGCTTCTTTCTTGCTTTTACCCACACCGCGGCACAGGGGTTCGTCGTTTTTAAACGCTATAACATCAAACACCTTATCATGCTCAGGACCCGACTCGCCAGCAGTTTCATATCTTACATAATGACCATCTTTTTGAATATATTCCTGAAGTATGGTTTTAAAATCTTTAGTGTATTTTCCCTTTGATGCCATTTCAATCGATTTCTCAAGCTGATTTAATACCCATTTTTTAACAGCCTCAAAGCCTGAATCAAGATAAATTGATGCAATAACCGCCTCAAACGCATCCGATACAACAGATGCTCTGTTTCTGCCGCCCGTCATTTCTTCACCCTTACCAAGCAGAATATAATTTCCAAGGCCTATTCTGTCAGCCGCTTCTTTTAAAGACTGCTCGCAAACAATTGCCGCACGCATTTTACTAAGCTCACCTTCAGGCTTAGTCGGACATCTCTCAAACAAACTGTGACCTATTATGAAATCTACAATAGCATCGCCCAAAAACTCAAGTCTCTCATTTGACAATTCTTTTTTAATTCGCTTTTCATTTGCATAAGATGTATGAGTAAGCGCAGTTTTTAAAAGCTGCTTGTCTTTATAAACATAGCCCATACTTTTTTCCAAAGCTTCAAAATCCTTCATATTTCATCAACCTTTCAAAGATTGATTTAAATAATAAAAACCACCTTAAAATCAGATTTACTTTATTACTTAAATCAATATATAATTATATTTTTATATAAAAAAAGACTTTCTTATGCAGAAAAGTCTTGCATCGTAAGAATAATCAAGCGGCATGGAGATATATATCTCCATACCGATTTATTCCTATGACTTAAATCTGGCTGTTAATGTAATTAACTGCATCAGCAACTGTTACAATGCCTTCTGTATCCTCATCAGGGAATTCAACATCAAACTCTTCCTCAACTGCCATAACAAGCTCAACAACATCCAAAGAATCAGCACCAAGATCATCTTTAAAAGAAGAATCCATTGTGATAATATCTTCATCAACACCAAGCTGTTCAGAAATTATGTTTTTAATTTTTTCAAACACCATCAAAGCACACCTCCAAAATAAAATCTCCCCTTCAGGGCGATACTTAAATTAAGTATCATAAATATTATGTATTATTACTTCCACGTTGTCAAGCAATTTTTATATCTAAATAAAATTTTTGGTGTTTTACACAATTATGTAACAAAAACATATACAATTTATATATTTTTCTTCTACATTTCTTTTATGTTTTCTTCAATTTTTGCAAGCATTCCGCTTTCTATACATTTCTTAGCCTGAAGAATAGCATAATACACAGCCTTTTCCTTTGATGCCCCGTGACACTTTATAACGGGTGCCTTACATCCCAACAAAAGAGCGCCGCCATGCTCCTCATAATCCATACGCTTTTTTAAATTCTTTATCTCACCTTTAATCAAAAGGGCAGCAAGCTTTGTTTTAATATTTGATAAAAGCATATCTCGCACGAGATTCATTGTCTGCATAGAAACGCCCTCTGTAAGCTTTAAAATCATATTTCCCGTAAACCCGTCAGCAACCACAACATCTGTGTTACCGTCAAACATTTCTCTGCCTTCCACATTTCCGGTAAAATTAATATCAAGCTCTTTTATTTCTTCATATGCCTTTTTTACAAGCTCATTTCCTTTATGAGCTTCTGCACCTATATTTGCAAGTGCAACCTTAGGATTTTTTCTGCCTAAAACATTTTCCATATAAATGCTTCCCATCATTGCAAACTGTGCAAGATTTTGAGGTTTACAGTCTGCATTTGCACCGCAGTCTAAAAGTAATGCAGGCTTTTTCATAGTAGGAACAACGGGTGCCAGCGCAGGCCTTATAATGCCTTTCATTCTTCCAATCAATAAAATTCCCGATGCCAAAACCGCTCCTGTGCTTCCGCAGGCAACAAGTGCATCACCATTTCCCCCGCTTACTTCTTTTGCCGCAACCACGATTGATGCATCTTTTTTTCTTCTTATAGCAATTGCGGGCTCTTCATCATTTGTGATAACCTCTGAAGCATTAATAATCTTTATATTACCTTTCTTAACTTCAAGTAATTTTAACTGCTCATTTATCAGCTTTTCATCACCAACAAGAGTTATGCTGCATTCAAGCTCATTTGCAGCCCTGACCGCCCCTTTAACTTGCTCTGCCGGTGAAAAATCACCGCCCATTACATCAAGTACAATATTCATAATATCCTCCCCGCTGCGCAATACTTTTTCATCACACAGTACATATTACTTTTAATAGATTAATTTTATAACAATTTTTTATATTTGTCAAATGAAAAGTGTGTTTTTATACTATAATCCATTAAATTCCATCCTGATTCTGATTTTTTTCTCTTTTCCGCCAGGATATAAATCCGTATGTATCATTTACAAAAAACATAACAAAACATGCAATCATTGGAAAATAAGAAAAATCTTTTATAGTTGCCAAAATCCAGAGCACTATTATAACTATATCGTTTGCCATATATCCCAAAGCATAGTATGAGCTTCTATAAAACACAAGAAGCGATGCAAAAAGGCTTGTAGCAACCGACAGCGTTGAAAACAAAAGATTTTCCGTTCCCAGAAATTTAAGTATATAATAAAATGCCCATGTTACAATAACGCTTAAACCACCTACGATGGCTTTTTGTTTTCGCCTAAGCTTGCTTATTTTAACCTCGTTTCTTTCTTTACTGTATGGATTTTTAAGCCAGCTGACGGTCGCGGCAATCGCCGCCGGCATACTCATGCCAAGATATGTAATCATTTCGCCGTAATATTTCATTTTAAAAGAAACCACGGCATATAAAAAACAAAACACAATTAGCATAAACTGCCCCAAAACATCGCCTTTTGCCACAAAAACCAACGCTGATGCACCAAGAACAGTACCAAAGGTTGTTATTATATTTCCGTCTGCCATAACATTTGATACTAAAACAACAACAATTGATATCACCAGCAGTATCCATTCCCCTTTTGTCAGATTTTTAAATGATTTTTTTATCATATATACTCTCCCTTTTAAGTTCTATATAAAATTAAAAACACCTCCGACATATAAAAAGATATATGCAGAAGGTGATTTTTGTACTTGTTAAAGTATACTTTGCAAGAATTGTTTTGTTCTCGGGCTTTGTGGATTTGTAAATATTTCTTCGGGAAGTCCCTGTTCTTCAATTGCGCCGTCACACATAAATATAACTCTGTCACCAACTTCTTTTGCAAAACCCATTTCGTGAGTTACCACAACCATTGTCATACCTTCTCTTGCAAGGCTTTTCATAACATCCAAAACCTCGCCAACCATTTCAGGGTCTAAAGCTGATGTAGGCTCATCAAACAGCATAACCTCAGGATTCATACAAAGAGCTCTTACTATTGCAACTCTCTGTTTCTGACCGCCTGAAAGCTGTGCAGGATAAGCATTAGCTCTGTCTTTTAAGCCAACTCTTTCCAAAAGCTTAAGCGCTTTTTCCTCAGCTTCTTCTTTTGAAAGCTTTAAAAGCTTCATTGGCGCAACCGTCATATTTTTTAAAATGGTCATATGCGGAAACAGATTAAACTGCTGAAACACCATTCCCATTTTCTGACGCATTTTGTTTATATCAGTTTTCGGGCTCATTATATCTATATCTTCAAAATAAATATGCCCGCCTGTAGGTTCCTCCAAGAGATTGAGTGACCTTAAAAATGTTGATTTTCCTGAACCTGACGGTCCGATAATAACAACAACCTCGCCTTTTTTTATTTCACAATTAACATTGTTAAGAGCATGAATTGTTCCTTTAAAACATTTGGAAAGATTTTCTGTTCTGATTATAACATTATCGCTCACTGTTTCTCAATCTCCTTTCCAAAAGACTTACAAGCTTAGAAAGCACCAATACCATTACAAGATAAATTATTGCTGATGCAACAAGAGGCATAAACGGACTATAAGTAGCCGCGCGTATAGCATTTACAGAATACATCAAATCCCCAAGTCCGATGTAAAAAGCAATTGATGTTTCTTTAAGCAAGACAACAAACTCGTTTGCCAAGGCCGGTAAAACCGCTTTAAATGCCTGAGGGAACACAACAAGATACATTGTCTGAATATAATTAAAACCAAGACTTCTGCCTGCCTCTGTCTGACCTTCATCGACACTCATAATACCACCACGCACAATTTCTGCTACATATGCACCTGAGTTTAAACCAAAGCACACCACCGCAGAAAGAAATTTATCAACCCCTGCCGGCATAAATATTACAAAATATATAATCATTATCTGTACTACAACCGGTGTACCTCTTATTACAGTAAGATAAAGCTCCATTATCCAATTTAAAATATTTAAGATAATTCCTGGTTTTGATGTTTTTATATGTGTGCAACGAATAAATGCAACAATAAAACCAAGCACAATACCTATAATAAGCGAAAAAAATGTAAGCTTAATTGTGGTCCACAAGCCAGTAAGTACAGTTTTCCATCTGTCATACTCGATAAAGTTTCTTATAAAATCACTTTTGATTTTGTTTATAAATCTTCCAAACCAGCCAGAAGTATCAGGTTTTTCAGCCTCAAACTTAGCATCTATACACTGAATAAAGCCTTTTTTAATATTGCCTGATTCAAGATGTTTTTCGGTTTGTGCTCCGCTCTCATCAGTTACAGTTACGCTTTTAATTTCACTTACCTCATTTTTAACATCTATAATACCGCCATATACCGCATTAACCGCTTCTTCAGATGAATAAACAACAAGCCCCTGCTTTGTGTCATATAGCACAATCGAAATATTCTCTTTTATTTCTTTTGCACCTCTTAAAAGCTCAACTATCGGCTGTTCAAACTCCATTTTAAAATCCAAAGCAGACTTAAACATTGTGCTATTTTTCTTTTTAGCATCGCTTGCCATGAACTTATTGTAATCAGATGACAACGCTTCATGAACATCAATGGTAGAAACGCTGCAGTCTAAAATAATATCCTTTTCTGTGCCATATTTGACAGAATTAACTGTTATATTATTTTTTTCAGCAATAAGCTTAAGAGCCTTTTTTGCGCCCGCCATACTGTCAAATGCATTATTTACAAAAATTTCGACATCCTGTTTTGAAATTTCTCCGGCTCGTGTCTGACTTAAAACCGCAAAAATGCATCCGCCTATAATTGTCAGCACCAAAACAACAGCAACCACAATCGCAGTTATTTTCTTCTTTGTCATTTTTATATAAACCTACCTCTCTTTTTTATACCTAAAAAGTATCAAGCAGTTATTTTAACCGCAAATTTTTTTACATCTAAAATAACAGCTTGATAAATACAGTGTAAAAGCAGGCGAATGCTCGCCTGCTTTTACGGCCGTATATATCCGTTATTATTCAGCTTTAATGTATTTTGCGATAATTTCGTCAATTATGCCTTCAGCCGTAAGCTTTTCAAGCGCTTTGTTAACGTCAGCCAAAAGATCAGCGTTATCCTTTGAAATTGCGATAGCGTAGTCTTCTACTGCATATTCTGTTTCAAGAATCTTTAGACCTTCATTTTCAGCAACAAATGCTTTTGCAGGCTCATTATCAATGATAACTGCGTCAACGTCGCCGCCCTTAAGCGCTATAACAGCATCTGCACCCTTGCCATAACTTGTAACGTTTTCTTCGCCAAAATCATCCTTTGAGTACATATCGCCTGTTGTGCCAAGCTGTGTACCAATCTTTTTACCTGCTAAATCGTCAATAGATGCGATTTCGGAATCTTCAGGCACGATAACAACCTGTACACCTGTAGCATAGCTTGAAGAGAAATCAACTTCCTTCAAACGCTCTTCATTAACAGTCATACCTGCGATACCCATATTAACTTCGCCCTGAACAACGGAAGTGATGATTGAATCAAATTCCATATCAACAATTTCCAATGTAGCGCCAAGCTCAGAAGCAATAGCGTTAGCAATCTCAACATCAATACCTACAAACTTTTCGCCCTCTTTGTATTCATAGGGAGGGAAAGCAGCATTTGTACCCATCTTCAACACATCGTAAGTACCAATGTAACCATTAGCGTCTGCTTCAGGAGCAGGAGTCTCTATAACAGGAGCCTCAGTCTCACCGCAAGCAGTAAAGCAGCAAACTGACATTACAACTGCCAATACCAATGCACATACCTTTAAAAACTTTTTCATTTTAAAAACGCCTCCGTTTTAATAAAATTTTTAGGATAAATATTTTATCCGACTGCGATTAGTTTATCATAATAAACTAATTATGTCAATATCTTATCTGAAATAATTATTCATAAATTTTGTATAACTATTCATTTTTTATTTCTATCGAACAGGCTGTTACATTTTGCATTATATTAATCTTTTATATTAAGAAACCTGTAAGCATTTTTATAAAAAACATTTTCCGTTTCTTCTTTTGTAAGGTTTAATCGGTCAAAATAAGAAAATTCAAGCTCATAATCAGACAACGGGTAATCAGTGCCGAAAAGCACCTTATCTGACCCATGGGCACGAAGCAACCTTAAAAACCTTTCATCTCCTATCTCAAAGAGGGCGCTTGAGGTGTCAAAATAAACATCCCTGCCAACTAAATATTCTTCTGCCAAGTCCCACATAAACACTCCGCCCATATGAGCCGCAACAGCTCGCATCTCAGGCATTTTATCAAGCACCCTTGCAAGTCTTTTCGGACTTGAAGAATCAACATTTCTGTCACCCATATGGAAAAGTATTGGAAGGTCGTTTTTCACAATTTCTTCATACACAAACATCATTTTATCATCATCAATATTAAAGCCCTGAAAATCGTTGTGCAGTTTTATTCCACGAAGACCAAGCTCTTTTATTCTTTTTATTTCTTCTTTATAATTATCAAAATCCCTGTGCATTGCACCAAATCCGATTAATCTTTCAGGTGCGGTGTCTACTGTTTTTTTTACATAAGTGTTAATATCTTCAACCTGAGTCGGCTTTGTTGCCACTGCGTGAATTACCATTTTATCAATATCTGCCAAAATCGCCTTTTTATAAATCACATCAAATGTGCCGTTTGAAATTGCCGGCATTGAATAATACCTTACCAGATTTTCAGTTGCTTTAACTGCAATTTTATCTGCAAATGCATGCACATGAAAATCCACAACCTTACTGCCTCTCATTTTCTTATTTCCTTCTTTCAATTACATAAACCTTTTATATAAACATACACAAAATCTGATTTGAAACTCTTATACCCTCTTCGGTAAAAAAAACCCGACCGTCTTCCTCTTTCATAAAGCCGCCGTCTGTATATTTTTGTATATCATAAAGATTTAAAAAATCATTGCTGAATTTTTCTTTAAATTCGCTTAAAACAATTCCTTTTGTTCTGCGAAGGGAGGTTATGATATATTCCTTAATAAGCTCTTTTTGGCTAAGTACATATTTTTCAGCCCCTTTTCCTTGAAGATACTCCCCCATATCATTTGTGTTTTCATATCTTACATTTGATAAAAAGCCAACCGCTCCAAGGCCAAAGCCGTAATACTCCCCTCCGCTCCAGTATTTTAAATTATGTCTTGACTCAAAACCCGACTTTGCAAAATTTGAAATTTCATAGCGGTCATATCCGTTATCTTCTAAAAAATTACCTGCAATAGAAAACATATCTACATACAAATCTTCATCAGCCTGAGATATAAGCCCTTCTTCTTCCATTTTACAAAAAGGTGTTCCTTCCTCAATAATAAGGCTGTATGCACTTATATGCTCCGGTGAAAGTGTTGCCGTTTCCTTAAGGCTTTGAAAAAAGCTTTCCTTTGTCTGAAGCGGTATTGCAAACATCAAATCAAGATTAATATTTTCAAAACCCGCTTGTCTTAAAAGATAAAAGCTTTCCTTTGCCTGCTTTGCATTATGCATCCTACCTAAAATTTTAAGCTCAGAATCACAAAAGCTTTGCACGCCCATGCTTATTCTGTTAATTCCTGCCTTCCTGTAAAGGTAAAGCTTTTCTTTGGTAACTGTTGCGGGGTTTATTTCAATTGTTGTTTCGCAGTCCCACTCAATTTCAAAAGTTTTTCTGACAGACTCCATTAGAGAAACAACATCACTGCCATCAAGTACACTTGGCGTACCGCCGCCTATAAAAACACTGTCAATTTTACTTTTTGGTGAATTTTCAATTTGACTTTTCAATGCCGATATATACTGTTTTTTTGCATCGTCATCTACAGGAAAGCTCAAAAAATCACAGTATGCACATTTTTTTATGCAAAATGGAATGTGAATATATATACCTAAACTCATTTTTTTCTACTCATCAAGCTTTAAAACAGACATAAACGCCTCCTGTGGCACTTCTACACTGCCTACCTGACGCATACGTTTTTTACCTTCCTTCTGTTTTTCCAAAAGCTTTTTCTTTCTTGTAATATCGCCGCCGTAACACTTTGCCAATACGTCTTTACGCATTGCTTTAACTGTTTCTCTTGCAATAATTTTTCCGCCAATTGCCGCCTGAATGGGAACTTCAAACAGCTGTCTCGGGATTGCTTCTTTAAGCTTTTCTGCAATTCGTCTTCCCCGCGCATAGCTTTTTTCACGATGAACAATAAATGAAAGCGCATCTACCACTTCGCCGTTTAACATCATATCAAGTTTAACCAAATCAGATTTCTGATACCCCACAAGCTCATAATCGAAAGAAGCGTATCCCCTTGTTCTTGACTTTAATGCATCAAAAAAGTCATATATAATTTCATTAAGCGGCATCATATAATGAAGCGAAACTCTGTTTTCGTCGATATACTGCATATCCTTGTATGTTCCTCGTCTATCTTGACAAAGCTCCATAATTGCGCCTACATATTCTTTGGGAACCATAATGTTTGAAGAAACAACAGGCTCCTCCATATAATCAATTTCCGATACAGGCGGCAGATTTGTAGGGTTATCAATGTTTAAAATATCTTTGTTTGTTTTTATAACCTTATATACAACGCTCGGCGCAGTGGTAACCAAATCTAAATTAAACTCACGCTCCAAACGTTCCTGAATGATTTCCATGTGCAAAAGCCCTAAAAATCCGCATCTGAAGCCAAAACCCAATGCAATTGAGGTTTCAGGCTCAAAAATAAGTGCCGCATCGTTTAACTGCAGCTTCAAAAGTGCATCATTTAAATCGTTATATTTTGCACCATCTGCCGGATATATACCACAAAACACCATGGGCTGAACATCACGATACCCCTGAAGAGGCTCTTTTGCAGGATTATCCACAGTTGTAACCGTATCTCCCACCTTTGCATCACGCATACTTTTAATGCTTGCGGCAATATAGCCAACCTCACCTGCAGACAAGCTTTTTGCAGGTTGCATATCAGACGGCTTTAAATATCCCACTTCAACAACGTCATAACGTGCTTTTGTTGCCATCATTTCAATGGTGTCGCCGGCTTTTACGGACCCTTCCTTAACTCTTACATATATAATAACACCTCTGTAGCTGTCATAATATGAGTCAAAAATAAGTGCCTGAAGAGGTGCTGATTTATCACCCTTTGGTGCAGGTATTTTTTCAACTATAGCTTCTAAAACAGATTCAATATTAATATTGTTTTTTGCAGAAACAAGCGGTGCATCCTGAGCTTCGATACCAATAACATCTTCGATTTCGTCTTTAATCACATCAGGTCTTGCTGACGGTAGGTCAATCTTATTTACAACCGGAACGATTTCCAAATCGTGCTCAATAGCAAGATATGTGTTTGCAAGGGTCTGGGCTTCAATTCCCTGAGATGCATCCACAACTAAAATTGCACCCTCACATGCCGCAAGGCTTCTTGAAACCTCATAATTAAAGTCAACATGACCAGGGGTGTCAATCAAATTAAGAACGTAATCCTTGCCGTCTTTTGCTTTATAATTAAGCCTTACCGCTCTTGCCTTAATAGTTATACCACGCTCTTTTTCAAGCTCCATATTGTCAAGCAACTGACTTTCCATATCACGGCTTTCAACCTCACCTGTGTTTTCCAAAAGCCTGTCAGCAAGGGTTGATTTACCATGGTCTATATGTGCAATAATCGAAAAATTTCTTATATTATCCTGCATATTATCCTCCTGTTAAATACAAAAATTCCATAATAACATATATTATATCACATTTTTTAAAGTTTGTCAGCACTTTTTTTATTTTTGTAAAAAATATTTGAAATTAAATAGGCTGTAGTAAAACCGATTTTAAAAATCGTTTTGCTACAACCCATCATCTTAATTAATGATTTTTATATTTCTTTTTTCATTTCGGTAATATTGTGCCAGTATTTTTTCGGCATATGCTGTCGGCGCAGCTTCTCATTTTTTCTGCCCTTAATGCCGACTGTATTGTAAAACTTAAGCCACAGCTTCTCATAATATTCTTCGTCCTCGCTTTTTTCAAAGTTTGCCGCCATATCGCTGTCCACCTGATAAATCGCCCATTTTTTAGTGTCATACACTGCGGCAAGATGGCGGTTTTCATCATATATCATCCAGGCTGTGTTTGAAAGTCTGTCAGAAAAATAGCTTGCAAGGCGGGCAAGAACATTATTTTCCGGATTAATTTTAGCATACATAATGCCGTTTTTCGTTTTTACAAATCTTAAAAATCCGCTAAGGCGGTTTATTTCGTAAGTAACATATTTATTAATTCTTACTGCTTTTATAATCCATGGGTCAGCTAAGTGATTTCCGACTGTTGCCCCCACCTCATACCCTATTTTTAAATAATTATATATAACGGTTTCTTTTTCCTTGTCACTAGACAGATAAACATTGTAAACCACATTTTGTGCCCTCCGTGAAATTTTTACACCTATAGAGCGGTAAACTGCGTTAAACTTATCCATATCGGTTTTAATATTTATCATTTCGCTGAAAAGCCGCATCTGAGCATCCTTTTGCTCAATAATTTCCTCCGGATTTTCTTTTTTGTAATACGCTCGGTGCACGGCACACAAAAGCCCTTCAAAGCTTCCGTCATATACATATATAATACTGTTCATTTTTATCACTCCATTATTTTTTATATAGCCATAACTTCACACTTTTGTTCTGATTCAAACAAGGGCAACTGCGTAAATTTTTCCTCCATGAGCCTTGGCAGAAAACTTTTATCACATATAATGTTTGCTAAAATAAATTCCTTTGAAAAAATCATTCCCTTTTCATATTTTCCGTTACATGTTATAAAATATTTTGCACGCTTTAACACGATTCCCATTCTCTTTAAATCTTCATACTGTATGCTTCTTACCTTTCTTGCCCTGCAAATTCGAAATGCACTTTGAGTACCAATGCCCGGCACGCGAAGAAGCATACTGTAATCTGCGGTGTTAATTTCAACAGGGAAACGATTGAGATTTCTTATAGCCCAATTACATTTCGGGTCAAGAGCAGGCGAAAAATTAGGCTCCCTGGGTGTAAGAATTTCATCAGCTTCAAAGCCGTAAAATCTCATCAGCCAGTCTGCCTGATACAATCTGTGTTCACGAAGAAGCGGCGGAGTTGTCAGCTGCGGCAGATTATTCCCCTGACGCGCAGGAATATAAGCAGAAAAAAACACACGCTTTAGTGAATATTTATTATACATCCCTTGCGTAAGCTTTAAAATCTGATAATCGCTTTCACCACTCGCACCAATAATCATTTGCGTGCTTTGACCTGCCTGAGCAAACTTTTTTGCACTCCTGTGTTTTACAATTTCGCCCCTTGCTTCGATAATGGAATTTTTTATCTGACCCATAGGCGCTAAAATTGCGTTTTTGCTTTTCTGCGGTGCAAGCTTTTTTAAGCTTTGCTCACTTGGAAGCTCAATATTAACGCTTAATCGGTCAACAAGAAAACCAAGCCTTTGCACAAGTGCCGGGTCTGACCCAGGAATCACCTTGGCGTGAATATAGCCGTTAAACCAGTAATGATAGCGAAGTTTTTCTATGGCACTGCACATAAGCTCCATTGTGTAATCAGGATTTTTATAAACAGCTGAGCTTAAAAACAAACCTTCAATATAATTTCTAATATAAAAATTAATTGTTAAATCAGCAACCTCATCTGGCGTAAAGCTTGCCCTTGGTGTATCACAGGATATGGCATTCACACAATATTTACAATCATAAACACATTCATTTGATAAAAGAATTTTTAATAAAGAAATACATCTTCCGTCAGATGCAAAACTATGACAAATACCCGCACAGCTTGTATTACCCATTCCTTTATCATTTGATTTTCTGTTAATTCCGCTTGATGTGCACGCAGCATCATATTTTGCCGCATCCGTTAAAATCTTTAATTTTTCTTCCACATTCATCCTTTTATCACCTCAAACATATGTTCTATTATTTATTATAGCATATCCTATTAAAAATTGCAAACAAAAGTTCGGTTTTTAATAAAATTTTTTTGTATTAAACTTTTTTATAATGTAAATAATAGTATTGAAGAAATTTTAAAGCAAGAAAAATTTTTTAAACAAGAAAGGAATAATGACAAATGAAAAAAAACTTTTTCATTGATAAAACAAAAAAGAAAATAAAGGAAAAAAGATTCTATATTGTGCTTGCATTTTGTCTTTTAACAATAAGCACAATAGCCTTTACAAACTCAATTTTAGAAAAGCCTAATGCCCCTGCAGAAAACAAAAATTCCGATGTAAAATACGCATTACCCGAGCCTATAGGCGAGCCCGAGAGCGAAAATGAAATTATTACTCAAACATTTCCTCCTCAAAACGAAACCCCTGTTGAAGATTACGAGCCTGAAGAAAATCAGGAAAAAGAAAGTGAAATTTCAGTTGAAAACGATACCGATTACAATCAAACCACAGCCGAAAAAGAAAATGATTCACTTCAACAAAATGAATCCTTCCCCGCTGCCACAGAAGTTCAAAAAACCTTAAGAAAAATTACACCACCTGTCCCCGGTGAAATTCTTCTGCCCTTCAGCAATACACCGGCTTATCAGAAGACAACCGAAGACTGGCGCACTCATGAAGCCATTGACTATTCAGTGGATACGGGATATGAAATTGCCGCCGCAGGCTCAGGTAAAATTTTAAAAATATCAGATTCAGGACTTTATGGTGCAAGCATAATAATCGACCACGGAAATACAATGAAAACACTTTATGCAAATGTATCCGCTGCAGAGGGCCTTAAAGAAGGAGACTTTGTAACCACAGGCGATATAATTGGTTTTGCCGATAACACTTCCCTATGCGAAAAGTATGATAAACCTCATATCCATTTTGAAGTTATGATAAATGATAAAAATGTAAACCCCAACGAGTGGCTCGAATAGAAAAGAAAAAATCAGCAGAAGTTTATAAAAAATTTCTGCTGATTTCTTATGTAAATTTTATTTATTTGCTTCTTTACTGCAAGCACAATCCAAAAGCATTTCAAGTTCATCAAAACTTTTACCTGAAGCTAAAATAAGCTCGCTGAAAAGAATCTGCTTTGAATTATTAAGCATTTTTCGCTCACCAGTGGAAAGCCCTTTCTGCTTGTCCCTTATAACAAGACTTTTAACTACTGCTAAAACCTCAAAAATATCACCGGTTTTTATACGCGACATATTATCTCTGTAACGCTTATTCCAGTTATTCTCTCTTACATTATCAAAAACAGTATTAAATTCAGAAATGACCTTTTTTGCATATTCATCGTCTATAATATCACGCACACCAATTTCTTCAAGCTTCGAAGTTGAAAGCATAACCTTCATGTCGCCTGCAGGCAATTTTAAAACGTAATAGCTTTGCATTTCGCCTAAAATTTCTCTTTCTTCAATTCCGATAATTTCTCCCGCGCCGTGCATAGGATATAAAATTTTGTCACCTATTTGATACTCCATAGCTTTAAATCCCCCTGAATGCTATATCCAATACCCATACTTATAATATAATTACAGAATCAGTGAACAATTTAGATGCCGCAAAATCATTTTACCAGGAGTAAAAATACTTGCTTGCAAGGGCATTTTTGCGACGCCGTCAATTGACACAGCGCTCGAAAGAGCGCAAAAAGCCAAAAGGCTTTAAGAATTTTATGAAATAAAATTCTGTATGTGTCAATTATACCATATCCTTTATCAAAAGTCAAACCACTATGCAGATTTTTCGTCAAATTGCTTTAAATCATTTGCTGCTTTTTGTGCACTTTTTTATTTGTATACTGAGTATATTTATATAATTTTATCAATTATGACACCGTCATGTCAAGCAATAGACTTTTCACCATCAAATAAAAGTATTCCGTAAGCTATGCCAAAGCTTCCGCCCTGCAAAATCCATTTTTTAAACTTTCTTTGAAGTGATATATTTTCAAGCAAATCATTTGCATCTTTTCCCCACTGATTACCAAAAACTCTCCAGCCGTCACAAAATTCATCCTGCTCAATTACTTTAATAATATCAAACATCTCAGCAAACTGCGTTGTATTTGAATTCTTTCCAAACACCTTTTTATACTCGGGGTACAAAATCCATGAATAGCACATTACAGGCAAAACACCGTTCTTTTTAACAAAAGGCTTATGTTTATTAAATTCGTATGCACGCTTTAAACAATCCAATACGCTTTTCCTTGTAAGTTGTCCTGATGAAGGTATATGGCACTCTAGAACCATATCCCCCTTTTTTATGGTTATATCACATTTTTTATAATCATCAAATTCAAATTCTTTATAATCATACTGAAGTCTTCCGTGGGCAAAACGAGTCATGTCAAACCATCCGCCAAACCATTGTGCTGCAAATGTGCCGCACACATTATGAACTTTCCTGCATTCTGTAAGCTTATATTTTAAATCATACATAGACTCGATATATTTTTCTTCACTAAGGTCGGATTTTTTGTATCTGTCCCATGTCTTTTGTGCACATATAAGTGAAAACAGCATCCACACTGTATATTCATGAATACCTTTTAAATCAAGTGCTCTCACTTTTTCAAATGCAGCATTATATTCAATCTCACCTGCAAAATATTTTCTTGCTATTTTTTCAACTTCAATGCCTAAAACAACCTCAGCATTAAGGATGCACGCAATATCATCCTCCGGGAAAGATATTTTTTTCATTAATTCTGTGATTTCCATAATCTTCACCCGCCTATATAAAAAGGATTAAAAGGGACCGCAAATGCAGTCCCTTTTCGTTTAATTAAAGCTCAACATATCCGTCAAACACTTTGACTGCCTCACCGGTCATAAATACATCCTCATCAGTATATTTTATGTGAAGCTCACCGCCGCGAAGTTTAACCTTAATATCTTCGTTTTTGGGGCAATATCCATTTTCAACTGCCGCCACAACCGCCGCACATGCACCGGTTCCGCATGCCCATGTTTCGCCGTTGCCGCGCTCCCACACACGCATTCTTATGGATTTGTCATCCATAACACAAACAAACTCAACATTTACTCTTTCTGGAAACAACTCGCAATTTTCAATTTCAGGACCAATTTTTTCAATGTCCATTTTTTCAATGTCATTACTGAATATAACGCAATGGGGATTTCCCATTGAAACGCATGTAATATCGTAGTGTTTTCCTGCGATTTCTACACTGTGGCAAACAACTTTTTCTCCATCAATATTTACCGGAACATCTTCCGGCTTAACAGAAGCTTGACCCATATCCACAGCTGCCATAAACACACTGTCATTCTTTAAAAACACCTTAAGTGTTTTTATGCCGCTCATTGTTTCTATCTTCATAACATCCTTTTTAACAATGCCTTTATCATAAAGGAATTTTGCCACACAACGTATAGCATTGCCACCCATCTTGCCTTCGCTGCCGTCAACATTGAATATGCGCATTTTTGCATCTGCCGCATCGGAAGAATAAATAAGCACCACGCCGTCTGCACCCACAGAAAATCTTCTGTCACACAAACGAATAGCAAGTCCTTCAGGATTATCTATCTTTTGCTCCATACAGTTAATATAAATATAGTCATTACCACAGGTATGCATCTTTGTAAACTGAATCTTAAGCTTATCTTCACGCATACTGTTTATATCAACAATCTCAGTTGTATGCTCCGAATAACGGCTCATCAGACTGTCTGCTATTGCATTGGCAGTATCAATAGAAGTAAGACACGGAATATTTCTTTCTACTGCCTTTCTTCTTATCTTAACACTGTCACGTGTGGGAATTCTTCCCTTTGTAGATGTTGAAATAACATAGCTTAGCTTACCACTTTCAATAAGCTCGAGAGTGTTATTATCACCCTCATGAATTTTATTTACAACGCTTACTTCAAGACCTGCATCTCTTAAAACCTTTGCTGTTCCCCTTGTAGAGTAAAGCTCAAATCCCATATCAGAGAATTTCTTTGCTAGGTCAAATACTTCGCTTTTATCAGAATCACGAACAGTTATAAATACTCCGCCTGTTTTATTGAGTTTATATCCGCTTGCTGCAAGACCTTTATAAAGCGCCTCCTGAAGATTCTGAGCAACACCCAAAACCTCACCGGTAGATTTCATTTCAGGGCCTAACTGGTTATCCACATTAATAAGCTTTTCAAAACTGAATACAGGCACCTTAACCGCCACATAAGACGAAAGCTTATAAAGACCTGTTCCATAACCCATATCCTTAAGCTTTTCGCCAAGCATAGCACGGGTAGCAAGGTCAACCATGGGAATTCCCGTTACCTTACTGATATAAGGAATTGTTCTTGATGCTCTGGGGTTAACCTCAATAACATAAAGCTCGTCATCATATATAACATACTGAATGTTAACAAGCCCATAGGTTTTCATTTCGACCGCAAGGTTTTTAGTACATTCAATAATTCTGTCACGCATTTTGTCATCAAGATTAAATGCAGGATATACCGCAATTGAGTCTCCCGAGTGAACACCCGCGCGCTCAATATGCTCCATAATGCCGGGAATTAATATTTCTTCACCATCACATATAGCGTCAACCTCAATTTCCGTACCCATAAGATATTTATCAATAAGCACCGGATTTTTAATGTTCTGTGCAAGAATAATTGACATATATTCTCTTACATCTTCATCGGAAAATGCGATAATCATATTCTGTCCGCCAAGAACGTATGAAGGACGCAAAAGCACCGGATAACCAAGCTTATGAGCAACATCCAGCGCTTCACATGCCGCCATTACAGTGTAACCGCTGGGACGTTCAATATGAAGCTTTTCCAAAAGCGCATCAAAACGTTCTCTGTCTTCTGCCATATCAATACTGTCAGCAGATGTACCAAGAATGTTCATTCCTATTTCATCAAGATAATTTGTAAGTTTGATTGCAGTCTGACCGCCAAATGCTACAACAACTCCAAAAGGATTTTCTGTTTTTATAATATCTGTTACATCTTCTTTTGTAAGCGGCTCAAAATAGAGTCTATCTGATGTATCAAAGTCTGTTGAAACAGTCTCAGGGTTATTATTTACTATAACAACATCATATCCAAGCTCTTTAAGTGCCCATACACAATGAACAGATGCATAGTCAAATTCTATACCCTGACCAATTCTTATAGGACCTGAACCAAATACTATAATTGTCTTCTTTTTATCTTTTTTATTTTTCAAAAATTCTTCTGCTTCGTTTTCATCATCAAATGTTGAGTAGAAATACGGTGTCTGTGCTTCAAACTCAGCCGCACAAGTGTCAACCATTTTAAACACTGCGCTTCTCTTGTTTATAATCTTCTGACCTGAAAGTCTTTCAATAACACTATCCATATATCCAAGCTTCTTTGCTTCAATATAAAGCTCGTCTGTAAGCGTTTCACTTTCAAGACGCTTCTGCATATTAGAAAGATTCAAAAGCTTGTATAAGAACCAGTTATCAATTTTTGTTATATCATTTATTTCTTCACAGCTTACCCCACGATACAGCGCTTCATATACCATGAACAAACGAAGGTCATTACAATCATAAAGTGCTTCATGAAGTTCTTCATCTGTCTTTGATTTTGCACCCTTATAGCTTAAAGTATCAAGTGAAATTTCAGCGCCGCGAACAGCCTTCATCATTGCAGCTTCAAAATTATCAGCAATACTCATAACCTCACCGGTAGCTTTCATCTGTGTTCCAAGAGCACGCTTTGCATATACAAACTTATCAAATGGCCATTTGGGGAATTTAACAACAACATAATCGATAGAAGGCTCAAAACAAGCATATGTTGTTCCCGTAACGGCATTTTTAATTTCGCTTAATTCATAACCGATAGCAATTTTTGCTGCAACCTTCGCAATCGGGTAACCTGTCGCCTTTGAAGCCAACGCTGATGAACGTGAAACTCTGGGGTTAACCTCAATAACTGCATATTCAAAGCTGTCAGGCTTTAGTGCAAACTGACAGTTACATCCGCCTTCAATTCCAAGCTCGTTAACAATTGCCAAAGCTGCACTTCTTAACATCTGATATTCTTTATCAGAAAGTGTAACTGCCGGTGCAACAACTATTGAGTCCCCTGTGTGCACACCAACAGGGTCAAAGTTTTCCATGCTGCAGACAGTAATTGCATTTCCCTTACTGTCACGGATAACTTCAAACTCTATTTCTTTCCAGCCAGAAATACATTTTTCAACCAATACCTGATGTATGGGCGAAAGGTCAAGCCCATTCTGGCAGATTTCTTTCATTTCTTCATCGTTATTTACAATACCGCCGCCAGTACCTCCAAGGGTAAATGCAGGTCTTATAATAACGGGATATTCAATCTCATGAGCAAAAGCCATACCGCTTTCCAAATCATTTACAACAGTTGACGGGATACACGGCTGATTAATTTTATCCATCATATCCTTAAACATCTGTCGGTCTTCAGCGCGGTCAATTGTTTCAACTCGTGCACCCAAAAGTTTTACACCATGTTCTTCTAAAAAGCCTTCTTTTGCGAGTTTCATAGACATTGTAAGACCTGTCTGACCGCCAAGAGTTGACAAAAGGCTGTCAGGCTTCTCTTTTTCAATAATTCTTTTAAGTGTTGTAATATCAAGGGATTCAATATATATTTTATCCGCCATTTTATTATCTGTCATAATTGTTGCAGGATTTGAGTTTACCAAAACAACCTCAAGCCCATCTTCTTTTAAAGCACGACATGCCTGAGTTCCCGCATAGTCAAATTCAGCTGCCTGACCAATGACAATAGGTCCAGAGCCAATAACCATTACTTTCTTTATATCCTTATTAAGTGGCATTATTCTGCTCCTCCTTCTACTATCATTTTAACAAATTTATCAAATAAAAATTCTGTATCCAACGGACCTGCCGCACCTTCCGGATGGAATTCAACAGAAAATGCAGGTGCGTTAGTTAAGCTTATACCCTCACAAGCGCCATCGTTTGCATTTTCAAAGCTTACTTTCACATTTTCAGGAAAACTTTCCGGAACAAGAGCATATCCGTGGCTCTGACATGTTATATATATTCTGCCTGTTTTAACATCCTTTGCAGGCTGATTTTCACCTCTGTGACCATACTTTAATTTCTCACTTTTTGCCCCCTGAGAAAGGCCTAAAAGCTGATGGCCCATACTTATACCGAACATAGGAATCTTTTCATCGCAAAGTTTTTTAACCTCTGCTATAATACTTTTGTTTTCGCCCGGGTCTCCGGGTCCTCCTGATAAAACAACGCCGTCAGCCTTATATGACATAATAGCTTTCGCTGTTGTATCCGCCGGCACTCTTATAACAGTTACATCGCGTTTTAAAAGTTGACGGATAACTGCCTCTTTTGTGCCAAGGTCTAATAAAACTATCTTGCGTTTTTCCTTTTCAGCTCTGTAAATCTTTACTTCTTTACAAGTAACTTCGCTGACAGGATTTACTATCTTATGGCTTTTTATTTCTTCAATCTCTTTTTCATTTATCTTGTCGGAATATGCAATTCTCCCGTTCATAACACCATATTCACGAACGATTTTAGTAAGTCGCCTCGTGTCTATATCGTAAAGTCCCGGAATTTTATTTTCCTTCAAGTATGAATCAATGTCACCTTCACATCTGAAATTAGATGGATGCTCGCACCAACTTTTAACAATATATGCACCAATATACGGTTTATCGCTTTCAAAATCCGAACTTATAACCCCGTAATTTCCAAGGCTTGGAAATGTCTGAGTGACAATCTGACCGTAAAGGCTTGGGTCCGTAATTGTTTCAAGATATCCCGACATGGAAGTAGTAAAAACAACTTCACCAGTTACCTCTTTTTCATAACCAAAGCTTTTACCTTTGAAAACAGTTCCATTTTCAAGAATAAGATAAGCTTCTTTTGCCATAATATATTTCCTCCTGTACGTAATTTATATATTTCACTTATATTTTTCCGCATTATTCGCCGTATTAATATTTTAGCCATACGGTATATGTATTTTTATAAACTTGATATATTTTTGTTTTTTATTGGCTTTATATACACAAAGAGCAGAGTGAATACCATCCTCTGCTCTTTTATTATACACTATTTCTAAAAAAATGTAAAGCAATTTAACAGGTCTTTTTTAATGTATAATAAAAGTTTTTTAAGTTGTTGTCATTTTGCACTTTTTTCAAAAGCATCAAATAAAAATACAATTGCACAATGACTAAACTAAATACATATCCTGTAATAGATAATCGGATTTTTAAAAAATGCATCCGCTCTCTTTTGCTTTATTTCCATTTTTAAATCAAAAACACTGTCTTTCAAACCATTTCTAATCATATCTTTGCTTTTTATTTTTAAAATAAAAGGTGAAAAATATTTAAAATCCGCACACACATAATAACATCCGTCAAATAATGCTGACATCTTATACTTCACAGCTGTTATTCCATTTTTAATTTTGCTGTTATAAAATTTTTCAGCAAGCATAAAAAATCTCCTTTCAAAAAAAAACGCGAAATCCATACTTTTACATAAAAAAAGACATCCGGATACAATAACCTAATGTCTGTGTATGCAAATTTTCATCACACATATTTATTATAGTATATATTACACTAACATATTTGTCAATAGCTTTATCCTAATTTTGGCGAAAAAAAGCAATTTTTAATAAGTTTTTTAAAATTTTTTATAGATTTTTTTATTCCTTGGAATTTGAATTCTTTTTAATTTTGTTTCTTAAATTATAAAATTATAATTTATAACACACCTTAACATATTTTTTAATCAAGCTTGTCCCTCAAGCTTAATATAGCCAAGCTTTTACTTAATAAAATTAAGTTTACTGTGCTTTTTATTTGTTTTAAAAAGACATTTACTCACCTTTTTAAAAATCCGTTGACTTTTTATATGAATCCGTGTATACTGTAAAATGTAAAATTGTTAAACGCTGTGATTGGTGTTCACAGTGTTTTTTTAATCATTTGAAAGGGGCATTGATAAATGAAAAATATTCCCGATTTATTTGGCTCAATGGTTTTTAACACTCACGTTATGCGTGAGCGTCTGCCTAAATCAACATATGATGAGCTTCTCAAAGCGATAGATGAAGGTCTTCCTTTAGAGCCGGAAGTTGCAAACGTTGTTGCAAATGCAATGAAAGACTGGGCTATAGAAAAAGGTGTAACTCATTATACTCACTGGTTTCAGCCTATGACTGGTATTACTGCAGAAAAGCACGACAGCTTTATATCACCCTATGGTGAAGATTCCGTTATAATGGAATTTTCCGGAAAAGAATTAATTAAAGGCGAGCCTGATGCATCAAGCTTTCCTTCCGGTGGTCTTCGTGCAACATTTGAAGCAAGAGGCTACACTGCATGGGACCCCACATCCTTTGCTTTTATAAAAGATAACACCCTTTGTATTCCCACTGCTTTTTGCTCATACACCGGCGAAGCACTTGACAAAAAGACTCCTCTTCTGCGTTCAATAGAGGTTATTGATAAGCAGGCAATGAGAATTCTGCGTCTTTTTGGAAATACAACCGCAAAAAAAGTTATTACAACCGTTGGTCCTGAGCAGGAATATTTCCTTATAGATAAAAAGCTTTATGATGAAAGAAAAGACCTTATTTATACCGGCAGAACTCTTTTCGGTGCTCCTGCACCAAAAGGTCAGCAGCTTGATGACCATTATTTCGGAACAATAAAACCTAGAGTTGCCGCGTATATGAAAGAGCTTGATGAGGAGCTCTGGAAGCTTGGTGTTCTGGCAAAAACAAAGCATAACGAGGCAGCTCCTGCACAGCATGAGCTTGCACCCATATTTGCTACAACAAATATTGCAACCGATCACAATCAGCTTACAATGGAAATAATGAAAAGAGTTGCCACAAAACATGGTCTTGTATGTCTTCTTCATGAAAAACCGTTTCAGAGCGTAACCGGCAGTGGCAAGCACAATAACTGGTCACTTTCCACCGATACTGGCGAAAACCTTTTAAAACCCACAAGTAAGCCCCATGAAAACAAGCAATTTTTACTTTTCCTTTGCGCTGTTATCAAAGCAGTTTATGAACATCAAGATTTACTCAGAATTTCAATTGCCAGCGCAGGGAATGATCATCGTCTTGGTGCTGACGAGGCTCCGCCCGCTATAGTTTCTATGTTTATAGGCGATGATTTGGAAGAAGTTTTGAATGCAATTGCAAACGATAAAGAATACATAAAGAACGCAACAAAATATATTGACAGCGGCACACATGCATTGCCAGATTTGAAAAAGGACACAACAGATCGTAACCGCACATCTCCATTTGCATTCACCGGAAACAAATTTGAGTTTCGTATGCTTGGCTCTTCTTTCTCTGTTGCCGCTCCCAATACAATTTTAAACACCATAGTTGCAAGTGTATTGGACGAATTTGCAACAGAGCTTGAATCAGCAAATGATTTTTCATCTGCGGTCGACGCCCTCATCAAGAAAACTGCAAAAAAATACAAAGATATTATTATTTTCAACGGCAACAACTATTCTGATGAATGGGTAAAAGAAGCTGAAAGACGCGGCCTTTACAACTTAAAAACTACTCCTGATGCAATTCCTCTTCTTACAAGCAAAAAGAATGTTGATTTGTTCACAAAATACGGTGTTTATTCTGAAATTGAACTTCATTCAAGATGTGACATACTTTTGGAAAACTACTCAAAAATACTAAACATCGAAGCAAACACGATGCTTGAAATGGCCAAGAAAGATATTCTGCCTGCAGTTATCAGCTTTACAAAAGAGCTTGCTGAAACATTAAATGCAAAAAAGACTCTTTCTTTAGATGTTTCATGCTTTGCAGAAGAAGAACTTTTAAAGAGAGTTTCTCTTCTTTCTGAAAATCTCTACCGCAGAATCCAGACTCTTGAAAAAGCGGTTTCGGGCGCAAAAAATGTATCCGATACAGAAAAACTTGCCGTATATTATAAAGACAAAGTTCTTTCGGCAATGAATTACCTTCGCGAAAGCGCAGATACTTTAGAAACCATCGTTGGTGAAAAATACTGGCCATTCCCCTCTTACGGAAAGCTTTTGTTCTCAGTCAACTGATTTAAAGATAAAACAAAAAATCAACTTCAAATTAATGAAGTTGATTTTTTTTAATTATTTCTTAAAATCAATAATGCTCCAATTATGTATTATGTATTCAGCTCCTGAATAAACAGTTATAAATACCATTACCCATATTCCGATTTCAATTGCGATGCTTACAAGGGTTATATCGTAAACATTAAAACATTTTGCCGCCATAATCGCAACAATAACAACAATCTGAATAACTGTTTTAAGCTTGCCTGAAAAACCTGCAGCAATAACCTTACCTGAGCCCATTGCAACAGTTCTTAATCCCGTAACCATAAATTCTCTTGCAATAATTATTATTACCGCCACAGAGTAAATCCAACCGAATTCTATCATGCATAAAAGGGCGGAAATAACTAAAATCTTATCTGCCAAAGGGTCAATAAATTTACCAAAGTCCGTTACCTGATTATAATGCCTTGCAATATAGCCATCAACTCCGTCAGTTGCTGCCGCTACAATAAAGATTATCATTGCAATAAAGTCTGCACAACCTATCACCTTGGGCATATAATACCCCAACATAAAAAACACAATAAAAACCGGAATCATAAAAATTCTTACCATTGTTACCTTACTTGCTGTTGTCATTTAACATCTTCCTTTCCGTACAAATCATATTCATCGCAATCAAGAATTGTAACCTTTAAAATCTCACCGGGCTCAACTTCTCTTTCAGCTCCGAAATATACAACCGAATCAATATCCGGACTGTCTGCCATGGTACGACCCAGATAAAGCATATTTTCTTCATCAAATCCATCGCATATAACACTAAAAGTTTTTCCAATTTTTTCTTTGTTTAACTGCTCTGAAATTTGCATGCTGATGCGCATTGCCGCATCCCGTCTGTTTTCTTTTATTTCTTCATCAATCTGATTGTCTAAAAGATACGCCGGTGTGTCTTCTTCTTTTGAATATGCAAAAATTCCTACACGCTCCAGCTTATATTCTTTTAAAAACTCTAAAAGCTCTTGGAATTCTTCTTCGGTTTCACCGGGAAAACCTGCAATAAGGGAAGTTCTTATGGTTGCATCAGGCATATACTTTCTTATTTTGCCAATAAGCGTTTTTATCTGCTCTGTATTGCTTTTTCTTCCCATTCTTTTTAAAACATTATTGTTTATATGCTGAATGGGTATATCAAGATAATGACATATTTTTTTGCTTTCTGCCATTACTTTTAAAAGCCCGTCAGTTATAGATTCAGGATAACAATAATGAATTCGTATCCATTTAATGCCCACAATTTTTTCAAGCTCACACAAAAGCTTATCTAAAGAAAACTCTCCAAAAATATCTATTCCGTATCTTGATGTGTCCTGAGCTATAACAATAATTTCCCGAACACCGCTTTCTGCCATCTGCTTTGCTTCAGCTATAATATCCTCCATAGCTCTTGAACGGTATTTACCCCGAAGTTTCGGTATAATACAGTAAGTACAATGGTTATCACAACCTTCAGAAATTTTAAGATACCCTATATGTGGACTTCCGCTTAAAATTCTTGGTAAATTTTCGGGAATCTGCTCGTTTGCATTTCCATAAAGGCAAACTTCCTTTCCTTTCTCCAGCTCTTCTATAACTTCACAGATTTTATAAAAATCGCCCGTTCCAACAACTGCATCAACCTCAGGAAGCTCTTTTTTAATATCACTGTGATATCTTTCTGCAAGACAACCTGCCATTATTAAAAACTTACATCCACCCTCATTTTTATATTCAGCCATATCTAAAACAGTTTGTATACTTTCTTCCTTCGCATCACCTATAAAACCGCAGGTGTTTACTATTATAATCTCCGCTTCCGAAGCATCAGACGCAATCTCATATCCCTCTCCAGCCAAAATGCCAAGCATATTTTCACTGTCCACCAGATTTTTAGGACACCCCAAAGATGCAATGGCAACACTGAGTTTTTTATTACTCAAATTCATCATCTCCAAACTCTATGTCACTTACGTATTCGTTAAGGCGCTTTTTTATATCAGAAAATCTATACCCGCGCGAAACTAAAAACCTTATAACCTTGTCAGTCTTCTTTCTGTCGGATACATCATCAAGTCTTTTTGCTATTATATCCTTTATGGCTTTTGTTTCATCAATTTCGTCCATTTCAAAAAGCACATCGTCAATGATAAAATCGTCTATTCCCTTATTTTTAAGGTCAAACCTTATTTTTCTCATCCCGTGCTTTTTAATATGTACAGCATCTGAAATATAGCTTTTTGCATATTCAAAATCATTTAAAAATCCATATTCTTCTGCCCACAAAATAACTTTTCCGACCGTTTCATCACTAAAGCTTGCTTTTGTAAGCTTATCTGAAAGCTCTTTTTTTGAAAGTCTGCGCCTTGAAATAAAACCTATGGCCTTTTCCTTTGCTTTTTCAAAATCCATTTTTATATCTCCAAAATCATAAAGACTCTGTCTGCCCTTTTATGTAATCAATAAGGAGCTCATGAACATTTACGTCTGTCAGCTCATAAAGCATTCTTGCTCCCACAACATCCTCAATTTCATTAAGCTTCATTTCATCACCATCAAATATAAAATCTATACCTGCATATGTAAAATCAAAGTAGCCTATAACCTTTTCAATAAGTTTTCTTTCATTTGGTGATATATTGTAAAGCTCTGCTTTGCCACCAAGTGAAAAATTACTTCGAAAGTCAATATCCGAGCTTCTTAGTATCCCTGCAAGGATTTTGTTTCCTAATACATAAACCCTTAAATCTCTGCCTGTTGTGCCTGCAATTTTCTGCACAAGAAAACAATCTGTCCCGTAACTTTTTACTGCCGCTTCAAGCTCATATTTATTGTTTGCAATGAATACGCCCTCTCCGCCGTGGCCGTCAGCCGGCTTTACAACACAAGGATATCTTATATCTTCTGCATCATATGAAAAAAAACGTCTGTCAAAAAAAAGCGTGTCCATCATAGGAATACCTTTATCAGCAAGATAAAAATGAGTTTTCCTTTTATCGTTGCATACATTAGAAATAAACGAATTATTAAAAACTCTTACTCCCGCTTTTTCAAAAAATTCACTTAAAAACGGGAAGATACTTCTGTTAATAACAAACTGCGGAAATCCCCCGTTTACTTTTAATCCATCTTTATTTATTCCAAACACAATATCCTGTGCATATTTAAGTTTTAAATCAATTCCACACGTGTGCGCATATTCAATAAGAGTGTGAATAAACCAGCGGTTTTTCTCCGCTTCAACTTTTCCGTATATAATCCATCCGGTCATATTATCATAGCCTGTCTTTAATATATTTTATAATCTCTTCACTTAAATCAATACCAGTGCAATGAAGAGTGCTTTTAAAATGAGGATTTGAATTCACTTCGCATATAATGCTTTCACCGTTTTTACCAAAAAGCACATCCACTCCTGCAAATTCAAGGCCAACAGCCTCGCATGCCGCAATCGCAATCTGTTTTTGCTCAACCGTTGCTTCTTCAGCTTTCATTTTGCCACCGTTTGAAATATTAGAGCGAAAATCGCCGCTTGTATTATAGCGCAGCATTGATGCCACTGCCCTGCCGCCAACAACATTAACTCTTATATCTCTCCCTTTGCTTTCTTCTATAAATTCCTGCATTATAAACTCTTTTGCGCCAATTTTTTCTGCAATTTCTTTTGCTTCTTCAAAATTATTTGCAAGATAAACCTGCTGACCGAAAGAGCCGTAGCTTTCTTTAATTACCATAGGATATCCCAAATCATCCCCGGCTTTTTTTAAAAAACCAAGATTATTATATCCAAAGGTCTCAAAGGTTTTAGGTGCAATATATGTTTTTGGCACTTTTATACCCTTTTTCGCAAGGTATATTGCGCTAAGACTTTTACTGTCAGATATTTCAATCGCCCTTGCACTGTTAAACACCCGCACTCCCATATCCTCAAGAAGCATGGCAAGCTTTACATCCTTGTCCCAGAAAAGCACAAAATCAGGTAAATCAACTTTTTCGCCGACCGCAAAAAACACATCACATGTTTTTTTAAGTTCAAGAGTAATTCCATACCTTTTTGATGCATCTAAGAGATATGCATATATCTCATTAAACTTTTTAATTTCTATAAAACTGTTAACAATAAGCCATCCGGTCATAAGTCATTCCCCTGTTTTTTATACGATTAAAATTCTCAAATAATTTTATCACATTACACAATTTAAGTCAATAAAAAGCATTGTCAAATTTCATCAAAACAAACACTTATTTCCTTTTTCATTCCATGTGAGCCAAACACCTGCCATCTACCCTCACCAAACCTTTGAAATATAGCTTTTCTTTCATCGCGGCAAAGCGCAGAATCAGTATCAACCGAATTCATAAGCTTCGGTGCATACTGATTGTATTTCTTCTGTTCAGGCGTCATATCCTTTAAATTAATATAAATATCTCCTGTAAAAGATATTCGGTTTTTATAATCTATCAAAACGGTTTCACCTTGCAGATGACCACCGCTGCACTCATATACTTCAAAGCAAAATTCTCCGAAATTAAAAAAGCCGATTTGCCACATTAATGCGTTTTCTTGTTTATCTTCCCATAAAAATTGCAACTTTTCAGGATTCGGTGGCTTATATTCCGTAAGTGCCTTGCATATTTTCACATAAGGCTTATGATATCTGTTTCGCTCTCTAAATCCGTTTTTCCCTTCGTATTCATTTTTTAAACATTCACCGGTTTTATAGCTCACAAAAATTTCATCAAACATATAAGCAAGCCCACAATGGTCCACATCAGCATGGGTTAAAACAATTTGCTTTTTTATCTGCTCAAATCCCTGCACAAGCTCATTATAAATCTTCGTCATTTCCTCTTTATAATACGTATATCCGCAATCTATAAAAAGGTATTTATCTTCGCTTTTTATAATAGCAGTATTACTGCCGCAAGGCGGCTCAATTAAAATTATTTCGCTTTTTTCGCCTGCTGCGTGATGTGTTATACGGGGCTTGAAAGCATCTTTTCTGCTATTTGCAAGCATGCTTGCAAACTTACTTATATTATCAAATGTTTTATAAGGCAGTCGCCCCTGCTCATCTAAAATCTGCATAGCAAGATTTGAATTTATCAAAATTTCTTGCTTTGCCTCAGGATTAATTTGCCCCGCTTTAATAAGACTGTCCGTAAATGAATTATAAAAAATACTGTTATCAAAAATCTTTTCGGCATGGTTATAGTCTATAATATTTACGGGGCAAATCTGCTTGGCTTTCTTAATAAAATTCAAAAATACAGACTTATCTTCCGTTAAAACTCCTACTTTAAATGCCTGTGTTTTTTTATCTGCTGCCTGATAACTTATATATGAGATATTAAAGTTATAATTATAAATAAGCCTTGCAATCTCTTTAGCGCTGCCGGGCCTGTTTTCAAGTAAAAATTCTATTAAAAAAACCTCTGCTGTTTTATTATTTTTTTGAAAATATCCGTTTTTTGAAAGTATTTCATCCGCTTTTTCAAGCTTATCTTGCTTTCCCTCTACATCTATAAACAAGGTATTGGTATCTACTGCTTTATTATAGCTTACCCTTGTTATATTCACTCCAAGTTTTGCAAAACATTCACTCGCCTTAAAAAAGGCACTTGCATCATCAGACATATTTGCAATGTACGTTTTTTTCAAGCCAACCGCTCCCAATTACACATTTAAAAACAGGTAAATACCTATAAGGTTTATGCCTAGATTCGCCCCTGCATGAAGAAAATATCCACCCCAGATATTACCGCATTTTTCATCGACATAGCAAAAACAAATTCCTCCCGCAAAAAGCCCTATCATACAAAGAATAAATATAAACGGATTAAACCAGCCCGAAAGCATTGTAACATGATAAAGGGCAAAAATTGCAGAAGATATTATATATGCCGCCTTTTTATTTTTCTCCTTTAACGAAAAGAATATGTAACCGCGGAAAAACAATTCTTCTATAAACGCATTTATAAAAATTATATTTGTAAACACAAAAATAAAATTTGATTTTGTGATGCTTTGATTTTCAAGTGAGCCTAAAATCATATCCGGGTCAAACTGTGCTTTTAAAACATTATATCCGATTATAATAATCGCCGCAATTAAAAACGCACCAACTCCGCACATAAGCATTGATTTTTTACTTTTTGTTTTTACAAACACATTCTTAAAATTATGTCTTATCAATAAAGGTCCACCCACAAAAAGCAAAATTTTTACGATTGATGTAAAAAGATAGGTGTTATAAGGCGAAAGATGCAAGAGAGAATAAAGTGCAGGTATTAGTGCTCCGATTAAAAAAGTTTTTATCATAGGCTAGCACCCTTTTCTTCTTTTGCATAGTTAATTAGCGAAACAATTGCATTTTTATCCGTAAAATCACCGTCAGCATCACAAAGGTCAATTAACATTTTTTCCATTTCGCTGGGATTTTTTTTATTCCGCATTATCAGCTTTAATGCCTTTATTGCATTCCTGTGCGGTATGGAAAGTTCAGAAAGAATCATTTTTCCAAGAAAATTAAATGTTTTTATATTTTCAGGCAAGCCGTTTTTAAAGTTTTTTTGGATAACCATTTTATTATAATATTCACTGCACTCAACAGGCGTAAGCCCCGTTGTAAAAATAATAATTTTTTTATTTTTTAAAAGCTCAATATTTTTTGTAATAAGACTTATTCCTGCAATAACCTCAGCATAAAGCCCTCCGCCGTAAATAATGGTGTCGTATTCTTCAAGGTCGTTTATCTTTACATTTTTTGCATCCTTTGCTTCACACTCAAGAGCCCCCGCAATCCATTCTGCATAAGCTTTTGTTGAGCCGTATTTTGATTTATATACCACAATTGCATTCATTTTTTTATTTTCTCCTTTTTGCTACAGTATACTATATGACAACTCTTTTTTCCTGTTTCTGTAAAAACTATTTATAAATTTTTGTTTCTATTTTCTTCTCGACATAGCAGTGCAACCGCCTCGACGTGTGTCGTATGTGGAAACATATCAACGGGCTGAACCTTTAAAAGTTTATATC
This sequence comes from Clostridia bacterium, assembly GCA_045636325.1. Taxonomy (GTDB): domain Bacteria; phylum Bacillota; class Clostridia; order UBA1381; family UMGS1253; genus CAKSHP01. Next base: position 110,883 of record JAZTXH010000009.1, read on the forward strand.
CGCCGTTTTCATAAAGATATTTTAAATCCCTTGCCAAAGTGGCAGGATTACACGAAACATAAACAATTTTTTCCGGTGCCATTTTTAAAATAGTGTTTAATGCAAGCTCGTCTGCACCCTTTCGTGGCGGGTCAAACACAACCACATCCGCCCTTTCCCCGTTTGAATATAAATAATCTGTGATTTTTCCTGCATCGCCTGCATAAAATGACAGATTTTCAAGACCGTTGTTTTTTGCATTCAGCTTTGCATTTTCTATAGCCTTTTCAACAATTTCAATTCCGATAACCCTTTTTGCCTGCTTTGCCATAAATATTGATATTGTGCCCGCTCCACAATAAAGGTCAAAAACTGTTTCATTTCCTTTAAGACCGGCAAAATCCACCGCTGTTTTATATAAAACTTCGGTCTGGTCATGATTTATCTGATAAAAGCTTTCAGCTGATATTTCAAACACATAATCTTCCAAAGTGTCTTTTATGGTTTTTGAACCGTAAAGGCTTATATATCTGTCACCTAAAATAAGATTTGTTTTTTTGTTGTTTATATTAACAAGAATTGATGTAACAGACGGTGCATTTTCCAAAATAAGCTTAACAAGTAAATCGGAATCCTTAAGCTCTTTTGTTGCCACCACAACGACCATCAAATCATTTGATGTTTTTCTTACAAAAATATGCCTCACCTCACCGATGTGCATTTTTTCATCATAAGCACGGCTTTGGGTAAATCGCATATATTCTTTAACTGCAAAAATAATATTTTTGCATTCTAAAGGACCCGTGATACAGTCATCAATTGCAACAACATCGTGGCTTCTTTGTTTAAAAAATCCGCACACAACCGCACCGTTTTCACCTGTCGACACCGGAAACTGCATCTTGTTTCTGTAATTATAAGGATTTTTCATTCCTGCTACATTGTAAACTTCGACATCTGAAAAGCCGCCTATTCTTTCAAGTGCATCAACTACAACCCTTTTTTTCATCTCAAGCTGATATGAATAATCAATGTGCATCAGCTGGCAACCACCGCATTTTTTAAATGCATCGCAAGCAGGCCTGGCTCTGTAGGGTGACTTTGTTTTAAAACTTAAGATTTTTCCGTATGCAAAACTTTTATTTACCTTAACAATTTTTATTTCGCACACATCACCAACTACGCCGCCATGCACAAACACAGTAAATCCGTCTATTTTACATATGCCTTCGCCACTGCTTCCAAATGCAGTAATTTCGGCTGTGTATATCAGATTTTTCTTTACAGAAAGTATCTGTGTCACCGTTTATTCCTCCAATCTACATAACAATTCATTTTAAGTATATCACAAACACCTTAAATAGTCAATTTGTATTAAATGTCTTTCAAATTATACATCTATTTTTTTCTTGTATTTTGTCAAATTATATGATAAAATTAAGTATATAACAAAAAGGGGGTGTGTTTATGGGTTTTAAGGAGGGGAGACGCATAAAAAGCGGTGCACCAATGGATTCTGTAGCACCGTTTATTATGCCTACAAGAGGAGGTGCCTCCAATTATTTTTCCGCTTCTGTTGATATTGAAAGATGCGAACAACTTATTCGTGAAAAGCGCAAAGAAGGCTTAAAAGGTCTTGGTATGATTCATATATTTATGGCAGCTTATGTAAGACTCATTTCTCAGGTTCCGGGTGTAAACCGCTTTCTTCGCGGTCAACGGGTTTATGCAAGAAATAATATTGAAATATGCATGGCAATTAAAAAGGAAATGAAACTTAATGCGCCGGAAACAGTTATAAAGCTGCTGCCAAAACACGATGATACTTTAATAGATATTTATAATCAGTTAAGCAAAGAATTAATCGAAAACAAGCAGATGGGTGACCATAATAATATGGATGGAGTTGCAAGGCTTTTAACAAAAATTCCAGGTGTATTTTTAAAATTTACCGTATGGTTTTTAAAGCTTTTGGATTATTTCGGGCTACTTCCCCGTTTTCTTACGAAGCTTAGCCCATTCCATGGTTCAATGTTTATAACTGATATGGGCTCGTTAGGTCTGCCGCCGATTTACCACCATTTATATGAATTTGGCAATCTTCCGGTATTTATTGCAATGGGCTCAAAAAGAACAGAATATGTAACAACTGCCGAAGGCGAGGTTAAAAAGCGTCGTTTAATTGACTTTACAATAGTTTGCGATGAAAGAATATGTGACGGACATTATTATGCAACTGCATTTAAAACACTTAAACGTCTTTTGGAAAAACCAGAGCAGCTTTTATCACCACCTGAAAAAGTAGTTGAAGATATAAAATAAATTGCATATTAAAAAACGAAGAAATCATAATAAAAAATGATTCCTTCGTTTTTTGTTTATATTAATTTTCAGAATATATAACTATAAGATCCGGATGAAGCTGAAGAATTGAAGCCGGCACTTCGGGAGTTATAGGACCGAAAAATGCCTTGTTTACGATTTCTTCTTTACTTTTGCCGTTTGCAATCAATAACACTTTTTTAGCCTGCATTATAGCACCCATACCCATTGTTATTGCTTCCTTTGGCACATCATCTATCGAATCAAAGAAGCGTGCATTTGCCTCAATTGTTGACGGATCAAGCTTTACAACGTGAGTTTCCTTTGTAAAAAATTCCTCTGGCTCATTAAAACCTATATGACCATCAAAACCGATGCCCAAAAGCTGAAGGTCTATTCCGCCAAGCGCCTTAATACGCTCATCATATTTTTCGCCTTCTTTTTTCAAATCTTCTGCACAACCATCAGGTACAAATGTAAAATCGCGGCGAATATTAATTTTCGAAAACAGATTTGTATCCATAAAATAACGATAGCTCTGGTCATTATCGCCTGTAAGACCAACATACTCATCCAAATTTACGGAAGTAACCTCTGAAAAGTCAACATCACCAGCCTCATATTTTTCAATAAGCTTTTCGTATGTTCCAAGAGGACTTGAGCCTGTTGCAAGACCGAGCACACTCTCAGGCTTTGAAATAACCTGTGCTGCTATAATTTCAGCTGCCTTACGGCTTAACTTTTCATAACTGTCTACTTTAATAAATCTCACTTAAATCGACACTCCTTGTATATATTTTTATTTTCTTTTTACTATATTGTCCATACTTTTAACAATACAGCCTGCTGCAAAAACGCCCCTGAGTGAATTAAGAGGGTAAACAGTTGTGTTCTTTCCTATCACTGTTCCGGGATTAAGCACACATGAGCATCCAACATCTGCCCCGTCTGCCAATACACCGCCAATTTTTCTTATTCCGGTTTTATAATCAATATCCCCATGAATAACAACCGGCTTGCCGTCAGCCTTAAGATTAGAACAAATAGACCCTGCACCCATATGAGCGTGATTGCCCAATATAGAATCTCCTATATAATTATAATGCGGAACTTGCACTTTGTCAAGTAAAATACAATTTTTTAACTCCGATGAATTTCCGATAACACAATTTTCACCGGTTATGACACTGCCTCTTATGAATGCGCCCGGCCTCACTTCACAGTAATGACCTATAATCGTGGGTCCTTCAATTACTGCATTTGGATATATTTTTACATTTTTTCCGACCCATACGCCTTTTTCTATTTCGAAAAAACCGTCCAAACCATTTTCAATAAGATTTTCAATATACCCTTTTATCTTTTCTAACATCTGCCAGGGATATTCGCTTTTTTCAAAAAGCTCTTTTAAATAGGGTGTTCTACATTCAAAAAGCTCGTTTGTTTTAACCTGCTTATTCAACACCATGTCCCCTTTCAATAATTTTGTCTGAAACAATCTGTGCATATTCTATGCATTTATCTTTACTTTCACACTCAATCATAACTCTTATAACTGGCTCTGTTCCGCTTTGACGCAAAAGCACTCTTCCCTTTCCTCCAATAAGTTTTTCCACATAAGAAAGCTCTTCAATCACTGCATCATCCGTCATAACTGATTTCTTATCCTTAACGCGAATATTTTTCATATACTGCGGATACAATTTAACTGGCTCAGCAAGCTCTGACAAAGAACGTTTTCTATCACAAACTTCTTCAGTAAGCATTATAGCTGTAAGTATACCATCACCGGTGGTCGCATATTTTTTCAAAATTATATGCCCCGATTGTTCACCGCCAAGACAATAATCATTTTGTTGCATGCTCTCATACACAAATCTATCGCCAACATTTGTTTGTACACATTTTATGCCCTCTTCTTCAAGGCTGGAAAGCAGTCCGCTGTTTGTCATAACTGTTGCAACTATAGTATTGTGGTTAAGCACACCTCTGTTTTTTAAACGCTTACCTAAAATATAGAGCATTAAATCACCATCTACTACATTTCCGTTTTCATCAACTGCTATACATCTGTCAGCATCTCCATCGAAGGCAAAACCCATATCAAGGTGCTGTTCACGAACAAGCTTACAAAGATTTTCAATATGAGTTGAGCCACACCCTTCATTTACATTAAGTCCGTTAGGTTCGGCTCCAATTACAACAGTTTGTGCACCAAGCGCTCCAAATACCGCTTTTGCAATCATCCACGAAGCGCCGTTAGCACAGTCCAATCCAATTTTAAGCGATTTATATGAATGTGACGCAATAGAAATCAAATAACCAAGATATCGGTTTCTGCCTGATGCATAGTCTACAATGCAACCAATTTTCTCTCTGCCTGCCAAAGGTAGGTCATCAGATACAACACCAAATGCCTTTAAATCACCATCAATATAGCTTTCTATAAGTGAAGTTGTAGAATCTTCAAGTTTTTCACCATAGCGGTTTATAACCTTTATACCATTATCATAATATGGATTATGAGATGCAGTAATCATTATACCGCAATCAAACTCATCCTGACGGGTAACATAAGAAACACTTGGTGTTGTGGTAACATGCAGCATATATGCATCCGCACCTGATGCTGTAATTCCTGCAACAATGGAATATTCAAGCATATAACTTGACCTTCTTGTGTCTTTTCCTATAACAATTCTTGGTCTGTATCCAGCCTTTGTGTTACCTGAAAGCGCAGAAGAATAATACCACCCCAGAAAACGACCAACCTTATATGCCTGCATAGATGTAAGCGTAAGGTTTGCCTCACCGCGAAAACCGTCAGTTCCAAAATACTTATTTGAGCCTAATTTCTTCTCAATCTTATGATTTATAGTAATTTTATCCTGTAATAATTCGTCTGTTGAAATATCAAACAACTCACAAAGCTGTAAAACCTTATCAATCTGCGGAATTGCCTGATCCATTTCCCATTTTGAAACAGACTGTCTGGAAACTGAAATCCTTTCTGCCAATTGCTCCTGAGAAATATTAGCGGCGGTTCTAAGTTTTAAAATTTTTTCACCTATAGTCATAATAAGTTCACTCCTTATTGATTTGCGTGTACAATACCACTATATTCAATAATACCAAAACAAATACTACCATTCAAGCAACTTTACCTTAAATTTCCTGCAACCTTAAGTTGCTAAAAACTTTTATTTTTCATTTCTTTTTCTTGTTTATTATATAACAATTGGTCATTTCTGTAAATATTTATTTACAGAAATTATTAAAATTGCATTATGCAAATCATTTAATTTTGTTTCCATATTTTATGTTCCCGCACACTTTTGTTAAATATGCATAATTTCAATAATTATTATAATTTGACCTGTATCCGCTCTCAAAAACAAATAAAAAGCCCGCCTTATAGCGAGCTTTAATATCATACTTTTACAAGTTCTACCTTGCTTTCTTTTAAAACATTTTCCCAACTTTCGGAAATCGTCGCATCAGTTATAAGACATTCTATATCTTCAAACCTTGCAAGTTTAGCAAATCCAACTCTGCCAATCTTACTTTTGTCACATAAATAATACGCACTTTTGGAATTTTTAAGCATACATTTTTTTATGCCGCACTCCTGCTCATTACTTTCAAGGATTCCCGTTTCTTCCATAATGCCTTTACTGGAAAAAAACATTTTATCAGCAAAATAATTTTTAGAAATATTATCTTCAGCCAATGTTCCTACAAGGCTCATATTGTGACTAGCAATTCCGCCAACAGCAATAAGCTTAATGTTTTCACTACCGGCAAGCTCATTCACAACACGAATGGAATTTGTAATGACAGTAATATTTTTTATATTATTTATTTCCTTTGCCATATAAAAAGTAGTAGTAGACGCATCAAGAAAAACTGTGTCACCAGGCAGTATGTATCCTGCTGCCACTGCAGCAAGCTTTTCCTTTGCATCAACATTCGTACGCTTTCTTTTTTCAAGCGAAAGCTCATATGCAGTTGCATCAATTGGAACAGCTCCGCCATGTGTTCGCATTAAACACTCTTGTTTTTCAAGTTTTTCAAGATCACGTCTTATTGTCTCTTCTGTAACTCCAAGCTCACTGCTTAATCGGCTTACCCATACTGCACCGTTATCAGCAAGCTTTTGAAGTATAATCTTCTGACGTTCAAGTGCAAACATATATCTGTCTCCTACTTCTGAATTATTCTTACCTTGTTTCCATTCTTGAGGCCGGCTGAGTTTGCATCATCAGTATCAATATGCATCTCAACATTAAAATCATCACGAACTCGAACCTGAACACCATAAAATTTTGTAGTTTTTAAGTTTTCGCCTTCTATCATAACGTCAACATAATCATTATCCTTAATGGCGTGCTTTTCGGCATATTCAGGAGTTAAGTGTATATGGCGGTTGGCAATGATAACGCCTTCCTTTAAATATACGCTACCCTTAGGTCCTACAATAACCAGTTTTTCCGAACCCTTAATTTCACCTGAAGGTCTCACCGGAGGGCTAACCTTTAAAACAAACGTATCTGTTCTTGAAATTTCTACTTGAGTATTTTTTCTTACCGGACCCAAAACCCTTACCTTTTCTATACTTTTCAGTGATGGACCAACCAAAGTAACAAACTCATTTGAAGCATACTCTCTGCCCATAAGAGTTTTAAACTTTGTAAGCTCATATCCTTTACCGAAAAGAGTGTCTAAATCTTCACGGCTAAGGTGAATGTGTCTTTGTGACACACCTACCTTAATCTCTCCATCATCAGATTCCTTATCACTTGCCTGCGGTGCACCGCTTTTATTTATATCAGCAATAACTTCTGCTACTATCTTTTCAATCTGTGCTGCATCGTACATTTATTTCACCTCACAAATTACTCATTCATATCAAAAAACTTAACAATTTCGCCTGATACATTTGCAATAACTTCACAACCGTATACCTTACCAAGCCTTGATGCCGCATTACTGCCGTTTTCCAAAGCTGATTTAACATCAGAAACTCTGCCCGCAATGATAAATGTACAAAGTCTGCCTCCAAGGCGCTTTTCTGTATGCACAAGGCGTATGTTTGCCGCCTTAAGCATATTGTCAAGACCTTCTATAGATGCAACAAGCCCCTGAACCTCCAAAAGACCAATGGCACCTGTATAGCTCGGCACAAATTCCCCTTTTCTTGATTTTTCAAGGTTTTCTTTAAAATGCTTGTTGTATTTATCTTTATTTATATCTGCAAGATACGCCATCTTGTCCACAGTATCCTCAGGTCTTGGAATAACATGAGAAACAATAAACTTTCCGCAATCCTTTGCATAAGCGCTTCCTGCTTCAACAGCCGCGTTAACTGCATCGACATTGCCCTCTATCTTTACCACCATAACAAGCGGTGCAGGCACATCTGTTCTTATTGGTCTGTTTCTGTCAAAAGCGACAATCTGAACGTCAGCCGCTTTTGCTGCTGTGTCTGCCACACAAACCGCAGTTGTAAAGCTGTAAACCTCAATCAAACCTAATGCTTTCATTTATAACACTCTCCGTATCAAACAATATGTAGTCCGTCAGCCATTACGCATCTTCTCTGACGAGTAAAGCTTCTTGCTGATGTAATACCCTCACCGGTAGGTCCTGCAATAGTAAATGTTGTATGACCTTCACCCCCTGCACCGATACCTGCATAAGAAGGAGCATTCTTAACAAATATTGTTGTTTCAACTGCACGCGCAAATGCGGTAAGTCTGTCAACATTCTTTGAATGAATATGTGCACTGTGGCGGTTGCCATGTTCTGCCTTAACTGCCATATTTATAGCTTCTTCAATATCATTAACTCTAACAATAGCAAGAATTGGCATCATCATTTCAACCTGAACAAAAGGATGATTTTCTTCTGTTTCACAAATAATCAGTTTAGCATCAGCCTCAATTCCAAGCTCTTTTAAGAACTTCTTTGCATCTTTTCCTACCCATTTTTTATTTATAGAATATTTACCGTCTTTTTCAACAAGACAAAGCTTAACCAAATCATCAATCTGCTTACCCTTAAGAAGATATGCACCTGCATCCTGCATGTAAGCAACCAGCTGGTCTGTAATACTTGCAAATGCAAAACATTCTTTTTCTGCAATACAGGGAAGGTTATTGTCAAAGCTTGCACCTGCAACAATATCAGATGCCGCCTTTTTAATATCAGCAGTATCATCTACTATAACAGGAGGATTGCCTGCACCAGCACCTATTGCCTTCTTGCCTGAAGACAAAAGTGCACGCACAACGCCTGGGCCACCTGTTGCAACAAGCATCTTTACAAGAGGAGATGCCATCATTTCATCTGAGCTTTCCTTTGTAGGCTGCTCTACTGAAACAACTAAATTTTCAGGACCGCCTGCTTCAAGAATTGCGCGGTTTACCAAATCAACTGCGTAATTTGCTGTTTTGCACGCATTAGGGTGGGGATTGAAAACAACTGCGTTACCGCCTGCAATCATACCCATTGAGTTACATAAAACTGTTTCACTGGGATTTGTAGAAGGTGTTATACTTCCAATAACGCCGTAAGGTGCCATCTCTATAAGTGTAAGACCTGCATCGCCTGTAAATACCTTCGGCTCCAAATCCTCTGTACCAGGAGTCTTTTTTGCCACAAGCTGATGCTTGATAATCTTATCAGGCACATTACCCATACCTGTTTCTTCAACACCAAGCTTTGCCATTTCTTCTGCTTCCTGTAATGTAAGCTTTCTAATATTTGAAATCATCTGTTCTCTCTGCTCAACTGTATATGAGCGGAACTGAGCATATGCCTTACCTACTGCATCCAAAGCTTCGCCCATTGTTTTAAATACACCCTTCTGCGCATGACACTTGCAGTCACCACCGCAACTGCCGCCACAAGAACATTTGCTCTCGCCATCCATAACGCTCATAACTGCTTCAACAATTTTTGATAACTGTGTTTCATCAATCTTCATATCACATTGCTCCTGTCTTTAAAAATATCTATCACAAAAAACTTAATTTTCTACTTTATAAAATTGCCTGCCATAGCTTTTTATCGGGATTTGCAATAACAGAACTATCAAGAAACATTCCTGCTCCGCCTGCTTTTTCTTTTGCACGTTCAATTGCCGCACTTACAGCTGCAATTTCACCTGTTATAAGCATATAGCTCTTACCGCACATTCCCCTTGCAAGCCTTAACTCTATAAGCTCAACCATGCTGGTCTTTGCCGCTTCATCTGCTGCAACAATCATACTTGCCGCACTGTATGTTTCCAAAACACCCAGCGCCTTTGCATTCTCAATCTCACCGGTACCATATATTGCAGGAATAACCGACTCGTGAGGATTACCAAGAACAAAGCTGTCAATCATTTTATCACCACATAAGCTTTTAGCCGCATCCACACAAGCACGCACCGCACTTATCTCCCCCGAAAAAAGCATAATATACTTACCCGGACACACCGTCTGAGCTTCAATAATTTCCACTTCAGCAGTTTTAACAACCATATCAGCAGCATACATACCTGCCGAAACAGTCTGATATTCTATCATTCCAATTGCACTTCTCATATTATTCTCTCCTCCGCTCACGCATCAATCACAACAAACCTGTCGCATACTTCTTTTACTTTTCCGCTGACAGATGCATGAATGTCTGTTCCTAAAGCATCTAAGGGTGCTTTGGCAATAACATCGCCCAAATTCACCTTGTCGCCTTTTTTAACAACCGGCACGCAACCCGCACCGATATTTTGCGCCATTGAAATCTTTACTCGTTTGATTTTCAATTCTTCTTCCGTTAATTTTGCTTCTCTATCATATTTTTTAAGATTTAATCTTGCCGTTAATCTTGACATAGACACTCTACGGTAAGAAAAATCCTTCTTTTCGTCTTTAAGTTCACGTTTTGGTGGCTTTATGCCATTTTTTCTAAGCCCGCTTCTGTACTCATCAATAAGAGTCTTTGGCGAAAGCATTTGATTACAAGCAAACATCTCACACAAGCCGCACTGCGAACAAAAGAATGTGTCAAGCATTGCGTCTGTATCAAGCACTGTTCCCGAAGACGCTGCATGCATAAAAACAGCTGGGTCAATTGGGTATCCCAATGCATTTCTTGGGCATAAATCCGTGCACATTCTGCACTGACAACACGCACTCATTGCCCTTTTCATACCGATAGACGGATTAATCAGCCTTTTTGTAACTATATTATGTTCTTTTGGCATAACAAGAATTGCATTGCTTGTTTTAGTTACCGTATCAGTTTCGTTTACTATTCTGCCCGTCATAGGACCACCGCCTATCAACACACAGTTTTCTATAGTTTTTCCACCACAAAGCTCTATAAGCTCACCATATGTTGTACCAATCGGCACTTTTAAGGTTTTTGCCGTTTCTACCTCACCTGTAACAGTTACATATTTATGGGTAACCGGCAATTTTTCCTCTACTGCATTATAAATGTTTAATACTGTTTCAACATTAAATACTATACATCCTATCTGAATAGGAATTCCCCCCGGCGGAACACGTTTCTTTGTTGCCTCATGAATTAAAACAACCTCGTCTCCGGCAGGATATATTTCAGGCAAAGTGCACACGCTTACACCTTCGAAAGCGTCAATATAACTCATAACTGAATCATAAGCTTCTTTGTATGAGCCTTTAAGACAAATTATTACTTCCTTTGCCGAAACCGCTTTTTTTATAAGGTCAAGACCTTTTAAAATTTCCAGGGCATAATTTGCCAGAAGCTGACGGTGAAGTTTTAAAAGCGGCTCACATTCAGCACAATTCAAAAGGATAGTTTGCGCTCTTTCGTCAAGCTTAGCATAGCTTGGAAAGCCCGCACCACCGGCACCTGCTATTCCGTTGTCTTTTAAAATTCCTTTTAGCTCTTCAAGCTTCATTTGCATTTACCCCATTTGTCTGATTCTATTATTATAAGTTCACCCAGTCATCAACGATACCTACGATAGCGGCATCAACCGGTGAAGTGTCCATACTGCAACCTATTCTTGCTGCGCTTCCAGTTGCAATCAAAACAATTTCACCTATTCCGGCACCAACGTTATCAACAGCAACTATTCTGCCTTCGCCCATGCCTTCCATGGGTGAAACTATTAAAAACTTACTTCCAACAAGATTTTCATTTTTTCGTGTCGCAACAACACTTCCTACAACCTTACCAACAATCATGAATTTCACCCGTTTCCTTATAAAGTAAGCCTATATTATGGCAGACGGATTTAAAAGTCCGCCTGCCATTTTTAACAGGCACATAAATTTACCTTGCTAATCAAATAGCGGGTAAAATCTTTTCAACGTCACCGTGAGGTCTGGGAATTACGTGTACAGCTACTAATTCACCAAGCTTTGATGCAGAGCTGGAACCTGCCTCTACAGCAGCTTTAACCGCACCTACGTCACCTCTTATCATAACGCTTAGAAGACCGCTACCGATTTTCTCTGTACCAACCAAAGTAACGTTTGCAGCCTTTAACATTGCGTCAGCAGCCTCTACTGCTGCAACTAAACCTCTTGTTTCTACCATACCTAATGCTTCCATTGCCATTTTTACTTCCTCCTTTATTTTTTCCTTTACTTCATCTTTTATTTCATTAACCGCTGCAGTTGCAGTCGGCTTATCAGCTCTTACGCTTTTTGCACGGCTTCTTTTTGCCGGCGTCTTTTTTTCTTCCATTTTAAATCACCCCTGATTAAAATTTGGGTAAAATCTTTTCAACATCAGCGTGGGGTCTGGGGATTACATGTACAGCTACTAATTCTCCAAGCTTTGATGCAGCATTTGCACCAACTTCTGTAGCAGCTTTAACTGCGCCAACGTCACCTCTTACCATAACACTTACAAGACCGCTACCAATCTTTTCTGTGCCGATTAAAACAACCTCTGCTGCTTTAACCATTGCATCTGCAGCCTCTACTGCTGCTGTTAAACCTCTTGTTTCTACCATACCTAATGCTTCCTGTGCCATTTTTAAATTCCTCCTCTAAATATATACTTAATTTTAAAATTATTCATTTATTATAGCAACCTTCAAGCCTTCCATCTTGAGGTTAGTCTGAAGTGCTTCATTTATTTTGTCTAAAGGATACTTATGAGTAATAAGATCCTTCATGGGAAGACCTATCCCCTTTGCTCTCTTTAAGAAATCAAATGTTGTTGCATAGTCTCTTAAAGTGTAAACCCATGAACCTACAACGGTAATCTCTTTTGAACAAATGTCAAAGTGAGGGTTAATTGTTGCGTCGCCACCGTTTATAAAGAAACCAAGCTCACAAAGACCGCCGCCGTTTCTTATAAACTTATAGATATTTGCATGTGCAACGGGTGAACCGGTACACTGAAATGCAAAGTCTGCACTGTAACCGCCAAAGCTGTCACATACAGCATTACTAAGAGCTTCAATACCCTTATGGTCTTTAAAGTTTACACCCTTTGTAGCACCCATTTTCAAAGCAAAATCAAGTCTCTTTTGCTCGCCGTCAACTGCAGTGATGTTTTCAATACCCATAGTGCGAAGTATTGCAATACAGATAAGACCAATAGGTCCGCACCCCTGAACAACAACTCTGCTGTTAAACTTCAAAATGCCTGTTGTCTTTGCACGCTCAACAGCGTGAATCAAAACTGCACATGGCTCGATAAGAATTCTTGAATCCAAATCAAGGTCACTTACGTTAAACACTGTAGAGCCGCCGCGTACTACTATGTAATCTGCAAACCAACCGTTAAGATGAATATCATCGTCCGGTAAAAGTCCGTATACATCAGCACCGCCAACATTCTGCTTATTGAGGTCAAACATTGTTATATCGGGGTTGTCTTTAAATATCATGCAAGTAACAACCTTGTCACCGATATTCAAAGGCTTGCCCGCACTGTCAACCTTAACATTCTTACCCATTTTTACAACCTCACCTGTACCTTCATGGCCAAGTAATACAGGAATAAGACCAAATGGGTCGCGCTTATACTCATGAGCATCTGTACCGCAAACGCCACAACCTTCAACCTTAACTAAAATATCGTCATCACCAAGCTCGGGAATGGGATATTCAACAATGTCAAAATGTTCAGGCTTTGTAAGCATAGCTGCTTTACTCTTTGCAGGAATTGGACCGCTTGTCTTTTTTGTTTCTGTGCTTCCACTCATCTGCGATAAAACACGCTTAACTATTTCTTCTATGTTTGAAGAATTAACTTCCATTGAGACACTTCCTTTCCTATTTTCTTTTTTGTCAAAATACAAAGCTTTCCTTTTTGTGTTTTTTTCATACCTTACCATTTCATCAGGTGTACTTACCAAAATTACTTTTTCTTTTTCGGAAATTTTTTCAAATCGCAAATCCGGTTTTCCTTTATACATTATAAAGCTTACATCACCTGCTATCTTTATAAAGCCCTGATTCGACAAAGGTAAGCCCAGAGCTGCTTTATCCAAAGCTGCTTCTTCGCTTTTTGAAAGTTCATACGCGCCAAACTTACGCATGGCAAACCTGAATCTTTCATCTGCTTCGCCCGACAGAAACACAACTGCCGACTTATTATTTTTTATAATATCTTCAGCAAGAAGACGGCAAGAATATAAACTGTCCGTATAGTATGCATTTGCCATTTTCCCGCCTCCGTTTTATAACTTTAAAATTTCTCTTTCGAACACTTCCTTACCATACTGCGAAAGAAAACTGTCCTGCTCTTCACTTCCGCCGCTGACTCCAATACCGCCTATTACCTTGTCTCCTACTTTTAAAACACAACCACCGCCGAAAATAACAATCTTACCTTCGTTGGTAAACTGTATTCCGTAAAGAGATTCCCCCGGCTGTGCAAGTGGCTTTAAAACTGAAGTATCCATCTTTAATGATACAACCGTAAATGCTTTATTAACCGCCACATCATAGCTTGCAATATATGCATCATCCATACATTCAACTAACACACACCGCGCTGCTTTATTGGAAATCGCAACCACAACTGACATACCCATCTCTTTTGCCTTTTGCCTTACTTGACTTGAAATCTTTTGCGCAAGCTCAAGAGACATATCATCAATTCCAGCACATGTACTGCCACGGAGCTTTTCAATTGTCTTTTTCACAATTTCTTCTATTTTCTTGCTGTCTGTCATAAGTCTCCGCCCTTCTTAAAGCAGTTTCTTCCCATTTATATTATTTACCAAGCTCCTCTAACACCTTTTTTGTGATTTCAGCAATTACTGCATCTTCACCAGTGGCACTTGAACCACAGCTACCTTTGCAACCATGACAACTGGGCTTGCCTGCTTTTGCATTAGGGCAAACATCTGCCGGATGCTTACCTGTCATACCAAACTGTCTTCTAATTTCATAAAGTCTTTCAACCTGGTCTTTTGAAAGTTCCTTAGGACCGCCAAGCTGTTTTGACAAGAACAATAACTGTGCATAGAATTCTACAGATTCCATCTTATGATATGCGGCAAGAAGAGAATCAGAATATGCAAGTGCACCGTGATTTTCCAAAAGGACTGCATCGTAATACTGCAAGTACTTTGATACCGCATCAGGAATTTCATGTGTAGAAGGTGTGCCGTATTCCGCAATCGGAACACAACCAAGTGTGATAACAGCCTCGGGCATAATGGGCTGTGTTAGCGGAATACCTGCAATTGCAAATGCTGTTGCATACATAGGATGTGCATGAACAACACTATTAACATCAGGTCTTTCCTTGTAAACTCTCATATGCATTTTAATTTCTGAAGAGGGTTTAAAACCGCTGTATGCCTGAATTACATTACCATCAGCATCAACCTTACAGATGTATTCAGGAGTCATAAATCCCTTACTTACACCTGTAGGTGTGCATAAAAATTCGTTGTCATTAAGTTTTACTGAAATATTACCGTCATTTGCAGCAACCATTCCTCTGTCGTAAATTCTCTTACCGATGTCACAAATCTGTTTTTTGATTTCGTACTCTGATACCATTTTACATTTCTCCTTTTCTATTGATAAATTTTTAATTAAAAAGCGTTTATATAATCTGCCCGGATTTTTGAATTTTGTTTTTATCTTTCAAAACCAAATCCAATTCTCCCAACAATACTATACTAACATTTTTCAAAGAAAAAGTCAATATTTTCTGTGAGTTTTTGTTGTTTTTTCTTTGTTTTTTTCTTAAATCTTCTTTTTAAAGTTGTTTTTGGTCACTTTTTATAGATTTTTTTCTATGTTTTTGTTAATTTTCACAATTATCTGTTTTGCGGTACAGAAAATCAAGCAACTCTTTAACGCCCCTACCGGTCTTTGAATCGGTTATAAATATGTTTCTGCATCCTGTAAGTTCAAGCCAGTGTTTAGCTCGCGACACATTGGCGCCCTCTTTATCTGCTTTTGTAACAATACCGATAAGCTCACGATTTACCATCCCCTGCAAACACGGCGGATATAAACTGAAAGGCTCATCCGCTGCAATCAAAAGCCCAACCACATCAGCCTCATAGGAATACAGTGCCAATGCATAACCAAGCTGCTTTGTCTGAATATATTCACCGGGTGTATCAATCACAACCTCGTGTCTGTTTATGTACTGGGTTTTCTGATACTCAATTTTCTTTCCTCGAAGTGCCTGAGTAAGTGTTGTTTTCCCAGCTTCACTTCTTCCCATTAAAATAATCTTTTTCATCAGCTTCACTCATTTATCAAGTTCTTGTTATTTCACAAACTGCAAACCCAAGCTTTTCTTTTACATATTCACAAAGCGCCTTTATTGCCGCTTCTGTTTCACTAACCGTTCCCGTAACAATAAGCGTTCCTGAAAAACGGTCAACAAAGCTAAGTTCTACACCTGCGCTTTTTATTGCAATATCAGCAATAATAATTGCAGTTTCAGCAGGTGACACCGTCACAATCCCTATAGCACTTTTGACATAATCCACACTGGGGTCAAGTCCAAGCTTCTGATAAAGAATTTTTTCGGGATTTGCAATAATATGCGCAATGCTTATCTGCTTACCGGGCACAAGCTCCTGAATTATCCGCATTTTATTTTCATCTGAAATATTAGTAAGATTTGATAAGTCCATTTTTTATTCTCCTATCCGCCAATCTGAACATTTAGTCCACTTTTCTTTGCCGCATTTAAAAGCGATTGCATCATTTCATCAGTGGGCGGCTTAACATCACCCATAAGATACTCTCTTCCAAGACCTTTATACTTATCAGTTCCGTAATTATGATAAGGAAGCAGATGAATTTCTTTTACGCCTTTGAGGCTTGATGCAAATTCTGCTATCGCAGATATTTCTTCTTCAGTATTATTAAATGTCGGTATAACTGGAACTCTTATAATAAGTTTTTTGGCACGCTCAGCAATCTTTTTTGCATTTTCTAAAATAAGCTTATTATCTCTTGAAGTAAATTCCTTATGCTTTTCAGGATTCATATGCTTGATATCCATCATATATAAGTCTATATATGAAAGCATTGGCTCAATCACATCAAAGCTTACACTTGCCGCCGACTCCACTGCAGTGTTTATGCCATACTCTTTTGCACTTCTTAAAAGAGCATAAGAAAACTCTCCCTGTGCTGAAAACTCGCCACCCGAAAGTGTCATTCCTCCGCCTGAGCGTCTGTAATAAGGCATATCACGGATAACAGTATCCAAAATTTCACGCACGCTTACGTCACGACCAACTGTTTTTTCTTTTCCGTTTTCAAGCATCGTTTCAATTTTAAAGCTCTGAGATTCCGGATTACAGCACCATCTGCATCTTAGGGGACACCCTTTTAAAAACACTATTGAGCGAATTCCGGGACCGTCATGCACGCTGAAGCGCTGTATATTAAAAATTCTTCCTGTTACATCAAGATAATTTTTATCCATTAAAATCCTACCTGTTCTGTTCTATTTATAATATCTTCCTGAAGCGAACGTGATAGTGTAGTAAATAATGCACTATAACCCGCAACACGAACTACAAGCCCCTTGTAATTTTCAGGATGTTTCTGTGCATCACGAAGTGTTTCACGACTTACTACATTAAACTGCATATGGCTTCCTTTCTGGTCAAAATATGCACGAATCAAAGCCACAAAACTTTCAAGACCACCCTGACCTTTTAATGCACTGGGATGAAATTTCATGTTAAACAAAGTTCCATTTGACGCAATAAAGTGGTCAAGTTTTGAAACTGAGTTTGCGCAAGCAGTAGGTCCGCTTAAATCTCTGCCGGCAGTTGGTGATACTCCGTCTGCCACAGGTGTTTTTGCATATCTTCCGTCAGGTGTTGCACCGGTCTGTGCCCCAAGCGGCACATTAGCAGAAACAGGATAAAGACCTGCCTGATAAACACCGCCCCTTGGGTTTTTATATTTTTCAAGAGGCTTTGTATATGTATACGCTGCTTCTCTTGCCAAAGCATCAACATCTTCAATATCGTTACCGAATTTAGCGATACCTTCAATCATCTCGTGAATTTGGGAATATCTTTCATTTGAACTGTTATTTTCAACAACTGTTTTTGTAATCTGTGCCAGTTCCTTTTCCCCTACTTCGATGCCGTTTTTCTTAATTTCGTTTGCAATCTTTAAAACGGTTTTTGAAATTTCACTATCGTCCATTGCTTTGCCGAAATTGTTTTCAAGTGCTGCTTTAAGCTCAGCTAAAGTAAACTTCTTTTCTTTGAACACAAGCTCGCGCACTGTGTAAAGAGAGTCAGCCACATTCGCAATACCAAATCCCTGAGGACCTGTAAAGTTATATACCGCTCCACCTTCCTGAACACTTTTACCTCTTCCAATACAGTCTTCAATCATTGAAGAAAGGAACGGAAGCGGACAACGCTCAGCATGAGCAAAATCAATAGCATTATCTGCATTTACCATAAGACCTATCATATATTCCATCTGCTGTTTGTATGCATCCACAAACTCATCAAATGTCTTCATATCTTCAATATTTGCAGTTTTCGGACCAATCTGAACTCCTTCATCCATACCGCTTGAGAACACAAGCTCCAACGGACGACACATATTAAAGAACGCTGCATCGTGCCAGCCTTCTGTTTTACCTGATTTCTGAGGCTCAACACAGCCTATTATATTATAATCTCTTGCATCTTCAATTGTAAGACCACGATTTTGAAGTGCAGGCACAATAACCTCATCATTATAATAAGCAGGAAGTCCTATACCTGTTCTTGTAAGCTCAGCACATTTAATCAAAAAGCTGTGCGGTGTTTTGTTCCATACACGGGTCGAAAGAGAAGGCCCTGGAAGCATAACATGCATAGATGCTTCAATACACATATATGACAAATCGTTTGTTGCATCCTCACCTTCGGAATTCTGACCGCCGGTAATAAGATTCTGGAACATGCTGTAACCTGCAAATCCTGCAGCCGAAGCCGCATCACGAACCTTACTTAAATCGTTAAGTTTAACCCATATACAGTCAATAAGCTCTTGGGCGTATTCACGATTAATTTTTCCTTCTTTCATATCCTTTTCATAATAAGGATACATATACTGGTCAAAACGGCCGGGTGAAATTGAATGTCCGCTTGACTCCATCTGAATAAGCATCTGAACAAACCAAAACGCCTGACAAGCTTCATAAAAGTTTCTTGCGCCCTTTGCAGGAACACGAGCACAGTTTTCTGCAATCTGCATAAGCTCTGCCTTACGAACAGGGTCTGATTCTTTTTTAGCTGTTTCAATTGCTAAAAGCGCATATCTGTTGGCATAATGAATAGCTGCACTGCAACTTATAATAACAGCCTGTAAAAACTGTTTCTTACTATTGTATTCACCATCACATAAATCAAGTTTTTCAATCTTTTCCTGAGCACGCTTTATAACAGATTCATAACCCTCGCCGATAACCATTCCGTAATTAACCGTCACATGGCCAACTCCGTTATAAAAATAGTTTCCCGGTGTAAAGATGTTATGTTCAATCGCTGTAAGAGTTTCTTTTTCCATATAGGAAGTTGCTAGCTCACTTGTTGTTTTGCCCTTCCAGTATTTATTAGACTCCTTTAAACGTTTTTTTGTTTCTTCCGAAACAACAAATGGATCAGCACTTCTTGTTTCTATTGTGTCAAATTCTTCTTCCAGCCACTCATAAGAAAATTCCGGGAATGTCTGACAACTTCTTGGCATTTTTGTTGAACTGCCCACAATAAGCTCGCGGTCACGTATTGTAATAGGAATATTCTTTAAAATATGTTCGAAAGCAAGGGCACGCCTTATAATCATAGGCTTATCCTCATTCATTTTATATGCCTCTGTCAAAAGTTCAGCTCTGTCTGCTTCAATTTCAGGCATACTCTTATACAACTGCTCAACAAGAAAAGATATACGTTCACTCTTCTTTATAGGCTCACCTTTGTATCCGTTCATGTCACTTTCCTCCAAAATTATAAAATTTCATCTATTTCACTTATATTTTTTATAGTTTCATGGCATATACTTTTAATATGCCCGCCTGCACTCTCCATAGCGAATGCCAAATTTGCATTTTTTAAAATCGGTATATCATTATCACCATCGCCAACTGCAATTACTGTTCCGCCTGCAGCAAGATATGTATTTTTAAATGTTTCAACTGCAATCTGCTTATTTGCATTTTTGGATACAATTTCGCATATTTCTTCGCTTTCATAAGCAAACCTTAAATTTGCACCCAGCGCCGACTTAAGCTTTATTTTAACGAAAGAATTAATACCGTACACCGTTATTTTATATATGTCACTTTCAATATCTGACATGCCCGCCATAACCTTGACCTGATTATTCCGTTCTTTTCTTAAAGACGAAACGAATTTCCTTGTGCCATATACATAGGAAAGATATTTCGAACAAAACTCAATTCCGATACCGCCAAAACCCTTAAGCATATTAAATATGCATACAATATCATTACGGCTTACAGTAAAAGACAAAAGCTCTCTTTCTTCCATGCAGCAAATGCTGCCATCAGATGCTGCAAAGCATGTTTTAAAGCTTAAATCATCAAAAATATTTTCAAGCTCATAATAGCTTCTGCCACTGGCAAACATAACCGCATATCCTTTTTTGGCAATATTTTTAATTGTATCAAGTGCTTCTTTATCAGGCACATTGCAGTTCTCAGCACCGCTTTTGTTATCAAGAATGGTACCATCAACATCGAAAACAATCATTTTAGACATACAATCTCTCCGATTACAATCTTATACATATATATTCTAACTCAATTTCAAAAAAAAGTCAAGAGTTTTCTCTTTATTTTTCTTTGTTTTTCTTTGCTTTAAATGCAAAAATCGGGTTAAAAACCCAAATAAACAAAAAAATCGGTAAAAACGAGGTGTTTTTATGATGCGTGCAACAAAAATAAGGCAAAAGGAAGTTATAAATATTTCAACTGGCGCAAGACTGGGTTATGTAAGCGATGTTGAAATAGATTTCCAGTCAGGAAAAATTGATGCAATAATAGTTCCATGTCGCGACCGCTTTTTTAATTTCCTTTCAAAGGAAAAAGAGCATATTATTCCCTGGGGCAACATTGTAAAGGTAGGAGATGATATAATTTTAGTAACAGACAGTTAATTTTTTGTTGCAAATTGTATTTTTTTGTTGTATAATTAATATATAACAATTACTTATGGTTTATAAATACACTTAGGAGGAGTTATTATGAAATGTCCTTTTTGCGATTACGCTGACAGCAAGGTTATTGATTCAAGGCCAACTGAAGAAGGCGGAGCTATAAGACGAAGAAGAGAATGCATATCATGTGGCAATCGTTTTACAACTTATGAAAAGGTGGAAACAATTCCCCTTGTTGTAGTTAAAAATGATAATTCGCGTGAACCCTTTGACCGTCACAAGCTGTTAACGGGTATTATGCATGCTTGCGTAAAAAGGCCTGTACCCATGGCAAAAATTGAAAATATGGTAAATAGTATTGAAGCAACTCTTTCCAATTCATTAAAACGCGAAATTCCAAGTGCTGAAATTGGCGAAATGGTAATGGAATCATTAAAAGAAATTGATGAAATTGCTTATGTTCGTTTTGCATCTGTTTACAGAAAATTTCAGGATGTTGATATGTTCCGCAGCGAGCTTAACCGCCTTATGGGCAAATAATTATTGCTTTTATTTCTCAGGATGTGATTTCCATGAAGGAAAAATTAATAGATTTGCACACTCACACAAACGCCTCAGACGGCTCGCTTTCGCCGTCTGAGTTTATTTTTGAATGTAAAAAGGCAAACCTTTCGTCCGTCGCTGTAACAGATCATGACACAACAGACGCAATAGACGAATGTATAAATTTCGGAAAAAAATGTGGCATTGATGTCATAGGAGGGATTGAGCTTAGCGCCGAATTTCCAAGGGAGCTTCACATTTTAGGCCTATTTATTGACCATACTTCTCACTCGTTAAAAAAATCAAAAAGGCTTTTTTCATTATACCGTGCAGAAAGAAATGAAAAGCTTATATTGCTTTTAAAGAAAAACGGCTTTGATATTACAAATGATGAAAACATTACAAAAAGGTCATTTGAAAACCTTGGCAGAGCCCACATTGCAAATGCACTTATAAGCTGTGGTTATTCTTCAGATTATTACACAGCATTCAAAGAATTTCTTACACCGCAGTCCCCTTACTTTGTAAAAAGGCAAAAGCTTTCTATAAAGGAATGCATAAACATAATTCACGAAGGGGGAGGAATAGCGTTTTTAGCACATCCAAATCACAGTGCAAACACATTTGCTGATTTGGAAACACTGATAAAAATTCTTAAAGGTTATGGAATTGACGGTATTGAATGTTATCATTCATCAATGGATAAGCACCATTCGTCTATAGCACTTGAAATGGCAAAAAAGTATAATCTTTTAATTTCTGCCGGCTCTGACTTTCACGGCAAAAACAAACCGGGCGTTAATTTAGGATGCACTTTCGGCTGCGAGCCAATTTATGAAAATATTTTAAAGGAAATAAAAAAAGCATTGCAAAATTTGAAATGAAATTTTGCAATGCTTTTTTATTAATCCTTGCTTTTATAATATAATCTGCAATGACAATAACCTTCAAAATCAGGGTCAGCAATCTGCGCTTTAAACTCTTCACACATACATTTATTTTCTTCAAGTTTTCCAGACTTACATGGACAATAGCCATCCTTTTTTTCAATACCTTCTTTAATCATTTTTACATATTTTTCATCTTCATTGTATCTTACAGCCATATTATCACCCCTCAACTATTTTTAAGATACGCTCCATCTCACCCGGAATATCTATCCTTTGAGGACACACCTTTGCACATTTGCCGCATTTTATGCATTTATCAGCCTTGTTTTCATTTTCCATTTCGGCGTAATCTTTTTTAAATCCGACTCTTGACCTACTGAATGCATTTTTATTATATACTTTAAATATACTTTTTATATCAATTCCCACAGGACAGCCAACGCAATAATTACATCCTGTGCAGGAAATAAGCTTTGACTTTTTATATTCATCAAGTGCTTTATCAAGAGCTTCCCGTTCATCATCTGTAAGTTTTATTATCCTTGAAGCAGTATTTAAATTATCTTTAAGCTGCTCTAAATTACTCATACCGCTTAAAACAGTTAAAACATTTTCCTGCTGCATTGCAAATCTTATTGCCCATGATGAAATGCTTCTGCCCGGATTTACTTCCTTTAAATATTCATTGGCTAACTCTCCCAAATCAGAAAGAATCCCTCCTCTTACCGGCTCCATCACAATTACCTGAAGACCATTTTGTTCACATATTTCATATTGCTCCTTCGCTTTTTGAAACTCCCAGTCAAAATAATTAATTTGAAGCTGGCAAAATTCCCATGGGTAATCTGCTATAATTTCTTTTAAATTTTCCAAACTTCCATGAAAAGAAAAGCCAATATGTTTAATCTTTCCTTCTTTTTTCTTTTCAAACAAAAACTCAGGCACCATAAACTCTTTAACCTTAGGATATCTTTCATCATCAAGAGCATGGCACAAATAAAAATCAAAATAGTCAACGCCGCATCTTTCAAGCTGAGTTTCAAACAATTTTTCTACATCATCTTTTGTTTTTGTTACCCATATGGGCAATTTATCCGCTATAAAATAACTGCTGCGGGGATATTTTTTAAGTGCATTTCCTACAAAGCTTTCACTTTTTCCATCGTGGTATATATACGCAGTATCATAATAATTAACTCCGTTTGTGTATGCATAATCTATAATTTCTTCTGCCTTTTTAACATCGATGTCACCATTCTCAAAAGCTGGGAACCGCATACCTCCCATACCAAGCAACGAAACGGCTTTTCCAGATTTTTTAAAAATCCTTTTCTCCATCAAAATTTTCCTTTCTGTTAAAACCTTGCTTTTTTCCGGCTTACAAGTCCTGCCCGTCTTAGTGCAAACACAACTGGCGGTGCAAATATAAAGCAAATAAAATAATAATTAAGTTTATCAAATATCACGCTTATTTCAAGACTTGCAAAAAACGCAAAAACTACACCAGCTGCAAGGCACATCAAATATCCTGCAAGCAACGAGGTGTAAACTCCCATCTTTCTGTAAGCTATACAAACTCCTAAAACAAACGCAAAAAGCATAAAAATATAAACTCCGTCATTTCTTGCAAAAATAAAGTCACCGATACAAAATAGTGCAAAAAACGTCATAGGCTTTAAGCAGCATAAAAAAGCAGAGATAAAAAAGAAAAATGTATAAAACGCAAATCTGTCCACACCAGCAAAAGAAAATAAAGCTGAAAATAAAACAGATATAAAAATCAAAAATATCATATATACATATCTTTTCATCTTATCCCTCCCTATATTAATTTTAATATATCCATATACTTTTGTCAATAAAAAAGAATCTGCCAGTACAAACAGATTCTTTTTAACTTAATTATTCTCCATCATCGGGCATATCCCAGTTATGATATACATTCTGAACATCATCATTATCTTCAAGCATTTCAAGTAGCTTGTTCATATTCTTTATATCCTCTTGGCTTGTAAGTTCGGTTGTTGTCTGCGGAACCATAGTAACTTCTGCTGAAGCAAGACTGTAGCTTGACTCAAGAGCTTCACGCACTGCGCTGAAATTTTCAGGCTCTGTTGTGATTTCAAAGATGCCGTCTTCAAACGAAAAATCTTCCGCGCCCGCTTCCAATGCTTCCATCATAAGAGTATCTTCATCTATACCATCTGCTTCTTCAATAAGTATTACACCCTTTTTATCAAACATAAAGCTTACGCAACCGCTCTGCCCAAGATTACCCTTATACTTATCAAAATAGTGACGCATATCACCCGCCGTACGGTTTCTGTTGTCAGTAAGGGTTTCTACAATTACTGCAACACCGCAGGGACCATAACCTTCGTAAACGATTTCTTCATAGTTATCGCCCTCGTTTTCGCCTGCAGCTTTTTTAATAGTACGCATAATATTATCATTAGGCATATTGTTTGCACGTGCTTTAGAGATAATATCCTTAAGCTTTGAGTTAGAATCAGGGTCCGGACCGCCGGCCTTAACAACAACTGTTATCTCTCTTGATATTTTTGTAAATATTTTTGCTCTCTGAGCGTCATTTGCACCTTTCTTTCTTTTAATGGTACTCCACTTGGAATGGCCTGACATAATTTATTCACTCCCGTTAATTAATTTAATTTATCCAAAACGTTAATATTATATCATAGCATAGCATACAATGCAAGTATTTTTTCCGAGCCAGTTCTGTTTCAGTTCTGTTTTCTTACTATAGTGTATTCATCGCCAAATCTGAAATACGGGCATTTGTTTTTTAAAACACCAAAACGATACTCGTCATCTTCATCAAAACACATAATACACATATATTCTTCATATTCTTCATCATAAACATAATTCATGCAACTCTCGCAATCTGTCTTCATAAAAATCACCTTAAATTTTAATATTTATCCATTTACCGCCATTAAAACAAACTATACAGAATTAAATCAGAACAATTCTTCAATAC
This sequence comes from Clostridia bacterium, assembly GCA_045636325.1. Lineage (GTDB taxonomy): Bacteria > Bacillota > Clostridia > UBA1381 > UMGS1253 > CAKSHP01. The sequence continues at coordinate 136,241 of JAZTXH010000009.1, forward strand.
ACAATTGGGCTTACAATAAAGGAAACTATAAATTCAGATAATCTTACAAATAAAAGCTCCGCCATTTAATGTGCTTAAAACTTGTTACAATCGAATTTCTTTCCTTATCATCCTTAATTCTAATATAAAACCATCTCCAAAAAAATTAATCCTCAATATAATTAGCGCGTACCCCACCAATAAACTTAAGCCGACTCCTTGCAGAATTCACTCTTGCCTCGCCTATATATTTTGTCTTAATTCTCAAAGGTACGCAAACCGGTGCAATATGCATTCCAATAAGCGTTTCACCAATATCAAGCCCTGCTTTTGCATATATTTTCTCAACGCACACGGGCTGTTTAAAATTTTTATACGCAGCCGTTGCAAAGCTTCCCCCTGCCTTCGGCTGGGGAACAGCATTAACCTGCGGATAAAATAATTTCTCTGCCGCTTCCTTTTCAATAATAAGTGCACGGTTTAAATGCTCACAGCACTGTGCCGCAAGATAAACTCCTCTTTTTGAAAGCTCGTCATATATTACCTCAAAAACTGCATCTGCTGCTTCGGGACTTGAACCTTTTCCTATTTTTTTACCAACTATTTCACTTGATGAACAACCCACAACAAAGATTTCGCCTTCCTTGATTTTAGACTTCTCAATAATTTCAACAACGGCTTCTCTTGCCTGTTTCTTTATATTTTCCACTTTTTTTACCTCCGTTCAATACAACTATCATTTTAATTATACCGCTCAAAATTTTTAAAGTCAAGCAAGGCAAAGGCTTTTTTAACTTTTTGCATAAAAGAAATTCACTTTGACATAATTATTTGTTACAATATATAATGTAAAATTGTTTTATAAGAAGCGATTTAGATTATGAAGAAAACACTTTTTACTGTTTTTATTTGATGCGACCCCAAAAAGTCTAACTTTTTGGGGTCGCATCAAAATCTATAATTATTTCACGTGTTTTTTGTGTATATTTTTATTACATAGCATCAACAGGATATAAAATCTTTAGCTGATTAATCTTGCTCTGAACTGCTTTCTGGTGCTTATCTTTAAGCGCAATTTCCATAACCTGCGCTTTAACTTCATCAAACAAATAAGCTTTTGCTTCGTTTTTAGCATTTAGCTTAATAAGATGATATCCAAACTGTGTTTTTACAGGGCCTTCTATTTCTCCTTGCTCCATTTTAAACACCACTTCATCAAATTCGGGCACCATCTGACCTTTAGTAAATTCACCAAGACTTCCTCCGTTCTGGCCTGACGGACATGAGCTGTTTTCTCTTGCAGCATCTTCAAAAGAAATTTCACCTTCGCTTATTTTTTCCAAAAGCTCTTTTGCCTTTTCTTCACTGTCAACAAGAATATGACTTGCGTCTACTGATTCCCCTTTTGTAAAATTGTCTTTGTTTTCTTCATAGAACTTTTTTGCTTCCTCATCTGTTACGGGTTTTACCGCTTCAATAACCTTTGTCATTGAATAATTAATAAGCATATCTTCTTTGATTTTTTTCATTTGTGCTTTAAAATCAGCAGAATATTCATACATGTTTTTTTGTGCATCAAGCAAGAAAAGCTTATTTGCAATAAGCTGCTCAAGAATCATTTCTCTGCCCTGAGGACTGTCGTAATTTTGACCTCTTTGCATAAATGCCAAAATCATTTCTTCTACTTCTGTCTGTGTAACAGCCATACCGCCCACATTTGCTAGTACCTTGTTTTCCATTTTTATATTACTCCCCTTTTGCATATTATTTTGCCGTTTATATTTATTAAAATATAAATGAAAACAGCTTTATATACATTTTTATTTTTCTTTTTTCCACTTTGCCAAACTTGCAAATTCGCCGCCTGATATTGCATATCCTCCGCAATCAAGCTTTGAGCTGATAATCATTGCATCTCGTCCAAAATACAACGATACAATGGGCATTTCTTCCATAAGATGCTCTGAAAGCTCAGCGTATGCATTTACAGTTTGCTCCTCACCAACTGCTGAAAGCGTTTTATATATTGCATCATCAAGCCCTTTTGATGAATATATGCTGTATGATGCATCACTTCCCACAAGAGGCGTTGTCATATAAGACATATCCATTTTAACCTCTCCGATATACATATCGTATTCACCTTCAAAAATCCTGAGCTTATATGTTTCAAAATCCGTCTTCACGATTCTTGCTTTAATGCCAATCTGATAAAGTGACTCACACACTTTTTTTGCAACCGCAACTCTTTGCTCATTTTCAGAATTAACAAGAATCGAAAATTCCGCTTTTATAACCTTGCCGTCTGATTTTGTAAGGCTGCGCATACCGTCTTCATCAGCAAGAAAACCCACTTCATCAAGCATTGCTACCGCACTCACAATATCCCTTTTGGGTGCTTTGTATTCTTCAGGACATATATAACTTTCATTGGGATACGGTAAAAGGGCCGGTTCTCCGTTACCGAAAAGGACGCTGTTTACAATATCTGCTCTGTTCACCGCTGCGTTTATGCTTCTTCGCACCGCAGAATAACCAAGAAAATCATCCCTTGTATTTATGCCAAGATACGTCAAATGACGATTGTTATAATAAATTGTGTTAACACCACCCTTTGGATTATAGTTTTCAAGCTCCTCTGATGTAACACACGCCGCATCCGTCTGACGGGACTGCAAAGCATACATCTGCATTTGTTTTTCAGGCAAAATCTTTACAACGGCATTTTTTATCTGCGGTTTTCCGGGTGTATAATCTTCATTAGCCTCAAAATACATAGCATGCACAAGGTTTGATTTTACAAATTTATAAGGTCCTGTACCTATAGGCTCTTTTACCTGCGTTTCAATTGACGTTCCCTTTTTTACAATAGGAAAGCAGAGATTGTTTGTAAACAGAGACTCTGCCGCATAAAGTTTAAACACAACCGTTTCATCATCTACTGCATCTATGCTTTCAATATTCGATATGTTTTCATAATATAACGAATTAAAGCCTAAATCCTTTAAAACGCCCACAGTATACAAAACATCTCTTGCCCCGAATTCAGTTCCGTCATGAAATTTAAAATCACGATTAAGCTTTACTGTGTATCTCCTTCCGTTTTCTGAAACACTGTAGCTTTTTGCAAGAACAGGCCTCATTTTCATATTCTTTTCCGGCGCAAACAAAGGGTCATAAACCAAAAAAGAACAGTCTGCCACTGAAGATGACTTTGTGCATATTGGATTAAATGTGTCAAACTCCCATACAGAAAGCCACAATGTGTCTTCGCAAAGCTTTGAATACACAGAATCCAGACCGTTAAGCGAATCATTTTCACCTGAAGTTTGCTGCGTTTTGTCAGAACAACCCGCAATCAACACCATACACATTATGAGACACAATATTTTTATCCTTTTCACAATCGTCACCTCTTTTCAAAATTAATTCCTTGTTTTATTTTTCTAAAATTTTAACCGCCGCCATCATCAGTCCGTGTTTGCCATTCTGCGCTCTGCTTGAAAAAAACTCAGACGGATTACATGCCGTACAAAGACCGCTTTCTGATATATTTTCCTTTTTTATGCCAAGCGAAATCAAATCTTCTGTTATAACCTTCTGAAGATTTATAAAATACTTTTCACCCTTTTTATTTCGATACTTTTCTTCAAATTTTTCAGCCACATCAAAATCTACTTCAAAACAACATTCATGTATGGATGGGCCTATTGCAACCTTTATTTCATCAGGTTTGCAACCGTATTCATCAATAATTTTCTTTGTAGCTTTTCTTGCAATATGAAGTGCAGTAGACCGCCATCCTGAATGAATGGTTGCCGCCACCTTTTTTGAAGTACAAGCAATAATAACAGGCACGCAGTCTGCACAAAAAACTCCAAAAAAACTTCCTTTTTCATTACTTATAATTGCATCTGCCTGAATTCTTTCTTCAGTATTTCCAATACCGCTTTTATCTCCTTTTTCTAATCTGTGCACATTATCAGTGTGTATCTGTTTTAACACAAATGCCTCTTCAGGTTTTGCATCCAATTGTGCGCATACACGATTAAAATTTTCAAGCACATTTGCCTTTTTTTCTTTATTTATTCCAAGATTAAGACTATAATTTTCTCCGACGCTTACACCTCCGTAACGGGTAGTAAATATGTGTCGAAAAAAATCACATTTATTTAGCATTTCTGACTGATAAAAAACAAGTCCATTTTCTGTTATACGCTTAAAGTCGCTCATAAAAAGCTACCTTTCTAATTAAAATATTTAAACACATTTTCACTGCTTCTTTTATCAAGCCCTGCATTTATCAATTCTTCTAATGATGCATTTCTTATATTTTCTATGCTTTTAAAGTTAATAAGCAAAAGCTTTTTTCTTTTTTCACCAATTCCGGCTATATTATCAAGCTCGCTTTTCAATCCGGTTTTTGTTCGTTGTTTTCTGTGATATTCAATTGCACTTTTATGCACTCTTTCACTTATCATATATCCGAATTTGTATATTTCAGAATTTTTAGATGGTTCAAATAAACGCTCACCATCAGTAAATCCTTTAAAAGTATGGTTATCATCCTTTACCATTCCCCACACTTCAACATTTGCATTCATCGAATCCAAAAGTCTTTTTATAACGTTAACATGGGTTGCACCACCATCAAGCAAAATCAAATCCGGCAAGGGCAAAAATGCATTTCCGCCATTTTTTTCTTCTTCACAAGCGCGATTAATTCTTCTTTCTATAACCTCACTCATGCAGGCATAATCATCCTGTCCTGTAACATATTTTATCTTAAAAAATCTGCTTTTTACGCCCTTATATTCACCATTTTCAAAAACCGCCATAACTCCGACTCTGTCACTTTCACCAGTGTTTGATATATCATAGCTTTCTATTCTTTCGGGAATTTTATCAAGAACCAACTTTTCTTTTAATTCATTTAAGCGGAAGTTCCTGTGATTATCCCTGTCGCTTTCATTTTTATATCGGTTTATAGCCTGAGTAACATTTGTCGTAGCGATAGTTAAAAGCTCACGCCTTTCACCGCGCTTCGGCTCAGATATTTGCACTTTTCTTTTATGCATTTCACTAAGCCATCTTGAAAGAAGCTCCGCTTCATCAGGCATAGCTTTTATGATAATCTGCTCGGGAATATCTTCATTTTCTGTATAAAAGCTTTTTATAAATTCACATGCAATCTCCGAATCAGACAAATCAGCATAACCGCTCGCTTCAAGGCTGCGATGTGCAGTCACCTTACCGCCGCGGACAAAAACAACCGCAAAAAACGCTTTATTGGCGTAACAGTCAAAGCTTATTATATCCCGATTAACATTTTTTTCTCCAACAACTATTTGCTTTGCTTTAAAGCGTTTAACACTAAGAATTTTATCCCTTTCCCGCGCCGCTTTTTCAAATTCAAGATTTTCAGAGTATTCCTTCATCTTTTCAGTCATGGAAGTAATAAGTTCTGCATGGTCACCACCTAAAAATTCACATACTTTTTCAAAAATCTCACGGTATTCTTCCTTTGATATTTCTCCCGTACAAGGTGCAAAGCAAGTATCTATCTGCTTATTGATACATGGTCTCACTCTACCAACGTCTTTTGGAAATTTTAATTTACAATCAGGTATTCGAAAAATATTTTTCACAATATCTAACATATCCTTTACAACGCTCATACCTGAAAAAGGCCCGAAATACCTGCTTTTATCATTTTCCTTTCTTCTTGCAGCAAATATTCTGGGATACTCTTCATCCATTGTAACCTTAATATAAGGATACGCTTTATCATCCTTTAAAAGAATATTATAAAAAGGCATATGCTGTTTGATAAGTGTACATTCAAGCATCAACGCTTCAAGCTCAGTATTTGTAACTATATATTCAAAATATGCTACATGGCTTACCATTCTTGTTACCTTTACACTGTGCCCTTGATTTTTAACAAAATAACTGCGCACCCTATTTTTTAAATTCTTAGCTTTTCCTACGTATATAACCTTATCATCTTTATCATGCATCAGATATATTCCCGGCAAATCAGGAAGCATCTTCAGCGCATTTTTTAAATCAAACATAATTTTCACCTGTATTAAAACACATGAACTATAACTGCCTTACCTTTAAACTGTATTTTCACCCATTCATCCGTAAATACATTGCTGACGCCGGTATAAGGCAGACACTTGTTTTTAAGAGAATATTTGAGATTAACCGTTGTGTAATTCTTTGTGTCTCCAACAGGAATTACAGACAGAATATCTCCCTTTTTACCTTTTGTTTCAAAACAATTCTCTGCAATATATATTTTTTCGCCCGGAGAATATATATATGAAAAAATATTATTTTCAAGGCCTTTATTCAAAGCATATATATTAGAGAGAAAATGGTCACTTCTGCCACCCTTTGCACACACTAACACAATTTCATCTGCTCCCTTGTCTATAGCAAAGTCCATAGCAATTTCACAATCTGTAAAATCTTTTTCGCAAGGGTATACAACTGTGTCTTTAAAATCTACATCATCAATACTGCAAGAATCAAAATCTCCCATTACAGCATCAATACGGCAGCCAAGCTTCTTTGCATATTTATACCCGCTGTCGGCACAGATTATGTAATCATCTTCTCTTACAAAACCATTCAGATATCGTATGTCAACATCGGGAGCTCCTAAAAATATAATTCCCCGCATATTAAAAATACCCCTTTGTATATCAGTATTTTTTAAATATTTCCATCCATTTTTCTGCTTCCTTTGTTAAATCCTCTGCCCCGAAAACTGCACTGCCCGCAACAACTACATCACAGCCTCTTTCAAGAACATTTTCAACATTTGAAAGCTTGATACCGCCATCAACAGAAATAAGATATGAATATCCATTTTCTTCTCTCTGCTTTTTAACAAGTGAAATCTTATCATCAGCAGAAGAAAGATACCCCTGTCCGCCAAAGCCGGGCTCAACACTCATAACCAACACCAAATCCACCCTTGAAAGATACTTTTCAATTTCACTTACCGGCGTTGCAGGCTTTATTGATATTCCCACTTTGCAACCCGCTTCTTTTATTTTTTCAATTGTAGCTCCAAGGTCCTTGCACGCTTCAGCATGAACAGTTATATAGTCTGCTCCGGACTTTTTAAAATCATCAATATAACGAATCGGTTCTTCTATCATAAGGTGCACATCAAAAACTGCATCTGTGCATTTTCTTATATTTTTTATAACACATCCACCAAAGGTAATATTAGGCACAAACATACCATCCATAACATCAATATGTACAAAATCTGCCCCACCTTTACACACAAGCTGAACCTGACGGCCAAGCTCTGAAAAATCCGCCGATAAGATTGACGGTGCTAAATGTATCATAATCATATCCCCCCCTATTATTTATCCCACTTTTTTACTTTTTTCAATTCTTCATACATTGACTTGTAATTATTATGTCTTGCCTCTGAAATTTTTCCTTCTTTAAGTGCTTTTTTAACACCGCACTCCGGCTCGTTTATGTGAGCGCATCCCTTAAATTTACAATATGGTATATACTCTTCAAATTCAATATAATAATTTTCAAGCTCAAAAGCTTCAATATCAGGAAGCTCAAAACTTGAAAACCCCGGTGTATCCAGAACGAAGGTATCCTCTCCAAGTTCCAAAAGTTCAGTATGTCTTGTTGTATGCCTGCCTCGGTTAAGTTTTTCACTTACATGAGAAGTTTTAAGATTAAGCCCGTCACACACCATATTTAAAAGGCTTGATTTTCCAACACCCGAATTTCCCGCAAGTGCAGTTATCTTGCCTTTTAACAAATCCAAAACTTCTTTTTTTCCCTCACCCGATACAGTGCTTGAAATTATAACACGGTATCCTGCATTGCGATAAATTTCAGCAAGTGAATCGCAGTTTGCCAAATCTGACTTACTCATAAGTATTACAGTTTCAATTCCACATTTTTCACCTAAAATCAAAAAATTATCAATAAGTGCAGTGTTAGGTGCAGGCTTTGCTGCAGAAACCACAACCAAAAGACAGTCAATATTAGCAACCGCCGGTCTTATAAGAACATTTTTTCTTGGTTTTATTTCTTCTATACTACCTTTCGTGGCTTTAACATCAATTAAAACTCGGTCTCCCGCAAGCGGAGAAAGCAGATTCTTTCTGAATCTGCCTCTTGCACGACATTCATATATATTTCCTTCACTTTTTACATAGTAAAATCCGCCAATTCCTTTTACAATTACACCTTCAAGCATATAATCTCCCAAAGCTTTCTTTATTTTTTCAATTAAAAAGAAACTTCCCTTTGTTTTACAACTCTGTCATTTACATAAAATATTACCATTTTATTTTTACCTGACTCTACACTTACATTTACCGATACACTCTGACCAGCAGAATATGTTCCCTCCAAAACGGGCACGCCGTCAACAGTTACTTTTACTCGCTGCTCACCCGCCCCCTCAGGAACAACCAATCCTACAGTTTCAGTTTTTGCCAAAGGCGGTGCTTGAGTTACTTCCGGTGTGGAAGATGGTGTGTTGTCGGAATCATTCGGTTTAGGTGATGCTGTATTATCTGGATTTTCAGGCTGATTTGACTCAGGCTCACTTTCTGCTTTTTTACCAATCTTAAGCCCTACAGTGCTTCCTTTTTTCAGTTTTTCGCCACCTAACGGATTTTGTTCTAAAACAATACCATCTTTGTCACTATCATTTTCTGAAAGCTCTTTATACTCAACCGAAACCTTAAATCCTGCACTTTCAAGCAAAACGGAAGCTTCTGCTTCTGTCATTCCTACAACCTTCTCCAGTTCAAGAAAATCACTGTCTTCTTCATTTTCTGTTTTCTTGCCTATAAATATTATAACTTCCTCGCCCTTTTCAAGCTTACTTCCTGCTGCAGGCAGTTGTGCGATAACTCTGTCGACTTCTGTTTCATCGTCAGTTACTGCATCTTTAACAGTTACTTTAAATCCTTGTTTTTCAAGGCTCTCAACAGCATTATCTTTCTTTTCGTTAACAACGTTTATAATCTCTATGCCATCCTTTTCTAACCCCTCTGTAATACCATTTGGATTTTCAGGCTCATTTGCGCCCCCTCCAATCCATGAAGAAACAAAGCTAATACCTAAAACAAGAATTATCACAACTACAACTGCAATTGCTGCAATACATATTGTATTTATAAGTTTTGTATTTTTACTGTCAGATACTTTTTCAAGATTTTTTTCTACTCTTGATGCTCTGCGTGGTGGAGCTGATGCAAACTGAGCCGCCTCACCCTTCATTATATTTTTTATATCCAAAAGCATCTCGGCGCTTTCCTGATAACGTTCCTCTTTACTTTTGCTCATTGCCTTATACACTACATTTTTAAGAGCCTCGGGCACATCCTCTTTAATCTCAGGCACCGGTGAATTCGAATGCATAAGAGCAAGCGCAAGAGGATTTGAATTTTCAAAAGGAACATAGCCGGTAAGCATTTCAAACAATACAACACCAAGTGAATATATATCTGTTGTTTTATCTACATCACTGCCAACGCCTTGCTCAGGTGAAAAATAATGAGCGGAGCCTAATATGTTTCCGTCATTTTTTACAATTGTAGATTTGCTTACTGCTTTTGCAATACCAAAATCTGTTACTTTTGCACTTCCCGCGGTTGTAATAATTATATTATGAGGCTTAATATCGCGATGGATAATGCCATTTTTGTGAGCACAGCTAAGCGCTGAACTTATTTGCCCTGAAACACTTGCCGCCTCTCTCCATGTAAGCTTGCCGTTACCTTCTATATATTCTTTTAAAGTGATACCTTCCACATATTCCATAACAATGTATTTGTCCGAATCAGACAAGCCCACATCATAAACAGAAACAATATTCGGATGCGTAATGCCAGCTGCCGCCCTGGCTTCAGCATCAAATCTTTCAACAAATTCTCTGTCCTGCAGGAATTCTTTTTTCAAAAATTTTATTGCTACAAGACGATTCAGCTTAAGGCATCGAGCTTTATATACATCTGCCATTCCTCCGCTGCCAACAAGTTCAAGTATTTCATATCTTCCATTTATAAGACTACCGATTTTAATTTTTTCGTTCATAATCGACTACTCCTCCTTAACTGCATCCCAACAAAAACAGTTCTTCGTAAAATCATTCATTCAATCCAAGAACAACCGTAATATTATCATATCCTCCTGCAAGGTTTGCTTCTTCTATAAGTGCCCATACAGCATTATGGCTGTCTTTTGAAACAATTTCAAAAATTTTATCTTCATCAAGCTCATTTGTAAGTCCGTCTGTACAAAGAAGTATTGATTTTTCCATATTTCCTTTATATATATCAGGATTTACTTTATCACCAAGTCCGGCTGCCTGCAAAATTATACTTTTTCCCGGATAGTTTTTTGCTTCTTCCTGAGTTATTTCACCCTTATCAATCAAAGACTGTACATAGCTCTGGTCTTTTGTTATCTGCGTGATTTTCTCATCAGAAATCATATATGCTCTGCTGTCGCCTATGTTTATAACGGTATATTTTCCCCCGCGAATTGCGGCTATAACAGAAGTTGTTCCCATTCCCCGATTTTCAGGTTCTTTTACAGAATGTTCCCAGATAAGCACATTTGCTTCATTCACACACTGGCGCAAAAGCTCCTCAAGTTTTCCCTGCGAGAATTCTTTTTTATATTCACTTTTTATTTTTTCTACAATAATATCGCAGGCAAGAGAACTTGCTCGCTTACCTCCAAGATGACCCCCAAGTCCGTCACATACTATTAAAAACGCCGCCTCGTCTTTCACACAATAAGCAAAACTGTCTTGATTTTCTTCTCGAACCGCTCCCGTATCCGTCGCTGAAAATATCTGCATTTTTTAAGCACCTCCGATTTTACGGTTTGTTTTAATTATTTTTCCTACTCTTTGCACTGCGCCTTAACTGACCGCATGAAGCGTTAATATCGCTTCCAAGCTCGCGGCGCACCGTAGCAGTAATTTTATTTTTTTCCAAAAGTTTTATAAATTTATTAATCGTATCTGCTGACGGCTTTTCAAATCCGCTTTCAGACACAGAATTTACAGGTATTAAATTAACATGACACATTATTCCCTCCAGCAGATGTACTAGCTTCTCTGCATCAGACGCAGAATCATTTTTATCCTTTATAAGTGAATATTCAAAAGAAACTCTTCTTCCCGTAACCGTTTGATATTCCCTTATAGTCTCCATCAACTGCGCTATAGGATATTTTTTGTTAACAGGCATAATCTTTGAGCGTTTTTCATCATTTACTGCATGCAAAGACACTGTAAGAGTTATGGGAATATTCATATCAGCAAGCTCTTTTATCTTAGGAACAATTCCACATGTAGAAAGAGAAATATGTCTGTATCCTATATTAATGCCTCTTTCATCATTAACATTAATCAAAAAACGCTTTGTATTTTCAAAGTTATCCAACGGCTCTCCTATTCCCATCATAACTATATTTGAAATTCTTAAATTCATATCGTCAGACGCGGCAAATACCTGAGAAAGAATTTCTCCGGCACCAAGATTTCTTACTTTTCCGCCTATGGTTGATGCACAGAACTTACACCCCATGGCGCAACCAACCTGAGTCGATATACAAATTGTATAACCATGGTTGTATTTCATCACAACGCTTTCCACGCACTCTCCGTCAGGCAGTGCAAATAAATACTTTACGGTTCCGTCAAGATTTGAAACAAGCTTTCTCTCTATCGTGAGCTGTGTTATATAAAATTTTTCTGAAAGCTTTTGTCTTAAAGCAAGAGAAATGTTTGTAATTTCAAAAAAGCTTTTTACTCTTTTTGAAAACACCGCATCATACACCTGTGCTGCGCGGAATTTCTTTTCTCCCATTTCAAGAATTGTGCTTTCAATTTCTTCATATGTAAGACTTAAAATGTCAATTTTTTCACTCATATAATCATATCCTTTTCATTTTACAAATGAAAAATCCGTCAAAATTATTTTCAGGCATCACGTTTATATATCCTAACTCTGCAGTTTTCTGGTCAATACAATCAGGTATATATTCTTTAATGCTTACAGTTTCAAAACTGCCGCACTTTAAAAATTCTTCTATATTTGAAATATTTTCTTTTCTTCCCATACTGCATGTGCTGTAAACAAGCACGCCACCCTTTTTTACATATTTTGAGCAAGCTTTTAAAATCTTAAGCTGAAGCTCAGCAAGCTCATCATGACCTTGTTTTGTATATGAATATTTTATATCAGGCTTTTTTGAAATAATCCCAAGACCTGCACATGGCACGTCACACAAAACTCTGTCTGCTTTTCCTGAAAGTTCTTTGTCAAAAACAGAAGAATCACGCACATCTGCCTTTATATTACAAAGTCCTAAACGCAATGCATTTTTTAATATAAGCTCACATTTATGAGGATGCACATCAAAAGAATGTACATTTCCGTTTTTACCGGTTTTCTCTGCAATATAACAGCTTTTGCCACCCGGAGCGGCACACATATCAAATATACATTCACCTTTTTTTATATCCATAACATCAACTGCCATAATGCTCGAAAGCCCCTGCACACTAAAAAATCCTTCTTTGTATAAATCAAGGTTTGATATATCCACACCGCCTATAGCCAGTGCATTTGAAAGAGGAGTGGATTTTGCTTTAATCCCTCTTTCTTCAAGCATATTTTTAAGCTCATATGCAGTGGTTTTTTCTGTGTTAACTCTTATTGTTATATCTTTTTCACAATTTAAATTTTTCAGAATTTCTTCATAATTTTCAAATTCTGCTTTAAAATATTCTGTAAGCTCTCTGGGATAAGAATAAATAAATGACAAATCATCAGGATATTTTATATTTTCTTTTTCTCTTACAATACTTCTTAAAATACCATTTACAAATCCTTTGGATTTAAAAGCAAGCTTTGTGCATATTTTAACACTTTCATTCACAGCTGCACTCTCAGGAATTTTATCCATAAACAAAAGCTGATATATTCCAAGCCTTAAGCAGATTATTATCTTGTCTGAAAGCTTTTTAAGCTTTACTGAAGAAAATTTGCTTATAATATAATCAAGCTTTAATTTATATCTAACGCACCCATAAACCAATGCACTTGCAAGCCTTGCATCTTTATCTGAAATTTCGCCTGAAGAAAGCTCTTCTTTTAATGCAATATTCAAATATGCTTTTTCACATTCAATTTTATACAGCACATTAAATGCTGCCATTCTCGCATTTTTAGCCATATTATTTATCCTTTTATAATTTAGTTTCTGCGTCTTGTTCTGCTTACCCAATATAAAAGCTGACCCAATGACGCAAGCGCCGATGCAACATAAGTCATCGCTGCCGCACTTAAAACTTTTTTTGCCATTTCATTTTCCTGAGGTGTTAAAATATTATATGCAATTAAGTTTTTAACAGCTCTGCTGCTTGCATTGAATTCAACAGGCAGTGTTATCAGTGAAAACAAAACAACTGCTGAAAACAAAATAATACCAAGCCATGTAAGAGATGTTGCACCTATAACAATTCCTAAAATAAACATCGGCACTGCAAGGCCTGAAGAAAGATTCACAAGCGGCACAATTGCAGTTCTTACTTTTATGGGTGCATATCCTGTTGCATGCTGAATTGCATGGCCAACCTCATGTGCTGCAACACCAATTGCCGCAACCGATGTTGAGGAATACACAGAATCAGACAGTCTTACCACGTTTGTCCTGGGGTCAAAATGATCGGTAAGATTTCCTTCAACCCTTTCCACTCTTACATTGGCAATGCCCGCTGAACGCAAAATCATTTCTGCAACCTGAGATGCTGTATGTCTTGCATAATTTGAAACTTGTGAATATTTTGAGAATGTGGACTTTACTTTGAACGATGCCCACAAAGATATAATAAGCGGAATAATAATATAGATAAAATACTCTCCGAAAGCTCCTGTACCATAGCCATAGCCGTAACCATAATAACCAAACATATTTTTTACCGTCCTTTAAATATTTACTTTCCTAAAACAGTTTTTATATCAATGCTGTGACCCATCAAATATTCTTTTGCATTCATCATCTTTTTACCTTCAAACTGACAGGTTAAAATTTCTATTATACCATCGTTTGCCGCCACAAAAAGGCCTTCTTTGGCAGAGGCTTTTATTACCTCGCCAACACTGTATGAATGAGTCTCTTTTCTTGCATTTACACTTCCAATTTTCATTATCTCCCCATTACAGTATGTGTAAGCAAGGGGCCATGAATTCAATCCTCTTACCAGGTTTTTTATGTCAAAAACATTTTTACTCCAGTTAATTTCACCTAAAGCTTTGTTTATCAAAGGTGCGTATGAACTTTCTGAACCATTTTGCTTTTCCCCTTTAAGCTCACCCTTTTCCAAACCTGAAAGAGTTTCTAAAATAAGCTCACCACCTAAATGTGAAAGCCTTTCAAATAGCTCCTCCGCGGTTTCATCCTCTTTTATTTTAACGCTTTTCTTTAAAAGCATATCACCTGTATCAAGGCCTTTTTCCATATACATCGCAGTAACACCGGTTTCTTCAAGACCGTCAATTATAGCCCACTGAATAGGTGCTGCACCACGGTATTTCGGCAAAAGAGAGGCATGAATATTAATACATCCATACTTTGGATAATTTAAAATATATTCAGGCAGAATCTTGCCATATGCCACCACAACAATTACCTCAGGCTTAAGTTCTTCTAAAAGTGGCATTATTGCCATATCTTTCAAGGTTTCAGGCTGATATGTAATAAGGCCTGCGTTTTCCGCAGTTTGATGAACATGTGTATACACTAGCTTCTGTCCTCTGCCCTTTTTCTTGTCAGGCTGACTTATTACACCCACTATTTCGTGGTCTGATTTTATAATATACTCAAGCACTGTAGAAGCAAAATCAGGAGTACCCATAAATAAAATCTTCATTTTTATCTACCTCCGGAATTCAAAGCAATTAATTTTATTTTTTTATTCATTATCGTCTAAATATCTTACAACCTTATCAACAAAAAGAATTCCTTCAAGATGATCACACTCATGACACATTGCCTGTGCCAGAAGACCCGTTCCTTTATATTCATGCACTTTTCCATATCTGTCCTGAGCTCTTACAATTGCCTTTTTAGGTCTTACCACGACACCTCTTACACCAGGCACACTAAGACATCCTTCAGCTACTTCATAATCATCATGTTTATAAACCATGACAGGATTAACAAGTTCCAAAAGCTGACCTTCTTCGTCATCTTTTACACCGCGTGTATCTATAACCACAATTCTTTTTAAAATACCTACCTGAGGAGCCGCAAGGCCAACACCGCCTGCGTCATGCATTGTTTCTATCATATCATCAATAAGAATATGAAGTTTGTCATTAAAATCTGTTACTTCACGGCATTTTTTTCTTAAAATATCGTCGCCTTCTTCTCTTATAATTCTTATCGCCATTTTATTCGCCATCCTTTTTAATTTTCTCTGTATTTATATTCCGTCTTGATAAATTGACACACATCACGACAAATTAACAGGATCTCTGTCAAGTGCTAGGGTCATTGTTTTATTATACCCTCCTTTTATAAATCCATCCTGAGCTTCGCGGAATATATCAGATATCTCACCATTATATTTAATAATAATGCGATAACGGAACTTATCCTTTATTTTTCCGATTGTCGCAGCCGCCGGACCAATTAAAACAACATCTTCTCTGTCTTTCGTCCGCCCTTTAAGCCACTTAAACATTCGCTGTATAACAGTTTTAACCTCCTGCTCGTTTTTGCCCGTCACAAGCATTGTGCTAATTCTGCAAAACGGAGGATAGTGCATAACTTTTCTAAGCTTTATTTCATCATTGAAAAATCCCATATAATCATGATTTTTAACATGCTCTATCACGGAATTTTCCGGTGAATATGTCTGAATTACGGCTCTTCCTGGCAAATCAGCTCTGCCGGCTCTGCCTATAACTTGCTCAATTAAAGAAAATGTGCGCTCAGAGCTTCTGTAATCATCTATATAAAGAGAAGTGTCAGCAGCCATAACCCCCACAAGTGTTACCTTTGGAAAATCAAGCCCCTTTGCCACCATCTGCGTGCCCATTAAAACATCAGCTTCACCACTAGAAAACTTATTTAGTATCTTTTCGTGAGAATTCTTTTTTCCTGTTGTATCAACGTCCATTCTGAGAACTTCAAAATCTGAAAACCTATTATTGATTTCTTCTTCCAGTTTTTGCGTTCCTGAACCGAAATATTTTATATAACTGCTGCTGCATTCCGGACAGACACTGTAATTTTTAACAGTGTATCCACAATAGTGACAACAGAGTTTTTCCGAATTTTTATGATAAGTAAGTGAAATATTACAGTGCGGGCAACTTGCCACAAATCCGCACTTGCGGCATGAAACAAACGTTGAAAATCCACGTCTGTTTAGCAAAAGAATCACCTGTTCGTTTTTCTTCTTATTGTAAAGCATTTCTTCTGCCAGACGGTATGAAAACATCGTACGGTTTCCTTTTTCAAGCTCTTGTCTCATATCACACACAAAAACCTGTGGAAGCGCATTTTTATTGAAACGTTCTTTAATTTCAAGCAATTTATACTCCCCTATTTGTGCTTTGTAATAACTTTCTACCAATGGTGTGGCAGATGCCATAAGCACACTTGCGCCCCACTGCTCACCCCTGAAAAATGCAATATCTCTTGTATGATATCTTGGTGCATTTTCAGATTTATAACTCATTTCATGTTCCTCATCTATAATTATTATACCTATATTTTTAAGAGGAGCAAACACACCGCTTCTTGCGCCTAAAACCACTTTTGCTTCACCTGAGTTAATTCTGTCCCATTCATCAAGCCTTTCTCCAATTGAAAGCTTACTGTGCAAAATAGCAATCTGTTTTCCAAAACGTTTCGAAAAACGCTGAGTCATCATAGGTGTAAGTGATATTTCGGGCACAAGAACAATAGCGGTTTTTCCCATTTTTATGCATTTTCTTATAAGCCTGATAAAAACCTCCGTTTTTCCCGCTCCGGTTACACCATGAAGTAAAAATCTTTCACAAATATTTTTATCAATAGCCTCAGATACTATGTTATATACCTTTTCCTGTTCATGGGTAAAATCAAAATCCTTTTCCGTTTCACCTGAAATACTATTTTCTAAAGGATTTCTCATTACTCTTACCTGACTTGTTTTTATTATTCCGTTCTTTTCTAATGTTAATACCGCATTTCTGTTTGCTCCGGTTTTTAAAAGAACTTCACTTTCACTTTGCTGTTTTTCATTAGCTAAAAGATAAAAAATAATATCTCTCTGTTTTTTTGACCTTTCGCTAAGCGATGCTGCGTAATCTGCAGCAGTGCTTTTGTCAGGCAGAAACAAAACCCTATGTGTCTTTTCGCTTACCTTTTCACATGTTTTTATTTTGCTGATTATAATATTTTTTTCAATTAAAAATTCAAGAGCATCAGTCTTTTCTTTATTTAACTTTTTTTTAAAATCAACTGCACTTAAATTACTGTTTTCAACAAGCTCAATAACTTTTTTTAATTCAGGTGCCAAAGCATAACTTTCAATATCAGCATCGGGATTTATTAAAAAAATCTTTTCAATCTCTGCTCCATATCCTGCAGGTATCAAAAGGCGTATCGCCTCGCCATAAGTGCAAACGGTGGAATTTCTTATATATTCAATAAGTTGTGCGCCTTTTTTGTCAAACACTGCATCATCATAGAGTTTTTCTACGTATTTAAGCTTTTCAGCATCTCCCGGCGGCTCCATACTCATAACATACCCTTCACAGGTGCGGTTCCCCGTTCCAAAAGGCACCAATACCCTGCTTCCCACTTTTATCTTATCTTTCATATCGCTTGGTGCAAGATAAGTAAAAATGCGGTCCACCGCTTTTGGATTATTCAGAATAATAACTCCGACTTTAACTTCCATTGACACACCTCAATTAACCTGCACATTATTTTTCCTCAAGGTATTGTTTTGCTACATCAAGAATAATGTGAGCTAGTTTCTCTTTTTCCATATTTTCAGGCGTAATTTTTTTCCCGTCAGCACCAAGAATGGTAATCGTATTTGTGTCTGTGCCAAAACCTGCCGCGAAATCAAAAAGATTATTTGCCACTATAAAATCGCAGTTTTTATCTTTAAGCTTCTTTTCTGCGTTTTGAAGCAAATCCTTTGTTTCCATGCAAAATCCGCCTATAACCTGTTTTACATTCTTTTTTGCACCCAACTCTGCCAGAATATCCCGTGTTTTCTTAAGCTTTATCGACATATCACCAATGTCTGATTTTTTCAACTTATTATCTGCGGTTGTTTTCGGTGCAAAGTCAGCCACAGCAGCACTTTTTATAATAATATCGGCATTTTCTGCAAAATGCATCATTTCATTATACATTTCCTCAGCACTGGTAACATTTATAAGGTTTACTCCGTAAAATGGCTTGATTGCGGTTTTTCCGCTTACAAGAACAACCCTTGCGCCCCTGAGAGCCGCCGCTTTAGCTACAGCATAGCCCATTTTACCCGATGAATGATTTGTTATATAGCGCACAGGGTCGATTGCTTCACATGTAGGTCCTGCTGAAACAAGCACATTTTTACCCGCAAGGTCTTTTTCACAGGCAATCTCATTTAAAATAACCTCTAATATATCCTCAGGCTCTGCCAATCTTCCCTTTCCGCAATCACCACAGGCGAGAAGTCCTGCATCAGGGTCAACAAATAAAAAGCCACGCTTCTTTAAAGTGTCCATATTGCTTTGGGTTGCCTCGTTTTCATACATCCCCGTATTCATTGCAGGGCAAATTATTTTTTTTGCTTTTGATGCAAGAACAGTTGCCGTAAGGGCATTATCTGCCATACCATATGCAAGCTTTGCAATAGTATTTGCGCTAGCCGGACAAATCACCAAAGCATCTGCCTTTTTTGCAAGTTCAACATGCTCAACCTCCCACCTTTCCGGACTGTTAAACATATTATCATATACAGGATTTTTAGACAGTGTGCGAAATGTCAGTTCACCCACAAACTCCTTTGCAGCTTCTGTCATAATAACTCTTACATCTGCATTAAGCTTTGAAAGTGAACTTACAAGCATACACGACTTGTATGCCGCAATACCACCGCACACCCCAACAACAACACATTTACCTTTAAGCACGTCTATCACTCCAGACTAATTATTCTTCATCACGGTAATAACGGGGAACAGCTTTGATTTTTCCGTCATTTATTTCATCAATGGCTTTAAGCATAGCTTCATCAAAATCACCTGAAAACGCACCGTTTTCATCGTTACCTAAATGACGGGCACGCTTTGATGTTAGAATAACAAGAGAATATCTTGTTCCTTCTGCTGTTTTCCCTTCGCTGTTTTGTGTTCCTATCTTTTTTAATAAATCTCCTATTGGTGGATAAATCATTTCTATATCTCTCCTTAATATTTATTTTTTATATTTTGTTTTTAATTACTTTCACTGTCAAATATTGCAGATATTTTTTCTGTCGCACTGATAACCTTGTTGTTTACCACTCTGTAATAATATTTATCAACCTACGAAATTTCACACTCTCTTGTGCAAGCATTTTTTAACCACAGATGAGTTTTACGTGCCGCGGTTCGATAACCGTTCACGCAAAACCTCCATAGTCGGAACAGAATGATATCATAATTGCCTCAGGACTTTTTTCTTAACCTGCATTGTGCCAAGCTCTTTTATTTAAAGAATAACATTCTCTCCGTAAGAAAGCTTTACTCCATTATATACCTCTAACAGCTTATTCTTCACATTCATCCTGCGTATCTTCACTCTCGCTTGATAAACGATTTGAAATCGTTTCAGGAAGCAGTGCCGACAGTACAACGTGGTCACTGTCCATAATAACTACTGCTCTTGTTCTTCTTCCGCACGTTGCATCAATCAGCATCGCCCGGTCTCTTGCCTCCTGCACCATTCTTTTTATAGGTGCAGATTCAGGACTTACTATAGCCACAAGCCTGCCTGCAGCAACAATGTTTCCGTAACCTATATTTATAAGTTTCATACTATACCTCACTTTTATCTGTTTAATTATTCTACATTCTGAATCTGTTCGCGCAGTTTTTCAAGCTCCGCTTTAAATGAAACAACTACTTTTGAAATGTCAAGGTCATTTGCTTTTGAGCCTATTGTGTTAATTTCCCTGTTAATTTCCTGGATAAGAAAATCAAGTTTTCTGCCCGCCGGCTCAGATGAATTTATAATTTTATCAAATTCTTCAAAATGACTTGCAAGTCTCACAGTTTCTTCATCAATTGCAACCTTGTCTGCAAAAATTGCCGCTTCAGTAAGAATACGAGCTTCATCTATATCATTTGAATTCAAAACTTCTTCTAATTTTTCAATAAGCCTTTGTCTATATGCTTCTACTCTTTCAGGAGCATTTTTTTCAATTTCTGCAGCAAGCGCTTTCATATTATCACGTTTTTCTTCAAGGTCACGGTAAAGCCTTTCCCCTTCTCTTTCACGCATTGCAACAAAATCTGAAACTGCAGCTCCGAGACCCTCTTTTGCTACTGCCCAGATTTCCTCAGCATCTTCCTGCTTTCGCTCCATATCAAAAATGTCATTTATTCTTGCCACAGAAGAAACACTTATATCATCTTTTAAATCAAACCTCTCCCTCAAAGTGCGAAGTGCTTCAATGTAGCTCTTTGCCAGTGGCTCATTTAAAACCACATCTCTATCAGTATCGGAATAACTTTCAATTGCAAGATAAACATCGACCTTGCCTCTGTTAATATAATCAGAAAGAAAGTTTCTCACCTTTTCTTCAAGAAATCCGTAGCTTCTGGGAACTTTAATGTTATAATCGGCAAATCTGTGATTAACACTTCTTATTTCTGCCAACACTTTTTTTGTGCCGATTATTCCTTCAAATCGGCCATATCCTGTCATGCTTTTTACCAATTCATTTCACTCCTGCTTATGTATTTTCTCGTTTGCACACCTATTCAGTATCTATTATAACACATATTTTTCAACTTTAACATACTTTTTTGAAACTTTTTTTAATTTTTTTTACTTTTTCTTCATATTTCACGATTTTTGTGTATTTATTTTCCAATTTTACACAAAATACAGATATGTATTTTCACCGTTTTTAAAAATTTTCTATACAATTCAAATTTTTTTTAAAAAACTCTTGCCAAATTTTTATTTTGTGATATAATATTAAATTGTGAGATTTAAAATCGGCTTGGTTTTGTCTCGTCAGCTTAAGCCAGTTATGTTTTTATTTTAAGGAGGTTATTTTCAAAATGGAAATATTGCAAAACATTTTATTGGTAGTTCATATTATAGTATGTATCCTTTTGACAGCAGCTGTGTTGTTACAGAGCGGAAATTCTTCCGGCCTTTCCGGCACAATTTCAGGCAGTGCTGACACATTCTTTGGTCATAACAAAGGTAAGACCCTTAATGCCGTATTAGGAAAGATTACTGCTGTTCTTGCAATTTTATTACTTATTATTACAATTGCGCTTACAGTTACAATCAACTCTATTTCAAGAAAAGAAGCCTCTGCGGCTGCAGAAGCTTCTGCACAGCAGACTGTAGAGCAGGTTGAGGCTGAAGCTCCCGCTGAAGGAGAAGAAGTTCCTGCTGAATAATTTATTCAAAAACAACATTAAAAAAAGCGGCTTTTAAAAGCCGCTTTTGTTTTAATTTACAGAAAATTGAATGTGTCCGTTGTGGGTAAAAAAGTCTGTCCGAAAAAAATAAGCAAAACAAGTAGTGGTTGACAAGGAATGCTTTTTTATAATGACATTTAGCAGAAAGGAGATAATACAGGTGCAGTTTAATTCTTATATTTTTATGGTAATCGGTATAATATTTGCAAAATCAATAGGCTTTTTGCGCGATATATTCTTTGCATCTCAATTCGGCACAAGCCCTGAGTCAGATATGTATTTTACTGTGTTTTCAGTGGTAACTCTTATTTTCACCGGTATCGGTATTGCACTTTCTACTGTTATTATAAAACAACTTAATAAAAAACAATATTCAAATTCCGAAATACAAACAGAATATGTAAGCTTTTTTATAAAACGTATAGTTCTATTTCTTGTATTGTTGTGTTCGGCTATGTATATATTTGCAGATAACTTTACTGCATTTCTTATTCCCGGTATAGCAGGCGAAAACTTCAATCTTGCACTGAAAATCACATATATTATGATTCCGTCAACAGCATTTGTAACGATTGCATATATACTGTATGGTGTTTTACAAAACAAAAGAGTGTTTTTTATAACCTCAGTTATGAGTGTGCCCTACAATATTCTTGTTATCGCATCGTTGTTTATTCCAAATATAAGCATTGTTTTTATATCCTTGGTTACAACAATAGGCTGGTTTACACATATACTTATTCTTATGCCTGATTTTTACCGCAAGGGTTACAGATTTTTCAAAAGAAGCAGAAAATTCTCAATGCCCGTGCGTGAAATCCTCTGGGTGTTTATTTCAAACATGATGTTTCAGCTTTGTCTTATGCTTGACAAAAGCATGGTTGTTTCAAATTCAGGCATGGCATCATGCGTAAATTATTCATCAAACCTTTTTGTTACTGCATCATCAGTTTTTATCGTAGCTATGAGCTCTGTTACGTTTCCTTTGCTTACAAAAAGTTACGAAACAAAAGACCTTGAAAGCGTAAGAAATACATTCTGTAACATACTCTCCGTTATGTGGGCAATTTTTCTGCCGTTTCTGCTTGTATGCCTTTTATTTGGTAAAAATATTGTATCTCTTTTATATGAACGTGGCGAATTCACCGCTCAATCAACTGCGATGACCGCAACACTTTTCATTATTTATTCCTTTGCAATTCTTGGCTATCTGGCAGAACAAATTTTCAACAAAATTCTTTTTTTAGACGGAAAATACAAATATACCGTAATCGGTACAACTCTGGTTATAGTGTTAAAGTTTATTTTAAATCTGTTTCTTATTCCCATGTATGGTGCTTACTCTGCAGCGCTATGTACAGTGTCACTGATGACTGGATACGGAATATTTTCACTTATAAAAATAAAACCCATAATAGGAAATTATATAACCCCTGTTTTACTACAAAGTTTCTTTAAAACAACTGTTGCTGCACTTTCAGCAATAGCTGTATATATAATATTCCACCTTGTTTTTCACGTTTCTTTAAATTCAGGTGCAATGTTTTTACTGCCACTTTTAACGTGCGGTATTATTTATATTGCAGTATTATTTTTAACCGGTGAAGGAAAAAAACTTTTTATGACATTAAAAAAATAGTCTCAAAAATGAACGAATCTAATCGATAGAATTTGCAATTACAGCCCCCGAAGCCTTTGATATCATATTCCTGAATATTGTTTAAAATACGGCGGCGATACTTTTTTCGAATATGAAAACGGAGAATTTTTAAGTATTGTAACTATAAGTCATTCTTCAAAGGGCGGCTTGTGTTTTTTATATAAATTTTTTATGTCAAAAAAGAATGCGCAACTCATCTCGTATCTGATGTTGCACATTCTTTATTAATTTATGTTCTTTTTATTATTTTCTCTCCGCAAATCTTACATGTAATTTCAATTTTTCCTTTTCCTTTTGGAACTCTTAAATTAGTTTTACACTTCCTGCATTTAAAAAATTTGTGAGTTTCACGCTCTTTGAACCGCCTTTTCCAGAAAGCAATTTTCGAACCTACACGACGTTTAATATTTAAATATGCATAAAGTTCTTTCTGCCTTGCTCCATGGTTTTTTGAAAATATGCGAAAATAACATAAAATAAGTAAAATTACCGCTACGGGTGACAAAATCCTTATAAATAAGGATGCAACCAAGATAATTATAGCAAGGTTTGAAAGTGCCTTGGAAAGCGCATCAGGTCCATATCTGCTTGCCATAAATACTGACATCTTATTTGCCATATCTTTAAAAAAGCTTTTCATATTTCTGCTTAGGTCCTTTCAAATTTATATTAGTCCCTTAATTTTCTGCAATACTGTGTACATAACTTATCACTGCATTCACTGCATTTAAGCGCCATATTGGAATTTTCCCAAAAACGCTCGGGACACGTAAACACACACAATTCCCACCAAATAAAAACCAATATTGATACCGCAACCAGGCTTTTCGAAAAAAATCCATCAAGAAAAATCATTGGTGTAAACATCATCAAATGATCCCAGTTAAAAATCCTGCAGGTAGTGCAGCAACGATTTTTCATAATTAGCCTGAACGGACACCACACAAGAACACATATAAGGTCGCACACATAAAACAAAACAGTTATCATAAATAAATCTTTTGATGCAAAAACACCTTTATAATACAAAATCCCTATAAGTCCGATTAATACTATCCATATGATAAACACTTTATATGCCGCTTTTGTGGTTGATGCAATATGCTCTTTCAGTGCCCTTACATTTAACTCTTTAATAGGCTTAAAACGTTTCAAAAACACCTTTTCAGAGCCTATAGAAATATGCTTTCCAATAGGAATAATCTGATAAATCATATCAAGCATCCATATAAACCATAAAAAATGAAGCACAAACACTTCTTTAAAAAACATATTTGAATGTAGTATTAAAAACATTTCAGTCTTAAAAAAATAAATAGCAAAACAAAAAATCAATATAAAACATCGTCCAACAAGTTTTGCAATATATATCCTGCGTATTTTGGACGTCCCCTCTTTTTTCAAGCGTATCTCCCCTTTCATCAGGCAAAAGGTATTTGAACATACACGTTCTCCACTTGTTAAATTCTTTCCCTTTCACCTAATATTATATATACTTTTTCAAGATTAGTCAACGAATTAATAAAATATTTACACACAAAAATAATATGTTCACAATTTATATTGTTATTATTATTTATTTGTGATAAAATGTATTCAAAAGGAGCGTTTTTATTATGAATTACAGATTGGATAAATATAATAACAAATTATCAGTTCTTGGCTTTGGTTGTATGCGTTTTAAAACAAAAATGGGCAAAATTGATTACGCTGATGCTGAAAATCAGATAATGACCGCAATAGAGGGCGGTGTTAATTATTTTGACACAGCATACATTTACCCCGGCAGCGAGGTTCTTTTAGGCGAAGTTCTTTTTAAAAACAATGTGCGCGACAAAGTAAATATTGCAACAAAGCTCCCCCACTATCTTATAAAAAGCAAAGACAGTATTGAAAAATTGTTTTGTGAGGAATTAAACAGACTAAAAACAGACCATATAGATTATTATCTAATGCATATGCTTACTGATACAGATACCTGGAACGGATTAAAAAAGCTCGGCATTGAAGATTGGATTGAAGAAAAAAAGCGCAACGGTAAGATACGGCAAATAGGTTTTTCATATCATGGAAACACACAGATGTTTAAAAACCTTGTAGATGCATATTCCTGGGATTTTTGTATGATTCAGTATAATTATATGGATGAGCATTCCCAGGCAGGAAGTGAAGGTTTAAAATACGCATACGAAAAAGAGTTGCCCGTATTTATTATGGAGCCCCTTCGCGGCGGAAAGCTTGTAAGCCGTCTCTCCGAAGATGCAAAAAAAATCTTTGCAAATTATAAAACAAAGCGCACTCCTGCTCAATGGGCATTTCGATGGCTATGGAATCAAAAACAGGTTTGCGTGGTCTTATCTGGTATGAATACAATCGAAATGGTTAAGGAAAATATAAAAACGGCATCTGACTGTAAAATCGGTGAATTTACAGAAGAAGACCATGATATGTTACGTTCTGTGATAGATGCAATAAATTCTAAAATAAAGGTTAGATGCACCGGTTGCGGGTATTGTGTTCCCTGCCCTAAAAATGTAGATATTCCAGGCACCTTTGCTGCATATAACAGACGTTTTTCCGAAGGCAAGCTTCCTGCACTTATTGAATACACAATGTGTACCGCTTTAAGAAAAAATCAAACCTCCGCCTCTAACTGCATAGGTTGTAAAAAGTGCGAATCACTTTGTCCACAAGGAATAAAAATCAGTGAAATGCTGATAAACGCAAAAAAAGAACTGGAAGTTCCAATATACAGAATTGCCAAAAAACTTGCCAAAAAAGCTTTTCATTTTTAGGTTGTTTTCGTAATTGCAACTATTGATTTTTTTACGCGATTGTGATAAAATTGTCTTTGTCACTTAAAGAAAACTTTATTTAAATCACAAAACTTTATTCTAAAAGTTATATAATTTACATACTTATATCACTATGTGAATGAATTTTATATATTCTGTTTTCAAATTAGATTAGGGGTTTGGTCATTATGAAAAACAAAAAAATTTTAGTAATTATGGGTGGAACTTCTTCCGAAAGAGATATTTCACTTATGAGTGGCGAGGCAGTTTATGATGCCCTTGCAGATTTGAATTACAATGTTAAAAAATTTATTTTAGATAAAGACAATGCTTTTGAAATTGCGGGAGAAAAGCCTGATTTATGTGTTATTATGCTTCACGGCAAAGGCGGTGAAGATGGGGCAATCCAGGGAATGCTTGAGCTTATGAATATTCCTTATACAGGCTCTGGTCTTGCTGCCAGCGCAAACTGTATGAATAAGATACTTACAAAAAAGCTTATTTCCCTTGAAAACATTCCCACTCCTGAATATGCAATACTAAAAAAAGACGAAGATGTTATTCCATTTGTTGAAAGCATGCTTTCAAACTTTGATTTCCCACTTGTGGTAAAAGCGCCTTGTCAGGGTTCAAGTGTTGGTGTTGAAATTGTAAAAAGTAAATCTGAGCTTATTTCAGCAATCGAAAATAATATTAATTACGATGATGAAATTTTAATAGAGCGTTTTATTAAAGGAACAGAGCTTACAGTTCCCGTTATGCAAGACGGTAATAGATGTATTGCTTTGCCAATTGTCGAAATTGTATCCGAAAACACATTTTACGATTTTGAATCAAAATACACGGCAGGAATGAGCCATCATATCATACCTGCACGCATCCCTGAAGCAGCAGCTGAGAGGATTGAAAAATATGCTATCAGTGCATATAAGGCGGTGGGTTGCAAAGGTGTTGCAAGAATTGACTTCTTTATTGACGAGAACAATAATCCTTATGTGATTGAAATAAACACAATTCCGGGAATGACCAAAACTTCCCTTGTTCCCGATTCTGCTGCCGCTGCAGGAATATCATTCGGCAATCTTGTTGAAAAAATTATTGCTCAGTCTTTGGATTAATAAGATAAAACAAATTAGTTTCAGCTATTGCAATCTATAAAAAAATGTGATATTATATATAGCAAAGCAAGTTTATTATAATTTGTTTCGCCATATGTTAAATTTAATATTCGCACCTGTGTCGGAATTGGCAGACGCGCATGGTTCAGGTTTTTACACCATTTTTGGCAAGTCCCCGATAAGCCGAAAAGTCCCGAAAAGACTGGCATTCTCAGCAGAAAAGCGGTGTGCGGTTGGCACGTAAGATTCAGGTATTCATTCTAAGAGTGAAAAATACTGGGTTTTAGGTACAACTACGGAGGTGTTACCTCTCCGTCAGTAAA
>JAZTXH010000010.1:0-107108 GCA_045636325.1 Clostridia bacterium
TTTCATACAAAGAGTGGGGAGAAACAGAAACAAGAATAAACATACGAATAGTTCATATATGGCAATGACCTACAAGAGAATTAGGAATATGATATATTATATAGGAGAAACAGTGGGATCTAAACCATTCGGCTCTTCCAAGAAATCCGTACACGATAGTATGCGGATTTTTACTTATTCCCTATTCCCTGAATAAACCTTGTCGATTTTTGGAAAGTAATAAGTAATAGTGAATAAGGAAGAAGTTAGGTGCAAACTCGCTTTGGCAAGTTTGTTTTTATGTGCATCATTATTGCTCTGATTTGCCACAAAAAAAGAACGCAAAGATAGTCCACAATAAAACAGTATAAGTATTGACGGTCTGTCAAGCAGTTGCAGAGAGCTATACGAAAGGGGCTTAATCAGTAAATACGCATCCCTTTTCTAACCACACACCCAAATGCTTCGGACGCCGCTCTGAGTGGTACAAGCGTACGGGAATTGACAATTACAGCGGATGCATCCAACACAATCGCCTCACCATTTTTATACATGACATTTTCACCTGTAACAAGAGTTATTTTTAGTCCGTCTTTTCGGCAGTAATTGTCATCCCATAAAACCGCTGCTCCTATTTTTTCGATGTTTTGGGGTAAAATAATCTCAGATAAATTTCTGTTATATGCAAAGGCAGATGCACCTGTTTCCAAAACTGTTTCAGGGATTGCAATTTCAATATTCAAATCCCCTTTCTGAAATCTTCGAATAATTCATTTGCCCTCTTTTTATTGTCTTATAAACATTTGTGTCCAGTAATTACCCTCCGCAACATATCCGACACCAATTTTTGTATACGCGGCATTTAAAATATTTGACCTGTGCCCTGACGAATTCATCCAACCATTCACAACTGCTTGCGGTGTCTTCTGCCCTTTTGCTATATTTTCTGCCGCACTTCTGTAAGATATCCCAAAATTTTTAATCATTTCAAAAGGCGAGCCGTAAACAGGGCTTGTGTGTGAGAAATAGTTGTTATCTTTCATATCCTGTGATTTAAATCTTGCCACACGGCTAAGCTCCCAATCGGATGTAAGAGCTTTCAATCCATTTTTGATTCTGATTTCATTCACAAGCCTGATAACCTCATTTTCATAGCTTGTGACGGTTGAATCGGTTTTGGGAATGTTTAAAATTTGTCCGGGATAAATCAGGTCCGGGTTGGTAATGTGAGGATTTGCACTTTTAATTTCGCTCAATCCCACCTCATATTTTACTGCAATTTTCCACATACTGTCCCCTGCGGTAACCTTGTGGGTTAGCGCAGAAGACGCATGGCCCGGGACTACAAATATTATTTGTATTGCAACAATAAGTGCAATCAGAATTCTTTTCATAATGTGACCTCCTCTTTGTTATAATTGTAATCATAGTGATTACCTGTATATTATAACATACCGGCATATATGATTTCAAAAGTAATATATGGGAAAGACCGGGGCAGCTCTTTTTTCAAAAAGGCTATGCTTTTAAAAGCACGCAGTATTTTCAACAGTATTTAAAGTGGCAGATAAAATTATTTTAGGATTCAGTATTCTTTTGTTTGAAGGAGAAATACTATAAACAGAGGTGAATATATGAAATCTATATGGAATGATATTAAAAAGCCGGAGTTTGATACACTTTCGGGAGATATAAAAACGGATGTTTTAATTATTGGCGGCGGTTTATGCGGAATACTGTGTGCATATATGCTAAAAAATGCGGGGATAGACTGCATTTTAGCCGAAGCTGATAAAATATGCGGTGGAATAACAAATAACACTACTGCAAAGATTACAATTCAGCATGGTGCTGTATATAATAAAATAATTAAAAAATACGGCGTTGAAATGGCTCAGCTTTATTATAAAAGTCAGAAAGATTCGTTTGATATGCTGATAAAGCTTGCGTCATTAACAGGTGCCGATTTAAAAATGTGTAACTCTTTTGTATATTCTGTAAATGACAGAGAGGTGATAGAAAAGGAAACAGAGGCGTTAAATAAAATCGGATGCGATGCTGAATTTTTATCGGATACAGAGCTGCCATTCCGTGTTGAGGGTGCTGTTAAAATAAAAAATCAAGCGAATTTTCATCCGTTAAAATTTGCATATGCAACAGCAAAACAATTAAAAATATATGAAAATACAAAAATTCTTGAGATAAAGTCCAATACTGCCATTACAAATAACGGAAAAATTTCGGCAAAAAAAATTATTGTGGCGACGCATTTCCCGTTTATCAATAAGCATGGTGGTTATTTTCTTAAAATGTATCAGCACAGGTCATATGTTCTTGCGCTTTCCGATGCACAGATTATGAAGGATATGTATGTTGATGAAGAAAAAAATGGTTTGTCGTTCAGAAGTTACGGAGATTTACTGCTTCTTGGCGGAGGAAGCCACCGCACGGGAAATCAAGGAGGAAACTGGCAGGAGCTTTGGCGCTTTAAAGAAAAATATTACCCAGATGCAAAAGAATTTAAAAGGTGGGCAACTCAGGATTGTATGAGTCTTGATTCAATTCCGTATATTGGCAGATATTCAAAGTCAACACCTGATTTATATGTGGCAACGGGGTTTAATAAATGGGGAATGACATCTTCAATGCTTTCTGCTATGATTTTAAAGGATATGATATGTAAAGAAAGAAATGAATACGAAGACGTTTATTTCCCGCAAAGAAATATGCTTCATCCACAGCTTGCAGTAAATATGTTTGAATCTGTAAAAAATTTAGTTACACCAACGGCGCCCAGGTGCCCACATATGGGGTGTGCGCTAAAATATAATAGGCAAGAACGTTCGTGGGATTGCCCGTGTCACGGTTCAAGATTTGATGAGAATGGAAAGCTTATAAACAATCCTGCTTTAAAGGATATGGATAAATAGAGGCATACAAAAAATCCTGAAGCATGAACCGACCCCAAAAGTTAGACCAAAAATCTAATAATTTGGAGGTTGGTTCATGCCTGCAAGTGAGATTTTTATAATAAATTTATTAGTTTAAAACGGAATTCTGATATTCACGTGGTGACATTTTTGTCTTCTTTTTAAAAACTCTTGTAAAATAATGGGGGTCATTAAAACAAAGCATATTTGATATTTCCGTAATGCTTTTTGTGTTATCGCGTATAAGTACTTTTGATTCTTTGATTTTTAAGTCAGTATAGTATTCAATAATTGTGCATCCACAGTATCTACTGAATATCTTTGAAATATATGTTTTGCTATAGTTTAGTCTTTGACATATTTCGTTTACGGTGATTTTGCCGTAGATATTTTCTGTAAGCAGGTTGATTACTGAGTTTACAAGTTGATTGTCCATGCTTTCTTTATCAG
This sequence comes from Clostridia bacterium, assembly GCA_045636325.1. GTDB lineage: Bacteria > Bacillota > Clostridia > UBA1381 > UMGS1253 > CAKSHP01. The sequence continues at coordinate 3,360 of JAZTXH010000010.1, forward strand.
TAAAGACATGAATGTTTTTTTCTTTTTCTTCTTCGGCGCGTACAAACATAATCAAAAACTGTTCTAAGGTTGTGCGTATTATCTGCTGACCGCCAAAGGGCGGGTTTTTGCTTAATTTCAGTTCACGCAATTCGGGGTTGTTAAAGGGAAGGTCAAATGTATTTTTTCCTTCGTTTATAAGTGTTTTTATATATGGCTTCAGTTTATTCGGCACAACGGACTTTTTGTTTTTAAAATACATCATGTTTTTTGAAGCCGAAGTAAAAGAGATAACAAAAACATTTGACGGGGTTTTGCCATCGGAGGAAATGGTATGAAATTCATTGGGCTTATGAAAAATAATTTCGCCCGAATGTAGTGTGTGGGTTGTTTTACCTGCATTTATTATCATGCTCCCGCTGTCTATATATACCATTTCCCAGAAATCGTGACTTTCACCGAGAAAATTGAAATGCTTGTCAAATTCATAGTAATGAATAGTAACAATTTTGCTTATATTAAAAACGTTTGACAGCTTATGCTTAATATATATTGGGCGGTTAGATTGTTGTTTCATAAATAAACTCCTTTAAAATACGAATTTACAAAAATGCACCTTTAATTACAAGTATCATTATATACCTTTAATCACAAAAAAGCAATGTTTTTTAAATAAAATATAGATAATATTATATGGGTTTTTATTAGCTTGACAGTAACGTAACGCTTGATTTTAATGGCAATTTTGTAATAGCAGACAGAGTGGAATATATATCAGACAATGGTGTGTGCGATTATAAACGAGGAGGTGAAGAGCTTCTTGGTATAGTTATCGCAGAGAGGAAAAAGAGTTTAAGGATGCAAAAGAAAATATTAAATATGTTTTAACAATTCATATTGAGGAGTTTGAGTGAAAGATTTCGTGCTTTTTAATTATTACTGCTTTAAGCATGATTTATTAATATAACGAAATTTATTAAAAAATAAGTTAATATATTACAAATAAATGATTAAAAAAGTTAATTTTGTCTATGGTGTATATTCATTAAATGTGTTATTATGTGCATGAACATAATAAATGTCGTGTTCGGCATATAAACAAGGAGGAAGTATTATGAGTTATAAAAGCAAATTCTCGATAAGGCAGGTGCATCTTGATTTCCACACATCACCGGATATGAAAGGCATAGGTTCAAAATTTTCAAAGGAGAATTTTCAGACGGCATTAAAGGAAGGTAATCTTGACAGTATTACAGTGTTTGCAAAGTGCCATCATAGTATGTGCTATTACCCCACAAAGGTGGGTATTATGCATCCTGGTCTTGATTTTGACCTTACGGGTGCTATGGTGGATGCGGCCCATGAGATTGGAGTGCGCGCGCCCGTTTATATTACAGCCGGATGGTCAGATGAGGATGCTAAAGCACATCCCGAATGGATAATGGTTGATAAAGAGGGGAACAAAAGAGGAAGCATTGATTATTCCAATGTTACTGATTGGGATGCTGAAAAACCTCAGGTACAGTGGAACACACTTTGCCTTGCAGATGGCGGTGGATATGCACAGCATATTTATGAGCTTACAGAAGAGGTTTGCCAGAGATATAAGGACCTTGACGGCCTTTTCTATGACATATGTGCAATCGGCGAGGCGTGCTACTGCGAAAGCTGTGTTAAGGGTATGAATGCAGAAGGCATTGATTTAGACGATGAAGAAGCGGTTAAAGATTATCTTATCAGAAAGCGTCAGGTGTTCTTTAAAAAGTGTGGAGATATCTTGAAGAAATATCATCCCGATGCGACTATATTCTTTAATGGGTGTGCTCATCAGTATAAAACAGCATACCACGAGTATCAGACTCATTTTGAAATGGAAGACCTTCCCACAGCATGGGGCGGTTATGATAAGCTCCCCATGCGTGCAAAATATTTTGGTAAAAAGGGCAATGGAGTTATTGGTATGACCGGTAAATTTCATCTTTCATGGGGCGAGTTCGGTGGTTTTAAAACTCAGAATGCATTAAAATATGAAATTGCAACAATGGCACTTTACGGTGCAGGGTGCTCTGTGGGTGACCATATGCATCCCGACGGTGAAATGGAAATGCAGACTTATGAAGATGTCGGCTATGCATATAAATATCTTGAAAAAATCGCTCCATATTGTTACGAGGGCGAAACCTGCGCAAATATAGGAATTTATACATCTCCTGTAAGAGATGCAAATGAAGGTGTTTCAAATATCCTTTTGGAGAATCAGCTTGATTATGATCTTGTTACAGATAATAACTTTAATAAGTTTGACACAGTTATCGTATCTGAAAAAGCAGTTATGGACGATGAGGCGTTAGCTGCATTTAAAAACTATATTGCAAGTGGCGGAAAAGCCATTGTTATGGCAGATGCACTTTTAAAAGACGGTAAGTTCCAGCTTGATATGGGAGTTAGTTATATAGGCGAGCCTGAATTTGACTGTGACTACCTTGTGACAAATAATAAAAATGCAGGCGTTCCCAATGCACCAATGCTGTGCTATTATCCTGCAGTTCGCGTAAAAGCAGATGAAACAGCAGAAACTCATGCGGAATTTTTAACACCTTACTTTAAGCGTACATTTGCTCATTTCTGCGGTCATAAAAACACACCTCATGAAAAAAATTCCAAAAAATATCCTGCAATTGTGAAAAAGGGAAATGTTGTTTATATTGCTCACGCATTACCAAGAACATATTTAACATATGGCTCAGTTTTCCATAAGCGCTATTTTATGATGGCGCTTGGGCTTGTTTATGGCGGAAGTCAGCTAAAGGTTGAAGGCCTTGGTGCTCAGGGCAGATGCACAATGATAAATCAGCCGAAAGAAAGTAGGTATTGTATTAATATGGCATATGCAAGCCCTGTAAGACGAGGTAAGGCAGAAATTATAGAGGATGTTATGCCAATTTACAATATTAAGGCAGAAGTTAAAACCGATAAGACGGTAAAGAGAGTTTATTTACCTTTGCAGGAAAAAGAACTTAAGTTTACTGTAGGAAAAGGCAGGGTCTCATTTGTTTTACCTGAACTTACCTGTCACGAAACTATAGTTATTGAATACTAATAACTGATTTATAAAATAAAAATCCGAATGGCATAAAATGACATTCGGATTTTTTGTTAAAGGTTTTACATAAATAATTTGCGAAGTAGGCTTTCTGCCAAAACACAGTCTGCATTGCCATAGCACTTATCAAGATTTTTATTGTTTTTAAATCTGGGCAAAAGCTCCTGGAGCTTTTCTTCTGTAAGGGCAATTTCCATTTTGGGCATGTTTATTTTAACTAAGTTTATAAAGCTTTCCTTATCCATCTGAAGCTCATAAAAAAATTCTTTTGTTTGTTCAGGAGCAATAAAATCGTTATAGTTTATGAAATCTTCAATATATACTGCACAGGCATTTCCGTGAGGAATGTTAAATTGTTCTGAAAGAAAATATCCCATTCCGTGAGGAAATGTCGTGCCTGCAACACTTATGGCAAACCCGCCGTAAAGGGATGCGCAGTAAAGTGCTTTTCTGTCTTCAAGTGCAAGCGGAGTTTTATCACAATCTGCAGTTTTTAAAAGCATTTTTTTAAGAATTGATATTCCGCGGAGTGAAAATGTGCGGCAGATTTCATTTGTGGCGCGGTTAAAGTAGCTTTCTGTGCAGTGACAAAGTGCATCAAGCGCAGTAGAGCGGGTGAACTCTACGGATAAAGACATTGTGTATTTTGCATCGCCAAAGCATACGCGGGGATAAACTTCAGGTGATTTAAAACTTTTTTTAATTCCTTCAGGTAATGTTATTACAGAGACAGGAGTTACCTCGCTGCCTGTGCCGGCTGTCGTTCCTACTGCTATAATCGGAAGGGGAGATGAGTCCCAATTAAGAGAATACAGCGTGTCAATGCTTGTATTGCGGCAAACGGAAAGAACGGCAATTGCCTTTGATGCATCAAGGGGAGAACCGCCGCCGATACCAATTATAAATTCTGCATTTATTTCTTTTGCCATATCGGATGCTTTTTTGCATGAATCAAAAGACGGATTTTGCGCTATTTCGTCAAAGATACTGTAGGTTATGTTTTCTTTTTCGAGCACAGTCAAAACGTCATCGAGCGCACCGCATTTTTTGGCTGAAGTCTTGCCTGTAACAATAAGACAGTTTTTTCCCATGGAAGAGAAAATATCCGGATTGTTTATTACGCAGTTATCATCTGTTATTATTTTAGTTGGCGCATAAAAATTCATGTTCATAATACATAGCCTGTCAGGCTATCCACCTACTTTCTAAAAAAAATTTAAAAAGACTTGAAAAATCTCTTGCTTTATTATATACTATCCTTAAAGAAAATACAATACTTAAATAAACATAAAAGGGAGAGTATATAATGATTAAAAAAACTGAAGATTTTAAAACAGAAATTCGTGAAAATATGAGAGGCGGAGACGGCAGTGTTGTTGTAAGTAATTTTGTTACGGCAGAGGAGTTAAACGACAAAGGAAGACTTTTTGGAAAAATAACTTTAAAGCCAGGTTGCGGCATTGGATATCATGTGCATGAAACTGACAGTGAGCTTTTTTATATAATTAAGGGAACTGCCGTTTATGACGATAACGGAGAAAAATGCGTTGTGTCAGCAGGGCAGGTAACTCTTACTCCGGCAGGTCACGGACATTCAATAAAAAACGAAGGCACTGAGGAAGTTGAGCTTGTTGCTCTTATTGTGTATGCCGATTAATAAAATAACGAAGAAATGTTATGAATAAATGCAAAGGCATGCTTATGCGTGCTGACCTTGAAGGCGCGCTTTTAAAAAATTACCCTATAGCTTTAAAAGGAAATTTTGAAGCTATGGGGTATTTTGAAAGCCGCCTTGAAATATTTATTTTTGTAACGGGGAATATGCCGTTTTCCATAGCCACAAAAAGCATGTTATCATTAGAGATATTTCCGCTTTGCGAAAAATACTATACGCTTTGGTGCGGGATACATTGTCTGCAAAAACGGAAATTTTGGGTGCTTTTTAACACAGCTTTAACAAATAATTTCCAAGCAAAGAAAATGCCGTAGGGTTTGTGAGTGATGCAAGTGAAAAAAGATTTTTAAACAGTGCTTGGTCTCATCGAATACCTATAAGAAAGACGGATTGTAAATAAAGAAAGACGGATTTTTAAAAATGAAGATTAACAGAATATTTAGAAATTTAACAGAACAAGAAAAAATAAGTGCAATTTTATTTATAGCGGTATGGCTTGTGTATATGGTTATAAGCATGACAAAGAGCGCATATGCCGCAACTATGGCATCTATTATCAGTGAAAAAATATTTGATAAAACTCAGGCAGGAACGATTAATGCGTGCTTTTATGTTTTTTATGGGGGAGCACAGCTTTTGGGCTTTCGATTGATTGATAAAATTTCACCAATGAAGTTTGTTAGTATAACCATTGTAGGAACATTGCTTTCGATTATAGGAATGGCGGTTTCAAAAAGATTTGTTATGATGCTTGTTTGCTGGAGCTTTTGCGGGCTTGTGCAGTTTGCTGTATGGCCGGCTGTTTTGCGTATAATAGCGGAATATTTAGAGCCTTCGCAAAAGGAAAAAGCAATGGTTTATATTGCTTTTTCGTACTGTGTGGGTATGCTTGCAAATTATATTATTGCTGGTGTTGTTCTGAGTGTTGCTCATTGGAGAGCAGTTTTTTGGGTAACTGCAGTAATTTTGTCTTTAACACTGGCTTTGTGGCAGGCTGCTGTAATTAAGTATAAAGAGGGATATACACACCAATATGAGATAAACAAAAAAGCCCTTTGTGAAAAAAATAAGAACAAACAATCCGAAGGCACGGTTTGGGGAAAACAAAGTTTTTTAAAGCTTATTGCCGTAAGCGGCCTTATTATTATGCTTTTGCCTTCGTTTATAAGAACAATTCTTGATCTGGGTGTAAAATCCTGGGTGCCGACAATGATTACAGAATATTATGATGTTTCACCCGGATTTGCAAGCATGCTTACAAGTGTGCTGGTATTTATCAATCTTGGAGGGATATATATTGCAAACTGGATGTATCCGAAAAAAATTAAAAATACGGTAGTGGCGTACGGAATGTGTTTTTTAATTGCACTGCCCCTTATGGTTGTGCTTTTATGGATGGGAAAAATCCCTTTGGTTGTGTCGGTAATTTTATTAAGCGGAATCACAACGCTAATGTATTCGGGGCATCAGTTTATAAATGTTATTATACCTGCATTTTTTGCAAAATATAATAAAACCGGAAGCGTAGCGGCGCTTCTTAATGCTTTTGCATCTTTTGGTGCAGTTGCGGCGAACTTTGGTCTTGGATATATAGCAGAGCATTATGGCTGGAACGGAACAATAATTATATGGATAATACTGGCGACAATTTCATTTGTTTTATGCATGGCGGCTGTGCCACTGTGGGAAAGATTTACTAATTTTAAAGGAGAAATTAAAAATGAGAAAACAGGCATCAGATTTTAGATAAACGCAGTCAAGACAAGCGTACCTGGTCAGTGAGATTACAGTTTTGTGCAGACACTTTTTAGGTTACTATGCAAGTCAGAGCAGATAAGATATGCACCTGTGGAAATTGAGGGTTAATTTGGCAATATGTATACAAAAGAAATTACCCAGGTTGGCAATGCAGTTATGGGGAAAGAGAAATTTTTTAATATGGAGGCGTTTTGGAATATGAAAACAGAAAAAAATATTCTTATTGCATTTATTTTAAATTTTTTGTTTGCTGTTTTTGAATTTATAGGCGGAGCTTTTACGGGAAGTGTAGCAATTATTTCCGATGCGGTGCACGATATTGGTGATGCGCTCAGCATAGGTATTTCTTGTTTTTTGGAGCGCAAAAGCAAAAAACAACCTGACAGGGTCTATACTTACGGCTATATAAGATATTCTGTTATCGGAAGTCTTATTACAACTGTTATTTTGCTTTTCGGGTCAGTAATGGTAGGCTATAATGCAGTTTTAAGAATATTAAATCCCGTTAAAATAGATTACAACGGAATGATTGTGTTTGCAATAATTGGTTCAATTGTGAATTTTTTGGCTGCGTGGTTTACAAAAGAGGGAGATTCTCTTAATCAGAAAGCTGTTAATCTTCATATGCTTGAAGATGTTTTAGGTTGGATTGTGGTTTTGTTGGGTGCGGTTATTATGCGTTTTACCGATATATCTTTAATTGACTCTGTTATGTCAATCGGGATTTCTGTGTTTATATTTATAAATGCACTTAAAAACTTAAAGGATATTACAAATCTTTTTCTTGAAAAAATTCCGTCAGATACAGATGTTGAAGAAATAAGAAAACACCTGTGTAAAATTGATGGTGTTTCAGATGTTCATCATATTCATATATGGAGTATGGACGGATATAATCATTATGCGACAATGCATATCGTAACAAACAGAGATGGTTATAGAGTTAAAGATGAAATAAGAAAAGAGCTTAAAGAACATAATATATGCCACGTTACGTTAGAGCTGGAAGGGGTGGACGAGCACTGCCACGATAAAGAATGTTGTGTGGAGCATCGTGAAAGCGGAGAACATAGCCACCATCATCACCATCATTAATTCCTCCTGAAATTTGATGTATAAGTATATATAAAGGCTGGAAAAGACCGCCTTTGGGGAAGAATAAAGCAGCACATATTGAATTATTCAATAAAAGGGAAAGAACAGATGCGCAAAGGGGAGATTTTTTGGCATCTGTTCTTTTTAGGGAATGATAAATGAATAAGGGGTGGTGATATATCTATATGCGAAATGCAAAATATAAAAAGATTTATCACAGAATATCTTTAGGAGGTTTCTTTATCCGGATAGTATATTCTGCATATTCGTCATATATACGTTCTTTAAGGGTAGCATCCATACCTGCATCTTTAAACATACCAATGCTCTGGCGTATGGTGTTTACCACTATCTGTGCACCGCGAAAGCCTGTGAAAAAGTGCTTTTTCTTTTGTGGCACAACAGTTTTAAATAAAATACTGTCAATAAGCTCTTCTGATTTTTTTACGTTAAGACCGTTTTTAATAATAATATTAAGAACCCTGAGCTGAGTATGCTCGTCTTCAATCTTTAAAAGAGCTCTTGCGTGGCGTTCGGAAAGCTTTTCTGAAAACAAAAGCCGCTTTACCGATTCGGGAAGCTTTAAAAGTCTTAGCTTGTTAGCAATGGTTGACTGATTTTTGCCCACCTTTTCGGCGATTTCTTCCTGAGTCATATTATGATACTTTATAAGTCTGGCATATCCTTGCGCCTCTTCCATATACGAAAGGTCTGCCCTTTGCAGATTTTCAAGTAATGCTATTATTGCAGAATCGTTGTCGGAAATATCATATACAATAGCGGGAATAACTTCAAGGCCTGCGAGCTTGCTTGCCCGAAGTCGCCTCTCGCCTGCAATAAGCTCATATGTATCGCCGAAACTTTTTCTTACACTTATGGGTTGCAAAACGCCTACCGACTTGATTGACGCGCTAAGCTCAGACAGTGCATTCTGGTCAAAGTGATGTCTTGGCTGAAAGGGATTTGGATAAACCGCTTTTACCGGCACATATATAACATTCTTTTCGCATACCTGATTTTCCTGATACGTTGCTTGTTTCATAATTTTTCGCCTTTCTGTAGCTTATAAAAGTCAATGGGTCTTTATACAAAAACTAAAGCGACCTGACAGTTATTATATTATCATAAAATGGAATAAAAATAAAGTCAAATCGCTTGCTACAAAAATACAAAATATTTTATTTTATTACTTATTTTAACGGATTATTTATCGGCTTTGCGCCGTTTCTGGGGTATTTTTGAGGAGTGTCGCAAATTTTGTCAACCAAAACTATTTTATGAGCAAGTTCGCCTAATTTTATATTTTTTACTTCTCTTAAATTTCCCCCTAAAATTTTGATTGCGTTTTTCGCCTCAATAATTTCATCTTCTGCAGCAGGGCCTTTTAAAGGTGCAAACACGCCTCCTTTTTTAACAAAAGGAAGGCAGTATTCCGAAAGCGTTGTAAGGTTAGCAACAGCCCTTGATGTGGCAATGTCAAACATCTGGCGGAAGGCAGAATTTTTTGCCGCCACCTCTGCCCTTGCGTGAACACAGGCTACATCAAGATTTAAAAGAGAAGAGCATTTTTTTAAAAACACAATTCTTTTATTTAGCGAGTCTAAAAGAGTAAGCTTTAAATCGGGACGCAGAATTTTTAACACCATTCCGGGAAAGCCTGCCCCTGTGCCCACATCAATAACGGATGAGTATGGCTTTATATCCAGAACGGATAAAAGGGAGCCACAGTCTGCAAAATGCTTTATTGCCACCTGTTCCTTTTCAGTTATAGCCGTAAGGTTAACATTTTCATTATATTCAATAAGAAATTCAAAATATTTGTTAAACTGTTCAAGCTGATAATCACTTACAGTAATACCCATATAAGAAAAGCTTTTTTGTAATACATTATTCATTTGTCTGCCTGCCTTTCGAGCGTTTCTTTGATACAGTATATCATTTATGGACACTCAAGTCAAATTTTTATGTTTTTAGAAGTACTTTCTTCCTAATTATATATTAATAAAAAATTCTTTTAAAAAATGCAACCTTTCGTATGCCTAAAAAGTATTATTAAGGGGTAAATTTTTACTTTTTTGACAAATTTAGAAAAACTGTATATAATAAATCTTGCAGAGCCAGAGGATGCAAATAAAAAAATTATCTGCATCCTTTGAATTTGACAAATGCAGCAATTCAAAACAGTTGTTTTTGTGCAGAATATACCAATAAAATTGGCAAAAATGACAGAATTGTGATATAAGTAACATAGCTGTGTTACTAAGTTTACAGTTATATTACAAGTGCAAAATTAGTATTGACATACAAATTTTACAGTGATATAATTGTGCCATGAAGATGATAGGATATCTTTGGATGCTTGTCATCGTCGGGCGGGTCGCGTTGAAAGAGAGTGACCGCGGCTCGCTAAAAAAAATACTCTTTCAAAAAAATTATATTTTTATAAGGAGGAATTGAGAATGATGAAAAATCTCAAAAAGGTTTTAGCATTAGTTCTTGTATTCGCAATGTCTCTTTCTGTAGTAGCTTTCGCTGGTGCAGCATATCCCGATGTTGACGATGCAGCTACATATGCTGAAGCAGTAAGAATTCTTAAGTCACTTGGTATTATGAAGGGTGACGATCAGGGTAATTTTAATCCTGACAAGACAGTTACAAGAGGCGAAATGGCTACTATTCTTTGTAACTTAACAGGTGTTGGCGCTCAGGCTCCTGTTGATACAGGTTTTGCTGACACAACAAGCGCACACTGGGCATCCGGTTATGTTGCATACGCTAAGAATGCAGGCTGGATTAATGGTTATGATGCAAACACATTTGGTCCCGATGACGTTGTTAAATGGGAACAGGCTGTTAAGCTAATCATGGCTGCAGCTAACTGGGGCATCTATGCTGAAGAAAATGGCGGCTACCCCACAGGTTGGGTAATGGCTGGTGCAGAAGCTGAAATCACACGTGCAGGTGCTGCAGGTGGTATCGGTGAAGATTGTACAAGAGCTAAGGTTGCTATGCTTCTTTACTACGCTTTAGACGCTAACACAATGAAGCAGACAGCTTTCGGTGATAAGAAATGGGAAATCCAGGAGAATGAAACACTTCTTTCTAAGTACCTTGACACATACAAGGTAGAAGGTAAAGTTGCTAACTCATTCAAGCATGATGATGATCTTGATGAAGGTTACATTGATTACCTAATCACAAAGAATCTTGATGTTAAAGTTGCTGATGTAACAGGTAAAATCGGTGCTGTTGAAAAGTACACAGGCGAAGGCGATGACAAGACATTCGTTGGTTATGCACTAAACGAAGTTGAAGCTGTTGCTGAAGCTGCTGACCTACTTGGTTACACATCTATCGCTTACATCAAGGTTGACGATAACGATGATGTTGCTATCGTTGCTATCGCTGCTAAGGGCGCAAGAAACAAGAGCGTAACAATTTCTGATATGGATCTTGTTTGGAACGCTGAAGATGATTACGATGCAGACAGAGCTAACAGAAACCCCAACTTTGAGGGTGAAAACAAGAGATTCTGCTACTGGAACGACAGAGATGAAGATAACTTCATCACAACAGCTAAAGTTGACGATGCTTACATGGTTGTTAAGAACAACACAACAGAAGAAATCGCAGCTGATGCTACAACTGAAGAAGTTTTAGCTATCCTTGTTCCTGCTGCAGGTACAATCGAAATGACAGATACAGATAACGATGGTGACATCGACCTATTCAACGTATATGCTTATGGCGTAGCAGTTGTTGACGCTGTAAACGCTGCTAAGCAGAGAGTTCTTCTAAAAGAGAAGACACCTAACATCACAACTGGTTCTCTTAAGTTTGACGTTGAAGAAGTTGAAAATCTTAAGGACGTTTCTATCACATTAGACGGTGAAGAAATCGCTATTGAAGATCTTGCTGAAAACGACGTTCTAACAATTTCTTGTAATAATTACGCTGACCCCAGATACTACACTATCGCAGTATCAAGAGCTACAGTTGAAGGTAAAGTAACAGGTATCGCTTCTGATAACGAATCTATCTTCATCGGTGGTGTAGAATACGAAGTAGTTGATGGTCTTCTTACAATCGGTTCTGACGTTGAAATGTCAGATGAAGGTATCTTCTATCTTGATGCAACAGGTAAGATCGCTGCTGTAGATTCTACAACAGTTGCATCTTCTAACTACGGTATCGTTGACAAGTTCGCTAAGGATTCAATGGGTACAGTTTCTATGAGACTTCTTACTCTTGATGGTTCTAAGCTAACAGCTAACGTTGCTGACAAAGTAAAGGTTAACGGCGTTAAAGTTGTTCTTGAAGATGCACTTGCTGACATCGCTACAGTTGATGACGAAGATGTTGCTACTGTTAAAGCAGATGTTGCTGCAGCAATTGCTGATATGGATATTCCTGTAGCTGGTTATGCTTATGGAAAAACAGTTGATGGTGATCTTGTATCAAAGACATGGTATGACTTCGTTGCTGATATCCTTGCAGGTACAATCGTTCCTGCATATGCAGAAGATGAAGATGGAAACTCTAACGGTGCAGAGGCTAGACTTAACAAGCTAATCACATATGACACAGCTGATGGCGAAATTGATGAAATCACATTCGCAATCGCTTCTAACGATACAAAGAAATTTGGTTATGTTGGCGAAGCTGGTGCTAATGTTGAATGGCAGGCTAAGAACAGCAGATTCCAGGGTGGTAAGACACTTTCTGACTCAACAGTAGTATTCAACCTAGCTGGTACAATCGACGATTGGAAGATTGCTAAGGCTGAAAACCTTGTTGATGAAAACGAATACAGACCTTACTACTTCGCAATGCAGAACGACGGTACAGTTGGCGCAGTTGTAATCTTCTCTTCTACATCTAACATCAACCAGGATGCTTCTCTTGCATACTTTGTTGACGCTAGACAGGGTGTTTACGAGCTTGCTAACGACGAAGAAGATGTTTACTTTGTAAACTACTATGTTGACGGTGCTCTTGCAGCAGAAGCTCTTCCCGTTTACGAGGATGAGTATGTTGCAATGACAGCTGGTACAGCATTCTTGTTCGCAAAAGACGATAAGGGTATCGTAGACCAGATCGTTCCTGTATTCACAGCTGACGTTCCTGCATTCTACAATATCTGCGTTGGCGATGTTGAAGGCGCTCTTGATGATTTCATGAAGTACAACGATTCTAAGAAGCTTGACAACGAAGTATACTACGGTGTACTTGTTAAGGCTGCAAGCGGTAAGCTTACAGTAGCTGCAGCTCCTGCTGAAGATGCTGAGTCTATCGCATTCGATACATTCGAAAACATCGTAGTTCCTGAAACTGCAAAAGTTCTTCAGTACAAAGCTTATGCTTCTACAGACGCTAAGAAATTAGTTGCTTGTGATACAATTGTTGACCTTGAAGCTTCTTCTTATGTAAGAGTTACAGGTACACAGGATATCAACCTTGCAGAGTCTGATTTAACATACGTATTCTTCAGAATGAACAACGGCGTTGTTACAGAAGTTGTTGGTCTTGACTACGTAAAATAATTAACTAATTGTTAGTTATTAACTTAAAAAAAAGAGCTATACCCGAAAGGGTGTAGCTCTTTTTACATAAATTAACTATACTCTTATTTATCCTGTGCCAGAATTGCCGCACGAACTGCGTTTTTCATTAATACCGCACGGGTCATAACTCCAACACCGCCGGGAACAGGTGTAATGTATGAGGCTTTCTTTTCTGCGCTTTCAAAATGAACATCGCCAACTAATTTGCCTTCGCCGTTGCGGTTCATACCAACATCAATAACAACCACACCTTCTTTAATCATATCTCCTGTTACAAATTCACCCTTACCAATTGCAACCACTAAAATATCAGCACGCTTTGTTACTTCCTTTAAATCCTTTGTTTTGGAATGGCAAATTGTAACTGTGCCGCTTTTCTGTAAAAGTAAAAGTGCCTGAGGCTTGCCTACTATATTGCTTCTGCCGATAACCACACATTCCTTGCCCGCAACATCAATGTTATATGCCTCTAAAAGCTCCATAACTCCCGCGGGTGTGCAGGGCAGAAATTCATAATCACCAATCATAATTTTGCCCACGTTAAAGGGGTGGAATGCATCCACGTCCTTTTTTGGGTCAATTGCATTTATAACTGTTTTTTCGTCTATATGCTTCGGAAGGGGCAGCTGCACCAAAAGACCTGAAACTGAGTTGTCTTTATTTAACTTATCTACCAATGCTAAAAGCTCTTCCTGAGTTGTTTCTTCCGGCAAAGGAAAATGTTTTGATTCAATTCCAATCTGCTCACAGTCACGGATTTTACCGCCCACATAAACCTTACTTGCAGGGTCGTCGCCTACTATAATAACCGCTAAACACGGATTAATGCCTTTTTCCTTTAGCTCTGCTACCTGAAGCTTTAAATCTTCCTTTATTTTCTGTGATACTGCTTTTCCGTCTATTATTGTTGCCATTTTTGCTTCCTCCTTTATTTTGTGTGGCATTTTTTTGCATCTTTATTTTCCTTGTTTTTTCTGTCATGTAATCTATCGGCCGCACAAGGCAATCCTTTGAATAGCCTATTAAATCCTCTCTGCCTGCAAGGCGAAGTGCTTTTATAACGAGCTTTTTGTTATCGGTGTTTTTATATTGAAGAAGTGCCCTTTGCATTGCCTTTTCTTCCGGCGTTTTTGGCACATAAACCTCTTTTCCGGTGCGCGGGTCAATTCCTGTGTAAAACATTGCAGTGGAAATACTTCCCGGAGTGGGATAAAAATCCTGCACCTGTTGGGGATTCATGTTATTACGCTTCAAAAATAACGCAAGCTCTATTGCATCATTTAAAGTAGAGCCGGGGTGCGAACTCATAAGATATGGCACAAGATACTGCTTTTTGCCTAGCCTTTGATTAACTTTTGTAAATTTTTCTGCAAACTTTTCATAAACCGATGAATCAGGCTTTCCCATATGTTTTAAAACATTTAAAGAAATATGCTCAGGTGCAACCTTTAGTTGACCGCTTACATGGTGTCGGCAAAGGTCATAGAAAAAGTCTTCCGTTTTATCCTCAAGCATATAATCAAACCGTAGCCCCGAACGTACAAACACCTTTTTAACTCCGTCAAGTGAGCGAAGCTTTGTTAAAAGCGATAAATAATCCCTGTGGTCTGCATCTAAGTTTTTACAAGGTGTAGGAAACAGACACTGCCTGTTTTTACACGCGCCTGATTTTAACTGTTTATCACAGGCGGGGCGCCTGAAATCAGCGGTAGGACCGCCCACATCGTGAATATATCCCTTGAAATCCGAGTCAGATATAAGGATTTTTGCTTCTTCTATAAGTGATTTGTGGCTTCGTGATGAAATTATTCTTCCCTGATGAAAGGTCAGTGCACAAAAATTGCACGCACCAAAGCAGCCTCTGTTTGATACAAGGGAAAATTTAACCTCATTTATTGCAGGCACACCGCCCAGTACCTCGTAAGACGGGTGATAGGTGCGCATATAATTAAGAGAATAAACCTCGTCTAACTCTTTTTGTGTCAGTGGCATTGCAGGCACGTTCTGCACAAGAACTTTATCCCCATGAGGCTGAAAAAGCGCCTTTCCCCTTATGGGATCCTGCTCTTCATACTGAATACGGCAGGCAGTAGCATATGCTTTTTTATCATTTGTTACATCTTCAAAAGAATTAAGCATAATTCCACCATCAGGAAGTTCGTTTTTATTTGCAATATAACAGGTGCCGCGCACATTTCTTATTTTTTTAATCGGTACGCCCTTTTCCATCAGTCTTGCGATTTCAACAATCTGTTTTTCACCCATACCATAAATTAAAAGGTCGGCGCGACTGTCAAATAAAACAGAGCGGCGCACCTTGTTCTGCCAGTAGTCGTAATGAGCAAAACGGCGAAGTGATGCCTCAATACCGCCTATAATAATAGGCACAGAGCCAAACACACGGCGCACTGCGTTACAATATGCTATAACTGCGCGGTCAGGCCTTTTTCCTGCTTTTCCACCTGGGGAATACGAATCATCACTTCTCGGCTTTTTTGCGGCGGTATAATGTGCAACCATAGAGTCTAAATTTCCGCCGGTCACCAGAATACCAAGGCGTGGTGTGCCGAATTGAAGAAATTCTTTGTCGTTATTAATATCCGGCTGAGCAAGAATTGCCACCCGAAATCCATGTTTTTCAAGCACTCTTGAAATAATGGCATGACCAAAGCTTGGATGATCAACATACGCATCACCCGTAATATATAAAAAGTCAGGAGCATCCCAACCTTTATTTTTCATTTCCTGAGCATTAATGGGTAAAAATGAATTCATTTAAAAAGTCTCCCTATGGGTTCATATAGCTTCTGTCAGGCTAATACGTTTTAGCGCGCGTCAAAATAATAGCTGTGCCCGTCAGCTGTTTTAATCCGCCATACGGGTATCGCGGAGGCATACGCCTTAAAATCTGCAGTTTCGCCTGCGGTGTATCCGATTGTTATTTCAGTTATTTTGTTCGATTTGTTACTTATTCTTGCACTGTCTGATATAAAATCAATAAGTGCACCTGTCGAGGGGGTAACTCTTGTTGCACTTGATTCAACACGGCTCTGGTCTTGTGAAACATAAAACCAGCTTCCCTCTATAGAATGGATGCCCCTCTTTGACACCGCTACCGTCAGCTTTGAGTCAAAAAGCGGATATTTATCAAGCTTTTGGTTTATAATAACCGTATACGTTTCGTTTTTGTTTGTAACCTGATATTCTGCTGCATCCAGTGAAAGGCTAAGACCGCTTAAAAAACCTGACACTGTTGCTGCCGCATTGTCTTCATTAATTGCAACATAGTTTTCATCGGGAGAAGAATTTGTGTAAAAGAATTTGCTTTGGGAAAAACGCAGAATCTTACCATCTGCAAGGTATTCCGCATTTCCCTTTTTATATTTATCGCCTAAAAGCGCTTTTGCAAAGGAGTCCTTGTCGGAAACTGCATTTGAAACCTCAACACTGTTAAGCTTGGGAATTTTTTCAGGAATTATAGTTTCATCTATTTCAACACCATTATTTTTAAGTATGGTAACAGTATCAGAAATAATATGTTTTTCAAGCTTGGCTGCGTTTGACGATATACTTACAAGCATAATTATAAGAAATATATTAAGTCCGGCAAATAATGCTATAAGCCAGTTTTTAGCACCTGACCAGTTCATCTTTAGCCCTGCCCTTCTTCATATTTATAGGTAAAATTAGAAATTAAAGTTCTTTGCAGCTTCGGACTTTAGCATGCCGTCTGATTCTTTATCATCAGATTCTTCGGCTTGCATAGTTTCTTCGGTTTCTTCGGTAGAAGCAGCTTCATTTTCTTGAGATTTTGCTTCTTCAGCGGGAGCGGACTCTTCTTTTTTTTCTTCAAGTTTTGGTGTTGTTATTTCTTCATCCTTTACTTCTATAGAGTCTTCTTCAAGGGAAATAATGCCGTTTAGCTCCATAGATTTTTCAAGCTTTAGCATATATACCTCATAAGCGGAAAGAACATCAAGCTTAAGTGAGTTTATGCACTGTGCAACATAATCCTTCTGTTCTTTTAAAGCCTTTAGCTCGTCTTCGCTTGTGCGCTTTATTTCAACTGCTTTTGTACGCGCAGTGTCAACAATAAGCTCTGCTTCATTTTTAGCGCTGCTTACCATGCCGCTTGCTTCCGACTCAGCATTTGAAATCATACCGCTTGCCTTGCTTTCTGCATCGGAAATCATGCTGTCAGCTTCTGTTTGTGCAGTGCTTACGATATGGTCAGCCTCTACCTTTGATTTTAAAAGAGTTTCGGCAACGTGAAGCCTTTGGGCATCGAGTTCGCCAATTTTTAAATCTTTTTCTTTTATTTGCTCTTTTGCGTCTTTAAGTTGAGCTTCAAGGTCAGCAATTCTTTTTGTAAAATCTTCAGAAAGGCTTAAGACATAATCTGAAACAGATTTTCTTGAAAATCCGAAAAGTGAAGATTTGAATTTTTTATTGTTATCCATATTAAAAACTCCTTTAAAATATATGTTATAGTAATTAAATTTAATGTTATTTTGCGATGGGAAAGCACCCACAGGGCGCATGAATTCACTGACCTTCAATTACATTTCATTTACATTTGTGTTAAACACTGTAGGGAAGTGACTTGCTGCTTCCGTAACACGGCATAAATTAGTTTTATCCAATTTTGCATTAAAAACGCCTCATTTTATATAATTTCTACATAAATAAGCAAAGTCCTGCTTAATAAGACAAAATTTTAGTATAAAAAAATAAAAAAATCCTTGACAACAGTGACTTTTTTGTGGTATTATCTTTTATACGAGGACAATTGTGCGCCATGTGCGCACAAAAAGGAGGCGAGGGGCTACAGTGAAAGAAAAGGCAGGATTCCTTTTGGTGGATTCAAGCGTTTTGCCTGAAATTTTTACAAAGGTTGTGGAAGCAAAGCGGCTTTTGAAAACAGGGAAATGTAAAACAGCCAGTGAAGCTGCGGAAAAGCTGAAAATCAGCCGTTCGGCTTATTATAAATATAAGGATTGTGTTTTTCCTGTTGAACAGGCAGGAAAGGACAGTATTATAACACTCTTTTTTGAGGTTGCAGATATGCCTGGGGTGCTTTCGTGCATATTAAAGGTTTTGGCAGGGGCAAAGGCAAATGTCTTAACCATAAATCAGAGTATACCGGTAAACGGTGGTGCAAACATAACAATCTGTATAAGAATTGAAGCTATGGATATAAGCGCAAATACCCTTATAAAAAAGCTTCGGGAAATAGAATTTGTGCGAAAAGCAGAAATTACATCAGGTGAGTAAAATTATTATATATTGTATATAGAAAGGCATTTGATTAACTATGATTAATATTGCAATACTCGGTTACGGAGTGGTAGGCTCCGGTGTATATGAAGTTATTGAAAAAAACAAGGAAGGTATAAAGGTACGTTCGGGCAGAGAAATAAATGTTAAGCGTGTGCTTGATTTAAGAGAGTTTGAAGACCACCCCAGAAAAGAAATTTTCACAAAGGATTTTAATGATATTTTAAATGATGATGAAATTTCTGTAGTAGTTGAAGCTATGGGTGGAGTAAAGCCTGCGTATGAGTTTACAAAAGCTGCTCTGGAGGCAGGCATGAGCGTTGTTACAAGTAATAAAGAGCTTGTGGCAACGCATGGCACAGAACTTTTAAAAATTGCCGAAGATAAAAATTCAAACTATTTGTTTGAAGCAAGCGTTGGCGGCGGTATTCCGGTTATAAGACCTCTTCACAACTGCCTTGCTGCAAATGAAGTTGTTGAAATTTTCGGTATTTTAAACGGCACTACAAACTATATTTTAACTAAGATGATTAAAGAGGGCATTTCTTTTGATACTGCACTTAAGCAGGCTCAGGAAAAAGGATATGCTGAAAGAAATCCTGCAGCTGACGTTGAAGGTCACGATGCGGCACGAAAGATTTGTATTCTTTCTTCTCTTGCTTTCGGCAAGGAAGTTGATGTAAACCGTGTATATACAGAAGGAATCACAAATGTTTCTTTAGATGATGTAAGCGGCGCTTCCCAGATGGGCTATGTTATAAAGCTTATAGGTTACACAAAACAGCTTGACGGAAAAGCGCTTTGCCGCGTTTCTCCCATGCTTGTTCCGAAAAACAGTCCCCTTTCCATGGTTGACGATGTTTTTAATGCAATTATGGTAAGAGGCAACATGGTTGGCGATGTAATGTTTTATGGTGCAGGTGCAGGAAAACTGCCTACTGCAAGTGCAGTTGTGGGTGATGTTATAGACATTGCAAAATCTGATGATAACAAGCGTTTTAGCTGGCAACCGGCAGACATGAGTTACAATGCATCACACGCTGATGCGCGAGTTAAGCTTTTTGTAAGATGTGGTGAAGTAGTTGATAAAGCGGCAACAGCTGCCTTTGGCGAATGTAAATTTTCAGATGACGGCAAGTGCTTTATAACACCTGCAGGTGTGGAAACTGACCTTGAAAAAATACTTGCAGACAGCGATATTCAGCCTGAAAGCTGCATAAGAGTAATGTAAATTATCCGTTTAAAGACAGACGGTGTTATAAAATTAAGGAGGACGACAAAGTGGGTTTGGTTGTGCAAAAATTTGGCGGTTCGTCGGTAGCGAATGCTGAAAGAGTTTTTAATGTTGCCCGCACAATTACAGATACATACAAAAACGGCAACGATGTTGTGGTTGTTGTATCTGCACAGGGCGATACTACAGATGATTTAATAGAAAAGGCAAGGGAAATTAATCCGAAGCCTTCAAAAAGAGAAATGGATCAGCTTTTGGCAACAGGTGAGCAGATTTCAATATCACTTCTTGCAATGGCGATTGAGTCTTTGGGATTTCCTGTAATATCTCTTACCGGCTGGCAGGCGGGAATGCAGACTAATCCGAATTATGGTATTGCCCGCATTTCAAAAATCAATACAGAAAGGCTTGAGCTTGAGCTTGGCAGAAAGAATATTGTTATTGTTGCAGGATTTCAGGGTATAAACAAATATGACGATATAACAACTCTTGGCCGCGGCGGCTCTGATACTTCAGCGGTTGCACTGGCAGCGGCACTTAAAGCAGATGTTTGCGAAATATATACCGATGTTGATGGTGTATATACTGCAGACCCAAGAATTGTAAAGGATGCAGCAAAGCTTGACGAAATTTCATACGATGAAATGCTTGAGCTTGCAAGCCTGGGTGCAAATGTATTAAATAATCGTTCGGTTGAAATGGCAAAAAAATATAATGTTAAGCTTATGGTGCTTTCAAGTTTGCATAAAGCGGCTGGCACAATTGTTAAGGAGGTAAATGACGTGGAAAAAATGTTGGTTAGGGGTGTAACCCGTGATAATGATACTGCAAGAATTGCTTTGATAGAGGTTGATGATACTCCCGGAAAGGCGTTTTCAATTTTTTCGCTTCTTGCAAAGCATAATATAAATGTTGACCTTATTATTCAGTCTGTTGGAAGGAAGGGCACAAAGGATATCAGCTTTACAGTGGCAGAGTCTCATTTAGATGATGCACTTAAGGTTATAAACGAAAACAGTGCCGCAATAGGGGCAAAAGATGTTTTATGGGATGCAAACGTATCAAAGGTATCTATTGTTGGCGCAGGTATGGTAACCAATCCCGGTGTTGCCGCAGGTATGTTTGAAGCGCTGTATAAAGCTCATATAAACATTCATATGATAGCAACAAGTGAAATCAAGGTTTCCGTTTTGATTGACAGAAAGGATGCTGAAAAAGCAGTTGTTGCAATTCATGACCAGTTTGATATGTCTAAAATAAACTAATTAAAGAAGGAGCTTTTCTTATCCCCTTATAAAGGGAGGGTGTAAGAATTTACACCCTCTTTTGCGTATTTTTGCAAAAGAAAGGAAGCTTGCTATGAGCAAAAGAGAAGAGAATAGAAACGCTGAAACAAGAGAAGATATATTGGAGGGAAGAAATCCGGTTTTTGAAGCTCTTAAAGCGGGCAGACAGATAGATAAAATCCTTTTGGCAAAGGGCGAAACAAAAGGCTCGGTTACAAGAATTATTGCCATTGCAAAGGAAAAGAAAATTTTAATAAGCGAGGTTGAGCGGGCAAAGCTTGACTGTATAACTACAACCAATGCACATCAGGGTATTATTGCTTATACTGCGGCGGCAGATTATGTGTCTGTAAAAGATATTTTAAACTACGCAAAAGAAAAAGGAGAGCCGCCTTTTGTGATTATATGCGACTCCTTAAACGATGCCCATAATTTAGGCTCAATTATAAGAACTGCAGAATGTGTTGGCGCTCATGGGGTTATTATTCCCAAGCACAGAAGTGTCGGTCTTTCAGCTGCTTGTGCAAAAGCAAGTGCAGGGGCAACAGAATATATGAGAGTTTCTAAGGTGACAAATCTTTCCCGTGCTATAGAAGACCTTAAGAAAGAGGGCCTTTGGGTTTGCGGCACCGATGCGACCGGCGAACACGAAATGTATGATGCAGATTTAAAAGGTCCCTTGGCAATTGTAATTGGCTCTGAGAGCGAGGGCATGAGCAGACTTGTTAAGGAAAGCTGTGACTTTTGCGTGCGTATTCCGATGAGCGGACATATAAACAGCCTTAATGCATCTGTGGCTGCAGGAGTTTTGATGTATGAAGCATTGCGCCAGAGAAGATAATATTTATTACATGTAAAGATAAAATTTACAATATATTTACGGTATAATTATTTACATTAAATAGAATTTAATATATAATGAGTATGTATAATACAGAAGGGAATGAGGGATGTGACACAATTTTCTATACCTTTAAGCAAGCTGGTGGGCGAGTTTAATTTGGAAACCGTCTATAAATCATCTGATTATGGAGATGTTTTGATAACTACCAGTGAGGTTAACCGTCCTGGTATGCAGATTATCGGATTTTTTGACTATTTTTTTGAAGCAAGACTTCAGATTTTAGGAATGGTTGAAGTGTCGTACTTAAGAACTCTTTCAAGTGATGAAAGAAGCAACTGTTTTCAAAACCTTTTAAGCCGCA
Source organism: Clostridia bacterium (assembly GCA_045636325.1). GTDB lineage: Bacteria > Bacillota > Clostridia > UBA1381 > UMGS1253 > CAKSHP01. Next base: position 25,536 of record JAZTXH010000010.1, read on the forward strand.
GGATTCCTGCGCTGGTTATAACCCGTTCCCTTGAAGCCTTTGATGAGCTTATGGAGGCAGCAAAAAAATATGATATTACAATTTTGAGAAGCGATGCTAACACATCAGTGTTTATGAGCGCTCTTATAAGTTATCTTAATGTGCAGCTTGCGCCCCGTATTACCCGCCATGGTGTATTGGTTGAAGTTCACGGCGAAGGTGTTTTGATTTTAGGAGACTCAGGAGTTGGTAAAAGCGAAACTGCAATTGAGCTTGTTAAGCGCGGTCACCGTTTTGTGGCAGACGATGCGGTTGAAATCAAAAAAGTATCTGACAAAACTCTTGTCGGCACTGCGCCTGAAATGATTCGGTATTTTATTGAAATACGCGGTATCGGAATTGTTGACGTAAGGAGGCTTTTCGGTATGGGAGCAGTTAAAGAAACAGAAAAGATTGACATGATTATCAACTTTGAGCCATGGGAAGAGGGTAAGGCCTATGACCGCCTTGGTCTGACAGATGAAACAACAAATATTTTAGGAATTGATATTCCCTCGGTTACCATACCTGTGCGCCCCGGCAGAAACCTTGCGGTTATAGTAGAAATTGCGGCAACGAATAACCGTCAGAAAAGAACGGGCTTTAATGCGGCAGAAGAGCTTTCGGCAAGGCTTACAAGTAAGCTTGGCGAAGATAAATAAACTAACTTTATTAAAAATTTAAGAGGAGGAGCGTCGCCACGTGAATATTTTAGTTGATACCCATACTCATACAAATGTGTCGACTCATGCTTTTTCAAGTCTGGAAGAAAATATGCGTCACGCAAAGCAGATAGGGCTTGAGGCAATAGCTATGACAAATCATGCCCCAGGAACACCTGATTCGCCTCATATATGGCATTTTTCCTGTGCGCCGAAAAATCTTCCCCGTGAAATTTATGGAGTTAAGCTTCTCTATGGTGCAGAGGTAAGCATCATGGATGAATATGGAAATTTGGATTTGCCGCCCGATGTTTTATCGGTTTTGGATGTAGTTATTGCATCGTTTCATGCCGATGCATGTGCACCTATGGGTCGTAAGGCACATACTCAGGCATATTTAAATGTTTTGGATAATCCTTATGTTGATATAATCGGTCACAGTGGTTCACCTGATTATGAATACAACATTGACCAGGTTTTAGCAAAAGCAAAAAAGGAATTTAAAATGATTGAAATTAATAACAACTCTCACCTTAGGAGAAAAGGTAATGTGCAGATATGCAAGCAGATTGCAAGTAAATGCGCAAAAATGGGTGTTTGTGTGGTTGTTGGCTCAGATGCACACTTTTCGGGAAATGTGGGCAATTTTTCTGAGGCAGTATCCATGCTTCGTGAGATTGAATTCCCTGAAGATCTTATTGCAAACTTAAACTTAAAACGATTTTTAAGCGTTTTAAGAAAACGTAAAATGATAGTAGGTCTTTAATGTGTGTGAACATAAACACATATAAAGGATAATGACTATGTATATAGGCATTTATATAGGCAAAATAGGAATTAAATCAGCTCTTGGCGAATATATGGTTTTGGAAGATGTGGCTGTTGGGAAGCATACGGCTCAGTTACATCTTTAATTCGTGAAACAAAAAGAGACATTTATACAAACTTCGGCTGTGAAATGGAAAAAATGGTAAACGGCGACTTAGATAAGGTAAATTGTATGATATCTTTTGCTTGCGCCAAAAAAGGTGGTGCACTTGCACAGAGCGTTGTTTATAAATACATAAATTATGTTGCAGATGGTATTGTTTCTGGTATTAACATATTCCAGCCTGAAGCTTTGGTAATTTGCGGCTGTATTTCAAGAGAGGGAGACTATCTTTTAAACCCCATCAAAGAGCTTGATGAAAAGCACGTTTGCTGTAAATTAGTACTTCAGACAGATATCAGAATTGCAAAGCTTGCCCCCGACGCAGGTATAATTGGTGCGGCGCTTTTGGGTAAGCAGGAGCAGTAATATATAAATTTTGGAGGAATTTATGAACATTGCCGGCAGAAATGAAGAAATAAAAAAGCTGTTTGAAAAAGAGAATATAAAATTTTTGATAAACGAGCCGATGAAAAATCACACCACTTTCCGTATTGGCGGTGCGGCAGATTTTTTAGCACTTGTAAAATCGGAAGAAGAAATTTTGTTTTTGCTTGATACAGCAAAAAAATATGAGCTTGACCGTTACATAATCGGTAACGGTTCTAATTTGCTTGTAAGTGATAAGGGGCTTTCGGGCATTGCAATTAAAATGGGAAGTGACTATTCCGATTTTAGGGTTGACGGCGAATGCATCACGGCAAAAGCAGGAGCACTTTTATCGGCAGTTTCAAAGGCGGCGCTATCAAACGCACTTGCAGGTTTTGAAGAGCTTTCGGGAATTCCTGCAAGTGTAGGCGGCGGAGTTTATATGAACGCAGGCGCTTATGGAGGAGAAATCAAAGATGTAACCTCAAGTGTAAGGTATTTATCGCCTGAAGGGGAGATTTTAACCCTTTCTGGGCAGGCACTTTCCTTTAATTACAGAAAAAGTGCATTTTCCGGAAGTGAAAATATAATACTTTCTGCTGATTTTAAGCTTAAAGAGGGAAAACATAACGAAATAAAGGAAAAAATGTTTGATTATACACAGCGCCGAAAGGAAAAACAGCCTATAAATATGCCTTCATGCGGCTCTGCATTTAAACGCCCCGAGGGGTATTTTGCCGCAGCTTTAATTGATGAGGCGGGCCTTAAGGGATATACCATAGGTGGTGCTCAGGTATCGGAAAAACATTCAGGCTTTATTGTAAACGTTGGGGGCGCTACTGCAGAAGATGTTTTGCGCCTTGCAGAGCATATTAAAAATGTGGTTTATAATAAATTCTCGGTAGAGCTTGAGCCGGAAATGAAAATGATTGGATTTTAATTATATGCAGGGCAAATAATTTAGGTTTTTTGCCTTGCATATTTTAATTGTTTTTTACAAAAGAAGAGGTGCATCAAAAATGAGATTTATAATTATAACAGGCCTTTCAGGAGCGGGTAAAACTCAGGTTATTCGCTGTATGGAGGATTTGGATTATTACTGTATAGACAATATGCCTCCGCTGCTTGTGGGTAAATTTGCAGAAATTTGCCAAAGGTCGTCAGGTAAAATAGATAAGGTTGCAATGGTCATAGATATCCGTGGTGGCGATATGTTTAATCAGATGGTAGATGAGATAAACAACTTAAAGAGTCTTAATTATGAATATGAAATTCTGTTTCTTGATGCTGGCGATGAAACCCTTATAAAGAGATATAAGGAAACAAGGAGAGTTCACCCTCTTTCAAAGGACGGGACATCTCTTGCGGAAAGTATAAAAAAAGAACGTCTTGCTTTGGAGGGTATAAAAAATAAAGCGGACCATATTATAGACACCTCTAATTACAAGGCATCACAGCTTAAAAATGTTGTTTATGAGCTTTTTGAAAGTGACAGAAGAGGACTTGTGATAAATGTTACGTCCTTTGGCTTTAAATACGGTATTGCAGTTGATGGTGATTTAATTTTTGACGTAAGATTCTTGCCTAATCCCTTTTATGAAGAAAGCTTAAAAAAGCATACAGGCCTTGAGCCGTGTGTTCAGGATTATGTTTTAAGCTTTGAGCAGACAAATGTTTTTATAGAAAAATTAAAGGATATGACAGAATATCTTATTCCTTATTATATTGAAGAGGGTAAAGCACAGCTTGTTGTCGGCATTGGCTGCACCGGCGGTCAGCACAGAAGTGTTACTGTTGCCGTAAAACTTTATGAGTATCTTAAGGAAAAGGGATATAATGTTGTTATAAGTCACAGAGATATTGAAAAAAACAGAAGTCAGGGGTGAGGCAAGTGAGAAAAGAAAGAGTTTACTATATAAAGCCTTTTACAAAGGCGTGGTTTTTAAATATATGGTTTCATTATAAGACTCTTATAATATTTATCGCTTTTTGTTTGTTTTTGCTTGGCGTTTTTATCTGCGATAAGATTACTCAGGTTAAATATGATTTTTCCATGTATTATATTGGTGACACAGTTGCAATGCTTCCACAGGAGGATGACCCGATAGAGAAATTTGAACAAACCTTAAGCCAGGGCATACCTGATTTTAACGGGAACGGAAAAGCGGAAGTAATTTGTGAAGGGATATTTGTATCAAACGAGCTTGCTCTTACAAATTCGGGAGTAAAGGCTGATATGGAAAAGGCGGAAATTGTAGTACGCGCTGGTGAAAGCTCGGTATTTTTATTTGGCGGCGGATACGAAGAACCTTATGTTGGTGATGGAACAGAGGAAGAACTTTGCGACCTTTCGTCATTGGCAAAAAAATATAATTACCCTGAAGAAGCACTTAAAAAATACCCAGATGGCAGAGTTTATGCGATAAATATGAAAGACAATCCCTTAATGGAATTTGATACAAGCGATGTGTGTATTATTGTGCGCCCTATTTTTGATAACAGTAAAAAAGGCAAGGAGGCATACAAAAACGAGCTTAAAGTAGCAGAGTATATCATAAGTCGCGGCGAATATGATTTTAATTAATAGAGGAAGTTAAAAGAAACAGAAAGGAAAGTAAAATGAGAAACAAAAAAATTTCAAAAATCGTAAACTGTGCCGTGTTTTCCGCGATTATTCTGGTTGCAACATGGCTTGTAAAAATCCCACTTCCTGTTGTGGGTTACATAAACGCAGGTGATGCGGTGATTCTTTTATGTTCATTTATAATGGGTCCGATATGGGGCGGTGTGTCAGGAGCGGTTGGTGCAAGTCTTGCAGATTTGCTTTCCGGTTATGCCGTGTATATACCTGCAACATTTTTTATAAAGCTTGTTATGGGTTTGATTGCAGGAGGCATATTTGAACTTCTTAAGAATAATCATCCGGTTATCCGCAGTGTGATTTCCGCTATTATAGCAGAACTTATCATGGTTTTTGGATATTTCTTATTTGAAATGTATGCATTAAAGCTCAGTTCGGCAGCCGTTTTAAACATACTTTTTAATGCGGTGCAGGGCACTGTGTGCGTTGTTTTTTCCTCTGTAATTTATCTTGCAATGAAAAATCGACTGAAATTAAAATAATATAAACAAAAAATCGCAGATTTTTTACTTTGTGGTTTATATTTTTAAATTCTGACTTCAGAAAAACATACGATTAAAAAAGCTCCCATCTAAGTCTTATGTTCCGCATAAAGTTTGAAATGTTAGGGACAAAATCATATAAAGGATGTAGAAAAATAATTAAATTAAAATAAGGCGATACAATCAGCTTATGCTAATATTGTATCGCCTTATTTAATTATAAAAACAGTTATTTTTTTGCGTTATTCGAAATTTTTTCAATTATAAAATCCCCTAAATCCTTAGCGGCGTAGGGTTTTGAGGCGTGCTTTGCCGACTCTGACAAAACCTTCATTCGCCATGGGTTTGTTAAAAGTTGATACAAAAGCTCATCAATGGGAGTCAGCTTTGTTACCTGAACGGCAAGACCTGTGTTTAACAAAAACTCTGCATTGCGGTTTTCCTGCCCTGGTATGGGTGCCATAAGAATTGCGGGCAACTCCTTTGTTAAAAGCTCAGATGTGGTAAGCCCGCCCGGCTTTGTTATAATAACATCTGCCGCATCCATTAAAATATCCACATTGTCAACAAAGCCTTTTATATGAAAGGTGTGATTCCATTCATTATTTGTTGCGGTTTTATAAAGCTTTTTGTTATTGCCGCAAACAAGTATTACTTGAAAATCATTTTCAAGGCGGTCAATATCTTCTAAGCCGTCAAATATTTTTCCGAATCCCATAGAGCCCATCATAATAAGTATTGTAGGTTTATTTTCTATATCTATAAGATTTCTTGCCTGCTCTTTTGGTATTTTGTGTGAAAATTTAGGGTCAATGGGAATACCGAAGCTTAAGATTTTTTCTTTTGGTATATGCTTTTTAATGTGCATCTGATAATCTAAAAGCACGCTTGCGGTAACATAATAGTCAAGATTTGTTTTTTCCCAAAAAGGGTGCACTGTAAAATCTGTTATAATGCCCACTGTCAGGCAATTATCAAGACTTCCGTCATTAATCATATCGTTTAAAAGCATTGCTGAAAAGGCATGGGTTGAAATGATAACATCAGGTCTATAGTCCTCAATATATTTTCGTATTCTGGGCAGTGATACCTTGTTAAATACTTTTTCAAATGAGCCCTGCTCGGGATTGTTCATTTTCATTGCAATTTCATATGCCTTACCAAATGCCTTCGGGGTATATTTTGTTGTTAAAAGATAACCGTTAGAAACTGTGTCGCTTAAAACGGGGGTAATATATTCATAAGTATCAAGCATTGTGCATGCAACGTTATTTGCCTCTAAATAATTTGATATTGCCATACCGGTTTTATGGTGTCCCATACCGGCAGTTATTGATAAAATCAAAGCTTTTTTCATAAAAACACCGCCTTTTATACTTTTATTATAAAACCTTTTGCGGCGTATTTCAACAGGTTTTAATAAAAATTAATTAAAAATTTATATTTATCATATTTATTTAATTTGCAGAATAGAATGTATCAAACAAAATGCATGGAGGAAAATATATGAGTGATTATAATATTTATTCGGATATTGCAAAAAGGACCGGCGGTGATGTGTATATAGGTGTGGTGGGACCGGTTCGTACGGGAAAATCCACTTTTATCAAGCGGTTTATGGATTCGCTTGTTATTCCGAATATAATAGATGAAAACAAAAAGGAGCGGACCATTGATGAGTTGCCTCAAAGTGCGGCGGGAAAAACAATTATGACCACTGAACCGAAATTTGTGCCAAATGAAGCGGTGGAAATTGATATTGGTGAAAATGCTCATATGAAGGTAAGAATGATTGACTGTGTGGGTTATATGGCAGAGGGTGCCGGCGGATATATGGAAGACGGGGTGCCCCGTATGGTGCAGACACCTTGGTTTGAACATCAGATTCCATTTACTCAGGCGGCAGAGCTGGGCACAAAAAAAGTTATATGTGACCACTGCACAATCGGTCTTGTGGTAACATCAGACGGAAGCATAACAGACCTTGAGCGCGAAAGTTATATAGAGCCGGAAGAAAGAGTAATAAATGAGTTAAAGCAAATCGGAAAACCCTTTACACTGCTTTTAAATTCAAGAAATCCTGCCGGAGAGGAAGCTCAACGGTTAAAAAAGGAGCTTGAAGAAAAATATAATGTAAGTGTTATGGCAGTTGATTGTGCTAGCATTAGTGCAGCTGACATAAATGAAATAATTAAAACTGTTTTGTGTGAGTTTCCCATAAGTGAAATTAATATAAATGTTCCCAGATGGGTTGAGGGGCTTAAAGACAGCCATCAGTTGAAACAAAGCGTGTATGATGCGATAATTTCTGCACTAGGAGATATATCAGAAGTTAAGGATGCAAAAAATATATGTAAAGGTCTTTCGGGATGTGATTTTGTTAAAACTGCAAAAATAGAAAGTATGGATTTGGGCAGCGGCCTTGTTAATATAAATCTTTTAACGCCTGACGAGCTTTTCTATGATGTTCTAGGGCAGCTTTCAGGGCTTGAAATCGGCGGCGAAGAAGAGCTTATTGAAACAATATGCAATCTTTCAAAGATAAAAATGGAATATGACAAAATATCATGTGCTCTCGATGAAGTAAGAAACACTGGATACGGAATTGTATCTCCCGGGGTGGAGGAGCTTGTTTTGGAAGAACCTGAAATTGTAAAGCAGGGAAGTCGCTATGGTGTAAAGCTTAAAGCATCTGCACCCAGCATACATATGATACGGGCAGACATTGAAACAGAAGTTTCACCCGTGGTTGGCTCCGAAAAGCAGTCGGAAGAACTTGTAAGCTATCTTATGAGCGAGTTTGACACAGACCCGAAAAAAATATGGGAGTCAAATATATTTGGTAAAAGCTTACACGAGCTTGTGAATGCAGGACTTCACAATAAATTAGTGCGTATGCCTGACGATGCCCGTCAAAAGCTGCAGGAAACGCTGCAGAAAATTATAAACGAGGGCTCCGGCGGACTTATTTGTATAATATTGTAATAAAAAAGCTGTGCGACAAAAAAAGCGCACAGCTTTTTTGTATCCTTTGTATTAAGGACCAAGGCTTACGTACTTTTCTTTCATTTTCACTATTTTACTTTTTGACTTCATTCCGCCAACATAGTTTGCAAAATATTCGCCAATAGCAGGTTTAGCTTGCGAAATGTCTGAAAGCATTCTGATTTCGGGATACCAAGCAATAATTTTTACAACATTTGAAATTGTATTTGAGATAGTTAATGTATTAATTTAATATGCTATATAAGAAAAAGAAGTCTACGGAAAGTAAAATTATAATTAAAAATATGCGTAACGAACGAGCATAATAATCGTTAAAATTATCAGAAACGCAAAATTATAAACTGAAAATTTTACGATATATCTTTTTGCCTCTTTTGGGGAATATTTTATAAATTCCTTAAAGGTTATAAGGCTTGCAAGAGATGCAATAAGCGTTCCTGCACCGCCAATGTTTACCGCTACCAAAAGCCTTTCAAAATCGCTTGTGAAGCGACAAATCAAAATCGCAGTCGGTACATTTGAAATCAACTGACACGATGCCACACCTGCCAAAAGGGTATTTTTATTTACCATAGCTGATAAAAAGGTGCTTACAGCGTCAATTCTTGCCATATTGGAAGAAAATATAAAAAATGCCGTAAAGGTAAATAACAGACTGTAGTCAACCTGTTTTAAAGCCTTTCTGTCCATAAAGAAAATAAATGTAACTATTATTAAAAGACCTATGTAATAGGGAATGACCCTGAAAACTATAGTTATTGATAAAATGAAAAGAACAACATAAATAAAAGTTTTTACCTGCGGAAGTTGCATTTCATAATTATTTTCAGGATGCAGTGGCTCTTTTTTTATAAACATACAGCAAGCGGTTATGCCAAGAGTGGAAAGAAGAAACGGCAAAAACATAATCCTGAAAAAATCAGCATCTGCTATATTATAATATGTATACAAATATAAATTTTGTGGATTTCCGAAAGGTGTTAACATTCCACCTAAATTTGCGGCAATGTTTTGCATTATGCAGGTAAATGCAAGATGCTTTTTTGCACTGGTTTCGCTCAAGGCATAGTATCCCAAGGGGAGAAATGTTATAAGCGCCATATCATTTGCAATAAGCATTGAACCTATAAAAGTTATATAAACTATTGCTAAAATACATGAGCGTGTATTTTTAAAAATGCACACTATTTTATTTGCAAGTATCCTAAAAAAATAAATATTTCTTAAAGCACATACAACCGCAAGGGTACAGAAAAGACATGTAAGTGTCTTAAAATCTATATAGCCTAGATACTCTCTGTCCGGGGGCACAAAAAACATGGTTATCAGTGCCGCAAAAATTGCAATGCTTAAAACAGTATTCTTTTTTATAAATAAAGTCAACGGAAAAAACAGTTTTTCCGTTTTGGCATATAGGTGTCTTATCATAAATTAAAGCTCCTTATACAAAAACGTAAAAAAACATACCCGCAGGTATGTTTTTCAATCGTAAAAATTAATATTAAAACTTCTGCATTTCCTGAGCACAGTTATGGCAAACGTTCTTACCTTTGAAAACCATAATGTCTTTCGATTCACTGCAGAATACACAACAAGGCTCATACTTTTTAAGAATAATCATATCGCTGTCAACATAAATTTCCAAAGCGTCCTTTTCGGCAATATTAAGTGTTCTGCGCAGTTCGATAGGCAGCACGATTCTTCCAAGTTCGTCTACTTTTCTCACAATACCGGTTGATTTCATTTTCATTCTCCTTTCGCATACTTGCATAAACTTCGTTTATGTCCGTCAATATCCTTCGGCGAATTTGCAAAAAAACGACACACATACCTAAAAAGTTGCAAATATCGTCATTTTGTACAATTATATCACCTGAAAATTATGGTGTCAATAGTAGTTTTATATTTTAAGAGGCTTATTTTTATATAATCTTAATATAATTAGTAATTTTTGTAAAAAAACAGTCAGTTAAATCTGTAAAAAAGTTGATATTTATACATGCGTTAAATAAATTGTGCACAAAAATGTAAAATTCAAATAAATATATTCTCTGTAAATGGCTGGCAAAAAAGATGTTTTTATGTTTCGGTAGACAATTTTGCTTCTTTATGATAAAATTAATTAAAAAGGAATTGGAGTGATAATATAATGAATAAAATACAAAGCTTTACAATAAATCATCTCGTGCTTGACCCGGGACTTTATATTTCAAGGCAGGACGGGGATATAACCACCTATGACTTGCGAATGAAAAAGCCTAACACCGGCGATTTGATGGACCACGAAACAATGCATACATGTGAGCATATGCTTGCTACTTATATCAGAAATTCTTCCCTTGGAGGCGATATTATATATTTTGGGCCCATGGGTTGCCAAACGGGATTTTATCTTCTTGTAAGAAATTCACAACATAAAAAGGTAATTGAAAGTTTGAAAGAATGTCTTAAAAAAGTATGTGACCATAAGGGAGATGTTTTTGGAAATTCCGAGATTGAGTGCGGAAACTGCAAAAGCCTTAATCTTGAAAAGGCAAAGGCGCAGTGTATGGAATATTTAAAGGTTATGGAAAATGTGAGTGAAGACACATTATTTTACAAGGAGGGATAATTATGATAGGCATTATAGGCGCAATGAATGTTGAGGTTGATGCATTAAAGCAGGGACTTGAAGATAAAAGCGAAGAAATTATTTCAAATATAAGCTTTGTTTCAGGCAAGTTTTCAGGAGTTGATGCCGTTATTGCGAAGTGTGACCCAGGCAAGGTTAACGCAGCAATTTGCGCTCAGGCAATGATAATGAAATATGCTCCTGAAATGATTATAAATGTTGGAGTTGCAGGCTCGCTTTCAAATAGTCTTGATATAGGCGAAATTGTAGTAGGTGAGTGTAGTGTGCAGTACGATATGGACACGACTGCCTTAGGTGATAAAAAAGGCTTTGTTTCAGGAATTGGTATGATAGAATTTGTATGTGGCAAGGAAATTGCAGATAAGATTTTACAAGCAGGGGATGCTTGTCCTGATTTAAAATGTACAATCGGAAAAATTGCAACCGGTGACAGATTTGTGGCAGACGATAAAATAAGAGAAGAAATCGTTAAAGAGTTTGGCTGTATTGCCTGCGAAATGGAGGGAGCTGCAATCGGGCACGTTTGCGCTGCAAACAAAGTTCCTTACGGGATACTGCGGTCAATATCTGATAAGGCAGACGGGTCAAGCCATATGGACTATCCCACATTTACCAAGCTTGCCGCAAGAAATTCAGTTAAGATAATTAACGAATTTTTTAAATTAGTATAATTTTTCGTAAAAAAGGGCAAAATTTCGTTTTTTACTTGACCTTTTTTTGCAAATTTGGTAAACTATAAGGCAGGCGAGAGCCTAAGGAAAAGTTTTGATATGATAAATATATTTTTCAAATAATGTTACGGTTGGAGGTTTTAGTTATGAAAAACACAGAGAAAACTATGGAAAAAATAGTTGCTCTATGTAAAGGTAGAGGCTTTGTGTATCCCGGCAGCGAGATATACGGCGGACTTGCAAACTCATGGGATTATGGCCCCTTGGGTGTTGAATTTAAAAACAATGTAAAAAGAGCATGGTGGAAAAAGTTTGTTCAGGAATCACCCTATAATGTAGGTCTTGATGCGGCGATTATCATGAATCCGCAGGCTTGGGTTGCATCGGGGCACGTTGGCGGTTTTTCTGACCCGCTTATGGATTGTAAGGAATGTAAGGCGCGCTTCAGAGCGGACAAGCTTATTGAGGATTTCCTTTTTGCAAAAGGCGAGCCTGCTACAGTTGATGGCTGGAGCAATGAAAAAATGCTTGAGTTTATAAACGAAAACAACGTGTGCTGCCCCGAATGCGGAAAGCATAATTTTACGGATATAAGAAAGTTTAATCTGATGTTTAAAACATTTCAGGGCGTAACAGAGGATTCTACCTCTGAGCTTTATCTTCGCCCGGAAACTGCACAGGGTATTTTTGTAAATTTTAAAAATGTTCAGCGCACAACAAGAAAGAAAGTGCCTTTCGGTATCGGTCAGGTTGGTAAGTCTTTCAGAAACGAAATTACACCCGGTAATTTCGTGTTCCGTACCCGTGAGTTTGAGCAGATGGAGCTTGAATTTTTCTGTGCACCGGGCACAGACCTTGAGTGGTTTGCATATTGGAAACAGTTCTGTATGGATTGGCTTTTAGGCCTTGGCATTAAAGAAGAAAATGTTCGTTTCCGCGACCATTCGCCTGAAGAATTAAGCCATTATTCTAATGCAACAACTGATATAGAGTTTGTGTTCCCATTTGGCTGGGGTGAGCTTTGGGGTATTGCAGACAGAACAGATTTTGACTTAAAGCAGCACGCATCACATTCCGGTGAAAATATGGAATATCTTGACCCTGCTACCAATGAAAAATATGTTCCTTACTGCGTTGAACCCTCTCTTGGTGCTGACAGAGTTGCCCTTGCATTCCTTTGTGATGCATACGACGAAGAAGAGCTTGAGGGCGGGGATGTTCGTGTTGTACTAAGACTTCATCCTGCACTTGCACCTATCAAAGCAGCAGTACTTCCGTTATCAAAGAAGCTTTCTGACAAGGCTATGGAGCTTTACTGCCAGCTTGCTAAAAAATACAGACTTGAGTTTGACGAATCCGGCTCAATCGGTAAAAGATACCGCAGACAGGACGAGATTGGAACCCCCTTCTGCATTACTTATGACTTTGATTCAGAAACAGACGGTTGTGTAACAGTGCGTGAGCGTGACAGTATGGAACAGATAAGAATTAGAATAAACGAGCTTGACAAGTATCTTGAAGAAAAGTGTGCGTTTTAATTTTGTGAGCATATAAATATCAAATAAGAACGGTCAAATAATTTTGTTGACTTATTCATTATTTAATAGTATAATAGTGATATGTGACTATTAAAGGAGGAAATTTACTAATGAAAGCAAAAAGTATTATTGCCCTACTGCTTACCTTGGTTATCCTTGCCGGAGTTACCGCAGTATCACTTATCGGTTTAACGGTATTTGATAAGCAGTATTATGTCGGTGTTTTGGAAGATGGCGGTCTTGATTTGGGTATTGATCTTGCAGGCGGTGCCACAATTACATTTAAAGCTACAAAAGATGATGTAACAGAAGAAGAAATGAAAGCTGTTGAAGCAGCTATGAATGCCCGTGTGCTCGGTATGGGCTACACAGAAGCAAATATTACCCGTGACCAGTCTGTTCTTGGCAGAATCACAGTTGAAATACCCGGCCTTACAGACACAGAGGAAGCGAAAGCACTTTTGGGTTCTACAGCAAAACTTTCTTTCAGAGATTCAACGGGTGCGGAGGTTTTAAACGGGGACGACGTTGAAAACGCAGAAGGTCTTTACGGACCTACAAGCAGCACAGGTAGCAGCGAGCATTATGTTCAGCTTACTTTAAAGAAGGAAAGCGTTTCAAAGTGGTATGATGCAACAAGCGCAAATGTTGGTCAGCCTATATACATTTTTCTTGATTATAACGAAGAGCTCGCTTTAGAGGAACAGCTTTCAAACTGTATTTCAGCTCCTAATGTTAATGAAGCAATCAATTCAGAAACATGTATAATTAACGGCAACTTTGACCAGAAGACTGCTAAGATGCTTGCAAGCCAGATTAGCTCCGGTACACTACCCGTCGAGCTTAAGGTTGAAAGCGAAAACGTAATTGGTGCTTCACTTGGTGAAGGTGCACTTGATTCAGCTATGGCAGCAGCAGGTCTTGGCATTTTAATTATTATGTTGTTTATGCTTATTTTCTACAGACTTCCAGGTCTTGTAGCTGACATTGCCATTGTTGGTTATGTTGGATTTACTTGCATATGCCTGAATATCTTTAATGTAAATCTAAGCCTTTCAGGTATCGCAGGTATAATTCTTTCAATCGGCATGGCGGTTGACGCAAACGTAATCATATTCGAAAGAATTAAAGAAGAATTAAATCTTGGTAAAACAGTTAAATCTGCTGTTGAATCAGGTTTCCACAGAGCGCTAAGCGCTATTTTAGACGGTAACATCACAACATTAATCGCTGTTGTAGTGCTTTACTTGTCAGGCGTATCATCAGTTCGCGGCTTTGCTATCACACTTGGTCTTGGTGTTGTTTTATCAATGATTACAGCAGTATTTATTACAAGACTTCTTTTAAGACAGCTTGTTGGTTTAAATGTAAAAAAACGTACACTTTTCGGTGCTAAAGTTAAAAAAGAGGGAGGAAAAGTAAATGCTTAATATTTGTAAAAATAAACTTTTATATTTAATTCTCCCTGTTATAATCCTTGTTGCCGGCGTTGTAGGATATTTCATTCAGGGTGGCTTCCAGCAGGATGTTGACTTTGCTGGTGGTTCCACACTTCAGATTAATATGGGAAGAACACTAAACGATGCAGAGCGTAAAACAATTGAAGATACTGTTAAAGAAGCGGCGGGCCTTAAGATTTCTCCCCGTGTTCAGATGACAGGCACAGGTTTTTCAGATGTTTTAATTAAAACAGAAGAAATGAATGATGAGCAGACAAATGCTGCATTTGAAGCAGTTAAGGCTGCATTCCCTGAAGAGCTTAAAGATACTGAATTTGGCGATATTTCAAATTCACTTCAGACAGCAAGCTATGGTAACGAAATGAAGAGAAAGACATTGATGTTCTCAATTATCGCAGCTATCGCAATGCTTATTTACATTCTTATTCGTTTCGATTGGAAGAGCTCTGTAATGGCAGTTGTATCACTTCTTATTAACGTTCTTTCAATGCTTTCAGTATACGTATTGTTTGCAATTCCGCTTTCTGCAACATTTATCGCGGCTATTTTGACCATCCTTGGTTATTCGATCAACGATACAATCGTTATCTTTGACAGAATCCGTGAAAATACTAAGTTTGCAAAGAAGATGAGCCATTCAGAAATTGCTGACAAGAGTATTAAAGAGTCTTTAACAAGAACAATTAATACATCAGTTACTACACTTATTCCCATTGTAATCCTTTACTTCATGGGTGCAACAACTCTTAAGGAATTTGCACTTCCGATTATTGTGGGTGTTATTGTAGGTTCTTATACATCTATCTTTGTTGCAAGCCCCTGGGTAGCAGCATGGAAAGATGTAGCGGCTAAAGCCAAGAAAGAAAAAGCAAGCAGATAATAATTATATGATTAAAACGGCAACCATTGATGCATCGGTTGCCGTTTTTTATGTAGTTTATCTTCTTTTTAAACAGTGGCAAATTCCTATTAACATAATTATAACTGCTTCTACTCCGGCAACAAATGCCACCGGAAGCAAAAGCCCCAAAAGAATTCCCAGGCCAAGTGCGGAAAATGTTATCATAAGTGTTTTCGAGAAAAAATGCATGCCTCACTCACACCTTTCAATATAAAATAGAAATAATTCAAAAATACAAATGCTTTTTATATATTATAAAATTTTATTAAAATCTTCTCCGCGGCATATTAAAAGTCCGTCTTTTGCAAGGCGTAGTGTAAGAATTTGAGATGCTGCCGGATTTGAAAATTCAAGTGCATGATTATAAAGCTTGCTCTGCACAGGTAATTTTAAATAGTACTTACCTGACATTGTATAAAGCCGTGCATACGAAAAGTCTTCGTTGCGCGTGGCATATAAAAATTCAACAAGGCTTTTTTTGCCGGTGAATATAAAATAAACATTTCTGTTTTTGCCCGATGACGCGCATATTTTTTCTAATGCCATTTTGCTTTTATCATCTGTTTTGTTTTTCTGTATATTATCATTAAGCTTAGTTATAAAAAATACCAATCCCGCGTTGTTTGGCACGGATTCAATTTTTATATTGCTGCCTGATGCTTCAAAGCCTGTTTCACGAGAGGCACGGCGTATGGCAAACACAATAAATTTTTTTATTTCCGGCGATGAAGCGGTTATGTTGTCTTTATTAAGGTTATACACTGAGAACTCGGAAAATTCAAGCGTTATTTTAAGTATGCTTTCGCTTAGCTGTTCAATTATCAATATTATCACCCGCCTTGATTTATTATAACATATACTTTAAGTCCGGTGCCATTATAAAAATATGGTAAATAAAATCCCTTATTATAATATGCCAAACTGTCTTTGGCGGTGCAGATAAAGTGGTTGACAATGCCCATTTTGGCTGATATAATTTTATAATAAAACAAGCAAAAAGGAGAAAATTCTATGTACATATATAAAATATGGGAGAAAATCCGCATTTATTTTATGGTGCTGTGCGCAATTTTTGTTATAGTGTCATGCCTGAGATTTATTTTCTCTGATTTAATATACGATATTTTTTATATTTCGTATATTGTAAACAGTATTGCTATAACAGCAAGCATAATTATATTCAATTTAAAAAACGGCTTTGCATGGTATTATACTTTTTGTGTGATATTTGCCGCGACTATAATAATGCTTATGTTTTTTTTAAATGATATTGAAGAAGGAATAATAACGGTGTTTTTAAGTTATGTGTCTGTCAGTGTTGTGAGCACGGTGATTGGCGGTATTATGCATAGAATAAGGGAAAACAATAAGGAAGAATAAGGGTGCACAAAAAAGCTTGTAATGAAAATGTAAAGTTTGCAATTTTGTGGAAAAATATTTGAAAAATACTATATATGGCATGTTATTAGTCAATATGCGCTATATATGACAATAAGGAAATGGAAAAACAAAAAATGCATCATATGGCAAAAAAAATATCTTAAAAAACTATTGATTATTGAACAAAAAAGATGTATAATGTAAACAGTATTTTATTAAGCTATGATATGTTGCTGTGTCTGTCGGTGTTTTTTGGCAGTCTTCATAAACTTCGCGGCTGTCGGCTTAAATACAACAAACATTGCGCATATGCCTGATGGTGATGCGTGTACATTTTTAAAGGGGGTAAACACAAATGAAAATGTTTAAACGTTTAGCTGCTTTTACTATTGTTTTATCAATGGTATTGACTATGCTGCCCACAACAGTGTCTGCGGCGGAACTTCCCACGGATGTTAAGGGAACAAGGTACGAAGATGCTGCATCGCTTTTGTGCGCTCTTGAGATTATGGTTGGTGATGGTGAAAAATTTAATCCCGATAACAACGTAACAAGAGCAGAATTTGCAAAAATTTTAGTAACAACAATGGGTCATCTTGATACTGCTTCTGCTTTCACAGCACAGGGCATATTTGATGACGTTTTAACAAGCGAATGGTACGCTCCTTTCGTTGAGTTTGCAGCTCAGATTGGTGCTATCAATGGTTATGGCGATGGTAAATTTGGTCCTAATGACAACGTAACAGGTTATCAGGCTATCAAGATGATTTGTTTTGCATCGGGCCACAATGCTTGTATTGATGATCCTATCGCAGGCTATCCTCAGGAATATTTTAATGTTGCTAAGGAGTATGGATTTTTAAAGAGCCTTTCTGATGCAAACTTTTCTGAGCCTATGACAAGGGGGCAGGTTGCTGTATTGGTTGCTAACGTATTAAAGGTTGATATGCTTAAGCTGGTTGGAAGCTCTTCTGACTCAGGTAGCTCATATGCTGTTATGGAAGGTGTAAACCTTCTTTCAAGTAAGCATAATGTGTATAAGTTTGAAGGCTTGGTAACAACAAACGAAAAAACAGGTCTTTTCGGCGCAAGTAACCTTGACGCAGGCGAAGTTCGGATTGAAAAAGGTGCTGACGTAAGAGTATTTTTTACAGGCGAGTCTGGTATTGAAGATGCAATCGGTACATATGTAAAGGCATACTACAAAGATGATGACAATTTGGGCACAAAGACAGTTGTAAGCTTTGATGAGTCTTCAACAAAGAACACAAAGATTGAGCTTGCTCTGGATTTCATTGATGCAGATGAGTCTACAGATACATTGGTTAAGTATTGGGCAGATGGTGATAAAGCCTCTAAAACAAAGAAGATGGAAATTATCAAGAATGTCCCTGTTATTTGGAACGGAGCGTCTTCCTCTTTGTTATTGATGGAAGCTATCAGTGATGCTCAAGGCATGCAATCACAGATTGAATTCCTTGATTATAATGGTGATGGCACTATGGATATCGTAAGCATCACGGCATACGATACATTTATTATCGAGCGCATGGATATAGATAATTACATCATTACAGATAAAGCAGGCGATTGGTCTGCAGGTACAGGTAAGGCTAAGACAAAGAAGCTTACTTTGGATGAGGAAGATGAAACAAAGATTATCACAATTTCTGATACTGATGGCATAGAATATGAATTTGAAGAGCTTGAGATAGGTGATGTATTGTCTGTTGCAGCTTCGAAAGATGAGAAAGTTTTCGATGTCAAAGTTTCAATGGATAAGGTTGAAGGTACAATTAATTCAATTGGTGTTGTAGACGGTAAATGGGTGTTTGAAATTGATGGTAAAGATTACAACCTTTCAAAGAGCTATGCTGAATATATTACAAAAGGTAAGGCCAATGCAACAATTGCAGACTTAGGCGTTAAAATCAACAAGTCTTATGAATTTAAGCTTGACGTATTCGGTCAGCTTGCATTTTCTGATACAGTAGCAGGCGACGCCAAGGGAGAGTTTGGATTTATCACATTCTATGCACCTAGTGAAGGGGTAGATTCGGGTATTAGTGTAAGAATGTTCAGTGATGGCGAGGTTAATATTTATGGTCTTGCTGATACAGTTACAATTGATGGTAACAAGTGCAAGGGTGAGCTTGAACTTAAGGCAGCCATGGATGAAATCGGAAACTATAAACCTGTAAACAATGTTAAGAAATCAACAGGTTACTACGGAGACAACTCTTGGAGTGGTATTCCTGTATTGTTTGAGCTCAACGATGAAGGTAAGATTAAATACATTGATACACCTGTATTAGGTAAAGATGAAGATAAGTATACACTTCAGCCGGTAAGAGGACAGACAGATGATATTATCTCAAGCACCGGTTCTTCTTCGGGTTTTGGTTCTAAAAGACCCTTTGCAAGCACACTTAATGTAATTCAGCTGCCTGGTAAGGATTCTGAACTTAATGTTGCTGAAAAATACAGCACAGCTAAGAGCTTTAACTCAAGTACAACCTATTATGTTCAGTTGTTTTCGACGGACCCTGAAGCATATACAACAAACTATGTAATTGTTGCAAGAGGAGCAAACGGAAGCAAGGATATAACATTCCAGACTAATATTGAGCTTGGTCTTGACGATAGCGAAACAGTTAACGGCGGCAATAGTAATGCCGGTGTTAAAACAACACCATTGTTTGTGGTTAAGGGTGTAAGAAGATCTATTGTAGGCGAAGATGATGAGGAAACAATTCTTATTGAAGGTTTTGAAAACGGCGCAGAGGTTACTTATACAGTTGATCCTGATTACTATGCTTCAGGGTTGATTATGAAGACTTTGGAAAATTATATTAAGCAGGTAGATGCTAGTGCAGTATTGAACTCTGCTCGTACAGCAAAGATTCCTGTTATGGAAGGTGACGTTCTTCGTCTTGCTCGTAATAAAACAACAAAGTATGTAACATTTATTGCTCCTGTGTTCTATATGGCAGAGAAAGCATTGTATGCTCAGGTAAACAATGGTTATCTAGATTGCGAAAAAGATCCTATTTATTGTGCTATTGACGTTGCAACAGTTAAAGAAATGAATGGAAATCAGGGAGTGCTTTCTTACTTGATTAAGAACTATAAAGCGTCAAGCAGTCATTATAATAAGTGGTATAGCGGAATGATTACATTTGATGAAGATGGAAGAATTGTTCCTCCTGCAGAGGAGGAAGATGCTGTAGAAGGTACAGATGATATTACTGACGTAATAAAGACAGATACAGGTTACGAAGGTGATTTCACAAAGTTGCATAATATCGGAAACTTTACTAAGATTGCTACTTACGATGCAAGCGAACCTGCAGGTAAGAGAGTTTCAAAGGGTAGCCTGAGCGATATTATCACATTGGATGATGCAACAAATAAGACTAACCCCAGCATTATTTTGTTCCACTACAGAACACAGTCAGATGCTAACTACAGCATGGTCATTTTAAATTTCTAATTTAATAAAAGTTAATTTAAAAGCTCTGTCGGATAAAACCGACAGAGCTTTTTGTTAACGTTTTTCTTTATTTGTTTACTCGCAAGTGCGATTCATGTGTCCTTGCGGGAGCGAATCTCGCGCACCGGGGTATAAATAAAATGCAAAATGCCAAATGAACACACAAACTAATTGATATATAAATTCATTAAAATAAAGGTTATATTTTCTCTTGTTTCTGAATAATTATAGTGTAGCTGACAATATGAAAGGATGAAAAAAATGAGCGAATATAACGAAAACAACCATGTGGAAATATGCGGGAAAATAGTAACTGAGCCTACCTTAAGTCATGAAGTGTATGCAGAAAAATTTTATATTTTTACCCTGCAGGTTATGCGTCTTTCCGATACAGCGGATTACATAAATGTTTTAATATCTGAAAGACTTTTTACACCCGATTTTGATTTGAAAGAAGGGGTATCTGTAAAAATAACGGGGCAATTCCGTTCTTATAATAACTACACAGGTGACGGAAACCGCCTTGTTTTAACAGTATTTACCAAAGAAATTGAAAGCTATGAGCCTGAGGGCAGCGATAATCCCAACTGCATTACCCTTGACGGATACATATGTAAACTGCCTACATACAGGGTTACGCCATTTGGGAGAGAAATTGCAGACATTTTAATTGCGGTTAACCGTTCATACAGTAAATCTGATTATATACCCGCTATTGCTTGGGGCAGAAATGCAAGATTTTGCCGCGATGCACCCGTTGGCACAAGGGTGAAAATTACCGGTAGAATTCAGTCAAGGGAATATACAAAGCATATTGATGAGCAGACTCAGGTTAGGAAAACTGCATTTGAGGTATCAGTTTCTAAGATGGAGTTTCTTTTCGAGGATTAACATAAATGTTTAAATACATACAGACCGCCTTGTGTCTTTAAAAAACATAAAATTCATAAATTAAGGTAAAAATCCGCAAAGGTTGTATATTTGCGGATTTTTTTATTTAATAATATAAAAATTAAAAAAATGCTTGACTTTTAAAACAAAGGGGTGTATAATAATGTAGCTTGCCTATGCAAGCAGAAAAATTCCTTACTCTGCGGTAAGTGCAGGGTCAAAGTCCGAAAGGGAGGTGCAAAGATAATGGTTGAAATCATTAACAACTATGAAACTATTTTCATTATCAATCCTGATTTAGATGAAGATAAGACAAATGCTGTTGTTGAAAAGTTCAAGTCATTAATCGAATCTGCAGGCACAATTGACTCTATTGATGTATGGGGTAAAAGAAAGCTTGCTTATGAAATTAATGATAAGACAGAAGGTTACTATGTGTTGGTAAACTTCTCTGCAAAAGGTGATTTTCCTGCTGAGCTTGATCGTATTTACAAGATCACTGAGGATATCATGAGAAGTATTATCATCAGAAAGTAATTCTACCACAAAGAAAAGGCGGTGTATGATTTATGAACAAAGCCATATTAGTGGGCAGACTAACAGCTAACCCTGAATTAAGAGCGACACCCAGCGGCGCAAGCGTATGTAGCTTTTCTGTTGCGGTTGACCGTAGATTTGTAAGACAGGGTGAAGAAAGGAAAGCTGATTTTATTAACTGTGTTGCATGGAATAAGACAGCAGAGTTTATCAGCAATTACTTTACAAAAGGCAGATTTATCGGAATTGTAGGCTCAATCCAGACAAGAGACTGGACAGACCAGAACGGTAATAAGCGTTATGCAACTGAGGTTATCGTTGATGAAGCATATTTTACCGAAGGTAAAGCTTCAGGTGGCAATGCGGGTGCTAATATGGGTCAGGGTGGCGGTTATAATTCATTTAACCAGGCTCCCTCGGCTGCTTACGATTCAGGTTTACCCGACGGTGGCGATTTTGCTATGGGTGTTTCTGATGACGATTTGCCATTCTAATCAAAATTTAATGAAGGAGGATATTGAAAATGTCTGAAAAAATGGAAAGACCTGTAAGAGCTGCAAGAAAAGCTAAGAGAAAAGTTTGTATTTTCTGTGCAGACAAGGTTGCTGAAATTGATTACAAAGATACTTTCAAACTAAGAAAGTTTATTTCTGAAAAATCTAAGATAGTTCCCAGAAGAATCAGTGGTAACTGTGCAAAGCACCAGAGAGAGGTTACAGAAGCTATCAAGAGAGCAAGACATATTGCGCTTCTACCCTTTACGTCTGATTGATTTTTAAAATTAAAGCGTTGGCCTTTAAGGCTAACGCTTTTTTTGTATAATGAAAACCACGCGATAGTCGCGTGGTTCAATAGAGGTTAAGCCAATGAGCAGAAAATGAAATAAAAAAGAACGAGAGAAAATTTTGAGGAAAAGGGTCACTCGAGTGCCCTGTGGGTATTACACAATGGATACATTTGGAAAAGACGTTTATGAGCAGCAAGTAACAAATGTATGCTTGGCAGGCCTATATAAAACTCACTTGTGCGTCAACGATAGTATTAGAGTTTTATCAAAAAATCCCCCCCCCCGTGAAACGGGGGGATAATAATTACTTTAACTAAATTTTTGCGGAGTCTGTGCATTTTACTACAATAATCAAGCATGTACATAATCAAAAACATAACTTATAAATGCAATAATATTTGTAATTGCCATAATGCCGACACAAATGCTTATTACCAGCGGAGTTGCATTGCCGAATTCTCCAAACATAATCACAAGGGAACATGCAACGCTGAAAAAGCAGGAAAATTTTCCGAACCAGTTTGCCTGAGCAACTTTTTTCTTCTTGCGAAACATCATCAAAGCACCAATGCCTATTAATATATCTTTAATTACTAATGTCAGCACAAGCCATATCAGCGATTTGTGGCCGAAAGCCATACACACAAGCACTGCTACCTGCATAACCTTGTCTGCTAAAGGGTCTAAAATTTTACCTAAATTGCTCACCATATCAAAACGGCGTGCAATAAATCCATCTAAAACATCTGTGATAAAGGAAAAACATAAAATCCCCATTGCAATATATTTTCCGTTCGGTATGGGAGATAAATATACCGACACAAAAATAGGCATAAGGCATAACCTTATAATCGTTAAAATATTTGGTACAGTCAACCCGTTCACCTCTTTGTTTTTTACCAGCTCATTACCTTACAAAGACCTATTAAATCAGGATTAAGAACCTTCTTTGCGGCAAGCCCTTCGGTTATATCTACATCTGTTATTTTGTGGTTTTGCATAACAATAAGTCTGTTTGTTTTGCCATCCATGAGAGCCTCAACTGCCTTAAATCC
Organism: Clostridia bacterium; assembly: GCA_045636325.1. GTDB lineage: Bacteria > Bacillota > Clostridia > UBA1381 > UMGS1253 > CAKSHP01. The sequence continues at coordinate 48,987 of JAZTXH010000010.1, forward strand.
CATTTCACTTGCCACAACTCGGTCGCGGGTGGTGGGGCTTCCTCCACGCTGAATATGCCCCAAAACAGTAGCCGTTGTTTTAATTCCTGTACGGCTCTGGATTTCCTCTGCCATAGGAATTGCACTGCCAACGCCCTCGGCAAGAATAATAAGATAATGGCTTTTACCTCTGTGTTTACCTTCTATAATAGGCTTTAAAATATCTTCGTCAAAATTAAATTGCTTTTCCGGTATGACAACCGCTTCGGCACCGCAGGCAATACCAACGTTAACCGCAATATATCCTGCGTCTCTGCCCATAACCTCAATAACTGAACAGCGCTCATGGCTTGTTGCAGTGTCGCGAATTTTATCAATAGCATCCTTAACTGTGTTAAGAGCAGTGTCATAACCTATACAATATTCTGTACAGCCAATGTCATTGTCAATAGTTGCGGGAATACCTATAGTGGGTATACCGCCAATTTCAGATAAATCCTTGGCACCGCGGAATGACCCGTCACCGCCAATAACAACGATACCATCAATACCAAAAATTCTTGCAATTTCAGCGCCGCGCTTGATGCCGGCCTCTTCTCTGAATTCTGTGCTTCGCGCAGTCTGAAGAATTGTGCCGCCACGCTGAAGAGTGTCTGACACACCTCTTGCAGTAAGTTCAAAAATATCTCCGTTAATAAGGCCATTATATCCTTTTTTTATACCCATAACCTGCAAGCCGTTATAAATTGCAGTACGAACGACACTTCTCAGTGCCGCGTTCATACCAGGGGCATCACCGCCACTTGTTAAAACACCAATTTTTTTGATTTTCTTCGGGGTCTGGATAATATTGCTGTCTGTGTTTATATTCATGAAAAAATCTCCGTTTCCGTTGGTTTTGTTTAGTGCTGGCTTTATAAGTTAACTTATAAAGTTATTTTCAATAATCAGCCCGTGTGCCTGAGACACTTCAGACTCGGGAACTAAAATGTCATAACTGTCGTTTTCGGCATCGCTTTGTTTGCATACAGGTCTTATTTTTACCAAAAGCTTTGCTTCTTCAAGAAGAGAACGCAGGCTTTCTGCGATTTCTCTGCTTTTGGCAATGTAAACAACTGTCCACATACTTTTTTAATACCTTCTTTCTGACATACGCCCGCTTAAGTAGCTGATAATTTAATCGTAATTTGTAGGAGGGGTAGCGCTCTTGACAACCCGCAGGACGAGGCGACTGAGAGACTGTCACCTACAATATATTAATTAATCAGCGTTTGATTAAAAAGCAACGTATGTTTTATAATATAGTCTACCACATTATACTTATATTTTATACTATTTCCACCATAATTGCAATAAGTTTTTTCATTTATAAGAAAAATTTACTTTAGTTTAATATTATCGTTGCCTATAATATCTCCTATAATTTTTACAAGCATATCATCTGCAAGGCAACAAAGCTCGCTCGGAAGTTGAACAACCTTTTTTGTGTCTTCAAAATATACTCTTACGGGAGTGGTGCCCACACTTTCTAAAAGAACACCTCGTATTTTTCTCCAGGCAGGATCAGCTTCATTTTTAAGTTTTATATAAACGGTTTTGTTTTCTGCATTGTCGGACAGGGTGTCTTTTTTTGTTTTACCATTGCATTTTGCCAGACTGTCTGCCTTTATTTTTCCCGAAGCAAGTTTTTCGTTAAAGGGGGCGGCAGAATCAAGTATAAGCTTTGCCGGTTCATCAAACCGAATCGACAGACGGGCACGCAAAATTATAATTGAATCTTCCGTTATAATGGGTGAGTATTTTGCATAGCTTTTCGGAAAAACTATAACCTCTATAGTCGAATACAAATCCTCAAAGGTCAAAAATGCCATTTGTGCATTGCTTTTTGTGGTTTTGTTTTTTCTTGAGCTTACTATACCGCAAATGGTGACCATGTCGCCGTCTTTAATGGGAGCATCTTGTTTTATAACAAAATCTCCGTTTTCAGTTTGTTCAACTAATGCATTTATTTTTGCAATGGTTGTGGTCGAAATTGCTTTAAGAGAGTCTTTATAATCCTCCAGTGGATGACCCGATAAATAAAGTCCCATTGTTTCTTTTTCATAAGATAAAAGGTCTTTTTTTGCAAGTTCGGGAAGTTTGGGGAAATCATAGTGCGTTTCAGGAGAGTCGCTTTCGTCTTCAAAAAGTGAAAACTGGCCCTCTATATTGTTTTTTATCTCTTCACTTACCGCTGCCATTAAAGACTCATATGAGGCTAAAAGCTGCGAGCGGTATACTCCGAAGCAGTCAAATGCACCGCATTTTATTAAATTTTCCACTCCACGCTTGTTTAAATCCTTACCGTTCATACGCTCAAGAAAATCAACAAAGTCTTTAAAATCCCCGTTTTTTTCGCGTTCTTCGGCAATAGAAACTAAAAATCTGTGACCTAAATTTTTAACGGCTTCAAGACCGAAACGAATTCTAGAGTCTTCAACGGAAAAGCAGTAATAGCTTTTGTTTATATCAGGAGGCGACAAGGGTATATTCATATCACTGCATTCTGATATATATTCTACTGTTTTATCCGTATTATCCATTGTTGATGACATCAGAGCCGCCATGTATTCGGCGCAGTAAAAGGTTTTAAGGAAAGCCGTCTGATATGCAACAACAGCATATGCCGCCGCGTGGCTTTTGTTAAAGGCGTAGCTTGCAAAGTCCATAATTTCATCAAAAATGCTTATGGCAACCTTTTCGTCAATTCCGTTAGCAATTGCACCTTTTATAATGACATTTCCGTTATCGTCTTTCTGACCGTAAATAAAATATTCCCTCTCTCTTGCCATAACGTCATGTTTCTTTTTGCTCATTGCACGGCGAAGAAGGTCTGCTTTACCTAAAGAATATCCGGCAAGCTTCTGCACAATCTGTAAAACCTGCTCTTGATATATTATACAGCCGTATGTTACATTTAAAATATCCTCAAGCAAAGGATGCTTGTATGTAATTTTTTCAGGATGGTTTTTATTTTTTATGTATCTTGGAATCTGGTCCATAGGGCCGGGGCGGTAAAGGGAAATTCCAGCTATAATATCTTCAAGCGAACTTGGTTGAAGTTCTTTCATGAACTCGCGCATACCCTCGCTTTCAAGCTGAAATATGCCGGTTGTGTTTCCTGAGGATATTAAACTAAAAACCTCTTTATCGTCATAAGTAAGATTTTCGAGGTTAAGCTTTATGCCACGAACATTATAGATATTATCAAGGGCATTTTTTATAACTGTAAGGTTACGAAGGCCTAAAAAGTCCATTTTCAATAGCCCTAATTCACCTAAATTATCCATATGATACTGTGTTGTTATAACACCCTTGCTCACCTGCAGAGGAACGTGAGTATCAACACTTTCGCCTGATATAACAACACCTGCGGCATGCACCCCTGAATGGCGGGGAAGTCCTTCAACTGCCATGGCGGTATCTATAAGCTCTTTTATGTCAGGTTGCTCGTCATACATTGCCTTTAATTCACCTGAAATTTCAAGAGCCTTTGAAATTGTCATATTAAGGTCGGAGGGAACAAGCTTTGCAACTGTATCCACCACCGATAAAGGCACATCAAGCGCGCGACCGACGTCACGAATAGCCGCCCTTGCCTTAAGAGTTCCAAAAGTTATAATCTGTGCCACACGGTCTTTGCCGTATTTTTCAATTACATAATCTATTACCTCGCTGCGCCTGTCGATACAAAAATCTGTATCAATATCGGGCATGCTTACTCGTTCGGGATTTAAGAAACGTTCAAAAAGCAAGCTATATTTTAATGGGTCAATGGTGGTTATATCAAGACAGTACGCCACTATGCTTCCTGCGCCTGAGCCTCTTCCGGGGCCTACGGGTATGCCGTTGTCTTTTGCGTATTTAATAAAATCCCATACAATTAAAAAGTAGTCAACATAACCCATTGAGTTTATAATGCCAAGCTCATATTCAAGTCTCTGGTTATGCTCGTCTGTAACGGGGGAGTATCTTTTATTAAGTCCGTTCAGGCAAAGCTTTTTTAAATATTCAAATGATGTAAAGCCTTCCGGCACATCAAATTTAGGCAGATACGTTGTGTCAAAATCAAAGGTGACATTACACATATCTGCGATTTTTTCTGTGTTTTCAAGCGCCTCGGGAATATATGAAAACAAATCATACATTTCGTCTGCACTTTTCATATAAAATTCGTCTGTAGAAAATTTCATGCGGTCAGGGTCATTAACGGTTTTTCCCATCTGAACGCACATTAATACATCCTGATATGACGCATCTTCTTTTTTTATGTAGTGCATATCGTTGGTTGCAACTGTTTTTGCGCCAATTTCATTTGCAATCTTTATCAGCTGTGGAGTCGCCTTTTTTTGTTCTTCAAGGCCGTGGTCCTGAAGCTCAATAAAATAATTTTCAGCACCGAAAACCTCTTTATACCAAATTGCGGTTTGTTTTGCTTTTTCGTAGTCGCCGTTAAGGATATATGAATTAAGCTCACCTGCAAGGCAGGCAGACATACAGATAAGGTCAGATGAATATTCTTTTAAAAGCTCTTTATCTACCCTTGGCTTATAATAATATCCGTCAACAAAGCTGTCTGACACTATTTTAATAAGATTTTTATAGCCGTTGTTATTTTTTGCAATCAATACAAGGTGATACATTCTTGAGTCAAGCTCTTTTTGTTTATCAAAGCGGGTGCGCTGTGATACATAAACCTCGCATCCAATAATAGGTTTTATGCCTTCTTTTACTGCCTCTTTGTAAAAATCCACAGCAGCATACATAACGCCGTGGTCGGTAATGGCGACAGCTTTCATACCCATTTCCTTTGCAGCTTTAACTAAACCCTTTACAGGAGCGGCACCGTCTAAAAGACTGTATTCACTGTGCACATGAAGGTGTGTAAAGTTTTTTTCGCTCATTTTGTATCACCTGCCTTTTTGGTTTAATTATCAAGAGATTTTGAAAATTCCACAAGGCGGTTAAGCCTGTGATTTACTCCTGATTTTCCGATTGGAGCCTTTAAAAGCTTTCCTAATTCATCAAGTGACGAATCGGGGTTTTCGAGTCTTAAATACGCAATTTCAGTCAAGGTCTGCGGGAGGGTATCCATCATACCTGCTTCAATGATTTTATTTATTGCATTTACATGGTTTTGAGCCGCGGCAGTAATTTTTTTTATATTTGCATTGTCGCAGTTTACCATGCGGTTAACCTCATTACGAAGCTCTTTTTCAATTTTTAAATTATATAAATCCATCATTTTTGTGCCTGCACCCAAAAGACCGAGAAGCTCGGCTATTGCCTCAAATTCTTTTATATATATAACAAAATTGTTTTTTCTTACTGTAAGTTTAGATTTTATATTCATTTCACAAAGAAGTTCAAAAAGCTTGTCTGCAGGTTTTGCGTGTTTACAGACAAATTCCAGATGATAATTTCTTTCAGGGTCAGAAACTGAACCGCCCGAAAGAAATGCCCCTCTTATATAGCTTATTTTGCAACATTCGTTTTCAAAAATTTCTTCATCGCAGGAAAAATCAATATATCCATTATGCAAATTAAATCCCATACAGGCGCAAAGCCTTTCTGTTTCGGCTTCATCATTTAAAGCTAAAACGTATCTTCCGCCATCACTTTTCGGAATGGTGATTTTTTGATTCAGGATATCCGTAACCTCATCGGTTATGGATAAAAGCCTTTCAAAAACAGAGCCGCTTTCCGATTTTATTTTTAAGCTTTTATTTTTATATGATGCACCAAATGCGATAAGCCCCGCAAGCTCGGATAGCTTACAGCACCAGTCACCGATGGGTCTTTGTAAAATCAGTTCTTTTGTTTCTGATGCATAAGACATTTTTTGTCTCCTTATGTTTTAATTGTGTATAATATTTTACCATAACGGGCATATAAAGTCAAGGTTTACAAGACCTTAAGAGATTTCAAATAATCCTTTTGTTTGTCTGATATTCTAAGGCTTTCTCTTGCTTTCTGAATTGCCTTGTTATGGGTAAATATGTCAAGGCGTTTTTCTTTTATATACAAAATTGCCATATCATACTGCTTTGCAAGTGCTTCTGCAAAATACCAGGCGGCAGCCATTTTTATATAGTATTCGTCGGATTTGATGGAGGCAATCAGGTCTAAATGTTCTTTTTTAAAATTTGCGTCAAGGAAAAGAGCCATAAGCATTTTTATTCCGTAGCGCACAGTGTATGTGTCTTTTGCCTCCAGCCACTTATATATTCTTTTTTCAAGGGCATCAGGGAATTTTTTTAAAATCTTTGGAGACATCATATCACAGGTTGCCCAATTGTCAACAAAGGGCAAAAACCTTTCAAGCTCATATATGCAGGCGTCAAAATCGGGTATCTGTTCAATTAAAAATGCGTGAAGATTGTTTTCTTCATAGTATTTATGAGGAAGATTTTTTAAAAAGGCATCTTTTTTGTCTGATTTGTTAAAGACTTTTGCAAATTTTCGAAGCTCGGGGGTGCGAATGCCTATAACAAGGTCTTTATCAGCAGTGGGGATAAGCCTTTGATAAAATTCCTTGCATTTTAAAAAGCTCATTTTCAAGTTGGGGCATAGGTATTCTCCTTTAAATTGTATAAACAAATTTTATCACACTTAAGTGGAGATATCAATATAAAAAGGGGAGTTTTATTGACTTTTTGAACGAAAAATGATATAATCTAAATGCAAATTCGTATAATGGATAACGAGGGTTGTTTTATGAAAAATATTTTACTCATTTTTACGGGTGGTACGATTTGTTCTTTTCCTGAAACCGAGGGAGGAAAAAATCAGTCAGACGCAGGAAGGGCTGAAAGCTATCTTGAACAAAATTATAAAAAATCATCCTCGCCGTTTTCGGGGGATATAGTCTTTGCGCCCCGCTATCTTGAACAGGATATTTTAAGCGAAAATATGACGGTGGGTTCATGGAACAATCTTGTTGATATATTAAAAGAGCCTGATATTCAAAAGGATTTTGAAGGGGTAATTATTCTTCACGGAACAGACACCCTTGCTTATACATCTGCACTGTTGTCTTTCATTTTGGCAGGCTTCAGGATTCCGGTATGTATAGTGTCGGCTCAGCTTAATTTAGAGCATCCAAAAACAAACGGATATAATAATTTTCGTGCGGCGGTTGAGCTTGTTTTAAATGGTATTGCACCCAATGTATATGCAGTGTATCAGAACTTAAAAAATAAAGACCATGACCCTGGGCAAATGCTTGTGCACTATGGGGCACATCTTACACAGTGCAAAAATTTTAGCAATAATTTTCACAGCTGTGACGAAATGGAAATCAGTGATATTTCAAATGCAAAGCTTAAAGGAAAACCCTTTGAAACAAATGCGCGCTATATTGATAAAATTTCACATGTTGCAGAGGGCGTTTTATTAATTCGGCCATATACTAACATGGCATATATCAATTTTAATTTAAAAGGTGTGAGCGCTATTGTGCATGGCACATATCACGCCCAGAGTGTATGCATCGGTAGGGCAAAAAATCCGAAAAAAGATAAAAACAGTATGCTTGAGTTTAAAGATGTTTGCACATCTGACAGAAAGTATTCAATTCTTTCGCTTTTGTCTCGATGTAAAAAAAGGAATATTCCGGTTTTTCTTGCACCATGTAATGGAGATGGTTTTAGCTACGGAACAACGGAAAATGCTCTTTTCTGCGGGGCGCGTGCCATGGGTGATATAACCCTTGAGGCTGCGTATGCCAAGGTTATTTTAGCTTTGTCGCTTGGAAAAACAGTAGATAAATTAAATGAGTTTTTGAAAGAAAGCATTAATTATGAATTTGTGTGAAAAATGCAAAATTATACCGATGAAAACACTTAAAAAAATATTGACAAAGCCAATTAAATGTGATAAAATCTACAGTATAATATTTTAGGCGTTGATGAAGAGAGTAGCGTATAAATCTCATTAAAAGAGAGCTGCGGCAGCTGGAATCGCGGTAATGAGCTATATGTGAAAAACACTTCGGAGCTTGCGGAAGAAAGCCAAAAAGGTGATTAGAACCGCACGTTCATCGCGTTAAGATGAAATGAGAGGGCTATTTTAAAAATGGTCAATTTGGGTGGTATCGCGGAAGCTTGCCTTTCGTCCCATTTTTGGGGCGGAAGGTTTTTTTGTTTTTTGCCCGATTTAAATTAAGCAAAAATGAAAATACTAATTATAACTTTATTGCCAAGGAGGATAAAAAAATGTTAAGAACACATACTTGTAATGAGCTTACAGTTGAAAACATTGACCAGAAGGTCGTTTTGACAGGCTGGGTTGAAACAGTGCGCGATCACGGCGGTGTCCTTTTTGTTGATCTTCGTGACCATTATGGCGTAACACAGATTGTTTTTTCTGACAGCGATATGCTATCAGGAATTCCCAAGGAAACTGTTATTCTTATTGAAGGTGTTGTAACCAAAAGAGACGAAGAAACAGTTAACCCCAAAATTGAAACCGGTATGATTGAAGTAAAGGCTAACAGGCTTGAAGTTTTAGGTCCATGTCAGTCAGGGCTTCCTTTTGAAATTGACGCGTCAACTCAGACACGTGAGGAAGTAAGACTTAAGTACCGCTATCTTGATTTAAGAAACAAAAAGATACACGACAATATCGTTTTGCGTTCAAAGATTTTAAGCTATCTTCGTTCTCAAATGGAAGAGCTTGGCTTTTTGGAAATTCAGACTCCCATACTTACTGCATCTTCTCCGGAAGGTGCTCGTGACTATCTTGTTCCCAGCCGTAAGCATAAGGGTAAATTTTATGCACTTCCTCAGGCACCTCAGCAGTTTAAGCAACTTTTAATGGCGTCAGGCTTTGACCGTTATTTCCAGATTGCACCGTGTTTTCGTGACGAGGATGCCCGTCAGGACCGTTCGCCCGGTGAGTTTTATCAGCTTGACTTTGAAATGGCATTTGCTACTCAGGAAGATGTTTTCGAGGTTGCTGAAACTGTTGTTTACAACACATTCACTAAATTTACGGACAAGAAGGTTTCAAAGCCTCCGTTTAAGAGAATTACTTTTGCAGACGCTATGCTTAAATACGGTACAGATAAACCCGACCTTAGAAACCCCCTTGAAATAAAAGACCTTACAGATTTCTTTGCAAAACACGAGTTTTTAAATATAAACGGCAGAACAGTTCCGTTTAAAAACAAGCTCGTGCGCGGTATTGTTGCAAACTACCTTGTAAAACGTGATGGCGAGGGTGATGGGAAGAAAGCATTTGAAAAGGCTATTGATACTTATTCAAGAAGTATTGGCATGAAGTTTGGGTGCGGATATATCACTCTTGAAGACGGCGAGTTTAAAGGTCCTATCGCTAAATTCCTTACAGAAGAGCAGAAAGATGAGCTTTGTCAGCTTTGCGGTATAAACAACGGAGATTCACTGTTCTTTATCAGCGATACAGCATTTGTTATAGATAAGCTTGCAGGTGAAATGAGAACATGGATAGGAACAGAGCTTGGCCTTATCAAAAATGATTCCTTTGAGTTCTGCTTTATTGTTGACTTCCCCATGTATGAGCTGAATCCCGATACAAATAAGATTGACTTTACTCATAACCCGTTCTCAATGCCTCAGGGCGGTATGGATGCACTTATGAATAAAGACCCCCTTGAGATATTTGCATATCAGTATGATATTATATGTAATGGTGTTGAACTTTCATCAGGTGCGGTAAGAAACCACAATCCTGAAATAATGAGAAAAGCATTTGATATTGCGGGTTATAATGAAGAAGACCTTAAGGCAAAATTCGGAGCACTTTACACCGCATTTTCTTACGGCGCGCCCCCTCATGCGGGTATGGCACCGGGTGTTGACAGAATGATAATGCTTATTGCTCAGGAAGAAACTATCCGCGATGTTATTGCATTCCCCCTTAACGGTAATGCACAGGATTTGATGATGGGCGCACCCGGAGGGGTTACAGAACAGCAACTTCGTGAAGTTCATATAAAGGTAAGAGATTAAAAACTTTATTAAAAAGGAGTTTGTTTATGGACAGAGAAACACTCAGAAGACTTGAGCTTTTAAATCAGCTTAAGCTTACAGAAGAAGAAAAAGACAGTGTGATATCCTTTTTTGAAAAAAGAGAAAAGGATTTGGAAGCTCTTGAAAAAATAGACACAACTAAAACTGAAAGAATGGTGCATGTTATGCCCATTATGACAGTAGTTCGCGAAGATAAGGTAAGTCAGCCTTTTTCCCGCGAGGACCTTCAGGCAGGCGCACCCGACACCGAAGAGGGTTACTGGTGCGTGCCTAAGGTAGTTGAATAATAGGAGGAATATGATTATGAATGCTTATACTGTAAAAAAAGATATATCCTCCGACAAGTTAATTGTGGCGGATGATATGCTTTTAACTTTGGATATGCCCACAACTGCAGGCTCAAAAATGCTTGAAGGGTATTTAAGCCTTTTTGAAGCAGAGGTGCTTTCTCGCCTTAAGGCGGCAGGCTATGCCATCGGAGGAAAGGCAGACGTGGGAGAATTTGCATTAGACCTTCTTGGTGAGACCTCCTTCCGAGGTGCACTAACCGAAGGCGGAGTAATTAAAAATGCAGCCGCACAGATTGTTGGTGCGGGCGAGGCAGTGGCTGCTCTTTGTGTTGATGTTAACGGCTCTGTAAGACGTGCGGCAGCGCAAAGCGGACTTGTAAGCATAAAGCCTACTTACGGTACTGTTTCACGATACGGCACAATTCCCGTTGTATGCTCAGGTGAAACTGTAAGCATACTTGCAGGTAAAGCTGAAGATTGCCGTGATATTTTACACGTTATTTCAGGTCATGACGATAAAGACGGCACAAGCCTTTCAAATGAGCAGTGCGCACCGCTTAAAAAAGATGCAAGCCCTGCTCCAATCCGCAAGGCTGTAATTATAAGCTCAATGGCGGCAGGCGTTAAAGACAGCGTAAAAGAAAAGCTTGACAAAGCGGCTGATGCCCTTAAAGCAAGCGGAGCAGAAGTAGTTGTGATTGATAATGAAATTATTGCATCAGCTAAGGCTGCGTGGAACGTTTTGATGTGTGCCGAGCTTTGCAATAACGTATCTCGTTATGATGGTGTTAAATACGGCTATCGTGCCCAGAATTTCACAGGCATTGATGAGCTTTATACAAACAGCCGAACAGAAGCTTTTGGCGAGCTTTTGAAAACCGCAATAATTTTTGGCTCTGAAACACTTTCAACCGAAAATTATATGAAGGTTTATGATAAGTGTTTGCGCACAAGAAGAGTTATAGCAGAAGAATTTTCTAAACTATTTGAAGAATTTGATTTGGTATTAATGCCAGCTGTTTCAACTATGGCTTACACAGAAGAAAATATAAAAGAAAACAAGCATATGGCTTTTGAAGAGAATTTCTACACTGCACCGGCTTCAATAACAGGATTTCCTGCAGTTGTAGCGGGCGGCGTTCAGCTTGTAGGAAAGTGCTATTTAGAAAACACATTGCTTAACGGAGCAAAAATTATAACAGGGGAGGGAATGTAGTTATGAAATACGAGACAGTCATCGGACTTGAAGTTCATGTTGAGCTTGCTACAGATTCAAAAATCTTTTGCTCATGCTCTGCTCATTCATATGGTGCAGACCCTAATTCTCACGTTTGCCCGGCTTGCTGCGGTATGCCTGGTATGCTTCCTGTGGTTAACAAAAGGGTTGTTGACTTCGGTATGAAAGCCGGTATGATGCTTAACTGTCATATTAACCGCACAACAACATTTGATAAAAAGAGCTATTATTATCCTGACCTTCCTGCGGCATATCAGACCACACAGTGGTTTTCACCTGTTGCGGTTAACGGACTTGTTGAAATTGAAACCTCAAAGGGCAAAAAGAATATCCGCATAAAGCAGATTCATATGGAAGAAGATGCAGGCAAATTAGTTCACGATATAAGCGAAGATACAACACATGTTGACTTTAACCGTACAAGTGTGCCGCTTATTGAAATTGTTAGCCAGCCTGACCTTTCAAGTGCAGAAGAGGTTGAAGCTTATCTTGAGCGTTTAAAGACACTTCTTCGTTATGCAAAGGTTGCTGAATGTGAAATGGCTCACGGGACAATGCGTTGCGACGTTAACCTTTCTGTTCGTCCTGAAGGCAGTGATAAATTAGGCGTAAGAGCTGAAATGAAAAACATGAACTCTATTGAAGCTATCAAGCGTGCAATAGAATATGAAACAGCCCGCCACATTGATGCTATAGAAAACGGCACAGAAGAGCTTCGTCAGGAAACAAGAAGATGGGATGATATAAAGGGTAAGAGCTACGCTATGCGTACAAAGGAAACAGCAGGAGACTACCGCTATTTTCCGGACCCCAACGTAATGCCCGTTGTTATTGACGATGAATGGTACGATTCAATAAAAGCTTCACTTCCTGAATTCCCTGAAGTAAAGCGTGAAAAATATATGAGTCAGTACGGTCTTGGTGAATATGATGCTGAGCAGCTTACAAAGAGTATTGCAATTTGTGAATGCTTTGAAGATGCATTCTCAGTATGTAACTCTGCAAAGGATGCGGCTAACTGGATGATATCTGAGGTTATGAATATACTTAATATAAAGAAAATGACCTACGATATGTTAAACATTGACGGAAAATCCTTAGGAAAACTTATCTTGCTTGTTACAGAAGGGAAAGTTGGCAGAGGTAATGCAAAGAAAGTTCTTACTGTCATGTTTGATGATACTTCAATTGACCCGTTAGAATATGCAGAAACTAATGGCCTTGTTATGTCAAACGATACCGGTAAGATCGAGGAAATTGTTAAAGCTGTTGTTGACGGAGACCCGAAAATTGTTGCAGATTACAAGGGCGGTAAAGAAAAGGCTCTTATGGCGCTGTTTGGACAGTGTATGAAACAGCTTCGCGGTAACTGTGACCCGCAGACATTAAGAACTATTTTGATAGACTATATTAATAAAATTTAATTAAAAAAGTAAAAGAGTGCGAAAAAGCTTGGATTTTTTGCGCTCTTTTTTTGTTTGCTGCGTTTTTTTGCGCTATGCTCTTTTTATAGTCTGAGGTAATGTTTTTTCAGTTTGGCGGAATAAGAAATTTTACATTTATGAAGGTAAAGCCAAAGGCGTGCATGGTATAGAGGTAAATATCGGGCATGCAAGAAATTCTATTGTTTTTGAAATAATTTCCGGCATTTAAAAGCACCAAAACTATTGACTTGCGAGTATTTTTAGTGTAAAATTTACTATGATGAAATGTATGGAGGAATAAAAATGAACATTACAAAAGACATTAAATATATAGGAGTAAATGATCGCGAAATAGATTTATTTGAAGGTCAGTACATTGTGCCTGAAGGTATGGCATATAATTCATATGTGATAATTGATGAAAAAATTGCAGTAATGGATACTGTTGATGGACGCTTCAGAGCGCAGTGGCTTGAAAATCTTGAAAATGCTTTAGACGGAAGATTGCCTGATTATCTTATAGTTCAGCATATGGAGCCTGACCATTCTGCAAATATTTTAAATTTTACAGTAAAATATCCAGACGCAAAAATTGTTGCATCTGCAAAGGCATTTGTTATGATGAAACAGTTTTTCAGCACAGATTTTAAAGATAAGCAGATTGTGGTTAGCGAGGGTGAAACATTAATTCTTGGAAGGCATACCTTAACCTTTGTTGGAGCGCCCATGGTGCACTGGCCTGAGGTTATTGTGACTTATGACAGTTATGACAAGGTATTGTTTTCAGCTGACGGGTTCGGTAAGTTTGGCGCATTGGATACTGAGGAAGACTGGACATGCGAAGCAAGAAGATATTATATCGGAATAGTTGGAAAATATGGTGCACAAGTGCAGGCACTTTTAAAGAAAGCCGCAGACCTTGATATTGAAAAAATATGTCCTCTTCACGGTCCGGTTCTTAGCGAAAACTTAGAATATTACATTAATCTTTATGATATCTGGTCAAGCTATAAGCCAGAGGAGGAAGGCGTTGTTATAGCCTATACTTCCGTATACGGAAACACAAAAAAGGCAGCTTTAACTCTTGCAGAAGAACTCGAGAAAAAAGGTGTTAAAGTTACAGTTAATGACCTTGCAAGATGCGATATGGCAGAGGCGGTTGAAGATGCTTTCAGATACAATAAGCTTGTTTTGGCAACGACAACATATAATAACGATATTTTTCCGTATATGAGAGAGTTTATAAATCACCTTACAGAACGCAATTTCCAGAACAGAACAGTTGCTTTTATGGAAAACGGAAGCTGGGCACCGAATGCTAAAAAAGTGATGGCATCAATGCTTGAAAAATGTAAAAACATTACTTATGCCGATACAAGCGTAAAAATTATGTCTGCAGTGGATGAGGTGGTAGCTGAGCAGATTATAAAGCTTGCGGAGGAACTTTAGTTTTCGGAGGTAGTTTTTTATGAGTATGGTACTGCTTACCGCTTTAGGTGTTGGGGGTGCAACAATTATTGGGGCATTAATCGGATTTATATTTCGAGATATGTCACATAAGTTTTCTGATATTGTTCTTTCCTTTGCGGCAGGCATTATGCTTGCGGCAGCTGTGATTGGCCTCGTTATGCCATCTTTGGAATACGGAGGAAAATACGGCATTTTAATTACTGTTTTAGGTATATTTACAGGTGCTGTGTGTCTTAATCTTATAGATAAGCTTGTTCCACATTTGCACAAAATGGTGGGAGCAGAAGACGAAGGTCACAATAATGCGGATTTAAACAAGGTATTGTTATTTGTAACGGCAATAGCTATTCATAATCTTCCTGAGGGTATTGCCGCAGGGGTTGGATTTGGGGCTGACAATGTTTCGCAGGCTATAATGATAGCTGGCGGCATTGCGCTTCAGAATATACCTGAGGGTATGGTAATAATAGGGCCTATGGTAGCGGCAGGGGTGAGTGCAAAGAAAACCTTTATATGTGCTATGATTACGGGGCTTGTAGAGGTTGCGGGGACGCTTTTGGGATATTTTGCAGTAAGCTTTTCTTCTGCAATACTTCCCTTTGCGCTTTCTTTTGCAGGTGGAACAATGCTTTATGTTATAAGTGATGAAATGATTCCCGAGACACATGCTCATGGCAGTCAGAGGGGGGCAACATATGCTCTTTTATTTGGCTTCTGCCTTATGCTTGTAACAGATGCGATTTTAGGATAAAAATGTATTTATGAGTACTGATACGATGATACAATTAGTGCGGACTAAATTTTAAAACATAAACAACAAAGGCAACGGAAATTTCCGTTGCCTTTGTTGTTTTAATATTATGTAAAAATTACTTTATTTCGCTTGGTTGTTTATTTCCATTATAGTTATCAATAATTCTTATGTTTTTAATATAAAGACCCTTTTTAATAAGGCGGTCTTTGATATGCTGTTTTAATTCTGACGGCACTTCAGGGGAGCGGTTAATAATGTAAAACATATCTCTGAATTTCGCCCAGTCTTTAGGGTGATTGTTAATTGAAAAGCCAATTTTTGCTTTTAAAACCTGATATACCTTCCATGCGTTTTCTTCAGTGGGGCTTTTTAATGCTGCACGCCTTGCAAAAAACATGGAAATGTGTAAGTAAAGTGAGCGAAGAAACAGCCACACTATAAGAGTTGCAACAACTGCATAAATTATATCTTTATAAGATTTTATCATTTGTATTACCTCCTAAATGTATTTACCAGAAATTATTTTAACACATATGTTTTTAAAATTCAAGTATGATTTTCATATGTAAAAAGGACTACAAAAAATTGCAGTCCTTTAAAGGAAAAAATATTTTACTTTGATTCTATAATAATTGTTTTTGTATAACCATTCCAACAAACATTCATATTAAAAGCCTCTGCAAAAAATCTTACAGCAACAAAAGTTCTTGAATTTGTAATTTCTGTAGGAACATCCCATGTCTTTTGTTCCGTTAATTTAATTCATCAAGTAAAACTTTTGTTTTTTCGCCATTTTCAATTTGCTTGCCTACTTCTTCTGAAAGTATGTACTTTTTACCGCAACAGGTAGTTTCCAGATACCACTGCTTTTTGTATTTAAAAAGAGGTATAAAGTTAATAGAGAATTGTCTGTAAGATTTAAATGCTCTGAAACTGCCTGCTCTATTGCAATTAGTGCAATCAATGTTCTGTTGAAAATTGAGTTGCTTTGTCTTGGTTTTTCTTCCATAAAGTGTCATAGCTTGCTTTCTTCCTTTCCTTTTTAATATATATTAACAGACAAAGCTGACAATATCAAATTTAATGTTGTAATAAATTGAATATTTTAAAGTGTTTTTTCTTCTGAGTACCTCTTGTTATTATACTGTTATTATAGGAAACTGTTAAGACTTAAAAATTCTCTTTCACGTTTCGGCTTCTTCATATCTTCCAAATAAAGCTCTGACATATGATAGTTAAACTTGTCCTGTATAGCTTCAAATTCTTTAACTGCGTTGTCCAATCTTTCAAACCATAAATTCATAAATTCAGGTTTAATGTCGTTTCTCATTTTCTTGCTACGTAATTCAAGTCTGCTATAATACGGACTATGCCCCTGTGCCTCATCATTTTTGTCATAGTATTCGACCTCTCTATAATCATTTTTTTGTCGCAAGACTTTTTTCCCTTCCGGTCCAAAAGTTCCTTGTGTCATAGGTGTTATAGTTGTTAGTCGATTTTGCGAAACAGGCTATAAGTAGTCTATTCAACTTTGTATAATCAGAATAAAAAGTGTTTTCCATTGTATTAAAACTTAAATCAACACGATTCCAATTAAAATTTGTAATCCCAATATCATCATACAGTTTTTGCATAACTTCTTGAAATTCAGAATATGACGTTATAATATATCCGTTTCGGTCTTTGTTGGGGTTAACTCTTATGTAGGTTTTTGCACCATTTGTATTGCCAACTTCTTTTTTGTTGCAAGTTCTTACCAAATCGTGGGCATTTGCCTGCACTAAATCAACAATATCATAAGTAAAGCCATTTGCGGTGTGTACACCAACCTGTGATTGTTTCTTGCCATATCTATTAAGTTTGTTTATGAAAATCATTTGCTCGCATCAGAAACAACAGGTCTTGCAAAAATCAAGTTGAACGGTTGGGAGACAGAGCTTATTGAAGAAGAATCCCGCAGAAACGATTTTATTTGTTGGCTTCGAAATCCTGCGCGTGCTTCATGGGCACTTTGTTTACATTACGAAATAGGAGGAGAAAAGAAACCCTTTTATCCGGATTTTTTGATTGTGCGCAGCCACAACAATCTTGGTTATGTTATTGATATTCTTGAACCGCATGGAAATCAATACAACGATAATCTTCCAAAAGCAAAAGCTCTTGCAGAATATGCAAAAAAAGAAGATCGCTTCGGAAGAATTCAGCTTATTCATAAGAGTAGCGATGCTGGTGGCATCAGCCATTTCAGACGTTTAGACTTAACAAATCTAATTGTTCGCGAAAAAATTCTTCATGCAATGAGCAATGACGAACTCGACCATATTTTTGATACAGACGGAATATAAAGACAAAATATCGGCAGGGTGACAATCTTGTCGATATTTTATTTCCTATAAAGTTACCTCAAACAAATTTGCATTGTGGTAACTTTATATAAATCATCACACAAACTCATTATAGAGCTGTTTTAGCTCCGGAACTGCGCGGAGAAATTTACGAGCCTTTGAAACTGTGGCAGTTACGATATTAGGTGACTGCCCGGTGTGTGCTGCGATTTCCTTTGCGCTATATCCATCATTCATAAGCAGCAAGGCATCAATTCCTCTTGCTGTCGACTTACTGGCTAAAGCTTTTGAGTTGTTTATCACACTGTATAAGGCTGAATTTACGCCTGTATTTTCGATTTCTGCAGAATTGCAAGAAAGAATATGACTGCAGGTTAAATCGATTGTAGCGGCTCTTTTAGTGGCATAGGCAAGGGCGGTGCATATTTCGTTCCAAATGAGTCTGTAGGCGAAGGTGGAAAAGCAACCACCCTTATCCTTCATTGCTGCCTTGCTCAGTCCGATGCATCCAATCTGAAACAAGTCGTCGTATGTATAGAAATACATTGCATCCAGCCCATGAACCTTGTCTTTGATTACCTTGCCCACCAGGTCGAGATTATCTTCAACAAGCTTCTGTTGTTCTTTTGTAAGAGTCATGACGCTTTTGCACCTCCTATCGACTTATTTATAATTTTCTGACTTTCATCAAGCACCAATCTGCAATAGTATTCTCCAAGAAAGCTTATATGTGCCTGCGACAGTGGAACATTTAACAAATTTGCAAGCCACAAATACAAGTCTCTCTTGCTCATAATACCGTTGTTGCATATTATATCAAAATTTTTGTGAGCAGCAATACGAAGCTTACGCAAAGTGTTGTTTGCCATTGTGCCTGCCGGAATACTTGTGCCTGCGTGAGCACGAACATAAGCATCACACTCAGGATAGTTTGAACAAATATAAAGCATTGCACCCTTGCTATTGTCTTTATAAATTCCGTCTGCAGATTTCAAATGTACTTTACCTCCGCAATAAGGACATCTTACCGGAATGTTTTTCCTTTTCACAATCAATGACACCTCCTGACAAAACAAAAAGCCGAAAGTCTGCAAAAATGACAATACAGAACCAAGTGCTGAGAGTAGTGGTGTCTCATCTCAGCGATTGACTCTGTAAAGTATTAAGCAGCCCTCCGGCTTAGCCAAAACAATTTACACCAAAAACGCCTTAAACGGCGATATTTCGGCATCTTTTGGCTTGTCGTCTTTATAAGGCAACAAGCATTATTGCATCCTCCGCACCAAAATCTGCTCAAAATCTCATCCGTTTAAGGTCGAAGAATTTTAAAGTTGCAGATTTTTGTTTCCGCAAGGCAAAAGCACAGCAAATACTTTCGTATTTGCGAGCATTTTAACACCGCGGAGGCGGAAATCGGCTTTTTAAAATCGTCTTTGGTGTAGATTGTTTTGGCTCTATTCATTTCAGCCTGCATCATTGTGGACGCTCAGTGCGCAATCCGTAACGGTTCCTTATCGGGAGATAAGTCTGACACTGCATAACCAATGTACCGAAAGCCTGGATGCAGACTCTTGGTATGGTTATATTATAGCATATTTATTATCCGATGTCAAGCATAAAAGAAATATTTTTATTGATAAATCTATAAATATTCCTATTGGGTTATATTTCGCAATCGCTGCTAAAATCAGAATGAGTATGACAGATTTGCTATCCGCAATCAAAAAGCAATCCGCTAGATAAACTGTAATTTGTTAAATCTACAGTAGGTCTATTATTATATATACTACTGCAGTCATATATACAATACTTACAATTCTTACAAGGAGAAATATACGCGCGTATTATAGGGGCAAAAAGTGCAACACGATTTTCTGAAGCATTATTTACTGGAATTTTCTTGCTATACCACGCTATGATTGTGTTCATATGAGTATGTTCATCGGTTTTTTTGTGAGTATTCGCCCCTAAAATGCGTATTTCGTCAAAAATACGTTTGACATCTGCCTCGCTTGGCTGCTCTATTTCCTTGCAAATTGGGTAGATGGAATTAAATATAAGACAGCCATAAGAACCGGGCATTTTATAAAGGCAGAAAGTATCAGCATATTTTTTGAAAAATCTCCACACCTTTGTTTTCTCCCAGCCCCATCTCTTGCCCAAGGTTTCCAACGTGAGCAAAGCATTATTTTTACCATACTGAATTACGGGAGCTAAGTTTGAGAATGCATTATTAGGATCTTCAAACACAGTATGACACCACAAATCAAGCCACGCATCTGCATCCTCAAATTTATACCCGGATTCTGCAAGTCGCTCGGTGATATTACGGGAAAGGCATAAAAATCCGTAATCTTGAGAGGTATAAACATTTCCGTCCATACATTCCTTGCCGGAGCATTTAACAACCCAATCATTGATTTTATAGGTTAACTTTTTGGTTTCTTCATCAAGTGTATAGCTGATATATCCAAGCTCTGACAATTTATTCAGAATAGAAAAAGCATCCTCACGCTTTTTTACGCCGAGAATGCTTTTTACGCCTACAATACCGCCTGACCATTCGCCTGCATTAACTTCATTGGTATATCCACAGTATTCTGCCTGCCCCTTACGAAATGCAGCACGAGAGGCAAGACGGGTATATGCACCCATTATTCCCTTGCCCTGTGGAAGATGGCAGCGCATAAGCTTTACCCATTCATATTTCATCAAACACTTCATAAGGGACCTCCTTTCTCAGATTCAGTATGTCATGTTATGGTCAGATTTTGTATAAATATACAATAATTTATATGTCTGTATTTCTTTACGCAAAACAAAAGAGCTACACCCAAATAATGAGTGTAACCCTTAAAATTTTACATAAGATTAATTGCTTTTTTCGTTTCTCTGCACAAATTGGCGTAGTAATGGCGTAGTGGCGTAGTAAATTTACTTTTCACAAAGCCACAAACCCAGTGTTTAAGCCATTTGTTAGATTATTACTTATCCAACGGCTTCATTGTGGGGAATAACAATACATCACGAATTGCAGCTGAATCTGTCAAAAGCATTGTCATACGGTCAATGCCGAAGCCGATACCGCCTGTAGGCGGCATACCGATTTCAAGAGCATTCATAAAGTCTTCATCTGTTGTGTTCGCCTCTTCATTACCCATAGCGAGCTGCGCTTCCTGAGCTTTGAAACGCTCTCTCTGGTCAATGGGGTCATTAAGCTCAGAATAAGCATTTGCCATTTCCCAACCATTCATAAAGAACTCAAAACGCTCAACATACTCGGGGTTTTCGGGTTTTTTCTTTGTAAGAGGAGAAATCTCAATGGGGTGGTCCATAACAAATGTGGGCTGCAGAAGATGCTCTTCAACATATTCTTCAAAGAACAGATTTAAAATTTCACCCTTTGAGTGACGCTCTTCGTATTCAATGTGATGCTCCTTTGCAGTTGCACGTGCATCTTCAAGAGTTTTAATCTCGTTAAAGTCAACCCCTGAATACTTTTTAACAGCATCAAGCATTGTTATTCTTTCAAAAGGTTTGCCAAGATCCATTTCAATGCCGTTGTATACAATTTTTGTTGTGCCAAGCACTTCCATAGCCACATGGCGGTAAAGATTTTCCGTTAAATCCATCATACCGTGATAATCTGTGTATGCCTGATAAAGCTCCATTAATGTAAACTCAGGATTATGACGTGTATCAAGACCTTCATTACGGAAAACTCTACCGATTTCGTAAACTCTTTCAAGGCCACCTACAATAAGTCTCTTTAAATAAAGTTCAAGAGAAATTCTAAGCTTAAAGTCTTCATCAAGGGCATTAAAGTGTGTTTCAAAAGGGCGCGCCGCTGCACCGCCTGCATTTGATACAAGCATAGGTGTTTCAACCTCTAAAAAGCCCTGTGCATCCAAGTATCTTCTAATAGAAGAAATAATCTTTGAACGCTTTATGAATGTGTCTTTAACATCTGCATTCATAATAAGGTCAGTATAACGCTGACGGTATCTTAAGTCAGTATTTGTCATGCCGTGGAATTTTTCCGGCAAGGGAAGAAGCGACTTTGAAAGAAGAGTAATCTTTGTTGCACGAACGGAGATTTCACCTGTCTGTGTTGTAAAAACTTCACCCTCTGCACCAACTATATCACCTATATCAAGCTTTTTAAAACGATTGTATTCTTCTTCGCCCAGAATATCTTTTTTAACGAATAACTGAACCTGACCTGTTATATCTGCAATATGGCTAAAACCAACCTTGCCCATGCCGCGTTTTGACATAATACGACCAGCTACTACAACTGTCTGCCCGTCAAGAGCGGAAATCTTTGCTTCGATTGTTTCTGTTTCTTCACTGCCGCGCTTTGTAATCTCACGCATCTCGGTTGTGTAATTATCTTTAATCTGAGATGCAGTATGCGTGCGGTTAAATTTTGTAATTTCAAAGGGGTCACGGCCCTCATTCTGAAGCTCAAAAAGCTTGTCTCTTCTAATTTGCAAAAGCTCAGATAATTCCTGAGTTTCTACTGCTGTGTTTTCTGTTTCAGCCATAAATTTCAATACCTTTCTGCCTGCATAATAAAATATTAAAAATGAACAAATTCGCCACAGGCACGCAAAAATGCAAATATGTAAATTTAAACGTAGATATACCTTTACATTATACACTATTTTTGCGCGTTTGACAACACTTTTTTAAAAATAGTTTGTTTTTAGGCCGAAAAGACTTTATCAGGTTGTATATATGGAGAGTTTATCTTTTCTTGTCTGCTTTTAAACAATCCATTCCAATATAACATGTGAACGCGGTTAAAAGCAACATTAAACTTACTAACATTTTTTATCCTACAAAACTTACTAACATTTTTTATCCTCCTTTTTTGTGTTTTGACTTACAACTTAAGAATAACACATCTTATGTACAATAAAAAGGACAGATGAAAGTGAGTATAAAGAAGTTTCTAGCTAATTATTAATAAAGAACAAATATAATACATTAACTCTATAGAAAAAACAAATATGTAGCTTTGGAGATAAAAAATACATTTTTAAATAAATTTAGACAAAATAAAACAATTCATTTCAATTTAAAAAAGTTGAGAAAAACTCAAAAATTAAAGCTAAAATTCAAAACAAAGAATAAATTCATTATAAAATCTATAGGAAAAATAAAAACACTGCTATAAGCTTAAATAGCAGTGTTTTAAAATAGTTTTTATTTATTTTTACGCATCAATTTCTTTATTGAGATACTCCTGCCCGACTATCTCACAGCTTACTCTGGCATTTGCTACATCGGTAATAAAGTTTATAAATTTTTGAGTATCTTCGATTTCGGTATAAACATATAAAATAACATTTGCCTCGTATACGGTATCTTTTACCACATATCCTTTTTCCACTGTTTCATACTGAACTTTGCCAAAAGTTGTGTAATCGGTTTTTATTTTTACTATGTCACACAAAACTCTTTTTATAATACCACCTGCATCAACACCGCATTTTGCACTTGCGCCGTATGCTCTCACAAGACCTCCGCCACCAAGCAGTATTCCGCCGAAATATCGGGTAACAACTATTGCCACATCGGTAAGGCCTTCTTTTCTTAAAACATCAAGAACGGGAATGCCTGCAGTGCCCGATGGTTCACCGTCGTCACTGTAACGGCAGATGTTATTATCAGAAATTATATATGCATACACATTATGGCTTGCATCGTGATAGCGGCTTTTCGTCTGCTCTATCAAAGACAGTGATTCGCCTTCGGTTCTGACTGGCTTTACAGTAGCTATAAAACGGCTTCTGCGTTCAATAAACTCAGCCTGTGCAGCTTTTTTTATGGTTTTGTATTCTTTAAGCATAAATTTTCACCTTGTTTCTGTTAAAACCCGTTTTGGCATTATTGATTCAGGTTTTCGTGTCTTACAACATAATTTCGAATTTTGTTATAGCATATTTCATCAATCAGCGCAATTACCTTTGTTCCTTCGACAGTGTATTCTTCGGAAAGCACCATATGGTCTGCGTGAAGATGTGGCAAAAGTGAACCCTCGCTATAGGGAATAAGAAGAGTTACCTCTTGCTTCTTGCCGGGAACGGTATCTTCAATTGCGCTTATTAAAAGGTCTGTGCCTTTGCTTTCCTTAAGGCTAACAAATACTGTTTTGTTGCAACCTTCAATTTCTTTGGGAAGAGTGGTTAAATCGGCACAAAGGTCCGTTTTATTAATAACTGCAACCGTAGGCTTTCCTGACGCATCGAGTTCGTTTAAAATAGAATTTACAACTGTTATATGGTTTTTAAATTCAGGATTAGAACCATCAATAACATGGATTAAAACATCAGCTAAAGCTGCTTCTTCCAGCGTTGATTTAAACGCCTTTATAAGGTGATGGGGAAGTTTTCTTATAAAGCCGACAGTGTCTATAAGTGTTATTTGCCTGTTATCAGACAGAGTAAGACATCGTGCTGTAGGGTCAAGGGTTGCAAAAAGCTTGTTTTCAGCCAAAACACCTGCATCTGTTAAAAAATTTAAAAGAGTAGATTTTCCTGCATTTGTATATCCAACAAGAGCAACGGTAATTCTGCCGTCTTTTTTTCGGCGTGAACGCAAAAGTTCACGGTGAGATGCGATATCCTTAAGTTCATCGGAAAGTGAATCAATTTTTCTTCTTATATGTCTGCGGTCGGTTTCAAGCTTTGTTTCACCGGGACCTCTTGTGCCTATGCCGCCGCCAAGTCTTGAAAGGGCGCTGCCCATTCCGGTAAGACGTGGCATGATATATTTAAGCTGAGCAAGCTCTACCTGAATTTTACCTTCTTTTGTTATGGCGCGGGATGCAAATATGTCAAGAATAAGCATGGTGCGGTCAATAACCTTAAGATTAAGGGCATCGGAAATGTTTCTGACCTGAATAGGGGAAAGCTCGTCGTCAAAAATAACAGTATCAGCTTTAAGCTCTGATGCCGCAATACGTATTTCTTCAAGCTTTCCTTCTCCGATGTATGTGGCACTATCAGGTGCGGCGCGGTTTTGAATGCAAACACCTACAACTTCAACACCGGCAGTTTTAGCCAGTTCTTCAAGTTCAGCTATTGTTTCATCGCAGGTATCATTTAATATATCGGCAGAGCCAGTGTGCACACCAGACAATATTGCGCGTTCTTTTCTATCTTCGTTTTCAAACATAATTAATTCTCCATAGTCGTTTTAAAAAATGCAATATATAAATTATACCCTAATTCACAGTTATTATCAAGAGTGAAAATATGCTCAAAAAAAGTCGGGGAAATTATGCAAATGAGCCAAAAAAGCATAAAATGTTACCGGTTTGTAATTTAAAAATAAAAAAAATTTAAAAAAATTTTAAAAAACACTTGCTAAAAGTAAAAATATAGTGTAAAATTACATCATCAGGGGATAAAGTGTAAAAAAGTGTGATAAAGTGGTACAAAAATCCTGGATGCATCACTTATTTGATGGGAAAGGGGATAGTGTTGCTTTTTTAGTCATTTTTGAGCTTGTATCGCAGGCGCGGAAAAAGCGTAAGGCTAAATGTCTGCACTGCAGTAATTATTGTTGCCAAAGGAGGTGCGCAGATTTGTTTATAGGTTCATATGAGCATACTTTTGATGCTAAAGGTCGTGTGAGTGTTCCGGCTAAATTCAGAACCGGTGCAGAAGGCGAAAAGTTTTTTGTTACAAGAGGCACAACAGAAAAATGTCTTTTTGTTTATCCTAAAGAGCAGTGGGATGCAATGTGTGATAAGCTGGCTGCGCTCCCAATTGTAACAAATAAAAAGAATTCAGAGTTTGTAAGAAGATTTACTTCCAATGCACGTGAGTGTGAGGTTGACAAGCTCGGAAGAATAAATGTTGTTTTGGAATTGCGAGAGTATGCAGGCATAATAAAGGATGTAAAAATTGTTGGTGTGCGTGATCGCTTTGAAATATGGGATATAAATTACTGGAATGAAAAGTATGGTTACGAAGAAGATAATTTTGAGGGTATGCAGGCAGTCATGGATGAAATTGATTTTGAATTTTAAAGAAATTGATTTTGAATTTTAATCCGGAGTGTGGAATAAATGGAATTTAAGCATGTGCCCGTTATGCTTTTTGAGTGTATAGATAGTTTAAATATAAAACCTGACGGCATATATGTGGATGCAACGCTGGGCGGTGGCGGTCACAGTTTTGAAATTGCAAGCCGATTGACTGAAGGCGGACGGATTATTGGCATTGATCGGGATGCACAGGCAATTGAAGCGGCAAAAAAACGGCTTGAACCCTTTTATGGCAGAGTAAGCTTTGTACATGATAATTTTGTTAACGCTCCTGTTATATTAGAGAGATTAGGTATTGAAAATATAGATGGTGCGATTATTGACCTTGGAGTTTCGTCTTATCAGTTGGATGAAGCGGAGCGTGGCTTTAGTTATATAAATGATGCACCGCTTGATATGCGGATGGACCGCAGAAATGAAAAAAGTGCGTATACAGTTATAAATGAATATTCCGAAAGTAAGCTTTGCGATATTATATATAAGTACGGTGAGGAGCGTTGGGCAAAAAGAATAGCGCAGTTTATAGCCGAGAAAAGACTTATAAAACCCATTGAAACCACCGGCGAGCTTACAGGCATTATAAAGGCTGCAATTCCTGCTGCAGCAAGGGCAGAAGGGGGTCACCCTGGGAAGCGTACGTTTCAGGCAATAAGAATTGAAGTTAATGATGAGCTCGCAATTATAGAAGATACAATAAAAGCATTTGCAGATAAGCTTAATGAAAAAGGAAGACTTGCAGTAATCACATTCCACTCGCTGGAAGATAGAATAGTAAAGGAAGCTTTTTTAAAGCTTAGTAAGGGTTGCACCTGCCCGAATGAATTTCCGGTTTGTGTGTGCGGTGGCGTTTCAAAGGGAAAAATAATCACAAAAAAGCCAATAATAGCAACCGAGACTGAGCTTGAAGAAAATTCACGTTCAAAAAGTGCAAAGCTAAGAGTTTTTGAAAAGAAATAAATTATAAAAAGAAGTAAATTATACATTTAAAAAATAAAAATATACGTGTGATAAGATACGCGTTTTGCGTAAATAGGGGGATAATAAATGAATAACAGACCTGTGATTACGGGAAGCCTTGCATATAAGATTGACTTTGAAGATGCGCCTGTTAAAAAATCGCTTAAAACTACAAATCAAAAGCAACTTAAAAAACAGGAAAAGAAAAGAGTGAGTCTTGCGGTACTGCTTTTTTATGTAATTATTATAGGGGCAATGGCATTTTGTTTAATAGGAAGAGAAGTTAAGCTTTACGCTAAAAGTGCCGAGCTTTCATCAAAGCAGACACAACTTACAGAACTTCAGGCAAAGTCAAAGCAGATGCTGATGGATGCAGAATCCGAACTTGATTTTGCGCAGATTGAGCAGACCGCGGTAGAAAAATATAATATGAGTCGTCCTGAAACACATCAGGTTATATATGTTGATATGGAAAAAAATGACTACATAGAGGGTGGGAGAGAAGAATCTGCCGGCGCTTTGCAAAAGCTTTTAGGAATAATAAAGGAATGGTAATATTATAATTTAATGTTCCTCTGGTTTATAGAAAAGATACTAAACATGAAAGTGAGACCTTCGGGCGGATTGCCCAAAGATACAGGTCTTGCTTTTTGTGCCTTTATGGGGCATAAAAAATTTGACAAAAAATGATAAATTTGCATTATAAATTCCCATGTAAAAAATTTAATTTATGATTTCGGAGTGGAGGGAAGAGGAGTGGCAGCACCGAAAAAGATTACGAAAAAAAGAATAGTTTTTCTTATGCTTGCGTTTTGTATAGCCTTTACAGGTCTAGTGGGCAGAACTTTTTACTGGCAGGTAATAAAGGGGACGGAACTTAAAAAAATTGCAGAAGCGCGCCAGACAAGAGATGAGATGATAACCCCCAAAAGAGGAATAATATATGATAGAAACATGAAAGAGCTTGCGGTAAGTGCATCCGTGTATACTGTTGCTGTTGAACCCCGTGCTGTAAACAATGCTAATATAACTGCGGCGGGCTTAAGTGAAATTTTAGGCCTTGATTATCAGGAGGTTTACGATAAAATCACGAAAGACACAAGCTATGTGCGTATCGCGAGGCGCGTGGGAGCAGATGTGGCAGAAAAAATCCGCCAGAGAAGAAGTGATAAGGATACAGGCGAGCATTACGACTGTATTATTTTAGAAGATGATACAAAAAGATATTATACAGATGGATTTTTAGCTTCTCAGCTTATAGGTTTTACAGGTGATGATTCACAGGGACTTTACGGTATTGAAAAGACGTATGAAAGCATTCTTACGGGTGTTTCGGGCAGAATAATATCGGCAAGAAGTGCCGCCGGTGTTGATATGGGATTCCATTATGAGCAAAAATTTGACTCAGTTGACGGCTCAAATATAGTACTTACAATAGATGAAACCATTCAGCGTTTTGCCCAGACATATCTTGAACAGGCAGTACTTGAAAATAAGCCTGACCAGGGGGCGTTTGCAATTGTTCTAGCGCCTAAAACGGGCGAAATTCTTGCTATGGCAGTTTCTCCAGGGTATGATTTAAATAAACCCTTTGAGCTTGTAAACGAAAAGGATATAGACACTCTGGCAGGTATGGCGGATGGTGAAGAAAAGAAGAAAACAAAAAGCGAGATGCTTTTAAAACAGTGGAGAAATAAGGCAGTAAGCGATACATATGAGCCCGGCTCGGTATTTAAAATTATTACAGCTGCAATGGCTCTTGAAGAAGGAGTTATTAAAAACAACAACTCATTTTACTGCAAGGGGCATAATACTGTAAGCGGAATACGCATCAGTTGTTGGAAAACGGCAGGCCATGGTGCACAGGTGTTCAAAGACGGCCTTGCAAATTCGTGTAACCCCGTATTTATGGAAGTCGGCGCAAGACTTGGCGTTGATAAATTCTATGATTATTTTAAGGCTTTCGGATTTACTAAAACAACAGGCATTGATGTTATCGGTGAAGGTTCAAGCATGTATTACACAAACGAAAATATGCATGAGGTTGAACTTGCGACAAGCTCATTTGGCCAAGGGTTTTCTGTAACACCTATGCAGATGGTGGCAGCAATCGGTGCGGTTGTAAACGGTGGCAAGCTTATAAAACCTCATGTTGTAAAAGCTTTTACAGATAAAAACGGCAATGTTATAAAAAGCTTTGAGCCTGAGGTTGTTCGGCAGGTAATTTCAAAGCAGACGTCACAGACGATGTGTGAATACCTTGAAAACGTTGTTGCAAACGGTACCGGTAAAAGTGCAAGAATTGATGGTTACAAAATCGGCGGAAAAACCGGCACATCAGAAAAACAGCCCCGAAATAACGGAAAATATGTAGCTTCATTTTTGGGCACTGCACCGGCAGATGACCCTGAAATAATATGTCTTGTGGCTATAGATGAGCCGACGGGTCCTTTGTATCAGGGTAGCCAGATTTCAGCTCCCGTGGCAAGAAATATTATGGAAGCTACATTGAGATATCTGCATATTGAAAAGCAAAATGAAAACGGCGAAACTTATACAACAAAAGAAGTTATAGGCGTAAGAAATCTTCCTCTTTCAGAAGCGGAAGAAAAAATAAAAGCAGAAGGTTACAGCATTGTTGTTAAAGGTGACGGTGATAAGGTATTAGAGCAGATGCCTGCACCTGGAGGACTTTTGCAGGAGGGTGGTACAGTAATTCTGTATACAGAAAATTCTGAGATTGAAAATGTTACTGTTCCTGATCTTACAGGACTTAATGCGCAAACTGCAAAAGCAAGGCTTGAAGAAATAGGTCTTAACATTGAAATTCTCGGTGCAAGCCTTTATGATGGCTCTCATTCACCGGCATATAAGCAGGAGCCTGCAGCGGGTGAAAGTGTAAAGCCTGCAACAACGGTAAGAGTTGAATTCAGATTTATGGAAGGCGACTAATTCGGAAGGCGGAGAATATTTAGTCTGTCTGAAAAAGGATAAAATTTGCGAGAGGTTTTAGTTATGGTAAAAATTTGCGATATATTAAAAGGCGTAGCGGAAATTGACATAAATCCCGATATTGAAATTAATAAAATAGCCTATGATTCAAGAAAGGTTGAAGCGGGTGATATATTTGTTTGTATAAAAGGTTACCAGACTGATGGCCATAAATATGCCTCAATGGCAGCACAAAAAGGTGCGGCGGTAATTGTGGCAACGGATAAAATAGATGTAAATGTGCCTGTTATATACGTATCAGATTCAAGAATGGCACTTGCCCTTATGAGCAAAAACTACTATAAATTTCCCCTTTCAGGTAAAAGCCTTATCGGAATTACGGGAACAAACGGAAAAACAACAGTTACATATCTTACGAAAACTATTTGTGAAGCCCATGGTAAAAAATTGGGTCTTATCGGAACAAATCAGAATGTTATAGGGGACGAAATAATTTCTGCTGAAAGAACAACTCCTGAGTCAAGCGAGCTATATGCATTGTTTGACTATATGGAAAAAAAAGGCGCAGATGGTGTAGTTATGGAGGTTTGTAGTCACGCACTTGAGCTACACCGCGTGGGCGGATGTGAATTTGAAACCGCAGTGTTTACAAATCTTACTCAGGACCATCTTGATTTTCACATCACAATGGAAAATTATTTTAAAGCAAAAGAAAAGCTGTTTTCCATGTGCAAAAATGCAGTTATAAATGTAGACGATGAATACGGCAAGCGCATTATTCCTGCCTGCAAAACATACACATACGGTATTGAAAATGATGATGCACACCTGAATGGTAAAAATGTAAAAATTAGCGCATCCGGTGTAGATTTTGATTTAGTGTATGCTGGGGAATGTTATCCCGTGCATTTGTGTATTCCGGGCAAGTTTTCGGTATATAATGCACTTGCGGCAATTGGAGCGGCAATAAGCCTTGGCATTACTCCTGAAATGGCAGTAAAAGGGCTTTTAAAAGCAAAAGGCGTAAAGGGTAGGGTCGAAGTTGTGCCTACAAATACGGATTATACTGTTATAATAGACTATGCACATACACCCGATGGCCTTAAAAATATAATTTCAACGGTAAATGAATTCAAAAAGGGCAGAGTAATAACCCTTTTCGGCTGCGGGGGTGACCGTGACCGCACAAAAAGACCCATAATGGGAAAATGTGCAGGTAGCTTATCAGACTTTTTGGTTGTAACATCTGATAATCCCAGAAGTGAAAATCCCGGCGCAATAATAGCAGATATCCTGCCCGGTGTAAAGGAGAGCGGCTGTGACTATGTGGCAATAGAAAACAGACGCGATGCTATAAAGTGGGCAATAGAAAATGCAAAAACAGACGATATAATTATTCTTGCGGGCAAAGGTCATGAAACATATCAGATATTAAATACAGGAACAATTAGTTTTGATGAAAGAGAAGTTGTAAGGGATTGCTTGCAGCAGAGGTAAATAATATGGAAAAACTCAGCATTTTGGAAATTGCAGAGGCAGTTGGCGGAAAGCTTGTGGGAGGCGACTGTTTGGTTACAGATGTTTGCACTGACAACAGGCTTGCAAAGCCAGGTAGCTTATTTGTTGCAATAGTCGGCGAAAATCATGACGGGCATAAATTTGTGGCATCTGCGGTAGAAAAAGGTGCAGCATCAGTAATAATTGAAAGAGATATAAAAGAGGTATCCTGCGGAAAAATTATTGTAAATTCAAGCAAGGCTTCTCTTGGAAAGCTATGCAGTTACTATCTTGAAAAAATGGGAACAAAGGTACTTGCGGTAACGGGCAGTGTGGGAAAAACCACAACGAGGAATATGGCACACAGTGCAGTTTATAAAACGAAAAAGGCAATAAGAACAATTAAAAATTATAATAATGATATTGGTCTTCCGCTGACGGTTTTAACTCAGGTAACAAAAGATACCGAACTTGCCGTTTTGGAAATGGGAATGAATCACTTTGGTGAAATAAGCTATCTTTCAAGGCTTGCAAAACCTGACTGTGCCGTTATAACAAACATTGGTATGTCACATATAGAAAATCTTGGCTCAAGAGAAGGAATTTTAAAAGCAAAGCTTGAGATTTGCGATTATATGAAAGAGGGCGGAAATCTTATTCTTAACGGAGATGAGCCCCTTTTGAGAAACTTTGGTAAAAAGGGTATAAATGTAAAATATTTTTCTGTTAAAGATAAATCTGCCGATTACTATGGCGAAAACATTGTTTTAGGCGAAGGATGTGTAAGATTTGATTTATGCTCGGTAAAAGGCAGGTTTAAAGTAAATCTTAATGTTCCCGGCGAGCATAATGTTTATAATGCTTTGGCAAGCTTTGCGGCAGCAGATTGTTTTGGTGTTGCACCTGAAGATGCGGTTTTGGGCATTGAAGAATTTGCCTCGGGTGATATGCGTATGGAGTTTATAAAAAAAGACGACTTTTGCATTATAAATGATTGTTATAATGCATCTCCCGATTCTGTTAGTGCGGCGCTGAATGTGCTTTGCGATACAAAATATAAAAACAAAATTGCAGTTTTGGGCGACATGCTTGAAATGGGTGATTTTGCAATGGATGCACACCTGAAAATCGGAGAATATGCCGCTTTAAAAGCCGATACGGTTATATGCACAGGTGAGCTTGGCAAATTTATTAAAGAGGGCGCCGGCAATAAGGGAATATGGTGCAAGGATAAACAGAGAGCCATTGAAAAAATAAAACAAATTAAAGCTGACAGCTGTATTTTAATAAAAGCTTCCAGAGGCATGCATTTTGAGCAGATAACAAATGCTCTTTTGGAAGATTAACACAGGGGGAATTTTAAATGTTTACACAATTTATTGAATTTAAGTATGTTTTGCCTATTACGGCGGTGGTTAGCTTTCTAATATGCGTAATAATACTGCCTATGCTTATTCCTTTTTTAAGAAAGATTAAATTCGGTCAAAACATAAGAGAAGAAGGCCCTAAATGGCATCAAAAGAAAAGCGGAACACCACCAATGGGTGGTATAGCATTTATAATTGCAATAACTGTTGCGGTGATTTGCTGCTGTGTCTCAAAATCTTCAATGCTTATATGCTTTACTGCAGTAGCATTTGGTATAATCGGTTTTATTGATGATTATATCAAAGTTGTTCTTAAAAGAAATTTAGGCCTTTTGGCAAAGCATAAATTCTTAATGCAGATTATAGCTTCAGTAATATTTATTGTAATTGGAAGATATTATGATATTGTTAAAACGGATATATGTATTCCTTTTATGGAAAAAAGCGTTGACATAGGACTGTTTATTGTTCCGTTTTCAGTGTTTATTATGACAGGCTTTTCAAATGCAGTAAATTTAACTGACGGTATTGACGGCCTTGCCACATCAGTAACTGCTGTTGTAAGCGTGGCTTTGGGTTTAATTGCCACAATAGTTTTTATGCCCAGTGTTGCATGCCTTTGTGCAGCCGTTTTTGGAGCGTGTCTTGGATTTTTGATTTTTAATTTCCATCCGGCTAAAGTGTTTATGGGAGATACAGGTTCTTTGTTCTTCGGAGGATTCGTTTCCGCGGCGGCAATCGTTTTAAAAATGCCGTTATTGCTCGTGATTATGGGCCTTGTATATGTTGTTGAAACCCTTTCTGTTATGCTTCAGGTGGCATACTTTAAAAAGAGCGGCGGAAAAAGACTGTTTAAAATGACTCCTATCCATCATCATTTTGAGATGTGCGGATGGTCTGAGGTTAAAATTGTAAGCGTAGCCGTGATTGTAAGCATTATTTGTTGCGGCGTGGCAATCGGCGCAATGTATCTATATTTATTTTAAGATAAAAAAGATATAAAAATATGAGGAGGGAAATAGCCTTGCAAACTAACAGTGCCGGTAAGATATATTATCTTGATTCTGAAAGACGTGCAAGTGGAAAAGAACTTTCAAAAAGCAAGTCTGGGAGCACAAAAAAACGTGCGAGTACAAAAAAAGTTGATTGGCATAAGTT
Source organism: Clostridia bacterium (assembly GCA_045636325.1). Classification (GTDB taxonomy): domain Bacteria; phylum Bacillota; class Clostridia; order UBA1381; family UMGS1253; genus CAKSHP01. The sequence goes on from JAZTXH010000010.1 coordinate 82,531, forward strand.
TAAAAATATAAAAAGCAATTATGATGTAACATTGATATCGGTTATTTTCATTCTTGTGTTTTTTGGGCTTGTTATGGTGTTTTCAGCAAGTGCACCTACTGCGCTTGCATATAAAAATAATGAATATCACTTTATTTTAAGGCAGAGTATATGTGCAGTAATCGGATTTGTTGCAATGTTCATTACGGCGAGAATAGATTATCATTTTTACGGAAAATGGGCTTTGATTATACTTGTATTTAGTCTTTTAATATTGTTTAGCGTATATATTCCGGGTCTTGGCAGAGTTATAAATAATGCAAGAAGGTGGATATACATAGGAAGTCTTTCGCTTCAGCCCTCGGAAATAACGAAGATAGGTGTAATTATATTTTTTGCTTACAGCATGTCAATAGTAAAAGGAAGAATTAAAAAATTCTGGAGCGGCATTATGATGTATCTTATGGTGCTTGGTGTTTTTGCACTTGTGCTTATGAAACAACCCCATTTCAGCTGTACGGTGGTTATGTGTATGGCATGTATGGTGATAATGTTTGTGGCAGGCGCTAAAGTAAGTCACTTTGTAATTCTTGGAATTATAGCTGTGGCGGCAGGGGCGGTGCTTGTTATAAAAGAACCCTACAGACTTGAGCGTGTGCTCACATTTTTAGACCCCTTTAAGGATACTACCGATGCGGGATATCAGATAACAAACTCTCTTTATGCAATCGGCTCGGGAGGCTTTTTTGGTCTTGGCCTTGGAATGAGTAGACAAAAGCTTTTGTATCTGCCGGAGCCTCATAATGACTTTATATTTGCAATAGTATGTGAAGAATTAGGTTTTTTAGGAGCTGTGGTTGTGGTTGTGCTTTTTGGAATGCTTATCTGGAGAGGTTACAGAATTGCACAGACTTCCCGTGACAGCTTTGGGTCGTATCTTGCAACGGGAATAACAAGTCTTATCGGTATACAGACGGCATTAAACATTGCCGTTGTAACATCATCAGTGCCTGTTACGGGCGTTGCACTTCCGTTTTTCTCTTATGGTGGAACATCTTTGGTAATTATGCTTGCATCCATGGGTATTTTGCTTAACATATCAAAACAGTGCAAAGGCCTTAAAGGCGACATTGTAAAAAAATAAATTAAAAGCATAATGTTTATCCATGACGGCTAAACATTGAGGATGGGTGAGAATATGAGAGTTTTGCTTGCGGGCGGCGGTACTGCCGGACATATAAATCCTGCCCTTGCAATTGCTCAGGCAATTAAAGCGGCAGATAAAAACAATGAAATTCTTTTTATTGGTAAAAAAGGCAATATGGAGGAAAAGTTGGTAGGAAATGCAGGATTTTTAATTAAATTTATTGACATTGAAGGAATTAAAAGAAAAATCACCCTAAAAAATGCCATTGTGGCGGCAAAGGCATTTAATGCTATATTTGAAAGCAAAAAAATAATGAAGGAATTTAAGCCTGATGTAGTTGTTTGCACCGGCGGATATGTAAGCGGTCCGGTTATGACTGCGGCAGGTATTCTTAAAATTCCTTCTGTTATACATGAGCAGAATGTGTATCCGGGGGTTACTGTGAAAATGAGCGAAAAGGCTGCAACATATGTTGCCACAAGCTTTGAAAAAACAGCCGGACTTTTAAAATGTAAGGAAAAGTGCGTGCTTACGGGAAATCCCATAAGAAAGGATATTCTGTCTGCTGAAAAAGATATTGCCCGTGAAGGTCTGGACCTTGATGACAGACCTTTTGTTTTAGCGTTCGGCGGAAGTCTTGGAGCGTCAAGAATAAATAATGCAGTTGCAAATTACATTAAATACATAATAGAAAATGGAAACAACGTTCAGATTCTTTTTGGAACGGGAAACAGAAATTATGATGAAATTATAAACCGTTTTAAAGAGGAAAACATAAATTTAAGTAAACACCACAATATAATCATAACCCCTTATATTTACAATATGGCAGAGGCTATGGCGGCAGCAGATGTGGTAGTTTCAAGAGCGGGCGCAATATCCATAAGTGAAATTATGGCGGCAGGTAAGGCATCAGTGCTTATTCCGTCGCCTAATGTGGCGCACAATCATCAGGAAACAAATGCAATGCTTTTAAAAGAAAATAATGCGGCAGAAATAATTTTTGAAAAAGAATTGACAAATGAGATGTTTATTAATAAAATAGAAAGTATAATATACTCTAAAGAAACCCAGTCGGCTTTTGAGGCAAATGCCAAAAAAATGGGTATAACAGATGCTACAGAAAAAATCTTTGATTTGGTTTGCAGTATGGTAAAGGACTAAGTAGCATAAAAACCTTTTGCGGCATATTATGTATTATTTGCATAATGTGCGGAGGGATTTTATATGGATTTAATTAAAATCAACGGCATGAAAGGCCTTTTCGGAAGTCTTATGGTACAGGGGTCAAAAAATGCGGCGTTGCCCGTAATTTCAGCAACTGTAATGGTAAAAGGCAAATGCAGGCTGTATAATTGTCCTGATCTTTCAGATACAAGGGCGGCGGCATCAATTCTTGAATTTTTAGGTGCCGGAGTATCAAGAGAAAAAGACTGTCTCATAATAGATGCAACCGATATTGAAAATAAAAAGCTTGACTCTGCTTTAATGGGAAAACTCAGAAGCAGTGTGATATTTGCAGGTGCAATGGCAGCACGTTTTGGAGAGGCCATTATTGCAATGCCCGGCGGCTGTGAGCTTGGGCCCCGACCGGTTGATATGCACATGAAAGCGTTTGAAAAATTAAAAATTCATACTGAATGTGACGGCGGATATATAAAGCTTTACGGCTTTAGCCGTGGTGGTGAAGTGGTTCTGCCTTTTCCAAGTGTAGGGGCTACGGAGAATGCCATGCTTGCGGCAACTCTTGCAGATGGTGATACTACAATTATAAACGGGGCAAGAGAGCCTGAAATAGTGTGTTTGCAAAATTTTCTAAATAAGGCGGGGGCAAAAATATCGGGGGCCGGTAAAGAAGTTATACATATAAGTGGAGTTAAAAAATTAAATCCGGTTGATTTTAGGATTGATGCTGACAGAATAGTTGCATCCACCTATATGGCCTGTGCTATGACAACTAAAAGTAAGCTTAAGCTTTACGGGGTGTGTGCCGGTCACATGAATTCTATTTTTTCTTTATTTAAACAAATGGGTGCACGCCTTGATGTTTCGGAAGATGTAGTTGAAATAGAATTAAAACAAAGACCAAACAGTGTTTTTGCATCTACTCAGCCATATCCCGGATTTCCGACAGACTGCCTGCCTATTATGACGGCGCTTGCAGCGGGGGCTCAGGGCACAAGTGTGTTTTCGGAAAATATTTTTAAAAATCGTTTCAGGCATACTGATGAGCTTGCAAAGCTTGGCGCCAAGATACATATTTTCGGTAAAACCTGTGTGATACAGGGCACTGACTGCCTTAAAGGTGCACCGGTTAATGCCTGCGATTTAAGAGGTGGAGCATCAATGGTTATTGCAGGGCTTGGCGCTACGGGGCAGACGGTTATTGAAAACCCTAGCTATCTTGACCGCGGGTATGAAAACTTATGCGGAATTCTCTCGGAGCTTGGGGCAGATATAAAAAGGGAAAATCTTTAAAAAACATATGAAAAGGAGAAATCCTGATGGGCATAAATACAAAGGATATTGAAAATCGCCATAAAATGAGACAAAAAACAAAGCAGAAAAGATTTACGTTAGTTGTTTCTTTTTTGTTTTTTATTATACTTGTGCTTACGGTTATGCTTGCATCTCTTTTAACACCTCTTTTTAATGTACGTAAGGTAGTTGTTAAAGGGAATAACCTTGTGGAAGCGCAGGATGTTATAAATTCACTGGGTACAGATGAAAATTCAAAGGTATTTACCATTGATAAAAAGCTGATGAAAAAAAGAGTGGAAACTCTTCCCTTTGTCAAAAACGCAAAAATACAGCGCAGAATATGGGGAAGCGTGATAGTTGAAATTGAAGAATCAAAGGTCAGCGGATATATTATGAGTGGCAAAAATGCGGTTTTGTTTGATGAAATGGGCAAAATCGTAAATGTTATGGGTGAAGAGCCGGAAGGTTTTACTGAAATTACAGGTTGCAGCCTTGCATCAGAAAACGTAGGCGAAAAAATAAATGTTGGTTCTAATGAAAAAGCAAATGTAATTCTTATGTTCACAAAGGCTTTTGATGATGCAGGTATAACAGATAAAATGTCAAATGTTAATATGGAGGATATATTAAATGTAACGGGTATATACGATAACCGTTACGATATTATATTTGGAGATTCAGCTTCCATTGACAGTAAAATTGCGATAATGACAAAAGCTATTGGACATAATGCAGAAAATGAAATGGGCACTGTTGATTTAAGAATTTTAGGCAATGCCTATATTAAGCCCGAAAGAACCTTTGTTAAAAATGTACTTTCTGGGGTTGATGAAGAAAAAGAAGAAGCTTCAGGTGAAGAAAACGGTGAAAATGAACCAGATGGCGAAAATGAAGCCGAAGAGGAAACATCTGAAGAAACCAGACAGGATACAAGGGAACAGTTAGAAGAAAATAATTCAGAAGATACCAGTGGCGAAGAGAATGGTGAAAATGAAACCAGCGAAGAATAAGTCAGTAAACTTTTAATGCCTGAAGGGGATACAAATGAATAAAAGGGAATATTTAAAAGCGCAGATTTCTATCGGAATTCTGTGTGCTGCACTTGCGTTTATGGTAACGATTCAGTGCAAAAGCGTAAAAATAAATAAAACAAACATGACTCTTACCAAAGAGCAGGAAAATAATATCTTAAGGGAAGAAAATGCAACACTTAAAACTAAAAATGCAGATTTGGATATTAAGGTAAAGTCATTGCAGAATGATGTTGAAGAATACAGAAAGGCCGCTGAAGAAAGCGGAAATTATTCTGATGCTTTAATAAGTCAGTTAAGACGCGCCGAAGTAATGGCGGGACTTTCCAACGTAAGCGGGGAAGGCATAAAAGTAACGCTTTTTGACAGTGAAAAGAAAAGCACCGGAGAAGACGAAATTGAGGAATTTATAATTCATGACAGTGATTTAAGACTTGTGATAACAGAGCTTGCCGCCGCAGGCGGGGAGGCCTTTAGTATAAATGGGCAAAGAATAGTTTCTGTCTCTCCGATAAGATGTGTCGGGCCTGTTATAACGATTAATGAAGTAAAAACAGCACCGCCTTTTGAAATTCTTGCCATAGGCGACAAAAAGACTCTTGAGGCGGCGGTTAATATGAGAGGCGGAATTGCGGATATGTTTTCAGCCTACGGAATAAAGGTTGAAGTTAAAACATCCGACAGAATAGATATACCCATGTATACGGGTGTGTTTAAAAATATTTATGCTCTCCCGAGCGGAGAGGGGGAAAATCGATGATTGGTGCGCTGATAGGATGCATAACAGGTGTTGTGCTGGCATTGATTTTTAATATTAATATTCCGAATGCCTACGCCGTTTACAGCGGCGGCGCAATTTTAGCAGTTCTTGATTGTGTTATAGGAGCGCTTGTTTTCGTGAAGGAGAAAAAATTTAATTTAAAAGTTTTGGCAGTGGGAATAATTTTTAACAGTATTACTGCAATCCTACTGATAATTATTGGAAATTTAATAGGTTTAGAGTTAATTTTTGCCGTAATATTATGGTTTGGAGCAAAAATTTTTAAAAAAATTTCAATAATTCAAAAATTTCTCTTGAATAAATGTGAAAAAAAGGTTACAATAGAAGAGGAAAGATTACAAATGGATTAAAATTAAATTACATATGAATTGCAAAGGGAGGAACTTAGAAGTGTTTGATATTGATGTTGAAGAAGGCAATGTTGCCAAAATTAAAGTTGTTGGTGTCGGTGGCGGCGGTAATAATGCGGTTAACAGAATGATTGATGCAGGTGTTCGTTGTGTGGATTTTATTTCTGTTAATACAGATGCACAGGTTTTGAAACTTTCTAAAGCTGATGTTACCCTGCAGATTGGCGAAAAGCTTACACGTGGGCTTGGCGCAGGTGCAAATCCTGAAATCGGTGAAAAAGCGGCGCAGGAAAGCTCAGATGAAATTGAAAATGTATTAAAGGGTGCAGACATGGTATTTATTACTGCTGGTATGGGTGGCGGTACAGGTACAGGTGCGGCTGCTGTTATTGCAGGAATCGCTAAAAGAATGGGCATATTAACTGTTGGTATAGTTACAAAGCCGTTTACATTTGAGGGCCGTCCCCGTATGGCAAAGGCTGAAGCGGGCATAAAGGCTCTTAAAGAAAATGTGGATGCTATTATGACAATTCCTAATGATAATCTGTTAAACATTATTCAGAAGGATACTACTATTGAAGCAACATTCCTTATGGCTGACGATATACTGCGTCAGGGCGTCCAGGGTATCAGCGATATGATTGTTGGCTCAGGTTACATAAATGCCGACTTTGCAGATGTTAAGAAAACTATGCAGAATTCAGGCGTTGCTCATATGGGCGTTGGTATCGCAACTGGTGAAAACAAAGCTTCCGAGGCTGTTAAGAGTGCTATCGAAAGTCCGCTTCTTGAAACTTCTATCAATGGGGCATGCAATGTGCTTGTTAACATTACAGGAGGTAAGAAGCTTAGCATGTTTGAAGCAAATCAGGTTATGCAGGTTGCAAACGAGTTGGTTGACACAGATGCAGATATTATCTTCGGAGTTGTTATTGATGAAAACCTTGATGATGAAATAAGAGTAACAGTTGTTGCAACAGGTTTTGACAATCCTCACCTTCGCACAGATGTTTTTAGAGACATTATGAATGGCGAAAAAACTGCTACAACCAGCGACCTTGGTGCAGAATTTGATACAAAAGTTGATTTTGAAATTGACGATATAGATATACCCACTTTTTTAAAGAATAAATAATCCGATTAAAAGCCGTAAGCTAAGGAAAATCAAACTCCTCAGCTTAGGGCTTTTAATTTTTGTAAATTTGCACATAATAAGCTTAAACAACAAAAAAGGATGATTTATTTTGAAATATGACGGTTATATTATATATTCAGATCTTGACAGGACACTCAGAGGGTCCGGGTGTATAATATCAAAAAAGAATATGGAAAAAATAAAATACTTTACAGAAAACGGCGGGCGTTTTGCATTGGCAACCGGAAGAGGAGTAGAGCATGTATCAGAGCTTGGAATTGAATTTAATGCACCCCTTATTGCGGTTAACGGAACATATATTTACGATATACAAAAGGGTGAATGTATAAAGCAGTTTCCTATGCAAAACTGTAAGGACGCTTATGTGTATGCCTGCAAAAATTATAGCGTTGAAAGACTTATGGTTTTTTATGAAGATGAAGTCCGAAATGTGGATTTTTTTTCTGACGATTATGAAGAACTGTTTTTGCGCCCTGTTTTAAAGATTGTTTATGTTTTTTCTAAAGAAGCCGATGCGTTGAAATTTCAGCATGAAATGGGAGAAAAATATTCACACAAATATATTTTTGAACGCAGCTGGGAGGTGGGTGTTGAAATGCTTTGCAAAAACGCGGGCAAGGGTAGTAGTGTGAATTTCGTGCGTGAGTATTTAAAAGACAAAATCCATACTGTCATTTGTGTAGGCGATTTTGAAAATGATATTTCTATGATTTGCACCGCCGATATTGGAGTTGCAGTGGGAAATGCTATTGAAAGTGCAAAGTATGTAGCTAATGTAGTCAGCCCTGACTGTGATTCCGATGCGATTGTCTGGGTTATAGATAATCTTATAAAATAGTTTATTAATCGTAAACTGCAGGGTCAAACATTTGATGCATTCTTTCGGTTTCACCGTTTAAATTCTTTTTTACAGTTACTCTATAGGGTTTTAAAAATTCAATAATATCGTAGACGTCAATCCATATCTGTGAATTGGCGTCTTTTTGGCTTTCATCAAAAATAAGCTGAAGTCCGAAATGAAGATGGGGAATGTTTATGTTTTCGGTGTTTTCCTTTGTGCTGTATCCGGTCATGCCAAGATAACCTATAATATCGCCTGCGGTAATAATATCTCCGAGTTTGAAGTCTTTCGCATAGGGCTTATCTTTTCTTAAATGGGCATAGTAATAGTATCTGCCAGAGTCGCAGGAACGTATTCCAATACGCCAGCCACCGTATGTATTCCAACCAACCGCTTCAACTATTCCGCTTTCTACTGCTGCTATGGGAACTCCCTGGCTTGCGAGAAGGTCGTTGCCTAAGTGCGTTCGTTTGAAACCGTAGCTTCTGGATGCGCCGAAATCCCGATAATGATTATAAGAATACCCTTCGGCAATGGGGTGAAAAGCTTTTACGCCGTATTTAACTTCAAATTCACCGTTCACATTTGTTTTGTAATATCCGATTAAACCGCCAAGAACGCATTTGTAGCCTTCGTAATAATAAGAAAAGTATTTGCTTTTTCCGCTTGCTTCAAAGGCAGTTGTACCTTTTTTTAGTTGGGAGGCCGCTTCGTCTGCCCATGCATTTTTATAATTTTTAAAATCCGGGCCGTGCTTGCAGGCAAGTATTGAAAGCAGGTCTATCCAGCTGATTTTTTTATCTGAGTTTACAGACTCGATATCAAGTTTTGCGCAGTATTTTAAAGCGCTTGCAGGCACTGAAAAGTCAAACCATTTAATATAATTGGTTTGTGTATTGTTTACTGGCAACGACCGTTCTTTTGAAGGAATAAAAGGGATAAAGAATATAATAACAAATAAAATGATTTTTTTTAAAAGCATATATCCTCCAAAAAAAGTTGTTTTTAAAATCGCTTTTTTACAATATATGCAATCCTGAGCCCTTAAAGACATAAAACGAAAAAATTATGCATATAACATAAACATAAAAGGCGCAGAGGAGGAAAATAAGTGATAAAAAAACAAAAGCAAAGTTTTTTTGATAATTATATAAGAGAAAATAAGACAAGATTTATAATTAATTTTTGTATGCTGTTTGCCGGAGCAATTTGCGGAAGCGTTCTGTTTTTGTATTCAGGCAGTACTGCAGGGTTTGCCGAAGAGGTAAAAATATATATTGAAAGTGTGGAAAGCCTTTATACAAAACAGATTTTTATAAGCTCTTTAAAGGATGCGGGCATTATGTGCGCAGCTTTCTTTATGTGCGCTCTTTTTTACATAGGGGAGTTTTTGTGTCCGGGGTATGTGTTTTTACGCTCTGCGGCATCAGGCTTTTGCGCCTGTGCGGTTATAGGAGCATTCGGCGTGGGAAAGGGGATAATGATTTTAACATCGCTTGTTCCGGCAAATGTGTTTTATTTTACCGGAGCAGTTATATTTTCTGTTGAAACTGCAAAACAGAGTAGGTTTATGGGAGGAGGATTTGATAAACGAGCAAAAAACAGGTCGTTTATATCCTATATTATTACTGCAATACTTCCCGTATTATTCATTTTTTTAGGTTGCGTTGTGGAAAGTTTCTGTGTGCCATACCTTATGTTGTGGTGCTTAAAAAAAATTTAAAAAAATTATAAAAAACACTGTACAAAACGAAAAAAATGCTGTACAATAAAAAATACGACGCTAATTTTGGCGAAAAAATACAGACATAATTACATATGAGACATAGATTATAATAAACAAATGTGAAAAAAATCGAAAAGGAGCAGTTGGTTTAAATGACCAAATATGAAGAAGAATTTTCAATGTATCTGACAGATGAGAAAAAGTTGTCCGAAATTACGCTTTTGTCTTACAGACGGGATTTAGACAGATTTTTTGAATATTTGGATACAAAAAACATTGATGACATAAAAAAGTCAAATAAAACAGTAGTGCTTACATATTTGCTTAAGCTTCAGAAGGATGGAAAGAAAAGTGCAACCATTTCCCGCCAGCTTGCATCTATCAGAGCGTATTTCGGATATCTTAATCGGAGCGGGCTTATTAAAAAAGACCCTACAATAGGAGTTGAGGCGCCTAAAGCAGAAAAGAAAATTCCTGAAATTTTAACGGAAGAAGAAATAAATCTTTTATTGGCCCTGCCGGCAGGTAAGGATTTAAAGGGAATAAGAGACAAAGCTATGCTTGAGGTTTTGTATGCAAGCGGTATAAGAGTAAGTGAATTGGTTAATTTAAATATAGCAGACATTAATTTGGATATGGGCTTTCTGCATTGCAGAAACGGTAAGGAAAGAATAGTTCCGCTGGGGAGTATAGCTCTGAATGCTTTAAACAACTATGTTTCCGGTGTAAGGGAGTATATGATTAAAGAGGCAGATGAAAAAGCGCTGTTTGTTAATGTTAACGGCAAGCGTATGACGCGTCAGGGCTTCTGGAAGGTTGTAAAACATTATGCGGAAGCGGCGGGAATTAAAAAGGATATTACTCCTCACACATTAAGGCATAGCTTTGCAGCTCACCTTTTGGAAAACGGGGCAGATTTAAAATCTGTTTCTGAGATGCTTGGCCACAGTGATATTTCCTCAGCTCAGATATATTCAAGGCTTATGAAAAACAGAATAAGAGATGTGTATAAAAAAGCTCATCCGAGAGCGTAAATTTATAAAAAACTAATTTGAAGGGAGAATTGCGAAATGGAAGTAAAAAGAGAAAATATCGATAAGATTTTAGAGGTTGTAACCCAGACTACAAAAACTGCAATAAAAAAATCAGGTGAAGCAGTGGAAATTACAAAAATCAGACTTTCAATAAACTCTGATAAAGCAAAAATAAAAGAGCTTAAATTACAGGTTGGAGATCTTATGTATGAGGCATATAACGGAAATTCTTCAAGCGGAGACGAAATTGAAGAGCTTTTAAAAGAAATAAGTGAGCTCTACGGTGAAATAGAGAATAAAGAGCAGCAGATTGCTCAGCTTAAAAATCTTACCCGTTGCCCCAAATGCGGAGCAAATAATGAGCGGGATGCGTTTTTCTGCAAAAAATGTGCAGCAGAGCTGAAAAAAGAAGAAAGCTTTACAGAAGATGTAATTATTGAACAGGAAGAACAATATTAAAAAATTATGCAGCCGTAAAAAGTAAATTTTTACGGCTGTTTTTTATTATCGTGGCATTATCTATCCGAACCTGTATTAAAATAATAAAATTTATCAATATTTTAGGCTGCGTCATTGATAGGTGTTTGCAATTGTTTTGTCTTACGCAAAAAAAATTAAAAAATGTGTTAAAATCCTTGTAATTGCTTAAAATGTGTAGTATAATAGTTTAATGGTATACTGTAGTTGGTATTGCCTTTAAATAATTAGGTTTAATGCTTTGTTGCCGCAATGTGTGGCAGAATGGAGTAAGCTTATGAAATATATTGTGATTTTAGGGGACGGTATGGCAGACCTTCCTATCGAAAGCCTTGGTAATAAAACACCTCTTGAAGTGGCAAACAAACCTACATGGGATTATATGGCGGGCTGCGGTGAGCTTGGGATGATTAAAACTGTGCCTGATGGTGTTTCCCCGGGCAGCGATGTTGCAAATCTTTCCGTTATGGGTTATGATCCTAAAAAGTACTACACGGGCCGTTCGCCATTGGAAGCAGTTTCAATTGGTGTTAAACTGGCAGAAGATGACATTACATACAGAGTTAATACTGTTACACTGTCAGATGAAGAAAATTATAAAGATAAAACAATGGTTGACTACAGTGCAGATGAAATTACATCTAAAGAGGGCGCAATGCTTATGGAAGCAATTAATGCCCGTTTTGCAGATGAAGATATTCGCTTTTATGCCGGCACAAGCTACCGCAATTTAATGGTGGTGCACCATGGCGGCACAGATAATGATTTAACGCCACCACACGATATTTCAAAGCGTGTTGTGGGTGAATATCTTCCGAAGGGTAAAGACGGGGAAAAACTTCTTTCAATGATGGAAGAAAGCTATAATATTTTAAGAAACCATGAGGTAAATAAGTTAAGAGAGCAAAATGGATTAAACCCTGCCAATTCAATATGGTTCTGGGGCAGAGGCTCAAAGCCGATTTTAACATCATTTTATGAAAAATATGGTCTTCGCGGCGCAATGATTTCCGCCGTTGACCTTTTAAAAGGAATCGGTATATCAGCGGATATGAAGGTTATTGAAGTTGAAGGAGCAACAGGAAATGTGCACACTAATTTTACCGGCAAAGGTGAAGCGGCAACAAAAGCCCTATTAGATGATGGATGCGATTTTGTTTATGTGCATGTGGAGGCGGCTGACGAGTGCGGCCACAGAGCTGAAATTGAAAACAAGGTTATATCTATCGAGAAGCTTGACGAAATGACAAAGCTTATTAAGGATAAACTTGATGCGGCGGGCGAGGATTATAAAATGCTTATTATGCCTGACCATCCGACACCTGTTTCTACAATGACTCACAGTGCAGAGCCTGTGCCTTACCTTATATATAAAAAAGGTGAAGATAAGAAGAAAAATCTGTGTTACACAGAGGCTGATGCAAAAACATCGGGCATCATGCGCAGCGTTGGACACGAGCTTATGGCGTATTTTTTAGATAAATAAAACTACATAATAAAAAATTAATATACGAAATTAAAAAATAAATATACTAAAGGAGGCAATGCAAAATGAGTAAAGATACGGGTAAAAAAATTCTTATAGGTTTGTGTGTTATTATTGTTCTGTGTCTTGCATATTTTGTTCTGCCTAAGGCATTAGTGATTTTTTTACCGTTTATTTTAGCATATATTTTCTCACTTATATTAAATCCTGCGGTCATGTTTGTAAACCGCAAGCTTAAGCTTCCAAAAAGGCTTGCCGCGGGTATTTTAACCCTTGTGTTTGTGTGCGTAATAGGATTTCTGATTTATTACTTATCTTTCAGAGTTGTGCTCTACGTTCAGGACTTGGTTGAAAACTGGGAAAATATTAAGGCTTATTGGGTTGGTGTGGGAAACGATGTTTATGAACGCTTTAACGGAATGTATGCATCATCATCACCGGAGATGCAAAATGTGTTAAACATTGCCTATGAAACCATGATTGAAGAGTTAAAGGCATTGTTTGCACCGCTTGCAAATGCTGTTATAAGCTTTACAACAAGCTTTGCAATGAAGCTTCCCAGTGCAATAATATTTACGGTTGTTATGTTTCTGGCAACATATTTTATACTGTCAGAAAATGAGCTGATTGTAGGTCTTATTGAAAAAATTTTCGGCACAAAAGTAATAAATCGGGTACGCTCGGTTTATAAAGATATGATGAAAGCTTTGGGCGGATATGTAAGAGCGCAGCTTCTTATTATGTCAATAGTAAGCATACCGCTTATGATAGGGCTTTATTTTGCAAAGGTTAAAAGCTTTGTGCTTATTGCAATTTTGATTGCAGTGTTTGATGCATTGCCTGTGTTCGGTTCGGGTGCGGTTTTGATTCCCTGGGCGGCATACGGCTTGATTACAGAAAACTATGGGTTGAGCATTATAATGATTGTGCTTTATTTTGTTGTTATAATAGCAAGGCAATTACTTGAACCCAAAATCGTAGGTGAGCACATTGGTGTTCCACCCATATTTACGTTGATTTCTATGTATGCAGGTCTTAAAATTTTCGGCATTGTGGGAATGGTTTTAGGTCCTGTGTTCATATTGATTATAAGGAATTTACACAAGTCGGGAGCATTTTCAATGCATCGCATGAAAGCTTGCGGTGATTGTGAAAAATGCGATAAGGAGGAAAAAAATCCGGCTGAAGATAAGAAAGGTGATACTGATGGACAATAAATTTTATATTACAACTGCCATAGCGTACACATCAAGGAAACCTCATATCGGCAACACATATGAAGTTGTTTTGACAGATGCTATAGCAAGATTTAAAAGAAAAGAAGGTAAGGATGTTTTTTTTCTTACGGGAACTGACGAGCATGGTCAGAAAATTCAGCAGGCAGCAGAGGAGGCAGGTATTACTCCCAAGCAGTATGTTGACAATGTTGCAGGAGAAATAAGAAATATATGGGACCTTATGGAGTCTTCTTATGATGGATTTATCCGCACAACTGATGAGCAGCATGAAAAGGTTGTTAAAAAGATTTTCAAAAAGCTCTACGACCAGGGGGATATTTATAAAGGCGAATACGAAGGTTTATACTGCGTGCCCTGTGAATCATTCTTTACACAGTCACAGTTGGTAGACGGTTGCTGCCCTGATTGCGGCAGACCCGTTACTCCCACAAAAGAAACTGCATACTTTTTCAGAATGAGCAAATATCAGGACAGACTTATGAAGCATATTGAAGAAAATCCTGATTTTATTCAGCCTGAGTCCCGCAAAAGAGAAATGGTAAATAACTTCTTAAAACCCGGTCTTCAGGATTTGTGTGTATCACGTTCCACCTTTACATGGGGCGTTCAGGTAGATTTTGACCCTGAGCACGTTATATATGTATGGATAGATGCACTTTCGAACTATATTACAGCTCTTGGCTATGACCCTGACGGTTCTTCTGACCTTTATAAAAAATACTGGCCATGTGATGTTCACATTATAGGAAAGGATATTCTTCGTTTCCACACTATTTACTGGCCTATTCTTCTTATGGCATTAGGTGAGCCTCTTCCAAAGCAGATATTCGGTCATCCTTGGCTACTGTCGGGAATGGATAAGATGAGTAAGTCAAGAGGAAACGTTATGTATGCTGATGACTTAGCAGAGCTTTTCGGCATTGAAGCTATAAGATACTATCTTTTATCTGAAATGCCCTTCGGTGCAGACGGAACTATAACTTATGAAACAATTATCAGCCGGTTTAATTCTGATTTGGCAAATACTCTTGGCAACCTTGTAAACAGAACGGTTGCCATGGTTACAAAATATTTTGAAGGCACAATTCCTGCCGCACTTAACAAAACCGAAGAAGATTTGAATTTGGCAGCTTGTTGTGAAAATGCAACAAAAACCGTTATTGATAAAATGGCAGAGCTTCGTGTGGCAGATGCCCTGGAGGCAATAATGAATCTTGCAAGGAGGAGTAATAAATATATAGACGAAACTGCCCCCTGGGTGCTTGCAAAGGACGAGTCGCAAAAAGGAAGGCTTGGCAGTGTAATGTATAACCTTATTGAAGCAATAAGAGTTATTGCTGTGCTTTTAGAGCCATTTATGCCGGAAACTGCAAATAAGATATTTACTCAGATTGGTGCAGAGGTTAAGTGTTTAGACAGCGCAAAAACATTCGGTGCAACTGCGGCAGGCACAAAGGTAGGGGAGGCAACACCCTTGTTTGTTCGCCTTGACGAGAAAAAGAAGCTTGAAGAAATAGAAGCGTTTAACAATAAAAAATATCCCAAGCAGGAAGAAAAGAAAGATAGGAAGCCTGCAAAGGAAGAAGAAAATAAATCAGAAATTACTATTGACGATTTTGCAAAGCTTAATTTGAGAGTCGCAAAGGTATTAAGCGCAGAAAGAATTGAAGGTGCAGACAAGCTTTATAAGCTTATGGTTGACCTTGGCGAAGAAAAACGTCAGATTGTATCAGGCCTTGCAAAGCATTACAGCGCAGACGAGCTTGTTGGCAAAAATGTTATAGTAATTGCAAACCTGAAGCCGGTTAAATTAAGAGGTGTTGATTCTTACGGAATGATACTTGCGGCATCAGATGATAAAAATCTAAAGATTTGTACTGTGGACGGCGACATTGAAAGCGGCTCGCAGGTCAGATAGGCTTTCCGCCTAAGAAAAGAGGTAAATAAAAAATGCAAAAATTAGGATTAAACGAAATTCGTGAAAAGTTTTTAAGCTTTTATCAGACTAAAAAAGACCATTACCGTATGCCAAGTTTTCCGCTTGTGCCACAGGATGATGCCAGCCTTCTTTTGATAAACTCAGGTATGGCACCTCTAAAGCCTTTCTTTACAGGCGCTAAAACTCCGCCGTCAAAGAGAGCAACCACATGCCAGAAGTGTATTCGTACACCCGATATTGAGCGTGTTGGTAAAACTGCACGTCATGGCACATTCTTTGAAATGCTTGGTAACTTTTCTTTCGGTGATTACTTTAAGAAAGAAGCTACAGCGTGGGCGTGGGAATTTATAACAAAAGAGTTAGAGCTTCCCTTGGACAAGCTGTGGATTACAATTTATGAAGAAGATGATGAAGCCTTTGATATCTGGACACAGAACGTTGGTATTCCCGCTGAAAAAATTGTGAGAATGGGTAAGGAAGATAACTTCTGGGAAATCGGAACAGGTCCTTGCGGCCCCTGTTCTGAAATATATTTTGACCGCGGCGTAGAAAACGGTTGCGGCAAGCCCGACTGTGCAGTAGGATGTGATTGCGACAGATTTGTTGAGTTCTGGAATTTAGTATTTACTCAGTTTGAAAAAGGCGATAACGGTGAATATCACAGACTTGCGCACCCCAACATTGATACGGGCATGGGTCTTGAAAGACTTGCATCAATTATGCAGGGGGTTTCTTCACTTTTTGATGTTGACACAGTGCAGAATATAATGAAGCATATTGCAAAGCTTGCAAATGTTACATACGGAAAAGACCATGATACAGACGTATCACTTCGTGTTGTAACAGACCATATCAGAAGCACGACTTTTCTTGTGTCTGACGGTGTTGTTCCATCAAATGAAGGAAGAGGTTATGTTTTAAGAAGGCTTCTTCGCCGTGCTGCACGTCACGGAAGACTTTTGGGTATTGATGGAGCATTCTTAAGTGATGTTGCACTTACAGTTATCGGTGAGTCAAAGCAGGCATATCCAGAACTTGAAGAAAAGAGAGAATATATTCAGAAAGTTATTGCAATCGAAGAAGAAAGATTTGAAAAAACAATCAATCAGGGCCTTGAAATTCTTTCGGAAATGATTGCAGACCTTGAAGCTAAAGATTTAAAACAGCTTGACGGTGCAAGCTGCTTTAAGCTTTATGATACTTATGGATTCCCTATTGATTTAACAAAAGAAATTTTGGCTGAAAAGGGCATGGATGCTGCTGAAGAAGATTTTGCAAAAGAAATGGATGCTCAGCGTACAAGGGCACGTGAGGGAAGAAACGTAGGCGAAGATGCGGCTTGGAGTGAAAATGTTTATTCACAGCTTGACAAGTCTATTACAACAGTATTTGAAGGCTACGAAAAAGATGAAACAGAGGGTAGGGTTATCGCACTTGTATCTGGTGATGAAATAGTTGAGTCAATCGGTACAGGCGAGAGCGCAAACGTTATTTTTGACAGAACCGTATTCTATGCAGAAAGCGGCGGTCAGGAAGGTGACAGTGGCGTTATAGAGGGCAAAAACTTTAAAATGAAGGTTTTAAACACCACAAAAGTTGGAGACGGAAAAATTCTTCACACAGGTGTTGTTGAAAAGGGTGTTATATCTTTAGGTGACAGTGCAACTTTAAAATATGATTTAGAAAAAAGAATTGCAACATCACGAAACCACTCTGTTACTCACCTTCTTCATAAAGCGCTTCGTGAAACACTTGGTGTTCACGTTGCTCAGGCAGGTTCATCAGTAAATGCTGACAGACTTCGTTTTGACTTTTCACATTTCAGTGCAATGAGCAAAGAAGAAATAGAAACAGTTGAAGCAAAGGTTAACGAAATGATTTTAGCGGCTCTCTCCATTGAAACAAAAGAAATGAGCATTGAAGAGGCTAAAAAGCTTGGTGCTATGGCTTTGTTTGGTGAAAAATACGGCGCAACAGTTCGCGTGGTAAAAATGGGAGATTATTCAACAGAGCTATGCGGTGGCACACATCTTACAAACAGTGCCGTTGCAGGTATGTTTAAGCTTATTTCAGAAACAGGAGTTGCAGCAGGTGTTCGCCGTATTGAAGGTGTAACTGGATTTGGTGCATACAAATATATGAAAGACAATCAAAAGCTTATTGAGGATGCCTCAGACGTTATAAAAGCAAATCCTGCAGACCTTACAGAAAAGGTTAAGGCACTATTTGATGAGCTTAAGGCAAGTACAAAAACAATAGAGCAGCTTCGTAGTAAACTTGCCGGCTCTCGGGTTGACGATATTCTTAAAGGTGGCAAGGATGTTGGCGGCATTACAGTTTACACAGCAAAGCTTGATGGTGTTGGACCTGCTGATTTAAGAACTTTGGGCGACTCTGTAAAGGACAAGCTAAATAATGCAATTTGCGTTCTTGCAGGTATTGCAGAAGGTAAAATCGGTTTTGCGGCAGTTGCATCAAAGGATGCAGTTGCAAAGGGCGTTCACTGTGGCAAGGTTGTAGGCGAGATTGCTAAAATTGCCGGCGGTGGCGGTGGTGGTAAGCCCGACAGCGCTCAGGCAGGCGGTAAAGATTTGTCAAGGGTTGATGAAGCTTTAGCACAGGTGCCTGTAACAGTTGAAGGTCAGATTAAATAAAAAATCAGGGGAATTTCCGGTGGGTTCAGTTTCTGGGCACACCGGATACTTGAATTCGTTAAAATAAATTGAAAAGAGGGAGTAAATTATGTCAGATTGTTTATTTTGCAAAATAATTGATGGCGAGATTCCGTCAAAGAAGGTTTATGAAGATGAAATGATTTACGCATTTGAAGACATAAATCCGCAGGCACCTGTTCACGTTTTGGTTGTGCCGAAGGTGCACATCTGTTGTGCAAATGAAATAAACTGCGAAAATTCAAAATATGTGGCGCATATTTTTGAAAAAGCAGGAGAAATTGCAAGTCTGATGGGTATAAAGGATGCTGGCTACAGAATTATAAATAATTGCGGTAAAAACGCAGGTCAGACGGTTTTCCATTTGCATTTTCATATTCTTGGAGGAAAAGATATGGGCGAAAAGCTTGTGTAAGGAGTGAACTGAACTATGAAAAAGATTGTAAAAGTATTGCTTTTGTGTGCATTGGTTTTAGGCGTGCTCGGCAGCTTTAATCTGTGCTTTGCATCAGAAAGAATTGCAGTTTCTTTAGACGGAAAGATTCTTTCATTTGACCAGAATCCAATTATTACTGAGGGCAGAACATTAGTGCCTTTGCGCGGTATATTTGAAGCAATGGGTGCAGAAGTTTTGTGGGATGAAGATGCAAGATGCGTAAGTGCAAAAAAAGATGGCACTGAAATTAAGCTTACCATAGGTGAAAACGTTATATATAAAAACGGTGAAGCTATTAGCCTTGACGTTCCTACACAGATAGTTAATTCAAGAACTCTTGTGCCTGTAAGGGCGGTTTCTGAAAGTCTTGGGGCATTTGTTTCGTGGAACGATGCAGAAAGAAAGGTAGTTATAAATTCTGATGCACTTTTGGGTGCGACACTTGCAAAGCTTGAACAAACAGAAGAAATAGTTTTAGAGGCTGAGGGTAAAATCACATACACACTTCTTCCTTTTGATGTGAAAATCAAGGGCGGAGTTGATTTTAAAAATGAAAAGGCATTTTTAAAGTATACAGCATCTGCCTTGCTTGCATCTGCAAGTGGTGATATGGTATATGGCAATGGCAAGATTTATACAAAAACCAATGAAGGTACCGAAATCAAAGATGCATCAGATATTGAAATGCTTTTTGACCTTTCATGTGATGCGGCAGATTATACTTTAGCTGAAGAGACTGAAAAAGCGGCAGTTTATATTGCAGATGCCCTGCTTAATGGTCAGGAAATTTCGGCAACTGTTATTCTTGATAAGGCATTAAATGAATTTACAAAAATAAGTGTTTCAAAAGATGTTTTAGAAAAATTTGCAGATGGCTTTAAAATTACATCGGATTTTGAAGCTGAGATAAAATATAATACAGGCGATACGATTAAAGCATGGAACGAATTTGAAAAATAAAAAAATACGGACAAAACATTTTATCGTTTTGCCCGTATTTTTTATGCTTTAAACTGGCTTTCGACCAGATTTTCACTGCAATACATTTTTCTAAGCTTCGGTTTTTCAATCTTACCTGTAGGATTTCTTGGTACATCTGCAAAAATAATTTTCTGAGGTCTTTTGTATCTTGGAAGACCCAGGCAAAATTCATTTAACTGCTCTTCTGTAAGGCTTGCACCTTCTTTGATTTCTACAATGGCAGCTGCAATTTCGCCAAGTCTTTTATGAGGAAGACCGATAACCGCAACGTCTTTTACCGCATCGTTAGACCTGATAAAATCTTCAATTTGAACTGGATACAGATTTTCACCGCCAGTAATGATAACGTCTTTTTTGCGGTCAACAAGATAGATAAAGCCTTCACTGTCTTCCATTGCCATATCACCGGTATAAAGCCAACCGTCATGCAAAACAGCATTGGTAGCAATTTCGTCTTTATAATAACATTTCATAACACCGGGACCTTTTACTGCAAGTTCACCCACGTCTCCACGATTAACTGTGTTACCGTTTTCGTCAATTATTTTAACTTCCCAGCCGTAGCCTGCAACACCGATAGCGCCAACTTTATGTATATTTTCCACACCAAGGTGTACACATCCGGGGCCGATTGATTCACTAAGACCATAGTTTGTATCATAGTCGTGTTCGGGGAACAGCTCTTTCCAACGCTTTATAAGGCTTGTAGGAACGGGCTGTGCACCGATGTGCATAAGTCTCCATTTTGACAAATCGTATTTTGAAAGGTCTATATCACCGCGGTCAATTGCATCTAAAATATCCTGAGCCCACGGCACTAAAAGCCATACTATGCTGCAGCTTTCGCTTGAGGCTGTGCTTATAATTGTTTCAGGTTTTATGCCTTTTAAAAGCACTGCCTTTCCGCCAACTAAAAGACTTCCGAACCAATGCATTTTTGCGCCGGTATGGTAAAGGGGCGGTATGCATAAGAATACATCATCGTGAGTCTGACCATGGTGATTCTGCTCTACTCTGCAGGAATGAACCAAAGCTGCATGAGAATGGAGTATTGCTTTTGGGAAACCCGTTGTGCCGCTTGAAAAATAGATAGCCGCATCGTCTTCATCAGTAAGCTTGATGTCAGGCTTTGAAGAAGAAAAGTTTGCAGCTAAATGCAGATAGTTTTCTGCAAATGTGGGGCAGTTGTCGCCAACATAAAACAAAAGCTTAACCTTGGGCATTTTGTCACATATTTCTTCCATACGACCGATAAATTCAGGACCAAAAATTAAAGCATCTACGTCTGCTAAATCAACGCAGTATGCAATTTCGTCTGATGAATATCTGTAATTTAAAGGTACCGCCAGGGCACCCGCCTTTAATATACCAAAATAAACCGGAAGCCACTCTAAACTGTTCATAAGAAGAATTGCAACCCTGTCACCTTTTTTTATTCCGCGGCTTATAAGCAGATTAGCACAGCGGTTTGCCTTTTCTTCAAAAACACTCCAGGTAATTTCTCTGCGGTAATTCTGAGTGCTTCCTGATTCAATAAGTTCATACTCTCGCCATGTAACACGGCGGATTTCTTTAACCTCAGGGTTAATTTCAACAAGCGCCGTTTCGCTACCGTACTTCAATGCATTTGTTTCCAAAAATTCTGTAATTGGCATAATAAAATACCTCTTTCGTCTATAATTTTGCGGCCTGCTACCATTTAACTGTCATACAATCTGACCGCAACATGACATACATCATATTGTAATACTTTTTTGCCCATTTGTCAAGCCAATGGGGCGTTTTAATTCAAATATACAAAACACTGTTTTCCGTTATAATTGCATCCATTTTTATATCGTGAATGTCAGAATCAATTGTTTCAATAACCTGAAAATCATAACAAAGGCCTGCTTTAAACTCTTTCGTTTCGGCTAAAAGTCTGTCATAATAGCCTTTGCCAAAGCCTATTCTGTTTCCGCGTTTGTCAAAGCATATTCCCGGTACAACAATAAAATCAGGCTCATCAAAGCCTGCGGAAATCACAGTTTCAGGCTCGTTTATGCCATAAGCTCCTTTTTTAAATTCACCATTAAATTCTGCAAGGGAAAGGGTGGTTGTTTCAATATTTGTTACAGGCAGCAATATTCTTTTGCCTTTTTTTAAACAATCGAATATAATATATGAGGTGTCAACCTCACCAAAAGCAGACATATACACGCATACGCATTTTGCTTTTTTATATTCTTCTGTATTAATGAGGTGATTACATGCCTTAATTGATGCAGACTGTTTTTCTTTATATTCTCTTCTTTTTTGTTTCATTTCCTGTCTTAATGCATTTTTATCCATAACAATTACTCCATACATAATATTATAAGAGTAGTATACATTACTACATAATCTGTGTCAATAATGAATAATAAAAAACGCCGCTAAGGACGACGTTTTTTAAATCAATTATATTTTTCTATTATTGCTTTAAGTTAGTCACAGCAAAGCTTTGCCGTTTTCATAGGAGTAAAAGTTTTGTTTAAATGTTTTGCAATCGGGTATTTCATACCGCTCTTTTTTACAGCAAGGTCAATTATCCAAGCCAATCAAAAATGCATCATCTTCAAAAGAGTGAATTCTTACAGTATAAATTTAAAATCCAATAACTGGTTTTACTATTATTTACACACTTCGTTTATAATATTTTCAATATATTTTTTTGCATCTTTAATTTCTGCATCACGATCAGCAGTTCCTTGAATTTCGTGTTCAATTGTAATGTCACCAGCATAACCGCTTTCGTGAAGCTGTGTGATAAGGTTCTTAAAATCAATTCCGCCAGTGCCGATTAACACCTGCTTGCCCGTGGGTTCGCCAAATTTTGCAGGGATTGAATCCTTTGCATGGAAGCCGAATACTCTAGGAAGAAGATGTTTTAATGCATCGTTGGCATTACCTCTGCCAGTTGAGTAGATGTTTGCGGGGTCGAAGTTTATACCAACGTTTTCATAACCGATTTCTGTTATAAGCATGCTCAAGGTTACGGGGATTTCTTCGCCTGTTTCAAATGCGAAGAACTGACCTCTGTCCAAAAGCTTTTTGCATAAGGGTTTTAAGCCTTGAACTATTGCCAAATGGGTAGGGTCAAAGGGATTATCCGGCGTATAGCCAATGTGTGTTATAATAGTTTTAATTCCAAGAGCGTAAGCAAAATCTGCACCGCGCTCAAGGTCTTCAAGTCTTTTTTGTCTTATCCAGTCAGGCACAAGCCCCAATGTAGTATACATATGAGGATATGACCATATAACCGGACCTGTCCATCCGCACCAAAGGGCAGTGGGCTCAAAGTCAAGCTCAGCTAAAACCTTTTTTAAACCCTCAAGGTTTTCATATGTATAAAAATTCATATCCCACACAACAAGCTGACCGGACTTAAAGCCTAAGTCTACAGCATGTTTAATCTGCTTTTCATAATTCTGGTCTATATCAACCACTAATCCTACTCTCATTTTTTATATCCTCCTTTATTGATTTTCAGGTATTAGTTTTCAAAATATACGGTCATACCGTTGTTGTCTGCTGATTTTTTACTGCGCACGCATAATTAACTTTGCGAATTTCTTGGGCAGACACATGCATACAAGCGTCTTATTTTTCACTGCTTTTGAAAAATATTTAAAAAGTCTTGTATTTATCATAAGTTTATTGTAAAATAAAATTAGAATAAATGCAAGCATGATATTGACTTTAATTTTTACTATATTGACTAAAAATAGGAGGTGACATTATGGGAGGTTGTGTATATAATGATGTAAAATCTGTAAATAAAACAGAAAATAAATATAAAAACCATTATGAACATCATCACACAATAAGGAAAAACTGTTTTCAACTGAATTTTAAAAGAA
The DNA here is from genome assembly GCA_045636325.1 of Clostridia bacterium. Classification (GTDB taxonomy): domain Bacteria; phylum Bacillota; class Clostridia; order UBA1381; family UMGS1253; genus CAKSHP01. The sequence goes on from JAZTXH010000010.1 coordinate 106,167, forward strand.
AGGTAAAAAATTCTGCATGTAACTGGCATGAAAATATAGAAGTGCTTTTGATTACTGAGGGGGAAGGATATGCAAAATGCGGTGCAGACACTGTTACAATAAAAAAAGGAGAGATGTTTGTTATAAATTCAGGACAGATGCATCATATTTATTCTAACACAGATTTCAGTTATTACTGTCTTATTATTGACGAAAAATTTTGCGAGGATAATGGTCTTGATATAAAAAATTGTTTGTTTGAGCAAAAGATAGTCGATAAAGAAATTATAAAAAAATATTGGGATATAGTATGTTTATATAAAGGCGGAAGTATTAATGACTATGCGCCTGTGGAAAGAGCGAAAATACGAATGTCTATTTTAGCTTTTGTTATCGGAATTTATGAAAATTATGCGTGCAAGGTAAGTAACGAAAACGAGACAAACAAAGCCGGAGAAGAATATGTTAAAAAAGCAATGGAATATATAAACGAGAATTATATAAATCCTATAGGATTAAAACATGTTGCTGAAATTATAGGAATAAACAAGTCATATCTTTCAAGAGAGTTTAAAAAATATGCAGGGCAAACAGTGCATACATATATAAACACACTAAGGTGTAAAAATGCCGAGCAATGCATAAGCGAGGGAATGAGTGTTACAGAGGCGGCAATGGAATGTGGCTTTGCAACCCTTTCGTATTTTTCGAGAACCTATAAAAAAATTATGAATTCGTCTCCGTCAAAAATTAAATAGAGAGGAACTGTAGCAAAATTAATATTTATGCATTCCGCGAAAGGGATACCCATAGGCCACGTAAATGAGACCGCCGAAAATTTTGTGTAAAAGTGAATAGAAGTCATCCTTTCAGGCAAGTATTGGATATATAAACCAAGAAATCTTGAAAGGATGATTTTTTTATGGAATTAACACCAAAGGAATTAATGAAACAGTATGTAGA
>JAZTXH010000011.1:0-141390 GCA_045636325.1 Clostridia bacterium
TTGAACTGCGGAAGCATAAAGAATGCCGCCCTTCCTGCAGCTGCGATTGCACAAAGTACACTTATTACAATAAGCTCTCTTGCCTTGGGCTTTCTTGATTCAAATACCATACAAAACGGTATCATTGTTTCAAGGATGATAAGTAAGCTTATAAAATAATACTTTCTGTCACCCAAGAAGAAAACACCGATATAAATTGTAAGCGGTATTAAAAGCAGTATCAGGAATGTTGCCATAAGAGTTCTTTTTGTCAATTTTCTGTCTGACTTCGGAATTTGTATTACTTCAATTCCAACATCCCTTTGCGGAAAGAAACATAAGCAAGAGGCAAACAAAGACAGTATCATAACTATTTCATAAATACCTAATCCTGCAAAGCTTTTAACATTGATATTTAATATATTTATATCGGTTTTTAGCGGCAGGAACATAACTACAAAAAGCAAAGCAAACATACTACCGCTTATAATTCTTGCAGAAGTAAGTTTTTGCACTTTTTCTTTTTTAGGTTTAATTTCATCTTGGCGTCTTTGTAATTCTATGTGCCGTGTTTGTCTTTCTCTTTTTTCTGCCTTGCCACCGCAGGCAAGGATAATATCTTCTGCCAAAACTGCATCGGGAAGTTTTGTTCTTGCCATACGATTTGCGGAGGTGGTATAGAAATTCTTTCCCTTGAAGAACTCTCTCGGCGTATCAACCGAAGTTATACTTCCATCAAATACAAGAGCGCATCTATCCGCATACTCTGCACAAAATTCTATATCGTGAGATACCATTAAAATTGTAACACCGTTTGCTTTTAAATCTAAAAGAATATCTGCAAATTCTTCCTTAAAATGTACATCCATTCCTTTTGTTGGCTCGTCTAAAAGCAGAATTTCAGGCTCCATAAGAAGTATTTTTGCAAGTGCAGCTCTTTGCTGTTCGCCACCTGATAAATCGTAAGGATGACTCTCCAAAAGATTTTCAATTCTGCAAAGTGCAGAAATATTTTGTACCTTTTGTTCTTTTTCTTCTTTTGACAGTTTCTTGCCAGACAGTATTTCCATTAAATCAAGATAAACTGTTTTCTTTACAAATACACTTTGCGGATTCTGTGGAAGCACACCGAGTAGTCCGTCATACAAATTCTTGATTTTAGAAACACTTTGTCCTTTTATCAGGACATCTCCTCTGTATGGTGTATTAAGACCTGATATAAGGGAAAGCGCAGTTGTTTTTCCTGTGCCGTTACCACCGACTAAACAAACCAATTCGCCTTTATGTATGCTTAAATTAAATCCTTTCACAACATCCGGTAATTCCTTCTCGTATCGGAACCAAACATCTTTAATTTCAATTATCTTTTCGGCATTATCGTGAGTTTTATCTTTTGGAATAATATCAGAATTTAATGTGCTAATTTTTGAAAATTCTTCAAGCCATGTTCTGCCTTCACGAACTGTAAGAGGGCAAGGCAAATCATTTGCTATATCATTGTGTACTCGCATTGGCGTGGGAAGTGCTTTATACATATCGTGATTCTTATTTTTAAGAATTTCACCAACTTCTTCAGGTTTTTCATCTGCAATTATTTCGCCTTCATCCATAACGATAACTCTGTCTGCCAACGGGAAAGCATCTTCCAAGCGATGTTCGGTGAGAATAACGGTTGTTCCAAGCTCACGGTTGATTTTCTCTAAAGTTTTCAAAAACTCTCCTGCGGCGATTGGATCAAGCTGACTTGTAGGCTCGTCCAAAATTAAAACAGACGGCTGCATTGCCATAACGGATGCGAGGTTTAACAGTTGCTTTTGTCCGCCTGAAAGCTCTGTTACCTTTTTATAAAACCAATTCTGTATGCCAAAGAAGGAAGCCATTTCGGACACTCTTGTTCTTATCTCGGTTTGCTTGTAGCCAAGACTCTCCAACTCAAACGCAAGTTCATGCCATACCTTATCGGTAACAATCTGATTATCGGGATTCTGCATTACAAAGCCGATGCCTGATGCTTGTTCTTTAGTGTCATAGTCTGCAAGAGGTTTACCATTAAAATAGATATTTCCTTCTTTTTCGCCGTGTGGTGCAAGGAATGATTTTAACAATCTTAAAAGTGTAGTCTTACCACATCCCGATTTACCACAAAGCAGAACAAACTCACCTTGATTTACTGTAAGGTTTATATTTTCAAGTGCTTTGGTTGTTCTGTTAGGATAAGTAAAACTTAAATTTCCGACCTTAAAGCTTTCCATTTTCTCACCTCCCAAATTTCAATTATTATGGGGCTACTGCACAGAAGCAGATATGCCATGAATACGCTTATGCTAAAGAATGAGATATCTGCCATTTTCACAGATGGGAAGAAATTAAAATACATTCCTCCCATTAAATTTCCAATCAATGTGTATATACCTAAAACTAAAATAATAATTAGAGATTTCTTATCTCTCTTATCAAATGTAAATATTGAAAATGCCGTCCTTCCGGGAATTCCGTATCCACGAGATTTCATACTGTCAGCGGTTTCAATGGCATTTTCCAAAGACCACGTTGTCATAATCGAAAGAATATTTAGTCCACTCTTTGCTCGCTTGATAATACTCCCGTATGACACATCACGCCCCATACATCTTTGGGCATTTGTTACTACCTTCAGCTGCGCTGCAAACTTCGGAACAAAGCGAAGCGTCATAGAGATTATTAAAGACATTGCCGGAATGATTTTTCCAAACAGATAGATAAACTTATCACTCGTCATAATTTCGTTATAGCAACTAAAATGACATATAACACTCACTATCATAACCGCCGCACAAATTCCGTAAATGATTGATTCAAGCGTCAACGGATTTCCGCTTGGTAAGTATTCTATGATAGTAACGCCCTCGTGATTAAAAGCAGGATTTATAAGAGCCATCATAAGTAGCATCGGAATCATATATATTAAGTTTGTTTTGATTGTTTTTTTGCCCTTTAGCATCACAGAATATGTAAATCCACTTACAAGTGAAATACATAAACATACAGGATGCATAAAAAAGCAACTGAACCCAATTACGAATACAAAATATATGAAATTCACAATCGGGTGATATGTTTTAAATTCGCTCATAATTATTCACCTTTCGTCGCAGACAATAAAAAAACTGTGGTAATTTTTCTTTTGAAAAATTACCACAGCTGAGTTTTTCTGTGATGAATCACAATTCAGATGAGAACATGGGACAAAGCCCCAAAACTACATTTTGGGCACCTCAATCTGAAAACATTATCTCTATGCAAATGAGCACTTACGAGATAACATCAAAGCAGGTCTTGTGACTCGCACCATATAGACAAATGTCTGCATTTTTATATCCTGCCTTCTCAGTTTCCCAATGACTATCTTTCGATAACGGATATAAAAACTTCGATGCACACACCGACAGTTTAACCGCAGGGGATTCTCACCCCATTCCCTTTTCAGCGACTGTACCTTGTATAAAAAATTTTAACAGCCCAGCCAACACTCTGTGTGAATATATTAAATTTTCTTTTGTCATTTTAACATATATTTTAACAAATGTCAGTTATAAAAAGTGCTTTTCTTGTTTTATAGCTTTAGTTTGTAAAAATTATTTTAAAACAAAATCAAACGTTCTTTCCTCTGTTCCGTAAAGAAAAGTATTTCCGCTAAGATGTTTTAAAGACAGTTTTGTTCCATCCACACTCACTTTGAACACACCATTAAAACTATCCCCTTCAATACGGTCTTTTAGATTAAATGTTATGTTTTCGTATGTAGGATCGAATATCCATGAGCCATTGTAATCAACCATTATTTCGCTTTCAGGCGGTCCACATTTATAACTCGCTGTTCCGTCAGATAAAATATCTACAAACAGTTTCCATGCGCTTCCGTCGCTTGTATAAGACATTCCTACCCAACTATTTGTGAATTCAGGCATTGGTGCTTTTGTAGGCTCTGTAGTTGGCGCAGTCTGTGCGCTTAATGTATGCTTTGCAAAAGGTATAAATTCCAGTTTAACTGTTCTGTCTGCCAAATCCTCTTGTGTAGCACGAAATTCATCTTCTGTTATATTCATTTCCTCTGCTGCAGACCTTTCATAAACACCTGTGTTATTGTGGAAAAAGCCTATGTCGTCATAATTATTACTTCTTTCATATGAAAAATAGAAGTCTATACATTTTAATTCGCCGTTTTTATCAAGTTCATATTCACCAAATATTCTGTATGCTGCGCCGTTTGAACCGCAGTAGTATAGTTTGCCCCCATTTATTAGTGCATAAGAGCTTCTGCTTCTTCCCTCAAGCACATAATGCGGTTTTAAATCCTTAACTGTGAAAAGCGCATAAATATCATTGCCCGCATATTCATTGGATACTCCTATTAAAAGCTCAGGCACTTCATCATTGTTTATATCTCTAATCAGGTAACCGATTTCATTTAAAGCCGCATCCTCAAGGTACTGTGCATTTTCAATAACTCCCATTTTACCTTCTTCCAAATCATCATAGGCATCGGGTTTTTTAATAACATTATAATATTCATCAAGAGTACTCTTATAAATTTTGTTATAATCAATTTGTTCTACTTTAGGTATAGCCGAAGTTTGAACTGTAGGTTCATGTGTTGGCTCAGTTTTCGTGTCAGATGCGCACCCCGCAAAAGTTAACAAACATAACGCCACTGCTAAAATAAACGTCATCCCTTTTCTTTTCATAATAATATCCCCCTTACACATTTGCAAGTTTTATATATTGTGATTTATCCATTGCTTTTCAAAAATCAACATTTTAGTAAATAGGTAATAAGTAAAAATCGACAAGATTCTTTTGAACCTTGTCGATTTTTGGTGAGCCATCCGCGATTCGAACGCGGGACACCTTGATTAAAAGTCAAGTGCTCTGCCGACTGAGCTAATGGCCCTTAATTGGTTGGGATGGCAGGATTCGAACCTACGAATGCCAGAGTCAAAGTCTGGTGCCTTAACCGACTTGGCTACATCCCATTAAAATTAAATGGGGTGGATAGTGAGAGTCGAACTCACGACCTCCAGAGCCACAATCTGGCGCTCTAACCAACTGAGCTATACCCACCATGCCTTAAATTAAAAATAAATGGCGTGCCTGCAGGGATTCGAACCCCGGACCTACTGCTTAGAAGGCAGTTGCTCTATCCAACTGAGCTACAGGCACATGTCTTAATTATTTCCAAATTAAAACTTGTGGAGCGGGTGATGGGAATCGAACCCACACAATCAGCTTGGAAGGCTGAGATTCTAGCCATTGAACTACACCCGCATATTGCCACTACGAGCTGACTTAAGAAATTATATCAGCTTTTCTTCCTTTTGTCAAGCTTTTTTTTAAATTTTTTTTATTTTTTTGAGAAAAAAGAAGTTTTAAATTTTTTCTAAGCAAACTGATGGTATTTTTCCATCAATTTGCTTAGTTTTAAATAGTTTTTCAATTTATTTTTGACAGAATTTCATCCTCTTTGCAATACAGCTCAACTTTGTCTCCAGATTTTATTTCACCGCAAATAAGCATATGTGCAATAACATCTTCAAGTTTCCTTTGAATTACACGTCTTAACGGTCTTGCGCCATATTTTGCATCATAACCATGCTTTAGAATATAATCCTTTGCACTGTCTGAAACTGTAAGTGTAATATTTTTATCTCGAAGCCCTGCAAAAATCTCATTAATCATAAGGTCAATTATCTTTTTAAGTTCATCACGTCTTAATGTTTTAAATATTACAGTTTCATCTATTCTGTTTAAAAACTCAGGTCTGAATGTTGCTTTTAAATCTGTATCAATTTTATTTTCCATCGCAAACTCGTCACTATTTGTAAAACCTAACGTGCCCACTCTTAAGTCACTGCCTGCATTAGATGTCATAACAACAACCGTATTTTCAAAGCTTACAGTTTTACCATGACTGTCAGTAATTCTGCCATCATCTAAAATTTGAAGCAGGATATTAAATATTTCAGAATGCGCCTTTTCAATTTCATCAAGCAAAATAATTGAATATGGCTTTCTTCTTACCTTTTCGGTAAGCTGCCCTGCATCGTCATACCCCACATATCCTGGAGGAGCCCCAATCAGTTTAGCCACAGAATGTTTTTCTGAATATTCACTCATATCAAAGCGGATAATGGCTTCTTCAGTGTCAAACATAACCTCTGCCAAAGCTTTTACAAGCTCTGTTTTACCTACGCCGGTAGGACCCACAAAAATAAATGATACAGGTCTTGCCTTTTTAGAGATTGCAACCCGCCTTCTTCTTACAGCACGACACACACTTTCAACCGCATGTTTCTGACCTATGATACGCTCATGTATTCTCCCTTCCATATTTAAAAGTTTCTCCGATTCCACCTCAGTTATACGCTGAACTGGAATTTTCGTCCATGCTTCTATAACAGATGCTAAATCGTCAACAGTAATTTTAACCTTACTGCATTCTGAATCTTTACGCTCAAGTTCTTCACGAAGCTGAATCTCCTTAACCTTAAGTTCAGCAGTTTTCTGATAATAATCCATATCAGGCTCTTCGCCCTTTTTATTTTCAATATAATCCTGCTGCATTAAAACAACTTCATCAAGTTCTTTTCTAAGATTTTTAACCTCTATAAGTGCAAGGTTTTTAAGATTTGCCCTTGAGCCCGCCTCGTCTATAACGTCAATAGCTTTATCTGGCAGAAATCGGTCTGTAATATATCTTTCAGAAAGCTTTACTGCCTGCTCAATTATTTCATCGGAAATAACAACATGGTGATAGCTTTCATAATAATCCTTTATACCTTTAAGAATTTTTATACTGTCTTCTATAGAAGGCTCTTCTACAATAACCGTCTGAAAACGACGTTCAAGAGCACTGTCTTTTTCAATATGCTTTCTGTATTCTTCTAAAGTTGTTGCGCCCACAACCTGAATTTCTCCTCTTGCAAGGGCAGGCTTTAAAATATTTGCCGCACTCATTGCCCCGTCTGCATCACCGGCGCCAACAATATTGTGAAGCTCATCTATAACAAGTATAACATTGCCAAGCTCTTTTACTTCTTCAATAATGCTCTTAAGCCTTGATTCAAACTGACCTCGGAACTGAGTTCCTGCCACAAGAGCCGTAAAGTCAAGCAAATAAACCTCATTATCAAAAAGCTTAGGCGGAACCTGCTTTTCATGTATACGCATTGCAAGGCCTTCTGCAATGGCAGTTTTACCAACACCGGGCTCACCAAGCAAAACGGGATTATTTTTCGTTCTGCGGTTTAAAATCTGCACAACTCTGTCAATTTCAAACTCTCTGCCCACAACCCTGTCAATCTGGCCTAAAGCCGCCTTGTGAGTTAGATTAAGCCCATACACATCAAGAGCCTTTTTCTTGTTCTTTTTCTTCTTTTCCTCTTTTTTTGCTTTTTTATCTTCTTTTTTCAGTTGTTTATCACCACTGTCAGAATACGCCGCTTTGTCCTGAGCAAACATCTTGCTTAGAAAAGCCATAGGATTTTTACTTACTTCTTCAGTTTCAAACTCATCCATAGCTTCAAACTCTTCCATTACGGCTCCCATTTCGTCATTAAGGCTTTCAAGGTCTTCTTCGTTAATTCCCATCTGATCCATAAACTGATCAAGCGGTGCAATTCCCATAGACTTTGCACATTTAAGACACAAGCCTTCATTAGACTGATTATCCCCTTCAAGCTTAGTTATAAAAACAACTGCTATATTTTTCTGGCATTTACTACAAAGCATAATTTAACCTCTTTATATATTAACTAGCATCATTTTCTTAATGCACTGTCTATTGTAACATACTTTTATAAAAAAAACAAATCTTTTTAAATATATTCACATTTTTTTAATATGTATCTAAAGAATTATATCTCTCAGGCACATTTCCCACTATAACACTTTGGGCCACAGGTACACTTGTTATAACTTTTACGGACTTATTCCCCATCGCACCCACAACTCCAAGTTCAGCATCCACAACAACATCTATCTGGTGCTTTGTCTGATTTATTCCTGCAGAATCAAGTTTGCTTGAAAAGTCAGCATTCACAAAGCCGGTAGAAATCATTTCAAATTTTATACGCGGTCCAAGCGCCGGAAACAACTCTAAGTCAAATATTGCTCCGAGCGGCACCCTGACTTCTATTGTATCATAATTTTTAAGTTTCCTTTGAACACGCATTATTATGCCTGATTTAATATTATTTATTTTCACAGTGTTTGTATAAACCGCTTTTATATCTCCATTATCATTTTTTTCAAAGCTGACAATTTCATTATAATTTGCCCCGCTCGTTTCGATTTCTTCCCTCACAGCTTCGTTAATAACATATTCTATAATATCTCCTACTGAATTTTCAGCCATCTCAAGAATAATAGGTCTAACTCTTATAACCATCCACGTTAAAACAAACAGCGCAAGGCATAAAATCAGCACAATTTTTACCATTGTTATAAACAAGCAATCCTTTTGATACATATTTTTTGGAATCCTCTTTTTCTTTTTCGGTCTGATTTCCATACCCATTCTCATAAAAGCCCTCCTTTCACATATTAAAATATGCTTTAAAAAGGCTTTTTGTTAAATTTTTATATTCTGTCAGCGGATAAAGTTTGTTTTAATCTTTTCTTCCGGTGCGGGGTATAAAATTCCCTTTTCCTCTCCTGATTTTATACATTTTAAAAGCCATGCCATATTATTGCCGAGAATTCTCATTATCTGGAGTCCCTCTTCGTCTTTTTTTACATCTTCTGCACAGGTGCCATGAACCATAGCCCAGTAATTTGAAGATACAACAGGCATATTATTAAATAAGAAATATTTTGTTATCTGGTCAATGGCTGCAGTTGTTCCGGCGCGTCTTGCACTTACAACGGCTGCAGCAGGCTTAAAACGCAAAATACTGCTTCCTGCAAAAAATGCTCTGTCCATAAAGGACGTTAAAATTCCCGATGCCGCCGCATAATGCACCGGAGAACCAAAAATGAATCCGTCAGCTTCTTTTGCAAGCTCTAAAAATTCATTTACTTTATCACTTTGTACACACCCATGCCCGTTTTTACATCCGCCGCAACCCATACAGCCGTTTATATTTTCCTTTCCGATATAGAAAATTTGAGTATCTATACCATTTTCGTTAAGCACATTTTTAATTTCGCAAAGCGCCGTATATGTACAACCTTCTTTTTTAGGACTTCCGTTAACAAGAATAACTTTCATAAAATAATACCTCCGTTATATTTATAAAGGCTGCGCTTTTTTAGTTTACGCAGCCTTTGTTTATATATCTTATTTCATTCTTGATATAAGCTTTACAAGTCTTTCAAGACCTTTTTTGATATTTTCCATATTTGTGGCATAAGACCATCTTACATAATCGTCTGTGCCAAATCCGCTGCCAGGAACAACAGCTACCTTTTCACCCTCAAGAAATGCAAGTGCAAAATCGTCAGATGTGTTAATTTTAATTCCGCCAATTTCTTTTCCTTTTAGAGCGGAAATATTCATCATCACATAAAACGCACCCTGAGGCATAGAAGCTGAAACACCGTCAATTTTATTAATTTCAGAAATCATGTAGTCTCTTCTTTCTTTAAAGGCACACTTCATCTTTTCAATTTCATCGGAAGGTCCGTCAAGTGCCGCCACCGCTGCATACTGTGCTATAGAATTAGGGTTAGATGTTGCATGGCTCTGAATATTTGACATAATCTTTGCAATTTTTGCATTTGAAGCAGTGTATCCAATTCTCCAGCCGGTCATTGCATAAGTTTTTGAAACACCATTTACTATAATAGTAAGGTCTTTAATTTTTTCATTAAAAGACGCTATACTCACATGTTTACCTTCATAAATAAGATGCTCATAAATTTCATCAGAAACAACATAAATATCATGCTCAACCGCAATTTCTGCAATTTTTAAAAGTTCATCCTCGGTATAAATCATACCTGTGGGATTACTGGGCGAGTTTAAAACAATTGCTTTTGTTTTATCTGTAATTGCATTTTCAAATTCGTCAGGTGTAATTTTAAAGCCGTTAGACTCTGTTGTTGCAACTCCAACGGGTACACCATCAGCAATTTTAACCATTTCCGGATAGCTTACCCAGTAAGGTGCAGGAATAATTACCTCATCTCCCGGATTAAGAATTGCCATAAATACATTTACCAGAGAATGTTTAGCACCGTTTGAAACAACAATATTTTCAACTCCGTATTCTAAACCGTTTTCACGCGCAAACTTTCTTACAATAGCTTTTTTCAACTCAACAGTACCGGATGCCGGAGTATATTTTGTAACTCCTTTTTTGATAGCTTCAATAGCTGCCTTTTTAATGTACTCCGGTGTGTCAAAATCAGGCTCACCAACACCAAATCCAACAACATCCAATCCTTCTGCTTTCATAGCTTTTGCCTTGCTATCTATAGACATTGTGGGAGACGGGCTTATCTTTGCCGCCTTTACAGAAATATCACTCATATCATTTACCCTCCATGGTTTTTAATCATTTGTTCTATATTATAGCACATTCATTTAATTCATGCAAGAAATAAGATAAAATATTTTAAAAAATTAAGTGTATTTTTCTAAATGTTTATTTTTTTATGTTATTTTGAATAATTGACAAGTGTAATTTCTTTAATCTCTCCACGTTTTTTATATATAAACGCATATTTCATATCATCGAAAGAAAAGTTTTCATTTTCAAAATCCACATCACCAAGAACATCAGGATAACTTCCCTGCTCTATTCCGTAAATGTCTGTTTTTTCAAATCTTGCTCTTGCATCGTTTTTATATGCATTATAAATGCTTATGCAAGCGTTTTGAGAAACATCAAAAATTTCACTTTCAGAGATTTTTCCGCTATTATTTGTCATTGTCAATATGCATTTGTCGTTATTAATTTTTGTTTTTAAAATATATCCGAAATAAACTTCATTTTTTGCGTTATTTTCTTCGCCATATAAATACCATGCCGCCTTTTCGGGTGTGGAAATCTGAACTTTAAAATCCCCGCTTTTATCTATATTGTCAAGACTTATTACAACCCTTATAAAATCAACAGTCTCGTCAAACATAGTATCAATTATTATCATATCACCGCAGGATAACTCTTCCATGCTTGTTTTAATACCATTTACCTGACAGTCCTCTTCAACTACAAGGGGCTCTTTTTGAATTTTACCGTTCATAAAATACTCAATAAAGTAAACATCGTCATTATTATGCAGTCCTCTTCTGCATGAAACAACCATAACAATATCTTCTGCGGTTTTTGGCACCGGCTGAGCGGAAATTTCTTTTTCGTAGCTTTCTGCAATACTTTTTATATCATTTAACATACACTTAAAGCCGAAGCTAAAAAAATCGGTTTTACCCTCTGCCATACATGCAATACCCGAATTTAAAACAATTATTACAGCAATTAACAACGTAAGTATCTTTTTCATATTTTCCCTCCGTAAATTCATTTTAATCTTTTCATAAAGAAGTTTATAAGGTTTTCACCCATTATCTTTTTAACCTTTTCTTCACTGTAGTTAAGCTTTAAAAGTTCATCTGCAATTTTATAAACGCTCTGCGCCCCTTCAATTCCGTCTGCTATAATATCCATTCCGTCAAAATCACTGCCAAGGCCTAAGATATCTTTTGCACCCAGTGCCATAAAATACTCAATATGTTTTATAATATCAGATACATCTGCCTTGCCGCCTTCCCTTAAAAAAGGCGGATAATAATTAATGCCTGCAAATCCATTTGCTTTTATTAAGTGTTTAATTTGCTCGTCTGTTATATTTCTTTTATGCTCACATAGCTTTCTTGCATTGGAATGTGTTACCATAATATTATGGGTATACTCACATGAGTCCCAAAAAGTTTTTTCGCTTGCGTGTGAAAGGTCAGTAAGAATACCTTTTTCATCAAGCTTTTTTATAACCCTTTTCCCAAACTCGCTAAGGCCGGTATCAGTTTCGCATCCTGCCCCGCAGCCTATATTATTTTTGTAATTCCATGTAAGAGTTAAACACCTTACTCCGTTTTCATATAAAATGTTAATAAAGCTTTCATCAGCGCCTAATATTTCTCCACCTTCAACGCTGATAATGCCTGTATATTTATAATTTCTTATACTATATTCAATATCGGCTTTGCTTTTTGCAAGAAAAAATATTTTCTTGTTTTTTTCTGCCTGATGCTTTAAATTCTGAGCTGTTTCATAAAAGCGTTTTCTTATAAAACTCACATCTTTTTTTGGGTCAGTCCATATAGCAAACACCTGAAGATACCCCGAATATCCGCTAAGTCTTTTTAAATCAAAATGACTGCTGCTTTCATACAAATTAAATTTTCTGTACATTTCACCCGCTGTATCACAATGGGCATCAGCAACAAAAATTTCATTCATACCTCTTCAAAAGCCCCTTCTATATAATTTATGCTTTCCAGCCTTATTTCACCGCTTTTGTTTTCCTTATGAAAAACCTCGCACACATCAAATCTTATGGCACTTTCAATATTATTTTCTTCTATGTATTTATATGCAGTTTTTATTATTTTTTGCCTTTTGCGCAGGTCAACAAATTCACAAGGGTACCCAAATGCAACACTCCGTCTTGCCTTTACCTCACAAAAAATAATGTATTCGTCTTTTTTTGCGACAATGTCAATCTCACCAAATTTAGAATGATAATTAGTATCAATAATTTTATAACCGCATTTTTTCATATATTCTGCAGCATATTTTTCACCGATATCACCTATTGCAGTTGCTTTAATCTGCGACATATTCTCTTACTCCCTTGAAGCTTTTTCTGTGTATAGGAGACGGCCCGTATTTTTTTATAAGCTCCATATGCTCTTTTGTGCCGTATGCCTTATGTTTTTCAAAATTGTATTCAGGGTATTTCACTGCCATTTGTTGCATATACCTGTCACGGGAAACCTTAGCTAAAATTGATGCAGCCGCAATTGATGCAGAAAGCGCATCACCCTTGACAACAGTTTCGTGTGCAATTTCCATACCATTAATTCTGTTACCGTCTATTATAACATAGTCAGGCTTTATTTTAAGTCCATCCACTGCACCATTCATAGCTTTAAAAGTTGCATTAAGGATATTTATTTGGTCAATTTCTTCAGCCGACACCGGACACACGCAATATGCCAACGCTTTATTAATTATTTCATCATAAAGCGCTTCTCTCTTTTTTTCTGTCAGCTTTTTTGAATCGTTAAGCCCCTCAATTGGATTTTTTTCATCTAAAATAACTGCCGCTGCATACACATCTCCTGCCAGTGGTCCTCTGCCTGCTTCATCAACTCCGGCAATAAGCTTATACCCCTGACTGCGAAGCCTTTTTTCTATTTCATACATATCGGTTGCTTCTTTCATTTCTATCCCTCCGGATGCTAAAAACATTATTTTAATTTTAATAAGAAATATTTTATCATATTTTTTTATTTTTTTCTACCTTTTTTTAAAATTTTGTGTTATAATGTTATCAGTATTCATTCAGACTAAGGAGACAGGCATGAAACACTTTTACAAAATAGAAGATTCACTTGAAATAAAGCTTATAATTTTATACACTATGAATAAGGCAGATAAGCCTTTGACCTCTTCAGAGCTTACTCATATTATACTTGGCAGTGCAAAGATTAACTTTTTTGATATTCATAAGGCAATGGATTTTTTAACCGAAGCAGACGAGGTTTATACAATTAACGACGAAAACAACCAGACTTATTACGCTCTTACCAACGAGGGCAAGGTATGTGCAAATCATTTTTATGATATAATTCCCCTTGAGGTAAGAAATTATATTGATGACTGCCTTAAATCACTTTTCAAAGAGCACGAAGAAAAACGCCGTATGACTGCCGAAACAGTGCCGGTGGATTATGAATCATTTAATGCACAATTCTCACTTTCTGACGGCGATATTAAGCTTTTGGATTTATCGGTTTTTGCAGGTGATGAAGAACTTGCAAAAAAAATGTGTAAAAACTTTAAGGAAAATTCGATTGAGCTTTATGACATTATCTTAAAAATTCTTACTAAATAATAAAATATTATATATGATTAAATGATGTATAATCCACTTTTGGCATATAACAAAAAGAGATGGTTTTTAAAACAATTTAAAAATCATCTCTTTTTATTTTTAGCCTGACAGCTTTCTTAATTTTTCAATTGTATCTTTAAAATAATCAGGTAAATCAACTTCAAATGCCATTTCCTCTTTAGTCTGAGGATGAATAAACTTTATCTTTTTTGCGTGCAAAAGCTGACCTTCCAGCTTAAAGCTTTCTTTTTTGATGCCATATGTTTTATCGCCCACAACACTGTGACCTATATATGCCATATGCACTCTTATCTGATGGGTTCTGCCCGTTGAAAGCTTACATTCAACCAAAGTATATTTCCCAAGCCTTTCAATAACTTTAAAATGAGTAAGAGCATCCCTTGAATTTTTTTGGGTAACACACATCTTTTTTCTGTCTTTATCGCTTCTGCCGATAGGCTGATTAATATCGCCCTCATCAAGCTTTACATTACCGTTTACCAATGCGTAATATATTCTTGAAAGACTTCTGTCTTTTAACTGGTCTGACAAAAATCTGTGGGCATCGTCATCCTTTGCAACAATTATAAGCCCTGATGTATCCTTATCAATACGGTGCACAATACCCGGGCGCATAACACCGTTAATGCCTGACAGCTCATCACCGCAGTGATGCATAAGTGCATTAACAAGAGTCCCCGTATAATTGCCTGCCGCAGGATGCACCACCATCCCCTGCTTTTTATTTATAACAAGAAGGCTTTTATCTTCATAAACGATATCAAGCTTAATATCTTCACTTTCTATGTTAAGCATTTCAGGTGCGGGAATTGTAAGAATAATTTTTTCACCCACAGATACCTTATACTTTTTATCTGCCTTGCCCGATACCTTTACGCACCCGTCTTCAATAAGCTTTGCCACCCTTGAACGGGATACTCTGTCACATACATCTGCAAGATAGCTGTCAAGTCTTTTTCCCGTATGCTCTTCTTCTACTGTAAATTCCAGTATTTCTTCATTCATTGTCTTCATCCTTTTTTTCTTTGTCGGCAAAAAATATCATATAAATTATTATAAGAGCGCCGCCGCACGTAACAAAAATATCCGCTAAATTAAAAACCGGAAAAGTAATAAAAGCAAAGTTTATAAAGTCTATAACATATCCTAGAAAAATTCTGTCAATCAAATTTCCTATTCCGCCTGACACAATCAAAAGCACCGACAAATTAAGCATAAAGCCTTTTTTCTTTGTTCTTGCAAAAAAGAAAAGTAAAACCCCTATCATTAAAATAGGTGCTATAATCAAAAAAAGTCTCTGCCCTGAGAACGAACTGAATGCCGCTCCCGTATTTGTTGTATAATAAAAATCTATTATTCCCGGAATAACTTCAACAGTGCCGCGCCCTAAAAGCTTTATCGTAGCAAAATATTTTGCTATCTGGTCTGCGCTCACTAAAAGCACTCCTGCTATAATCCAATAAAAAACCGATACCATATCTATTTCTCTCCGAATTTATTTCATAATTTTTCTTATTCCTGCTTTAATTTCTTCTTCTGTAATATCGTTTGTAATTTTAACTGAGCCTTCACCAATGGGTAAAACAAATTTTATTTTATCTCCCACCTTTTTCTTATCCTTTTTCATATAAGAAATAACTTCTTCCTCCGTTATTCCGTCAACAGATAAACAAAGCCCGTAAAGCTTTATTGCGTTTAACATTCTGTCTGCATAAGAATCTGAAATACAGTTTCTCATTTTCGCAATTTCAAATATTCCAATCATTCCAAGCGCCACACATTCGCCGTGCAAAAGCTCAAAATTTTTGGCACTTTCTATTCCATGACCTATTGTATGCCCGAAATTTAAAATCATACGAAGCCCCTGCTCCGTTTCGTCTTTTGAAACAACATCAGCTTTTATTCTGCAGCACGTATAAATCATTTCTGAGATATATTTGTGCGAAAGCTTTTTTATATCCTCATGATTTTTTTCAAGAAAACTTAAAAAATTAATATCATAAATGGCACAATATTTTATAACCTCACCCATTCCCGCTTTAAATTCTCTCTCAGGCAAAGTTTTAAGAGTAGAGGTCGAAATATAAACCAATTCAGGCTGTTTAAATGCACCGATTATGTTTTTAGCGCCACAATAGTCAATTCCAACCTTGCCTCCAACACTGCTGTCGACTTGCGCAAGAAGTGTTGTAGGCATTTGTATAAAAGATATTCCGCGCATAAAAGTAGCCGCCGCAAAGCCCGCCATATCGCCGCACACACCCCCGCCAAGGGCAATTATACAGCTTTTTCTGTCAAGTCCGTTTTCAAGACAGCAGTCATATATCTTCTGTATGGTAGAGATATTTTTGCTTTTTTCGCCTGCTTCAAACACGCATACTCCTACATTAGAAATTTTACTTTCAACAATTTCTTTAACTTCTTTTAAAAACAGTTTTTCAACATTTGAATCAGTTACAATAACCGCTTTTGTAAAATTCTTTTCTATACATTTTTTTAGGCCGGTAAATCCATCTTCAATACATATATTATAACTTCTGCTATTTAAGTCTACATTCAGCTTTTGCATATTTCTCGCTCCATTTGCCGATTTTCATTTAATTAAAAGCAGCTCCAAAGGCATCTTTGTGCCGATGGAGCTAAATATTTTCATCTTATATTCAAGCCTTATTCATTACCCGGCTCAACAATTCCCTCAACAACCTTAAGCTGTGCTTCAAGGAAAGTTTTCATATACTCTCTGTAATCAAGCATTTTCTGCCTTGATTCAGCATAGCATTTATTTAATTTATCAATTTCTTCGTTAGCTTCTTTTATAATTGCATTAGCTCTTGTGCGCGCATCTTCAACAAGCTTTTCTGCTTTAAGCTGTGCTTCGCAAACGATAGCTTCACCGTCACCTGAAGTCCCGGAAACTTCATCGCTTTCAGGAACACACGCAATCGCAGGTTCGCTTTGAAGCCTTGCAATTTCACTTTCAAGACCTGCAATTTTCTCACGCATATAAAAATAACTTTTATATAAATTTTCATAATCATTTAAAAGAATACCCATAAAATCTTCAACATCGTCACGGTTGTATCCGCTCATAGTTCTTTTAAATTCTCTGTTTTCAATATCCAAAGGTGTCAACATATTATATATACCCCCTTCCCTTACTGAGCACAAAACCTTACTCATACATATTTTTCAATATCAATAAATAATCTGCCTTTTTTAGATGTGCCGCTGACATCTAAAAATTTTACTTTTCCATATCCCCTGACAGATATTATATCATCTGAATTTAATTTTACATCAGTTTTTAAACATTCCTCGTAATTAACCTTTACACAGCCTGACTCAATAAGCTCAACAGAACTTCCCCTTGACAATCTGTATATGGCGCTTATAATGCCGTCAAGCCTCACTGATGCCACATTCACACTTTCTTTCAAAACCTTTTTCTCAGTAAAATCTTCTGCGTTTCCTTCAAAGTGTTTACAATCTACACTGTTTCTTCCCACACTTGAAAGATTGTAAATAATATAATCACTTATATCGTTTTTGCAAAACACAAGCGCCTGACCATCTTTAATTAATATATCGCCTATTACATCACGTGTAATTCCCATTCCAAGAATTGCCCCAAGATAGTCTCTATGACTAAGATTTGCGCCAAATTTTCCCTTTTGGCTTATCAAAATCTTATCTATTTCAGTTTCATGCTCATCCATCCAGTCAGGATATGCAAAAAACATCACTCTTTCAGCATCCTCGTATCCACCAAAAAAGTCAACTTTTACCCCATATGGCAATTTAAGATTTCTCTTAATAAATATTGCCGAAGCAGGGTCTGTAAAATTACTCTGGCACACCGAGCCGCGCTTTTGACAAATTTTGCACGCATCTTCAATTTTCGAAAGTAAAAGTTTTCTTTCTTCTTTTGTTTTATCCATCATTAAGCACTATCCGCCTTTTACATCAATCCCATGCCTACTTTTGTTTCCATAAGACGCTGATTAATATACCATATCAGGACATATATCAAAAATGCATCTATATCAAAAAACAGCTTTTTCTTCCCCGTCAGTTTTTTTATGGGGTAACCTATAATAAAAGTAAAGGGCATTGTTACCGTATAAAATGCCCTGTATGCTTTATTCTCATCAGTAGTAAAACATGAAATAAGGCAACGCAGGATAAGCAAAATTCTTAAAATTCTGCAAACCCATAAACCGATTTCCAACCAAACAGCTGCCATTTTCTACCTCTCAATATCAGGAATTCCAACTGCTGAAAAGTCCTTTATTTTTAAGCTCGTCCTTAAAATCACCCATAATGCTTACATTATAAGGTGCAATAAGGAATATACCTGCAGAAACCTTCTGAATATTACCATCAAGACCATAAACCGCACCGCTTAGGAAATCTACCACACGGCGTGCAACATCTGTGTCAAGGTCTTCAAGATTAATTATAACAGGTTTCTTTGTTTTCAGGTGGTCTGCAATACCTTTTGCATCATCAAAATTTTCAGGCTGCATAACAACAACCTTAAGCTGTGTTGTTGCATGAATGTTAACAACCTTATTCTTTCTTCCGAAGCTGCTCTTTAATTCGGGTTCGTCATCTTCTTGGCGGTTTACATCATCCCATACATCAATATCTGCATCTGTACCTTCAGTGCCCAAACCTACCATATCTTTTATAGCGTCAATAAATCCCATTATACGTTCCTCCTTATAATTGCTTTAATTATAAATTTTCTATTGATATTTTCTCTTTTTCTATTGATAATTCCTCTTTCCGAAGATTGCACTTCCCACCCTTATCATATTCGCACCGGCTAAAACTGCATCTTCAAAATCAGAGCTCATACCCATAGACAAAATCTCCATATCTATATTATCATATTTATTTGCTTTAATGTCAATATACAGTTTACGGGTGTTATCAAAATGTAATCTTGGTGTTACATTGTTGACATATATCGGAGCAATCGTCATAATTCCTTTGACTTTTACATTTTCAAGCGCTGATGCATGCTTAAGCAATGAGTCTAATTCTTCAGGGGCACACCCGAATTTACTTTCTTCCCCTGATGTGTTCACTTGAAGCAAAATTTTTTGCACTGCATCCGCTTTTTTTGCCTGTTTTTGAATTTCATCTAACAATTCTGCAGAATCAACCGAATGGATAAGCTCTACTTTGCCAGCAATATATTTCACCTTATTTTTTTGCAGATGACCTATAATGTGCCACTCTTTCGGGAAAACTTCAGTATACTTTTCCATAAGCTCCTGAACTCGGTTTTCACCTGCTATGTCTACCCCGCAATTAATTGCATATTCTATATCGCTTGCAGGAAATTTTTTTGTTACGCAAACAAGAGAAATTTCCTCGCTTTTCCTGCCGGCTTTTTTACAGGCGATATTTATTCTTTCTTTAACCTTTTTTATATTTTCGCTTATCTCAAATTCCCGACTGTTCATATCAATCTTCTTCTCCGTTATTTCACAAGTTTTCCTTCAAAAATTCCGTCCCTGTCAAGAATAACGCTGTCATACATACGTATCATTCCTGAAGCAGCCGAGTTTTCTACAATTGCAACCTCATCGTTACTGTAGAGTACATTTACTTTTCGAAATCTCACCGTACCATTTGAATTAACATAAACACCCGGATCGTTTTCAGCTGAAAACCTGAGCGCAGTTGCCGGTATCTGTAGCCCTAAATGTTCCTCTTTTATAATTTCCACTTCACTTACTCTATTACAATACGCATTTTTAATTGCATCACCGATTTCCAATACACACAAAAATCTTTCATCATCTTCACTGTAGAGCTTTATTATCTTTGCCTCTGCTTCCGAATCAGAGCCGTCTGCAATTCTTATTTTTACATTACTCCCTTTACTGAGTCCGTAAACATCAGCTTTATTTATTTGGCAAACAAGAAGCCATTTTGTGTTATTAACTGTTTTACATACCTTATTAGATGCATTGTATTGCAAAACCTCGTTGCTCTTTACGTTTTTTGCATTCCTTACACAGTCATTTATCATATCTAAAGTTATAAGGTCATATTCCTTCGCCTTAAAGGTTTCTTCATATCCATCCGTAAATGGGAAGAATATTCCCGAATTTTTTGCATATATCTTTTCATTTGAAGCAGTTATTGTGCTCTCAATTTCATTTCTTCTTTCTTCAAGGCTTGCAACAGTATCATTTATAACACCGCCACTGCCAACGTTCATAACTTCCTCTAAATTAATTGCAGCAACATCTAAAGATGATAAATCATATTTCAAAGTAAGGTCTATAATCTGCCCTACTCCTCTTCTTATATCATTTTCCACAGAATTTATGTCTGATGTAAAATTCGCATTGCCGCTGCTTAATTCATCAAGCATCTCAATTCTTGAATTTATCTCTTCTATTTCCTGTTTTTCGCTGTCTTTAAGAGTTCCCTGATAAACAGTTGCAATATACGACCCGGCAGAAACCTTTGTACCGCTTTTAACCCTGCCTATAAGTATACCGCCGTGTCGGGTAGAATAAACATCTTCATCTCTTACATACACAGCAGAAACCTTTATTTTATCCTCATATTCCATAAGGCGTGCAACATGCGTTGAAACCTCATCATTATTAAAATATCTAAAAAGCCAGATAAATAAAACCAAAACAATCAGTCCTATAACAATCCAGCGTCTTTTGTATTTTTTCATATCTAACCTCCGGCAAGATAATCTCTTGACTAAAATATCAATCTGTGCTAAACTTATATACCATATATTCTACCACAAACAGACTTGCAAAATCAAGACATATATTATATTTATTTTTAAGGAGATTTGATTTTATGATAAAAAAGCATTTGGTGATAAACACTCCGCTCCAGATTTTAAAGGCGACCCTCCCTTATGAAAATTAATAAAAATGAATACGAATTTTATAAACAAAGCAAGATTGGAGCTTTTGTATTTGTTTTTCAGGCAAAAGGTTTCTTTTATAAATACGATAAAGGCGGTATAGATGCACTTTCACCAAAAGCAATGAAAAGATACTATTACAAAGAAATATAGAAATTTATCATAAGCTTAAAGAACTCTGCGAAAAAGAGAATATTTCTCTTACCGCAGCAATGCTTTCCTGCCTTACATCAAACACTGATTTCAATACAGTTGCAACAGCAGAGCGGGTTTTAACGAACATACAGGCTTGTGACACTATACTTGATTACAATGAGATATTAAAAACACTTAATTATTAAACTCAATGTCGACGCGCATAAATTTTCTTTCAATTTCAAAACAAACATTTTTTGTTTAAAATAAAGATTTTTAACTTATCATAAGGTCGTTAATTTCATCTTGTGTAAGCTCTCGCATCTTACCGCGTTCAAGCGACTTATCAAGTTTTAAATTTCCAATCTGAATCCTCTCTAAGCTTAAAACTTTTTTTCCAACAGCTTCAAACATTCTCTTTACCTGATGGAATTTTCCTTCATATATCGTAAGGTAAATAAAACTTTCACCGTCATTTACGTTTATAATTTCAAGCTCAGCCGGCAGGCATTTATATCCGCCGTCAATCTCTATTCCTTGTTTCATTTTATCTACATCCGAAATATTAATCTCACCTTGAATTTTTGCATAATATTTTTTTTGGATATAATGCCTTGGTGATGTAAGATGATGTGAAAAGTCTCCATCATTCGTAAGAAGCAGAAGCCCTGTTGTATCTATATCGAGTCTTCCCACACAAAACACATCATGCATTTTATATTTATCTTCTACCAATTCCGTAACAACCCTGTATCTTTTATCTTCATTTGCACTAATATATCCTTCCGGCTTATTAAGCATAAGATAAATATGTTTCTTATAAAAAATTTCTTTTTGTTCACAAACAATTTTATCTTCATTTTCGTTTATATGCATTTCCGCCTTTCTTACGGTTTCGCCATTAACTGAAACCTTACCGTCTTTTAAAAGCCGTTTTACATCCTTTCTGCTCCCTAATCCCATATTGCATAAAAATTTATCAATCCTCATAATTATCCCTTCTTTAAAACAAGAATTTTACTTATCTAATAATATCATATTTATACATACACAATCAAGAGAAACAATCAAAAAAACAATAACACCAAGAGATGAAATCACAAGCGACACATATAAGCTTGGCATTCCCAAATCTGACGTACACGATTTTTACAGAAATATTTGTGCAGCAATAGACGGAGAAAAAGAGCAACTTATCAAGCCTCGCGAATCGTTTCGTGTGCTTAAAACAATGAAAGCAGCCTTTGCTTCCGTTGATGCAGGTCCGGTTATTACTTTAGACGAAGGAAACTGAGTTAAGAATAAAAAGTCAAACTGCGGATGTATTTTTTGTCCCCAGTTTTTTATTACAGAGCAAATGGGATGTGACATGCACAAGTTCGTTTTTTCTTAGTTTAATATTTTTTTGCTTTTTAAAGACATATTTTTTGTATAAAATATCACATGCAATTTGTTTTTTTATTTGACACAAAAAATTTTTTTCAAAAAAAACTATACAAATAAAAAAATCTGTGTTAAAATTATTGTGATGTAATTTTTAAGAATTATAAAAAACAAAGGAGCAAGTGTAAATGAAAAAGATTTATGAAGGTAAAACAAAAGACGTTTATTCTCTTGACAACGGAAATGTAATGCTTAAGTTCAAAGACGACTGCACAGGTAAAGATGGTATATTTGATCCCGGCGAAAACAGTGTAGGTCTTACAATAGAAGGTATTGGCAGAGCTAACCTTGAAACTTCAATTCATTATTTCGAGCTTTTAAAGAAAGCCGGAATTAAAACTCATTATGTAGGTGCTAATGTTGAGGATGCAACTATGGAAGTTCTACCCGGTAAGGTATTCGGTCATGGTCTTGAAGTTATCTGCCGTTTAGTTGCAACAGGAAGCTTTATCCGCAGATACGGTGAGTACATCGAAGATGGCACAGTGCTCGAAGGCGGATATGTCGAATGCACATTTAAAAATGACGAAAAGGGCGATCCTCTTGTAACAGGTGAAGGTCTTGCCGCTTTGGGCGTTATGACACCTGCTATGTTTGAAAGCATGAAAGAGCAGACTCTAAAAATCACAAAAATCGTTGCTGATGATTTAAAATCAATAGGTCTTGATTTGTGGGATATTAAGTTTGAGTTTGGTTATAACAATGACGAAGTTATTCTTATTGACGAAATCGCTTCAGGTAATATGAGAGTTTATAAAGATGGTAAGATTGTTGACCCTGTTGAACTTACAAAGCTTATCTTAAACAGATAATAAAATAAACTGTAAAAAAGGCAATCAGTTTTTTGAAGCTGACTGCCTTTTTTACAGTTATTTTCGACTGTTCTAATTACGAATTTAATGTTTAAATCTTCATAAAGTATTATATGTCCACAGATGATAAAGCATCATAACTCTTTTACCACAGCAAGTCACATCTGCTGACGAAACTGTTGTTTAATCATATCTCTTACCTCAAATAAATTATATCATCTGCTTATTATAGCTCTAAATGTTTATATTATATTTTTCTTTTTATTTTCGCTTTAGTATTTAAATAGGACATCCTGAAAAACGAAAGTCTTTTATTTGTGTAGAGTTTTTGAATACTGTCATAAAAATTAAAAGGTGCAAAAGGTGCCATATATGGTGTTTTAAGGCTTGTATCATCTATTATTGAAATAAGCATTAAAAATCCTGCACACACAAGACCCGGAATGCCGAATATCCAAGATGTAAGCATAAAGAGAATCTTTATTATTCTGAAAGAATTAGCCATCGACACATCTGCCATAACAAATGAGCTTAAAAGAGAAAGCGAAACTATAATTAAAATTACCGGCGAAAATATTTTTGCCTCCACAATTGCAGAGCCAACCACAATACCTCCCACGATACCGATAGATGAGCCTATGCTTTTTGGAGCACGCATAAGTGCTTCTCGCAGAATTTCAACAAACGCTTCCATAATAAATGCTTCTGCAACCACATTAAACACAACTCCCGCCCTACCCGATGCAAGCACTATTGCATACGAGGTTTTAATTGCTTCACCATGATGCAGCATAGTTGCAATATAAAAAGGAGTTATAAATAGCGATATGATTATTGCACTTATTCTTATAAGTCGTGAAAACAAAGTAAAATATATATTTTCATATTCTTCTTCGCCTGAGAAAATAAATTCAGAAAACACTTTAGGTAATACAAGAGCTATACCGCTGCCTTCGCAAAGCACTATTATTTTTCCGTCAAGCATTGCACTGCAGGCAACATCGGAGCGTTGCTCCATTCCCGCCTGTGGAAACACCGAATACGGTTTATCATTTAAAAACCATAACAGCTTTCCTGCTTCATTTATTCCGTCTATATCTATTTTTGAAAGCCTTTCCTTTATAAGCCTGACATATTTGTCGTCTGCAATATCTTTTATATATCCTATAAGCACACCGGTTTTTGTTCTTCTGCCAATCTGCATCGTGTCAAGCTTTAAATTCTTATCCTTTACACGGTATCTTATTAAAGAAAGGTTAGAATCTATATTTTCAGTAAAGGAATCCTTTGCTCCAAGAATTGAGTAATTTATATCCGCTTCCGAAGGAGATGTTCGTATAACAGCTTTAAGATTGATTATAATCGGTGCAATGCCCTCTGCCAACAAAGCGCACATCCCGTTTAAAACTTCATTTACTATTTTGTCTTCATTTTCCGATATTCTAAGGTCTTCACAAGTAAGAATACCATATGCAATATGCTGTGAGCTTTTGATTTTTTCTTCTCCGTTCAAAAATTTTAACATTGGCTTTATTACAGTTCTTGCAAGCATATCCGTATTTGTGAGCTGTTTTACATATAAAATATATACCTCGCCTTTTTTTCCTTCAATTTTTCTTAAAATAAGATTATGGTTTTTTGACCATTTGGTGACCTTTTCTTCTACATTATACATTTTTAATTCTTCCTTTCAGCTTATTTTTGCTTTATATCCACCCAAAGATTAAGCTTTGCATTTTTTATAAGTTCAGAATAGTTTTGATTTTCAAATTCAAATCTGTAGTCCTTTTGAAATATTCGATACAACTTTAAAAAATCACATCCCTCATCTTTGCAATACTTGAATGCCGCTTCTGCACTTTGTCTTATATTTTTTTCTGCCTTTTGTTTTATATCCTCTGTCATATCCGCACTACAGACAAAATCAAAGGTAACATCAAAACTTAAATTTTCTCCGTCAAAATAAGCTTCTTTTCGTTCAGCAGTTTTATATATACTGTATTTGTCAGAATTAAAATAAAAATCAAGTGATGCCTTTTCATTAAGAAAAATATTAACCCCTTCTGTTTGCTCATTCTTTGTAAATCCAACAAGTTTCTCACCGTTAAAAATACCATATCCATCAAAACGCATAATATCATCAGAAATATCAACCGTGGCAACTGCAAGACCTGTTTTGCCAACAGCCTGCATTTCAAAAACATCCGAAAATTCACAATATGTTATTCTGCCTTCTTCTCCTAATGCCTTTAGAAGGCTTTCAGCAGCAAATCCTCCTGTAAAATCATTTATTGCATTGTGTGTTATAACTTTTTTCGGCTCTTTTTTGGTTATAAAGAACATGCTTTCGCTTCTTAATTTGTAGTCTGATTTTAAACTTTGTGCAAGCTTATAAATTCCGTTTTCAGCAAATTTGTCCGACACAACAACTGCTCTTATTCCGCCATAAAACAGCGGATGGTCTGCACTTTTTTTAAGATTATCTTCTGCTTCGGCCAGACTTTTACCTTCAGCAAAAATCAAACTCACTGGCTTATCTGCCATAGAATCCGAAAGAGTTCTTACATTAGCTACCCCGCCGCCCAGTATTATTTTACCATCCTTTTCATCGGCAAAATAGGTTGTAAGAATATCCATATTTTCTATCTGATAATCACTGCAGCCACTAAGCAATAACACACACAAAACTACAAACAGACACACCGCTGATTTTACTTTCATTATATACCTCCTTTTAAGCGCTTTTATTTTTTTCTTTTAAATATCTTAAAAGATAACTTCCCGCAAGAAAATAAAGCAGCCCTCCTGCGCCAATGCTTAAAAACCATATAATTGTATCGGTTAAATTTTTTATGTTTGATAAAACTCTTGAAATAAAAAACACACCCGCGCTGCAAATAAAATACAACCACGATCTGTCTGAGTCATTTTTACTTAAAACAGCTTTTATTCCGCATCCGGCAGATATAAAGGCCGAAATCATAAATGCAACCCACGCAATAAAATATAAAATATCTCCTCTTCCAAGCAAATCACTTTTTCGCATAGCAAGCACTGCAGCGTCAAAACACATAGCAGTCTGTTCTGCTCCCAGCAAAACTATGCACGAATAAATTATAAGAAAATATGCACATCCGCTCAACAAAAACCCTGCCAGCCATGAGACGGTATTGCCCTTTTGGGAAAAAATGAGCGTACACAGGCTTGAAACAGACAGTATCCCAAAAATTGCAAGAGCGGGATAAATAATATTTCCATTAAGTCGTTCTATTTCAAACAACGGAAAAATTTTTACTGTTTCCCCTCCAAAAACAATCAGACTTCTTATTAAAACAATTCCCGTAACAAAAAACAGTCCTGAAACTGTTACTGCATAAAAAATTGCCCGTTTCTGCTTAAACAGTGTTATAAGCAAAATAATACATAATCCCGCGGTAATAAAAATTTCACTTGTATCGGGCAAAATCCACATATTTATTACAGATGTAAAATGTGCACACAAAAAGGAACAGGCTAAAAATAAAATAGCAGAATATATAAATTTGAAAACTTTTTTTGATGCTCTATTTTTTGTTATGTTTATCTCCTCATTAAATTGTCCTCGAGTAGCACATATCGTAAACACTGGCAAAGCAGCAAAAACACTCCCCAACACCACCGGAATCCATGCCGATGTTGACGCACCTTTAACAACTGTGTTTGCAATAAAAAAGCTTCCCGCACCAATACTTACAGTGGTAAAATAAATTATATGTGAAATATTGATTTTTTTCATTTTTGCCCTCCTTTTAGCCTTATTTTTGCCCTTTCTGCAAAATTTATACAACAGGCGATAACACAAAAAACAGCGAAGTAAAGTTTAAAACTATACTTCGCTGTTTTTTATAAAGTATTTATATTAAAATTTTTCTCTTGCTACATAATGTGTGTGAAGTAATTCATGCGCCTTATGAGAGTTAGGCTCACCAAAGTACTCTTTGTACATTAATTCAACATCAGGATTCTTATGACTCTGACGAACAGGTGCTTTTGCATCTTCTTCATAAAGCGCCTTTGCACGCTCTGCCTTAAGGTCGATATCCATTTGACATTTAGCAGAAACGATAGGCTGACCACCACCTGTTACACATCCGCCGGGGCAAGCCATAACTTCGATAAAGTGATATGTCTTTTCTCCTGCTTTAATAGAATCCATAAGCTTTCTTGCATTACCAAGGCCGTGTACTATAGCAACATTTACCATCTGACCGCCAAGCTCAAGAGATGCTTCTTTAATTCCTTCAACACCTCTTACTGCTTCAAACTCAAGCTTTTCTAAAGACTTGCCGTTTAATATTTCAGCAACTGTACGAAGTGCTGCTTCCATAACACCACCGGTTGCACCAAAAATAACACCTGCGCCTGTATCTGTGCCAAAGGGCGAATCAAAAGTTTCATCAGGAAGCTTATCAAAAATTAGACCTGACTGTTTTATCATTCTTGCAAGCTCACGTGTTGTAATAACAACATCAACATCATTCGCCATTTCTTCACGCTGTGCTTCAAATTTCTTAGCTACACAAGGCATTACAGACACAACATAAATCTTTTTAGGGTCAATGTTATTTTTCTCTGCATAGTAAGATTTCAAAACTGCACCAAACATTTCGTGTGGTGACTTGCAGCTCGAAAGATTCGGTATAAATTCGGGGTAATTGTGTTCACAGAACTTAATCCAACCGGGACTGCATGATGTAATCATAGGAAGTGTGCCACCGTTTTTAATTCTGCCAAGTAACTCTGTTCCTTCTTCCATAATTGTAAGGTCAGCTGCAGTATTTGTGTCAAACACTTTATCAAATCCCATTCTTCTTAGTGCTGCTGCCATTTTGCCTGTAACAGGTGTACCAATCGGATAACCGAATTCTTCACCTAAAGCAGCACGAACAGCAGGAGCTGTCTGAACGATAACATGCATGTCAGGATTATTAAGTGCCGCCCATACATCATCTGTGTTATCCTTTTCACGAAGAGCACCAACGGGACATGCCGCAATACACTGACCGCAGTTTACACATGAAACTTCTTTTAATGACTTATCAAATGCACATGCAATCTTTGTATTAAATCCTCTTTCTGTAGCGTCAATTGCGCCAACGGTCTGAATATTTTTACATACACTTACACAACGTCTGCAAAGAACACACTTGTTATTATCACGAACAATTGAGGGCGAAAGGGCATCTATAGCATATTCTTTTCTTTCGCCTTCAAAAGCGATACCTGTAACACCTAAATCATCAGAAAGCTTCTGCAATTCACAGTTCTGATTTCTTATACATGTAAGACACTTGCGGTCATGATTTGATAAAAGAAGCTCAAGTGTAACCTTTCTTGCATCTCTTACCTTCTGAGTATTTGTTTTAACTTCCAGCCCCTCAGATACCGGATACACACAAGCTGCCTGAAGTGCTCTTGCAGTTGAAACTTCAACCACACACATACGACAGGAACCTGTCTGACTCACGTTTTTCATATAACAAAGGGTGGGAATATCTATATTAGCCATACGAGCAGCTTCCAAAACAGTAATACCTGCAGGAACACTGATTTCTATACCGTTAATTTTAATATTTACGTTTTCCATTATACTATCACTCCCCTCTTATTTCTTAACAATAGCGTTAAACTTACATGTAGACATACATACTCCACACTTAATACACTTAGACTGATCAATTGTATGAGCTGTTTTAACTGCACCTTCAATAGCTCCAACAGGACACTTTCTTGCACAAGCTGTACAACCTTTACACTTATCTTCTTCAATAGTATAACTCATAAGCTTCTTACAAACACCGGCAGGACATCTCTTGTCACGAACGTGAGCAATATATTCGTCCTTAAAGTATTTTAATGTGCTTAATACAGGATTTGGGGCTGTCTGACCAAGACCACAGAAAGAAGATGCCTTAATTGCATTACACAATTCTTCAAGCTTGTCAAGGTCTTCCATTTCACCCCTGCCGTCAGTAATCTTTTCTAAAATTTCGTACAGACGCTTTGTACCTATACGGCAAGGTGAACACTTACCGCATGATTCATCAACAGTAAACTCTAAAAAGAATTTTGCAATATCAACCATACAGTTGTCTTCATCCATAACAATAAGTCCGCCTGAACCCATCATTGAACCGATAGCCATAAGTGAATCATAGTCAATGGGAGTGTCAAGATGTGTAGAGGGAATACATCCGCCTGAAGGACCACCTGTCTGAGCGGCTTTAAACTTCTTGCCGTTAGGAATACCGCCGCCGATTTCTTCAATGATTTCGCGAAGTGTTGTACCCATAGGCACTTCCACCAAACCTGTATTTTTAATCTTACCGCCAAGAGCGAATACTTTTGTACCCTTACTCTTTTCAGTACCGATTGAATTAAACCAGTCAACACCTCTTAAAATAATGTGAGGAATGTTTGCATATGTTTCAACATTATTTAAGATGGTGGGTTTTTCCCAAAGACCTTTTACAGCTGGGAACGGAGGACGGCTCTTAGGCTCACCTCTGTGACCTTCAATAGAAGTCATAAGTGCTGTTTCCTCACCACAAACAAACGCACCCGCGCCAAGACGTATTTCAACGTCAAAGCTAAAGTCTGACCCGAAAATGTTTTTGCCTAAAACTCCAAGCTCTCTTGCCTGGTCAATAGCTTTCTGCAAACGCTGAACAGCGATTGGATACTCTGCTCTTATATAAACATAACCCTGGTCTGAACCGATTGCATAACCCGCAATAGCCATAGCTTCCAAAACAACGTGAGGGTCACCTTCGAGCACACTTCTGTCCATAAATGCACCCGGATCACCTTCGTCAGCATTACATCCAACATATTTCTGACCCTTGGGCTGTTTTGCAGCAAAATCCCATTTCATGCCTGTGGGGAACCCTGCACCGCCACGACCGCGAAGATTTGACTTTTTCATTGTGTCAATAACTTCTTCAGGTGTCATTTCCTTAACGACTTTTGCAAGCGCCATGTATCCATCCATTGCAATGTATTCATTGATGTCTTCCGGATTGATAACACCACAGTTACGAAGTGCGATACGCTGCTGCTTTTTATAAAAATCAATTTCATTCAAAGGCTTGATTTCGTCATCACCATGGACGCTTTCTTCATAAAGAAGCTCTTTAACAACATTACCTTTTACTAAATGCTCCTCTACAATTTTTTCAATATCCTCAAGTTTTACCATACTGTAAAAAGCACCTTCAGGATAAATAATAACAATAGGACCTAATGCACAGAGGCCGAAACAACCTGTCTGTACAACTTTCACTTCGTTTTCAAGACCCTTTGCCTTAATCTGTTTATTAAACTCGTCCTGTAATTTTACAGAGCCTGAGGAAGTACATCCTGTACCACCGCAAACCATTACATGTGCCCTATATTCATCTCTCGGACAATCCTTAAGACCTTTTCTGATTACAACCTCAGCCAAAGCCTTCTGGCGGATCTGATCCAATTCTGTTATACTCTTCATAACCGTCCTCCCTGTATTCAAGATAATAGTTAATAAATATCTGATAATATCAAAATAAAAATTTTGTTTTATCCAATGTAATTATCAGTCCATGTATTTTGCTAAAATATCTGCAACATCGTCCGGCAAAAGCTTGCCGTAAACTTCGTCATTAATTGTCATAACCGGAGCAAGACCGCAAGCTCCTATACAACGTGTAGCAACCAAAGAGAATTTACCATCAGGTGTACATTCGCCAACCTCAATACCCAAAATCTCTTTCACCTTTTCCAAAATCTTGTCACTGCCTTTTACATAACAAGCAGTGCCCAAACAAATACCAATTTCATACTGACCTTTGGGATTAAGTGAGAACTGAGTGTAGAAAGTAACAATTCCGTAAACCTCCGCAAGTGGAACTCCCAAGCCTTCTGCAATCATAGTTTGAACCTCAATCGGAAGATAACCATATACTTCCTGAGCCTTGTGAAGAACAGGAATAACTGCACCGCGGACATCTTTGTGTTCTTCAATTATTTTCTTAAGCTTTTCCGCCTGTTCCTGTGTTCCGTTAAAGGGTATAGCCTTCTTTTCCATCAACAAAAACCTCCCATATATGAATTTATGTTAATTTATTAACTATTTAATAAATCGTTCATTTTATTATACCAAACACGCAAATAAAATTCAATAGTTTTAGACATTTTTTTAATATTTTTTCACACTATTTTACCTTAACGCAAAAAACAAGGCTGTCTTCCTTTTATAAAGAAAAACACAGCCTTGTTTTTTTATTAAAGTATTTCTTCCATAACTGTTTTCTGAGGCTTAAATCCCAGCTTTTCATAAAAATTTTTAGCCTCGCTGTTACATTCCCACACATTAAGTGTGATGTTGTAGCATCCGATTTCTTTTGCATAAGCCTTTACATATTCATAAAGTCTGTTTCCAATCTTTTTACCTCTTGCGTTTTCATCAACGCACAAATCGTCAACATAAAGACTTTTCATATCTTGAAAAATATTATCTCCTTCAATTTGTTTTATAATGCAAAAGCAATAACCCAAAACTTCACCGTTAAAATCATACACAAAAACAGGAGTCAAATCATTGTCTATAATTTTTTTTAGCTCATCGTCAGTGTATTTTCTGCAATTTGCTTTAAAAATGTCACTTCTGCCCTTATGATGCACATCTAAAACCTGACTCAAAAGCTTCTTAACAGCTTCAATATCTTTTATTTCACAACGCCTTATCATTTTTACACATCCTTGCGCCATACCATTTTATTAACAACGCCTGTGTAGCTTTGAATAATTTTTACAACCTTACTCGAAACATTTATTTCCTCATAAACAGTCACAACTGTTCCCAAATCACCGTTTTTATTCATTTCAACAGCCACATCAACCGCCTGCAACACCTGTTCTGTTGTAATTCCCGCCAGAATAAAATTACCCTTATCCATAGCTTCTGGACGCTCTGTGCTTGTTCTAATACAAATTGCAGGAATCGGGCTTCCGATTGATAAAAAGAAGCTGCTTTCTTCAGGAAGTGTTCCGCTGTCTGACACAACGGCAAAGGCATTCATCTGCAAATTGTTATAATCATGGAATCCAAGGGGGTTATGTGCTATCACGCGCTTATCAAATACAAAGTCACGTTCTTTTATAAATTTTTCACTTCTGGGATGACACGAATACAAAATAGGCATATCGTATTTTTCTGCCATAGCATTTACTGCATTCATAAGATTAAAGAAATTCTTTTCGTTATCAATATTTTCTTCTCTGTGGGCTGACAAAAGAATATACCTTCCCTTTTCAAGTCCAAGTCTGTTAAGCACATCACTCTTTTTAATCTGTTCTAAATTATCTGTAAGCACCTCTGCCATAGGTGAGCCTACAACATAAGTTCTTTCTTTTGCAACAGAAGATGCGTTTAAATACCTTCTTGCATGTTCAGAATAACACATATTAACATCAGAAATAATATCTACTATCCTTCTGTTTGTTTCTTCAGGCAGACATTCATCAAAGCAACGGTTACCCGCTTCCATATGAAATATGGGAATATGAAGTCTTTTTGCACCAATAACGGAAAGACATGAATTTGTATCACCCAAAACAAATACAGCATCGGGTCTTTCTTCAACCATAAGCTTGTACGACTTTGAAATAATGTTTCCCATCGTCTCGCCAAGGTCACTGCCTACAGCATCAAGGTAATAATCAGGGGCTCTTAATCCAAGGTCATCAAAAAACACTTGATTTAGTGTATAATCCCAATTTTGTCCGGTGTGCACTAGAATTTGGTCAAAATATTTATCACAAGCTTTTATGCATGCACTAAGCCTGATTATTTCAGGTCTTGTTCCTATAATTGTCATCAGTTTTAACTTTTTCACATCAACCTTCCTCCTTACACCTCAAGAAAATACGTATCCGGCTTATCCAGTTCGAAACATTCATTGCACCACATTATAGTAACCATATCTTCATCGCCGAGATTTTCAATATTATGGGTATATCCCACCGGAATATCAACAACTTCAATTTTGTCGCCGGATACAAAATATTCAACAATTTCGTCTTCTCCGGCTTTTCTGAATCGTATAACACCCTTACCGCTTACTACAACAAACTTCTCATTTTTAGTATCGTGCCAGTGATTACCTTTCACTATTCCGGGCTTTGACACATTTACACTTACCTGACCATTAACTTTACTTTTAAACATTTCTGTAAATGAACCGCGCTCATCACAATTCATTTTTAGCGGATATAAAAAGTCATCAATTTTTAAATAACTTAAATATGTACTGTACAACTTCTTTTCAAAGCTGCCTTCAGGCATATCGGGAATATAATGGTTATTTCTGCTTTCTTTAAATTCATATAAAAGATCTGCAATTTCGCCAAGACTAACCTTATGTTTTACGGTTACATCACAGAACTTGTTATTTTCGTCATAACTCTCTTTGCCCGCTGCCGCTTTTAAAAATTCTTCTATAACATCATCTATATAAGCAAGTGTAAGCACGTGATTTCTGTCATTTACAGTAATTTTAAAATCATTTGCAATATTATGGCAGAATGTTGCAATAACACTATTGTAATTTGGTCTGCACCATTTTCCAAACAAATTAGGCAGTCTGTAAACCATAACCTTTGCGCCTGTTTCCTTTGAATATTCAAAAAGTAAATCTTCACCAGCTTTTTTACTTCTGCCGTAAGGATTGTCAAGTGCTGCCTGAATTGAAGATGTTATTACTACAGGTGCTTTGTTATTATGCTTTTTTAATGTGTCTAAAAGCACAGACGTAAACCCAAAATTACCCTTCATAAAATCTTCTTCTTTTTCAGGTCTGTTTACCCCTGCAAGATGATAAACAAAATCACACTTACTGCAATATTCGCAGAGTTTTTCCTCCGGAGTATCAATATCATACGAAAAAACCGTAATATCCTCGCTTAAATAACGACATTTTCTTTTTCCGTCAGCAATATTTTGTAGTGCCCACACAAGATTTTTTCCAACAAATCCATTGGCACCGGTAACTAAAATGTTCATTTTATACCAATCCTTTTCTTAAACTGCTCTGACTTTAATGCCAAGTCTTTATCAAGATTTTTTTGCATTTTTATTTTGTTTTTTATCGTGTCTTTTTTTACAACGGAATACCCCGCTCTGTATACCCACATAGCAGGAAGCAAAAACGGCATCTTTTTTAAAATCTTATACTTTTTAGCCATTTCATTGTATGGCATAAAAAACATTCTTGCATAATGCTTAAGTGAGCGTTGCTCAATTGCAACCGACACATTCATTTCTTCTTTTGATACCAACTCACCATTTGCGATTACATAATCCGAAAGCTCTTTTATAACAGGATTTTTAACCTCTTCACTTTCAAACCAATATGAAGCCAATGCTCTTAAATTCCCTTCAATTTCATAAAGTTCATATTCTTTAAGCATCCGGTTTATATAATCCCAATTAAGCTTTTCTTTATATGCTTTTATATATACCCATACATCCATTATCGATTTCATGCCAATACCCGCGTATCGCAAATGCTTTACCGCGTGTAAAATCACAAACAAATAATGATTTTCAAGTGTCAGGTTATAAAGAATTCCATCTTTTTGCTCAATGCTTTTTGCTATTTCTTCACTCAACCGATACCATTTGTCCATATTTTTATCCATCAGGTACCTGTGAACTTCGATATTAACAAGCTTATTTAAAACGTACTTATCGTGCATTCCCATACCTATGCTGCCTTCTTCTGTAAAAAAACCTGCTTCCCTCATAATAGGATAAACCGCATCTGTATATTTTTCAGGTACATATATATCAATATCGGACGATTGCCTGAAATGCGGCTGGGGATATAAATTTTTAAGCACTATTCCTTTAAGAGGCACAAACAAAATTTTGTTTTTTTCAAATAATTCAGATACATACGAAAAATTTGCCTCCTGAGCAACATTTTTCAAAATAGCTCTCTTATAATCTTTTTCAAGCTTTTCTGCAAAAGCATAATCAATTTCAAAATCGGCCCCTTTAAGCGCCTCATAGGCAATAACCGTAACCTGATGGCGGCGTGTAAGCTTATATAGCTTCATCATATCTGTGCCTTCCTCAGGCTTTATTAGCTTTTCACCGCACATTACGCATTTCACAAGATGAAGTAAATACTTTTCTTCTGCCGTCATTTTTTTCTCCTAATAAGGGTTATTTTAAATTTTCCAGTTCCTGTCTTATGTATTCAAGGCTAAAAAGCTTTTGCTTAACCTCTTCTATGCTTAAAAGCTGCGTGTTTGAAGAATTAAACTCTGTCAAATGATTTCTCTTATTATCGCCATCTTTAAAATATTTGTCATAATTAAGATCACGCTTGTCCGCAGGTACACGATAAAAATCACCCATATCAACAGCATTTGCGCACTCTTCGTTGGTAAGAAGTGTTTCATACATTTTCTCACCATGACGAATACCAATAACCTTAATTTCACTTTTATTTTCTTTATCAAAAAGCTCTTTTACCGCCTGAGCCAGAACTTCAATTGTGCAGGCAGGTGCTTTCTGCACCATAATATCACCGCTGTCTGCATTTTCAAAAGCAAACAAAACAAGCTCAACCGCTTCCTCCAATGACATTATAAATCTTGTCATTTTAGGTTCAGTAACAGTTAAAGGATTACCCGCTTTTATCTGCTCAATAAAAAGCGGAATAACACTGCCTCTTGAACACATAACATTTCCGTATCTTGTGCAGCAAATAAGTGTTTTATCAGGTGATACAGTACGGCTTTTTGCCACAACCACCTTTTCCATCATAGCTTTACTTGTTCCCATTGCATTTACCGGATATGCCGCTTTATCGGTTGAAAGGCATATTACCTTTTTAACGCCCTCATCAATTGCAGCAGTCAGCACATTATCTGTTCCCAAAACATTGGTTTTAACCGCTTCAACAGGAAAAAACTCACAAGATGGAACCTGTTTTAATGCCGCCGCATGAAAAATATAGTCCACCCCGTGCATTGCGTTTTTTACACTCTGCAAGTCACGCACATCACCTATGTAAAATTTAATTTTAGCTGACTCTTCGGGATATTTTAACTGATACTCGTGACGCATATCGTCTTGCTTTTTTTCATCACGGGAAAAAATTCTTATCTCCCCTATATCAGTTTTTAAAAATCTGTTTAACACTGCATTACCGAACGAGCCGGTTCCACCGGTTATAAGTAAAGTTTTACCTTTAAACATAACTATTTACTCCTTTTAATAATTTTTTTATTATTCTTTTTATTTTATTAATGCAATGATGTATAATATTTTTACTTGTATATTTTTTAATATTCTTTTTTAAATCCATCTTATCAAGTTTCTTCATAAACTTTTGCCTTTTTGGAGACAAATCACACGACTTATGCGCTGACGGATTATATTTTACTGCTTCATCAATATCACATAACTTATAAATCATCTCGTCTAATATTTTTTCAAACAAGCTTTTACCTTTTTCAGAATTTATAAACACCAATGATGTGCCTTTATTATCAAACATTTCCGGCAAAACCTTCTCGACACCCCAAAAATCTGCAAGCGTTATATCACTTTCACGTTCCAACGACTTCGAATGGCAGTTATAGCACGACGGTCTTAAATAAAGGTTAGCAAGAAAACCTTGCATAAATAAATCTTTGGGATAGATTTGTTCATACTCGCTACCGTTTGAAAACTCAAACCGTACAGAGGACATTTGCCAACCATTTTGTTTAGAACGAAAAAATGTTTTATGTGTATGCGAATTTGTTTCTTTTTCGCGATATTCTATATATTTTTTCCATACCTTTGGTGACGGAACACCGTGACAAATAACATCCGTCAATATTAAGTTTTCGTACTCTTTCATCAAAAAAGATTTTAATCCACTAATTTGACAAGGTGTTCCGGAGAACAAAACCATTTTATCGTTTATAAGATGTTCTTTTACCTGATTATATGTATCGCCTATGCTACTTTGAACATATTTTGAACCTCGAAGCTTGTATAATTCTGATTTTTCAGATATCTGTGTATGATACACATTAAGCTTTTCATCAAATGCTGCACCAAATACAACTCCGCCACAATTTAAAATTTCTTCTGCAAGCAATGTGAAAATACCACCTGAAGAACTGTCAAAGCGAATATTTTCATCTCTGTTAATACATGCATAAGCCTGCCCTTTAGGATTTCCTTTATATTGCTTTAATGCAGGGCACACTTTTTGACACAATCCACAGTTTACACATTTTGCTTCATCTGTAACAGGATACAAAAATCCTTCATCATCATGTTCCATTGTAATGCAGTTGACGGGACAAATGTTATAACAGGCATGACAGCCTGAGCACTTTTGTTTTTTAATTATCGTCTGCATAGCCTTTCTCCTATTTTCTTTAATGGTTTACCTATCAAATCTTTTTCATATGTATTCATTCCCATAAACCACATTAAAAGCGCATATATAATAGCATATATTAATATAGCTACCATTAATAAAAACAATTTTTCTGTGGGCAACAACCATCTTACAAGCAACCCTGATACAACAGCAAAACCAAGCGCCGGAATAAATTTAAAAATTTCTTTCCAGAAATATATTATATTTATACCGATTTTCTTATGATAATACCAGTTCATAAAAAAGCCATTGCCTAACAAAAGCGATAGTGCTGTGCCCGCAGCCGCTCCTATAGTTCCCCACAACTTTATAAACAAAACACTTATGGCAATATTAGTTAACGCTATAAACAAGTATACTATCGAACGAACCTTGTGCATATTTTTTGCTCTTTGAATCTCAATACCAAGGTTTTGTATAAGCGGTATAGAAAGAGGTGTCATCAAAAGCAAGCCTATAATATATGAATCCTCATAACCCGCACCTGCCCATATTCCTATAAACTCACGGCCAAACAATGCATACCCTGACAACATTAAACCAATAACAATAAACTGAATACGCCCAACCTTAGTAAAAAGATTTGTCAGAACGTTATTATCATTTTCTTTAGCAACCAGCTTATTTATTTTAGGAGCAAAAACACCTGTAATATTAGTTGAAAATGTCATATACATAGAATTCAAGTTTCCCGCAACTCCATATATAGCAACTGCTATTGTGCTCATCATTCTACCCAATAAAAACTTGTCTACACTCCAGTTTATTTGATCTACAATCATATTTATAAATATAAAAAATGTAAAAACAAACATTTCTTTCAACAACGAAAAATCCAAATCCCTAAATGAAATTTTTATTTTTAATTTTTTTATGCAAAAGGTCACATTCATAATAAAGGCAGAGACTGTCAAAAAGCTAGTGACACATACCATACCCACAGAACCAAAGCCGGCGACTAGTAACGGAAGTGTAAAAATCGGATTAAGCACTGCGGTAAGAAAAACCAAAATACGTTGAAAGAAAAATTTTTCATGTGCCGTTATAATGTTTGTAAAAATATTTCCAAACAAAATCAATGCCATATTAAAAACCATTAGTCCCATTAAAATTTTAGATTTTTCAAGCTCTGCCACCGTTAGGCCACCGCCAAAAATTTTTCCGGCATTAAACATTAAAAAAATACCGCAAGTCAGACAAATTGAAGCTATAACAGAAAAAATCACAAAAAACATACCGTTTAATTTGGCTATGCCTGTTTCATCATTATTGACTTTGTACTTAGAGTAAAATCTTACATAACTTCCTCCAAATCCAAAGGTCAAAAGGCTCAGGTAAGATACAACAGATGAAACAAGCTGATAAAGTCCATATTCACTTTGCCCCAAAAGCCTTAACATCACAGGTGTATATATCAGTCCGCTTAAAATGTGAACCGCCTGCGTTGCATATGATATTATAACACCCGCTTTCAACTGATTAATTTTCATTGCTACATTCTCCCATATCTATTTTCCTTAAACAGCTTTGTAAATAACAAAGCGAATATTCTTTTATTTCACAAAAATCCTCAGTATCTTTTTTAGGTTCGTTGTCCTTTAATTTTAAAAGATAGTTTATATTTCTTTTGTCTTCATTGTCACAAAAACGTTCTGTTTCATCAAACAAAGCCAACAAATCAATAATTCGCGAATCCATATTACAACTGTCAAGGCGCGGAAAAACAAAATATTTTATCTTATATATATTCGAAAATACAGCCGCATGAAAGCTATCAGTAATAACATATTCAGCATGTTTTATTAACGAAATAAATTCTCTTGGTCCAACATCATACAAATCAATATCAGCAAAATTCAAATCACTCATATTTACTCTGTTTAAATGAGGTATTGTTACTAACTGTAATCCTGATTTTTTAGAAAACGCTTTTGCAATTTTCTTATCTTTTTTTGCATCTCCCAAAAAATAGCAAAATATATATTTATTTTTTATCATCCGCTGAGCACAAATCTCATCCCATGTATCTGATGTTAAAAGTAATGTAGGATCTAAAACAGTTTTAACCTCCACATCCATCAAGTCAGTTAACATCTTTGCTGTTTCTTTTTCTCTTGTAGAAATATCTTTAAACGACTTTAAATAATTGCATATTAACTTTTTATCCTCATCCGTAACATTTACATCCGGCATGCTCGCAGCATATGAACATTTATATTTGCCTTCATTTACAAACGATAAAAAATATTCTTTATTATACCAAGACATATTCCAAATCTGATCACTTCCGGCAATAAAACCATTATATAATCCGTTGCATTCATGTATATTATCAGGCGAATAACTTTTTTCAGAATGAGGAACAATCTTTTCAAACTCAGTAAACCTTTCATTTCTTAAAATAACATTATTTTTTATTTTTTTTTGTATACTTTTTCTTATTTGTCTTTCAGGAAACTTAATTATTTTTTTTAATAATTTTTTAAATGTTAATTTTCTTTTAAAAGCTAAAGTAGTTGTTTTGTTAATATGCATCCATCTTATTTGTTCTGCGCTATAATTTAATTCGTCTATTGCTTTTGTTAAGGCATATGCCTGCAATAACCCTCCGTAATTTCTATTTTTATAATACATTGTCATGATTCCGATTTTAGGCATCAGTATCACCTCTTTAACTTTCTCCAACACAAACAGATATAGTACGCAATATCAAAATATTTATTCCTTATCAATAATGCTATAAGGTACAAACTCAACTTTTTTCTTAATTTGATAATATTATCAGTAAAAACTTTGTTTTCTGATATTTCTTTCATTAAACTAATACATGTTTTTTTATCTGAGCTTATAATAGCTTTATTAACTAACGCAATAGTTCCAAAAATATGTGTTTTTAACAATTGTTCTATTACTTTACTCTCACAATTATATTTTTCGGCTATTTTTTTTGTATAATCAAACACCACACAAGTATTTGAATATGTATATTTTCTTACTTTAGAAAATAAAGAATCATTATTATCGCGTATATACATATAAAAAGCTTTATTTAACGCTTTAATCGATTGGCAGTACTGTAAATATGTTAAATTAAAATATGTATCTTCTCCGTTATGCAATTCTGTATTGAAATAGATTTTATTTTCATTTATGATATTTTTTTTATATAGCTTTGCCCATGGTCCACATAAATTAATTTTAGGAAAGCTTTGGACACAAAAGGCTTCTATTAACTGGCGTGCATCATATTCTTTTTCTTCCATTTCAAAAATTTGTGTGCCATCTGATACCGTCATTTCAATTTCAGTAAACACTAAATCATAGCCCTTATTCATATATTCAACCATTTCTGATAGCATGTCTTTTTTAATATAATCATCGCTATCAACAAACATTATATATTTTCCGCAAGCAATATCTATACCTGTATTTCTGGCTGAGCTTACTCCGGCATTTTCTCTATGTATCACCTTAACTCTTTCATCTTTTACGACATATTCGTCACAAATAGCACCACTGCTATCTTTTGAACCATCATTTACTAAAATTAGCTCTAAATCATTAAATGACTGACTAAGAATACTTTCTATGCATTTGTTTAAATACTTCTCTGCATTATAAACAGGAACAATTACACTTATTTCAGGCATAAATCCTTCACCCTCCTAATAACTCCTTTAAATCTTTCGCAAACTTTTTATCAAGCTCCGCTATTTTCTTTCTTCCGTCATAGCCATCATTCATATCAACATTCATAATAGTTTTTGCGATTGCCTGTGCCTCTTGTTTTTCATAATAATACAGGCAACTTCCAACATCTGATGTTTCAATCGCAGGAATTTTTACAGTTACAACTCTCAACCCATTTGCCATATATGAAAGTATCTTTGACGGAAAAGATGTTGCATTAAAATCCGCATCAGGATTTTGAGTACTCATACCGATATGACATTTTTGCAAAAACTTTATATAATCTTCACCGGAAAGTAATCCATCATAGCTGACCTTAGCATTGGAAACACTGTTGACCATATTTATTTTATCAAGGAGTAATTTTTTATCATTATTACTTCCAAAACCAATAATATGTACACAATACTTATCCGAAAGATGCTCAGCAGCAGCAGCAGCAACCCCGCCCCCTTTTCTTGGGTCAAATGTTCCTGCATAAAGGACATGAATTTTCCCGTCATCAAAAGATACATTTCTGTCTTTTTCTACCTTATATGTACCGTGAATAATTGTATAAGGTTTATTATCTGTGTTAAATTTTTCATTAAGCAACTCGGTTGGGAAAATATATTTATCTGCAATTTTTATAAATTGTATTTCTTTTCTTCTTGACCTGTCGGATTTTTTTATAACATCATTGTAAATTTCCTCAACCTCTAAAATGAGCTTGAATTTCTTAAATTTTTTTGCCCATTTTACAGACGATATATTTGCAAGAGAATGATATACTATTACCTCTTCATCTTTTTTTGTGTTCTTTAAAAGATACAAAAACATTCCCCAGAAATTCCACGCAAGTGCAAAAACCTTCTGCAGTTTGTTACCCCATTTAAACGCAGGCAGTTTAATAAGCTTTATGTTCTCCGTAAGCTTTGTTTCAGAACCTTTTATATATCCTCTTGAAGATGTAAGGCTTGCAGAAATAATTTCAACATTTATTCCAAGCCTTTCTATAACCGACATTATATAATCAGCTTTATTGGTTGCGGCTAATGTATACCCTCTGCCTTCGTCATTATTTATATCATAAAATATTATATATTTCACTTTTATCACTCCCAAAAAAACATATATTGCGGATTATTTCTTATAAAGAAAAACAACAATACAAATACTAATACAACATTTGCAAGTGCTTTATCCTTTTCCTTTAAAGAAGTTATTATTTCAGGCACCAAAAGCATAATATAAACCGAAAAATACTGCACAACGCGCATCGTAGCCGGATGTGCAAAGGTTAACGGGACAAACACCATTGCCAAAAACATCGCATTAAAACAGCTTCTTACATCATCACCTTGCTCAAGTATATACTTTCTTCTCCACAATGCAACCATTACCACCATAATCAATAAAATTGTAAATGTATACGCCCCTGCACCTTCATAAATACCATAGTCATATCCGGATGTTTCACCCAAAAACAGTATAACAGGCTCTTTAAATATAAATACGATTATCATTGTTGCTATCATAGAGAATATATATAATATCGTAACTTTTTTGTTACACAAAAAATAAAACGGTATAAATACAAGACATGATTTATGCACTGTAGCCATTATCAGCGTCATTAATAAAAATGGTAAAAATTTTCTCTTCTTTAT
Organism: Clostridia bacterium; assembly: GCA_045636325.1. GTDB lineage: Bacteria > Bacillota > Clostridia > UBA1381 > UMGS1253 > CAKSHP01. Next base: position 43,214 of record JAZTXH010000011.1, read on the forward strand.
AAGAAAATCGCCTATAAAAACAACCACTCCCATAGCTATAGTCTGCCTGTGCCCTGTTATTGCAAAAAACGAATAAAAAAGACAACTGTAAATCAAAAAGCTCATAAATGGATTTTTTGATTTTTTATAAATCCACACTGCCATTGGCACGGTAAACACAAGTGCAATAAAAATAAGCCACACCTGATAGTCCTTACAAAAAATCTGAAATACTTTTTGCAAAAGATTATAACCCGGATCTTTTATTTCTTCGCCTAAAAATATACCATCCACAAAATTATTCCACAATCTTTTCCAAGAATAGTTTTTAACCACATCAAAGCTGTATATTTTATATGCCTCCGTATCCGCTCCTACGCTAATATGTCTTAATCCCGAAATTAAAACCCACTGCATAGCTGCAATAACAGAAAAATATTTTTCAGGCGCTGCAATTGTCAGCTTTTTTTTAGGTGCTAAAAACACATATGCCCACAGTGCAATGAACGCTATATTTAACAAATAAACTGTCATAATTATTTCCTCATATTTACCATGCTTTCATACAATTCCAAAGTATCTGCAATCAAATTCTCTTTTTCAAAATTCTCTTTTGCAAACAAAGCACAACTTTCTTTATAAAAATCTTTTGTGTTGTCTTTTATAATTTTTACTTTTTCGAAAATTTCATTAACATTTTCACAGTCAACCACATATCCGCAATTTTCACCTATAAGCTCAGGAAGCGCCGTGGAATTATAAACAATCGCAGGCGTGCCACAAGCAAGAGCTTCAGCAACCACTTTACCGAATGTATCCTCTCTTGACACATGAACATATACATCTGCCATTGAATACACTTTTGCAAGTTCTTCCGTTCCGTTAACATAATTTATTTTTGTTATATTTTCGGGCAAAGCTTCATTATCAAGCCCACCGCCTACCATAACAATATGTATGCTTTCATCTATCAATTCTGAAAGCTTTAACACATCATTAAATTTATCGGAATTTTTTCTCCATCCGCCCGCAACAGTTAAAATAATAAACTTATCTTCAGGTATGTTATACTCTTTTTTTATTTCTGAATCAACAGGCTTAAAAGTATTCAAATCAATCCAGTTATATATTCTTTTTATAGCTTTTGCATTTTTAAAAAACGGACTTTTTTGGGCCTCCTCTTTAGTCCATTCGGAAACCCCTGTAACAGCAACCCTTGGTATATTGTTAAAAAGCTTGTTTTTATCATTCCACATTTTTTTGGTTCTGTCCAAAAACCAACTGGGGTTATCTTTTTTAAGTCTTGGACAATCATAACACCCGGTTTGCCACCTATAGCATTTATCCATTGTATAGTGAGTGCATTTTCCTGTTATAAACCAACAATCATGTAAAGTTGCAACAGTTGCAATATCTTCTTTTGCTATAAATTTCAAAAGCATTTTTAAATTTATAAAATTTGCATGCAAATTTCTTAAATGAATAACATCAGGTTTTATTTGTTTTAATCTTTTTATAAGTCTTTTAGTTGCACCATACGAAAAATACGCCTGCTTACCGGTTATTCTTGATAAAAGTGCGTGCACTTTAACATCTAAATCATTATTGATACGTTCACCCAATGAATAATCACTCTTTTTATTGCCGTAAAATATGTAATTTTCAATACCCTTTTCAGTTAGTTTTTCGGACAATTCCACACAGGTTCTTCCTGTGCTTCCATATCCGCAAACAGCATTAATCTGCACTATTTTCATTTAAAACACCTTCAAAGTCTTTGTATAATCTTTTTTGTATATCATCTATCTGATGATTCTTACGTCCGCATTCCCACGCTTTTTGTCCATAGTCGTTTATAATTTGAGGCTTTTCAATAATACTTATAATTTTATTTTTTATTTCATCTTCATTAACAGCTGTAATCGCAGCATCATTTTTTATTAAGTAATCAATTGAAGCTACATCTTTAGGTCCAACCGCAAAAACACATTTCGCCTGCGATAAATAGTCAATAATTTTAGTAGAAAATGATTGCCTAACCGCAAGTCGACTTTTTAAATCAAAAGATTCAACATGCACAAGCACATCGGCATCTTTTTGTATTTGTATAACCTGCTTCGCTGATATTCCTCCTTTTATATTTACACTTTCCGGGATATAAAGCGTTTTTTTCATTTTTACTGTCATTGGTGTTAAGGTATATATATCCAACTCCGCTTTTTTCCCACTTTGGTTAATCTGCTCTAAAACTCTACCTATATTTGCAAGTTGCTTATACCTACCGGTCCCTATGTTGCCTGTATATACAAATTTAATTATTTCGCCTGCCTGTTTTTGTTCAGGCATATTTTCAAATTTATCACCCTTCCAAAGAATTTTGCAGTTTTTGGCAAAACATTTATCATATTCTTTTTTCTGTATATCAGAAATTACATATAAAATCTCGCATCTGTCAACAACTTTTTTTACTTTTCTGCGCTTATAAAGTCTATCTATCCAATATAACGGTGACAAACTAAACTGTCTTAAAGTATAAACATCATCTGACACGTATCCAACCATAGGAACACCCGTATGCTTTTTTAAAAAAAGAGCAATATCACTTAAATAATTGGAATAATAAATCGGCTGAAAAATCAAATCCGGTTTGAACTCATCTATAAACTCTTTTAACGCCTTGCTTTTCCATCTGCCAATTTCCCAAATAAAATCTCTTGCCCAAAAGAAAAGCATATTTCTCCTTTTTCTTGCACCATCAAAAAAGGCTTTTTCATTTTGACTCAAATCAACAACTTCCGCTTCATTCACTTTATGTCCTGCAGAAATACTTTTGTCTAAAAAATTTTTCAGTAGTTCTTTTTCTGTGATTTGAAAACTTTTTTTCACAACACTTAAATCAGAAGAACCATATCTGCAATAAATATTCGCAATTTCAACACTTTCTATCCCTGAAAATATATTTGTAAAAGTGTTGCCAAAACTATTATTCAAATTCCATGGTACATTAGACAATACAAGAATTCTCACAAAGAATACTCTCCTTTATTTTGCATTTAATATATAAAAATCTTCTAATTTCTTCGTTGTTGCTTTAACATTATACCCCATGTTTTCTATCTTCTCAATTTCACTAAAACGTTCATTACTCATGCTAGCATGTACTATCTTTTGTGCCCAATAAAAAGCTCCATTCTCCAAAGGAATGCACTCCGTTAAATCTGATAACACATTAGCTTCTTCGGGCACATTTTTCGACACAAAACATTTAATTCCCGTTGCTTGTGCCTCAATAAAAGCAATCCCTAATCCCTCGTATAAAGATGGAAAGACAAAAGCATCCATAGCCATTAAAATCTCAGGTACATCATCTCTGATTCCCAACAAAATAACATCTTTTTCTAATTTTAAAGATGCTATTTTATTTTCAAATTCCTCTCTGCAAGGACCATCACCAACCAATAGTAGCTTTGAATTTTGATTTTGCCTTTTCACTTCTTTGAATACATCGAGCAAAAAGCTATGATTTTTTACTTCTGTAAAACTTCCTACATGCCCTAAAACAAATTGATTTTCTAAACCAAGCAACTCTCTATAATGCATTCGTTTGTTATTATCATATCTATATTTTTCTAAATCAATCCCATTCTTTATTAACTCATAATTCTTACATTTCAATATTTCTTTTCCAAATGCACCTACACCCGCAGCATCTGAACATGCAAAAAAGTAATCACCCTTATTTTTTACTAAGTTTATTAATACCTTCTTTACATTTTTCTGAATCATATTTCCCCTGCAAGATGTACTATGACTATGTAAAATAACCATGCTACTTTTTTTCGCACTCTCAATATATAATTTTACAGTAGATATCATATGAATATGAACAATCTTATAATTGTTTTCTTTAAAAATTTTTTTCCACCACGAAGCATAGCTAAAAGCAGTCTTAATCCCAAACTTAGGTGCTATAAAAATTCTTCCGCCCAAATCCCTTACTTCTTGTGAAAAATAACATGCTTTTTCGGTATGTATAACAAAGTCAAACTGAATCTTTTTTCTGTCTATATTCCTGTATACATTCATCACCATACTTTCGGCACCACCACAATCAAGTGATCCCAAAACGTGCAATACTCTAACAGGTTCCATAATTACAAATTCTCCTTATACCAGTCTATCGCCAAAACGATACCATCATCAAAGCTGTAATCGGGGTCATAGCCTAAAAGCTTTCTTGCCTTTGAAATATCTGCATTACTGTGCTTTATATCCCCAGCTCTGTCGGGTCCGAATCCAGGCTTAATATCAACACCCAAAACATCACACAACTTATTATATAAGTCAATAAGATACACCTGACCGCCATAAGCAACATTAAAAGCCTCACCTGCTGCTTCGCTTCCGGAAGCCATACCTTTTATATTAGCTTCAATAACATTTTCAATATATGTAAAATCTCTTGACTGTTTTCCGTCACCATTAATTGTTGGTGCTTTACCCTCAAGTAAAAGCTTTAAAAACTTAGGTATTACAGCGGCATAATAGCCATACGGATCCTGTCTTCTTCCGAAAACGTTAAAATATCTGAAGCCAACAGTTTCAAGACCATACAAGCTTGTATAAAGCCTTGCATACTCTTCATCTGTTTTTTTTGTAAGCGCATAAGGAGATAAAACTTTTCCAACCCTATCCTCTCTCTTGGGTAGGTTGGGCTCATCACCATAAACAGAAGAGCTTGATGCGTAAACGAATTTTTTCACATTATTCTGCCTTGCCGCCTCAAGCATATTAACAGTACCACCAATATTTATTGCCTCATACACAACCGGCATTTCTATACTTCTTGGCACACTTCCCCACGCTGCCTGATGTGAAACATAGTCTGCTCCTTCGCAAGCTTTCATACATGTATCCATATCACGTATATCACCTTCAATAAGCTCAAAGTGCTCATTTTCCATAAGATGCGCAATATTTTCACGTTTGCCTGTTGAAAAATTATCTAAACAACGCACGCGATATCCCATATTAATTATTGCATCACACAAATTTGAACCTATAAATCCCGCACCACCGGTTACTAAAAACAATGAGTTTTCTTTAAATTTCACATCTTTATATCCCATTATTATAACCTCCAGTAAACAAAGCCTTTTTCTTCGGCTTCTTTTTTATCGTAAATACCTTTAACATCAATTAAAATCTTGTTTTCATCTTTAAACATCTTTTCAAATTGACACAAACTTATTTCCTTAAATTCTTTATGCCCAACCGCAACCACTAAAGCATCAACGCTGCAAACCTCATCTAAACCGACTATTTCAATTCCGTAAAGACGCTTAGCTTCTTCTTTATCTGCCGCCGGGTCACAAACAACAGGATTAATTCCGTATTCATTAAGCTCGTTTACTATATCTATAACCTTTGTGTTTCTTGTATCAGGGCAATCTTCTTTAAATGTAAAACCCAAAACCGCAACCTTTGCGCTTGTTACATTTTTATCTGCTGCAATAATCTTTTTAACAACATTTTCAGCAACATATTTGCCCATATCGTCATTTATTCTTCTGCCGGTCAGAATTATCTGTGAATGGTACCCCATTCTTTCCGCCTTATATGTAAGATAATAAGGGTCAACACCTATACAATGACCTCCTACAAGACCGGGTCTGAAAGGCAGAAAATTCCACTTTGTGCCCGCTGCCTCCAAAACGGCTTTTGTATCTATCCCCATTTTGTTGAATATAATTGAAAGCTCATTCATAAAAGCAATATTTATATCACGCTGGCTGTTTTCAATAACCTTTGCCGCTTCGGCAACTTTTATGCTTTCTGCCCTGTGCACACCGGCGTCAACCACTATTTCATAAACCTTTGCAACTGTATCAAGTGTTTCTTCGTCCATACCTGAAACAATTTTTACTATAGTTTCTAAACGATGCACTTTGTCACCGGGATTTATTCTTTCGGGCGAATAACCGATTTTAAAATCCACACCGCATTTTAAACCGCTTTCTTCTTCAAGAATCGGCACACATACCTCTTCTGTAACACCGGGATATACCGTTGATTCATATACAACAATGCTTCCCTTGGTAAGATTTCTGCCTAAAATTTTACTTGCACCAACAACGGGTGAAAGGTCAGGTGTTTTATCATCGTTTACAGGTGTTGGCACTGCCACAATGTGAAATTTTGCCTCTTTAAGTTTATTTTCATCACTTGTAAACTCTACCTTACAGCTTTTTATACCCTCGCTTCCGATTTCATTTGTAGGGTCAATACCGCTTTTGTAAAGCCTGATTTTTTCCTTGTTAATATCAAAGCCTATAACGCCTACCTTTTTTGAAAATGCAACCGCAATGGGCATACCAACATACCCAAGGCCCACTAAAGATATTTTTTCTTCACCCGAAAGTATTTTTTCATACAAATTATTCATTTCTATTCCACCTCACAAATTTTCATTATTTTACACATTTTTTCATTAACAGAAAAAACATCAAATTTTTCTTTGCAGTACTCATAACTTTTTTCACCCATTTTTACAATACTTTCCTTATCTTTGCAAAACTTTATCATAGCATCAGCCAATTTTTTGTAATCACCAACAGGCACCAGATAACCGTTTTCTCCATCTTTTACTGTTTCTCTGCAGCCATTGGTATCTGTTGTTATAATGCTTCTTGCCATTGCCATTGCCTCAAGCACCGTTCTTGGTGTGCCTTCCCTATACGATGGCAACACATATACGCTGCACATTTCATAATATGGTCTCACATCACTCGTTTCATCAAAAAGAGTAATAATACCTCTGCTTATATAATCCTTTACAAAGCTTTCCGGGACAGCATCCTGCATTTCGTATTCAAATTTTCCCAACAAATAAAAATTTACTTCAGGATGCATCTCTTTTACACATTCTGCCGCCTTTAAATACTCTGCAACTCCTTTGCTCTTAAGAAGCCTTGACAGCATAAAAAACGAAGTGTTTTCGGGGTAAGGCTTTGGTATGAATTTTTCCATATTGACCCCTGAACCATTTACCACATGGCATTTCTTTTTTGAAACAAGTTTTTTTTCGCAAAACTCATTTAAATCATCACTGTTCTGAAAAATTGCAGAATTAACACACAAAAAAGCTATTTTATACAGCATCTTAACAATAATACCAAGCATTTTTGCCTTTACTGTTTTTGAAGTAAATGTATATCCCCCACCTGTAACCATACTGTTAATATTTTTTACACCTGCAAGCTTTGCCGCTAATGCTCCGTATGTAACGGGTTTAACAGTATATCCAAGTGTTATGTCAGGCTTTTCCTTCTTCATCAGCTTAAATAAGTTTAAGCAATATTTCAAATCGCCAATAATGCTTGTACCCGTTTTATTCATCGGTATTTTTTCAAATCTTGCTCCGAGCTCAAGAATTTTTTCAACATTATCTTCATCGGGTCCTGTTACTATAACCTCATACCCTGATGCAATAATTTTTTTTATTAAATCACCTCTGAAATTATACACTGTACGATTTTTCGGAGATATAAGTAAAAATTTCATATCTTATCTTTTCCATCCCTTCAGATTTTTCAAAATAAGTTCAAATAATCTTTCGTTGTTTCCCTCACCCACAAAAGAATTATGGGGTGTCAAAATAACATTTTCCATATCCCAAAGCATTGACTTTTCACTAAGCGGTTCTTCTTCAAAAACATCAAGAACAGCGCCGTAAAGCTTTTTTTGCTCTAAAACTTTTATAATTGCATTTGTATCCACAATTCCGCCCCTGGCAATATTAACCAAAATTGCATCCTTTTTTAAACCACTGATTGTATCTTCATTTAAAAGATGCTTTGTATCTTCTGTAAGAGGCAATGTCAACACCACAATATCCGCACTTTTCAAAGCCATACCCATCTTGTCAAGTAAAAAAACTTCCTTATACCAAGGCTTGTCTATATTTAAAACATCAATGCCAAACACACTACATCCAAAAGCAGAAAACCGCTTTGCGCATTCATCGCCCACACTTCCGCAGCCTGCAATCAAAACATTTTTGCCTGAAAGCTCAAGTAAGCCGCGATGCTTTTCCCATTTATGCTTTTTTTGATTATCAAAAAAAAATCTTACCTGTTTATAGAGCTGTAAAACACCGCTTACGGCAAATTCTGCCATAGGAATACTATATACCCCACGGGCACTGTTTATAACTATCCCTTTACTTTTTATATATTCAAGCGGTACTCTGTCAAGTCCCGCACTTGTTAATTGTATATACTTTAAATTCACAAAATCCTTTATATCATTATGCAAAAACAAGCCGTTGCACAAAACTGCATCATAAATTTCACACAAACTTACTCTTTCTCTTTCGTCTGCGTGAAAATACACTTCAAAACCAAGCTCTTTTATTTTTTCAATCTGTTTTTCTGAAGCATTATATGCTCCTGTTATCAAAATTTTCATATTTATGACTTTCTTTCAATATTTTATTGCCTTTTTTCAATAATCTTTTTTATCACTTCTACCTTTTCTTTTAAAACACAAACATTGCTTTGAAAATATTCACTGTCATTTTCTTTTATATGTCCAAAAACTTCATCTTCATATTCCCTTAAATCACGAAGTCCTGATTTAAAAATTCTTCCAACCTCATTAATATCTCCGATTTGTTCATAGTTACAAAAACTTCTTGATAAAATAACTGCACCTGAGCCAAGTCTGTAATGTTCTTTTAAAATTACTTCAGCAGGCAGCATACCCGTTCCCACTGCGGCAATTCCGCCAAACCCGAATGGAATATTTTTTGCTTTAAATTTTTCTGCCAAAGCTTCAACCATGCCTTCTGCCAAAAGTTCAAACATAAACTTCTTTTTATACCCAAGACTTAAATCGTTAAGACCGATAAAAACCTCATCAATTCCATCAATTTCAATAATTTCTTCTACCGCTTCTGCCGCTTGAGGTGTTTCAAAAAGCAGACAGGTTTTCGCTCTTCCGTTAACACATTTTATAAATTCTTTTACTTCATCTGTTGTTTTAAAATAAGGAAGCATAATAACATCTGCTCCGCAGTTTATAACCGTATCAATTTCTTCTTTTAATCCCGGATAAACAGGATTACTTCGCACCAATAACTCAACATCTTTTAAGCTGCTTCTTATATTTTTTATATCGGAAAAGCTGTGCTGAGACTGCACCGTATTCATACCGCCCTGCCGCTCTTGCTTGCCGATTTTTTCAAGGTCAATAAATATTCTGTCTACCCCGTTTTCGAAAGCAATTTTCGCCACAGACACATCATTTGTTATGTACATCAATTTTAAAGGCATTTAAATCCACTCACTTTAACACTGCATCTTTTTTTACCGCTGTTTCCTCTTTGTTTTCATTATCCGCATTGGACAAAACCTTAAATATAGTTGTGAAAAATATTTTTAAATCCACTTTAGGTGATACATTATCAACATACCACACATTAAGCTCAATTCTTTTATTCCACTCAACATCTTTTCTGCCATGAACCTGTGCCCATCCGGTTATGCCGGGACGCACGTCAAACATTCTTCTCTGCTCTGCAGAATATTCTTTAAATTCCCATGGATGATATGTAAGCGGCGGTCGGGGCCCTATTAAAGCCATATCACCTTTTAATATGTTTACAAGCTGTGGTAATTCATCTGCACTGCTTGCTCGCAAAAACTTTCCCATTCGTGTTACACGCTTATCACCTTTACCGGAATAAACGCCTTGTTTTTCTGCATCCACACACATTGAGCGGAATTTATACATTTCAAAAACCTTGCCCTTTAATCCGAGTCGCTTTTGTTTAAACAAAACAGGTCCTTTTGAATCAATTTTTATTAAAATTGCCAAAATAATAAAAACGGGCGATAAAACTATTATTCCAATTAATGAAATCGTAAAATCAATCGCTCTCTTTATATAATTACGATACACAAAAAATCCCTCCAAAAAATTTCTCGTGAATATAACATACCATTTGTAATTATATCACAATAAAAAATTAAATACAAGTGTTTTTATTCACTTTTTTGCTAAAAAGCAAACTTTTATTTATCTTTTTGAGAACTTTTCTACAAAAAACTACATTAATTTTGTATTTTTCTTTCTTATTCATAATTTCTTGACATTCTTTTTTGTAGTGTATATAATATTATCCATAAACACGAAAGGATTAAACTTGCATGACCGAACGCGAAATTATACAAAAACTTCACATAAATAAAGATTTAAACGATGATGAATTTATTTATCTTCTTAAATCCGATTATGAAAACGATTTTCTTTTTAAAACAGCCGACGAAGTGCGCCGCAATATTTATTCAGATAGCGTGTATATACGTGGTCTGATAGAAATATCAAATTATTGTAAAAATAACTGTTACTATTGCGGCATAAGATACGCAAACAAAAATCTTGACAGATACAGACTTTCAAAGGAAAATATTCTTTATTGTTGCAGTGAAGGATATTCCCTCGGTTTTCGCACCTTTGTGCTACAGGGCGGTGAAGATAACCACTTTACTGACGAATTGATATGCGATATTGTAAGCAGTATAAAGACAAATCATCCTGACTGTGCAGTTACCCTGTCTCTTGGCGAAAAATCAAAAGAAAGCTACTCTTTATATAAAAATTCAGGAGCTGACCGTTATCTGCTTCGCCACGAAACTGCAACAGATTCACATTACAAAAAATTACACCCAGAATCAATGAGTCTTGAAAACCGCAAAAAGTGTCTTTTCAATTTAAAAGTCCTTGATTTTCAGATAGGCAGCGGTTTTATGGTTGGATCTCCTTTTCAGACATATGAAAACATTGTTTCCGATTTAAGATTTTTAAAAGAGCTTGCGCCTGATATGATTGGAATAGGGCCATATCTTCCCCATAACGACACTCCCTTTAAAGACAAAAGTAAAGGAAGTCTTACCTTAACTTTAAAGCTTATTTCCATTTTGCGCCTTATGTTCCCATATGCTCTTATTCCTGCAACCACCGCACTTGGTACAATACACGAAAACGGACGTGAAATGGGGCTTAAGGCAGGCGCAAACGTTGTTATGCCAAATTTATCACCCACTGATGTAAGAAAACTTTATGCTCTCTACGAAAATAAAATAGCTACAAACGAAGAATCTGCACAAAGTCTTAATCTGTTAAAAGAAAAGGTTGAAAATGCAGGCTATAAAGTTGTATGTGACATTGGCCATGTTAAGAAATGAGGTAAAAATATGTTTTCAAGAACTAAAATGCTCTTCGGCACTGATGCAATAGAAAAACTTAAAAATTCAAGAGTTGCAGTTTTTGGCTGCGGAGGTGTGGGCGGCTATGTTATCGAAGCTTTAGCAAGGGGCGGTATCGGAACAATTGACCTTGTTGATAATGATAAAGTATCGCTTTCAAACATTAACCGTCAAATTCTTGCAACTACACTTACTGTCGGCAAAGATAAAACATCAGTCGCCGCAGAGCGGATAAAACAAATCAATCCTGATATAACGGTGTTTGAACACAATATATTTTTTATGCCCGACACATCACATATTTTTAATTTTTCAAATTACGATTACGTGGTTGACGCTATTGACACCGTAACGGGTAAAATCGAGCTTATAATACAGGCAAACAAGGCAAGCGTTCCTATAATAAGCAGTATGGGTACAGGAAACAAAACAGACCCCACTTTATTTGAAATTGCAGATATTTACAAAACAAGTGTCTGCCCGCTGGCTAAAATAATGCGCTATGAGTTAAAGAAAAGAAATATAAAAAGTCTTAAGGTTGTTTATTCAAAAGAAATACCTCAAAAACCTTTATTTCAGAACGAAACTGCCCCATCAGGGCGTAATACTCCTGCAAGTTGCTCTTTTGTTCCTCCTGTTGCAGGACTTATAATTGCAGGAGAGGTTATAAAAGATTTATTAAAATAATTATATTTTGCGAACTGATAAAAAAAGCAATTCCCTGTTAACAAGAAAAGGAATTGCTTTTTTTGATTTAATTATTCACTTTATACCCTTGCACTTCTACTGCATTTTTTAACACCTCAAAAGATATTTCTTTTTCGGTAATAACCCGTGCACCATTTTCTTCATGGCTTACAATAGCTTCTTTGACACCGTCAATTTCTTCAAGACATTTTTTTACTCTTGCCTCGCAGTGCACACACATCATACCTTCAATTTTCATTACTAATTCCATCTTATTGTCCTCCGTTTTTTCTTGTGCTTTATCTTTTATTTTAACCTTTTTATCTTTCTTATGGCCTTTTATATCTAAAAAATTCAACCTCAAAGCATTACTTACCACAAAAAAACTTGAAAGGCTCATTGCAGCCGCCGCAAACATAGGATTAAGCGTTATATTAAAAGCGTATAGTGCACCTGCAGCTATCGGAATACCGCAAATATTGTATAAAAAAGCCCAGAACAAGTTCTCATAAATATTTTTAAGGCTGGCGCGACTGAGTCTTATTGCCGCAGATACATCCGTAAGGCTGTTTTTTACAAGAACAATCTGTGCTGAGTCAATAGCTATATGACTTCCTGCTCCTATTGCAACACCAATATCCGCTTCCGTAAGTGCAGGCGCATCATTAATTCCGTCACCTACCATCAAAACTTTGCCGTCCTTTTTAAGCTCTTTTATTTTGGCTGCCTTATCTTTTGGCATAACATTTGCAAAAACCTCATCTATACCTGCCATATTCGCAACACAGTCCGCACTTTTTCCATTGTCACCCGTTATCATAACCACCCTTATGCCCATATTTTTAAGTTCTTTAACTGCTTTTGCACTGTCATGCTTAATCTCATCCGCCACTGCAATTATACCAAATACTTCATTTTCATCGGCAAAAACAAGCGGTGTTTTACCTTGCCCCGAAAACTCATCTGCCTTTTTTATAAAATCTTCTTTAACATCAGTAACCGTTTTTATAAATTTCAAGCTTCCTCCATAAGCTTTACTGCCGTTTAAAACCGCTTCAACACCATTTCCCACAAGTGTTTTAAACTCTCTGCTTTCTTTTGGTTGTATATTTTTTTCCTTCGCTTTTTTTATAATGGCTTTTGCTAATGGATGCTCGCTTTTTTCTTCAAGAGCATACGCAAGCTCAAGCAAGTTATTCTCACCTATTTTCGGTGCATAAATATCAAAAACCTTTGGTTCACCTTTTGTAACTGTTCCTGTCTTGTCAAGGACAACCACCTTTGTTTTTCCTGCCTGCTCAAGGGCGGTAGCATTTTTAAATAAAATTCCGTTTTTTGCACCTACTCCGTTACCAACCATAATTGTAACCGGAGTGGCAAGCCCCAAGGCGCACGGACAACTTATAACCAAAACACTTATTGCTCTGGTAAGCGCAAAGCCTACTTCCTTGCCAATTAAAATCCATATTATAAATACAACTACCGCAATTGTTATTACCGTCGGCACAAATATACCTGACACTTTATCTGCCGCCTTTGCAACAGGAGGCTTTGTTGCAGCTGAATCACTTACTAATTTTATAATCTGTGCAAGAGTGCCGTCCTTCCCAACGCTTGTGGCACTGCATTTTATATACCCAAGCTCATTTATTGTTGCTCCGTAAACACTGTCACCTTCGTTTTTTTCAACCGTAATACTTTCTCCCGTAAGTGCCGATTCATTAACGGTGCTGTTCCCCTCAATAACAACTCCGTCAACTGGAATACTTTCTCCGGAACGTACAACAAAAACATCTCCGGTTTTTATATTTTTTATATCCGTTTTAATTTCTTTTCCTTCTTTTATGACAACTGCTGTTTTTGGTGTCAGCTTCATAAGGGATTTCACCGCATCTGTTGTTTTTCCTTTTGAGCGTGCTTCAAGCATTTTTCCTACTGTTATAAGGGTAAGTATCATCGCTGCACCTTCAAAATAAAACTCGTGCATATACATATGTGCTTTACCTTCCTCAGCTGCTGTCATGCAAAAAAGTGCATACACACTATAGACAAACGATGCTCCCGAACCTATAGAAACCAAACTGTCCATATTAGGTGCACCCTTTAATATACCTTTAAAGCCATTTGCAAAAAACTTTCCGTTTATTACCATAATTATTGCAGACAAAAGAAACTGCACTATTCCGTTTGCAATATAATTATTTTCAAAAAATTCAGGCAACGGCCAGCCCCACATCATATTTCCCATGGAAAAATACATTAAAATCAAAAGAAATACCAAAGAAGTCGCAAGCCTTGTTTTAAGCACCTTTATTTCATCATCAAATGAAACGTTGCTTTCTTCACTTTTTTCCTGATTTTCTTCATTTTTAGCCCTTGCACCGTATCCTGCATTTTCAACTGCTTTTATTATATCGCTGTCAGGCGCACTTCCTACTATATCCATTGAATTTGTTAAAAGATTTACGCTGCATTTTTCAACTCCATCTACTGATTTTACTGCCTTTTCAACCCTTGCACTACAAGCAGCACAGCTCATGCCCGTAATATTAAACTGCCTCACCTTAACTCTCACCTTATTTCTTACTGTGTAATTTATTCAAACACAGAAAACGTTCTCCCGTTTTCTCGAAACGTATATTTTTTAACATCAAAAACTTTTTCAGGTATTCCGCTTTTTTCACACTTAGCACAGGTGCACACATTTTAAGAATCTATCGTTTTATAGTGTCTCCAAAGTGGCCGCCTTCATTTGTATATTTTTCAAACAGCAGTATAGCCTTTTCGCAGGTATTCAAAATTTCTTCCCTGCTCGTAAAATTTTATCTATATATCTGCACCTTACAATCTTTTTATTTCATTTTTCGTCTATATATTATCACACAATAAAAGCTCTGTCAATTAAAGTTTTTATTTTGAAAATTATTTCAAATATTTTTTCTCGTTAATTCAACCAAATCACCGTCATGTGCATTAAGGCTTACTGTAATAGCTTCGCTTTCGGTATAAAAGCTTACATACCATATACCGTCTTGCTCATAAGCGTCTGCATTTATATAATCTGTTGTTATATAACCCAAAGCTTCGCTTATTGCGCTTGCATTATCAAAAATCACATCGCCTGTTGCCGATATGTTATAAGCATCTTCGCTTGAAGTCTGGGGCACAGATATCATTCTTGAGTCCAAGCCTTCTCCACTGCCTGATGTAGGGGCATTGTTTTCCACCATATTTTCTTGTGCATTTTCTTCAAAAGCAGTTTCGCTTTGATGTGATACAACGTTATTTTCACTTTCAGACATTCGAAAAGCATCCGGAATATTTTTCTGCTCTGCATCGCTTTGCTGACTTACAGTTTCCTGCTTATCAGCAGGTGGGGTGTTATTTTCATTTGCACTATTTAAGACTTTTTCAGAATCGGAATTTTCTCCCGCTGCGGTTTTATTATCTTTATCCTTAGAGGGTGAAAGCAGTCTCTCAGATGCATCCTCGTCAGATGTTATATAAGTCCTGTTTTTAATTTCCATATTTTGAATCTGATATTCACTATCCTGTGCTCTTCGTGCCTTGTGTAAATCCGACAACTGGGGATATACAACGAATGCAAGGGCAACAACAAATGCCGCCGCAACGCTTGCCGCATAAGATGTAATTTTTGTAAAATTATATTTAGGCTTACTTTTATAAAAAGTTTCACTTTTGCTTTTTAAAAGTATCTCTTCAATCAAGCCTTCTTTCGGATTTTGCTTATCTAATGCCTGCTTATACACTTGCTTAAACAAAATTAAACTCTCCTTTCAGTTTCTCTCTTAAAATTTCACGCCCGCGGTGCAACTGAGATTTTACAGTGTTTTCACCAATCCCAAGATATTTTGCAATCTCTGAGACGGACAATTCTTCATAGTAAAATAAATGAATAACCGTTCTGTATTTAAACGGCAAGTCTGAAACCGCATAAAACACATCACTTTCATGCTCGGTTTCAAAGCTAAGTTCTTCCCCTCCTGATAAGGGTACGGTTTTCTTAAACCAAGAGCTTGTGAAAATACTTTTTGCTGCATTAACGGCAACTCTTATAAGCCATGCTTTGGCATGTTCTTCAGATAAAAATTCTTTATCAGATGTAAGAAACTTTAAAAACACATCCTGACACACATCCTCAGCGTGCTGTTTATCCTTTGTCTGAGACAGGGCAAGCTTATAAATCATATTAAAATATTTCTCTGTCAGCTTTTCCTTTGAAACGGCTTTAAAATTCGTTTCATCAAGCACCTTAAAAACCTCCCCTTCATTTATTAATACTTTTCAGAAACCAAAAAGGTTGCATAATTTTCAAAAAAATTTTTAGATTTACTTTTGTATTGGGTTTCGCCGATAACGGAATTGCTTTTTCTTAAAATATCCTTATAACAAACATTTCTCAGCATATATTTTATACAAATATACATGTATTGTCAAGGCTTTATATGTGTTTGACTTTAATATTTTTGCAGTCATTAAAAAAGCACAAATAGATATTTTTTGTCTGCTCTTATAACATTTCATCTAATTTTGTCATATTATGTACCAAGGGCGCGCCTTAAATATATATGAATAACAGTGCCTGCAGGCGGAAATGTAACATTGGTTTATAAAACAACGGTAAACGGCTTTACTCCCCTTGAAAGCGGAAGCACTATTGTAAACGAAGTTGTGGAAGATTCTGACACACTTTCTGCGCCCATCACCGCCAGCGAAGCAGACACAGTTTAAAATTTTTAAACCATCGAAGCCTTTCAATAACAAATAAACGATAAAAAAAGCCGGCAATTTCCCCGTGGAATTGTCGGCTTTTTGAAATTCTTGTCCCCCAAAAACAGTTTTAATCGTTTTTCAATCATCTCACCGCAGTTTTGCGTATTCTCCGCTTTTTAATGCAAACTCTCTTTAATAATTAAAAATCAGTCATTTGCAATATTCGGCTGATTGTTTGCCTGTACGTAATTCGGCTGATTATTTACCGGTGCATGCTGCACAGGCGGCTGAGCCTGAGTTCTTGAAACACCTCCGCAAACTTCAAAGAAATATGCCTTATAAAGACCTGCAAAAACAGGAGCAACTGCAATAACCAATATGTATAATACAAAAAGTGCAAGGCCAAACAAAATTCCAAGAATAGGAATAATAGCCAGCAATCCAAGTATAAAAAATACGCCAAAGGCAATAGCCGCTATGCAAAGGTCAGCCAAAAACATCTGAGTCTTTAAACCATTGGTAAGCTTTTTTGAAATTCTAAGCGCTTCTGTTGCCTTAACATTGGGATAAGTAACTATAATATACGGAACAAAGCAATAAGAATAGCTTTTTACAACCGCAATAATCGGACCTGCAATTGGAATTAAAGCCCAAATAAGAATCCAAAGGTCCTTCCACGCCATAGCACCTATAATACGGAAACAATTTTTGCTGAAGCCCACAAACAACTGGTCTGAATAAACAGCTTTTCCCATAAGTCCGTCAAGATAGATTTTTGACATACCGCATACAAGCAGATACGAAATCGCAATTCCCACTCCGGGAATCAAACCGAACATAACTGTCGCTACTATAACCAAAAGGGCGCTCATTAATGATAAACCCCAAAGAACAAATGGTTTTTTTGCTAAAACTCCAAAAGCTCTTTTGTAAGAATCAAAAAACATATATATCTCCCCCTTTTTATTTTAAGCCGAGGAGAGTTAAACTCCATAGGCTCTATACTGTTAATTTTATCGCCTGAGAAAGAGTATATCATACTTAAAAAAGCTTGTCAATACAAACGCTTTTTTTGTAAATTTTTACATTTTTTATAGAATTTTTGTGTGATTTAATATGTTTTTTTTGTATTTTGGCATAATTTTTATGAAAAATATATATTTAAGCCTTGCAAAACGTGAAAATATATAGTATAATATATAATATATAGGTAGTTTTTTCTGTTTATATTTAATAATTACAGAGCCTATGGAGTTTAACTCTCCTCGGCTTAAGGCAAAGGAGTTTTTAAATTGAATAATAATACAACCGGTTTTAAATACGGTATTTCAGAATATCAGTTATATTTGTTCAATGAAGGAACCAACTATCGCGCCTTTGAAATGCTTGGCGCGCACCCTTACGAAGAAAGCGGCAGAAAAGGTATACGCTTTGCAGTGTGGGCGCCAAATGCAAAAACTGTGCGTCTGACGGGCAGTTTTAACAACTGGCAGACAGATGATATTTTTTTAAGCCCCATGGGCAGTACAGGTGTATGGTGTGTTTTTGTCGATTTTGCAAAAGAGGGCGATTTATACAAATATGTTATTGAAGGCTCAGACGGAGAGTTTTATTTTAAAGCTGACCCCTATGCTTTTTATTCCG
Source organism: Clostridia bacterium (assembly GCA_045636325.1). Taxonomy (GTDB): domain Bacteria; phylum Bacillota; class Clostridia; order UBA1381; family UMGS1253; genus CAKSHP01. The sequence continues at coordinate 61,528 of JAZTXH010000011.1, forward strand.
AACTTCGCCCCGGAACTGCATCTGTAATAAAAAATATTGATAATTATAAATGGAAAGATACATCATGGCTTAAAAAGCGCGAGAAAAATGCTCCTTATTCAAAGCCGATGCTTATATATGAAATGCATATGGGCTCATGGAGAAGGGGCGAAAACGGTGAATATTTAAATTACCGCGAAATCGCAGACAAACTTGTGCCCTACTTAAACGAAATGGGATATACCCATCTTGAACTTATGCCGGTTACAGAATACCCATTTGACGGGTCATGGGGTTATCAGGTTACGGGGTATTTTTCAGCCACAAGCCGTTACGGAGAGCCTGAAGATTTAATGTATTTTATAGATAAATGTCATAAAGGCGGCATCAGCGTTATTTTAGACTGGGTACCTGCACATTTCCCCCGCGATGCTCATGGGCTGAGAATGTTTGATTCAACTCCACTTTATGAATACGCAGACCCCCGCCTTGGTGAACATAAAGACTGGGGCACGATGGTGTTTGACTATTCAAAAAGCGAGGTTGTCTCCTTCCTGCTTTCCAGTGCATATTTCTGGATGGAAAAATATCATATAGACGGACTTCGTGTGGATGCAGTATCTTCTATGCTTTATCTTGATTATTCAAGGCAGGACGGGCAGTGGGTTAAAAACAGACATGGCGGAAACGAAAACCTTGAAGCTATTGAATTTTTGAAAAACCTAAACAAAACCATATTTTCTGCCTTCCCCGGTGCGCTTATGATAGCAGAAGAGTCCACCGCATGGCCGAATATCACAAAACCCATTCATGAGGGTGGCCTCGGCTTTAACTATAAATGGAATATGGGATGGATGAACGATACATTAAGATACGTTTCAATGGATCCGTATTTTAGAAAATTTAACCATAATATTCTTACGTTTTTAATGTGCTATGCATTTTCCGAAAACTATATCCTGCCGCTTTCTCACGATGAGGTGGTTCACGGCAAACGTTCGCTGATTGACAAAATGTACGGCACTTATGAAGAAAAATTTTCATCACTTAAAATGTATTATGCTTATGCTTATGCTCATCCCGGTAAAAAGCTTTTATTTATGGGAAGTGAGTTCGGCCAGTTTGTCGAATGGCGCCCGTCAGAAGAGCTTGACTGGATGCTTTTAGAATACGAAAGTCATAACAATCTTTTTAAATACGTTAAAGAGCTTAATAATTTTTATAAAAACGAAAAACCTTTCTGGGAAATTGAAGACAGCTGGGATGGTTTTAAATGGATTAATGAACACGACGGGTCAAACAGTGTGCTTTCTTTTGTAAGATATGCAAAAAGCAAGGCAAACTGCACTGTGGTTGTATCTAATTTCACCCCCGTTGAACGAATAAAATACAGGCTTGGCGTTCCCTCGGGAGGTGAGTGGGAGATTGTTTTAAACAGTGATGATATAAAGTTTGGCGGCGGGAGTGTAATTTCTTGCACAAAGGCAAAAAAAGACCTGTGCGACGGATTTAAAAATTATATTGAGCTTGATTTACCCGGCCTTACAACCCTTTATTTAAAAAAGAAAAAGAAAATCCGTAATAGAAAAGAAAGTTAATTAATAAAATTATATAATATGCAGTAAATAGATGTGCGAAAACAATTTACTCATAAAACTCATAAATAAGACAGGAGGAGAGAAACATGGATTGCATTGCTATGATTTTGGCAGGCGGTCAGGGAAGCCGTTTGGGAGCTTTAACAAAAGACGTTGCAAAACCTGCGGTTTCATTTGGAGGCAAATACCGTATTATTGATTTTGCCTTGAGTAACTGTGCTCATTCGGGCATTGATACGGTAGGTGTTTTAACTCAGTATCAGCCATTGGAGCTTAATACCTATATCGGTAACGGAGTTCCATGGGATTTGGACAGAAATTACGGGGGCGTGTTTGTTCTTCCCCCATATCAGAAAGCGGAAAAAGGTGAGTGGTATAAGGGAACGGCAAACGCCATTTATCAGAACATCAGCTTTATTGAGCAGTTTAATCCTGATAACATACTCATTTTATCAGGTGACCATATTTATAAAATGAATTATCAAAAGATGCTTATGGCACACATTGAAAAGGGTGCTGATGCAACAGTTGCTGTTATGCCTGTTGCATGGGAAGAAGCATCCCGATTTGGCATTATGTCAACCGATTCTGAGGGTAAAATCACAGAATTTGCTGAAAAACCAAAGGAGCCCAAAAGCAATCTTGCATCTATGGGCATTTACATCTTTAACTGGCAGAAATTAAAAAAATACCTTATTGAAGACGAAAACACTCCTGGATCAGATAACGATTTCGGTAAAAACATCATTCCCGAAATGCTTGGTGCTTCTGAGAAAATGTATGCATATAATTTTGAGGGATACTGGAGAGATGTTGGTACAATTCAGAGCCTTTGGGACGCTCATATGGATATGCTCTCTGACCCGCCCCGCCTTAACGTACAGGATTCTTCATGGGTTATATATTCAAGAAACCCCGTTAAACCTCCTCACTTTATAACTAAAGGTGCGATACTTAAAAACAGCTGTATAACTGAAGGCTGTTATGTATCCGGTGTGGTTGACCACAGTATACTGTCCGAGGGTGTTAACGTTGAAAGTGGCGCTATTGTTCGTGACAGTGTTATTATGTCCGGTTGCGTTATAGGAGCAGGCTCAATAGTTGAAAAAGCTATCATCGGCCCTGGCACAGTAATCGGTGAAAACTGCGTAATCGGCCTTAAGGAAGCAAGCGGAGAAAACCCATATGCCTCTCCCATGTGCAGTGATGGTATAGTACTTATCGGCTGTGAGCTCAACATTGCCGATAGCACGCAGATTTATAAGAATTCTATGGTAGAACATGATATATTAACAGATAAGGGAGGCGCAAATCAGTGAACAGTTTAATGGGAATTATCCTTACAGAGGATAAATCAAAACACTTAGGTGCGCTTACCGAAAAGCGTGCAATTTCAGCGATGCCTATTGGCGGCAGATACCGTCTTATTGACTTTATACTGTCAAATATGGTAAACTCAGATATTGACCAGGTCGGCATTGCGACACAGTATAACTATCAATCCCTTATGGACCATATAGGCTCAGGCAAACCCTGGGATTTAAACCGTAAAAACCGCGGTCTTTTCATTTTGCCCCCTTTCGTTGGCAGAGAAAACAGCTTTTCAGGCGACGGTGATTTGGACGTTTTATACGGCATTTCCAATTTTATTCACCGAAGCCCATATGATTATGTGCTTCTGACAAACGGGTCTATTATGTTTAACACAACGTTCCGTGATATGCTTAAATGCCATATAAAGTCAGGTGCAGATATTACTGTTATGTATAATACAGAGGAGGGTGCCTCGAGCGAATTTCTTTCAAGACATACGGTAATTGAAACTGACAACGAGGGCTTTATTACAGATATTATAAAAAACCATCACAATCCAAAAAGCCGCAAAGTGTCAATGGACACATATATTTTGAGCCGTTCACTTCTTATAAATATAATCGAAGACTGTGTTTCTCACGGCGAACACGATTTTGTTTTAGACGTGCTTGTTAAAGGTCTTTCACGCTTTAAAATAAATTCTTATGAAGCAAGCGGTTACGTTGGCAGAGTTGACACAATAGAAAGCTATTATTCAAATAATATGAAGCTTTTGGATACTGCAGTAAGACGAGAGATGTTTTTATCCAAAAACAAGATATATACAAAGGTTAAAGACCAGGTACCCACTCACTACGGTGAGGGTGCGGTTGTGGCTGACTGTATGATAGCAGACGGCTGTAAAATTGAGGGTAAGGTTGAAAATTCAATTATTTTCCGCGGCGTTCAGATTGAAAAGGGTGCAGTGGTTAAAAATTCAATAGTTATGCAAAACAGCATAATACAGTCAAATTGTTATATTGAAAACGCAGTTTTGGATAAGGAAGTTATCGTAAAAGCAGGAAAAACACTTACAGGTCAGCCAAACTTCCCGTTTGTTGTTCCGAAAACAAGTATTATTTAATTATAACAATTACTGTCTGCCGTTTTTAGCAAGACAGTTATACCATACAAAACCGGAGTGATTAGAAATGATAAAAGTTTTACTTGCCACATCAGAGGCAGTTCCCTTTGCCAAATCGGGCGGTTTGGCAGACGTTTGCGGAACGTTTCCGTTAAGCCTTGACAAAAACGAGGTTGACGTGCGTGTTATAATGCCAAAATACGGCGCAATACCAGCTGAATACACAGAGAAAATGGAATATTTAACAAATATATCCGTTCCCGTTGGTTGGCGCAATAAGTATTGCGGAGTATTTAAGCTTGTGCACGAGGGAATTACATTTTATTTTATTGACAATGAGTTTTATTTTCTCAGCGGAAATTTATACAGCTATATTCACGAGGATATTGAAAAGTTTGCATTCTTTTCAAAGGCGGCGCTTTCTGTTCTTCCCGTGCTTGATTTCCGCCCCGATATTATTCATTGTAATGATTGGCAGACAGGTGCAATCCCCGTTTTATTAAACGCACAGTTTCAGGATAACCCCTTTTACCGCGGAATTAAAACAGTTATGACAATTCATAACTTAAAATTTCAGGGCATATGGGATAAAAAGGCTCTTACTGACGTACTCGGTATTTCTAATTCATATTTTACCAACGACAAGCTTGAATACAACGGCGACCTTAACATTTTAAAGGGTGGCCTTGTTTACTCAGATGCTATAACAACAGTAAGCGAAACTTACGCTTCTGAAATTCAGACTCCCGAATACGGAGAGGGGCTTGAGGGTCTTTTAAAAGCAAGAAGTGCAAGCCTTTGGGGTATTGTAAATGGTCTTTCATATGAGCAGTATAATCCTGCAACCGACAAGTATCTTGCACGCACATATAATGCAAGGAATTTTGTTTCCGGCAAAAAGGAAAACAAACTTGCACTTCAGAAAGAGCTTGGTCTTGAGGAAAATGAATGCACATTTATGATTGGTATTGTAAGCCGCCTTACTGACCAGAAGGGTTTTGACCTAATTGCGCATATTATGGAAAATCTGCGTGGTATGAATGCTCAGCTGGTGGTGCTTGGCACGGGCGAATTTGCATATGAGAGCATGTTTAAATGGTATAACGAAAATTATCCTCAAAGCTTTAGTGCAAACATTTGTTTTTCAAATGAGCTTGCCCATAAGATATATGCAGCTTGCGATGCATTTTTAATGCCGTCAAAATTTGAGCCCTGTGGCCTTAGCCAGCTTATCAGCTTAAAGTATGGCTGTGTGCCGATTGTGCGTGAAACAGGAGGCTTAAAAGATACAGTTTTTCCATATAACGAATATACAAATGAGGGTAACGGCTTTTCCTTTGGTGCATATAACCCTGAGGATTTGCTTACCATTGTAAATTACGCATATAATATTTTTTCATGTGACAAAAACGCATGGCGCAGCATCGTGCGCCGAGCTATGAAGTGTGACTATTCGTGGAATGTGTCTGCAAAAAAATATCTTGATTTATACAAAAGTTTACTTTAAATTTTTCAGGTTTTTACTTGTTTTGTCTGCCCTGCGGGGGCTTTATACGTAGGGCAGTATATCCGCTTCTTTCATAAAAAAACATGACTCACTTCTTTTTTAACTGAAACGGATACAATATATATACTTTAAGTGGGTCGGAAAGGCAAAATAATGTTAACAAAGAAACAAAAAACAATTTTGGACGATATCACCACTAAGGTAATGCGTATGTACGGTAAATCCATAGAGGATGCAACCGAAAACATTATCTATAAGGCATGCGCTCTTACTGTGCGTGATGAAATTATGAAAAAGTGGCAGTATTCCCACGCTAAGGTAAAGCAAATAAAAGCAAAAAAGCTCTACTACCTTTCAAGCGAATTTTTAATGGGGCGTCTTTGGGGAACAAATATGTTAAACCTTGAGATGACAAAGGATTATGCTGCCGTTTTAAAGCATCTTGGAATTGACATCAATGCAATCGAAGATAAAGAGGCTGATGCAGGCCTCGGTAACGGCGGTCTTGGACGACTTGCAGCCTGCTTTTTAGATTCTCTTACCACACTTGACCTGCCCGCATACGGCTCAACAATCAGATATGAATTTGGCTTTTTCCGTCAGAAAATCGTTAACGGATATCAGTTTGAACAGCCTGATGCATGGCTCGATAACGGCTATGTGTGGGAGGTTGAACGCCCTGAAGAAACAGTTGAGGTACGATTTGGCGGTAAAGTTTATACTGACTGGAACGACGAAAGATTTTCTTTCCGCTATGAAAATTCACACACTGTTTTGGCTGTGCCTTATGACGTACCAATCTGCGGCTATGATTCAAAAATAATAAACAAGCTTCGTCTCTGGAGCGCAAAAGCTCCTTCTGACCTTAATATGAAGTTCTTTAACGAAGGTCAGTATAAAAGAGCAACAGAAGAAAAGGATATGGCTGAGGTTATTTCAAAGGTATTGTATCCTGAAGATAATCACGCAGAAGGCAAGATGCTTCGTTTGCGTCAGCAGTATTTCTTAGTGTCTGCCACAATTCAGTGGATTTTAAAGGACTTTAAGCATTTCCACGGAACTGCATGGGATATATTCCCTGAAAAGATTGCAATTCATATAAACGATACCCACCCCACTCTTGCTATACCTGAGCTTATGAGAATACTTATGGACGAAGAGGGTCTTGGTTGGGATCAGGCATGGGATATTACAACAAAAACCTTTGCATACACAAACCATACAGTTATGGCAGAGGCGCTTGAAAAATGGCCCATTGATATATTTGAGCCAATTTTACCCCGAATTTATATGATTATAGCCGAGATAAATAATCGTCTTTTATACAAATTAAACGAGATTTATCCCGGTGACAGAGCAAAAATTGATTATATGTCAATTATTTCAAACGGCGTGGTAAGCATGGCAAATCTGTGTCTTGCGACATGTCATGCAGTAAACGGTGTTTCAAAGCTTCATACGGATATTTTAACAGGCGATATATTCCGCGATTACTACAATATAAATCCCTCCGGTTTTCATGCAATTACAAACGGTATTACATTCCGTCGCTGGATAATGCATGCAAATCCTGCACTGGCTGACCTTATAACCCAAACAATCGGCAAAGGCTGGCTTAAAGACGAAAATGAGCTTAAAAAATTGGCTGAATACGCAACAGATGATGCTTTTTGTGAAAAGTTTTATAAAATCAAGCTTGAAAACAAAAAGGCATTAGCAGAATACATTAAAGAACATAACGGCATTGAAATTGACGTTAATTCAATTTTTGACGTTCAAGTTAAAAGACTTCATGAATACAAGCGTCAGCTTTTAAATGCACTTCACATTATGTATCTTTACAATAAGCTGCTTGAAAACCCTGATATGGACTTTACGCCCCACACATTTATTTTCGGTGCTAAAGTTGCCCCCGGATATCACAGGGCAAAGCTTATTATAAAGCTTATAAACAGTATCGCAGACAGGGTTAATAATGACCCCAGAATCGGCGGTAAGATAAAGGTTGTATTTATCGAAAACTACTGCGTAACACTGGCTGAAAAAATTATTATAGCGGCTGATGTTTCCGAGCAGATTTCAACTGCAGGTAAAGAAGCATCAGGCACAGGTAATATGAAATTTATGCTAAACGGCGCACTTACAATTGGTACATTTGACGGGGCAAATGTTGAAATGAGCGAGCAGGTTGGCAGAGAAAATATGTATATTTTCGGCCTTTCAGCGGATGAGGTAGCGGAAAAATACCGCTATCAGACAGGCGAGCCTCAGAAAATTTACGAGTCAAATATGCCTTTAAAGCGCGTTTTAGACCAGCTTATTGACGGTACTCTTGAGCCTGAGCACGCAGGTCTTTTCAAAGAGATATACCATTCACTTATTTTCGGTGATTACGGCATTGCAGACCCCTATATGGTGCTTCGTGATTTTGATGCTTATAAAGATGCCCATGCAAACCTTGAAGCAGACTTTAAAAACCGCAAGCTATGGCTTGAAAAGGCAGTTAAAAACACTTCAATGGCGGCATTTTTCTCATCTGACAGAACAATAATCGAATATAATGAAAAGATATGGCATCTGCCCGCCATTGATTAATTTTGCATTGCTTATTTGCCTTGTGTGGAGGTATTATTAAAAATGATTATAGAACACAATTCACACAGCATCTTCAGCCGCACCCCTTTCGGTGCGGCTGTTTGCGGTGAAAAAATATGCTTAAGGCTTCTTTTGGGTGACTGCATCTGGCCTGAAAGCGTTAATTTAAAATATGAATTTGCAAAAAACGGTGAAAGGCAAGCTTTTAGCTTGCGAATGCATTTTCATTCCGTCATGTCAGGTCTTTATGTATACGAATGTTTTCTGAATGCCCCTGAATTTTCCTGCCTTATTTTTTATACATTTGAAATTAACTTTGAAAATGAAACCGTACTTTACGGAAATAACGAAGCCCGCCTCGGCGGTATCGGACAAATTTATAAATCAGACGCTATCCCCTATCAGGTAACAGTTTATTCTGCTGATTTTAAAACCCCTGAATGGTTTAAATGCGGCATAATGTATCAGATATTTCCTGACCGCTTTTACAAAACTGAAAGCTATGATGGACTTTCAAAAGCAAAAAATATAATAAAGCGAGGCTGGGGTGATATACCCTTTTACACCCCTGAACAGTTTGGCGGCGAATATTTGGCTAACGACTGTTTCGGAGGCTCTCTTAAAGGAATTGAAGAAAAGCTTTTCTACCTTAAGGAATTAGGCATTGATATTATATATTTAAACCCCATTTTTGAGGCAAGCTCAAATCATAAATATAATACAGCCAATTATAAAAAAATTGACCCCCTTTTCGGTGACGAGGAAAGCTTTAAAAGCCTTTGCAAAAAAGCAGACGAACTTGGTATAAAAATAATTCTTGACGGAGTATTTAATCACACCGGCTCTGACAGTATATATTTTAACAAATACGGAAGATATCCTGAACTTGGTGCGTATCAAAGCAAAACCTCAGAATATTACGACTGGTACAATTTTGAAAGCTATCCTGATAAATACGATTGCTGGTGGGGAATTAAAACCCTTCCCCACGTTAATGAAGAATCAGCTTCATATATTAAATATATTCTTACTGATAAAGATGCGGTAATAAAAAAGTGGCTTCGCCTTGGTGCAAGCGGTTGGCGTCTTGACGTGGTGGACGAGCTTCCTGATAGCTTTGTTAAGATTTTAAGAAGCGAGGCAAAAAAAGAAAAAGAATCTTCGGTTATCATAGGCGAGGTGTGGGAGGATGCCTCAAACAAAACTGCATACGGCGCGCTTCGGGAATATCTTGGCGGATACGAACTTGACTCTGCTATGAATTATCCTTTAAGAAATGCAGTGATTTCCTTTTCAAAAGAAGAAATAACGGCCAAGAGTTTTAACAGCATTATAATGTCGCTTAAAGAAAACTATCCCGCTCCGGCGTTTTATGCAATGATGAACTTCCTTTCAAGCCACGATACTGAAAGAATTTTAACAAAGCTTTCAGATTTACCTGACGGCAAAAGTCTTACAAGAGAACAGCAGGCTCAAATATTTTTTGATGAAAACAAAAGGACTTTGGCAATAAAAAGGCTTAATATTGCCCTTTCGCTTTTATTTACTCTGCCAGGCGTGCCATCGGTTTTCTATGGTGATGAAGCAGGTCTTGACGGCTACTCTGACCCATTTTGCAGAAAGTGTTTCCCCTGGGGCAAAGAAGATAAAAATATTTATAATATGTATAAAAACTTTATAGCCTTAAAAAAGAGTTCAAAAGCCTTTGTTTTGGGCGATATTGAATTTGTGTACGGCGAGGGCACTGCTCTTGGATATTTAAGAACAACTAAAGACGAAGCGTTTTTATATATTGCTAATTCATCATCTAAACATGACTGGAATCTAAGCTTAGAGCTTGGAAAATACAGAATAGGAAAAATTACAAACGGTGTTGAAGATTACGCATGTGATTTTGGAAGATTTAATGTAAACCTTCCTCCCCTTTCCTATAAAATTTTCACCTGCGAGGTGGTATGATGATTGATATTATAATTGCAGGTGGAGGTGCAAGCGGTATTATGGCCGCACTTTCTGCCAAAATGCAAAATCCTGCTTTGTCGGTTACAGTGCTCGAAAAACAAAACCGCCCTTTAAAAAAGCTTCTTGCTACTGGCAACGGCAGATGCAATATGTTAAATTTAAATCCCTTAAAAGAAAATTTTCACGGTACATTCACTGATATGGCAATGTCGGTGATAAAAAAGGCAGACCCCGAGTTAATTATAAGCTTATTTTCAGAGGTTGGGCTCAGTGTAACCAAGCGTTATGCTCCCCTTATTTATCCTGCATCAATGCAGGCATCATCTGTACGCGAGGCACTTTTAACCGCCTGCTATGAGAGAGGCGTTAAAATCTTTTCCGACTTTGAAATTACGGATATATCTCATACTGAATACGGCTTTGATATTATAAATAAAAAGTGCAAAGTCTTGTCTTGTAAAAAGCTTATTTTATCAGGAGGAACGTCTGCCGGCGGCACACACACTAAAATGCATGAACTTATAAAAAGTCTTGGTCATAAAACAAATGACTACTACCCTGCCCTTGTGCCCCTTTGCTGCAAAGAAAAAGATGTTTTAAAAATTGCTGACGGTGCAAGAGCATATGCAAGACTTAAGCTTTTATGCGGTGGTGAAGTGATAAAGGAAGATTCCGGCGAAGTTCAGTTTTGCTGGTATGGCCTGTCAGGCATTGTTACCATGCAGCTTTCAGGTTATGCAGTAAAGCTTATAAACGAAGGCAAAAAGCCGGAAATTTGCGTTTGCCTTTATGATGACTTTGATGAAATTTACAACCGGTTAATTAAAGACAAAAGAGCATTTAATAAAATAAGCGTGCATCAAAGGCTTTGCTTTCTTGTTAATTCAGCGGTTTCGCAGATGATACTGAAAATAGCTGGCATTAAAGAGGATACGCTTCTTTCTGCCCTTTCGGAGACGGATATAAAAAAAGTTTGTTCTCTCTTATGCACTATGCGCTTTACTCCCACATCTGCCAAGGGCGAAGAATTTGCACAGGTTTTTGGCGGCGGTGCCGAATCTGCTCAATTTGATGAAAACCTTTGTTCAAAAATAAATCCTGATTTATACCTCACCGGTGAAATACTTGACATTTACGGTGACTGCGGCGGCTATAACCTTACATGGGCATGGGCAAGCGGATATGTGGCGGGTTCTTCGGCAGCAAAGGCTTTAACAACGCATTTTTAAGGAGACTTTCATGATAATAGATTTTCACACTCACGCTTTTCCGGATAAAATTGCAAAAGTTGCAATTAAAACTCTTGCAGAAGCATCAAAGCTTACCCCTTATACAGATGGTACAATTTTAGATACTGACGAAAAAATGAAAGCTATGGGAATTGACAGACGGGTAATGCTTTCAATTGCAACAAACCCAAAACAGCAAACAAACGTTAATAATTTTGCGATTGAAACAAATAAACATAAAAACATATATTCCTTTGGCTCTGTTCATCCTAAGGCAGAAAATGCCTTAACCGAGCTTGAAAGGCTTAAAAATGAAGGACTGCGTGGTATAAAGCTGCATCCTGAATATCAGGGTTTTGAAATCTCTGATAAAAGCGTGTATCCTATATATGAAAAGTGCATAAAATTAGGGCTTATAATAGTTTTTCACGCAGGAAAGGATATCGGTTTTCCACAAAGCCTTAACGCATCATGCAAGTCAATTAACCGCCTTTCAAAAGACTTTGGAGGTACAGATTTTGTTATGGCACATTTCGGCGGTTGCATGCAATCCGAGGAAGCTTTAAAATATGTTGCCGGATGCGGATTTTATATTGACACATCTTTTTCAAAAGGGTACATATCAAAAAAGTCGGCAGAAGAAATTATAAAAAAGCAAGGTGTAAAAAAGGTTTTATTTGCAAGCGACTGTCCATGGTCATCTCCCCTTGAAACATATGAATTTATAAATTCCTTTGATTTAACAAATGAAGAAAAACAGGATATTTTTTTTAACAACGCCCTCAGGCTTTTAGAAAAATAATTTATCCTGTATGTTTTCCGCAAAACGCACGAAATTAATCTTTGATGTAATGCGGTACGTCAGCAACTCCGTACACTGCAAAATCAAATATAAATTTTTGTAATTATTTTATACATATTCTACGCTATAATAATTGTAAATAAAGCTTTCCATAAAAAAGGTGTCTTCTATGAGGTGTTTTTATGAACGAAAAGTTTTACAATAATTAAATGGATACATCGAAAAGCTTCGTTGTATCCATTTAAATTTATTATACTGTTGTATTTATAACTAAAATATCGCCTTGTTTTAGAAAGGTGCTTCCCTGAGGAATAATTGTTTTTTTACCTCGCATAATCATAATAACCAGTTTATCCGGATCAAGGTCAATTTCCGAAAGGCTTTTGTTTATCCATACGCTGTTTTTATCTATAATAATTTCCGAAAGACTTACACCATCTATATTTTCAAAAGCATTTGCACTCAAAACAAGTACGTCCCCCGGCTTTATAACGCTTAGCCCCCTTGGTGCAATGTGTTTATTTTTCCTTTTCTGAAGCACAATTAGAGTACCCGGCGGCAAGATTACATCTTTAATCTGCATATCTGCCCATGGATGATTTTTTTTAATTTCAAACTGAATAAACTGAACGGGAATTTCTTCTGAATAGTCTGTAAACGTTTTTAATACATCTTCATTTGAGTCAATCATATTAAGCTTTCTTGCCGCAAAAGGAATAAGCGAACCCTGAATAAGAATTGAAAACAAAACTATACAAAAAACCACGTGGAAAATATCGATTTCAGTGTATGCAGGGCTTGTGTATGCAATTATGGCAAATACGATGGATGCCGCTCCCCTAAGGCCTGACCATGCAACAAGCATCTGCTGAGCAAAAGAACATTTAAAAGGAGCAAGAAGCAGCATAACTGCCAAAGGTCTTGCAACAAATGTTAGAAAAAGCGCAATTGCAACCGCCGGACCAATGCTTGAAAACATCTGAGCCGGAAAGCTTAAAAGACCCAACAGAAAAAAGATAAGCATCTGCATAAGGCCGGTTAAACCGTCAAAAAAATGAACAAGTGCCTTTTTATTTTTAAGCTTACTGTTTCCTAAAATTATACCCGCTATGTATACACAAAGATATCCGTTACCGCCAATCATCGTAGGTATTGCATAGGATAAAAGCGCAACTGCAAAAACAAATATTGTGTCAAATCCATCAGTTGCAAAATTATGCATTTTTAAAAATTTTGCAGCCGCAAACGCAATCAAAACGCCGCAAACGCCGCCGTAAAAAACCTGAGCAAATATAATATACAGATTCATACCAAGAGAGCTTTTGCCCCCCATAAGCGAAAGAACAACAAGCGTAAGCATATAAGAAAAGGGGTCATTACTTCCGCTTTCAACCTCTAAAAGCGATGCGGTATTATCCTTTAAGCCAAGGCGCTTACTTCGTAAAATTGAAAATACGGACGCTGCATCGGTTGAGCTTATAACAGAGCCTATAAGAAAGCTTTCCAAAAGCTCAAATTTTAAAAAATATCGACAAAAAATGCCCACAATTACAGCGGTAAGCATCGTTCCCACAGAAGAAAGCAAAACTGCCTTTACCGCCACCGGCTTTGCTTCGCTCCACTTAGTGCCGAAGCCACCATAAAACATAATAAATATAAGCGCTGCCGAACATACATATTCTGCCATTTTAAAATTTCCGAAACTGATTTTAAAAATGCCGTCTGTGCCGAAAGCCATACCAAGCACAATAAAGGCAAGAAGCATTGGCACACCGAGCTTATGTGATATTTTATTAAGTAAAATACAAGTAAAAATAACAACCGCCGCAAGAATTATAAAAAGCTCCATTGTTTCACCGTCCGAAATAATTATATGTATATATTATACTATAAAAATTTCATTTTTTCAACCAATGGAGCCATTTTTTATTTTTTCCTTTTTTAATCTGCGTAATCTTCCAAAAGCATTAAAAGAGCTTCCTTATCTGAAATATATATACCCTCTTCGAGAGCCTCTTTGTCGGCATTGGGAAGGCTTAAAACCTTGGAATGCAAAACTTTTGAAAGTATATACTCATTCCCCGATTTTAAATAAACCCCAATATTACCCTGATATTCTTTTATCATATAGAGATTTTCCATATTATTTTCAGGCGTTATTTTGAACTTGGCATTTATAACCTCTACTTTTCCTGCATTTATAACGCTTGCTGTTCCGTATACCAGCAAAGCCGTAAGCATAATAACACAAAATATCAAAAGCGGTTTTCTTCTGTTCATAGAAATTCTCCTTTTTTATTAATATTGTTTCCCAAAATTACAATTTATAAACAAAATTCTCGCTAATTTTTTTAATTGCCATTGCCGCTCTGTCACAATCAGCCTTTGTGTTAAAATATCCGAAGGAAAACCGTATTGTGCCACCCGTATCATAAGTCGAGAGCATTTTATGGCAAAGAGGCGCACAGTGATATCCCGAACGAGTTAATATGTTAAATTCCTTTTCAAGGATTTCACCGGTGCGCACGCAGTCTTTGTTTTTTAAATTTATGCTTAAAAGGTTTGTTCCCTTAAGGCAAGGGGTATAAAGCTTTACCCCGCAGATATTGCCCGTTTTTTCACAAAATCTTGAAAGAAGCATATTTTCGTGATTTAATATGTTTTCTATTCCTTGCTTTTTTATAAAATCAATTCCGGCCCCAAGAGCGGCAATACCAGGGGTATTTTGCGTGCCGGCAGTAAGCAAATCAGGCATATGGCGGGGATGAACACCGCTTAAACTATCACTGCCCGAACCTCCCTCAGCAAAAGAGTCGCACGCTATATTTTCTTTAAGATAAATCCCGCCTGTTCCCTGAGGGCCGAAAAGACTTTTGTGTCCCGTAAAACATAAAATGTCAATATTCATTTTCTGAACATCTATATTCAAAACCCCTGCTGACTGGGCAGAATCAACCAAAAATAAAATTGAGTGTTTTTTTGCAAGCGCGCCGATTTTTTCAATATCACATACGCTCTTGCATACGTTTGATGCATGATTCACCGCAATAAGGCGGGTGTTTTTCTTTATAAGCTTTTCTATTTGCTCGCACCCGACAGAGCCCGTTTCATCTGCTATGGCAATTGAATATTCGCACCCCACCTTTAAAAGCGGACGATATACCGAGTTATGCTCAAGACAGGTGATAATCACATGGTCTTCAGGTTTTAAAATGCCTTTAAGTGCCATATTAATAGCATAGGTTGCGTTTTGGGTAAAGGCTATGTTCTCAGGATTTTCTATATTAAAAAGCTCTGATACCTTTTCCTGCACAGAATATATTATTCCTGCCGCAGAAAGTGAAAGTCTGTGCCCTCCTCTGCCTGCATTTGCCCCATATTCACGCCAGACAGACATAAAGGTTTTATAAACTGACTCAGGCTTTTTAAATGTTGTGGCGGCATTATCAAGATATATCATTTTCATAATCCTCCTCGAATATTCCCCTTATTTTAAGTTTAAACCTTTCTGATATTTCAAGCATTCTTTCTTTATCTGCGGCTTTTATTTTAACTGAATAGCTGCAACCTTTTATATTAAATGACTGTGGCAGCAAAATAACAGACGCTTTGATTTTTTCTTTCTCTAAAAGACGCTTTGCACGGTTTGCCACAGTAATTGACTTATATACAACAATAATATTTTGCAAAAAATTCACCTCCGTATTTTTTTAGTTTATATTATGCATTTTCGGGTTATTTTGCGACTTAGAACGGAATAAAATATATTACAAAACAAAAGGGAGATGCTTTTATGTGCAACAAATTACTGATTTTGGAAAATGACTTTTTTCATCTTTATTACGACTCAGGGATTTATCTCAAAAAAAATTCTGCCGCACCAGAGCGCCTTATTTTAAAGAATGCATACAAGGATTTTGATGCAGTGCAGTCGGGTGACGGATGCGTTCATATCATATGTCAGGATTCACAGGGAAATATTATATATTTAAAAGTACGCGGTGAAAAGGAAGAAAAGCGGGTTTTACTTGTAAGCAAAAACAAACATGCATACAATAAAAATTTTCGCATTATAAACTCAGGCAGGCTTATTTTAGCCTTTTACACAATTGTTAAAGATTTAAAAACGATGCTTGTTTTTCACTGTTTAAGCGAAAACAGTTCCCCTGAAATTATTGACTATATAACTCCTGCCCCATCGGGGTTTTTTACGTACACAGAGCCAAATTCCGATATAAAGGTGTTTTATACAAAGGAAGACTCAAATTTAGGCTTCAGAGAATATATATGGTCAAAAAAGGCGTTCTCACCATTTAACCCGATTTTAGAAAATGCAGTTTGCCCCGCCACATCTGACGGAAAAAATCTTATTTTTCTAAAAGACGGAAAGCTTTGTATGAAAAAAGTGAATGAAGAAAGTCAGAAAGCAGAAAAAACACTTTGCCATTTAAACTGTGACACACCCCCTTTATGCTTTGGAAAATATGTATTCTTTAAGCGTGGCGGAGTTGTGTATTATTCTGATATTACCCGCGAAAAACCGCCCGAAAGGCTTTTTTCACCAAATATGATACCATCGCTTTTTGAAATCAAAAGAGAATTTAATAAATGTGATTTTCTTTTCGGCGAAGCAAAAGGAAATAAAATAAATTTCCTGTCGCCGGTGCCCGTATCCGTTAGGGATTTTTTTAAAAACAAACGCCAAAAAGAGAGCGATACACTAAAGCTTATTTTTCAAAAGCTTGAAAAAATTGAACGCCTTTTAGGAGGGATGTAAATTTTGTTTATCGTAATAAAAAAGTCTGCCGCCATTATATTTTGCCTTTGTTTTATTTTAGCGACTGCCTGCCTTGCCGCAGGGCTTAATATAAACAAAGACGAACGGGTAATTGTTATAGATGCAGGTCACGGTGCACCTGACGGCGGATGCGTTGCACCTGACGGCACCTGCGAGGCAGAGCTTAATTTATCCGTATCAAAGCTTTTAAAAAAAGAGCTTGAAACATACGGCTACAAAGTGATTATGACAAGGGACAATGAAGACGGTATTCATAAAATCGAGGGAAGCATAAAAGAAAAAAAGCGCCAAGACATGAACGCCCGTGCAAAAATGAAGAAAAAAGGTGATTTATTTGTAAGCATTCACATGAATATGTTTCCGGAGGAAAAATACTTTGCACCTCAGGTTTTATATGACTCTACAAACGAAAAATCAAAGCTTTTAGCAGACAGTATTCAGGAAAGCTTAAATTCCATTTCAGAGGATTACAAGAGGGTTTCAATGAAAGCTTCAAACATATTCTTACTAAAAGCAAGTGACACACCGTCTGTAATAGTTGAGTGCGGCTTTTTATCAAACCAAAAAGAGCTTGAGCTTTTAAAAACTCCCGAACATCAGGCAAAGCTTTCAAAAGCTGTTGCAAAGGGAATAAAACTGACAGTTGACACATTTTAAAATAAATTATATAATTATCTATATAGTAATTGAAAGCAGGAATTTTGTAAATGAATTACGTTCAGGATAAAAACGATATAATTTTATACGAAGAGCATTTTAACCTTACTCATACATTTGAGTGCGGTCAGTGTTTCAGGTGGAATTCAGCGGATGAAAAAGGCTACTTGGGCATTGCTATGGGAAAGCTGCTTAAGGTAAGCCGCGTACGCGATGGTGCATTTCGCTTTTACGATATAACCTTAAAAGATTTTGAAGATATATGGCTTGATTATTTTGACCTTAACACCGATTACGGCAAAATAAAGCAAAGCCTTTCAGGCGATTCGGTTTTAAAGGAGGCAATACAGTCAGGATACGGAATAAGGCTTTTAAATCAGGACGTATTCGAAACAGTGATGAGTTTTATAATCTCTGCAAACAATAATATTCCGAGAATCAAGCTTATAATAGAAAGGCTTTGCCAAAGCTTCGGAAAAAAGCTTTCAGGCAATTTTTATACATTCCCCTCACCCGAAGCTATGAAAGGCGTAAATGTTTCAGATTTGGCCTGTCTTAAAGCCGGATTTCGTGATAAATATTTAGTAGATGCCGTAGAAAAAATCACCTCAGGCGAGGTTTGTTTAAAAAATATAAAATCCCTTTCTTTCGAGGATGCAAAAAAAGAGCTTTTAAAAATAAAAGGAATTGGTGAAAAGGTTGCAAACTGCATACTTTTGTTTTCTTTAAATAAGCGTTCTGCATTCCCTGTAGATGTTTGGGTAAAAAGGGTTGTGGGGCATTATTACGGAGACTCCGTTTCTCATGATAGTGATTTTGATAAGTTTGCAAAAGAGCGTTTTGGAGATTTGTCAGGATACGCACAGCAGTATTTGTTTTATCACGCAAGAGAGTTAAATTTAAAATAATGAAAAAAATAACGGACTTTTTTTAAATGAAAAGTCCGTTATTTTTTAAGACAAAAATTATTCTCCAACTTTTATAACCTGTCTGCCGTTGTAAAAACCACAACTTGAGCAAGCTCTGTGAGGCATCTTATATTCCTGACAATTAGGACACTTTACAAGATTGGGAGCCTCAAGTTTCCAGTTTGCACGTCTTTTATCTCTTCTTGCTTTTGATACTTTTCCCTTTGGTACTGCCATTGATGTTGCACCTCCTAAAATTTATACATAAAAAATTTTTAACATTAATTAATGTGGCTATATATGCCATTTGATTTTCGTTTATAACAGCTTTTTTAGTGCTTCAAGCCGTGGGTCTATCTCTTGTTTATCGCAACCGCAATCACCGACATTCAAATCCTTCCCACATTTCGGACAAACGCCAAGGCAATCTTCCTTACACAGATAGCGGATTGGCAAATTCATAAAAATGTAATTTGAAACAATCTCGTCTAACTCAAAACGGTACCCCGAAAAGATAATAACATCTTCATCATCGGTCATCTGCACATTACTGCCCTCGTACAAAAGCGACTCTTCAATCTCAAAGTCAAGATTTTCCGTTAAAGGTTTGCCGCATCTTCCACAATTAACAAGCATTTCGCACTCTGCGCGCCCGTTAAGACACAACACCCCGCCCACATTTTTAACGTTTACATCTACTTTTACAGGCTTTGGAAAGCTGATAAGCTCACCCATGTAAGGAATGCTTTCCACATCACATTCACCCACAAAAGCTTTTTCACTTCCCACATTTTTAATAAGTTCAGATAATTCAATAAACATATTTCACCTCATAAAACCGCAATGAATATTATACTAATAAAATTCCCGATTGTCAAGTTTTTTCATAATTTTTTTTAATAATTTTGTAAATTTCACCGATTTTCTCATAAATTATTATTTTTTTAATCAACTTGTTATAAAACATTACCATATTTAATTGTTTTTTTGTGTTATTGACGAAAATTAAAGCTCATTTGCATCTGTTCTGCTCCCGTCCGATGCGCCCTGAACTTCATAAGAAGTATCAGGCGTGGGTGCTATAGTCGGCTCAGGAGTGGGAGTCGGCTTTGGAGTTGCAGTCTTTTTAGGGCTCTTGCTTGGCTTTGGTGTCTTTTTGTTTTCTTTGTCTTTATCGGAGTCCTCATTATTTTTGTCCTTATCTTTGTTGTCTTGCTCGTCAACGGGGCTGTCTTCTGCCTCTTCCTCGTCATAAAAACCGCTTTTGTATTTTTCTATTTCTTCTTTTAATTCGGTATTTTCGATTTTTAAAGCTTCGTTTTCAATCTTCAGTGTGCTCAGGCGGTCTGTCTGATTTTCAAACGCGCCTTCTCCTCCGCCCGCAAATGTGGCAACCGCCCATATGCAAAGAGCAACAATAATAATTAAAACTGCGCTTAAAATACTGATTACAAGCCCTTTATAGTCTTTTTTTCTGTAATGAACGCTTCTGTAGTATTTTCCGTTTTTCACATCTGACACCTCTTTTTTGTATTTTATGGTTTGCATTAATTTTGCGTAAATTGGCGGGCGATTCCTGAATCGCCCCTACGATGTATATAATTCAAATCTTATATTGATTTTATCGGATAAAATCAATATCATAATTTTGATAACGCTCCAATTTAATCAACCTTAACCGCCTTATCACATGAAAAAAAGTATATATACTTTTCAATTTCTGCTTTTTCTCTTTCGTTTGCTTCAAGCATTTTTTCAAGTGCCATTTCGTAAAGCTTAAGCTGCGGTGTATATTTTAAAACAAGGCTTTCAAGGCAAGACTCATCAGTAACTCTGTCCGTTTTATAATCTAAAAGAACAATTTTACTGTCCTCTTTAAAATAACAGTCAATAATTCCCTGAAGAAGAATTTTTTCATCGCCGGTATATTCGTGATAAACAAAGGATGCATCAATATTTATTTCAAAGGGAATTTCGCGAAATACCGCTCCTGAGCTTATCATACGCACACCTAAATCGCTTTTAAAAAAGGTAAGGATTTTTTGAATATTGGCATATTTTATCTGCTCCTTTGTTAAAAATCCTTCATCAGAAAGCCTTTGAATAAGATTTTCAATATCACTTGAGCAAGGCCTTTTTGAAAGGTCTGCCTTTTGCATTATATAATGAATTATGCTGCCTCGTTTGGCGGCGGTAATGCCCTTTTCATCCTTTAAAAACTCAGGCATTTTCACAAGACTTTCTTCAGGCTTTATATAGCTTTGAGAGTCAATCTCGGTGTTTATAATTCTTTTAAGCTCTGTTACGGAAAGCTTTTTTGCAATATATTTACCCATAGGATTTTTATATTTTGCCGAAAGGGTATTTTTTATTGCAATTTCCGAAACATCATCTTCAGTGCTTTTTTCATCGCCAGATAAAAATTCAATCTCGTCAAATTCGGCATGCTCAGTGGTAATAGTTACTTTTAAATCAATATTACTTCCCGTCGGGGCAATATTGCCGCTACTTAAAACTTTCCCCTGAGGGCAACGCATAAGTGCCGGCACAATCCAGTCAGCATATTTTTTTGCATCACGCATACGGTAAACCGGAAGTGATATACTTTCTGCCTCCGATGCAATTTGTTCCCATTCTTCAAGGCGTTTTTTTAAATTTTTCACATAGCCTGTCATATAAAGCTTTTCTCTTGCGCGGGTAAGGGCAACATACAAAAGCCTGAGTTCCTCTGACAAAAGCTCGTCTTTTATAACATCGGCGATTACATTCCTTATAATAAGGGGCGCTTTGTAGCGCAAATCAGAGTCCACATAATTTACGCCGATGCCAAGCTTTTTATGCATCAAAACCGACTCTGTCAAATCGCTTAAGTTAAAACTTTTATTAATTCCTGCCAAAAACACAACCGGAAATTCAAGACCCTTGCTTTTATGAATACTCATAATTCTTACAACGTCCTGATTTTCTCCTAAAAGTCTTGCACCCTTACTGTCTTTTGGTTTTTCGGCTAATTTTTCAATATAGCTTACAAAATTGAAAAGGCCTTTATAGCTTGTCTGCTCAAAGTTTTCGGCTCTCTTTGCAAGCAGTCTTAAATTGGCGCGCCTCATCTCACCGCCGGGCATTGCACCAACATATGCAAAATATCCCGTATCCTGATAAAGAGTGTAAATAAGCTGATAAACAGGCATATACTTTGCTTTTTTACGCCATGTGCCAAGCATTTGCTTAAAAAAAGTGCATTTTTCTTTTAACGCTTCATCCTCACCTGAAGATGCATAAGTGCAAAGGGCCTGATATATATTATTTTTTGTATCTGCCATTCTGAATTTTAAAAGCTCGTTTTCAGAAAATTCAAAAATTGGACAGCGAAGCACAGCTAAAAGAGCAATATCCTGACGGGGATTATCAATAACGCTTAAAAGGCTTTTCATTACACTTATTTCTTCCGAGTCAAAATATCCGCCGCCCACATCCGCAAAACATGAAATACGGTTTTGCTCCATAATTTCGCAAAAAAGCGCGGCATCTTTTTTTGGTGAGCGCATTAAAATAACAATATCTTTAAGGCGTAAGGGGCGCATACCCTCTGTCTTATCATACACTTCAAAGCCGCTTTTCATAAGGCTTTTTATATGTTTGCAGATTGCATTAGCTTCTGCTGAAAAGCTTACAAGCCCGTCTGCTTCCGTTTCATCTTCTTCCGTCTCATTTTTATCTTCAGGGGTAACCAAAATAAGCTCGCTTGCATAGTTTTCACCGCTGTTTTCAGGGTAATTGGCTGCAAAATTAAGCCTCTGTGTTTTATCATATATTATTTCTCCAACAGTCGGACTGCTTATCTGCTCAAATATAAAGTTAACACAGTCAATAACCTGACTTCTGCTGCGAAAATTTTCTGCCATTATAACCCTTTGGTTTTCGCCTGTTTCATTAGAATATGTGTCAATTTTTTCTTTGAAAAGCATAGGGTTTGTGTGTCGGAAGCGGTATATGCTCTGCTTTAAATCTCCCACCATAAAAATATTATTCCCTCTTGATATAAGTGAAAAAATCATCTCCTGCATTTCATTGGCGTCCTGATATTCGTCAATTAAAATTTCTTCATATTTTTCTTTTAGATTTTCTGCCGCCTTTGACGGTATTATATCGCCGTTTCCATCCCTGCAGCTAAGCACCTTTAAGCAGTAGTGCTCAATATCGTTAAAGTCAAGCAAATTTCTTTTTATTTTAAGCTCCGAGAAGCGTGCATCAATCTCTGTCATAAGATTAAAAAGTGCTTCCACTTTAATTTTTGACTGAGAAAGCTTTTCTATTTTAATATCAAAGTTTTCAAAATACGTTTTATAAGCATATGAAAAATCTTCTTTTGCTTTATCGCGGATTTTTGAAAGATAGCCTTTAAGGGCATCATTTATGCCGTTTTTAGCAGATGCGCGGGTAAGCGAAAAACCTGCAAGGGCGCATTCTATATCTTTTCTTGTGCCGTTTTTTACGGCATATTCAATTCCCTCAAGCATTGCAATATCTGTGTTGAATGCCTCGGCATATTTGTATAAAAATTCCTCTGCCGCCGCTTCTTCTGCTGCAATACGGAATGCTGATATATGGCGCTTTGCCGTAATCAAAAGATTTTTTATTATAATTTCATAATAGGGCGTATTTTCAAAATCCGATATATTATCATAGGCATCCTTAGCCTCTTTAATCCATTCTTCGTAAAACGGCATAGACTTTACAAAGCCAAGAAGCTTTAAAACAAGGTCTTTAAGGTATGTATCTCCACGCTGACCTGAATATGCATCCAAAAGAGAATAAAATCCGTCATCACCACTTTCATAAAAATACTCAAAGGCTTCATCTGTTGCCTGCTGTTTTAAAAGTTCTGCCTCACTTTCATCACATATCAGGAAGTCAGGGTCAATATCGAGGCTTTGAAAATTATTTCTTATAACACGAAGACAAAAGGCGTGAATTGTTGAAATATCCGCATGACTAACCAAAATTGCCTGACTGGACAGATAAGTATTATCAGGTTCTTCTTCAAGCTTATCTGAAATGGCTTTTTTAATATCCGCTTTCATTTTAGATGCTGCAGCTTCTGTAAACGTGGTAATTAAAAGCTTTTCAATACCTGATGCAGGATTTTGAATTTTTCTTATAATACGCTCAACAAGCACTGCAGTTTTACCGCTGCCTGCCGCCGCTCCAACTATTAAATTACATCCGCTTTTTTCAATTGCAGCGGTTTGTTTTTCGGTCCAGTTAACAGCCAATGCGTTTTCCTCCTTTGTGATTTTAGTTTTATGTAAATTAGCGGAATGTCGGCGAGCGCCATTCCCTACGAACTCCCTCCGGGAGGGAGCCTAATACATCTTTCTCAGTGCATCGTGGACTTCGTCATTTTTCATTTTATTTAAAACAGTTGGACTTTCTTCCTTTGCATTAAAACGGCACACAGCTTTATACCTGCAGTAATCACAAGGTGCCTTGCCTGAATAACTGCAGGGCGAAATATCAATTTTTCCGTTTAAAATATTTTCGCCTATTTTTTTAAGCTGAGCTTTTGTGTGCGCAAAAATTCTGTCAAATTCATCTATTGTGGCAACCTTTGAATAAGCTGAATACCCACCGCTTTTCAAATATTCAACAGGTAGAATTTCAGACTTTGTAAAACCTGTGTTATCCATAAGTGAAATTATATCGTCATCGGCTAAAACAAGTCCATCAAGTCGCATTTTGTTTTCAATCTCACGCTTTGCCTGAGCTTCATCAATAAAGTCAGTTTTTGAAATCATAGGTTCTTTTATTTTAAAATAAAACATTGCTGCGGCTTTTCCGCCCTTTAAAGTAGCGGCGCACATATAAACCGCCAATTGCAAATCAAGACCATGAAAAGCCTTGTCTAAATGAAATTCTTTTTCGCCTGATTTATAGTCAACCACGCGGTAGTATGTTCCGTTCGGTGTTTCGCATTTGTCAAGCCTGTCAATAACGCCGTGAATTTTAAGCTTTCTGCCGCTGTCTAAAACAATTTCAACTGCGGGCAGCTTGCCACCCTCTGTGCCAAATTTTAATTCACATTCCACAGGCTCAAAGCTTCCGATGCAAAAATGCTTTACTAAAACAAGCGCACAGCGGCAAAGATTTTTTTCTATTCTTTCCAAAAGATAGCGGTTTGCCTTAGTGTCAGCCGCAGAGCCTTTTAAAATGTTTGCACAAAAGGCGTTTGTTATATTTGAAAGCCTTGCCTTTATTTCCTCTTCTGTAAGGATTTTAAAGTTAATTTTTTCTTCTGCACAGGTCTTTATAAACTCCTCAAGTACGTTATGCATTATAGAGCCGATATCATTAAGTCCGATTTTTAAAACCTTTCTTTCCTTTGCCTTTAAGGTGTACTCAATAAAATATGAAAACGGGCATTTTCTATAGGTTTCAAGGCGGCTTACAGAAGAATTTATGCCGCTTTTGTAGATAATGCTTAAAAGTTTATTATCTAAAGGACCCGCAATATTTTTAAAGTTAAGCGCCTTGTCAGCCATGGCAATTTTTGCTTTGTATTCACTGTCATTTTTTAAGATATTGTAAACCTTTGTCCATATAATACTTTTTTCCCCATCGGATGCAAAGTCTGCCATAGCGGTGCAAAGATTTAAATATGCCGGATACTTTGAATTATACTGATAAGGGTATGCCCTTTTTTTGTCAAGAT
The DNA here is from genome assembly GCA_045636325.1 of Clostridia bacterium. Taxonomy (GTDB): domain Bacteria; phylum Bacillota; class Clostridia; order UBA1381; family UMGS1253; genus CAKSHP01. Next base: position 86,712 of record JAZTXH010000011.1, read on the forward strand.
TTGAATATGTGCCGAGAGCAGGAATAATCTTTCTTATTTTATCTGCCATTTCTGACTTATTTTGAGCATTTGACTCAAAATCAGAAAGACTATAAGTTACATAGACCCTTTCGTCCGCTTTAAAAAGCGCTTTATATTCATTAACTCTGCCTGATGTTATTTTATTTTTACACGCAGGTGCAAGAGTAATACCAAGATTTAATAGCTTTTCACGCTCGGCATCGGAAATCATACCTTCCTCACCGCCTGTAAATAAAAATTCACCGGTGTTTGTGCCAACAAGAAACATTAGTTTGCAGTCCGCTGCTCGGGCATCTGTAGCCGAGCAAAACAAAACCTCATCAACAGTTTGAGGTATAAGTGATATATATTCATTTTCAAAGCCTGATTTAAGCATATTTTTCATTTGCTTTATGCCGATTTTATCGTCACCCGCAATATCTACAAGTGAGTCTAAAACAGAAATTATTCCGTTATATGCTTTTATAAAAAGATTTGAATAAACTATTTTGCCGTCTTTTTTAAACTCTTCTGAAAGCTCTGATATCTTTTTATCAGCTTCAAGGCTTGTCAAAAATTCAAATATGGACTTTGCCCCTTGCCTTACAGTGTTTTTAGAGCCAATGCCCTCTTTAAGCTTTATAAGGGGCGCAATAACTTTTCTTCGAATTTGGTCTGCCTGTTTGGCAAGTGTTTCCACACTTTCTGACATAAAGGAGTTTTTATATGTCCAGTCATTTTCACTAAGCCATTTTGACTTATCAATTCCTGCTTCTAAAACATAATTTTCCAGTATATCCGTTTCTTCATCAGTTATTCCCGAAAAACCCGATTTTAAATATAAAAATACGTTTTCATAGGTAAAACCGTCTATTAAAATATCAAATGCAGATAAAAGCATATTAGAAACCGGACTTTCCGAAACGTTTGTTTTATCTGACTTAAAATATGCAATATCATACATTTCAAAACATCTGTCAAGTGCTTTTTCATAAAGAGCAATATCACCTGCGCAAACGCAGATATCGCTTCTTTTATACCCCTCTTTGGTGCATAAATGATTAATTTCCCCTGCCACAAATTCAAGCTCGGAAAAAATGTCCGATGCTTCAAAGACATTTATATTTTCCGATTCTCCCCTGTAAGGTGTTACCTTATATTCTGTATAATTTTTTTCAAGTGCCAAAAGGTCAGGTCTTTTTTTGTGTCGCAGATTATCCTTCATATAAGTTATTTTTAAATCAAGCCCCAGCCGAAAGCACATATCTTTTATATTTTCAACGGTTTTGCTTTCATTTTCAAAAAATGTGTTTGCCTTAAACGGGGCATTATCGCCGCACAGATAAAAGCTTACGTTTTTTGCGCGCTTTAAAATAACCTCAAGCATCTTATAATGTGAGGGTAAAAAGTCAGAAAATTCATCTATAAAAATGCTTGCGTCCTTTAAATAGTCAAGCCCCGAAAGTTTTGCGGCTGCCAAGTAGATATCATCTTCAGAATCATAATAATCTTTTGAAAAAAGGCTTATGTAGCGCCTGTATATTTTTGAAATGTCTGATAGTTTATCACAAAGCATCTGCCCTGAAAATTGGCTCGCCACTTTGTCTATATCATCAGGTGTAACACCGTATCTTACAAGCTCGCTTATCTGGGAAAGCATTTTTTTTGAAAAGCCGAACTTTTCGGCACTGTTTTTATAAACCGAAAGATTTTTTTGCTCTAAATAAACCGCGCGTGAAATAAGCATTGCCTTTGCAGAGGCTGAAAGACTTACAAGTCCTCCCCTACCGCTTTTTTCAAAAATTCTGCTGCAGAGCCTTTTAAATGTGATAACGCTTGCCTTGCCCTCAAAGCAAGCACCAAGCCTCCCTGCAAGAGCAGCCTCGCTTTTATGACTGAAACCGTCAGGGACGATGCAGTAGATATTATTTTCAGTTTTTGAAAGACGGGCAATTTCGTTATAACAGGCAGTGGATTTGCCACTACCGCTTCTGCCCAAAATAATGTTTACGCTCATATTTTTCACCTGCAACAAGAATAATGAATAGTGAATTTGTGTCATGATGCGCTACGATGTAGGCATCGTCTTATACAAATATTATAATATTAAATCACATCGTTGTAGGGTGCGGATGCCACTCGCGTGCCTCGTGGGTGCATCCGCCACGAATTTACATCAAATTAATTTCGCCGTTCAATTCTGCATTTTGCACTTTGCATTTATTTTTATAAGCATTATAATTCCCAAAACAAAAATTGCAACGCTCAACAACTTTGAAAGCGGAAGCCCAAAAATTAACAAAACATATTCTGCATCCCTTAAGCCTTCAAGGAAAAACCTGCCAATGCCGTACCATATAAGGTAAAGGGCAAAAATTCTTCCATAAGCTTTATTATATTTTGAATATGTAATAAGCAATATAAAACCAATAAGCTGCCAGATTCCCTCGTATAAAAACAAAGGATGCACCGGTGGGGCAGAATTTATGCTCATGCCCCAGACGGCACTCGTATTCTTACCGTAAACCTCTGCATTAACAAAATTTCCCCATCTGCCGATTATCTGTCCTATCATAAAAGACGGAGCCGCCAAATCAAGGGCCGGCAGAATTTTTATACCTTTTATTTTCATATAAATCATACACGAAAGCACTGCAAATGTAAGACCTCCGTAAATTGAAAGACCACCATTCCATACTGCAATTGCGCCTAAAATGCCGTCTTCAAGACAGCTTGGGTCACCAATAACATAAAAAAGCCTTGCCCCTACAATAGCACTCGGCAAACCCACAAGCACAAAGTCAAGTACTGTTTCGCTCGTTATGTTATATTTTTTAGCACGGCTTAAAGCAAACAAAACCGCCAGAACTAATCCGATACCTATTAAAAGACCGTAATAATGAATTTTTATGCCGAAAAGTGAAAATGTTTGGTTTATATCAAATTCAAGCCCAAGACCAGGAAATGCAATGTTATTTTTCATAGTATTCTCCTTTGGATTAATTTGTGCCACAGGGGCAATCGACGAATCGCCCCTGCGCGTACCATTTATTTTACGGGTTCAACGACAGACAACACACTGTTTTCCTTTGTAAAATGCTTTTTAAACACATTTTCTGCATCTTCAAATGTAACAGAATCATAAATATCTTTATATTCAAAATAGTCAATGCCATTAAGTGCGCCGATTGTAATATTATAGCCAAGTGCTTCTGTTGAATTAAACATTCTTATATATCCGCCCCATACGCTTCTTTTTGCTACCTCATAGTCTTCTTTCGAAAGGGTCATATTACTTAAAAATTCCATAACTCTTTCGTAAACCTTACGAGGCTCTTTTGCCTCACCGTCTACCACTGTATAGGCGTAAATATCGCTTAATGAATACTCACAAGTAAAGCTTTCGTTTATAAGACCTTCTTCATAAAGGTTTTTATAAATAGGAGAATACTTTGAAAAAAGCATACCAGAAAGAATCTGCATAATAATTTCTTTTTTTAGCATATCTCGGCCCGTTTTGTGGTTTTCATTATCTTTAAATCCAATTGCAAACAAAGGCACTGCCACGTCAAGCTTCTGGGTTGTAAAATGCACATTTATTTCGTCAGGCTCTTGGGGGTATCTTCTTGTGATTTTACATTCTTTAGTATCTTTTTTAAGGAATTTATCAAGACACGCGGCAATTTCAGTTTCGCAAACGTCACCAGCCACAAACAAAATCATATTTGAGGGATGGTAAAATACTGAATATATATCATATAACACCTGCTCGGTAATGGTAGAAATACTCTCAGTAGTTCCTGCAATATCAATTTTTACGCTATTGTTTTGATACATCGCCTCAAGGCAGTTAAAAAACACACGCCAGTGAGGGTCATCATCATACATTTTAATCTCCTGCCCTATTATGCCCTGCTCTTTGTGCACGCTTTTTTCACTGAACTGAGGAGTTTGCACAAAGGTCACAAGGTTTTCAAGGGCATCCGTAAAGTTTTCGGTTGAAGAAAAGTGATACGCAGTAACTGCAAAGCTTGTAAAAGCATTTGCATTAGCACCAAACTTTGAAAACTTTCCGAAAGCATCAATCCCATCGGGCATATCAAACATTTTATGCTCTAAAAAATGGGCAGTGCCATCAGGAATTTTTATTATTTTGCCATCTTTTTCAAATTCAGTGTCACAGCTGCCGTATTTTGTGGCAAACATTGCATACTTTTTGCCATAGCCTGATTTAGGTATAATAATTATTTTCACACCGCTTTCGTGAGTTGCAGTATAGACTGTTTCATCCAAAAAGCTTATATGTTTTTTTTCTAAATTAATCATTTTTACTTTCCTCCCCGCTTGTTTTTCCTTTGAGGAAATATATACTGTCAAGCTCTGTTTTGCTTATAGCTTCTATCACAGATTCTTTTGTTACACTTTCGATTTTTCTGCAGTAATCCTCAATTGATATGCAGACACCATCAATTTTATTATCAAGATAAAACATAATCATTCCCATCTGACTGTCAGCGGCTGAGCGTGCATTATTTATTAAATACATTACCGCTCCGCCGAACTCATCATCAGAAATTTCGCCTTTCTTTAAAAGGTCAAGCTGCAGTAGGGTTTCATCAAATGCTTTTTGATAGTTAGTCTCCTGAATACCCATACCCACAAGCATAATACCCTTTCTTCTTGTGAGGCGGCTGAATGCATAATATGCAAGGCTCAACTTTTCGCGCACATTGTTAAAAAGCTTTGAATGAACGCCGCTGCCGAAAATTGAATTTGCAACCAACAGGCTGTAATATGCCTCATCATCAGGCGAAATTTCTGTTGTAAAACCTAGTGAAAGCTTTGCCTGATTTGCTTCAAACTCCTCAACAGTTTTTAAAACTTCTTTCCGTTTTTTGTGCATAGATGTTTTCGGATATGAAAATTTTCCCTTACGCTCTATACCTTTAAGCTGCTCTTCAAGCTCTGCTTTAAAAGAATAAATATCTGCATTTCCGCACACAAAAATATCAATAACACTTTCGGTTATAACCTTTTTATAATGCTCATAAAGCATTTTTTCGTCAATTTTTTCGATATCAGTTAAAACACCAAGCTCATGTATACCAAAAGCCTCACCTGCGCACATTGTTTCATAAAGGCGCCACAAGGCATAATTTTGCTTATCGTTTACAGTGGCACTTATCATATCGTAAAGGTTTGATTTTTCGCTTTTTGTGTATTCTTTTGAAAAACCGCCGTCTTCTGTGTATGGATTAAAGATAATGTCTAACAAAAGCTTTGATGCTTCATTTAAAATTTGGCATCTGTCAGGTGAAAAAGCATCGCCTATAACGGAAAGCTCAAAATACAAAATCTGATTTTCACCGCGCTTTATAACGTTACAGTTAAGGTTTGCCCCGAAAAGCTCTGCCATTTTCCGCTCTAACATATCAAAAGTGGGAACGCATTTACTGCCACGTTTTAAAACAAGCGGCAAAAGGGCATTAAGAGTTGCCGTTTCACGCTTTAAGGGCGTATGAATGGATACAAAAAGAGTTGTTGTTTTGAATTTTTTATCTTCAATATAATTAAGACTGATACCGTCTGAAACATTAAAATTTATCAAGATTTTCACCACTTTCAAAAAAATATTAAGTCGACAAGAGACGAACCCTATAGGCTTTTTACCCAATTTATATTGTATAATATTTGAAAAAAAAAGTCAATAAAAACAAGGGTTTTTTTGCATTTTTTATTTCCCTTCCCCAACCAGTGCAATATTTATCCCACGGGATATAACTTCTGCCATTTGTTCACAAAGAAAATCCACATCCTTTGGCGCAACAGAAAAATTTTCACATTTCTCGCCAACCGTTTTAAAATTTTCCTCACCCGTTATATCACATACAAGGCTGTATGCATCAACAACCGTTGGCACACCGATAACATACACAGGAACTCCCAAAAGCTCGCAATCAAGAGCCTTTCTGTTATTACCCACACCCGCTCCCGGGGCAATGCCTGTGTTACACATCTGAATTGTTGTGCCTACACGCTCGATGCTTTTAGCCGCCAGGGCATCAATACATATAACCATATCAGGATTGACATTTTTTACAATGCCTGATACAATTTCACCGGTTTCCATTCCGGTTATGCCCATTACCCCCGGAGTTGATGCACACACATATGCAAGCTCGGAACCGATAAGCTCTTTTATATGGCGTGTTACCAAAATCATGTCCGTAGCGGCAGGGCCTATGGAATCAGCAGTTATTGCCCTGTTTCCAAGACCTACCACAAGTACGCATTTACCTTTTGTATCTCCCGTAAGCAATCCCAAGCACTCCGCCACAATTTCGGAAAGCTCTTCTTCTGCATTTATATTTCGGGTAAAAAATTCAGCCGGAAACTCTACAGTGAGATAAGTTCCTTTCTTGCGGTTTATTTTTTTTTCGGCAGTTTCGTTTTTAACATTCATAACCGAAACAGTTACATCACCTTTTTTGCTTGTGGTGATTTCAATTCCGTCAAAATCTTTTTTCTCATCCTTGCAGTAAAGCTCAACTGCCTCCATTGCCAAATCTGTTCTTATATTCATAAAAAATGCTCCTTTCAGGACTTTGTTTGGTGTTTCATAGAATATTATTTTACAGAAAATATATAAAAATACTTGTTTTTATTAAATTTTAGCAGTATAATTAAAAGGTGATGACTTTTTAATTAAAGGAGAAAAACGATGGCATTTAACATTGTACTTTGTGAGCCTGAAATCCCGCAAAATACGGGAAATATCGCTCGCACCTGCGCGGCAACCGGGTCAAGACTTCATATTATACGCCCCATGGGCTTTGAAATTTCAGATAAATATTTAAAGCGTGCAGGCCTTGATTACTGGCATTTATTAGATATTACATATTATGATAATTTAGAAGACTTTTTTAATAAAACTGCCGGCGCAACCTGCTATTTTGCCACCACAAAGGCACCATATACCCATTCTGAGGTACAATTCAAAGACGGTGACTTTATAATGTTTGGCAAAGAAACAAAGGGGCTTGACGAAGAAATGCTTTTAAACAATCAAAAGCACTGTATGCGTATTCCGATGATTGAGGATGCAAGAAGCTTAAACCTTTCAAATTCTGTGGCGATTGTGCTGTATGAGGCACTGCGTCAGACCGGTTATGAATCCCTTAAAACTGCCGGCAAGCTTACAAAATTCGACTGGAGAGACTAAATTTTTAAAAATATCTTGCATTTAAAATAGTTTTATGTTAAAATAAAATTATCTTGTATTTGAGAGGTGCAGTAATTATGCTTAATATTAAATTTATAACCGACTCTACATCCGATGTTCCAAAGGATTTTGCAGAAAAACACGATATTGGCGTTGTTGGCGTAAGAATTAATTTTCCCGAAGGAACCTCAGTTGCTGACTGGTATGAAATTACGCACGATGAATTTTATGATTATTTGGAAAGGACAAATAACATTCCGTCTACAGCTCAGCCTCCTATCGTTGAGATTGCGGATATGTTTGAAAAAGCTCTTGAAAACCATGATGCTATAATTTTTGTGGCAACATCATCAAACTCAAGCGGTTCATTTAACTCTGCCCGCCTTGCAAAAGAAAGCGTGCTTGAAAAAAATCCCGCGGCAAAAATTGAGATTGTTGACTCTCAGGCATTTTCACTTTTTGAAACTATTATGCTTGAGGAAGGATTAAAGCTTCAGAAAGAAGGAAAATCTTTAGAAGAAATCGTGGAAGGCATGAAAATGCGCCGCAGACTTACTGATGTTTGCGTTGTGGTAGACACACTTAAGTATCTTGAAAAGGGAGGCAGAATCAATAAGGCAAGCCTTATCGCAGGAACACTATTAGACTTAAAGCCTGTGCTTTCAGTTCGCGGCGGCACAATGGAGTCTATTGATAAATTCCGTGGAAGCAAAACAGTTATTCAGAAAATGATTAAAAAGGTAAAGACAATGGATGTTAATATGTCAGACCCGAAGTTTTCATTTGTGCATGCTCACGTTGAGCCTAAAGCGCTTGAGCTTAAGGCAGCATTTGAGGAAAGCTTTGAAAACGGCAAGTGTCATTTCTTTAATGAGCTTGGCGCAACTGTGGCTACGCATATAGGTCCCGGAACACTGGCAGTATTCTTTAATCTGAATACACCGCAAAAAATTTACGAAGAAGATTAATATTTGATACATATAAAATCAGGCAATTCACAAAAAGAGTTGCCTGATTTTTTTGCCTTTTTAATTTATTTTATTTAATATATCCTCTTGCAAAATTTAAAAATCAGTGATATTATAATAATACAACAAAAAAGAAAGGACAAAAAAATCATGAAAAAACTTTTATCACTACTTTTGGCACTATGTATGCTTTTTACCTGCACAGCATTTGCAGGCGATGTTTCAGACCTTGAGGGCGAAGGTTGGTGGGATGACGAGGGAATTTTTCACTTTTATGAAGAAAATTCAGACACAGAATACGAAGAAGCTTATGACGACGAATATGCAGACGGTCCATACCTTCCCGAAAATCCTATGGAATATGACGAAAACCTTATAAAAATCAGCGGTATAACAGGCATTGAATATGACCGCCCCACAATAAATTATCACGACAGAGTTGCAGTTTGCTCGCTTCCTGTAACAATTGAAATTGTAAAGGATTTAAAAAACTTTTACATTTTCCCCATGTACGAGGAATTTGGCGGATACTTACTTGATGAGGATGCTTTTTTCAGTCAGCTTGAAGATGGAGATATAGTTTTTGACGAAGGCTATGGCTATGAGATTATCCCTGCAAAGAAGGGTGAGGTTTACACCATTACAGAGCCGGGACTTTATAACGTTTTTGCAGAGGTTGACTATATGTCAGACTGGACAGAAATCGTGCTTGAGATTGCCGTTTGCGAAGCTATATCCACAAGTGCAAAGGTAATAGTTGACGGTAAGGAAATTGCCTTTGAAGCTTATAACATAAACGGAAACAATTACTTTAAGCTTCGTGATATTGCCTATGTTTTAAACGGAACACAAAAGACCTTCGGTGTTGCATGGGATGAAGCAAGCAAAAAGGTAAACCTTCTGTCCTGTCAGCTTTATCATCCGGTAGGCGGTGAGCTTAGCTCAGGTGACGGAACCAATAAAACCGCACTTAAATCAGGCGGCGGCATTTTACTTGACGGCGCACCTGTAGACTTTGGTGCGTACAATATAAACGGAAACAACTATTTTAAGCTTCGTGATTTAGGCAAGCTGTTTGATTTCGGCATTTCCTGGGACGGGGTTATTAACTGTATCACGATTGATTCAATGGCAAATTACACAGAATAACGACTTGCACATATTTAAATAAATATAAGATGGCACAGTGGCTCATCAAAACCACTGTGCCATTTCATATTTGGCATTTTATTCACTTATTGTTATTTCAAGGCGACGCATATCTTTATCCGGTGCTGTCACTTTAATCAAAAAATACATTTCATTAAATTTAAGAGAAATACGCTCTGCATCCCCTGTTTTTATTATGACACAGTTTTCTTCCCCCACCAGCTTTGAATAAAAGCCTTCTATCTGTTTAAAGCTTGCATTTGTTACAAAAACATTTTCTTCCTTGCCACTTTCCTTTACACACCCCTCAGGCAAAGGCAGTGAAAAATCATTTTCTCCGCTTGATATGCCGTACTCTGTCTTGCCAAACAATCCTGCCTTTATATAAAGCCTGCACGGTGAGCTTAAAACAAACGACACTGTGCACACAAGCATCACAAGTCCTGCACACATTAAAACGACTGCAGTTTTTGCCTCTCCCGAATTATTTACCTTTATTGCCGCTGCCATACACACCGCAACAAAAACCGACATAATAACCACTGCAATAATCATTTTCCCTCACCTGACCATTATTTAAATTTAAAGTTTGCTTCCATAAAGTTTATATAACCGCTTGCTGTATCAAGCATTTCATCAACGCAGGCAACATCAAAATATGCCATATTAAGGTCATTTATAATACACTTTCTGTAACATATTGTTCCGTCAAATGCTCTGTATGAAATTGCATACCACTTGTTACCCGAATCGAAATATGTTATCTCCACTGCATCGTCTGCAATCTCATTTTTATATTCATTTAAAAGATTAGTACCTGAAAGCATATGTGTATTCGGCTTTGCGGCAATATCAATCCATATTCCGGCAGCATCCGTATAAAATGTATATCCGCCTGCTTTTTTTGCTATAGTATATTCTTCGGGATAAGGGCACACAAATGAATATTCAAAATCGCGCACCGCTTTAAAGCCATCTGAAAAATAATAATCATCATATGTCACAATCTGTGTGGGAGTGGGAGTTGGAGTGGGAGTTGGAGTTTGAAGATTTTCTTCTTTCTTTTCAAGCACTATACCGTGACCACCTGAATTTTTAGGCTCTCTGTTTTCCCTGTTTTTTATATTCATACTTGCCATGCTTATACACGCAACCGACACTACCGCAATTATAATAACTATTAAACCTATAATTATACCTAGAAGCATATCAGCCTTTTTAGAGCCGTTGGCACCTTGCATGGAATTTTGTGCCATATTTTCTTCCGAATGGGTAAAATTGCCTGCAGAATACACATTTTGCCCATTCTTTGCAGGATAGCTTGCTTTCTTAAGTTCTGAGCCGCATTTTATGCAAAATCTGTTATCTGCCTGCGCTTCAGCACCGCACTTTGTGCAAAACATCAAGTTGCCTCCTTTTTGAGTAAATACATTCTTATGTAATGTTCTAATCAGGCAGAATGTTTAAAACATTCCGCCTGACTCATTTTACCACATTTAAACTGCTTTGTAAACAGTATTTTTATAATCCGGCTATATAATTTATAGTTTTTCTTGCAAGCCAGTAGGCATTTTCATCCTCTGAAAGCTTTTTAAGCCACAATTCCTTATCGGATATAATGCCACGGTTTGCAAGCTCCCACACAATATCGTTTACGGTTGTGTATTCGGTTTTCTTTGAAAGTCTTTCTTTAAAGCTTTCCCATGCGGCGCCATCAAGCACAAAGGGCGCAGGGCAGGTTTTGTGTGTAACATCGTAATGACGAATAACATTTTCTTTTGCTATTCCGTATTTATTCATTAAAAAGCGCGTAAGTTCTATAGCTTTATCAATTGTTACCGAATCAAAATACCATTTGCCGTTTTTATCTTTATGACAGCACATTTCAATACCGATTGAACTGTCATTTCGGCAGGGGTGATAATATTTGCCCGTTTCAGAGCCGCAGTGCCACGCACAGTTTTTATCTTCAACGCTCTGATACACTGCCCCGTCTTCAGATGCGTGACCCACATAATAGTGAGCCGATGCACCAATATTTGCAGTATTACCATAGTATTTTACATTGTCAAGGGCGTTTCCGCTCGCTCCCACATAATGAATTACTATGTATTTTATACTGTCTCTTCTTCCCTTTCTGTAGTTTGATGTATGACAAGGGTAGTTTTTGTTTATATCCATATCTTCTTACCTCACAATCTGAAAAAATATCCGATAATTATGCCCACAACAGCTGTAATTGCGGTTGTAATAATAAGCTCCCAACGCTTTGCCGGCTTTTCTTCAATGGTTTTTATTCTGCCTGATATATCGGTAATGTCGTGTTTCATCGTTTTTATACTCGAAGCCAGCTCATATACCGATTTTGTCAGCGTTTCGACACTGTCAATTCTTTTATGGGCAGACTTTAAAGACTCTTCAATATGTGCTATTTTCTCTGTTGCATCAATTTTAAAATCTTCCATTTACATCATGCCCCCGTTTCCTGAATTTTTTTGATACTGTGTACCAAAATAAAACGAAATAATCATAATGTAAATTTCAAAGAACTTATCCCCTGATACTGTTCCCAGAGCGGCAAGTGCCACAAAAGTCAGTGTAAGCACCAGTGTAACAATGCTTTTTACATCAATCAGTTTTTCAAGATATTTCATGTTTTACCCCTCCGTACTTTCAAGTTCGTTTATTTCTTTTCGCCATTCTTGCCTTTGCAAAATTACCTCTGCATATTCTTCTTTGGTTGCTACACCTTCTGCTATTTTACAGGCGATATAATCGGTGTCAGATAGCTTTTGTTTCAATTCTGAAATTTGCATTTCTTTTGATAAAGGCTCTGTTTGTTCGTTGGCTACTTTTATAACACCTTTATTTGATATAATATTCATATAAACACCTACTTTCCGTAAACTGTAACCTTTGTTCCTGCAGGGAATTTGAAATCTCCATTATAAGAACAAATAAACATATATTTATTTGCATTATAGCTTTTAACATTAAAAGAATTAAATGACGTTACGGCAGAATATGTGACACCCCCCCACGATGGTGCCGAGTTTGAATCTAATGTAAATATAGCATGACCTACATCATCACTTATTTGCTCTACCTCTAAAATATAATCTCCTTGGATATCGTACTTCAAAAGGCAAGTTGTGTGTGTGGTTCTAAAAAAATAACAAATAGTTGGTTCGCTATAGCCCGTAACTCCCAATTTTCCAGTACTTCCAAAGACAACAGGTTTACCTCCTGAGTTTATATCACTTGATTTCGGCAATAAGACATGAAGTGCAAAATCCTTATATGGAAGGAAAATATTTTCATCTTCTTCGCCCACAAATACTGCTGTAATACCATCTTCGCCCGCGTTAGTAATATCTTCTTCGGTTATTTCAAGTTCAGTTATCTTTGTATAATCTTTTTTTAGATAATTGGTTTCAATATTTCCGATTTTTTCATCAATTGCGTCAGAAGCATAAAACTTGTCAAAGGATTCACCATTATAAAGCGCATAATCAGCAATGTTTAAATCCGGCTCAGCTTCAAATATATGTGTTGGTAAAGTAAATGTACTTGTTTTTTCGTCTGTTCTTACAAGATTATATGTGTTGCCTTCAGTCAACCATTCAGGCTTCCCATAATCAGAATAGCCTTCAAACACCCAATGTATAGGCGCATCATCGTAATATACTTCTGCCGTTCCAACATATTCCCAATTATCGTTATAAAAATCAACGGAAATATTAAAAGGTGTTATGTTTCCGTTTGCCGCCCAATCCTCAGAATATTCATTGTATATGTTTTTTTCTTCCTCAGTCATAAGGCTATACGCGCCATCAACATAAAAATATCCATCAGTCTCTGTCCATTCATAAAAACCTATAGAACCAGTGACATATTGCTTTTCTATGACGGGGACAGCAAGCTTATACACATCGCCTTTAAGATTGCCCTCTGTAGGTAGTGATGTTTCTTCTGCTTCACCTTTGTAATGCACTGTGTCGTTAATTTTTTCATTAAGCACACGCCCCATATTGGCAGAAAGTGCTGCCGTATTTGCACTGCTTTCCAAATCGTCAACAACTGCGTATTTTTCAATCCAATCTCCATAGCTGCCGCCAATACTTTCTTTAAACCTTTCAAAGACACCATCTGCTCCGTATCTTCTTTGAACTATGTAATCTGCCTCAACCTCACCACCATAAAAATAATTAATACGTGAGCTTTGAATAACAATTTCCCATTTTTCATTGTCTTCATCATATTCTCCGGATTCAGGTATATCGGTTATCTTTTCAGGCAAAAAGTGTACCAGATACACACCATCTTGTATATCGTCAAGCTCAGACTCTTCAATCTTTATAAGCTTTTCCGGCAGATTAGCAAGCTTTTGTTTTTCCAAATTCGTAAAATCAGCCTCGGAAAGACCTTTGCCTGTCTCTTTATCTACCTTGCCCGCAAGAGCATTGTTTACATCTTCTGTGTTCGCCTTTTTTGAAAGCTCTGTTTGAATTTGTGATGCATCTGCCTTTTTCGAAAGAAAGGCTTCTACATCTGTTTTCTCAGCCTTATCCGAAAGCTCGGCTTCAAGCTGCGTGTCCTTTTCTTTAAGAGCAGATATATCCGCCTTTACTTCTGAGTCATTGTAATTATAAAGCTGTGAAAGCTTTTGCTTTTCTTCAGTTGTATAATCATTTGAAGAAAGGTCCTTTCCGTCTTCTTTATCCACTTTTTCTGCTAACTTCTTATTTATTTCATTTAAAACATCTTTTATATCCTTGCCTGAAATTTTAAGGCCCTCAAGTCCATTTTCCCCTGAAAGCTCATTTATAAGACCGTTGAGTGATTCTAAAAGCTCGTATGAATTTGAATCAAAATGCTCTTTAAGCTTTCCCGCACTTAAAAGCGGGTTATCTGCCAAATCACTTACTGGGCGTGAAAAGGCTTCTATACAAAAATCCTTTAACATATTTTATCACTCCTTAGCATCCTTTTTTTCCTGAAGTTCTTTTTTCAAATCATTTGTAATTTTGTTTTTAAGCTCCATACGGTCAGTTTCGCTCTTATATGTATTTGTGTTAGCATTCTGTTGCGTAGCTGCTGCCCTTGATGAATTTGCCGATGCATTCACCGATGACGCATTAGCCTTTACAGAATCGGTTACATATTTCCAGTATCTTGTTCCTATCGGAATACCCAAAATATCTGCCATCTCCTGTGTTGCTACGATGCCCACAGCTTCAAACAATGCATATGCATTATCAAATTCTTCTTTCTCATCATCATTTTCAAGCTGCTTTTCATGATATGCATTTTCAAAGGCAATCTTTTCAGCTTCGAGGGTTGTATCTCCAACATTAAGTCCAAGAACATCAGCTTGCTCCTGACCTTGAACAGCACCTGTGGCTTCAAATGCCTTGTATGCCTTTTCAAATTCACTTTTTTCGTTATTCGTTTGCTTTTCATATTCAAAATCACGGTCGCTTTGCTGACGGGTGTCGTTTACTTTCAAAAGTGAGATTTTGTTGTCAGTATAGGCTTTATCTGCCTCAAGGCTGTCTTGCGACTGGTCATAATAGGTTTTATCTATTCCTTCCGAATATTTTTCGTAGGCTTTATAATAATCGTCTGCAAGCTTTCCTGACAGGTCATTTTTTGTTTTTGCTTCATCTGCGTAAAGCTTTCTCAAGCCTTCAGCTGCATCACTGAGCATCTTAACTCTCGCGCTTTCACCAATACCGCTTGTTGCTCCGTTCGATGCTCCCATGCCAAGCCCCAGCCTTGCAAGACCCTCCTCTGTGTCAAGATTTTTCTTATGGGCATCTGCAATAAACAGTCTTCTTGCCTCGGAGTAATCTTCATCAGAAGCTTTAACACCATTTTCATAAATATTTTTTGCCGCCTGATGTGCATTTTTAAGTCCCTCGGTAAGTGAATTTCGCCTTGCCTCATGAAGCTTTGACACATCGCTTTTTGCAAAACGGTTTTCATATTCATCTGCCGCCTTGGTAAGGGCATCTCCCTCGTACATAGCGGTACTTTCACCGCCTGATGCAATTTTTTCTTTTCTTGCATTATTTAAATATTTTACAACTGACGGGGCTGCATTCTGGCTCATTGCCCTTTGCAGTGCCTTTGCAATGTTTTCTGGGTCGTATGTATAGTTGTTTGTGTTTTTCACATCACTCATAAAAACACTCCTTTCATATTTTAAAAAATACTTTTATCTGTATAAAAATCCGATTTTATTTATTTTCATCTGCTCATTTTTGCCATTTTGCACCGTAAGCGAAAATTTTTCAACCCGCTTTGCCCGAAGAGGCGTTTTAATACTCATACCCTCTCTTATACACCTGAAGCTGAAGCGGGAAAAATCTATATCCTCAAAAGTAAAAATGTCTGCATTTTTTTGTTTTGCAAAATGGTTTGTAAAATCTTCTGCGTTATACAAAATTTCACACCCGCTTTTTGAAAAACGTTCACTCAAACTGCAGTAAGCACTTAAAATATCTCTTCTTTCAAGAGGCATAAAATTCACATTTTCGGTTTTCCAGTATCCTAATACATTTTTTTGACTCCCATCTAAGAATGTATCCGAATAACAGTATTCACTGTCATCACTGTTTACTTTTGCAATAGCATTTTTATATAATATAGCTTCACCATCAAGGCTCTGTATATCCTCCGCTCTGTACGGCAGACGGTAGATATACCAGTTAAAATCCTTCTTGGTATTAAGCAAATAGTAAACATCCTTCCCCATAACAATTAAATAATCACCGCTTTTTTTAAGCTGTGTATTTTCAAGGTCTTCTTTTAAAAGAAGCTTGTTTATCTCATTTGAGCAAAGTGTGTTTTTGTGCTGACCTTCAACACTGGTCGCATCAACTCTGTAAACTCCGCCCTCCGAAAGAAAAAACAGCTTTGAATTAATATTTATGACCTGACCCTTTCCTACAACAGTTTCCGAATTATTACTCTTTAAAATTTTAAAGCCATCTTCGAAAGAAGTTCTGAAATACATCTGTGCATCACCTGCATCTTCTTTAAAAATAAGCTGATAACCCAAAAATCTTCCATAGCCTAAAATTGCAGAACTGTCGGCGCCTACTGTTGCATACAGACCTTCAGGAAAATAGCTTGCATCAAAAATTCCGCTGGCATAATCTCTTGCAGGATAGTCTTTATTTCCTGAAATAAACACTCTTAAATCGTTTGCTCCGTCATAAAAGCCGTATATATCACACTTATCTGCAGGACAGAGGTATTCATCAGTAAAAAACTCTACCTCTATGGCATATTCACCGATGCCGTATTTTTCTATAAGATATTTTCTATCTATATCTACGTATTCGCTTTTATAAGAATACACAACCTGCTTTTTATCAAATATGCCTTCCTGGGCATAATAATTATGAAGCATTTTGCCTGCTACTGTTATAGTCAGCACACGGCCTTTTTTATGCTTATCGTCTAAAAAAAGTCTTACACATCCTTTTGTAAGCTTGGAAGTATCTATATAAAAATGTACTTTCCTTATGGGCGATGCTAAATTTAAATCCTCTGAATAAATACCGTTAAAGCAGTCTGCAAAAGAATAGGCGCTGTCTGTTGTGCCATCAATTTCATCAGCTTCTGCAGGTGTGCGTGAGATTATGTTTTTGGGTGCATACACAAAACTGTTATATTCTACAATAATTTGGGGTTTGCAGTCATAATACTCGTCTACATTTGTGTTTCTTCGCCTTAATTTTACAAAAACACCTATGTCGTCAGTTTCTATAACATACTGATAACAGTCTATACTTTCATCTCCCATTTTTACCTCTGCGATGCGGAAGGTGTTTTCAAATTCAGGCGGTGCAATATAAAGCTTGCTTGCATAGTAATAACCGTCTTCAAATCGGTAACGATCTTGTTTATACTCAATAGCAAAGCTTTTGTTTTCACAGTTTATGCATTCTGTTATATTACCGTCAAGCTTGCCCTCGCTTCTGCCTTCAATCACTGCCTGCACAGTTTCTTTTGTATATGCATCCTTTACTCTGCCAACAGCCAAAGTTTTAAACATATCGTCATAAGCTATTTTGTAATACCCGTCACACATTATATAAAGCCCCTTGCCAAAGAAAAATCCTTTTGACGGCGTGTCTTTAATACCTTTGTAAATAAGGCAGTCATTTACATAGCGACCCTCTTCTTTTTTTAAAATATAAAGCCCGTCACCCTGATGAAGAATGTTTACTTTTTCTGTGTCTGAAATATAATATTCATAAATACCATTTATATTTTCTTCGCTTTGGTAAACAATATCATAGCCTTTTCGCTTTTCAATTTCTCCTGAGTTATTCACAAATACATTTTCAGCCATGGACGCTCTGCCCGAAAGCACTCCGCCTCCGCTCTCTGAAAGGTCAATGCCAGAAAATTTATCTACGCTCATATGATACACTTTTTTATTTTTAAATTTCATAGCCTCACCCTTTCATATCAATATGCATTTTTTATCAAGGCAAAATTTACCTTTGAATATTTCTTTTTTGCGTTATCTGCCATTTCAAATAAGACATTTGCCTTATCGCGGTCATGGTCAGAAATCAAAAGCGCTCCCACAAGAGGGCATAGCACTTCTTTTGCAAAATTATCATCAAGCGGAATACACTGACCGTCATTTCTTATTTCTTCGAAATACGGTATTTCTTCTTCTCCACGGCTTAAAAGCTGTGTATTATAAGCAGAAAGGCACATCGAAAGCGCCTGATTTATAATACGCAGTCTTAAATGCGTAAAATCTTCTTGAGAGTATTCCTCTTCGCCTAAAAGGGCAAGCACCTGCTCATAAAGCTTGTCCGCTCTCATGTAATCCCTCTTTTCTTAAAGTATTTCTATAGATTTTATGTTATATTTAAAAAACAAGCGCAGTTTTACTGTTCGGCTCTTTTTCTCATATTACTTTTTCCGTCAAAAACCGCGCTTTTTTTAAACTGTTTTAAACTGTCAGATTATTAATTTTCGCAAACTGCAGAATAGTGTCCTGCATTTACGCAAACTGCTTTAACCTTATCGCCTTCAAGGATTTCAAAGCCTGATGCATACTTTTCTTTTGAAGCGGAATATCTGGGATCTGAATTATCTGTTGTGTAGTAAATATCACCCTCGCCGCTTATTGTAACGATGTTACCTGATACCGAAATTTCAGGTGCCTCTACACTATTTTCACTGTCGTGTGCTGCATATACACCCATACATCTTGCACCGATAACAAAAGCATCAAAGTTGCTTCTGCCTTCTAAAAGCGCACCCGAAATACCGGGCGCATCGGAATGAACCTTTGCATCGCGGATTTTATAAGGCAGGATAACTGCATTTTTGTGAGTCACAATAAAGTATACACCCTCAGGCATATAGCTTGTGGGTACCTTTACAACTTTTAAACCAAACACTTCGCCCACAATACCCTTTGCAAGTGCCTTTTCGCCAAGACTGTCTATGCCTAAAAATTCATTTGTCTGGCAAAGAAGATTATACATCTCGCCTGTAATATATATAAATCTGTCATTCTGAGGAACTGCATTATCGTCCAAAACGCCTGCAGCCTTGCTTATCTGAGAAATAATTGTGGTCTTTGTAGGCTTTTCGATGTAATCACAAGTACCTGCAAGAGTTGCAAAACGTGAAAGTGCGTACTTATCAACCATCGGCACCATACGCTCATTTGTCTGCAATTTAAGCATTTTACCTGCGTTTTTAACAAGTGCCTGCTCTGTGTTGTTTCCTTTGTCGATAATCAAAGAAAAGCTCTTGTCCTGAGTCATTGTCATTTCCTGAACAGTATCACCCATTTCGGTAGGCTCACCATAACGTGATGTACCCTGACGGCTATAGTCTGTTGGCTCTACTGTCTGGGGTGTGTAAACCTTTAGAGATTTAACACCTGAAAAATCCCACTCTTTTGATGTTTTGTCGGCTACAAGTGAGCCTAATGTATACATACTTGCTATTTTGTCTGAATATTTTGTTGCTAAATTAATTGCCATAATAAATATCAATCCTTTCAAATTTTAAATAATAAGTTTTAACAAATGTTTTAAGGTATCCCCTTAAAGTAAAGGCGACTATTACCCAAACAGTCCCTCTAAAAACGGGTCTGTGCTTGCCTTAGCATCGCTTTGCGTTCTTCCGATAAGTCTTTGCTTATTTTCTTCATTTTTTTCAAGCATACTTATTTTTTCTGTAAGCCGTTTGTTTTCATAGTCCATATAGGCCCCAACAAGTGAGCCGCACTTTTCAAACTCCTGCCATACCGCATTAGGAATATCCTCCGGCTTTACATCAGGAAAACGCGCCGCAAATTCTTCGTAAGGCTTGTCTTTTTGTTTTGCTATACGCGCCCTTATTTCATTTGCTTCAAGCTTTGCAATTTTTTCTGCTTCTGAGCGTGAAAGTCCCATTTTAACAAGACTTTCACGCCTTGCATCAAATGCATTTTCCTCCAGTGACATAACAAATTCTTCCTTTGTCATCTGCTTTTGTGCAGAAAGCTTTTCAAGCACGCTCATCATAGGCGATGTTTTTATACTTTCAAGCTCTCCTTTTATGTGGTCATAATTAAGCCCTTTCTGCGCATTGGTTTTAAGCTCATCAAGGGTCAGGCTAAGGTCCTTGCCGTTATATTTTACACTGTAGCATTCACTCTTTTGATTTTGGATGTTTTCTTTTATTTGATTTGTTTGTTTTATTTCATCCTCTGCCCCAAGGGGGTCGTCATCTGATTCAAGTGTATTTTCATATCCGGCAGTTTGAATTTCTTCGCCTTCTGTATTTTGTTGCTCCGCCTGATTGGTTTGTTCATTAAAAGCTTCAAAATTTTCCATAACCATTTGTTCTCCTTTTTGTTTATAAATTAAGGTCTGACGTCTTACCTTGATTTAATTATAATATATTTTTGGTTAGTACTACTCTAAGGTTTTTGCACTTATCTAAATTAATTTTAGTAAATGATTTACTTTCTCGCCGTTAACTCTACGGTTTTTCTTCACCGAAAAAGCTCGGCTCAAAAAACCAAGAGTTTTGACGGGGGCATTGTGTCCAAAATCAAGATTTTGACAATGCTCCATACTCTAAGGTTTTTGCACTTATCTAAATTAATTTTATCTGAATTTGCAGGCAAAAACACAGCCATCACCGCACACATTAAATCATATCATTTTACCCTCTGCATGCTGCATTTCCAATTCTGAATTTTTTTCAATGTCTGCAATGATTTTTTGTTTATTTCTGATATATCCGTCAGGTATAGAATTCAAATAAACCACTGGGTCTTTGATAATTCCCTTGGTAAACAGGTTATCCGCCGTCTGAATCTGCATAATTTCACTCCAGTATGTGGATGCGCCAATATTAACATCAAGGTTGTATTCAATATCTCTTACGGAAGAAAAATCAAATATACCAAACTTCGTGTCACCATCATCTTCATCCATAAAAATTTCCCTTACGCCGTAATAAGCGCCAATCATATCAAGAATAATTCGGATATAATCCTCAACCATTTGATAAAAGCTGAGCTTGATAAGCTCAAGTGGTGCATTTGACGCTTTCTGTGCCGCAATTATGGCAGATGCATTATCCGGCCTCACATTACCAAGAGATGAATCAGACGTACCCATGTATTCTTTTGTGTAAACCATGGTTTTTTCCACAAGCTCCATTACCTGACCTGACATATCAGGCATTTTAAAAGCACTTGTAACTGCATCGTTAATGCCACCCTCAACACATATTGCCTCACCGATTTTGTTTGAAAATCCGTTGGGAAAACGGTTAATATCATAAATAAGCTTTGGAAACGCCAGCTTTTTAACATAATCCATACCCATAGCATAGCATTTGTTTATAAATATCTGATTTGGAATAAGCTCTGTTACTGCCGCCTGACCATGATATGAATTTTTTACTCTTTCCCAATTAAAATATGATATAGGATACAGCTTAAGCCCCGTATCAAATGGCTCTTTTAAAAACACCTCTTCCGTAGAAATGCTTGCATAAACGTGTCCGTTTTCTTTATAGAATCTGTAAAAAACGCTTACCGCTTCACCCTCTGTATCACTTCCGAAAAAGTTTTCCTCTGCCTTTGACGGCTTAATTTCCGAAATGATATTTTCACCTGCTCCAAAGCCTCTTGCCATTCGCACCACATCGCTAAGTGGCTTTCTCACGATAATAATTATGTATGGCTGACTTTGCACATCGGAGCTTGCAGTGTTTGCAAATATTATGTTTGTGTTGTCCACCACATTTGCATTTATAAAGCCTTCTGCCGCCTGACCTGTTTTTGCTGACTGGTCAAAATAAAAATACAAGCAGCCGTCACCGTCTACACAGGCATTTTTCAAAACCTCGCGGTTTTTATGCTTCAATTTTGCATATTCAATGGTTTTTAAAATCTCTCTTTGCGCAACCTTTGCAATTTTGTCTGTTGCATTATTTTCACCATAAGGCTCGATTGATGCGGTAATATCATCAGACACTATCATAGACACAAACATATTTGATACTCTTTTTAAGATGTTAAACACCGGCTTGTCTAAGTCAGGCGCATCAACGCCTTCCCACTGCTTGCCTATAAAGAAGTTTTCGTTTTTATTTACGGTGTTGTATAAATCAATGCTTTCATTATAGCTGACTCCCTTTTTATACTGCTCGTATATTTTTTTTGGTGTCAGATTTTTGTTTTCCATAAATTATTTCCCCTTTCCGTTGTAGCTTAGTAAATTTTCCCACTGCTTGCTCACAGTAAGCTTTTCGGTTTCTTCGTTTTTTAAAACCTGCTTTTTTCTTTTCGGAAGGCTAAATCTTAATTCTCCTTTTTCAATTAATGCGCCAACAATAACGCCTATAATTGCAAAAATTCCGCTTTCCATATTTTTTCATCCTTTCTTTGTTTTTGGTCTTTTTGTCAAACCCTCTTGTGAGAAGATTTCGGCATTTTCATAAGGAAACGACGGGTGAAGTTTTTTTAATTTTTTTGTTATTTAACTTTCCCTGTCTCACTGCATTTGACAGCTCTCTGTTATACAGAGCCTTCGTTGTGCAAAATAATTTTGCATTTATTTAGCAAGCCGTCTTACCGCCTTATCCAGCACAAACCGAATCTCGTCAGTTTCCTCATTTTCGCCCGTTTCACTTTGCTCTTTTCCCTCATTTTTCATTTCCATTATCAGATTTGCAAGCTTAATTAACTCATCGGTTTTAATAAGCTTTATAGCATCTCCTGCATTTCCCTCATTGTGACATGCAAGCAAATAATCAAGCCTCGCCTCAATCAGCTTTATTACCTTTTCAAATACTCCGTCTGTCTTTTTTTCTTCTGTGATAATAAAAATCACCCTCCTTTTTTATACCATCAAAATCTTACATGCCATAATTTAAAAATGACAAATATTCGTTTTGCAACAAGTCCGTTTTTTTTCTTCCCTCAGGCTTTGCCGCAATTGACATAACAAATCCCCTCAGTGCATCAGGAGCATGGGTAAGCTCGTGAGGATTTTTTGCTACATCATTTACATTTATTCTGTCATACACAAGCGCAGGCAGAGTGCGTATAAGATTACGGCAGTTTTCACAAATTTTAAGACGTGGCTGAAGTGTGCCGTCAAAGCTCTCCCTTAGCCTTAACCATTCTTTTAATTCATACCAGCCGTTTACCCTTGAGTTATCGGTTTTGTAAAAATTAATGCCGTATCTTAAGAAAATATCAATTGCAGATTTCCCTGATTCCTGCCTGCGTGAAAATAAGTCCGGCGGTGCAAAATACATATTGATTTTTTCACCCTTAGCAGCTTCTTTAAGCATTTGTGCCGCCTTTGAAATAATAACGTTTTTTTCGTATATTTCCCGATAAACCCTCGCCTGTCCCTTATCATTTGTTGCGACCCACAAAGCACAAAACATATCAAGACCATAGTCAATAGATACATAACGATAAGGAAAGGCTTTAAACTCTTTATCGTCATACTTACACACATGCACATTTCTGTCAAACTCATTAAAATACTGCCCTTCATAAATATCCCAGTTGCCGTAAAGCATTGCCGCACGTCTCTTTTCAGGCAGATTTTCAAGACTTTTTACATAATCGGGCGAGTTTTTTAAAAGGAAAGGGTTGTCGTACACACCAGAGCGTATAAATGCATAATCCCCTTCTTTTTCACTATTTCTATAGATTTTATCAATAAATAATCTTTTTACCCATTCGTGCCCAACTCCTCCGGGGTTACAAGTAAAATACATTCTTGGATAAAACCGCTTTTTTATCATACCGCTTGAACGGTTGCACTCAGTTAAAATCTGAAACTGAAACTCCGTAAATTGAGTTGCTTCTTCCATAAAAATAACGTCATAGCTCTGCCCCTGATACTGAAGTGCATCCGCCTCGTTTGACAAATATCCCATAACAATTCGGCTCTGGTTATGAAAAAGAAATTCCCTTTCCGATGCTTTGTAGCTCGCAATACCCTTTGTAAGTTTAAGCATAGGAAAAATATGATTTTCTTTCAGTTCATGCAAATGTCTCCTTAAAAACAAAATCTGTATACCGCCGTATTCTGCCGCCAAAAGCACCGCCTTTACCCTTGCCGCCCAGCTTTTACCGCCGCCTCTTGCACCGCCGTATGCTACAAAGCGGTTTTTAGAAAGAAAAAATTCCATCTGCTTCGGATATGGCTTTTGTATTTTTACATCCAATATCTCACCTCCTTTGATTTAATTGTACAGTATTTTTATTGGTTACTACTCTAAGTTTTTTTGCTATTTGCCTCCCTTTCCCCGTAGTAGCGGATATTATCCTCCCGCATCATGGCATAAATTAATTTCTCACCGTCAACTCTGCGGTTTTTGACGTGCTCTTTCCAGTCAAAATCATTATTTTTACAATTTACAAAAAAAAAAGAGATAAGACCATTTATAAGTCCTATCTCTTATCTTTATATAAATACTCTCATCCTTTAATTAGTTTATCCTTTTCAGCCCTTGAAAGCTGTTTTATTTCAATCTCACGCTTTAAAGCATCAGATTTATTATTAAATTCTTCATAATACACCAGCTCAAGAGGTCCCCGTCCCTTTGTATATTTTGCACCCTTGCCCGCTTTGTGAGCCTCAAAACGCTTTTCAAGATTATTTGTCCATCCGCAGTAAAGCGAGTCATCTGCGCACTTTATAATGTAAACATAATGTGTTTCGTTCTTGTCAATAACTGCAGGGGATGTTTTAAAATCACTTCCTGCTTGCCCGCCTGAAAGAATGGCGTAAATATTGCTTGCAAGAATGTCTTTTTTAAGCATATCACTTTCCTTTTTATAAGCTGCAAGCTTTGTTATAACTTCCATAGGGCAGGTCTTTTTTATGTCTGATATTACCTTTGTGCCCATTTTACTCATGCCCAGAACGCGAATATATTCTGCCTTTTTTACATCTTCTTTTTTTATATCCAAAAGTGCAGATAAAATAATTCTTGAAGCTCTGCTTTTTGTATATCTTTTTCCCGAAACGCAGTCAACAATTTCTTCAAAGGATTTGCACTCCCCTGCGGCTTTTAGAATTCTGTTTTCAATGCCCTCTGCCACATCGTTTATATTTCGTAATTCTTCTTTTGAAGTTGTGCGAAGCTTATATAACACAATTTCATCAAGAGCAGCGCGAAAAACAGGAGTTTTGTCTTTATAAAGCACGTGAGTTGCAGGCGGTAAAAATTCGTTTACTTTTTCAATATCATATTCTTTTTTTAATGAATTTCTTATTCCGCTTGCAGAAGAAAAGCTGTTTTCAGATAATTTTTGCGAATTATAACCCTCACCTATACGCTTTATTGCAACCGGCTCTGACTTTGACGAAAGCTTTTTTAATGCCTTTAAATATTCTATAGCCAATGCATTATTTGGCTTTGAAAGGTGCGCAGGGTTTATATTTAAAACTTCCTTTAAGGCAATATCGCGGCTTTTCTGATAGCTTAGGCCCTCTTTAAGATTTTTTGAAATACAGGCTTTAAATTCATCGGTTTCAGCATATAATGCGTCGGCAAGCTTCTCAAGAGTTTTTATATTGTCGCACTCTGCCCCGAAGCATACAAAATCTACTCCGACCGCATCTAAAATGCTTACTGCGCCATATGCAAATTTTTCAGCGCAGGAAAGAGCATACACCACAGGCAACTCAATCACCAAATCAGCGCCTGTCAAAAGTGCCGCCTTTGCCCTTGTGTGCTTGTCAAAAATGGCCACATCTCCCCTTTGCATAAAATTACCGCTCATTACGCACACCACCGCATCAGCGCCTGTAATTTCCTTTGCTCGGGCAATATGATATTCATGCCCCGTATGAAAGGGATTGTATTCACAAACTATGCCAACAGTTTTCATATAAATGCCTGCCTTTTTTGTTAATTTTTTAAAATATAATCCTTCTTTTATTATTTTAACATATTTTTTGTAAAAATGCTATTGTAAAATAAAAAAAAATATTATATAATATATTTCGGTGATAAAATTTATATGTAATATTTTTTGCAGGAGGAATTATAAATGAGCAACTTTTTGGAAAGAATTAAAAAAAGAGCAAAGTCAGACAAAAAAACTATCGTTTTGCCTGAATCTATGGATGCAAGAACCTTTGAAGCAGCTGAAAAAATTTTGAAAGAAGGCATTGCAAACATTGTTATTATCGGTACACCTGAAGAAGTTGAAAAATATGGTAAAGGTTATGACATAAGCGGTGCAACAGTTATTGACCCGTTTACATATGAAAAAACACAAGATTATATTAATCTTTTTGTAGAACTTAGAAAATCAAAGGGTCTTACATATGAGGATGCTAAAAAGCAGGCTTTAGGGGATTATATGTATTATGCATGCTTAATGGTTAAAGCAGGCGATGCTGACGGTGTTGTTTCAGGTGCTTGCCATTCAACAGCAAACACACTTCGCCCCTCACTTCAGATTATTAAAACAAAGCCCGGCGTTAAGCTTGTGTCTGCGTTTTTCGTTATGGTTGTTCCGAATTGCGAGTACGGTGCAGATGGTACATTTATTTTTGCTGACAGCGGTCTTGAGCAGAATCCCGACCCCGAAAAATTAGCAGCTATCGCCGCTTGCAGTGCAGAAAGCTTTGAGCTTTTAGCTGAAAAAGAAGCATATGTTGCTATGCTTTCCCACTCGACAATGGGCTCTGCAAAGCATGCAGATGTTGATAAGGTTGTTGAGGCAACAAGAATATGTAAAGAAAATAATCCTAATCTTAATGTTGACGGTGAGCTTCAGCTTGATGCAGCTATAGTTCCTTCAATTGGTGAGTCAAAGGCTCCCGGAAGCAAGGTTGCAGGTAAGGCAAACGTTTTAGTATTCCCCGACCTTGATGCAGGCAACATTGGTTACAAATTAGTTCAGAGACTTGCAAAAGCAGAAGCATACGGCCCGGTAACTCAGGGTATCGCAATGCCCATTAACGATTTGTCAAGAGGCTGCAGTGCCGATGATATCGTTGGCGTTGTTGCAATTACTTGTGTTCAGGCACAGGCGATGGACAAATAATAGGTAATAGTGAATAAGGAATAGGTATGGTGCAAAATCTACGATTTTGTATATTTAAAACATAAAAATTCAAAAAAAAGGAGATATAAAAATGAAAGTACTTGTTATTAATGCAGGAAGTTCATCACTTAAATATCAGCTTATAAACACTGATAATAATGGAGTTATCGCAAAAGGTCTTTGCGAGAGAATTGGTATTGAAGGCTCAAAGCTTACTCACAAGCCTGCTGGCAAGGATGAAGCTATTATAACAGAGCCCATGAATACACATGCAGATGCAATCAAGCTTGTTATCGGCGCATTGGTTGACAAAAACCATGGTGTAATCAGCTCAATGGACGAAATCGAAGCTGTCGGCCACAGAGTTGTGCATGGCGGCGAGGAATTTGCAGGCAGCGTAATTATTGACGATGCCGTTAAAGCGGCTCTTGAAAAATGCGCTGAGCTTGCACCCCTTCACAACCCCGCAAATATTACAGGTATCAAAGCTTGTGAAGAAGTTATGCCCGGCATAAAACAGGTTGGTGTATTTGATACAGCTTTCCATCAGACAATGCCAAAAAAGGCATATATTTATGGTATTCCTTATGAATTATATGAAAAATATAAAATCAGAAGATACGGCTTCCACGGTACAAGCCATAAGTATGTTTCTATGCGTGCTGCCGAAATGCTCGGAAAAGATATTAAGGATTTAAAGATTATTACATGCCACTTAGGTAACGGTTCATCTGTTGCTGCAGTTGACGGCGGTAAGTCTGTTGACACATCAATGGGCTTTACTCCCCTTGCAGGTACACTTATGGGCACACGTTCAGGCGATATTGACCCTGCTATTCTTCCCTTTGTTATGGCAAAACTTGGCATTGATGCAAAGAAAATGGACCAGATGCTTAACAAGGAAAGCGGCGTACTTGGTGTATCAGGCGTATCAAGTGACTTCCGTGATTTGGAGGCGGCTGCAGATGCAGGAAACGAAAGAGCACAGCTTGCAATGGATATGTTTATTTACGCAATCAAGCGTTACATCGGTTATTATGCAGCTGCAATGGGCGGTGTTGACGTAATTGTATTTACTGCAGGTGTTGGTGAAAACAACGGCATTATGCGTGCAGCTATGACAGAAGGCTTAGAGTTTATGGGTGTTAAGATTAACGAAGAAGAAAACAAAAAGCGTGGCGAGCTTGATATTACAGGCGAAGGAGCAAGAGTTAAAACTCTTGTTATTCCCACAAACGAAGAGCTTATGATAGCACTTGAAACAAAAGCACTGGTTGGCTGAGAAACAGGTAAAATTTTTTCTAAACACAAAAAATTAAAAATAGTATAAAAAAAGGGTTCAAATTTGAACCCTTTTTTTATCATACCGCATATGCCATGTTACCGCTTTCTGTCACTGCATTAACCTTTGAGGCACATATTTTGCCAAAATTAAGCATATATCTTAGCTTTGCCCATACCATCCTGCGGCTGTGCTTTACATTTTCAGCGTCTTTCATATAATAAATGCCGGTGTCTTTATTTTCAATAAGAGTGTATTCAAAAGCACATACCTTTTTTGCCGCAACGTCATCACTTAAAAACCTTATACAAAGCATTTTTGCTTCGCGGAAGCGTGCCATGCGTCTTAAGAGGTCAATAACTCGCAATCTGTTAAGGTCTGAAAAACAGTTTTTATTTTCAGACTGAAAAAACATATTTATAATTTTATCTGCCACTATATTTTTTGCCTCTTCTGAATTTGCTGTCCACATTGCGCAAAACATGTTTCCTATTGCCTTATCAAAATCACCTTCTGCTTTGCAAATCATTGCAAGGCATATAAATCTTTTTGATGCTTCGCAGTCAGCTGCAGTGTCACATGTTTTATATTCAATACTTCTTAAATATTTAGGCTTTATCAAAGCCTTATCTTCAAGAGTAATGCTCACATATCCGCAGCAGTCACATTTATTTATTATAAAGCCTTCCACACTTTCGCGGTCAGCATTAAAGCTAAGGTCGTTTTCTGATGAGTCTACATGTATTCCGTATTTTATAAATTCTGTATTTTCCGCTCCGCACATTGCACATTTGCATTTTCTTTCTGTTATAATCATTTAAAACCACCGTCCGTAAATTATTTTCTATGACTATATTCTACCACGGCAGATTTTTTTATGGTCGCAAAAAATGCGACATTTAAATTTTTGTAAATTTGTTTTTAAAACAAAACAAACTCACAGATTTTCACGCCATACCTTTTCCCTTTCCCTAAAAAAAGGGTTCCCTTCAAGGAACCCTTTTTTCATATCTCCACTTCACACTCGGATGCAATTTCCTCCAATGTGTAAAAATCACCCGTACCAAGCAAGGTTTTTGATAACATCAAATGATGCTGGTCATACTCGGACTTTTCAACTTTTTTATCCTTTAAATAATAAATCTGATTTTCTCCGTCACGCATAATATATGATTTTTCATAGTCTTTCCATTCATCGGTTTCCGAATCAAATCGTCTTAAATACTGCACAAATTCATCAGCGGCTCCAAAGCTTTCATAATATATATAGTATTTATCCTTGTAATAGGAAATACCGCCTATGCTTGAAATATAAAAGCCGCATCTGTTTTCCTCAATACATTTTATATCTCCGCCGTTGTTTGTATAAATCTGAAAATGGTCTAAATTACCCTCATCATTAATACCCATAACAACAAGCTCGTTTTTATTATCTCCTGTTATGTCAAGCATCTTAAAGTTTACCTTATTGTTTTCGTAAGCTGTCTCACCCGATTCATCCTTTGCCGTAAAGGTTCTTAAATTAATTGAAGCATATTTTAAAAGCTGATATTCGTTTAATTCCTTTTTTGAAAATTCACTGTAAGAGCCTTCACCCTCAAGCTTTTTAACCTTGCCGTCTTTTTTATTAACCCCAAAAACCTTTACCCGGTCTTCTTCATCAACAGAGTATTCAGCCTCAATGGCAAAGCTTTCTTTGTTTTCGGTTTTATATCCAACCTGCTTGATTTTAACATCGCTGACTTCTTCTTTAATAAATTCCGCCACACATTCAGCCGCTTCATCCGCAGTTTCCACCGCTTCGCTTACAGCTTTTATATTATCCGATGCCGGAAATTTTTCGTTTTCTTTACCGCAACCGCCAAGCACTGCTGTTATGCATAATAAAAGTAATATTACTGCCGCTTTTTTCAAGCCGTCCCCTCCTTTTTTTCTGCACTGTATTATAAATCACAATATATTATACACATATTTTTCCCATTTGTCAACCTTTTTACATTTTACGCAAAGCGGCAGGCAAAAAACGGCACCTTTCACATAAGCAAAAAGCGCCGTTTTTGTTATTCTTTTATAAGCTTTACCGCAGCCGCACCCTTGGAAACAAAGGCTTCATCGATTCAAAGGTCTCCTGCTCCTCTTTTGTAAATTCTTCAAGGCTTTCAAGATAACGCACATTTTCAAGGGAAGCTCTGTCTTCACTTGTGTATATTCTTACATTATTTTGCCAGTCAACAATGGCATATCCGTTTTCTGCAAGCACATAATATCTGCCGGTTATATAATCACTTTCGTGAGTAATTACTGAATTTAACACCGTAATTTTTTCTTCATGCCCGTCAAGCTCCTTATAATATTCCAGTTTCTTGCCTGACTTTTCCTTGTAAATCCGATAAGTGCCGTCTGACCATGAATATGTTACTCCCTCATATTCCTGCCTTTTTTTACCGATTTCCCAGTGCTCATCACTCATATCAGCTAACCATATCCAGAATTGATTGCTGATTTTTTGCCTGTTTATACACACGATATGTGCCGTAGCGGCACAAAAAACAACTATCAGTGCCAACGCTAAAACAACTCTGTATTTTTTCATTTTATCACCTCGTTGTAAAGAATTTAACTGTAACCTTATATGGTTGAATCGCTCCCAGCTTTTGAGATATAGCAGCTGCATCATTTGCTACAGTTCCAATACTTGCTTCTTTTGACCAACCACCGTTATCATCCATATGTGTCATAAATTCAGTAAAGTCATATGTATCAAACAAATCCGCTTGTACAATCCATTTTCCATTGGGCTGCTTGTATCCGCTTACGTGAATAGTTGCTTTGTGAATTGAAAAGAACAAATCTTTTTCCGTATCACTATTAAATGCTATGTTCTCTAAATCTGTGTCAATTATTCCGTTTTTAGATTTTTTAATCGCTGCATCCAAAGCCTTTAAATAAGTATCGCTGTTATTAATCAAGGATGCAATTCTGGAAAAATTGTCACGATATATATCGCTTGGATTGTCCTGCAGAGAATGTTCAAGCATCCATGCAGATGTGTAACACTCCATACCTTTTTTTCTTAAATGCAATTGTGCACCCGTTCTCCAAATGGTTCTTTGTGCTTCCTTTTGTGCTTCATATGTGCAATCTTTTAGCTCTTCATATGTTTGCTTGGCTTTGTTGAATATTCCTTATAAAAGTATTAGTTCCAAATTTTCTAAAGTTTCCAAAAGCTAATGTGTTCGTTGGGTCAGATATATCATCATTTTTTAAACTTGATGAAAAATCTTTATTGTCTGAATATTTTTCAATATCATATTCATCCTTTGGGGTATTAAACGCAGAACCCTCAATCTTATCACTATCGATATTAACAGACCTTTCCTCATCAGAAGCCACTTTTGTTGACAAGCCGGATTTTAAGCCTGTTTCAAATTGCGTACCTTTGAAAGCGTTTTGCAAATCCTTTTGTGCACGGCTTGCGGCAGATAGCTGATTTTGATAATCCTGCTCGCCTTCCTTATCACCCATAAGCCCTTTTAAAAACTCACGGTCAGTATCATTGGGGATATTGGGATTTAAAATACTGTTAGTTTTGCTTTTGAGCAAATTACGCATATTGTTCCGTTCCTGTTGTACACCGTATAATTCTTTGTTAAGCTCTCTTTCCTGAGAAGACGGAAAACCATTGTTTTTAAGAAAGCTTTGTGTTTTATCGGTGTTATTATCGGAATAGAGATAGTCAAGTGCAGAGCTTGCAACAGCTTCATCATCAAAGGCGTTGGTGTTTGTTTTCACCTTATTGTCAGTATACTTCTTTTTTAAAGCCTTGTCAAGAGAAGATGTATCTTCAGATAAGCCTACAAGATGTATCTTCAGATAAGCCTGTCCAAATGTTATTGTTCATATTTTTCACCTCCTTTCTTGCTTTCACTTATATGATATCACGAAAAAAAGTTTTACTAATCTAAGATTTTTTATGCTTTATTTGATTTGACAAAACCTAATAAAAAAGGTATACTGATATCAGGGAACATTGCAGGGCATAGGACTTGCTCCCGCCAAAATAAATTTATTTCAATATTTACCCAATATAACAGGAGGCAGGTAAAATGAAAAAATTTCTTAAAGCAAGATATATTATATTGTTAATTGTTTTTATTTTTTGGGGATTACCTTTTTTGAAATGCGAATTTCTTACTCTTCTGCACGCCCGCGAGTTTGATTTTAAGAAAGAGATGGAAGAACACACTATGCTTTCTTCCGAACCGGAATGGTTCAGAATTATGTCATATAATGATGAATTTGCAGAAATTTATTATATTGACGAAGGCTTTGCAATGGGAAATACATTAGGCTTTAAGAAAATTAATGGAGAATGGAAATTTGACAGTTGGAAAAGAACAGTGTGGACTACCCTTGGAGGCACTGCAGACGACTTTGTGTGGCCCTATTTCTGGCATCTCCGGTATCGTCTGATGTATTTGTGATTTTAATTCACAAAAGAAGAGCAGGAAGCCTTTGAAACTATGAAGCCTTTGTTTCCTGTGGTACGGGTGCGATAAACTTTATAATAACGGAAACGGTGCTTTTTTCATATGTAAAAAACACCGTTTTTTCTTGCAGTTTTTTATTTTTTCTTCGAGCCGCCTATTTTTCTTGCACTATTTAAATAAATATGATAAAATATAAACAAAAGTATTTTTAAGGTGGTGACCTTAATGTTAAAAAACTTAAGCATTTCAAATATGGCAGTTATTGCTTCCCAATCGCTTGACCTTGCAAATGGCTTTACTGTTTTAACAGGTGAAACAGGTGCCGGTAAAAGTGTTTTAATAGATTCGGTTAATATGATTCTCGGCAACAGAAGCGACAAAACCCTTGTACGACACGGGCAAAAACAAGCCTGCTGTGAGGCAGAATTTTTTATAAAAAATCCCTTGGTTACCCAAATGCTTGAAGAGGAAGGAATTTTTGATTCTGAGGACAGAATTATC
The DNA here is from genome assembly GCA_045636325.1 of Clostridia bacterium. Taxonomy (GTDB): domain Bacteria; phylum Bacillota; class Clostridia; order UBA1381; family UMGS1253; genus CAKSHP01. Next base: position 119,908 of record JAZTXH010000011.1, read on the forward strand.
CTTTCCCGCTCACTTTCAGCCGATGGCAGAAGTGTGTGCAAAATAAACGGCGTTACGGTTTCTGCCGCCTTTTTAAAAAGGCTTTCTGCTGAGCTTATTAACATTCACGGTCAGCAGGATAATCAAAAGCTTCTTGAAAAAAAGTATCACACCTCAGTTTTGGATAAATACATAATTTCAAAGGAAAACACAAAAGCATATGATGATTACAAAAATGCATATGAAGAATACAAAGCCGTAAAGCAAAAGTACGAAACGGCACAAAAATCAAGCGAAGAAACAGAAAAAGAAATCCGCTATCTTTCCTTTGTGGCAGATGAGCTTTTAAAAGCTGATGTAAAAAAAGGCGAGGAAAAAGAGCTTTCTGAAAAATACGAAATCCTGTCAAACGCAATGGATATTTATAATTCCCTTTCAGGGGTGTATGCCCTTCTGTATAACGGCGAGGAAAATGTATACGAAATGCTTTCGTGCGCTGCCTCCTCCGTTTCAAAAATATCAGCTTTTTCCGATAAACTGAAAGAATTTAAAGAAATCTTATCAGACCTTTCTTTCCAAGTTAAAGACATTGCATCCGACATTGTTGACTTTCGTGATTCAAACGAGCCTGACGATGCCGCCCTTGCCGCGGCTGACGAGCGTCTGGAGCTGATTTTTGACCTTAAACGAAAATACAAAAAAACCGCAGACGAGCTTGAAGAATACGCAAAAGAGGTCCAAAGCCGTCTTGCTCAGCTTAAAAGCGATGATTTAAACCTTTTGGAAGAAAAATATACCGAGGCTTTAGGCAATGCAACAAAAAGTGCCAAAGCCATAACCAACTTAAGGCTTAAGTATAAAAAAATACTGGAAGCTGAAATTCACACCGCCCTTTCTGACCTTAACCTTTCTCACGCGCGGTTTGAAATCGGTATAACCGAAACCGACCTTTCAGCCCTTGGAGCAGAAAAATGCGAGTTTTTAATGTGCACCACAGGCAAGGGCGAAATGCGCCCTATGGAAAAAATCGCCTCAGGCGGCGAGCTTTCACGAATAATGCTTGCAATTAAATATGTACTGTCCGATTGTGATGACTGCCCCACCCTTATTTTTGACGAAATTGACACCGGTGTTTCAGGCATAAGCGCAGCTAAAGTTGCAAAAAAACTTTATGCTCTTTCAAAAAAGAAGCAAGTTATATGTATCACTCATTTGGCGCAGATTGCCGCCATGGCAGACAATCACGTGCTTATAAGTAAGGCTCTAGCGCCTGACGGGTCATTTAAAACAAGCGTAACAGGCCTCTCATCCAATGGCAGAATTGATGAAATTTCACGCATTATGGCGGGTGACGTTACCGGCAATGATATAAAATCTGCCGCAAAAGACCTTCTCTGCGCATCAGAAAAGGTAAAAAGCGAAATTGTGTATTAATTGTGAATATTGTAAAAAATATAAGTAAAAAATATTGACAACGTTTTTTATGAAATATAAACTAAAGTCAAACAACAGAAAGGATTTGATAATATGGTAAAAGCTATTGATTACAAACAATTCGAAACAGAGGTAAAAAATGCAAACGGCGTATGCCTTGTGGATTTCTGGGCAGGCTGGTGCGGGCCTTGCATGATGCTTGCCCCCACAATCGAAGAGCTGTCAGAAGAATTTTCAGGCAGCGTTAAATTCTTTAAAGTTGATATTGATAAATTCCCCGAGCTTGCCGAAGAATATAAAATTATGTCTATTCCCACAATAATGCTTTTTAAAGACGGTAAGGTATCAGGCAAGCTTGTCGGCCTGAGAGATAAGAGCGAATATATTGACCTTATCGAAATGTAATTAAAATTCAAGAATATTCCCGCTATAGATATTTGGCGGGGATTTTTTTGTGTTAAATTTAATTTATGCCGCTATCACGAAACGTCGGCAAGTGCACCCCCTGCAAATGTTTTATTTCTCATTTTCTTTTCTTGCATTTTTTTAGTATCTGTAGTATAATAAAATGATGATGTTTATGCAGATACATTTATAAGAAAGGTTTGGTGTTATAATGGCTTTTTCAATCACAGTTAATGATATAACAAAAATGCAGGTTGATGCCATAGTTAATTCAGCTGATGCATCTCTTATGCCGGCAGGCGGGGTAAGTCGTGCAATTTTTACTGCCGCTGCATCTGACTTGCTTTTAACGGAATGTAAAAATTACGGCACCTGTAACACAGGCACCGCTGTTATAACAAACGGCTATAACCTTAAAGCAAGATATATTATACATACGGTTGCTCCCATGTATCAGCCGGGTAATACAATGTGTGAAAAGCTTTTGTATGCCTGCTATAAAACCTCTCTTATGCTTGCTTTGGAAAACGGGGCAAATTCAATTGCATTTCCCCTTTTGGGTACGGGCAAAAGCGGCTGGCCCGGAGAAACTGCTTCTTTAATTGCCCGCCGCGCTATTACAGATTTTATTAAGACCTGCGAAATAAATGTATATCTTGTTATATTTGACCGTAATACATTTAAAATAGATTCTTCACTGTTTTCTGATATTAATAACTTTTTATCCCGCTCGCAGGTTTTAGCTCCGCCAAAAAGCGGGGCATCTTCCATAAACAAAGTCCGCACTCCCCTTGTTCCTCAAAGGAAAACGGCAACTGCAGTCTTAAGCTCACTTAAAACCCTTTCTCTTATTTTGTCAAAAAAACAGGCAAACTTTGAAGAACCTTCATCTGCCCCGCACAAAAATGCACCTAAATTCTGCAGTCTTTGCGGTCAGCCGGTAAAAAGGCCTGACAGTCGCTTTTGTTCAAACTGCGGAAGACCGTTTTTTGAAACAGAAGAATCAGTCGAATATTTATATGAATCAAGAGCATCAAATGCACAAAACAAGTCGCGTTCATTAAAGCTTACGGATGTTTTACGTCGCAAGGACCCGTTGTATTTTGAAAAAAATTATAAAACCATGACATTTTCAGAAATGCTTTTAAAAACGATTACAGACCGTAATTTAAAAGACAGTGACGTATATAACCGGGCAAATATTGACCGCAAGCTGTTTTCAAAAATACGCAGTAATCGTGACTATCACCCGAAAAAAAACACTGTGCTTGCCTTTGCCATAGCTTTAGAGCTTGACTTAAAGCAAACAAATGCCCTTCTTGCATCTGCAGGCTATGTGCTTTCTTCAAGCTTTGTTACGGATATAATTATAGAATATTTTATAAAGCATAAAAATTACGATATTTTTGAAATTAATGAGGCACTTTTCGCCTTTGACCAGCCTGTTCTGGCAGGATAAATTTTAAAGTAATTTGCATTTATAAAAGGTTGGTGATTTACTTGAGCGAATACAAATCAATAAACCCTGAAATTTTAGATTTAATAAAGGAAAAGCAAAATAATACAAACAGCCCCTTATGCATTCGCCGCGACCCCGCCCACGATAAAGAAAATCTGTGGCGTCCGGCTTATGTAAGAGATGTTGAAAAAATCTTAAACAGCCCTTATTATAACAGATATATAGATAAAACACAGGTAATGTCTCTATATAAAAATGACGATATCTCGCGCCGCAGCTTTCATGTTCAGCTTGTAAGCCGCATTGCAAGAAATATTGGTCGCCTTTTAGATTTAGACCTTGATTTGATTGAAGCCATCGCCCTTGGCCACGATATTGGTCACACCCCGTTCGGCCATGCAGGCGAAGATTTTTTAAACGAATGCTATAACCGTTATACGGGTCGTTTTTTTAACCATAACGTACACAGTGTGCGTGTTTTAGACGGAATATTCAATCACAATATATCTCTTCAGACCTTAGACGGAATTTTGTGCCATAACGGCGAATTTGAGCTTAAAAGCTATGTTCCGTCAAACATTTCAACATTTGAAGAATTTGATGAGCGTCTTGAACGTTGCTACACAAATAAAGACGAAATAAAAACTCTTATTTCCTGCACCCTTGAAGGATGCGTAGTCAGAATAAGCGATATGATAGCATATATCGGCAAAGACCGTCAGGACGCAATGCGCGCAGGTATTATTGAGTCTGATTCAATGTTTGAAACAGGCTCTCTTGGCAGACACAACAGTGCAATTATAAATAACCTGATTGTAAGCATCATTGAAAACAGCTATGGTAAGAATGCCATTATGTTAGATGATGAGAGCTATCAGGCTTTGAAAACTGCCAAAGCTGAAAATTATCATTATATATATAAAAGCCGGGCAATCCGTAAAATTTATGATACTGTTCATCTTATGTTTGATGCAGTTTATAAAAAGCTTTTATCTGACCTTAACAATAAAAACACTGCCTCGCCAATTTACAGCCACCATATAGATTTTATCTCCGAGCGCGGTAAGTTTTATTTAAAGTCTGACTATATTGGTACTGAAAAAAATCAGATTGTGGTTGACTATATGGCATCTATGACAGATGACTATTTTATAGATTTATATTCTTTCCTCTTCCCTGAAAGCAATTTCAGGTTAGAATATGTACCTTATTTCGTAGAGGCGGATATCATACGCCCGCATTAAACTCGCAATCCAATTTTTACAATTCATTATGCATTTTGCATTTACAAAGGTGATACTATGAACACAACAAACAAAAAAGCCTTTTTATACGGTGTGCGTGATGGTTTTCCCATATTTTTAGGGTATTTGGCAGTTTCCTTTACCCTTGGAATAACTGCAAAAAACGCAGGTCTTTGTGCCGTTCAGGCAATGCTTACAAGCCTTACGGTAAACGCATCTGCAGGTCAGGCGGCAGGCTTTAGCTTAATTTCGGCTAACGCAAGCTATTTTGAATTAGCCTTAATGATTTTAATTGCAAACGCGAGATATATCCTTATGAGCTGCGCGCTAAGCCAGAAATTAAAGCCGGACACATCACTAATGCACCGTATGCTGATTGCAACCGATGTAACAGACGAGATTTTTGCCCTATCAGTTTCGGTTAATGGTTGGCTTAACCCCTTTTATACATACGGTATGATTTTAATTGCGCTTCCGGGTTGGGCGGGTGGCACATTTTTAGGCGTTATTTTAGGTAATATCCTGCCGGCAAGTGTGGTAAGTGCCCTAAGCGTGGGTCTTTACGGAATGTTTGTTGCAATTATTATTCCTCCCGCAAGAGAAAACAAGATTATTTTATCACTTGTTGTTATCTCAATGCTTTTAAGCGGTTTAACCTCTGTTATTTCCTTGTTTGACAAAGTATCTTCAGGCACAATGATAATCGTTTTAACACTTGTAATTTCTTTAGCGGCGGCATTTTTCTTTCCTGTGAAAGATAAGGAGGATGAAGATTATGAGTCATAATATATGGATTTACATGCTGATTATGGCAGCAGTAACTTATATTATAAGGGTCCTGCCCCTTACTCTTATCCGCCGTGAAATAAAAAATGTTTACATTCGCTCATTTCTTTTTTATGTGCCTTATGTAACGCTGTCGGTTATGACGTTTCCTGCCATAACCAAGTCTACCGCAACACCCGTTTCGGGTTTTATCGCCCTTGTTTTGGGAATTGTTCTTGCATGGCATAAGCAAAGCCTTTTTACAGTTGCCGTAAGCTGCTGCACAATTGTTTTTATAGCAGAATTGTTTATTTAAATGCAAAATTAATCACAAAATTAAATAGAACATTGTATAGACAGACAGCCCTCAGCTGTCCGTTAATTTATATTAAAATTTAATTTGTTTCATGCTTTTCACATTTCTCATTTCACATTAAAAAAGCGGCATCACGCCGCTTTTTTTGTACCTTACAACTCCACTACTTTTAAATTCTATCAAGCACATTTATAACTTTTATTCCTTTTCTTCCTGCATAATCAACTGTATTCTTTGTCCCGCTCTTTTGATGGTTAAACGCAGCAATTACAAGATTTGACCTGTCAACCATCCATTCATTCCTCACTTGATAGCATCCGGTAAAATAATCGTCACTAATTTCTTTCACAAAATCTGCCTTTTTAATTATCTTTTTAATTATCATCTTTTCTGCCATATTTCGACTTCTCTCAAATCCCGAGTGTGGCAATGCGCATATAAGACGCAAGTCATTATTTGCTTTCTTTTTCTCCAAGTTCCATTTTGTCAGGACGATGCCCCGTAAAACAGCATCTGTGTAATCTTGATTACTCTTGATTCATAAAAAATCCCCCAAATAATTATTGACCAATATCACGCAGATTTTTTATTGTCAACGGCAATTGATTTACCTTTTCCTGTTTATATTTTTGTAATTTTTTACCATTTTTTATTTTTCAATTATATGCACATTGTACAAAATTGCAAAATTGCATTTTTTATGTTGACAAATACCATTTTTTGGTGTATAATACACTCAAAGACGAACATTTGTTCTATTATGCGCATACTTTTTACCTCTTTTTACCAATTATGTCTGAATTCCCCGTTATCAGGCTTATAGTTTTACAAAATAAATTGCAAATTTGCAACTATAATGTTTTAAGAAAGGAAAAATTTTATGAATTACATTGCAGTTATTAACAGCTTTTGGGCAAAACACAACCAATCCCCAATCAGCACCGGAGCAGTTGCTCTGTTTTTTACAATTTTAAATCACGCAAACAAAAACCGCTGGCAGTTCCCAATGTATATTACAAACACCTATCTGCAGGCAGAATTGCACACAAGCAAGAGCTCCTTTCTGCGTTATCGCAAAGAGCTTGAAGAAAACGGCTATATCACTTTTTTTGCCGTGAACTCAATTCTCGGCAGCGGCTATTCAATCACACTTACAGAAAAAAGAAAAAATATAAAAAATTCAACCGCCGTTTTTGACACCAATTCTGACACCAACTATGAAACCCGTGACACCAACTGTGAAGCTAACCATGAAGCTAACCATGAAGCTAACTATGGAGCTAACTATGGAGCTAACTATGGAGCCGGTAACGGACTTTCTTCTTATAATATTAAAAACATAAACATAAACAAAAACATAAACAAAAATTTTAAACAAAAAAGTTTATATAAAAAAGAAGAATATAATGATAAAGAAATATATGGCTCCGGCAGATATGATTTTGATTCTATTGAGCGAGTGGCACGTAAGCGTATTCGTGAGGCACTTGCACACAGCGAAAAAGAATTGCAAAATAAATAATGCAAAAAAACTTAGAGTAGTACTAACCAAAAATATATTATAATTAAATTAATCCACCGCCAGAAACCCTAATTACACACACTAGCCTGACAAAAGCTATGCGAACCTGCCTTAAGGCATATTTTAGCACAGTTTTAGCAAAAATTGCCGCTTAAATCAGATTCGGACAACCAATGTCAAGCTAAGAAAGGACTAACCATGAAGAAAAACAACACACATGATTACGCCACCTCGGCGTTTATAATGTACGGCAAGGCAGGCAGACCTGATTCAGAAATTATATTAAACGCTCTTCGCCAGTCACGAAAAGAATATCTTTGCTATATCAAAAAAGGGCGTCACAGTAAAATAAAAGCAAGACATTTAAGTTCAAAAACCGCCGCTATAAGACGGTTGTATCTTGATGTACGTGCTATTGAGCAAGCAATCTTAATCCCTGAAAATGCAACGGACGAACTTATTTATGATTGCATATCCGATGTGTATTTTACAGCGGGAAGCGCAGAAAGTGCCGGCGGAAAAAAGGCAAATGAAAAAGGACGGATATCCGCCCTTGTTATAAATTGTGCTATGACCCGCGCCCTGTCGGAAGCAAGCGTTTATAATTACCTTTCCCGTGGCGTTGATAAATTTTGCACCTGCCGCGGTTTGCGCCGTGACGGAGAAATTGATATAACGAAAATTTTGAAAATTTGAAATAACGTTAAAGCTATGACATGCACTATAGCCTGACAGAAGCTATACGAACCTGATTTTAAGCGGCAGATTTTGATGCACAGAAAACAGGCAAGCACCTGTCAATGACAGTAAATTAAAATATGCCGAAATTACACCTTTTAAGGCAGAGAACGGATAACTTCTGTCAGGCTATTGACAATAGCAGATTTAAAAATCATCATCGAGCTTAGAAATTTCTACTCTGAAAGAAACTTTTCCGCCTTCTCCATCGCCTGTTTATAAAAATCTCCCGAAAGCCAAACTGCCTCTTCGTTTCTTTTAAACCATGTAATCTGCCGTTTTGCATAATGACGTGTATTTTGCTTAATTGATTCTTTTGCTTCATTTAAATCAATCTCACCTGCAAAGTATGCATACATTTCCTTATAGCCTATTGCCTGCATGGAATTAAGCTCTCTTGCATACCCCATATCAATAAGACTTTTCACTTCTGACTCAAGCCCCATATCAAACATAGCCTCAACCCTTTGATTAATCCTTCGATATAAAATCTCCCTTTCGTGAGACGGTATCATAAACAAAACATCATAAGGACTTTCCTCAAGCCGTGAAATGCGGTTTTGCTCAGTTATGGTTTTGCCCGTCTGATAAAATACCTCAAGTGCACGAAGCACCCTTTTTGTGTTATTTATATGAATTTTTACTGCTGCTTGGGGGTCAATTTTTTCAAGCTCAGAATAGAGCGCTTTAATCCCCTCTTTTTCAAGGCGTGCTGAAAGCTTCTGTCTTACTTTCTCATCACCCGACGAGCCCGAAAGCTTTATATTATAAATAACATTATTTATATAAAGTCCTGTTCCTCCTGCCATAATAGGCACTATGCCCTCTTTATGGCAATTATCAATTATCTTTTTTGCCTCTATTGAATAATCATACACACTGTAAGGCTCGTTTGGATACACCACATCAAGCATATGATGCACTACACCCTCACGCTCATTTTCGTCAGGCTTTGCAGTACCTATATTCATATATCTATATATCTGCATACTGTCAGCTGATATTATCCGGGCACCAATTTTTTTTGCTATCCTAACCGAAAGTCCGGTTTTTCCCGATGCAGTTGGCCCCGCAATAACAATCAGCGGCTTTTTTTTGCCGTTATATTTCATATTCTTCACCTAAATAAAAGCTTAAATCATATGTGTTCTGTCAGGCTAAACTATGCGTTTAAACTGCTTTTCAATTTCATATTTACTAAAGGAAATCATTATGGGTCTGCCGTGAGGGCATGTGTTTATGTTTTCCATTTCAAACACTTTTTTCACAAGGCTCTCCATTTCAGGAGCCGACAGCCTGCGATTTGCCTTTATTGCAGCCTTGCATGCAACAGTATAGAGTGCTCTTTCATAATCTGCGCTGATAACCTGCTTTTTATTATCCATCACTTCGCCCAAAAGCTCAACAAATACATCCTCAGGATTATATTCACAAAGGGCATAAGGAAGAGCATTTATCATAACTCTCGGATATCCAAGGAATTCAAAGTCAAAACCCATTTTTTCAATTTTTTCCTTATTTCTCTGGGCAAATTCATATTCTGCTGAAGACAGATTAACCAAAGCCGACACCATGAGCTGCTGGATTGCTTCACTGCCTGAAGCAATATCTTTTTTTATCTGCTCAAATTTAATGCGTTCATGGGCAGCGTGCTGGTCAATCAAAAGCATATCTGCTCCCTTTTGCACAATTATATATGTATTAAACACCGCTCCGCACACCTTAAAGCTTTCGTCCTCTTTTATATCTTCATTATAAACATTTTCTTTCGTCTTTTGCTCTTCGTTTTCAAGCTTCTTTTCAATTATCTGTCTTATCGCTTTTTCCTGCTCAAATGAAGGGCTATTAAGCACATCTCCTTCAAAGGAAATATTTTTATCCTCTGTTTTATAATTATTTATAAGTGATTCAAACTTATCAGAAAGCTTAAAGTCATCTGTTTGGTTTTCTGTTTTTTGCTTTTCGTCTTTTTTAATTTCATCGTTTTTGCCGGATGGAATTAAATCCATAAGGCTTTCTCGCATCTGCGCGCCTTTCTTTAAAACCTCATCTGCATATGTCTTAATTTCTTTTGCTGTGGACTTATCTGCACCAAAAGGTTTTGCTGCATTAAAAGGCTTATCTTCCTTTGCGTCTTTATTTTCACTCTCATATTTAAAAGCAGCTGCTTCAAAAGAAATACTTTCAAAGCTTTCATTACTATTATTAAAACCGAAAGGCTTTTTTTCTTTTATTTCCGCTTGGGGAATATTGTTTTTTTCATAAAGGGCATTTTTAACACCCCAGTACACAGTTTCAAAAACCTGCCTTTCATCAGAAAATTTAACCTCTGTTTTATGGGGATGCACGTTAACGTCTACCCCTTCGGTATTAATCTTCAAATCAAGCACCGCAAATGGGAATTTACCTCCCATAAGCTGATTTTTATAAGCCTCTTCAAGAGCCTTTGTCATAATAGCGCTTTTAATGTTTCTGCCGTTTACAAAAAAGCTCTGATACGCTCTGTTTGGCCTTGATATATTGCTTTTTCCGATAAAACCCTCAAGGCTCATATTCTCCCCCATATAGCTTACCTTTATAACGGATTTTGCATAATCTTTGCCGTATACTGCAAAAATTGCCGTAACAGGATTTCCATCTCCGGCAGAAAAAAGCACCTGCTTTCCATTATTTATAAATTTAAAGCTTACATTAGGGTTTGCTAAAATAAACTTTTCAACAACATCAGCAACGTAGCCTGCTTCCGTTGTATCCTTTTTTAAAAATTTCATTCTTGCAGGTGTATTATAAAAAAGCTTTCTTACTTCTATTGTTGTGCCATTTGGCGCACCCACACTTAAAACATCTTCCATAACACCGCCCTCAACCACAACACGGGTTGCGCCTTGAGCAAATTCAGTTTTAGTGGTAAGGCAAATGTTTGACACCGCCGCAATTGAGCAAAGCGCCTCACCGCGAAAACCAAGAGTTCCTATTTTGCTAAGGTCGGCGGCAGTTTTGATTTTACTTGTGGCATGGCGCAGAAATGCAATGCCCACATCTTCAGCTGCAATGCCGCATCCGTCGTCAGTCACTCTCATATATGACATACCGCCGTGCTTTATTTCAACCGTTATATTTTTTGCACCTGCATCCAAAGAGTTTTCAACAAGCTCTTTTATAACCGATGCCGGTTTTTCTGCCACTTCGCCCGCTGCAATTAAATTTGCCACAGACTCATCAAGTACATTTATAATCCCCAATTGCCTCACCTTCCTTTTATCTGTGTATTTTTTATTTATATCTTCTTTGCTTTGCCCGAAAGCTCATAAAGCTTATTTAAAGCCTCAATAGGTGTATATGTTGTAACGTCCATTTCGGCAAGCTGAGCGATAATATCATTTGTTTCAAAGCTCATAATTGACATATCGTCAGCGGTAATGTCTGCTTCTGTTTTAGCCTTAGATTTCGCCTTGGCAACGCCGCCTGTTTCATTTTTATCTTCAAGTTCTGATAAAATCTGCTTTGCGCGCATCAAAACTTCTTTTGGCACACCTGCCAAAGCCGCTACTTCTATGCCGTAGCTGCCGGGGGCGCACCCTCTTATAATTTTACGAAGAAATGTAATTTCGTCGCCCCGTTTTTTAACGGATACGCAGTAATTTTTTATGCCGTCATGCAACCGTTCGAGCTCTGTAAGCTCATGATAATGAGTTGCAAACAGTGTTTTTGCGCCTATTTTCTTTTTATCCGCCACAAACTCTGCCACTGCCCACGCAATGGAAAGTCCGTCAAAAGTAGATGTACCTCTTCCTATTTCATCAAAAATAACAAGGCTGTCTTTTGTGGCATTTTTTAAAATGTTTGAAACCTCATTCATTTCCACCATAAACGTACTCTGACCTGCTGCAAGGTCATCGGATGCACCGACTCTTGTAAATATACTGTCAACCACAGAAAGCTTTGCCTCCCTTGCGGGCACAAAGCTCCCCGCTTGCGCCATAAGACTTATAAGCGCCACCTGACGCATATATGTAGATTTACCCGCCATATTGGGTCCGGTTATAATCATAAGTCTGTCACCAGCAGTATCAAGCACTGTATCATTTGGCACAAATATTTCGTTTTTCAATACCTTTTCAACAACAGGATGTCTGCCGTCAGAAATTTTAATTTCGCCATCTTTTGTCATTTCAGGCATACAGTAGTTCATTTCCTGAGCAACCTGTGCAAAGCTTGCAAGCACGTCTACCTGAGAAATCGCATCTGCTGTTTTCTTAAGCTCTTCTAGCTTATCTGAAATACGCTCCTTTATAAAATCAAAAAGGTATAATTCAACCTTTAAAAGCTTGTCCTCTGCGCCCAATATAATGTTTTCAACTTCCTTAAGACGCTCTGTAATATATCTTTCCCCGTTTACAAGGGTCTGCTTTCTTACATAATAATCAGGCACAAGAGAGGTTTGCCCCTTGCTTACCTCTATATAATAACCAAAAACCTTGTTATATCCCACTTTAAGAGTTTTAATTCCGGTTTTTTCTCTTTCTTCTGCCTGAATTTCGCTAAGCCATCCGGCACTTTCGTCCTTTGCTTTTTTATACTGGTCAACCTCCTGATTAAATCCGCTTTTAATAAATCCGCCGTCTCTTGCATTTGCAGGAGCATCATCTCTTATAGCATTTTGCAAAAGACTCACAAGGCTGTCCTGAGCATAAATTCTATAGTTAATCTTTGTTAGGATATCGCTTTTAAAGCCTGATAAAACATTCTTTATTTCAGGTAGTTTTTCAAGTGAATCCCTTAAAGCTAAAAGGTCACGGGGCGTAACGGAATTAAGTGATATACGACCTATAATGCGCTTTAAATCATACACACCGTCTAAAAGCTCTGAAAGCTCACCGCGTGCCATCATATTGTCTTTTAGCTCACCCACACCCTCATGACGGTGTTTGATTTCGGCAATGCTTACAAGAGGTTTTTCAATCCAACGGCGCATAAGTCTTCCGCCCATGGAGGTCTTTGTTTTGTCAAGCACCCACAAAAGCGAGCCTTTTTTGCCGTTTTCTCTTAAGGTAGATGTTATTTCAAGATTACGCCTTGTAGCGCGGTCAAGCCCAACGCTCTGGTCTATGGTATAAATATTTAAACTGCACAAGCCGTTTGCATCTGTTTTCTGCATTTCGCGAAGATACAAAAGCACCGCTCCTACACAAACTGCAAGCTCTCTTTTTTCTTCTAAAATGTCTTTTTGCCCGCAGGTAAGCTCAAGCCCGCTTTTTATCCCGTAAAGGCAGTTTTCATAAAGAAAAAATTCGTCGCCAATGCCGCTGACATATATTTTAAAGCGGTCTGCCACCGGTTTGTAATAAAGGCTTCTTGCATATGGGCTGTATACAATTTCTTTTGGCTTATAGCAGGAAATCTCGTTTAAAATTTCTTCTGTTGCATCTTCTTTTTCAATACTTGTTATATATATCTCGCCTGTAGATGCATCTGCAAAAGCAAGACCGTTTTTTTCCCCGTCAGCATACACAAGACACAAAAAGTTGTTTTCCTTTTCTGCAATTACATTTGTATCCATAAGTGTTCCGGGGGTAACCACTCTTATAACATCACGGCGTACAATGTCTTTTGTCTGAGACGCATCTTCCATCTGCTCACAGATGGCAACCTTATATCCACGGCTTACAAGACGGGAAATATAGCTTTCAGCACTGTGAAAAGGAACACCGCACATAGGTGCCTTTTCACCGCCGCCCGATGCTCGCCCCGTTAATGTAAGTTCAAGCTCACGTGATGCAATTTTTGCGTCATCATTAAACATTTCGTAAAAATCACCCAGGCGAAACATCAGTATGCAATCTTTATATTTTTCTTTTATTTCTTCATATTGCTGCATCATAGGTGTAACAGCCATATTTTCTCCCCCCCGAAATTGAAGTAATAGTGAATAAGCAAATCACCTCTTCGTTATTTACTATTCCTTATTCCCTTATTTGCATCCTCCGCATGTTGAACAGCTTCCCGAGCATCCTCCGGTTTGCTTTTCGCCCCTTGCGTAAAAATCAATAATGTTTTTAACCTGCTCATACATTGTGTCAAAGGCATCCTTTGCATCAATGAAATTCTTGATTACATCATACTGCATTAGCTTGTCAAACTCATCTGCAAGCTCTGTGCGGATATTGTTATAATCCTCTTGTGTTAAATTTTCTCCCTGAGCTTTCTGCATAATATTCATTCTTTTAAGATTATATTCACCGATTAAAGCCTGTGCCTTATCGTCATTTGCCTGAATAGTTTCTGCCGCCTGCAAATCTGAAAATTCCTTGCTTTCTTCTATAGCTTTTCCAAGCTCTTTTGCCATTTCAAGTATATCCATTTTAAAAATTCTCCTTTAACTTATTTTTGTATCTCACCGGTTAAAAACCACGTTTTAACGCTTGTGATTTTTATATCCACCAATTTACCCACAAGCTCGCTTCCGCCTTTGAAGTGAACAATTTTTCCCCCATCTGTTCTGCCGGAAATCATATCGGGAGTATTTTTACTTTCACCCTCAGCTAAAACAGTAACGGTTTTTCCCATATATGAATCGTTAATGCTTTTTGAAATTTCATTCTGTACCTCTAAAAGACGGTCAAAATTTTTGTGAATTTCTTTATCGTTCAACACAAAGTCAAGCTTCGAAGCCGGCGTACCCGTGCGCCTTGAATATATAAAAGAGTAAATCGAATCATATCTCACTTTTTTAATAAGCTCAATTGTTTTTTCAAAGTCTTCGTTTGTCTCTGTAGGAAAGCCTACTATTATATCTGTTGTAAGGGTAATTTCAGGCACCATTTGGCGCATTTTTTCTACTTTTTTAATATAGTCATCTGCAGTGTATTTGCGGTTCATATCAGAAAGTATCTTATCACTTCCTGCCTGCACCGGCAAATGAAGCTGCTTGCACACCTTTTTATTATCCCTTATAGTCTGCATAAGCTTTTCTGTAAAGTCTTTAGGATGTGAAGTCATAAATCTTATTCTTTCGATTCCGTCAACCTCACTTATTATCTGCAAAAGGTCAGAAAAATCAACGCCGTCTGAATTATCCTTTCCGTAAGAGTTAACATTCTGACCAAGAAGCATAATTTCTTTATACCCCTCGGCTGCAACCTCTCTTACTTCCTTTAAGATGTCTTCTTTGGCGCGACTTCGCTCACGCCCTCTTACATAAGGCACTATACAGTATGAACAAAAGTTGTTACACCCATACATAATGGAAATGTATGCAACAGCGCTCCTTTCGCGCACAATGGGAATATCTTCTGCAATACGCCCGTCAATATCTATAATATTAAACTGCCTTTTCTTTTCTTCTATTACCTGCCATAATAAAGACGGAAGTTCAAACAAAGTATGTGTACCAAAAACAATATCCACATGGCTAAATTTCTTTTTTATTTTATCCGCCACCTGTCTTTGCTGCATCATACAACCGCAAATACCTATTATAAGCTCTTCATTTTTGCGCTTAAGATTTTTCAGTGCACCTAAATTACCAAGCACCTTCTGCTCTGCATGGTCACGCACTGCGCAGGTGTTAAAAATTATAACGTCTGCTGTTTCGGTGTCGCAGGTAATTTCATACCCCGACTCTTTAAGCATCCCGCGCAAACGTTCAGAATCGTTTTCATTCTGCTGGCATCCGTATGTTACCACACAAGCCTTTTTCCCGCCCGCTTTTATAACATATTCTTTTATTTTTTCTTCATAGCGTTTCTGCTGTGCCATTTCGGATGCCGAAACGTATTTTTCTTTAACTTTTGCCATTTTTTCTACTCCTTTAAATTAGCCTGTCAAGCTAAGGACATATAACTTATTTATTATACCAAAAATCTTTTAAAATAGCAAGCTGGAAAATTATATTTTATATCACCGCCATAAATTACAATCGCTGTTTATAAAAGTGATTGTGTCTGCATTTTTTGCCAAATCATCTCCACATGACATCAAATATCGCTGAAATCCTCACAGGGTCCGTCAAAAATTTTATAATCTGTCATACTCTTCTTCATAAGCTTGTCTGCCTGATTGGAAACATCCTTAATCTGCTGTTTAATTTGTTCTTTCTCGTCACATCCACAAATTTCAAGCATTTTTTCAAGTTCTGCCTTGCGCTCTTCAAGCTCTTTTGCCTTGGATTTGCAAAACTCACTTAATTTTCTGTTTGCCATATCAAGACCGTCAAGTTCATTTATATCGGCTGTAAAAAGATTTTCATATTCGCGTACTGCATCCGATTCCGTCAGGAAAAGATGAAGCTTTAAATGCATTTCCTTATGGTCATATCCGGTAGTGTATTGTGCATATTCACTAAAGTCGTCAGGCACAGTAAAGCCCATTACACGGGTAAAGGCATTCCATCTGCGGTGCTCAAGCCATTTGAGATGAGAAACCAGTTTTTCACTATAATCATCATTCCCATCGCTTTTTTTAATGCACCTGTAGTATTTTTCAAGGCTTGCTTCATTTAATTTTTCCCTTTTTTCCACAGTTCCGCAACTAAATACCGACTCTAAAATGCATCCGGCAGAAAACACCTTATATCTTAAGTGAAGTGCACGGCCTATGCTTGCCCAGAAATTATACTGCAACATATTAGAGTTTTTATTAACCACATCTTCGGCTGTCTTTTTTTCGTAATCCTCAAGTGTGCCCCTGCGGTTTTCATATGCATGGTGAATAGATTTAGAGCGCTTTTCTTCTGAGCGCATATATATGTTTTCTTCGTTGTATACTTCTTCAAAGAAGCCAAATGCATAAATATATGTACCGCGACTTTCCGGCGCTTTTCTTCTCATATCATTTATTACCTTGCCTATGGCAGAGTCATATACAGCGCATGAAATCACTGTGTTTTTAAATTCTTTACCTGCCTTTTTAAGCTTTAAATGATACTCGCTTATAAATTTATTAAGTTTTTCTGAAATCTGAATATTTTCTGCATCCGAGCCCAAAGCCACCACAAAATAGTCTGTATCCTTAAGAGAAAACCCATCTTTCCAATGGCTTTCATGCAGTTTATGTGCCAAATCGTCATCACTGATATCCGTCTGATAATAGCGAAGTGTAAAATAGGGGTCTGCAAGTATTCCTTTCCCCGGATACATCATCATAATCTTTTTATAATCCGCAGTTCTTTTAATATATTCTGTGTCTGCATCAACACAGAATAGCTCTTTTGTTCTTTCTAAAACAGTACCCGTGCTTAAAACATATTCGCCGGTGCTCAAAATTTCCGGATTAATATAATTTATTTTATCAAAAAACCTTGTTTCAGGCTCTTTTGATATCACATTTATATTAAGCCTTATACCCAGCATCTGCCCATACCAATATGAAGATAAAAACACCTCCGTACCGATTTGTCCCGAACCGATAATTGTAAGCTGAAGCTCTTTTGCATCCTTTCTTCCCACAAGTGGCTCATATAAGGGAAGGCGCTTTAACATATTTTTAACCAGATTGCTGTATTCATCTATAGTGCGCACATCGGGCGCATTTTCACCATACTGAATTTTTGCCCTCTCTCTTATTTTTTCACAAACCATGGTATAATATCTTTCTTCACAAAAAGCCAGCACATTTGCATTTTCAAGCCTCTTGTTTTTGCGCGCGTCATTTTTGTCAATATCCATAATCGCCCATACATCCTGAATATTTTTCTGCCCTATATCATCAATAAATATGAACGTATTTTTTCCGCCTTTTCGAATGTTAATATGCAAAATATCTTCTTTTAAACATATGCCGCCGCTGCACTTAGCTTCAGCTAAAAGCTCTGAGCTTTCTTCTTCATCCCTTTTTGTGTATACATCAGTAAAAACAATCACCGTTCTTTTTTTACGATTTTCTAAAACACTTTTTGCAAGAGCAAGTGATTTTTTATTAAGTGCATTAAAATAATAAATCTCTTTTGACGGAAATAAAGAATTTAATTTAAGCTTTATTTTTGCAAAAATATTAACTATAAATTCTAAAATAACAGCTGCTCCCGCAGCCGGTGCCAAAAAGTAAATAAGGGTTATATAAACTTTAAACACAAGCCTTCCTAACCGGCTAAAATTAAAAATATCACAAACTATTTTACTCACACAGGGCGCAAATTCCGTAAAAGGTATATTAAAGCTAAATGCCCTGATTGCATCTACCAGATTTGAAAGCAGAGTTGATAAAGAAAATCTGCTTTTATACATATCGCAAACGCAAAGCCATAGCCATATTAATATAGCTAATGACACAGCTACCACCAAAAGATGACGCTTCGTATTCGTGCGTTTCTTCCTTAAATCAATTGCTATAAATACTATACAAATAATGGTTACCACAAAAGCCGTAACACTTAAATGATACGCAGCCACAGGTCCGTTTAATATGCCCTTAAGTCCTTTTACAATGCCGTTTTCCGCCATAAGTATCTCCCCCTCTGTATTTTCTCGCTCCCGATAGTATTCTTTTGTCAAGTAAGTGAACAAAAATTTTTCATATTTTTTTGAAATTTTTTCATCACACTATTTTAATCCATTTGGTATATATTATAACATATAATGCTTAGATAATCAAGATTTCACAAACATTTGATAAATTTTTCGCCATAATTTACAAATCTAATTCTTCATCTTCGTCATCCACTCTGCCCTTTTGTTCTTCCGATAAATCTCTAATAAAAGCTGAATATCCAAACAGTATATTCATTTTGTCGCAATCAGGCTTACTGCTAAAATTAAAGGTTTCTCGTGAATATTCATTAACCGTACTATCATTTATAGGCTTGTCATTTTCCTTGCACCAAGCCAGATAATTTTTTATAGCTTCGGTTTCGTCACTTTTCGCCGTCCTATAACACATACCAATTTTTGTTTCACCGGGAAGAATCTGTCCTGTCAAAACTAAATTTTTAAAACATTCTGACACATACTTCCATTCTAAGTCATCGCTGTTTCCGCCTCTGCCACACCCAAGACGATACCGTTTATATTTTTCTCTCACATCATACAACGGGCCACTAAAAACCCCATCTTGCATATACAGGTTTCGCCGTTTGGTTTGAAATGCTTTTAAGGCTCAGCGACGGCGGACAGTCGATTATGATGTAGTCATACAAGTGCTCAATTGTCGATATAATATCTTTCAATAGGTATTCTCTGCGGTAAGCATTCATAACTTTATAATCCATTTCCGCAAGTACCGAATTTGCAGGTATTATATCGACCTTTCCGACTTGTCTGATACACTCAACTACTCGTTGCTCGTTAACCCCGTCTGCAATTGCTTCGTCTATTAAGTCGCAAAGTGTGTTGTCAAGTTCATCTGCAATCATCCCAAGAGATGTTGCAATATTTCCTTGACTATCTGCATCAACAATCAGCACCTTTTTGCCGAACTCTGCAAACGAATATGCTATGTTGATACTTGATACAGTTTTTCCAACTCCACCCTTCAGATTAATTAAACTTATAACCTCACTCATAGTCATTTTCTCCTTATAAAAGTTTTAAAAAATTTTCTAAATTATCACCTCATTTTGCTATAAATTTTAGACTTTAAATGAAAATTGAGCTTGTTCTTTCTGAAAAACAAAAAGGGACAAGTCTTCGAAACCCTTGATTTAACAAGGTTTTCTCAACTTGTCCCTATTATAGCATAATGACAAAATCGGCAAACTATTATATTAAATTTTTAAACTTTTCACAAACCTTATTTATTCTTTTTCGCTTTCGCTTCAATGGTCTTTATTGCATCTAAATAGTCTTTTTCTGCCTCACTCAACGTTCTGGCTTGATATTTTTTATATTCTTCTGTTGCTTTATTAATCGCTTGTGTATGAGACACACTTCCTGCACCAATTAACAGTTGTTCTCCACTCATTGTAAGAATTTTATCCAAATGCTCTGCCCAATCATTCATTGTCATAACTTGTTCTCTTTCTGCCTGTCTTTCAGCAAAATCAAGATATCCGGAAACAATTTGACTCAATGAACGAAGTTCCTTTTCATCGAGATAGTTTTTCGCAACCACAGCATCACTCAAGTGAGGTCTGTTGCCTTTGAATGTTGTAAGTCCCATAAATTCTTTTTCGCTATCTGCTCTGTTATATATAACTTCAGCTGCAGTTTGTCCATGTACAGCATAATGAATTTTATTTTGAACCTTTTTGAAAAACTCTATAGATATTTCAGCTTTGGGATCATAGTCAATACTTGTGGCATAGATATCAAGCACTTGTCTGTAAAAAACTTTTTCCGAAGCACGAATATCTCGTATTCTTTCTAAGAGTTCTTTCCAATATCCACCGCCACCGAGGTTTTTAAGTCTTTCATCATCCATTGTGAAGCCTTTACGTATATATTCATTAAGCCTTTTTGTTGCCCATTGTCTGAATTGCGTTCCTCTAAGTGATTTCACTCGGTATCCGACTGAGATTATTACATCAAGATTATAATAATCAAGGTTTCTCTCTACTTCTCTGTCACCCTCTATTTGAACTGTTGCAAATTTTGCAACAGTTGCTTCGGGCAACAACTCTTTATCTGAATACACATTTTTAATATGACGAGAAATAGTTGATTTATCTCTTTCAAACAAAGCCGCCATTTGATCTATTGTAAGCCAGACAGATTCGTCATAAAATCTTACATCAACTTTTATCTGTTCGTCTTCGGTTTTAAATATTATAATATTGTTATGCATATGTATACCCCCGCAAAGAGTGTTTGTTTTTTACTTATTTCGACACAATTCGACTTTTGTCAAGCCAAGATTAAAAATTATAATGAATTAGCGTTCCGCCATGAATTCTCGTTATCACTCCATGAATTGAATTGCCTTTATAATGCACGAAGTGCAATTCATGAGCCACAAGGCTCAATCCATGAAATCTTTAGATTTCAATTCATGCCGTCAGGCAATTCATTGAGTTTGCTTTGCAAACTCATTATATCACACTCTTGTGTCCCTTGCAAGCAAAAGAGCGCAAAATTCATATAATCGTCATATCTGCATCGTAAATTTCCTTCCTGTGATACTCACAGTCGCCGCTGTGATAATCGGGGATATATTTATTCATGGCACTTATCACAACCTCAGGCTTAAGGTTTCTGCGGCTCCCGGCAGAAAGCACCATTTCAATACGGTTAAGATACACCTTTATGCTTTTTATGTCGGGGCGGATATCCGTTTCCTTAATACCACTTTTTGTCTTTTTATCTATCAGAATGCTTTCCATAGATAAAAATTCTGCTACCCCTCCCGGTATTTTTTCGGGATAAACGATGTAAAGCGCATTTTCCAGAGCTTTCATTCGGCTCTTTCCCTCAAAAGAAGCGGTTATACGTACCCCGCTGGGAAGAACACCGTTAAGTCTTTCCATTATTTCATCGGGCGCAAGTGCCTCTATAAGCGTTATCTCCAGAATTTCGCATTCACTGGTGTAGCCGACCGAAAGAGGAAGTGCAAACACTATCTTTGGATGCGGGTTGAAGCCCTCGGAAAACATCAGCTTAACGTCTGCCCGGTTTAGCGCACGGATAAATGCGTGATTAAGATCAAGATGAGAGATATATATAAGCACGTCATCCTTTGAAAAAACAACTCT
>JAZTXH010000012.1:0-21208 GCA_045636325.1 Clostridia bacterium
TCGTCTGCCTCATAGCCGGAAAGGGAAAGCACGTGAAATCCGAGCTTTTCCGAAACGTCCTTTGCCGGCTGAAGCTGCGTGGCAAGCTCATCCGGCATACCGTGACGGTTCGCCTTGTAAAGAGCGTACTTCTTGTGTCTGAAGGTAGGCTCACGCCTGTCAAAGGCGACGCCAACGGCATCGGGAGAAAGCCCCTCCACCGCTTTCATTATGATGTTAACAAACCCGAACACCGCATTTGTCGGACGGCCGTCACGGGTGGAAAGCGGCTTTACACCGTAAAAGGCACGGTTCAGGATACTGTTGCCGTCAATTACCAGCATTTTCTTTTTATCGGACATTTTCGGTATGCTTCCTTTCTGTAAAGAACTTTTCGTCTACAAAAAATGAATTGAATTGCCTGCTTGCCTTGCAAGCACATAATGCACGAAGTGCAATTCATGAGCCGCAGGGCTCAATTCATGAAATCTTTGATTTCAATTCATGCCGCAAGGCAATTCATTGAGTTTGCTTTGCAAACTCATTATACCACATTATTTTTTAACAAGCAATAAAAACTATTGCTTTGCCTTTTTTGTTTTGCGCAGACAATTCAAAATTCAACCGCCGGGCTTTTTTAAAATATCATTGTCAATACAGCTTATGTAAGTTTTACCGCCGCTTAGCTGTTTAACTGCAGTGTGCATCAATATGCCCGCGAGAATGGTAGTTTTAGTTACATGCACGCTTAGCCACAAAACACAAACTAATTTTACACTTCATATTTTTGCATTTAAAAAGCGACTTGCCGTAGCAAATCGCTTTTAATCTTAATTTCCGCTATTCTTTTTTGCTGCCTCAAGCTTTGCTTCACGACGGTTTTTAACTTCGTCACTCATAGGCTTGATATCACCTGCGGCTTTAAGAGCTTCTTTTGTCATCAAAGGACCTACAAGCTCATAAATCAAAACTGCAAACAGAGTGATATTTCTTATAAGGTTTCCGTCTGCACCAAGCTCCATTGCCAATGCACACATACCAAGGGCAACACCTGCCTGAGGAAACAAGGTAATACCAAGATATTTGCATATCTGTTTTGAACAGTTAGTTGCCTTTGCAGACACCAATGTGCCAAAATACTTACCAATACAACGGAAAATTATATACACAATACCGATTACAACAATCGCCCAGTCAGCAAACACACCAAGCTCAAGCTCAGCACCGCTTACAACAAAGAAAAGCGCAAACAGAGGCGATGTCCATTTATCAGACTTTTCCATAATATCTTCGGACAAATGACAAATGTTGCAAAAAACAGTTCCAAGCATCATACATACTAAAAGTGATGAAAAACCGATGTGCACATGACCTATTTCAAACTTAAGCATTGAAAGTGCAACCGTAACAAACACAAATGCAATCGACATATTAAGTCTGTTTGTATTTGAATTAAACATCTTTTCAAGCTGAGTTAAAATCCATCCCATAACAGCACCCAAGGTAAGTGATGCTATAATTTCAATTAAAGGATTAATAATAATTGATACCAAATCCACAGCGCCAACAATAAGTGATTTTGCAATACCAAAGGATACTGCAAACACAATCAATCCTACAGCATCGTCTAATGCAACAATTGGTAAAAGCAAATCAGTAAGAGGACCCTTTGCCTTATACTGACGAACAACCATAAGTGTTGCAGCAGGAGCGGTTGCAGTCGCAATAGCACCCAATGTTATAAGCTGCGGAACTGATAGTTTATCAGGCATAATAAAGTGAACACACAAAAGCGCCAAATCAACCATAAGTGTTGCAGCCAAAGCTTGAACAATACCTATAACAAGTGCCTGCTTACCTGTTTTTTTAAGCTCTTCTAATCTAAACTCACTACCAATTGAAAAGGCAATAAAACCAAGAGCAACATCAGACACTGTTTTAAGTGCCGAAACCGCTTCGTGTGAGTTAAAACCAAGACCTGATATACCAAGTCTGCCAAGACAATACGGCCCGATTAAAACACCCGCAATAAGATATGCCGTTACTGACGGTAATTTTAAAGGCTTAAAAGCTCTTGTCATCAAAAGTCCGGCAAGAAGCGCAATGGAAACTGATAATAACGTGCTCATAATAAATCTCCCCTATAAATTTAAATACTTAGAAAGGCGATTTCTCGCCTAAAAACAGACAAGCCCCCAAAAAGAAGCTTGCCTGTTCTTTAATCCTTATGTATTTTAGCACAGCCCTATATTTTTGTCAAGCTGTTTTCAGGTTTTTTTTTGATTGTTCAGCCAATTTTTCTTTTTTGGCTTATTTCCTTCAAAAATGCTTAAAAACACCCATCTTTTATGCGCATATTTTGTGAAACTATAAATTTAACTGTCTTTTTTTGTAAAAATTAATCTGAATCATAACTTTGCAGGCGCTCGATTTTTCATTTAACCTAAAACCTTTAAAACATATGCCGCAACTGTCTTTGTGTATTTCACTAATTTATCACATTCAATATATTCGTCAACCTGATGTGCACCGCCCGGCTTTGAAAAGTCTCTTCCTGCACCAAACGAAAATGCCTTTTTACTGCCGTATTTTGAAATAACTGATAAGTCAGAAAGGCAAGAACCGCACACAATCGGAATCTGTGAATTAGTCTCCTTTGCCGCTTCAAGCATAAGTGTTATATCCTCACTGTCCGGCTCAGTAAATACATAATGGAAAAATCTTGTCTGTGGCACAAATCCGTCACCAATAATGCCCATCGGCTCTAGCTTCTCAGCCAAAACCTTTTCAAGCTCAGAAAGCTCTGCGTATATTTCTTCCTTTGTTTTATCAGTATAACAAATAAAATACGCCTCACCGGTACCAAGCTGAAGCCCGTCTTTACCGGCACGCACGCCCATATAACGAAGTGCAGTTTTTGGAATAATCGTTCCCTTATAAAAGCAATTTTCTTCAAGCTCTGCCTTACGTTTATCCGCAAACGTTTCAATACATTCAAGAACTGTGGGAATTGCCTGTGCCGTAAGCTTTGCAGAATCCTGAATTTCCTTTGCATGATAAAGATATTTAAACTCACCGCCGCCTGAGGCACAATTCCAAATCTGTCCGTCTCTGCCGTCCATGCTCACAATTCTCTGACATGGATATTTTAAAACAGCCGCCAAAGCACCGTGAGCGCCACCGTATTCTTCATCCACATAGCCGGCAAATAAGAGGTTTTTCTTAGGCTCAAAGCCTGCTTCCTTTAAAAGCTTCATTATAAATATTGAAGTTGCAACAGCGTACTTATCATCAACGGCACCGCGTCCCATAATCTTGCCATCTTTAATTATGCCCGCCAAAGGCTCAAAGCTCCACGCCGCTCTGTCACCAATACGCACAGTATCGGTATGCGCCATCAGCATAAGCTCATCTGTATTTTCTTTTCCCTTCCAACGCGAAACTATATTATAGCGGTTTTCAAGACCGTGGCCCGGCATATAATCGGGATGCTTGTCAAAATCCTTAATATCCATAGGTGAATAAAGGTCTGTTTCAAGGCCTAAATCATCTAAAAGACTTTTTACATATCTTGCACACTCTTCTTCATTGCCATAGCTTGAAAAATTTTCTGAATTAATTTTAACAAGACTTGCCAAAAGCTCAAAAAGTTCTTGTTTTCTTTCGTCAATTAACTGACAGATTTTTTCTGTTGTCATATTTAACCCCCCCTGTTTTTCACTTTAATTTTGTTTTATATATTATCATAAGTCTGCATATATGTCAACCTGCAAAAATATAAACTCCAATAAAATGAAAAATTTTAGTTTTTGTTAGCACTCTGATTTGCATAAAAAAAGGATATGGAATTTTCGCCGTATCCTTTTTTATTAAAACCAATTAGTTATTATTTGATGTATAATTCTTTTTTACATCGTCAACGCCGCCGCCGTTAGCAACAAGTCTGTCATAAGCTGTCTGATAAATTTCGATTAGCTTATCAGAACCAAGTTCTTTACATTTAGCGATATATGCATCCCAAGCAGCATCATCCAAAACTACAGAACCTGCATACCATTTAGCGTTTGTTTCGTCAATGAATGTGTTAAGCTCAACTGTAATCTTATCAATTTCAGCACGCTCGTCAGGTGTGTATGCAAGTGTGGGGAACTGAGGAATAATCTTGATTTCGCTTTCATACATTGCAAAACCTTCCTTAGCGCCTTCTGTCATACCGGCCATTTCAGCTTCCATGCTCATAGGAGCACCCTGCTCAAGCTGACCGTTTTCTCTCATGTACATGGGAACACCATTCTTAGAATCCAATACAAGGCTTGTAAATGTAACTTTGCCGTTTTCATCCTTAGTATAGTCAGTACCTTCCATACCATACCAATAAGTAAGCTTACCCTGCTCTGTGAACCACCAGTCCATATACTTGATTGTTTCAACAATGTTTTTGTTTGTTGCAGAAATTGCCCAACCGGAACCTCTTAGCAGAGGACGTGAGTAAATTTCCTTAACTTCACCGTTGATATCGGCAGGTGGAGCAATAGGAGCAAAGTTAAAGTCTTCAGCCCAAGCTTCGCCGGGGTGAGAATCCTTAACTGTCTTTGTGAAAGAACCTGTAGAAGAGAACCAGTCATGAGTAGAACCGCCAATGTTGTTACCCAAAAGCTCTTCTCTTGCACTCTGACGTGTAGTAATTTCAGGGTCAATAAGACCTTCCTTATTCCACTGAATCAAATTCTGCATTGCAACCTTCCAAGCGGGAGAAACCTTACCAATATGAACCTTGCCATTTTCATCAACATAGTTTTTGGGATAAGCGCCCCATAGCTGTGCTAAACTAACATATGTCTTACTTCTCTGGAAGAAAGGAATTTCGTCAGCTTTACCATTGCCGTTGGGGTCCTGATTTTTGAACGCCAGAAGTGCTTGATGATATTCATCAACTGTCTTGGGAACTTCAAGGCCTAACTTGTCAAGCCAGTCAGTTCTGATAAAGAAACCTTCAGAAGCGATTGTATCATATGTAGTGGGGATAACATAAAGGTTACCGTCACCTGCAAGAGACTGAGCCTTGTGGCTGGGGAACTGCTCAAAATAAGCCTTGATGTTGGGAGCAAATCTTTCAATCAATGTGTCAAGAGGAACGAACGCGCCTTCCAGTGCAGCATCGTTAATCTTTGTGATTGTAGAAACAACAACGTCAGCCATATCGCTTCCGTCTGCAAGCATAAGGTCAAGCTGCTGGCTTGCATTTGAAGTAGCCGCAATAAATGCCTTAGGCTTAACATTTGTGTACTTAAATGCTTCCTGGAAAACGTGCATACTATCAAAATCATATGTGCCCAGAAGAAGTGTGGGCTCGAATACTTCTTTTGTAATCTTACCATCCTCTCCGGCTTCCATACCCATCTCTACAGTTTCAAGGAATGCAGGGTCCGCACCATTCTCAGCGTAGCTGCCTGTGCCGCCTTTACCTCCGCCGCAGCCTGTAAGCATTGATGCAGAAAGTGCAACCGCTACAAGACCAGTTAAAATTCTTTTGATTTTCATTTTTTATATCCTCCTTTAAAATATGATTGCTTTTACATCTTTAATAAAAACAGATGCAAAATAATCTAAAAAAATAATAAAAATGCGCGCATCCTGTTCGGACACACAAAAAACTCACGTATATATTATAACAAATAAATATTTGTTTGTAAATATCTTTTATAAATTTTGTGAAATATTTTTTATATTATGACATTTTTTTGAGCTGTCGGCAAAAATATATGAAAGAAACGACACGCAGGTCATTGACTGCAAATGCACCGATAATATATGTGCATCTGCGTAGGGAGCGACCCACGTGTCGTTTCTGATTACATTTCAAAATTTATCATTTATTTTATTACGGCATTTTTATATATATCTGATTTGTAATATCGTATTTATAAACAGCTGACCCGTCAAATGCAACATAGAAAACACCCTCTGTTTCCTTATCGGGAATTTTTGCAGCAATGGCATAACATTTTTTACCTTCAACCTCAGCATTGTTTGAGTCAAACAGAAGCTGATGGCTTGCATTCGGTGTAAGACCTAACTGTTCTGCTGTATATTTCTGCAAAAGCTCAACTGCACATTCCTTTGTGATGTTACCATCTTCTCCATATTTTAATTCAACTGATGTCTCAGGAACAAAAAAGCCGGTATCTTCTTCAATATCTCCCCCATCTTCAGGCTTAGCCACTTCAAAAGGAGCATCACTTCCTTCGATGACGTTTCCCTCTTCATCAAAGTCTCCGCCATTTTCAATACCCACCTGCTCTGTTACATCTGAATTTTCGGTTTGAGATGTTGGTGCCTGCACGGAATTTTCATTATCTTTTTTACAGCCTGCAACAGCCAAAGCCAATCCCATAATACACACACACGCAATAATCTTTTTTAAAATATCCTTTTTCATTTTTATATACCTCCTCGCTATCTTCTTACAATAACATCGCCCGCCGGCTTAAATCCTATAATATCCTGAGCAATTACTGTTCCCTCATCGCCCAAAAGGGTGTATTTTCCGTCTTTTGTATAGCCATAAATCTCACCTGAATCGTACGCCACTAATGTATCATATACACCGTATTCCACAAGATACTCACCGTCTTCATCAATAACCGCATAACCCAGCTTACCGTCATAAAACTTACCTACAATTGCAATTTCTTCATCTGTAAAGCTGTCTGTATAATCAAATTCTTCTTTGATGCACTGTTCGCCCTTACGGTCAATGTAAATCCATTTGCCGTCAGTTTTCTGCACCGCAGCTGTATCGTTTCCTGCAAACTTTGTAGCCTTTAAGAATTTACATTCCACAATAAATTCGCCGTTATTCTTAACATAACCCCAAAGTCCGTTTTCGTCACATACCGCCGCACTTTCATCATTTGTAAAGTCAAGACAGTCAGAATATTTGCAAGGTATAACTTCGATACCTTCGCGGTTTACAAACCCCCATTTACCCTCACTGTTACAAACAGCTGCATACTGAGCAATAGAAAAGTTTCTTGCTATTGTATACTTGCATGGAACAACTTCTTTTCCGTCTTCATTAACAAAGCCGTAAAGGCCCTCTGCATTTGTAACCATAGCGCGCTTTCTTATAAAACTTTCCGCGGTTGTGTATTTACATTCCACCACAAGCTCGCCAAGGCTGTCAATATAGCCCCAAAGGTCTTCATCATTTTTAACTGACACATAGCCGTTTTCCATAGCTATATCGCCAAGCGCCTTGTACTGACCGGGCAACACAATATATTCGCCCTTAACATCTAAAAGTCCAACACCCTCTTTGGTTTCCACCTTTGCAATACTTCCCGTCTCAAAGCTTGTTGCATCAATAAACTTTTTGTTAAACTGCAATTCGCCTTTTTTGTTTATATAAAAAAACTCATCGTCTTTTTTAACAACTGCAAGACCGCTGTCAGAAAAGTCACCGGCATAATCATAAACACATTCAACGATATTTTCGCTGTTCATATTTATAAAACCCCATTTGCCCTCTTCATTTCTTACTGCCGCCACACGGTTACTGTAAGGTCTTATGTCAGTATAACCCTCACTTCTTACATCGCCGTTATCGTCCATAATATGCCATCGGCCGTCTTCCTGCTTTATGGGCATTCTTCCGTCACGGAAAAGATAATTGTCGGAATAAAACCTTTTACCCCAATCCCCCGACCACCATAAAATTGCCATGGCAATGCTGAAATTAACTAAAATTATTACCAACGGCCACACCGTCTGACGCATAAAAAGAGTTTTTTCTTTTTTTATTTCCTCCGGTGTGCGTGTATCATTTTTAAGCATATTCATTGTTCCTTTCTTTAATTGCAATACATATACTAACATTATACACCCAAAATTCATTAAAATCAACACCTAATTTATTTTGTGCCAGCAGCTCGTTGTGCATCGGAGCCCCTATACCCTAAATTTTAATGATATATATTGCACCCTGCTCAACGCAGCCTTACAAAAACAGCAAATTGGAAGTATGAGAATTTAACAGACAAAGAGCTTTTTATTTAAATTTCTTCTTTTTTAAAATAAAATTTTGCGGTTAATTGCAACCCATTACTAAAAAATAATGTGTAATGGCTAAAATGTTGAAATCCCGAAACGGAATTGAAGTGACCTATACCATTTGGGGCAAAAGTTGGCTGTGTGACCGATTTTGACATTTATAAATAAAGTTAAATATTTTATAAATCTTTCTCAAACTTTTATAAAAAGTGCGGAAAGTTTTATAAAACATCGGTACAGTTTTATAAAAGGCTGTACCTTTTTTATAAAACCGATTATAAACAATACGAATTATTTTATAAAATAACCTTGCATTTTTATAAAACATAACAATCTTTTTATAAAAACTGTTCAAAATGCAGAATTGACAAGATTTAGCAAACTTTATATAATATAATTGTTGGAAAAAAGGGGGTGCAACAGTGAGATTAAAGGATATTATGAAAGATAAGCCCAGAATAAGCAAGGAAGTTAAGGAATTAAGGGCAGAACTCAAAGAGATTGAAAAGAAAATCAAAACCTTGTCCGAAACTGAGAGAGAGTTTGTACTGCGTGATTATGTGAAGAAAGAGCCGAAGAAAAGACAACCCACAGAATGGGAACTGTTTATGGAAAAGCACGGGATAAGGGCAGTATGTGACAAGTGTGGCTGTGTTCAAACCTATATGCACGCTTTGGAAAATGGCAAACCGCGCCGCCGTTGTGTTGATTGCGGTCATACATTCAACCCCTTTGTCGGCACTATTGCACAGGGCTCACACCTACCCCTTAATGTTCAAATAGCCCTTGTTTACTATACTATCAATAACTTTTCCCTTACAGATATTCAGCAAAATCTCAGAACCGATTACGGGATAGAACTGACACAAGGGTCAATTATCAGCAACAGACACAAAATCCTTGCCGCCATTGAACACCGCTTTGCTATGCCGAAATTGTCGGGAGTTGTCAAGGTTGACGAGTGCTGTTTCAGGGAATGTCAAAAAGGCTCAAAAACTCTTATAAATACTGTGCCTACGGCAGTTGCAGAAAGAATAGCAAGAACAAAGGAAAAGAAAGTGCCTTCACAGTTAGGAACTTTTGGTAATGAGTTTGTCTGTGTCGTAACTGCTATTGACAGTAAAGGGCATATTGCCGCTGTTGTAACAGGTTTGTCAAGGATTAGTGCATTGGATTTTGAAAGTTATTTCGGGGATTATCTTGGGGATATTAGCTTTTTATGTAGTGACGGCTTTTCTGCATACCACAAATATTGTGAAGAACACGCAATTCCGCACTATATAAAGCCATCCACTATGGATAAGGATATCCGAAAAGAGGAACGGGAATGGGAAGAAACCCACAATGGCGAGAAAATCAGCAGAGAAGATATAAAGAAAAAGAAGTATGATAAGCAAGAACTTGACCGCATAGAAAACTATGGCAGACTTACACAAGCAGAGTTTGAAGAGCTGAAAAGCAGAAAACGGCTTACTCTTGACGATATAGACGCATTCCATAGGCAACTCAAAAGGCATATCAACAAGAATATGACGGGGATTTCTGCGGTATATCTGCACTTGTATATTTCTCTTTATGTTTTCAAGCATAACTGGAAGAAAGACCACAAAACCCCTTTAACCTCTTATGCCGATGCAGAAATGCTTTATGCTGAACTTGTAGGGGCAAATGGCAGATTTATTCAGTCCGCCGATTGGAAAAACAGAGATATACTTGCTATGAGAAGAACGCCCACACAGCATATTACAAGACTAAACACATTTACAGAAAAGGCAAGAGAACTGTCAAATGAACGAGGATTTGTTTTTGACGGAAATAATAAGCTGACACACTTTAACAAAAGGGTGTATTTCCGCACAGCAACCTTAACACAACTGAGAGCAATCTGCAAAGAGTACAAAGTTAAAAATTATTCAATCACAAAAAGCACAGATAAACTTGCCTCAATGATATGTGCATTACCAGAAGTCAATGAGATTTTTGTACGGCTTTTAATGGCAGATACAGTAAATGCGCCTCTTACAGACAGAGTGGTGGAGTTGTTGCGAGAAGAAGGACAGGGAAACTAAATCCGTTGACATTGGCATTCCCGGAAAATCCTAAAAGTGTCATTTAAAAGTGTTGGAAAAATACCGAACTTTTTCAAAACCACTATTTTTTATTAATTTTCAGCCTCAAAATAGGTATTTTTTAAAAAATATACAAGATTGATTTTGTAAAAATAGTCATAAGTGTCGGTTTTTAAACCCCGTTGCCGGAATTATTGCTATTGTAGTAATTTAGAGAAAATATCATTGGCAAAATGCTGAAATGGTGCAGTTTCTATTGACGGCAACGGATTTCGGTGCTATAATATACTTGTTGGATTGTAATTTGGAGTATTATAATCTTATGCAAAGAAATTAACGGAAAGGACTTGACAAGTAATGACAAGAAGTATAAAATCGCCTTACTTACTTACTTACTTATTTATTTATTTACGGGCTTATTAAGCCTTTTCTTTGCATATCAAAAATTACATAGTTTTAATATAAACCGCTTACTGGATGTCGCTGATATCCCGTAAGCGGTTTTGTGTTTACACTTATTATGATAACGGGGGGATTTTATGGAGGGCTTTTTTGAAAAGTTCGGGTTGTATGATTTTTTTAGTATGTTTGTAGCGGGCATTATATCCGAAAGCATAGCGATAATAGTTGCATATAAATGTTTTAGTATAAATGTTTTGTGGATATTTTGTTCTTCATTGTTATTTTTAGTTATCGGGTACTTTATTGGCTTGATTTTGCACGAGATTGAGGGACAGGCAGAAAAGAAAATATTTAAACACACTTTTAGTAGAAGTGTTTTAAGTAAAAAGGACGATTTCTTTAAGAATGATTATGATAAAGAAATGTTAGAGAAGGTAAAGGTGCATATATTGGGGGATAAAGAGAAGTATACTGATAAGGATGAAGAATATATAACTTCCGTTTGTTGTAATGAACTGCAAATAAACAATGCTGTTGCATCATCTGACAGATTGAAAACACAATCCGAAATGTCATTGTCAATCTGTATTGCAACGATATTTATAATTGTAATCATAGTCATAGGAATATTTATAGGCAAAACAAATACATTTGAAGGATTCATGGTTTCACTTTTATTATTGATAATATCAATAATATTCTATGTTCGTTCAAAACGAATGCAAGAGCATTACATAAGGTGTTTAATAAGAACTTATGCGGTTCTAAATAATTTAGAAAGAAATAGAAAAGGGGAATAACAATTATGGCAGAAGAAAAAATAATGACTGGCTATCCGTCTATTGATAAGCCTTGGTTAAAATATTATAGTGAAGAGGCTATCAATGCTCCATTGCCAGAATGCACGATATATGAGTATTTTTATGACAATAACAAAGATTTTCCTAATGATACTGCACTGATTTACTTAGGGAAAAATATTACATACGGCGAAATGTTTGAAAATATTGAAATGACAGCAAAGGCACTAATTTCTTTGGGAGTTAAAGCAAATGATATTGTGACGATTGCTTTGCCTTCTATCCCTGAAGCTTTATATTTGGTTTACGCAATCAACAAACTTGGTGCGGTTGCAAATATGATACATCCACTTGCTGGTGAAAATGAAATCATTAATTATCTTAATGAGGTAAAATCAACACATTTCTTTATGTTCTATGGTACATACGAAATTGTAAAAAATGCTTTGGAAAAAACTTCCGTAAAAAAAGGTGTTGTGGTTTCGGTTGCTGAATCACTTCCGTTTGGAATTAAGCAACTGTATAGGTTGAAATCAAAAGAAAAATCTACATTTAGCACCCCTGTGCTTATGAGTTGGGGAAACTTCTTGAAGCAAGGAAAGAATACAAGCATTCCAGATTTCAAGAAAGCTCCAACGACACCTGCAATTATATCACATACAGGTGGCACTACTGGTGAGCCTAAGGGAGTTGTTCTTTCCGATATTAACGCAAATGCGCTAATATGGCAAGTTGGACAGGCCCTCCCTCATAATCGACAAGAAATCGTACTGATAGTTCTTCCGCCATTTGTGAATTATAGTTTGGTAAGCGGAATGTTGCAATCTTTAGCATTTGGTTTTAAGGTTGTTTTGCTTCCTAAGTATGAGCCTGATAAGTTTGATGAGTATGTGAATAAATATCGTTTGAATCATATTAATTCCATTCCTGCATACTTAGAAGCGTTGCTTTCTAATGAGCGTATGAAAACAACCGATTGCTCCTGTCTGCATCATATTTTCTATGGTGGAGAGGGAATGAATGAAAAAATTGAAGAGCGCATCAACGAATTACTTCTTTCTCTTGGCGCAAAAAACAAAATTGGAAAAGGACTTGGGGCTACAGAAATGGTAAGTGCTGCAACTGTTGCTTACCAAGATTATAATTTGCTTGGGAGTGTTGGTATTCCCCTTGTAAAAGTGAACTGTAAAATCATTGCACCAGATACAGAGAAGGAACTTCCTTGCAATCAAGAAGGTGAGATTTGTTTTTCTGGTCCTACATTGATGATTGGATATTACGAAAACAAGGTTGCAACAGATGATATTATTAAGACACACGAGGACGGTAAACGCTGGCTTCATACAGGCGACCTTGGCTATTTGAATGATGATGGAGTTCTTTTTGTTAGTGGTAGAATTAAACGCATTATTATGACAAAGGGTAATGACGGCATTGCAACCAAGATGTTTCCAGACAGAATTGAAAAAGTGATTATGAATCATAAAGCAGTTGAACTTTGTTGTGCAATAGGCATCCCCGATGAAACCCGTATAAACTATTCGAGAGTGTATGTGGTTTTAGCGGACGGATATTCGGATAAAGAGAATGTAACCAAAGAAATACTTTCTCTTTGTCATGAAAAGCTGCCAGAATATATGGTGCCAGAAGAAATAGTTTATCGCTCTGACTTGCCAAGAACTGATAGGGGAAAAGTTAATTATCGTGCGTTAGAAGCAGAAACACAAGAAAAATAATAATTGTAAAGCAGAGTAATATGAAAGGCGGAAAATCAAATGTGTGACGAATATGAATACACAAGTGAAGATGTAGAAAGAGAATTGACAACATATATGGAGTTAATTGTTGATGCAGCTCCTAAAAATGTTGAGCAAATAAGGATTTTGACACAGGCAACTAACTTTGAATATGATGCGGAATTAAAAGCACTTGACGATGAGCATTTGAAGATTACATTGAAAATACACGATTTTTTGAAATTGCTAAAAAAAGAAACAAAAAAGTATAATGGTGTATATGCTTATTGTCGGGAAGATAGAGATACTAACCTTATGGAAAACAAGCTCACTCTTATTGGAGAATCCTATGCGGAATTAGAGAAAAAAGGCAGAATATACATTGATAAGCAGGGTAATTCTTCAAAATTGGAAGAGCTTTTGAAAGATATACCAAGAGGTGCTATGCTTGTAGTCGGCACAATAACAGATTTTATGACACCTGATATTGAAGAAATGAGAATGACGCTTGCTGCACTTGAAGATAAAGATATAGCATTAGTATCAATGTTGGAATATGATTACGATTTTGATGCTTACTACTATAAAATAGGATTAGCCGATAATATTGCAAGGGTTAGAATGGGATTAAAACCAGAACTTAAATAGTAGCAGAGTAAAGCAGACGGATTTTTCGTCTGCTTTTACTTGTCATTCCGGCAACGAAAACAGTTTTTATAAAACTTCCGCATAGTTTTATAAAAGATTAGATTTTGTTTATAAAATTGTTGGCACCGGTTATAAACCGATTTATAAAAATATAAGACAGATTTTATAAAAGTTTGAAATAGGTTTTATAAAAAACTTAACTTCTTTTATAAAATAACCGACATCAATTATAAATGCTTTTATAAAAAAGCAGATATTTTTTATAAAACTTTCGACATTGTTTATAAAAGATTAAACACTTTTTATAAACCGCAAAACATTTCACGCCGCCTTCTTCAGCCCAAAACAGGGCAAGTCAATTCAATTCCGTTGCGAGATTTCAACCAAAAAACTTTTTCCACGAAAAAATTAAGTAATGGGAATTGCAAAAAAATGTTGAAAATTACATTTAAATATGATAAAATAGTGCTATTAATTATCAAGGAAGGTTAATATGAACAATAAACGTTGGATATTTTCAGATAAATCCATCGACTCAGGTGAAATCCGCACATTGTCAGACGCACTGGGTGTCCCTTTGGTTATTGCTTCTGTGCTTTTAAACAGAAACATCACCACTCCCGAAGCGGCAGACACTTTTCTTTCAAAAAGCATCAAAAACGTTCATCATCCCTTTTTGCTTAAGGATGCAAAAAAAGCCTCTGAACGTATAAAAGAGGCCGTCGAAAATAAAGAAAACATTGTTATATACGGTGACTATGATGTTGATGGTATTACTTCAACTGCAATTCTTTACATGTTTTTAAAATCTCTTGGTGCAAATGTGTCTTACTATATCCCAAATCGTTCCGATGAGGGCTATGGTATAAACATTGCCGCACTGGAAAAAATACAAAAAACAGGTGCAGGGCTTTTAATAACTGTTGACTGCGGCATCACTGCCGTAAATGAGGTCGAATTTGCAAAGGCCTTGGGCTTTTGCGTTATTATTACAGACCATCATACCTGCAAGCAGAAAATTCCCGATGCATATGCTGTAATTAACCCAAAACAACCGGAATGCAGCTATCCTTTTAAAGACCTTGCAGGTGTTGGTGTTGCATTTAAGCTTATTTTAGCAACTGCACTTACAATGAATCTTTCCGCCCAGGAATATTTTGACCGTTTTATTGATATTGTTGGTGTGGGCACAATAGCTGACGTGGTATCCCTGCAGGATGAAAACCGCATATTTGTGACATACGGTATGCAGGCTCTTAAAAGAAGTAAAAATGCAGGGCTTCGCGCTTTGTTTGATGTGGCAGGTATTAAAGACCGTCCAATAAACACAAGTCTTATCAGCTTTATGGTGGCACCGAGAATTAATGCCGCAGGCAGAGTGGGCAGTGCAAAGGATGCAGTTGAGCTTTTAATAACAACAGATGAAAATGCGGCGCAGCATATCGCATCTGATTTAGAGGCAGAAAATCGTTCACGCCAGCTTACAGAGCAGCAGATTCTCTCAGAAGCCCTTGAAATGATAAATAATGACCCCTCTTTCAAAGAAAAAAAGGTTATTGTTTTATCTAAGGAAAACTGGCATCACGGGGTTATAGGTGTAGTTGCGTCCCGCCTTGTGGATAAGTTTTATAAACCGGCAATTTTAATTTCTTTGAAAGATGGTATCGGTAAAGGCTCCGGCAGAAGCATCAAAGGCTTTAACCTTTTTGATGCACTTACTAACTGCTCGGATTTGCTTTTAAAATACGGCGGTCACGAGCTTGCTGCAGGCCTTGGCCTTAATTTTGACGGTATTGCAGAGTTTGATAAAGCGATTAACAAATATGCCGAATCTCATCTTTCAGATGAAGACGCAATTGCTTATATAAATATAGACCAGCTTTTAGAGCCTTGTGATTTAAATTTAAAAAACGCACAAATGCTTTCTGTGCTTGAGCCTTTCGGCATGGGTAATCCTCAGCCGGTTTTTGCAATTTTAAATACAAATCTTGTTTCCAAAAGAGTTATAAGCGATGGTCGCCACGCAAAGCTTACTTTATCTAAAAACGGAAAAAATATTGATGCTATCGGTTTTGGCATGGCCCCTCAGCTTTCAAATCTTTTTGTAGGCTCCAAGCTTGATATCGCCTTTACAATGGGCATTAATGTTTTCCGCGGCGAAAAAAGCCTGCAATTGATTTTAAAGGATATACGCCTTGCGGTGAAATAAGATAATTAATAATTCCCTCCGTCAAAATATAATGGTTTTTCCTTCTTCGAAAGGCAGGTTTCATTTCCGCAGGAAATGACCGGCGGAGTCACTTTTCATTGTTCATTTAGTAAAGGGGTGAATACACGCAATGCATGATTTGCTTATAAAACTTAACACAGAAATTTTAAAATATAATAAAAACGCTAATCTTGACATAATAGGAAAGGCATTTAATTTTGCACTTGATGCTCACGACGGGCAAAAGCGAAAATCAGGTGAAGATTATATCTGCCATCCGGTAGAGGTTGCGTGTATCTTAGCATCTTTGGAAATGGATGTTAAAGCCATTGCATCCGCCCTTCTTCACGATGTTGTTGAAGACACCGGTATTCCATTAGAAAAAATAAAACAAGAATTTGGCGAAGATGTGGCAATCATGGTAGACGGTGTCACAAAGCTTGGCAGAATTCAATACACAAGCAAAGAAGAACAGCATATCGAAAGCCTTCGCAAGATGTTTCTTGCTATGGCAAAGGATATAAGGGTTATTGTAATAAAGCTTGCAGACAGGCTCCATAATATGCGCACAATGAAAAGCATGCCTGAAGACAAGCAGCGAGAAAAATCCCGCGAAACAATGGAGGTTTACGCTCCCCTTGCCCACAGACTTGGTATGTCAAATATAAAAGGTGAGCTTGAAGACCTTGCCTTAAAATACTTAGACCCCGTCGCATTTCACGAAATTGCCAAAAGTATTGACCAGAAAAAGCGCGAAAGAGACGATTATATTGACTCTGTTATGAACACAATCAAAAACCGCTTAAATGAAATTAATATAGACGGCACCATATCAGGAAGAGCAAAGCATTTTTACAGTATATACCGCAAGATGTATACTCAGAATAAATCAATGGAAGAAATTTATGACTTGTTTGCAGTTCGTATTATAGTTCATACTTTAAGTGACTGTTATGCAGTTTTAGGTATGGTGCATGAGCTTTATAAACCCATACCCATGCGTTTTAAAGACTATATCGCAATGCCGAAGCCGAATATGTATCAGTCCCTTCATTCGACTGTTATCGGTCCGTTTGGTAAGCCTCTTGAAATTCAGATAAGAACCTGGGAAATGCATACCGTTGCAGAAAAAGGTATTGCCGCCCACTGGAAATATAAAGAAGGCTCAACTGCAGACACAGACTCTGATTCAAAGCTTTTATGGGTGCGTCAGCTTCTTGAAATGCAAAAAGAAACTATTGATGAGGATGACTTTATGCGCACTCTTAAAATAGACCTTTTTGCAGACGAAGTATTTGTATTTACACCTAATGGTGATGTTATAAATCTGCCGGCAGGTGCATCCCCCATTGACTTTGCCTTTTCAATTCACTCTGCAATCGGCTATAAAATGATGGGAGCTAAGGTTAACGGAAAAATTGTTCCTATTGACCATCCCTTGTCAAACGGCGATATTGTTGAAATTCTTACATCGCCTAACGTTCACGGGCCGAGCCGTGACTGGCTGAAAATCGTTAGAACCTCCCAGGCAAGAAACAAGATAAATCAGTGGTTTAAAAAGGAACGGCGTGACGAAAATATTATCCGCGGCAAGGATATGATTGAAAAAGAGCTTCGCCGTCATTCCCTTTCATATAATCAGCTGTTTATCTCTGAATGGACAGCGCCTATTCTAAAGCGCTATAACTTAAATTCAATAGAAGATTTATTTGCATCT
This sequence comes from Clostridia bacterium, assembly GCA_045636325.1. Lineage (GTDB taxonomy): Bacteria > Bacillota > Clostridia > UBA1381 > UMGS1253 > CAKSHP01. Next base: position 17,613 of record JAZTXH010000012.1, read on the forward strand.
ATCGGCTATGGCGGTCTTTCTGCAAGCAAGGTTATTATGAAGCTTCGTGAGGATTATATAAAAGCCGCCGAAGAAGAAAGAAGAATAAACGCGGGCGGTGTTGTGCTTCCGCCTGAGATTGCATATACTGACTCTAAAAAATCTCATGCTTCATCAAACGGCATTATAGTTCACGGGCTTGATAACTGCCTCGTGCGTCTTGCCCATTGTTGTATGCCCGTTCCCGGTGACGATATTATCGGCTTTATAACAAGGGGAAGAGGTGTATCAGTTCACAGAAGAGACTGTCCTAATATGTCAGCCTCCGCTTTAGCCGAAGAAAATTTAACCCGTTTCATAGATGTATCATGGGAAAATAAAGAGCTTAGCAGTGCATATCTGATTGAGCTTGCCATTGAAGCTGATGACAGACCTAATCTGCTTTTGGAGATTACCACCTCCCTTGCAGAAATCAAGGCGTCAATTAAGTCCTTTAATGCCCGCACAGTCAAGGGTAATACCGCAATTGTTATGGTTGCCCTTGAGATTACATCAACGGCGCAATTAGAGCTTATTATTAAAAAAACCCGCTCAATCCGAGGTGTTTATTCTGTAAATCGAAGCACGCAGTAAATTTAAAGGAATAAGTAATATCCTAAAGGGCACTCGATAAGGAATAGTGAATAAGTATGGTGCAAAATCGCCCGTTGATTTTGTCTGTTTAAAATTTTGTAATACACATTATATTAACTTCGTATTTTGCATTCTGCATTTACTAAGGGGGGACGTGATTTTATGTATATGAAAATGCTTTCTGTCGGTAATATGGATAATAACTGCTATATAATAGCAGATGAAATAACCAAAAAGGCTGCAATAATAGATGCCCCGTCAAACGCATCAGAAATTCTTGACTGGTGCGAAAACGAGGGGCTGGCCGTAAAATTTATTTTACTTACCCATTATCATTTTGACCATGTCGGCGCTCTTGACGATTTAAAAGAGGCAACAGGTGCAAAAATTGCAATTCACAGCTTTGAAGCTGACGGACTTTGCGACCCCACAATAAATCTTGCCCTTTATTCAGGTGCGCCCTGCCCGAAATCAGGCGCTGACATCCTTTTAAAGGATGCAGATATTATAAAATTCGGCAACATAAGAATAAAAACTATCTATACTCCCGGTCATACAATCGGCTCTGTGTGTTATTATATTGAAGAAGAAAATATGCTTTTCTCAGGTGATACTTTATTCTGTCGGAATATAGGAAGAACAGACTTTCCCGGCGGCGATGATGAAATTATAGAAAAGTCTATAAGAAAACAGCTCTATACCCTGCCCGATGAAACCGACGTTTTCCCCGGTCATGGTTTTACCACTACAATCGGTCAAGAAAAGCAGAACGGATATTTTAAAGCATAATAAAAATAATGGCTTGATTAAAAGGATTTTAATATTATGAAATTACAAACCATCGGTCACAACAGTGATTATAACCTTTCTTTGGTGGCAAATTTGTTTTTTACCGACAAAGATGATTGCGAAATCACCAGCGTGGCAAACAGAAAAGGCGACACACTTGAAGCCTTAACCACAATTAAATTTGAAAATAAAACATATAAATCATCGTTTTCAGCTTGCCTTGCTGAAGACGATGATTTTATAAAAATAAAAAGGCTTACAAACGTTGTTTGCGGAATGAGCCTGTTTTTGTGTGCAAGAAAAATAAGAAATAAAATTCTCCCCTGGGGCACGATAACCGGAATCCGTCCATCAAAGTCAATACGGCAGATGCTTGAAGATGGTAGAACGGATGCGGAAATCTTTGATTTTTTCAAAACTTTCTATGCTATATCCGATAAAAAGTTTGACCTTGCACTAAACGTTGCTAAAAACGAGCTTGACGTTATAAGAAGAAACGAAAAAGATGATATCGCCCTTTATATAGGCATCCCCTTTTGTCCAAGCAGGTGTCTTTATTGCTCATTTGTTTCAACTGACTTATCTCACAGTCAAAAATACGTTGACCCGTATATTAATTTGCTTGTAAAAGAAATTGAGTATGCAGCTCACTTAATTGAGAAAAACAACAAAAAGGTAAAAAGCATTTATATCGGCGGTGGCACGCCTACATCAATTACGGCTGAGCAAACAGATAAAATCCTTTCGGCGCTGAAAGAAAATATTGACCTTTCGCACATAACAGAGTTTTGTGTTGAAGCAGGCCGCCCCGATACCATTACAGAAGAAAAGCTTTTGGTTTTAAAACGCTACGGAGTTGACAGAATAAGCATAAACCCCCAGTCTATGAACGAAAAAACGCTGAAGCTTATCGGCAGGTCTCACACTCCGGTTCAGATTGAAAATGCCTTTACTTTGGCACGCAAGGCAGGCTTTAATAATATTAATGCAGATGTTATTGCCGCCCTGCCCGGGGAAAGCTTAGAAGATTTTGTATACACATTAAATGAAATTGAAAAGTTTTCACCTGAAAACATAACCGTTCACACCATGAGCATCAAAAGAGGCTCCGCTCTTCATCAAAGCCTTTCAGGATATGACCTTACCGACCGCAAGACCGCAGAAGCAATGCTTGACTACTCTCAGAAATTTATGAAAAACACAGGGCGCGTCCCCTATTATATGTACCGTCAAAAAAATATGATGGGAAATCTTGAAAACGTAGGCTATTCAAAGTCCGGCTATTTTTCAGCATATAATATTAATATTATGGAAGAGGTCTTAAGCATTCTTGCCCTTGGCGCAGGAGGTTCAGGAAAGGTTGTAAGTGCTGATTTGGAGCGCATTGAGCGTGTGTTTAACTTTAAAGGCCCTGCTGAATATATAAGCCGCTTTGATGAAATACTTCAAAAGAAAGATGAATTTTTTAAGATATTAAATGAACTGAATTAGAAAAAGAAATATGAATAAAAAAATTAGCCTGACAAATCCATTTTTATTTCTTGATTGTCTCTGCGATTTCGTCAACAATATCGTAAAACTTGCGTTTATTGCAGTCAAGGGTAATGTCTGCATATTTTTCATAAAGAGGGCTGCGCTGCTCATAAATATCCTTAATATTTTGCCCTTCTGTCATAGCGATACCTCGGGTTCTGCGGTTTTTAATTCTGCGAAGAATGTTATGATAATCAACCTTAAGATATATAACGGTTGCGTTTTGCTTTAAATGAAGCATTGCTCTCTCACTTAAAACCGCACTGCCGCCTGTGGCAATAACCATATTCTCACTTTCAAAGGATAAAAGATACTTTTCCTCAAGTGTTAAAAATTTTTCCACCCCATCAGCATTTATTATATCCTGAAGCTTTCTTTTTTCAAATTGCTGTATAAACACATCTGTATCACAAAAGCCCATGCTTAAGTTTTTTGCCAAAACCACCCCTAAAGTGGATTTTCCGCTTCCGGGCATACCGATGAGTACGATGTTTTCCTTTGCGGTGAATATTGTTTTTATGACCTCCGACACTTCTTTTTCGCCGTATTTACAGCCGAGGAATATCTCACAAGCCTTTGCCGCCTGCAAGATCAGCATCATAAGTCCGCCAACTGCGGGTATGCCTCGCTCCTCGGCTTCAAGGATGAGATTCGTTCGCAAA
>JAZTXH010000013.1:0-107605 GCA_045636325.1 Clostridia bacterium
ACTTAATATGGCGCTCTTTAGGGGTATGATGTAATGGTAACATGCCGGTCTCCAAAACCGTTCTTGAGGGTTCGAGTCCTTCTACCCCTGCCAATATATTTGGCTCAAACACTGGGTTTGAGCCATTTTTTATTGTCAAAATTAGAGAGCGGCAATCTTCACTTTTTTGAGCATCAATAGCAAATTTTAGTAATTTTAGATTATATTTCTGATGACGGCGCATGGTCTTGAGACTCAAATAAATATGCCTGAAATGAGCATCAATTTCGCATACGGTCGCATCCGTTTCTAACGATTCCGTCTGCTACATCATCATTTTAGCATCACTTGATTACGGCAATTCCGTCGAATTCGGTTATAGAGAGCAATTCTGCAAGAATATTTTTTAATTCTCGCAGATTATTTTTTGCCTTAAACTAGAATTTCGTTTTTCTTTGTTTACTATATATCAAAATTTGATACACCCAGAGTTTCAATTCTCAGGGTGTATTTTGTTTTGGATTCTGTTATATCTCGAATCCGTCTGTGATTCCGGTGAGCCTTGAGGTGTCCTTCTTTACATAGTACCTTTCGGTTATCTCGGTAGTGGTGTGTCCGAGGATGTCGGCTACCGCTTTTATATTTAGTGTCTTTATGCTTCCGTCAGCACACTTTGTTCCGTTGATTAGCTTGGTGGCGAAGGTGTGTCTGAATGCATGGAGTCCTTTTGTTTCTATTCCTGCAGCATCTTCTATTCTATATAGTCGTTTTCGTAGGTTATGCTTATTTTTGTTATAATGAGGAGGTAATGGACTGACGGTTCTTTGGGTGAACTTAGCGTTCGGGCATTAAACAGTCATCCACCTTCTTGTTATAAAGATTCGGTTAAGCAGGTTGTTCCGGAATATATTCTGCGTTCGCGTAACTAGCCAAAGTGAATCGTAATAAGTACAGGTGGAAACATTACATATTAAAAAACGAAAGAAGGAATGTGAATGATTAGTGTAGGAATTGATGTTTCAAAGGGCAAAAGTATGGTTTGTATTATGAAACCGGGTGGTGAGGTTTTGAAAACACCATTTGAAATGCAGCATACTATGGATGAAGTTCTTTCCCTTGCAACTCTCATCAAATCATATGACGAAGAGGTCAGAGTGATTTTGGAGAGTACAGGGTATTACCATCTGCCTATTGTAACAGTCCTTATTGAGAAAGGCATTTTCGTCAGTACAGTAAATGCTTTGCGTATGCAAAAGTTTTGCTCTCAAAATATCAGAAGAGCTAAAACAGACCGTATTGATTCAATTAACATTGCAATGTTTGGTATTTGCTATTGGGATGAGCTTAATCCTGTAATGCCTCCTGAAGATACATATCGGGAATTAAAATTCTTGGCAAGGCAGTATTACCAATCTACCTCGATGCTGGTAAAAACGAAAATCAATTTCGGCGTTCTATGCGACCAGGTTATGCCCGGTGTCCAAAATATTGTCCATGAATACAGGGGGACTCAAAAGATAACCGGCATCGTTAAGCGGTATCTTCATTTTGATAACATACTCAAAATGAGTAAAAATCGTTTCAAAACAGATTATTGCAAATGGGCACAAAAACAGGGATACCGCAACTGTGAACAGACTGCAGAAAAATTATACGCTGCAGCCCAAATCGGTATCCCTGTGCTTCCTAACTCTCTATCTACCACAATAGTCATTACGGAAGCAATACGAGTACTTCATGAAATGGAAGCATCTCGCAACACTATTTTAGCACAAATGCAAGCTCTTGCCAAGACATTACCTGAATATCAGGTTGTAAGAGAAATGTCTTGCATTGGGGATGTTTTAGCGCCGAAATTAATTGCTGAGATTGGAGATATACGCAAATTCCGCAACAAGCACTCATTAATCGCATATGCAGGAATAGATGCTCCTCCATATCAATCAGGCTCCTTTAACGCTATGGAAAGGCATATTTCAAAGCGTGGAAACCGATATCTTCGTAAGACAGGGTTTGAAGTTATGCAATCGCTAATGCAATTTCAAGTAAATTAAGCACAGAAGAAACAACGCTACTTGCTACCATTTTCGTACAATTAGGTGATACATTGGCAACTATTGCAACACAAAGAGCGATATGCGAGGCTACGGAAGATAAAATCAAAAACTAATTTATCGGAAATAACGTGAGCTTATTATTTTTATCACATATACCTAAATAGATTTCTTTTGCACTATTATACTTTTGCTCTTTTAATTGCTTATCAAGCCATGTCAAATCAAGCCCAAGCCTTCTTAGATTTTCATGCAAAATGCGACCATCCATAATAACCTCAGTACAAATTTCTTCTTTGGGAGGTGTAAGATTCATGTCTTTCGGTGTTACAGGACGTTTGTCACTTACAGGCAATATTGTTAACCTTCCGTTATATTCAAATATCGCTGTCTGAATATCATTTAAATTAAAATACCCTTCCTGTCGGCACAAAACCATAAATTCAGAAAGTTCAAGTTTTGCTTTCTTCATATTTTTTCGATACAACTTTCCATTATCCATAATGATGGTTGGGGTTCCATTGATATATTTTCGAATTTTAGGAAATTTGTGTGCAAGTATAGTCAGTCCAAACGCAACAAGACCGTAAATTATCATAGCAATTAACGGTTTCCAGGGTCTCTCCAGTTCCGTTGCCAATTCTGCAGCTATAGAACCTATGGTTATTCCTGTAATATAGTCAAAAAAATCCAGCTGTGCCATTTGTTTATGTCCCATAACTTTTGCAATTACAAACAAAACCAAAGCTGACAGTATAGATGTTAAAACAACTTTAAGTATTTCCATATTATATCACTTCCTATTCCATATTAGTATGTCCTCATATCTTTTTCTTATCCCTCTTAAACACTTCAAAAAGAATAACATATAATACAATATCAGAGGTGATATTATGAATTCGTGTGAATTGACTGCAACTATTACTGCAATCGCAAGCGCACTGGCATGTAAATTAAGTATAGATGAAATAAGTCTTTTAGCTTCATCATTAACTGGGAGACACTTTAGCAACCATTGCATTACAACGAAATAAATCCTGCAGATTTATAAAATCGTTTTGTCACAATCCCTTTTGTTATATCAAAGCACATCTGCAATATCATAAATAAGCTTTTCAGTCTTTTCCCATCCAAGACAAGGGTCGGTAATTGATTTTCCGTATACACCTTCTTGCGTCTTTTGCGCCCCGTCTTCAATATAGCTTTCTATCATAAGACCTTTAACAATCTTTTTAACATCCGAGCTGTGACGGCAGCTATGAAGGACTTCTTTTGCAATTCGGGGCTGTTCTTCCCATTTCTTTCCCGAGTTTGCGTGGTTGGTGTCTATAATAACCGCAGGATTTTTAAGGCCTGATTTGTCATATATTTCTGCAAGATTAATAAGGTCTTCATAATGATAGTTGGGTATTGCCTGACCATGCTTGTTCATATATCCTCTTAAGATTGCATGACTAAGAGGGTTGCCCTGACTTTCAACCTCCCATCCTCTGTAAATAAAAGTATGAGAATGCTGTGCGGCTGTAATTGAATTCATCATAACAGAAATATCTCCTGCAGTGGGGTTTTTCATTCCTACCGGAATATCAAGTCCACTGGCTGTTAAGCGATGCTTTTGATTTTCAACTGACCTTGCACCAATTGCAACGTAAGCCAAGAGGTCAGAAAGATATCTGTAATTTTCAGGATAAAGCATTTCGTCTGCACAGGTAAATCCTGTTTCTCCCATCGCTCTTAAATGCAGATTTCTGATTGCAATAACTCCCTTTAACATATCAGACTCTTTATTTGGGTCAGGCTGATGAAGCATGCCCTTGTATCCATCTCCGGTTGTTCTGGGTTTATTTGTGTAAATTCTCGGAATAATAAGTATTTTATCGGACACCTTTTCTTGAACTTCTCTTAAGTGAGAAATATAGTCTATAACGCTGTCATCATTGTCTGCAGAGCATGGCCCTATAATAAGAATGAATCTGTCAAGTTTGCCTTCGAATACCGACTTTATTTCAACATCTCTTTTTATTTTTAATTTTTCAAGGTCATATGTTAACGGATACTGCTGTTTAATCTCCATTGGTATCGGTAATTTGCGTTTGAAATTCATATTCATTTTTTGCTTCCTCCTTTTAAATCATTTCTTGTCAAACAATGCCCTGCGCCGAGTGGAATGACGCATCATTTTTCTCATCCCGTCTATATCTTCTGTTTCAAGCATGGATTTTAATTCTTTAAACTTATCCATAAACATATCCATCTGATTTATGAGTACATCCTTGTTTGCCACAAAAAGTTCACTCCACATCAAATCATTTATTCTGGCAATACGAGTTAAATCCCTGAATGAGTCACCCGTAAATTTTTCCATATTTTCTTTATCATTGCACGTCATAAGAGTGATTGCAATGCAGTGAGTAAGTTGTGAAAGAAACCCTATCATTTCGTCATGTTCTTCCGGCGAAAGCGTTGTAACATTTGAAAATCCAAGCAGTCTTCCAATTTCAAGACAGGTGTTAATCGCTTCAGGTGTATTCTTATCGGTAGGAGTAACAATATAGTTTGCACCGGCAAACATCTTGTCTGTACTGTTTTCAACACCCGAAACCTCACGGCCTGCCATGGGGTGCGCTGCAATAAATTCCACATCAGATCTTAATATATCCTGAATTTTATAGACGATACCTCTTTTAATGCCTGTCACGTCTGTTATGATTGCTCCGCTTTTCAAAAGGCTTTGGTTTTTTTCAATCCATTCTATAAAAACGTGGGGATAAAGAGCAAATATCACAAGGTCAGCATCACCTATTATTTTTTTGTCAAGTTTCGTTGAGCCCTCATCAATTATATTTTCTGCAAGTGCATAATCTATGGAGCTTTGCTCTTTGGTAATTGCACTTATAAAAAATCCGAAACGTTTTAAAACTCTTGCGTAACTGCCGCCCAAAAGTCCAAGACCTACTATTAATATTTTCTTGCTTACATCTACTATCATTTTAATTTCACCTGTGTTCTAAATTTCTTTATTATATTTCTACATGGGATGCAAAAGTTCCTGCGATTTTTAACTTGTCGCACACTTTATTTAAATCTTCAATCATTTTTTTTCCTTTCTCTGTTTCGCATGTTCCGTCAATCTCTATATAAAAATAGTACTGCCACGAATGTTTTTTAAGAGGTCTGCTTCTGAGGGCTGTCATATTGTATCCGTATTTACCAATAATACTTATAGCTTCTGCAAGAGAGCCAGCTTCATTTTTAACTGTAAACATCAAAACGGAATTCGAAAGTGAACAAGAGTTTGCTTTCACTTTTGAAAGAACCGCAAAACGTGTGGTATTTTCTCCACTTTTATTTATGTTTGCCTCTAGAACCTTAAGGCCATAAAGTTCCGCTGTTTCTACGCTTGCAATAGCCCCAAGAAATTTATCTTTCCTATCTGCAACGGCCTTAGCCGCAACTGCAGTGTTATTTGCATCTTCTGTTTCAAATCCACGAAAAGCGATATAATCGTGACACTGACTAAGCGCCTGAGAATGGCTTGTCACTTTTTTGATATCTTCAACCGTTGCATCGGAAAGACCTAATAAATTCTGCCTGATTTCAAGCTCGTAAATTCCGTTTATAAATAGTCCGCCTGAGAATATAAGGTCAATGGTCTGCCCCACTTCGCCGGCATAGCTGTTTTCAATCGGTAAAACTGCCGCGTCGCTCTCTCCGCTTACTACAGAATCGTAAGCTGATTTAAAATCCCTGTATGACACTCTGTTACTTTCAGGAAATATCCTTCCTGCCGCAATATGTGCAAAAGCTCCTTCTACACCGCTGTATGCAACTTTAAGACCTGACTGCATACGGTATTGATATGCTTTTGAAATTGACATCAGATTTTTAATATAGTCAATATAATATCCCTTTATAGTTTCATCTTCTATCATAGCCGAGTTTTTCTCAATTACCGCATCTTCTCTTTTTTTATCAAGTATTGGAAGTCCGAATTCTTTTTTATATTCATATAACATTTCAGCCGCTCTCATTCGTTTAACAAAAAGCTCTGCCATTGTAGAATCTATATCGTTTATAATTTTTCTTGCTTCATCCAGTTTATTTGACATCTCCGATATTCCTTTCAAAAGAAAACCTCACTTGTATTTTTTACGGCAAGTGAGGTTTAAAAATATTATTTATACTAAAAACTTTAAAACTCACTCTTTATTTTTGAATAGCAAAATAAGCACAGTCAAAACAAAAGCCTGCACCAAAGCTATAAAAATATTTGCTTGATTTAATAAATAAAGACAAGTTCATAATAATTACCTTCTGAATTTATATTTTTTAAAATCTTAGAGCTTGTTTATATCTGCTTCGGTTATAAGCTTAAAGCATGCATTTGTAAGCGCAGCTTCCGCCAGCTCATTATTTTCAACCCTCAATACCACATAAGCATGCTTTTCTGTGCGCGCCATAAATGCATAAAGATATTCAACATTTATATCTGCTTTGTCTAAAACATCAAGCGCCGCAGTTAATTTTCCGGGCTCGTCGCCGATTTTAACACCTACAACATCAACCACTTTAATAAGATAGTCGCTTTTTTCAAGCACTTTTTTGGCTTCCTTTTCGTCATTCACAATAAGACGAAGAATACCGAAATCCTGTGTTTCTGCAATGGATAGTGCTCGCATGTTAATGCTGTTTTTAGCAAGAATGTCTGTTACCTCAACAATCGCGCCTTTTCTGTTAGGAACAAAAACCGTTAACTGTTTAATAGCCATTTTCAAATCTCCTCTCACATTTAAATTAACTTACGCTTATCAATCACGCGAACTGCTTTGCCTTCGCTTCTTGCAATAGTCTTTGGTGCAACAAGATGTACAGTAGGATTAATTCCAAGCATTATTTTCATTGCACCTGAAAGAGTTTTTTCCATTTTAAGAACATCACTTACTTTATCAGTAAACTGTTCAGCCGACATTTCAACATTAACCTCGAATGTATCGGTGTTATTTGCTCTGTCAACAATAATCTGATAGTTCGGCTGGTAGCCTTCGTTAAGCAAAACTGTTTCAATCTGGCTTGGGAATACATTTACACCTCTGATAATGAGCATATCGTCTGTTCTTCCCATAGGCTTCGCCATTTTGATAAGTGTTCTTCCGCAGGAGCATTTCTTTCTTGAAAGAACACAGATATCTCTTGTTCTGTATCTGAGAAGAGGGAACGCTTCTTTATCAAGTGAAGTGAAAACAAGTTCACCTTTTTCACCTTCAGGAAGAACTTCACCTGTATCGGGATCTATAATCTCTGCAAGGAAGTGGTCTTCGTTGATGTGCATACCCGTCTGTTCGCTGCACTCGAAGGAAACTCCGGGGCCTGTTGTTTCTGTAAGACCGTATATATCGTATGCTTTAATGCCGAGAGTTTCTTCGATACCTCTGCGCATTTCTTCTGTCCAGGGTTCTGCACCGAAGATACCTGCTTTAAGCGGAATATCTTCCGGCTTATAGCCTTGCTCTTTTAATGTTTCGCCAATATATGCTGCATAAGAAGGAGTACAGCAAAGAATTGTCGCACTCAAATCTGTCATAAACTGAATCTGACGCTCTGTGTTACCGGACGACATCGGAAGTGTAAGACATCCAACCTTGTGTGAACCGCCATTGAGTCCGGGGCCGCCTGTGAATAATCCATAGCCGTAAGCAATCTGACAAACATCCTTATTTGTGCCGCCTGCAGCAACAATAGCACGGGCACAGCAGTCTTCCCAAAGGTCAACGTCTTTCTGTGTGTAGAAAGCAACTACACGACGACCTGTTGTACCTGATGTAGACTGAATACGAACACAATCTTCAAGAGGCTTTGCAAGTAATCCGTAAGGATATGCATCTCTTAAATCTGCTTTTGTGATAAAGGGGAGCTTATGTAAATCTTCAATTCCTTTGATATCTTCAGGTTTAACACATTTTTCGTCCATGAGGTTTTTGTAGTAAGGCACATTTTCGTAAACGTGCTTTACCTGTTTCAGCAATTTTTCTGATTGAAGCTTTTTCATTTCTTCAACAGGCATGGTTTCAATTTCTTTCTGATAGTAGTTCTGAGCCATTTTTCTTCATCCTTTCAAAATACGAATAAATTTTGTTTAAACAGGTTGCAGTAAAAATAAAAAGTCCTCTGCAATCCCGTTTAAGGATACAGAGGACGAAAATATCATTTCCGTGGTACCACCTCAGTTCGCCGCTATCTCACAACAGCGGCCTTATCAGGTACTGACATACCTTAGTTCTGTGACGGGAACACCCGTTGCATCCTACTTAAGATTTCTCTTGTTCAGCGCACTGCTAACAGAAGGAATTCGAGAAGGACTTCCCCATTACCTCGCACCACCCGGCAACTCTCTCAAGGTTATTTCCAACCTACTGGTTTCTGCTCTCCGCATTTAAATTATTTGTATAATAACACATTAATGTAGCAAAGTCAATAGTTTTTTTAAAATTTATTAAAATATTTCTTGTTTCATTGATTTTATTACAATTATATGCTATAATTATGAAAAATTTCTACTGTATCCGAGGTATTAATATGTATTTTGAAGAATTTGTTTTAGGCTTAGAAACTTCGATTGAACCTACAATTATACACAAAAACGATATGCTTGATTTTGCAAATAAATATGATACTATTCCACTTCATACTGATGAAGAATATGCTAAGTCAACCATGTTTGGCAAGCTTATTGCACCAGGAGTTATGTCATTTATGTCTGTCTGGGCTAAATATCTGGAAGTGGATTTGGCAGGCGATGAACTTCTGGCGGGAAAATCAACCAGAATTGAATGGCTAAAACCTGTATTTGCAGAAGATATTCTTACGAGCCACTGCACTGTATCAAGCCTCACAAAACGAAACGAAAAAAACGGTATTGTTGAACTTACATTTGAAGTTTTTAATCAGAATAACGAACTGGTCCTGACCAATATTACTGAAATGATTGTAAAATGCAAGCCTATAAAGTAAAATCTCTTTTAAAACAAGGAAACAGAAAAGAACATTCTGTTTCCTTATTTTTATACATTAGTCTTCGTTGTAACAGGTGAAGATTTCTTCAACTCTTTCGGTATCTTTGTTTTTGGTTAATGCACTTACCAATGGAACGATAACCATAGAAACTGCCATTGCTGCAACACCCATTTCAGGAGATTTTGCAGCCGCTGCAGCAAATCCTGAATTAAGCGAAATCACAAGAGTTGAAATACCTACCACCAGAAGTCCTGAAAGAATACCTGCATAAGCTCCCGCTTTTGTAATCTTCTTTGAAAAAAGTCCCCATATGTAAGGTCCTATAAAACAACCTGAAACAATTCCCCAAGAGAAAGACATAAGGCTTACAATAATCGGAATGTTTTGTGTTGCGAAAATAAACGAACAAGCAACAAACACAAAACACAGAAATCTTGTAAGAAGCATTTGCACTTCAGGCTTTGTTTCTTTTTTTCTAACAGTGGGAACAAGGTCAACTGCAACTGCTGATGCAGATGTTAAAACAACCGCCTCAAGTGTTGACATCGATGCTGAAAGAAGAAGAATCATAATAATTGCCAAAAGAATAATTCCCAGAGTACCGCCACCTAAAACTTTCATAAGAACGGCAGGGATAACTGAATCAATTCCGCCTTCAGGAAGAACTCCGCCCAAAATAAGCCTTGATGTGCTGCCTATAAGGTATGCGCCACATCCGATTACAAGACAAAAAATTGTTGAAATAATTGTTCCTCTTTTAATTGCCTGAGTATCTTTAATAGCATAGAACTTGCCAATCATCTGCGGAAGTCCCCATGTACCAAAGCTTGTAAGCATAATGTTAAAGCAAAGGAACTTAAAGGATGAACCGCCCCATATATTTGTAAGCTGTGCACCATCTTCTGGAATGTGAGAAAGATTTTTAACAAGCCCTGAAATTCCGCCTACCGTTTCATGATTAAGAACTGCACAAACAAGGCATACAACTCCTGAAATCATTATAATTCCTTGAATAAGGTCAGTGTAAGCTGTTGCAATGTATCCACCTGCAACAAGATAAATTGCAGTTAAACACGCAACAATAAGCATCCATACCCATGTTTCAACACCGGGAAAAACCGTACTAAAGAGTGAGCCAAGTCCTTTATAAACTGCTGCTGAGTAAGGAACTAAGAATACGAAAATAATAACGGCAGCTAAAACCTTCATACCTTTTGAAGCATATCTTTTTTCAAAGTAATCAGGCATTGTTCTTGCGTTAAGTTTTTTGGTTATTTTTCTTGTTCGGTTTGCAAATAAGAGCCAAGAAATTAAACAACCTAAAACTGCATTACTAATACCAATCCACATACTGCCGACACCGATATTCCAACCGAAGTTTCCTGCATATCCAACAAAAACTACTGCTGAGAAGTATGTAGTACCATAAGCAAAGGCTGTTACCCAAGCGCCGATATTTCTGCCGCCGATAAGGAATCCGTCAAGTGTTTTTGATTTGCCGTAACTGATACAGCCAATCAGAGCCATTGCAATTGCATATACGCAAAGAGCAATAATTGTGTAAAGCTGAGCATTTGTCATTTAAAACTCCCCCTTGATTTTTTCTGTAACATAGTATATAATACTTTTTAGCATTAGTCAAACAAATAATTTAAATGTTTTCCATCGAAAATATCGATGTCGGAGGTTTTGTTATGGAATTACGCAATTTAATTACTTTTATTCACGTTACAGAGCTTGGCAGTTTTACGAAAGCTGCCGAACAACTTGATTATTCACAATCTACGGTATCATTTCAGATAAAGCAGTTAGAAGATGAGCTTGGGTGTCTTTTGTTTGAAAGAATAAATCATACTATTACTCTTACCCAGCGAGGTCGTGATCTTGTTGAATACGCTCACAAGGTTCGTGCTCTTACAGAAGAATTCAAAGAAAATCTTGAAGAAGAAAAGAAGTGCTCAGGGCATATTCATCTTGTAACGCCTGACTCTTTGTGCGATGCTATGATTACACGAAACTATATTGATTTTCACAAGAAATACCCTGATATTTCGGTTAAATTTACAACTGCGGATACATCCGTTATGTTTGATATGCTTGATCACAACGAAGCCGATGTTATTATGACACTCGACAGTCACTCATATCACAAAGATTATGTTATTGCAAAAGAAGAACCTGTTTCAATGCATTTTGTGGCAAATCCGAAATCAAGATTTGCAGGAAAGAAAAATTTATCTGTTAAGGATATTATAAACGAACCATTTATATTAACTGAATACGGTCAGGGATACAGAAGGGTTTTTGATAAAGAACTTGCAAAAAAATCCTTAGAAATAACGCCGATTCTCGAAATCGGAAGAACTGATATGATAACATCCCTTATTTCTCAAGGGGATATGCTCTCATTTCTCCCTGATTTTGTTACGAATGATTTAATTGAATCAGGCGACTTATGTTATCTTAATGTGTGTGATATGAATATAGAAATTTGGAAACAGCTTATCTGTCACAAAAACAAATGGATGTCGAAGGCGCTTAAAACTTTGCTGAATTATATAATTGAAAACGACTTTACTCACTGATAAACACAAAAAATCCTTCGCATTGGTCTCTGAGCGAAGGATTTTTTAACTTTTTACTTGTTCATTTTCTCCAAATCATTTTTACGGATTTCAACACGTCTTACCTTGCCGCTGATTGTTTTAGGAAGTTCTTCAACAAATTCAACGATTCTTGGGTACTTATATGGTGCAGTATGTGTTTTTACATATTCCTGAATTTCTTTTTTCAGTTCATCTGTGCCTTCTGTTCCCTTTACGAGAACGATTGTAGCCTTTACAATCTGCCCACGCACTTCATCGGGAACGGGAGTGATAGCACATTCAAGAACATATGGAAGCTCCATGATAACACTTTCGATTTCAAAAGGTCCGATGCGGTAGCCAGATGATTTTATAACATCATCAATACGGCCTACATACCAAAGGTATCCGTCTTCGTCCATTGTAGCCTGATCGCCTGTATGATAATATCCGTCATGCCATACTTCATTTGTCTTTTCTTCGTCTAAATAGTATCCTATGAACAGTCCGCAAGGAGCGCCATCTTTTGTGCGGATACAGATTTCACCTGTGTCGCCTGTTTTACATTCGTTGCCATCGGGATCGAGAACAACTACATCATACAGAGGACTTGGTCTGCCCATCGAACCGATTTTAGGAGTAGAGCCAACAAAGTTTGCGATAGAGAGCGTTGTTTCAGTCTGACCAAAGCCTTCCATGATGGTAAGTCCTGTTGCTTTTTTAAACTGGTTGAATACTTCAGGATTTAATGCTTCACCTGCTGTTGTTGCATATTCGATAGAAGAAAGGTCATACTTTGACAAATCTTCTTTGATGAAGAAACGATACATTGTAGGCGGTGCACAAAATGTTGTGATGTTATATTTAGCAAACATCGGCAGGATATCTTCTGAATGGAATCTGTCAAAATCGTATGTGAATATACCTGCTTCGCAAAGCCACTGACCGTAAAGCTTACCCCAAAGAGCTTTGCCCCAACCTGTATCGGAGATTGTGAAATGAAGTCCGTCAGGGTTTACATTGTGCCAATGCTTTGCAGTAGGATAATGACCGAGTGCATATTTGTATGAATGTGTTGCGATACGTGGATACCCTGTTGTGCCTGACGTAAAAAGCATAAGCATCGGATCGTTTCCGCAAGGTGTGTTTTCTGTTCTATTATAGTGTGTGCTGAAACGCTCCATTTCAACATTGAAATCATGCCAACCATCTTTACTGCCACCAACTAACACTTTAACCATATCGGGATAATTTGCAGTTGCCTTTTCTGCCTCGCATGATACATCACCGTCATTAGTACATACAACCGCTTTTACCTTTGCTGCTTTGTATCTGTAATCAAAATCGTGCTCTACAAGTTGATTTGTTGCTGGAATTGCGATAGCACCAATTTTATGAAGAGCAAGCATACTAAACCAGAACTGATAATGTCTTTTTAATACGAGCATTACAGTATCGCCCTTTTTGATACCAAGTGATTCAAAGTAATTTGCAGTTTTTGCCGAATACTTTTTCATATCACTGAATGTAAATCTCTTATCTGTCTTATCATTTCCAACCCACATCATAGCAAGTTTGTCGGGATTCTTTTGTGCAATAACATCTACACAATCAAATGCAAAGTTAAATGTGTCATCATTTTTGAATGTGATCCCATTGAATACGCCCTTTTCATCATAAGATGATTCAATGTATTTATCTGCAACTGTTTCCTGTTTTTTCTTTTTAGCAGCTACTTTTGCCGCAATCATAGGTGCTTCAGGATATTCCTCGCTAACCGTGCCGTCCTGAGGATTTAATACGACTGCGTGAAATTCACAACCACCCTCTGAAACTGCAACCATACCATGAGGAATGATACTGTTATAGAAAATAGAGTCTCCTTCGTGAAGTACATCTACATGATTTCCAACCTGAACTTTAAGAGAGCCTTTGACGATGACGTCAAATTCCTGTCCTCTATGTGAGTTTAGCTGAATCGGTACATTCTGTTCCTCTTCAAGATACGGAAATTTAACGAGGAAGGGTTCTGCAAGCTTTTCTTTGAACTTAGGTGCAAGGTTATTATATTCTACACCATGTTTCTTCACAATTTTCAGGCCTTCGCCTTTTCTTGTAATAGCAAAAGAGGTAAGTGTTGTGGAAGTTCCTTCAAGCAAATCAACAACCTCAACGCCACAAGCCTTTGCACATTTGTAAATAAAAGTAAAGCTGAAATCTTTTTCGCCTTTTTCCAAAATCGTGTACTCTTCAGCTGATACACCGCAAAGTTTCGCAAGCTCCTCGGGTGTATATCCTTTTGCTTCGCGCAGGTCTTTGATTCTGCCTGCAACTTCTTTCAAACTGTAATCCATTGTGTTTGTCTCCTTTCAATTTTTGACAAATTTAATATTTGGTTACTAATTTGAATAAAACAAAAAACTCGCCTCAAAGATAAACTTTGAGACGAGTTATAATAACCCGCGGTACCACTCAAATTACGGAAAACATTTATTCCGTCACTTACCGAGCTCTAACAAGCCCTTTGCCTTTACGCAGCAATACGGAAGGAATCTACTTGCCATATGGCTTTCGGTCCTCCGACTCAGAGGTGATAAGTCATTGGAAAGCTTTACCATTGCCTCGCACCACACGGCAACTCTCTCAAGGCTCTGCAATCCGACCGTCCTCGTCACAGTCGTTATTTGTGATATTCAAATTTAGAATAATTGTAACACAGTTTTTTTTAATTGTCAAGATTTTTTTATTATTTTTTCAAACCTAATTTTTCTGCAGATTCATCACGCATTTTATACTTTAATATTTTACCTGCTGCATTCATAGGAAATTCATTCACAAACATAAAGTACCTGGGCACTTTATGCCTTGCAATGGAAGCATTACCGAATTCTTTCATTTCGTTTTCATCAGCTGTTTCTCCCTTATGAAGAATAATCCATGCACAACATTCCTCACCGTATCTTTCATCCGGAACACCAACCACCTGAACATCACGCACTTTCGGGTTTGTCAGGTAAAATTCTTCTATTTCACGAGGATATAAGTTTTCCCCACCGCGGATAATCATGTCCTTAAGACGCCCAGTAACCTTGTAATATCCGTCAGAAGTTCTCATGCAAATATCGCCTGAATGTAGCCATCCGTCTTTATCAATAGCCTGAGCTGTTGCTTCCGGCATTTTATAATAGCCCTTCATTATATTAAAGCCTCTTGCAACAAATTCACCACTTTCACCGTCAGGAAGTTCTTCACCTGTTTCAGGGTCAATAATTTTACATTCAACACCCGGAAAAGCACTTCCAACAGTTTCAACCCTGTGGTCAAGGTCTTCGTTTACTTCACCCATTGTACAGCCGGGTGATGCTTCGGTCTGACCATAAACAGAAATTATTTCGCGCATATTCATTTCCACAGATGCACGGCGCATTAAATCAGCAGGGCAGTTAGCACCCGCCATAATACCTGTTCTCATATATGAAAAATCAGTTTTTGCAAAATCAGGATGGTTAAACATTGCAATAAACATTGTGGGAACGCCATTAAAGCATGTGATTTTTTCATCATTCACACAGGAAAGTGATGATTTAGGTGAAAAATACGGTATCGGACAAAGCGTTCCTCCATGAGTCATCATAGATGTCATTGAAAGCACCATTCCGAAACAATGGAACATCGGCACCTGAATCATCATTCGGTCCGCTGTTGACAAATCCATTCTGTCCCCAATTGTTTTACCGTTATTAACAATGTTTCTGTGTGTAAGCATAACACCTTTAGGAAATCCCGTTGTTCCTGATGTATACTGCATATTACAAACATCGTCAGGTCTTACAAGAGATGCTCTTCTTCTCACTTCTTCACGGGGAACAAGCGAGGAACGTGAAAGCATCTGTTCATAAGTAAGACAGCCATCCATAGAAAAGCCAACAGTTACAACGTTTCTCAAAAACGGAAGTTTTTTTGAATACAAGGGTTTACCCGGCTGAAGGTTTTTAAGTTCAGGGCAAAGTTCGGAAATTATTTCCTTATAATTAATCTCCTTGCAATACTCAATCATCACAAGTGTATGAGTGTCAGACTGTTTTAACAAGTATTCAATTTCGTGAATTTTATAAGCAGTATTAACAGTAACCAAAACAGCACCGATTTTCGTTGTTGCCCAGAATGTAATAAACCATTCGGGAACATTTGTTGCCCATACTGCAACATGGTCTCCAGCTTTAACCCCCAAGGAAATCAAAGCAGCCGCGCATTCATCAACATCACGCTTAAACTGCTCATAAGTTCTTGTATAGTCAAGTGTAGGATATTTAAATGCATACTGGTCAGGATAATTCTCTACCATTGTGTCAAGCACGTCTGAGAAGGTTTTCTCAATAACATCGTATTTTTTCCACACAAATGTGCCTGTTTTATCACGATTATAATATGCCTTGTCAAATGATTTTTTCTCGCGGTTAAGAGATGCAATATAATTCGCAAAGTGTGTTAAAACTATGTCTGTATCATTTATTTCTTCATTCCATGCCGCACAAATATAACCATCATAATTAAGGGATGAAAGCGCACCGATAAGCTTTGCAACTTCAAGCTCGCCCTCGCCGATTAAAACGGTTTTCCCTTCTTTCATATCCCCAAGACGCACATATTTTATATATGCACCCAAAGTTTTAATGGTTGTCTCTGAAGTCTCTCCTGCATCAAAATATGTACCCCTAACATTCCATGAAGCACCGATTGCCGCAGAAGAAAAGTGATTTATTACATCAATTACATTTTCCGTGTTTGCAAGATACCCTACAGTTTCAAGCAAAATATTAACATATAAATTTTCCGCTTTTTTTATAGCTAAAGAAAGCTTTTCGTCTAATTTATCAAAGGAAATTTCTTTATCAATTCTCACAATTACATTGGCTATTCCGGAAGATGCCGCCATATCAATATATTTAACAATCAGTTCGGATGTTATGTTTTCACTGTCAACCCCCTCCGGCATACGAAGGGCAGATACGCTTAAATTTCTGTTAACAAGCTTTCTTTTTGCATCCGCTATGCGGTCACGCCTTAATATACTGTCATGATGCGAGCTTCTTTCTTTTATTGCATCATATATTTCAAAGCCTTCAAATCTGTAATCAAAGGCATAGCGGCAAGTATCAAGAAAAGAAGCTCGGCTCACATTCTTGGTTGAAAATACTATCTTCATATTACGCCTCCTCAAACACGATTTTGTTAAGTGCATTTATATATGCTCTGATGCTTGCGGCAACAATATCTGTTGATGTTCCGTTCCCTGAATATAATTTTCCGTTGTTACGAAGTCTTACCAAAGCAGAGCCCAAAGCCTCTTTACCCTCAGTCACAGACTGAACCTGAAAATCGTCTAATTCATAGTGATAGCCTATGCACTGCTCTATTGCACGGAAAGCAGAATCAATAGGACCATCACCATTGCTTACGCCGCATATAATTTCATCATTACATTTAAGCGTAACCTGACTCATTGAGCTTGCCACATTGGAGCTTGTTGTTGTATATGTTTCAAAGTGGTATGTTGAGGGAGCCTGCATTGCAGAGCTTGCAATCAGCGCCTCAAATTCCTTTAAACCTACAGCACCTTTCTTTTCACACACCTGAATAAGGGCTTTATATACATTCCCGATATCAGAATCCGAAAGTTCATAACCAAGAACTTCTGCAGCCTGAGCTACCTGAGCGATTGTAGAATCTGAATCAAGTAAAATCTTTTTCTTGTCACTTACAATTTTTTCATTTTCATAGCTTGCATGGTTTATGCTTGAAATCATATCATCAACGCTTGAGTGAATTTTTGTATTGTCAAGTTTAACCTCTGCATCTATCTGTGCGCCGCAAACGCTTATTGCATCGCAAATTTCTCCGCAAAGAAGAATATCTTTTCCAGCCATGGCACATTTAAGACCGTCAGCACCTTTTGAAACGGCTGCAAATGCCGCTGCAACACCCATATTAATACGGTCAGATACCTGAACATATACTGCTGCATTTACCTGCGCTTTAACCTTTTCCACCAATGTCGCAATTTCTTCAGGAGTTGACGCACCTGCATTATCGCAAATGGTAATAATCCCTGCTCCGTTTGCTTCTGCTTCTTTTACTGCACAAATAAGAAATTCCTCATCGGCTCTTGTTGCATCAAATGCAGAAAATTCTACATCATCACAATATGCTTTTGCCTCTCTCACAAGCTCTGCAATCTTTTCAAGCATTACCGCCTGCTTTACATGATATGTGTATTCCATCTGAATTGTTGACACAGGAAGCTCAACTTGCAGACGTGGATGCTTTGCATCCTTAATGCACTCCCACACGGAGCTAATCTCATCTTTATTAAATCCAACCTGAACACAAACAACTGCATTTTGAACATTCTGAGCAATTGTTTTATAGATAATCGTGTCTTCACGAAGATTTTTTACCCCAGCCAGTTCAACAGCATCCGTACCAAGCAAATCCGCACAGTTTGCTATTGCTGATTTCTCGCGGAAAAGAAGCGAAACTTCACGTTCCTCTGAAAGCTTTTTAAGTGTAATGTCTGCAATATTGATTTTTCTCATTTTTAAAAAACTCCTTTCAATTTCAAACCAGTACTTTAAAGTTTAAACAAATATAAAACCATATTTCACCAACAAAAAAACGTTCCCGTCTCTTCATCGATTCAAAGAGACGAAAACGCTAAATCCTCAGTGTTTCCGCGGTACCACTCTTCTTCATCCCAAAAGGATGCCCTTTCAGATGCAAACACATCCAAACTCTGTTACGGGAGTTCCCGTCTGCCCCTACTAAAAAGTTCACAGCAGCCGCTCCGCGGTGAGTTCAGCAAATCTCTCCCAATGCCTCGCACCACCCGGCATCTCTCTGACGGCGAAAGTTTCTGCTTACTATTCCGCATCGTTGCGTTTGAAATTAATTAGTATTTTAACACACAATCTTTTGTTTTGTCAAGCACTTTTTTAAATTTTGTTTATCATTTATAAAAGATTGTAATAATTGCCATAGCACAGGGTATAATATATAAAAATTTATATGCCTTTTCAATTGGAATGCTTATTCCGTACTTTTTAAAGCACTGTTTTGTGCGCTATACCCTCATGCTCACCATATCCTATATATCTGACTGTTTTGTTTTCGCTGACTTCTGCCAGAGAACATACGCCTTCGTTTATAAAAACAAATCCATATTCTTTTGCTTCTTTTTCAAAGCTTTTTGCTGAAAACAAACTTTGAAAGTATATATATCTTTTCTTCTTTTCATTTAAAATTAATTTTATTACTTCTTTCATTATTTATATCTCCCGAACTATATTAAAAAGCAAAACCTCACCGCCATAAACGGTGAGGCAAATAACTCTTTTAATAAATCCCCATCGTTCAAGCATTACCACCTTTCTTCCAAAAGCAGGTTGGTGTGCGGTCAGCAAGCTTGTCTCTCACGCACTCTTTATAGGCATAATCAAGTATATCATATTTTATTCACTCTGTCAATTTCTTTATATAACAACCTCTATTTCTTTCGGAGTTGTTATATCCGCTGAATCTGACAAATTCATTTCAATAGTTCCGTAAGGTGTAGGAATTTTTATCCTAGCACTTTCAAGACCAAACAAATTGGGATTAAACTTAACCTTTTTCATTCCAGGCTCTAAAATTTCAAGACCTGAAATCTTTGACGGAAGCTGATACGTTGGCGTTGCTCCCCATGCATGGCTGTAATCAGTTTTATAGCCTTCAAAATATATCCACGTTTCCTTCATACCTTTACTGCATTCATCATATAAAGATTTCCACCGGCGGATTTCCTTTAACCCGTATTTTTCAAAAAGACCCACCTTGTAAATCGCTTCTAAAACATAGTGCATAAAATAAGGCTGAACACCGCCTAAATCTTCATAATACAACACCCTCTCCAGAAGTTCCCCTGCATAGCAGTCATCACATATTCCGAAAAGCACTGCCAAAACATTTGTATACTTTGAAAAATATTTTCCGCCTATATTTCTCGGGCGAAATTCACCATTTTCCTCCTGAGCATCAGAAAGTCCGTCAAAATAAAGACCGCAATTATTATCAAAAAATGTTTTATTAAACATAGTTTTTAAGCTAAGGCTTTTTACACGATAACGGGCAGACGTTTCACTTTTACCAAGAAAAGCAAACAATTTCGAGCAGATTTTCAACGAACTAAAATAGAATGCATTCATAACGGCCTGCCCCATAACTTTCGGTGGATGATGCATATTATGCTTTTCATCACGCCAAACCCTGTCAACAAACATCCAGCTTGGGGGATTTTGAATAATAAAGCTTTCATCCTCATAGCTTTCCATTTTATCCATTAATGTCTTAAGTGCAGGCGCACAGTATTCAACTGCCCACACATCGCCTGTATACATATAATAATCATAAAGCATCTGCACCCATATCAAGCTGTATGTGGTATGAAACATATATCCGCCGCTTAAATTTAAGTAATCTGCAATTCGTATAATATCAAATCTTGTAAGACGTGTATCCGAAAAAGTATAATATCCGATAAGGCTTTCTATATAATAATCACCGACACACCCTAAGTTTTCCTGATGGGCAGGGCTGTTTAAATGAATAGTTTGTCTGCAGATTGTAAGTGTATGCCGGCCAAGCTCGTATATATTGTTAAGGTCAGGGTCGCTTGAAGTAAAGCTTCCATTTTCACCGCTTGTAGGGTAGCAGAAAAACAATACAGATGCATCCCTTAAAACCATGGTTGTTTCTGCCATATTTTTAATTTTAAGACGCAAAACCCCCACAGAAGCCATTAAAATGCCCTGATGAACAATGCTTTCATCTCCCTTAATAATCTCTGTTTGAAGCACTCGGTTTAATACCTCTCCCATGCTTGCTGTGATTTCAAATTTTCCTGTTGCTCCAATATTTAAATAAAGATAAGCAGAATATATCTTATCAAATTCTAAAATAACCTCTTTTGTTTCACCTGATTCCACATACACCGGGAATGCCTTGTTTACAGCTTCTTTTCCAACATAACTCAATGACGGAATCTGTGATGTTTTTAAATTCCAGCCCGGATTTTCAATTTCTGTTGCAGCTTTCCATGAATAAGCATCCTTGGTATAGTCATATAAATTAGCTTCCGGAAAATTATATGCAGGGCTTGCAAGCCAGCTTTTATCAGATATAACAGATACATTTTCACTATTCTCAAAGCTAAGCTCGCCTAAAAAAACAAGTCCGCCCCGTCCAAGCGAAGTATCAGTTTGTGAATAAGGGTCAAGCTGCACTAACACAAACACTTCAAGCTCACTGCTTTCAGGCTTTAAGTCATAAATAGAATAATACTGCACAGGCATAGGCTCAGTCATTTCATAATCACCGCCGGCGCATACGGGTCCTGTGCCTATAAAGCTCCCGTTGATATATAAAAAATATTTTGTATCTGCAAAAATTTTAATAACCGCCGTTTGAATTTCTTCTTCAAATGTAAATGTCTTTTTAAAAGCACATACTCTGAAATTTGCGGTCTCGCTTTTATCAAAAACCGTTTTTCGGCAGGATATATATTTTTTATTGTCAGTCCATATAAATTTTGCGTTTTTCATTATTATCTTCTCCAAACGTGTCTTCAATTAGCACTATCTCATGTTAAATATATCATATTTTTTGGGTATGTGTCAATTTTTTTGTATCATTGAATTTTTTTAAATATTTTTCTGCCTTATATGCCGTTGGTTAATCATTTTTCAAATGCACAGCTTGCAGAAGAAAAAATTTAAATCCGCACAGTTTATTTGTCGCCTTAACATATCTCATAAAACATAAAGCAATCAGTATAAAACTATTTAATACAGAAAAAAACCCCGCAAATTCGCACTTCAATCTACGGAGTTTTTTTATTTATATACATCCAAACTGTCTGCACTGATTTTTAACAGTCCTATATTATATTTTTGACAGTATATCTTTAATTACATTAAGTGAAGTCTGAGCTTTTTCAAAGGGCACATAATCTCCTCTTTGACTAAACTCAACTTCAAATACTCTTGTTTTGCAAATTCCTGCAGCAATTTTAGCAATTTCATCCCAGTCAATGTCGTCCTTGCCTATATGTGCAAGATATCCATCTTTTTTAGAATAGCCCTTCATATGTAAAATCGGCACGCGAGTCGGATATTTTTTCAAAAGCTCAAGTGGTTCAACTCCTGAAGCTTTAGCATTGCCTATGTCCAGAAGCATAATAAATTCCTCGGGCGTGTTGTCAATCACATGTTCATAAAATGTTTTTCCGTTTGCCAACCTGAAAAAATCCGGCTGATGATTGTGAAATCCCGTTACAATGCCTTCGTTTGCAAGCATTTTTGTTAAATCGCACAGTTGCTCTGTCAAATTATCTATACTGTTCATATCAGAAATATATTCTTCAGGCATATAGCTTATTGTATAGGTTTTGCTGTTTATAGCTTTGTTAAAGTTTATCATTTTTTCAATGTTTTCAGGCAAGAAATTTATATACCAGGTAGACAACCCATAACACTCAAGCCCAGCCTTCTCAAACGCATTTCTGCATTTTTCAGCTCCTTCAGAGTCAAATTCCCATCCTGCACTTGTAATCGCCGCTGTTGTAAGTTCAACTCCGTCAAAACCCATTTTCTTTATTTTTTTAAGTGTACCTTCGGGGTCTTTTTCAAAATCCTCACGAACAGAATGAATCTGAATACCTAATTTTACATCAATCACTAAACTCACCTACTTTTATAACTTAACCCATTCTCTTCTTTAATCTCCAGATTTCACTTCTGCCATGGAAGTTTTTTCTGTCGTCCACTTTCAATGGGCCTGTTCACTTTTTAATTATTGCTTTTTCCACATTTTTATTATATAATTAAATTAATAGTAATTCTATAATTTTTTTAAGATATTTTAGCACAATTTTACTTTAATCTTACAAAATAGCATAAGGTGATATTTATGAACGATCTAAATCTTTACGAAAAAGTTGCACCCCTTGAAAAAAACTTCCCCATAAAATTTTCTTTTATTAAAGGAAATTATTTTCTTCATTGGCATGAACATATTGAACTTTTATACTGCATAAAAAAAGGTTCTGTGTTTTACGACACAAGAGAATATCTTATGAATAAACACGACCTTATAATCATAAATGCTAACGAATATCACGCAACATATTCCGGTTTTTTTTACTGTATGCGCATTAGTCCGTCATTTTTTACTGATGTGTATTTTGACAATTCAAAATTTGCCCGTTATATAAAACGGGACGAAGCAATAAAAAAAAGTTTTTATTCCATAAGACAGGAATCAAAATTTCGCAAACCAGGCTTTGATATGGAAATCAAGAGTCTTGTGTATCATCTTATGAGTTATCTTTTACGAAATTACAATGCAGACAGTGTCAAAAAAAGCTATGAGGCAATTCAAAACAGTAAAGAAAATATAATGGACGATATTTTAACATATATTGCCTCCAACTGTCACGAAAAGTTGACAACCTCCACTCTCGCAAACCGGTTTTATTTAAGCGAGCATTATTTCTGCTCATTTTTCAAACAGCATACCGGCATGACACCTGTGGAATATATAAATAAATTCCGCATTGAAAAGGCTTGCACACTTTTAAAAAACACCCGTCAAAGTATAACTGACATCGCCCTTGCAGTAGGCTTTTATGACTCAAATTATTTTTCAAGAATATTTAAAAAACACATTGGCGCAACTCCACGTGAATACAAAAAATCTCATTTGGAGAATAGCACTAAATTATAATTACAACAAACAAATTTTTTCTGTATTGATTTTTTCAATTTTTGTGTTATACTAAATTAAGAGTATTTTTTAATTGCTAGGCACGAGAGCAGAATGGAGATTTATATGGATAAAATAGATTTTAAAATTCTAAAAATACTACAGGATAACGCCCGCACCCCCCTAAAACAGATTGCAAGCGAGGTATTTTTATCATCTCCTGCAGTAAGTGCAAGAATAGAAAAACTTGAAAATGAAGGGTATATAAAAAGCTACAACGCAAACATTGACCGCCAGAAATTAGGCTATCACATAACTGCATTTATAAATCTTGAAGTCCCCCCGGCTCAAAAACCTGTTTTTTACCCTTTTATAACATCATGTCCTAATGTAATGGAATGTAACTGCGTAACAGGCCAGTTTTCGATGCTTATAAAAGTGTCTTTTTCAAGCACCCAGGAGCTTGATACTTTTATAGGGAAGCTTCAGCAGTTTGGCATAACTCAGACTCAGATTGTTTTCTCAACCACAGTCGAGCCACGGGGAATAGTGTTTGAAACCCCCGAAGCAGAAACCGAAAAACAAGAATAATTTTTTTAATACATAGTTATTCTAACTCAGGCAAGGCTTTTATTGCATTTGTAAAATCGCAAAGCCTGCCTGATTTTTTTATTTCCTTTAAAAGCTTTTTTTCTTTCGGGAACTGCCAGATAATATACATCCATATTTCCTTAAGCTTTTGAAGAGTGAATAAATCAGACTGCAAAACTTTTAAGTAATCGTCAATAAGCAAATGAGAAAATTCTTCAAGTTCTTGTGACGTCAGCCTTTTTCCGCCTTTGATTTCCCTGAAAAGCGCAGGGTTTGATATGGCTCCTCTTCCAACCATAACACCTGTTATTTCCTTGTATTCGTCGGCAATTTTTTTAAAATCTTCTTTTGTGTTAACATCGCCGTTATAACAAACAGGATTTACTGACATCCTGCACATTTTTGAAAACACCCGCATATTGGGACTTCCGTTATAAAACTCATCTCTTGCCCTTGGATGAACAGTCAAAAGCGATATGGGATATTTATTGTAAACCTCAATGATTTCACCTGCTTCATCAGATGAAAAATATCCGGTTCTTGTTTTAACCGACACTTTTAAATTTGCATTCCCAAACACATCCGAAAGAAACTTATCCATAAACGAAATGTCCTTTAAAAGTCCTGCTCCCCTGCCCTTGTGCACCACAGTTCCCGATGGACAGCCTATGTTTATATTTACCTCATCATAACCAAGCTCACAAACCTTTATGCTGAATTTTTTAAAAGATTCTGCATTTCCCGTAAGCACCTGAATACACAATTTTTTTACCATGTTGTTTTCAGGCAGAATATCCCTTAAATTCTTTATGCTTATTTTTTCATTTTCACTGGGATTTATAAACGGCGTATAGTATCTGTCGCATCCGCCGAAAAACTTAGCATGCAGATTTCTGTATGTATACGTTGTAATCCCCTCTAACGGGGCAAAATATAATTCCATTTTTTATACGCTCCACTTTCTGTATTTCTTTTTGCACATGTAAGACCTACTACACGTGACGCACCCATCTTTTTAAGTTCTAAAGCACAGCGGTTAATCGTAACTCCCGTTGTACAGATATCATCAACAAGCAAAATATTTTTATCTTCAACGCCATATACACAAGCAAAACACTCCTTTAATGCATCAGCTCTTTCAATTGCATTTCTCATACTTTGTGCGCCGTTGTCTTTTATTCTTATAAGATTATCAGCATCATATTCTGCGCCTTTTACCTCTATGTTTTCTGCCAAAACCCCTGCCTGATTGTATCCGCGTTTTTTCAGGTTGGTTTTATACATAGGCACAGGAATAATATAGTCGAAGTTTTCATACTCATATACATTTTCCATAGCCTTATTCATAAAATGTGCAAGGGTTTTGCCGTAAAATTCTTTATCGCTGAATTTAAAGCTTATAATTGCCTTGCGAACACTGTCTTCATAGATAAAAGGTGATATGATATATTCGGCATTTTTACCTCTTGCCTCGTAGCATATGCCATCTTTGTCAGGCGCAAGGTCTTTTTCACATTTGCCACAAGCAAAAATATCTTTTCTCTCTTCTATCACTTTTCCGCAAAATATACACTTTCTTGGAAAAAGAATATCACCTGCATGCCATATAAGATTATTTATAAATAAACCTAATTTATCTATAACTCTTTTGTAATTCATTTCTTAACTACCCCAAAAATTTCCCTGCCGAATTATTTGTATACTCTTTTATAAATAACAGGCGAAAAAAATTATCAATGTCAACCAAATATATAGCCAAATGCCCCTGATATAGAAAACATCAACGCTATTAAAAATATTACGCTCATTTTTATCAACTCTCACCGAGTTATTATATCAATAATTGTATCTTATGTCAAACCCTTATTTTCAGCCATTTTTAATGCTTTTTATTATAATACCTTGTTGACATTCTTTTGGCAATATGTTAGAATTTAGTTAATGACTGATGACAAAGCCATAGTTGAAAAACAGGCAGATATGTAGCGCAGGAACTAATAATTTAAAGCACAAACCATGAACAATACGATATGCCCTTCGTTAGTATGCTCTTGGTTTTGCTTTCCTGATATTTATAATAACATACTAAACAAAGAGGAGTTGTTTATATCATGAATTTAAAAAAGAATTTATCACTTATACTTTCTATTATTTTATTGATAGTATGTTTTTCAGGTTGCGACGAAAAAGAAAAACCTGATTTAACTCCTGTTCCCACACCCGTTCCCTCTGCTACTCCCATAGCTGAAATTGAAGATGATGTTTTCTACACCGCTATGACCAATTCCAATACCCGTTGTATGGCAGTTATGATAGATAACGACAAAAAGGCACGTCCCCAGTCAGGGCTTGAAAACGCCTTTGCCGTTTATGAAATGGTGGTTGAGGGAGCATCCACAAGGCTTATGGCAATATTTAAAGACTGTACCGCCACAAAGGTTGGCCCCGTGCGTTCATCACGCCACTATTTTTTAGACTATGCTCTAGAGCACGACCCCATTTATCTTCACTGCGGCTACAGCCCCAAAGCTCAGCAGGACTTAAAAAATTTATATATACACAATTTAAACGAACTGGTTTCAAACAACGGGAAAAATTTCTACCGCGACACTCAAAGAAAAGCGCCCCATAACCTTTATGCATCACTTCCCGGGGCGATTGAATCAGTAGAGGGCATTTATAATACAACTACTGAATACGCTACCGCGTTCCCCTATTATTCAAAGGATACTGATTTAGCTTCAGATGCCGTAGCTCAAAAAATAACTGTTCCCTATTTTAACAGTTATTCTGTAAGCTACGAATACGATACTGACAAAAAGCTTTATAACAGATTTATAAATGGCGAACCTCATATGTCAGCAACCGACGATGCTCAGCTTACTGCAAAAAACATTTTGATATATAAGGTTAAAAATTATAATCTTGACAACGCGGGCAGGCAGGAGTTAAACACAGTCGGTACGGGAGAAGGCTGGTATATTACAGACGGCAAGGTAATTTCTATGATGTGGAATAAGCCTTCACGGGGAGCAAGAACTGAGTATTACACATCATTCGGCAAGCCGATTACCTTTAACCCAGGTAATATTTATGTTCAGATTATTCCGGTATCATCACAGCCTGTAATTAAATAAGTTGCAAACTAAAAAGGCTATAAATCTTTAATTCAAAGATTTATAGCCTTTTTAGTATTCTTTAATTAATCATTTCTTTTTGACCTTATATACAAGCTTGCGCTAAAACTTAATTTGTTTTTCCTCTTATTTGTTTATACAGCTATAAACAACATTTCTTAGTCTGGGCTGATAGTATTCTTCATGAGGATTAAGCATATGATGTGCATAAAATACCGACAATTTAATATCAGTATCTACTAAAACAGTCGCCCCCGCTGCACCGCCCCATCCAAATTCGCCAAGATTACCTGTTGTGCCGCTTGCAGCTTTGTCAATTAATGTTCTTACCCCAAGCCCGTAGCCATAACCTTTGAGCTGCTTCCATGAAAATGTTTTAAGTTGCTCTTCTGTAAGCTGATTTGTTTTAAGCAAATCAATTGTACCCTTTGACAAAATCTTTTCGCCTTTTTTGCTTGTTCCACCGAGCGAAAGCGCTGTAACAAATTTTGAATAATCTTCTATACTGGTTGTGATTCCAGCACCTCCAATATCATTTTCTGTACCGTAATCCATCATTGTCATAAGTTTTCCGACATTAACAAGCTTACCGTTTCTTTCACTTTTTCCTTTCTGAAGCTCCACAATATCATCTGTATCATCCACAA
The DNA here is from genome assembly GCA_045636325.1 of Clostridia bacterium. Taxonomy (GTDB): domain Bacteria; phylum Bacillota; class Clostridia; order UBA1381; family UMGS1253; genus CAKSHP01. The sequence continues at coordinate 27,801 of JAZTXH010000013.1, forward strand.
CAAATTTGTACTGTGATGCCATTTTATCCTGAACATTTTCACTATGATAGCAAGTATCCTCCATTTCAAGAGGCTCGAAAATATTTTTCTTCATATAATCACGAAATTTCATTCCTGAAATAACCTCTACCATCGTAGCAAGCACATCATGGCTAATGCTGTAATTCCATTTTTCACCCGGCTCAAACGCAAGGCAGTCTTCCGCTACACATTTTGCAACAGTAATATTATCCATTTTGCCGCCGGAAAGTTCGCGTGCTTTACCGTAGATTTCTTCAGGCTTTGCGTATGTAAAGCCTGAAGTCATAGTAAACAAATGACGCATTGTTATGGGATTTTTTGCCTCTATAATTGTTCCGTCTTCATTTTTAACCTTCATATGTCTGAATTCAGGCATAAAATCATAAATCGGGTCATCCAAAAGAAAATATCCCTTTTCATAAAGTTGTAATGCGGCAGTAACTGTTGCTACTTTTGAGCATGAATATATATTAAACATTTTTCCCGGTATCATAGGTGTTTTTGATTCAATATCTGCATATCCTGAACAATAAGAAAAAACCTCTTCACCATCAAGACACACTCTTATGCTGTTACCGGGCATACGCCATGCGGTAAGTCTGTCCATATAGTCTTTTAATGCTGAAAAATCCATTTTAATTACTCTCCTTTAAAGTTGCTATTATTCCAGCCTCAGTTATGCACCAGCTCATATTTGACATAGTATTTTAAAAACAAATATCCAATTCTTCTTTATAAATACTGCAAATTTCCACCATTTGAACTTGTTGTTTAAAAAAAGCGTGCGAGCCTTGCTGTACCCAAACGCATACAGCCGACAATAATTTCTCTGCGTATAAAGAAAAAAGAAATTTTTTATGCAGCATTTCTCAAAATTGTGCCTTTTAAGGCGGATTAGTATAGCCTGACAGGCTATATTTACATTTTGATTCTACTATATAACGGATAAAAAGTCAACAATAACTATTTTCCCATAAAATGATATATGCAGGTTTACATCAATACGGATATAAAAACCATTGACCTTTGCTCTATTTCGTGATATTATAAATTACATAGGATGTGATAATTATGGCGCTTGATGCTATTGCAGTGCGTGCGATTTGTACGCACTTAAATGATACAATAGTAAATTCAAAAATTGATAAAATTCATCAGCCCGAAAAGGATGAAATAACAATATATTTAAGAAGCAGAAACGGCAATTCAAAACTTTTGATTTCTGCAAGCCCGTCAAATGCAAGACTTCATTTTTTAAATACTCCGAAAACAAATCCGATGGTTGCACCCAATTTCTGTATGCTGCTTCGAAAACACCTTGCCGGTGGAAAAATAGTAAGCATAAATCAGCATCAGTTTGAACGCATTGTGGATATTACAATCGAATGTTATACCGAAATGGGTGATTTAACACAAAAGCATCTTATATGTGAAATAATGGGCAGACATTCAAATATTATTTTGACTGACTGCGATTATAAAATAGCTGACAGTATAAAGCATATTGACCTTTTAACAAGCTCTGTGAGACAGATTTTACCGGGTCTTGTATACACTCCGCTGCCGCCCCAGTATAAATTAAATCCTATTACGGCAACTGAAGATAAAGTTAAAAACATTGTTATTTCATGCTCAAATGAAATTCCCGCATCAAAATTTATTATGACATATTTTGATGGATTTTCTGCAATAAATGCAAGAGAAATAAGCATTTTAGCCATTGGAGGCTGCGATATAACTCTTAGAGAAATGTCGGTTTCCGACAAAGAAAAGCTTGCCAATAAATTAAATGAATATTTTTTAAAAATTAAGAATAACGACTTTTCACCATGCATCGTGTCAACCGGCACAAAACTTATTGACTTTTCCGCACTTTATATAAATCAGTACGGCGATACGGCAACGATTGAAAAATTCGAAAATATTTTAGACACAATAGAAAAATTTTATTATACCCGTGACAGCGAGGAAAGAAAAAAGCAAAAAAGTGCAAGCCTTATAAAAATTGTTACAAACAATATTGAAAGATGCGCAAAAAAGATTAATCTTTTGAAAAAAACCCTCGAGGATGCAAAAGACCGTGACCGCTATAAAATGTACGGTGATTTAATAAATGCAAATCTTTACAACATTCTTGCTGACGCAAAATATACAGAGGTTGAAAATTTTTACTCAGAAGATATGCAACTCGTAAGGATTCCCCTTGACAATTCAATTTCACCCCAGGCAAACGCACAAAAATACTACAAAAAATACACAAAAGCAAAGGTAGCGGCAACAGAAGCGAAAAAACAGCTTGATTTTGCCGAAAATGAGCTTGAATATTTAAAAAGTGTTTTATCAAATCTTTCTTTGGTTGAAAACGAAAGCGACTTAAACGCACTGCGTGATGAGCTTTCAGACGGCGGATATATTCCAAAAAGGGGCGATGGCAGAAAAAAAAATCAGGAATCAAAGTCAAAACCCCTTCATTTTATAAGCAGTGACGGATTTGACATATATGTGGGAAAAAACAATATTCAAAACGATTTTCTTACCCTTAAAACTGCAAACACATCCGATTTATGGTTTCATACCAAAAACTTTGCAGGGTCACACACAATTATAAAATTTGGCATTGATAAAAACGTAAGCGAGCAAACAATTTTTGAAGCGGCGACACTAGCTGCTACTTATTCATCCGCAAAGGACTCATCCAATGTACCTGTCGACTATACTTTGATTAAAAACGTAAAAAAGCCAAACGGGGCAAAGCCGGGTATGGTTATATATGATAATTACCGCACACTTTATGTGAATCCGGATGAAGATATTGCTCAAAAGCTGATATGCAAATAAAAATAACGCAGAGATTAAAAATATCTGCGTTATTTTTTAACATTCCCTTGGCTTTCAAATAATTTTAAACCCGCCACTTTAATCAATAACCTAATGTTCCCTCCAATGAGTCATCATTTAAAATCCACTCTTCCACATTTATTACCCTGAAAGAATCTTTTGTATCTCTTACAACAACCTTTGCAATTCCTGCATTTATTATAAGCCTTTTACACATTGCGCAAGAATTTGTTCCGCTCATAAGCTCACCTGTCTTGGGATGAATACAAACCATATAAAGGGTTGCACCTATCATTTCACTTCTTTGTGCGCTTATAATTGCATTTGCCTCGGCATGAACACTGCGGCAAAGCTCATATCTTTCTCCTCTTGGAATATTAAGCTTTTCTCTTAAGCAGCTTTTTAAATCGTTGCAGTTTTTTCTTCCGCGGGGTGCACCTGCATACCCGGTTGAAATTATTTCATCATTTTTAACTATAATACTTCCGAATTTTCTTCTCAGGCAAGTTCCCCTTTCTGCCACAGCCTGAGCAATGTCAAGATAATAATTGCTTTTATCTCTTCTTTCCAAATCAATCTCTCCCCTTATTTTTTAATTTTCCTGCAAATTAAGGCACTCAAGCGTGCCAAACCATTTATCTGAAAGCTCATTAAGTCCTTGATTTTCTCTTAAATCCTTAAGTGCTTGATTAACTTTTGCAATAACACTTTTTGCATCCTTCTTTGCCGCTACTGCATAAATCTCAGCTTCAAATCCGATATCGCTTACAAAAATTTCTTTTGCCTTGTCAGACTCTTTGCCGTAAATCGAATTTATATAGTACAAATACGCCAAATCGCTCATTATAAAAACATCTGCTCTCTTTTCTTCAATCATTTTAAACATTTCGTTTATATCGTTGTAAGACGAAATATTCTCAACGCCGGCATCTTTAATCTTGTTTACAACACTTTCGCCGCCCATTGCCGCCACCTTTAAGTTTTTAAGTTCGCCCATGCTCTTATACTTTTTATCGGCTACCGCCACCATGCAGCTTTTGATATATCCGTCTGAATATAAAAAGCTTTCATTTTCTGCATATACACATCTGTCAACTAAAATGTCAACCGCTCCTGTTTCAACTGCAGTCTTTCTGTCAGTGCTTTTAATTGCTTCAAACTGAACCTTTATTTCCTTTTCTTCAAGGCTTTCTTTATTTATATATTCACCAATTTTTTTTGCTAAATCCATATCAAATCCTACTATGTTGTAATTTTCGTTAACAAATGCCATAGGAGACTCTTTTGATGCCACAATACCCACTTTCATTACGCCTTTATCTTCAATCCGCTGAAAATTCAGGTCTGTTATTTTATCCTCTTTAATAATATTTTTGCACCCCGAAACAGTGAAAATCATTACCATTGATAAAATAAATGCCATAATCTTTTTCACTATTATCACTCTCCTTATTCTATTCCTGAATATATCTTTCCGAAAACTTTTATGGTGCTAACATTTAAAGGATACATACGGTCTTTAATTTTAAAGCATTTTGCATTGTCATATATTGCAAGCCTTGCAATATAAACTTCATTTCCCAAAATAACCAGATACGCCCCTGCCTTTTCGTCATTTTTACACAATGCGGCATACCGCTTGACTCCGTCATAATCAATATAGGCAAACTTAAATCCACCACGTTCTCTTTCGAGCTTTTCAAATTCTTTTTTACTTACATAACCCAGTTGCTCAATAATACTGATAAATTCTGCCTGCAATTCGGGTGAAAATCCTGCAAACTCTCCTATAATATCTTCTATTATGCTTTCGCCCCTGACAATGCGGAAGAAATTTTCCCATGTTACTCCATACATAAAAGCAAGCCCTGAAATAATATAATAATCATCCTCAGGCGAAGACCTGCATTCTTCAAAATCTAAATACTCTTTTTCGCTTATTCCAAGATGATTTGCCACATTAAGCGGAGTATATCCATTGTCTTCCCTTAGTTTTTTAGCCGTTTGAGCAATATCGTACCTCATTTCACCTGCCAGCATCAACTCTCATCCTTTCACTCCATGCGACCTGCAAAAGTCACACAAATTCACTTTAAAATCAAAGCAGGATAACTTCTGTCAGGCTATGCCTAAGATTTATAATATCATTTATACACTCTGTTTGTCAACATTTTATGACAAAAACCTTTCTGTCTTAAAATTCTTGACGGCAAGAACAATTTGTTATATAATAATTATGTAAAATCTTAGCCTGACAGAAGTTATACGAACCATATGGATTAAAAAGGCGAGAATTTAGCAAGCGTAGAGCGTGTGTTCAAAATCCTTTCGCCTATGTGAGGAGGTTTGTGTAAAATGATTAAAAAAGTTTTATTTATACTTCTTTTCATTTCTAATTCTTTTTCTTTCTCCGTTTTTGCTGATAATTCATCTAAACTGCACCTCACATATAAAGTCGTATCAGATTACGGCTCAGCAAAATATGGATATACCGATGATAACGGAAAATTGAAAATTGATTATATTTATGACTATGCCGAAGAATTTTCCGAAGGTTTTGCCCTTGTTATGAGAAACCGAAAAGCATATTTTATAAACGAGGCAGGATTTTCGGTTTTTAATTCAAAAACCTCCATATATAAATATATTGAAGGCTTTAAAAACGGCCGTGCATTGGTACGCATTGGAAATAAATACGGCTTTATAAACACAAAAGGATTTGTTATAATTCCCGCAATTTATGACGATGCTTCAAGCTTTAAAGAAGGCAAAGCCGCCGTCTGCAAAGATAATAAATACGGCTTTATTGACACAAACGGAAAAACCGTGATTGATTTTTTATACGACAGTGCAACCTCATTTTCAGAGGGTATCGCGCGCATATCAAAAAACAACAAATACGGTTTTATAAACTCTAACGGAAAGAAACTTACTTCGCTTATTTATGAAAAAACCGGTTCATTTTCTTCAGGACTCTGCCCCGTAAAAATCAAAGGAAAATACACCTTTATAAATACAAACGGCGATTTTCTTCTTCCTCCGGTTTTTGACTGGGCATCTGACTTTGTCGGAGAGCTTGCAACAATCAGCCATAATGAAAAATTTGGATACATAAACACAAAAGGTCAGGTTGTTATATCTCCAAATTATTCTTCTCTTTCTCAGTTTTGTGACGGATATCTTATATGTAGTAAGACAAATAAACATTCCTATGAACTCTTTGGTGTGATAGATAAAAACGAGGCTGTGCATATACCTTTTATCTACAGCAATATTACATATTTATCAGATAATCTGTTCCTTGTAAAGCAGGACTCGGGATTCGGAGTTATAAATAATAAAAACAAATGTGTGCTTCACTTAATATACGATAGTATCACAAGAGACGGCAATATATTAACTGCTAAAAAAGGAAAAGACACCTATACCTTTGATATAAACGATATAAAACCGCAAAAAAAGCCCCCTGCAACGTTAAAGGTGTTAAAGTTCTTACCATCGGAAGAGTTTTAAAATAATTATTAAATTAAATCCTTAATGATGCATTTTTATATAAATACAATCTCGGGCAAAACTTTTCCGCCGATAAAACGCAAAAAATAATAAGCCTGCAGTCCAAAAAACTGCAGGCTTATATAATTTTAATCACCAAACATTTCTTTTTTCCAGATGGTTTCAAAATCGCCGTCATCTTCCTGTATCTCAAGCTCACTTAAATCTGACGGAAAACGAAGCATGCCAAGCACTCTGCCCGTGTTTTTATCTGTTGCACGGTAAATAAACAGCCTTTCTCCCTCGTCAAATTTTTCTCCGTATTTAACATATTCAGTAGTAGGTGTGTCAAAATAATTGGAAAGTCTATTTCTTAAAAATTCCATATGTCTTTCCTGAGGATATTCCAAAACTAAGTCAGGCTCATATTTATTTTTCATATTCACTTTTCTTCCGCCCGCTTCAATGTCCACTCCCTCACAACTGTAGATTATCTCAAATGCTGTTTCAGGACTTACTTCAGTCGCAAAATTTCTTTTTAACGTATAAGCCACACTATCTAAAATCGTGTATACCAAATCTTTCTTTGAATCAATTTCAAAGGCTTCTCTTTCTGTTTTGACTCTTCCAGTGGAAACGCTGCTGTTTTTTGAAAAATCTATGCTCATCTTCGATTCACCTGAAATAACGGGCTTTGTTAAAGTCAAATCCCATCCGGTAAGCTCTGCTAATTTTTCAATTAGCATATTGCCATTTAGCTCACCTTCATAATTTATTTTATAGCTTTTATAATCTTCGCCACGTCCAACATATAAATAAGCTTCATTTTCGCCTGCATTACTTTCAGGCATAGGCCCTGCATTTACTGACGGAGTACCGGTAGGTTTTACATACGGTCCGTCTTTTCTGCACGCTGACAGCGTAAAAACAAAAGTAAATATTAAAAAAATACATATTGCATTTTTAAATTTTTTCATGCCTTTTCATTCCTTTCTTTTTCGCCTATCATTTCAATTACAGTATATCATCACATAATAAGTCTTGTCAATGCAAATGTTATAACAAATGAAACAAGACCGTGAAATATTTTTCCTATTATGTAAATTTTTAAATTAAGGTCGGTGTTTTTTATAATCGCCACCGTTTGCAAATGGACACACATTCCCCCAAAGCCCAGCATAAATGATATCCATGGTAAAATCATTTTTATACTTTCCCCTGAAAGTGCCATTTTTCCTACAGAATTTGTTATTTCTATTACTCCTCCAAGCAAATAAGTTATAAAATTCTTCCCGAAAATAAAATACACCATAGATATTATCTGCGAAAATAAAATAGTATATGCACAAACCGTCAAAATCGAAAAAATACTGTTTTTTACACTGTCGGTTACTGCCTTTACAAGATTTATACTCACGCTGCTCTGTGCACTTTCATTTATTATTTCTTGAGTTTTTTCTTTTCTGAAAAGCCGAAGCACCATTCCGCATATAATTGCAGACATAATATGCACACCGCAAAGAATATAGCCAAAATCTTTGCTTACAAGCATAGCTGTGCCAACAGAGCCTATAATAAAGCCGGGCGAACAGTTATTGCAAAAACCTAAAAGCCGCTCCGCTTCATTTTTGCTTATATCGCGATTTTTATAAAGATTGTATACGCATTTTGCCCCGACGGGATATCCGCTTACAAGACCTAATGCCAATGCAAGCGCACCTGCACCGCCTATAGAAAAAAGAGGCATCATAAAACGTGAAAACGGCTTTTTTATAATTTTTCCGACGCCTGCTGAAACAAAAAAATCAGAGCACACCATAAACACAAAAAGAGTGGGTAAAATTGTGTTTATACAAAGAGCCACAGCTTCGCTTGCGGCATTATATGAACTTTCCGGAAAAACTATCATATACACCACAATACCTGCAAAAACAAAAGATAAAATAAATTTTTTCACAATTTTTCTCCTTTTTAATGGGCATTATATTAAGAATATTTAAAAGCATTTCAGTATAATAATATAACGTGAGGTGACGTTTAATGTCTAAAAAAAAACCTAATTTTTTGCGCAAGGTTACTACTGCTATTGATTTACCAAAAGAGCTTGTTTTTAATCTTCCCCGTATAGTTATGATTTCAAACGAAGAGGTTTACATAGAAAATTACAAGGGAATTGTTAATTATAACGACAAAGAAGTCCGCTTAAATACAAACAGAATTCCGGTTAAAATAACAGGTGCGGGTCTTGAAATCACCCAGATTACCGCCGATGATGTTACAATAAGCGGCAGGATATGCTCAGTTGAATTTGCAAATTAAAAAAGAAAGGTGTTTTTATGATATTAAATCTTTTCCGTTTCTTTTCAGGATATGTTAGCGTTTCTCTTACGGGAAATTTTACTGAAAGGTTTATAAATATATGTATCGCCCGCGGTCTTGTTATATGGAACATAAGAAAAACAGATGAGCACACAACCACCATAAATATAGCGGTTAGAGACTTTTTAAAAGTGCGCCCCATTGCCAGAAAATCAAAAACCAAAGTCAAAATAACAGAAAAACACGGCCTTTTTACGTATTTAAAAAAGCACAGAAAGCGAAAGTTTTTCTTTATAGGTCTTGTCTTTTTTATGTTATTTATTTTTATATCTACCCGCTTTATATGGCATATCGAAATTCACGGGCTTACATATACATCAGAGCAAAGCCTTACACAGTCCCTTAAAGAAGCAGGTGTTTTCCCCGGGGCATTAAAATCCCGTATTGACCAGAGCAAGGTTAAAAACAGCGTTTTACTTAAACAAAAAGACCTGTCATGGCTATGGGTTGATATAAAGGGAAGTAAGGCTATAGTGAATGTGTCTCAAAGAACTCCTGCCCCTCAAATAGAAGAACAAAGCACCCCATGCGACATAATTGCCACAAAAGACGGCGTGATTTTTTCATACAATGCCACCGGCGGAAGCGTCAAAGTAAAGACAGGCGACTCTGTTGTGCAGGGACAGACTCTTATCTCAGGTGTAATTACAAGCGAAATGATACCCCACAGATACACAAAGGCATCAGGGCAGGTATGGGCAAGAACATGGTATACCCCATCGGACACATTTTATCCAGTAATTGATGTTTTAAAAGAAACTGATGAAAAAAAGACCCGATACAGCATTAATATATTTGGCTTTGATATAAATTTGTTTTTTTCATCAAAGCCGCCCTATGATACATATAATACCCAAACCTCCTCAAAAGAGCTTTACATTTTTAAAAAGCCTACAGGAATAATCTTAAATCATACCACTTATACAAAAACCGAAAATAAAAAGCAGGCTTTAAACGAAGCCGAGCTTTTAAATTATGCAAAAGAACAGCTTTTAGAAAAGATTAAATCTGAGCTTTCAGAAAGCGCAGAGCTTTTGGGGCAAAAAACGGATTTTAACAAAAATCCCGACGGCTCATACAATATAATGCTTATTTGTGAATACAAAGAACAGATAGGCATAAGTGTAGAAATCAAAAATCCGCTTTTAAGCGAAAATGCACCTTAAATTTTAAAAAAAGTGTTGATACTTTTAAAAAAATATTATATAATATACTTGGTATAATTTAGGCTTAACAACAAATTTTGTATTATAATTTATGCCTTGGTTTATCTTTGATAAAAAGAACGGATGTGGAACATTTTGAACGAAAAAATTTTTACCTTAGACTCAGGAGTTGACATCAGCTCACTTTTTGGAAGTTTTGACTGCAATATACGAATCATAGAAAAAAATCTTGACGTGCAGATTTTAAACCGCGGAAGCGAGCTTAAAATTCTTGGAAGCGACGAAAACTGCGAAAATGCATTTAAGGTTATTTTGCGCCTTTGTGCATTACTTGATAAAGGCGATACTCTAAACGAGCAGAATATAACCTACACAATTTCTATGGTTCAAGACGGGCTCGAAGGCTCTCTTTCAGGCCTTGGTGCAGATGTGGTATGTATCAGCGCAAAAGGTAAGCCCATAAAAAATAAAACCGTAGGTCAAAAAAGCTATATTGAAAAAATAAAAAACAATACCGTTACTTTCGGCATAGGCCCTGCAGGTACGGGTAAAACATATCTGGCAGTTGCATGTGCGGTAACGGCATTCCGCAACAAAGAAGTCAGCCGTATCATTTTAACACGCCCTGCAGTAGAGGCTGGCGAAAAGCTTGGTTTTCTGCCTGGCGATTTACAGATGAAGGTTGACCCTTATTTAAGGCCCCTGTACGATGCAATGTATGATATGCTTGGTGCAGATTCTTACACAAGATATGTTGACCGCGGTATGATTGAGGTTGCGCCCCTTGCATATATGCGTGGCCGTACATTGGATGATGCATTTATTATTTTAGACGAAGCACAAAACACCACACCCGAACAGATGAAAATGTTTCTTACAAGAATCGGATTTGGCTCAAAAGCAGTTGTTACAGGCGATATTACTCAGATTGACTTGCCTGATGGTAAAAAATCAGGCCTTAAGGAGGCCTCTAAAATACTAAAAAATATTGAAGGGCTTGACTTTTGCTATTTAACGGAAAAAGATGTCGTGCGCCATCCTTTGGTGCAAAAAATTATTAAAGCTTACGAGCGCGCTGACCGCGAAAGAGAAGTGAAAGTGGAAGAAACAAGACGCCGCGAAGCACAGCAAAAAAGAAATTTTTAAGCACAAGAGGGTTTAAATTATGGATTTATATATTGAAAATGAGCAAAATAAAATTGATTTCACAAAAGAGCATGAAGCGCTTGCAAAAAAAGTTATTGAAGCTGTTCTTGAAAACGAAAATTTTAAAGAAGAGTGTGAAGTCTCTTTGCTTATCACAGATAACGATGCAATTTGCGAAATGAACACAGAATTTCGCTCAAAGCCAACACCAACAGATGTTTTATCTTTTCCAATGCTGGAATTTGACGATGAGGGCAATATAATTTCAGGCGATGATGAGCTTTACGATACACTTCTTTTGGGTGATATTGTAATAAGCCTTGAAAGAGCGCAGTCTCAGGCGGAAGAATACGGTCACTCGCTTGAGCGTGAAATCGGGTTTTTATGTGCACATTCCACATTGCATCTTTTAGGCTATGACCATGAATACAGTGAACAGTCAAGACTTACAATGCGCCATAAGGAAGAAGCAGCACTTTCAAAAATTGGACTTACAAGATAATAAAACAAGGAGGAAATACTGATATATTTAAATATATCGTAAAAATATGTTATGAAAAATGAATTCAAATCAGGTTTTGTATCAATAATAGGCAGACCAAATGTGGGAAAATCAACCCTTTTAAATACTATTGTGGGAGAAAAAATCGCCATTATATCAGACAAGCCCCAAACAACACGAAATAAAATACTTGCAATTCTTAACACAGACGACTGTCAAATTGTGTTTAACGACACTCCGGGAATACATAAACCGCGCACAAAATTAAGTGAGTTTATGGTTAAGGTTGCAAACGACTCAATGAAAGAAATGGATGTGGTTTTATTTGTTGTGGATGCAACACTTCCCACATCGGAAACAGAGCGCGAAATTGCAGCAAACTTAGGTCTTTTAGGTGTGCCGACAATTCTTGTAATAAACAAAGTTGATTTAGTAAGAAAAGACAGTATACTTCCGATTATTGCAGATTTTTCAAGCCTTCATCATTTTGAGGCAATAGTGCCTGTCAGTGCTATGAAAAATGACGGCATTGAAATACTTATTTCTGAAATAAAGCATTTTATGCTTCCCGGTCCTGCATTTTTCCCCGATGATATGATTACAGACCAGCCTGAAAAGCAGATTGCCGCAGAAATAATCCGCGAAAAGCTATTATGGCTTTTGGATAAAGAAGTTCCCCACGGAATTGCAATTGAAATTGAAAAAATGAATGACGGGGGCGGAACATGCAAAATTCTTGCAAGCATTTACTGTGAAAAGGCTTCTCATAAAGGCATTGTTATAGGTAAAGGTGGCAGTGTCTTAAAGCGCGTTGGCTCAATGGCAAGAATGGATATTGAAAAAATGATTGGCAGAAAAGTTTATCTTGAGCTTTTCGTTAAAGTAAAATCCGACTGGAGAAATAATAACTATCTTCTTAAAAATTTTGGCTACGTTAACAATTAGAAAATTGTTACAGCATAAGCTAAAGCATTTTTACAAACCATAACAATGAAGTTAATTTTAAATTACGGAGGTTTTAAAAAATGTTTGAGCAGTTTATGTGGAATAAGTTTTTAAAAAGCGGTAATGTGTATGACTATCTCGTGTTAAAAGAGGAGCTTTCCTTTTCCGATGCTGTCGAAAAGGAAACTGCATACACCATTGCAAAAAATGGTAGCAGCAGTATTTTTAAAATACAGTAAATAATCATAAGCTGCAGCAAAATTTTTTATTTTGCTGCAGCTTATTTAAAAGCATGGTGATAAATTTGGATACTATTACAGTTAAGGGTCTTGTTTTAAAACAAACAAATTATTCAGAGGCAGATAAAATTCTGACTCTCTTTACTGACGAACTTGGAATCGTTACAGTTATTTCAAAAGGGGCAAGAAAAATCAAAAGCCACCAGCGGGGCGCTGCCTCTCTTTTCTGCTACGGTGAATATGTCCTTTACCCCGGAAAAAATATGTACACAATGCGTGGCGCAAAACTTTTATCAAGCTTTTATTCCATATCGGAAAGTATTCAAAAGCTTGCCCTTGCCTCATATCTATGTGAAATTACTGCATTTTTTATTCCTGAAGAAGAAAAAGCCGAAGATGTTTTAAGCCTTATTTTAAACACCCTTTATATTCTTTCAAAGAAAGAGCGAAATCTATTTTTAATAAAGGCCGTGTTTGAATTTAAATTTCTTGCTATGATAGGCTATCAAATAGATACTGAAAGCTGTGTGCGTTGCGGCAAAAACGAAACCGTATCGTTTTCGTCCGAAAGAGGCGGTATGCTTTGCACAAACTGCGCAAAATATGACGCTCCCTGCCCTGCAAGCTGTATAAAAGCAATTAAATACATAACCAACTATGATACAAAAAACATTTTCAGCTTTACAATTGAGTCGGAGGGTTTAAAAGCGCTTTCTCGCCTTGCAAGAAAATTTACAATGACAATAAGTGAATGCAATTTCCCTACCGATGAATATTTTTACAGTATTATGGATTAATTATGCAAAATTTTTTCGCACTTTGCTAATTGAAATCAAAAAATAATTGTTGTATAATTATTAACATAAAAGTTTGTCTTAGTACAAAGGGGGATAAAAAATGTCATACTTAAAAAACAAAAACATAAAACTTTCGGCAAAAGCATACTTTGTTGATGCTTTTGGTGCAATGGCTATGGGTTTGTTTGCATCATTACTTGTTGCAACAATATTCGGCACCATTTACGATTACACACACATTGAATTTTTCCTTAAAATGAAAGAATTTGGTTACGGCGCTCAGGGCTGTGCAATGGCAATCGCTATAGGTAACTCACTTCAGGCCCCGACTCTTGTACTTTTGAGTCTTTGTGCTGTAGGTTACGGCGCAACAACAGTTGGTGCAGGCGGCCCGTTTGTTGCATACATAGCATCTCTTATTGCTTGCGAATCAGGTAAGTTTCTTTCCAAAACAACAAAGCTTGATATAATAGTAACTCCCACAATAACCATAGGTGTTGGAACAGCGGTTATTTTATTTGTAGGCGGTCCTATTTCTACTGCAATCACATGGTTTGGTAATTTCATTATGGAAACTACTACATATCATCCGTTTATTATGGGAATAATCGTATCTGCTCTTATAGGTATCGCACTTACACTTCCCATAAGCTCTGCGGCTATATGTGCATCCATTGGTCTTGTTGGACTTGCAGGCGGGGCGGCTACAGCAGGCTGCTGTGCTCAGATGATTGGATTTGCCGTTATGAGTTTTCGTGAAAACGGTTTTGGCGGTCTTGTTGCCCAAGGTCTTGGCACGTCAATGCTTCAAATGGGAAATATAACTCGAAAACCCATTATATGGCTTCCGCCGACTATTGCAGCCGCAATCACAGGTCCTTTGGCAACCTGCCTGTTTAAGCTTACAAATCCCGTTGCAGTTGCATCAGGTATGGGCACTTGCGGTCTTGTAGGCCCTATAGGTATGCTTTCTGATGGTGCAAGCACTTTTGAATGGATAGGAATCGCTCTTATCTGCTTTATCCTTCCTGCAGTTATTACACTTGCAATTTCAGAGATTTTCAGAAAGCTTAAGTGGATAAAGCTTGGCGACTTAAAGCTCGACTTATAACACACTCTCTGTAAATAAAACACATTTTTTAAAAGAAAGGCCTGACTCACAAATGAAATTAAGCAGCGTATCATCACTTTCGGGCACTATAACTGTCCCTGGTGACAAATCCATATCCCACAGAGCAGTAATGCTTGGTGCGCTCTCAAACGGCAAAACCACAGTCAGCGGTTTTTTAAATGGCGCTGACTGCCTTTCAACTGTATCCTGCTTTGAAAAGCTTGGTGTTAAAACCGTAATAAACGGCAGTGACGTTTGCATAAAAGGACTTGGACTAAGAGGACTTAAAGCACCGACAGAGGTTTTATACACTGGAAATTCCGGCACAACAACCCGTATTATTTCAGGCATTTTATCAGCTCAAAGCTTTAAAAGCACAATTGACGGGGATGCATCCATAAGAAAGCGCCCTATGGGTCATGTAAAAAAACCTTTGGAACAAATGGGCGCATCCTTTGATGGCGAATACTGCCCCGTAACAATTACACCGGCTCAGCTTAAAGCTATTGACTATACTCTGCCGGTTGCATCGGCACAGTTAAAAAGCGCAATTATGCTTGCGGCTTTGTATGCTGATAATATCAGCACCATTCACGAGTCTGTGCCCTGCAGAAACCATACAGAGCTTATGCTGTCAGCTATGGGAGCACCAATAAAGCAGGTGGGAGGCGATATATTAGTATCCCCTTGTGAAAATCTTAATGCCATGCACATTGATGTGCCCGGTGACATTTCTTCTGCCGCATTCTTTATGGTAGCGGCATGTATAACAAAAAACTCCGATATTACAATTAAGAATGTAGGAGTAAACACCACAAGAACGGGCATAATAGATGCTCTTGTAAATATGGGTGCAAACATTTCAATTCAAAATATTCATTTTTACGGTCGTGAACCGGTGGCTGATATAAGAGTTCGCTCGTCAAACTTACATGGTACAACAATTGGCGGTGAAATTATACCTCGCCTTATAGATGAACTTCCCGTTTTAGCGGTGGCGGCTGCATTTGCAAAAGGAACAACCTCAATTAAGGATGCAGGGCAACTTAAGGTTAAAGAATCAAACAGAATTGACACAATGGTGTGTGAATTAAAAAAAGCATCGGTTGACATAACCGCAACGCCTGACGGAATGATTATTGAAGGAAACAAAAAAGCAAAAGGAAATAAATTTTGTGCATATTCAGACCACAGAATTGCAATGAGCATGGCAGTTTTGGCACTGGCAGCAGATGGCGAAAGCGAAATTGATGACCCCGATGCAGTTAATATATCATTCCCCGAGTTTTTTGAAATACTTAAAAAATTAAGCAAATAGTATTAATAAGTATAAAAGGGCAGCAGTCTTAAATTTGACTGCCGCCCGATTTTTTGATTTGAAATTTTATTAATATTCATACTCTTTTACAAGAAATGCCCGTACATATCCTTTGTCTTTTGTGGTAGAGTCAACATAAAATCCTCTGCCATAATAAAAACGCACAAGAGATGATACCTTTGCACCGGTGTGAAGAGATATGGTTTTTATGCCAAGCTCTTTCATTTTTATATCCACCAAATTCATAAGCGATTTTCCGATGCCATTATTCTGCACATTAAGCCTTACACCGAAACGGTATAAATACGCACTTTTTTCTTCCATATTAATCTTTACTCTTACACTTCCAACGGGCACCCCGTCAACAAATGCAACTAAAATCATATTTCTATCAATATCATTTTTTATGTCTTCAGCTGTTTCATTAAGTGCCGCAGTTGTAGGCATACCGATAAGCTGTGCATACTTAACAAATGCCTCCGATGTTATTTTCGCAATTGCCTCAATATCATCATAAGTGGCAACTCGAACTTCAAAACCTAAACCCATTTTTGTATCCTCCGATTATTTTGCCATAAATGTTGCCATAACTGCTTTTTGTGCATGAAGTCTGTTTTCAGCTTCATCAAAGATAACAGAATTAGGCCCATCTATAATATCCTCTGTAACCTCATATCCCCTGTAAGCAGGAAGACAATGCATAAATATTGCATCGTTCTTTGCATAAGAAAACATCTTCTTATCAATCTGATAAGGTGTAAATACCTTTAATCTTTCGGCTTTTTCTTCTTCCTGACCCATGCTTACCCATGTATCTGTTACCACGATGTCTGCATCCTTCATTGCTTCAATCGGGTCATTTGTTATTAAAACGCTGCATCCCCTTGCCTTAGCATCAGCTTTTGCATTTTCTGTTACCTGGGCATCACACATATAATTTTCAGGAGTTGCAACTGCAATATCAATACCAACCTTAGCTGCGCCATACATCAAAGAATGTGCCATGTTGTTGCCATCACCAAGATATGCCATTTTCAAGCCTTCAAGCTTTCTTTTGTGCTCGTAGACGGTCATTAAATCTGCCATTACCTGACATGGGTGCAAAAGGTCTGTAAGTCCGTTAATAATCGGAATTGATGCATACTCTGCCAACTGCTCTACATCCTTGTGGTCATAAGTACGAATCATAATAGCGTCAAGATAACGTGAAAGCACGTTTGCAGTATCATAAATTGACTCTCCCCTGCCAAGCTGAATATCGCTTGAGCTTAAAAACAAAGGATATCCACCAAGCTGTGTCATTCCCACTTCAAAGGAGACTCTTGTTCTTGTGGAGGATTTCGAAAAAATCATACCAAGAGTTTTACCTTTTAAAACCTGATGTGCAATCCCTTTTTTATTTTCATCTTTTAGCTTAAGACCAAGCTTTAGCATATTTTCAATTTCTTCACTTGTAAAATCGTGTATGGTTAAAAAATCCTTTTTCATAATTGTAAAATTCCTTTCAAAAACCAATATTTAAATGCTTTCTATTGCATCTGCAAGCGCTTTTATAAAACCGTCTATATCTTGTTGTGTGACAATAAGCGGAGGCAACACACGCAAGGTATTATAACATACACCGCAAAGATATTTTTTTTTAAACAGCTTTGCATTTATCTGTTTTGCAAGGTCTTCCTCAAATTCCACTCCGCACATAAGTCCAATCCCTCGGATTTCTTTTATACAGGCATATTTTTCTTTTAATTCTTCAAGCTTACCTTTAAAATATGCCCCAACATTTCGGGCATTTAAAACAAGCTTTTCTTCTGCCATAATATCCAAAACTGCATTCGCCGCCGCACAGCAGAAAGGATTTCCGCCAAATGTAGAGCCATGGTCTCCCGGCTCAAAAGCCTTTGCACAAAAATCTTTTGCACACACTGCACCTATAGGCACGCCGCCACCAAGTGCTTTTGCAAGAGTAAAAATATCAGGTGTAATGTCAAAATGCTCATAAGCAAACATTTTGCCCGTTCTGCCCACACCGGTCTGCACTTCGTCTGCAATCAAAAGAATTTCCTTTTCATCACAAAGCTTTCTTACCTTTTTTATATATTCTTTATCACAAGGATACACACCGCTTTCGCCCTGCACAAGCTCAACCATTATTGCGGCAGTCTTTTCGCTTATCGCATTTTCAAGCGCCTCAAAATCATTAATCTCAACGTGCTTAAAACCAGGAGTCAATGGCTTATAAGGAGCCTGATATTTTTCCTGAGCAGTTGCCGCAACAGTTGCAAGAGTTCTGCCATGAAAGGAATGGTTAAGTGTAATTATTTCACTTTTCTCAGCAATCCCTTTTTTATAAAAATATATTTTTGCAAGCTTTATTGCACCTTCATTTGCTTCTGCACCGGAGTTTGAGAAAAACACCTTTTCAGCACATGAAAGTCTGCAGATTTTTTCTGCTAAAAAGCCCTGAGGCTTAACATAATATAAATTAGATGTATGAATAAGCTTTTCTGCCTGCATCTTTAATGCCTCAACATATTTTTTATGACTGTGGCCCAATGCATTTACTGCAATACCTGCAAAAAAGTCAGTATAAACATCTCCGTTTGTGGCATAAAGCTTTATTCCCTCGCCTTTTTCAAAGCAAACAGGAATTCTGTCGCCAAAAGTATTCATAAAATATTTTTTATCCAAATCCATAGCTGTGTTAAGCATAATATATCGCCCTTCTTTTTTATGGTATAGACGAAAGGAATTCGAACACACGCGCTCTACGCTTTCTAAATTCTCGCCCTTTCAAATTGTCGACCAGTGCAATTATTATACATTATTATGCAATAAATTGCAATACTTTTTTTAATAATTCTTTAAAATGTGCATATTTTGTGCATAAAAATACATTTTAATTGCATGATTATCAACTTTTTCTTATATTAACACATATTCATTAGTAAAAAAATACAAAGGTCAAAGAAGGTCAATTTTTTTAAAAAAGGTATTGACAAATGCAAAAAAGGGTGCTATACTATGCTTGCAACAAAGGTCAAAGAAAGTCAAAGTCAAATTTCAACTTTGTTAGAACAATATGAAAGGAGGCAGACGAAAAAAATGAAAGTAAGTGATATTATAGAACAATTTTTGCTTGATATGCTTGAAAGTGAAGAAGATATTACCTTAAAGCGTAACGAGCTTGCAAACCATTTTTCGTGTGCACCGTCACAGATAAACTATGTTATTTCCACAAGATTTACTGACCAGAGAGGATATATGGTTGAAAGCCAGCGCGGCGGCGGCGGTTTTATAAGAATAAAAAAAATAAGCGTTGATAAAAGCAATTATATTATGCATGTGGTAGGTGCCATAGGTAATTCTATCGGGTATAATTCAGCCTCAGCAATTCTTTCAAATATGGAAATGGAAAATATCATATCCCAAAGAGAGAAAAAAATTATTTTAGCCGCCATATCTGACAGAGTTATTCCCTTTAATGCCCCCGTAAGAGATTCTTACCGAGCAGGGGTTTTTAAAAACATACTCATTAGTATGCTATAGACGAAAGGAAAAGGTGATAAATATGATTTATGATTTATTTTCGGATTTTTTTAGTGATGATTTTTTCACACTAAAACCTGTTTATTATAATCACACAACAAAAGATATTGAATGCCCTTTATGTAAACATAAGCTCTCCCAGGTTTTAAAGACCGGTAAGTTCGGTTGCTCAGAATGTTATGATGCATTCGGCGCATACACAAAACAGATTTTAAGTTCTATTCAGCCGGCTACAGTTCATAAAGGGAAAATAAGTGATGCCGCAAGTGAGCAGGTAAAAATTAAAAAAGAAATAGAAAAGCTTAATATTGAGCTTAAGGACGCAATTGAAAAGCAGGAATTTGAAAAAGCGGCAACCTTAAGAGATAAAATAAAAGAATTAAACGAGGAGGCGAAATAATATGCTTTGGTTTAAAAATAAAGGCGCAGAAGATGATGTTTGCATAAGCACAAGGATACGCCTTGCAAGAAATGAAAATAAAACTCCGTTTGCTCCTTTGTATACCCCTGAGCAGGCTTTGCAAATAGCATCAAATGTTCGCCTTGCACTTAATGAAAATGACTTTGAATTTTTAAATCTTGATAACGCCCCTGAAATAAATGTAAAAGCTTTAGTGGAAGAGCATATGATAAGCCCTGAAATGACAAAGGGCAAAAATAAAAGCGTTATGCTTGATAAAAATTCTACCGTGTCAATAATGATGGGCGAAGAAGACCATATACGTCTTCAGGTTATTCTGCCGGGCTTGCAACTTGAAGATGCATATAAAAAAGCAGATGAGCTTGACAGGCTTATTGCAAAAAAGATTAACTATGCATATCACGAAGAATACGGCTTTTTAACAAAATGTGCCACAAATACCGGCACAGGGATGAGAGCATCTGTAATGCTTTATCTTCCCGCCATAAGAATGGCAGGAAAAATGAATCAGCTTATCGGTGAGGTAGGTAAATTAGGCCTTACCTTCCGAGGAGTTTATGGTGAAGGAAGTGATTCAAAGGGTGATATGTATCAGCTTTCAAACCAGATTACCTTAGGCGCAAGCGAAGAAAAAATAATTGAAAAGCTTAAAAACATCACTCATCAGATTATAAAAACAGAGCGCGAGCTGAGAGATAAATTCTTAGAAGCAAACAAGGATGAGCTTGAAGATAAAATCTGGCGTGCATATGGCACTTTAAAATATGCAAAAAAACTGTCTTCCGGAGAATGCAGCAGTCTTTTATCCACAGTAAAGCTTGGAATCTGCCTTGGAATAATAAAAGATATTACTCAGGATAAAATAAACGAGCTTATCGTTACAACAGAGCCGGCACATATATCTCTTTCTGCAAATAAGCCCCTTACTTCAGAGGGAAGAGATAAATATCGTGCAAAGCTGATTAATGACTCACTATAAATTTATCAAAAGGAGGATTTTTTAATGATTTTTGACAGTCGTTTTACACCAAAAGCACAAACTGCTCTTAAACAGGCTCATGCAGTAGCATGCCGTTTTGGGCATAATTATATAGGCACAGAACATCTTTTATACGGACTTTGCGGAGAGGGCACTGCTGTTTCAGGCGAAGTTCTTTCTAACAACGGGGTAAATGCAGATGATGTAGAAGAAAAAATCACCGAACTCGTAGGAAAAAGCGAGACCGCTCACGATATAAGCAGCACCCAGTTGATGCTTACCCCCCGCACGAAAAGAATTATTGAGCTTTCCTTAACAGAAGCAAGACGTCTTACTCATAATTTTATTGGAACAGAGCATATTTTAATGGCCATTCTTCGTGAGGGTGAAAGCGTTGCATTAAAAATACTAAGCGATTTAGGGGTAGATATAAGAAAGCTTTATACAGAAATTATAGATAAAATAACATCAAATGACAATTCAGCCGAACCTGCCGGTACTTCTGATATAAATCATCAGAAATCAGCCGGAAAAAAAGGCAAAACACAGACTCCTACCCTTGACCAGTTCGGACGTGATTTTACCGAAATGGCAAAGGAAGGAAAGTTTGACCCGGTAATCGGCCGTGACAAGGAAATTACAAGAGTTATACAAATACTTTCAAGAAGAACAAAAAACAACCCCTGCCTCATTGGTGAGCCTGGAGTTGGTAAAACTGCAGTTGCAGAGGGTCTTGCCCAGAAAATTGCATCGGGTGATGTTCCCGAAACATTAAAAAATAAACGTCTTTTTACAATTGATTTATCCTTGATGGTTGCAGGTGCAAAATACAGAGGTGAATTTGAAGAACGTTTGAAAAAAGCTATGGAAGAGGTTACAAAAGCAGGAAACGTAATTCTTTTTATTGACGAAATTCACACCATTATTGGTGCAGGTGCCGCAGAAGGTGCTATTGATGCATCAAATATTTTAAAGCCAAGCCTTGCCAGAGGCGAAATTCAACTTATTGGTGCAACAACTCTGGAAGAATACAGAAAGCATATTGAAAAAGATTCTGCTCTTGAAAGAAGATTTCAGCCTATCACTGTAGGTGAGCCTACCGAAGAAGAAAGCATACAAATACTAAAAGGTGTGCGTGATAAATACGAAGCTCACCACGGTGTAAAAATAACAGACGAAGCAATTGATGCGGCTGTAAAAATGTCTGTGCGGTATATAACAGACAGATTTTTGCCCGACAAGGCTATCGACCTTATAGACGAAGCCGCTTCAAAAGTAAGACTTTCAGGTCTTACACCGCCTCCTCAGGTTAAAGAGCTCGAAGAAAGACTTGCAAAAAACAAAACAGAAAAAGAAGTCGCAGTGAGCACTCAGGATTTCGAGCGGGCAGCAAAGCTTCGTGATGAAGAAAACGAAATTACCGAGCAAATTAAAAAGGCAAAAGGCGACTGGAAAGATAAAGAAATCACTGATACCAGAAGCGTTGGCGAAGCTGAAATTGCCGCAGTTGTATCAGACTGGACAAATGTTCCTGTTTCACGCCTTACAACCGATGAAGCAGATAAGCTTATTCACTTAGAAGACAAGCTTCACTCAAGAGTAATCGGTCAGAATGAAGCCGTAAGCGCCGTTGCAAAGGCAATCCGCCGTGGAAGAGTAGGCTTAAAAGACCCCAAACGTCCCATAGGCTCATTTATTTTCCTTGGTCCCACAGGTGTTGGTAAAACAGAGCTTTCAAAGGCTCTTGCCCAGACAATGTTCGGTTCAGAAGATGATATGATAAGAATTGATATGAGTGAATATATGGAAAAGCACTCTGTATCCAGAATGGTTGGTTCCCCTCCCGGATATGTGGGATATGACGATGCAGGTCAATTAACCGAAAAGGTAAGAAGAAAGCCATACAGTGTAATACTTTTTGATGAAATAGAAAAGGCGCATCCAGATGTGTTTAATATCCTTTTACAAATTCTTGAAGATGGTATCCTTACCGATTCCCAAGGCAGAAGAGTAGATTTTAGAAACACTGTGATTATAATGACATCGAACATCGGCGCAAGACTTATTACAGATACGGCGTCAAAATCTTTCGGTTTTTCAACTGCAGAAGAGAAAAACGATGCTGACTATAATGTGATAAAGGAAAATGTTATTACTGAACTAAAAAAACACTTCCGCCCAGAATTCTTAAACCGTGTTGATGAAACAATAGTTTTCCATAAGCTTGAAAAGGCTGAAATTGAAAGCATTGCAAAGCTTATGCTTGAAACACTTAGGAACCGACTTAAAGAAAACTGTATTGACATTACCTTTACTGATAAAGCGGTTGAAATCATTGCCCTCGAAGGCTTTGACCCCATTTACGGAGCAAGACCTTTGCGCCGCGCAATTCAAAGCAGAATTGAAGACCTTTTGGCAGAAAAAATGCTTGAAAATGGTGTTGGTGAAGGTGACAGCGTTACAATTGACGAAAAAGCCGGTGAGCTTATAGTAGAAATAAAAAAGTGCGAAAAGTCTGAAAACTAATTTTCACTTTCCCCTTTAGCCTGACAGAAGCTATACAATGAATAATCCCTGTAAAACATATATGTGATGTTTACAGGGATTATTTACATTCTTATTTATAACGGTCAGCCAGCTCTTCATAAATTTCTTTCCATGAAAGGCCGCGCTCCTGAAGCATAACAGTCATATGATACATAAGGTCTGCCACTTCATAAGAAATTTCATCCTTATCGTCATTTTTTGCACCTATAATAACTTCACTGCATTCTTCGCCGACTTTTTTAAGGATTTTATCAATACCGTGCTCTAAAAGATAATTGGTGTATGAACCATCCTTAGGATTTTTCGCACGGTCTTCTACAACTTTATATAAGTCATCCAAAATACCGCAATCTGCCACGTGAGAAAGTGAAATTTCCTCAAGCTCACCGTTTTCATCCACCTTGCGGTAAAAACAGCTTTTGTTTCCTGTGTGACACGCCGCTCCCGTCTGCTTTACCTTAAGCAAAAGAGTGTCACAGTCACAGTCAACATACATATCCACCAGCTCCTGAAAATGGCCGCTTGTTTCACCCTTTACCCATACGCAGTCACGGCTTCTTGAATAGTAAGTGCATTTTTTTGTTTCAAGAGTCTGCTTAACAGTGTCTTTATTCATATATGCAACCATAAGCACGCGGTTTGTATCTGCATCATAGCAGACTGCCGGAATAAGACCCTTTTCATCAAACTTTAATTCTTTTATAAATTTCATTTTACTCATATCCTTTCCAATACCTTTTTTAAATCAACTCTATCGGTATAAAGGGCTTTACCAACAATAACTCCCTCAACGCCGCTGCCTGAAAGAGAGAAAATATCTTCCTCTGAGCCTATACCTCCGGAGGCTATAATATCGGCATTCACTGATGCAGCCATTTGCACCATAGCTTCTTTATTAGGTCCGGTAAGCATTCCATCAGTTGCAATATCAGTGTAAATAATAGTTTTAACACCACATACTTCCATCTCTTTTGCAAATTCAACTGCTGTTTTATCGCTTAACTTTTCCCAGCCGTGAGTTGCAACATAACCGTCTTTTGCATCTATTCCAACTGCAATATGCTCAGCACCGAATTTTTCAACCGCTTGTTTAACAAATTCAGGATTCTTAACCGCCGCAGTGCCTATTATAACGCGCCAAATTCCACAGTCAAGTCTTTCTTTAATATCATCCATACTGCGAACACCACCACCTGTTTGCACCTTTGCTTTTACGCATGCGCAAATTTCCTTTATGACATCCCCATTTGTCCATTTGCCGTCAAGTGCACCGTCAAGGTCAACTACATGAATAAAATCTGCCCCACAATCCTCCCATTTTTTTGCCATTTCTGCAGGAGAGTCGCAATACACTGTAACATCATTAAATCTTCCCTGAGTAAGCCTTACGCATTTTTTATCCTTTATGTCTATCGCAGGATATATCCGCATACTACCCCTCCTGTTCTTCAAGCACTTCTTTAAGATTTTTAACAATATCCATAATTCTTTCCCTGTGCATTTTCATACTGACACGATTTACAACAAATCTTGCTGAAATATCGCAAATTGTTTCAAGAACCTCAAGGCCGTTTTCATTCAATGTTTTTCCTGATTCAACAATATCCACTATAACCTCTGAAAGGCCAACAAGAGGTGCAAGTTCAACAGAACCATGCAATTTTATAATTTCAGCTGTTCTGCCTTTTTCACGAAAAAAATAATTTGCAGCAATATTTGTAAACTTTGATGCTACTCTTAAATCATTGCCATTGGCAAGCCTTTCTTTCATTTCGGCAGGACCGCAAACGCACATTCTGCATTTACCTACACCAAGATTTATCATTTCATAAAGATTTCTGCCCTCCTGAAGAAGCGTATCTTTACCCACAATACCAATGTCTGCTGCACCGTATTCCACATAAGTTGGAACATCGGAAGCTTTAACAAAAATAAACTTTACTTTATTTTTTTCATCTGTAAAAATAAGCTTTCTTGTTTTTTTTCTCATTTCGGACACATCAAAACCGATTTGCTCAAACAAATCCATTGAAATCTCCGCAAGTCTGCCCTTTGCAAGGGCAACAGTCAAATACTTCATTATATTTCAATCCTTCCTCAAATTCCCTCTTTTAATAGCTGAAATACGCTTTTTTCAGTTTCTGCATCCTTTGAATATACTTTTATTATGCTATCAGACTTTGCGCGCAAAACACATCCGCAGGCAAACTGCTCTGCCACCTGTTTGCTTTCTTCAAGACCAAGATAGCAGTTTTGAATCACATATCCCTGAGAACGAAGCATATCTCCCACCTTAACTGCGTCAGAAAAGTTTTCTTTCATACATAAAACTGCATCAACCACGGGTTTTTTAATCTTTTTTTTCTGTCTCTGCATTGCAGAAAGCACGCGGTTTACGTTAATCGCCATACCAACCGCACTCAAATCTCTGCCAAAACCGCTTATAAGCGAGTCATATCTTCCGCCGCCGCAAATGGCAAAGCCAACATCATAAGTAACACCTTTAAATATAACACCTGTGTAATAATCAATGCTCTGAAGCATACCCAAATCGATTGAAACATATTTTGAAAGGCCACCAGCTTTTATTATTTCATAAACATTTTTTAAATTTTCAATAGCTGCTTTTGAGCGTGGATTTAGCCCCTCGGCATAAGCCTTTTCAAGCACATCTGCATCACCGAAAAGCTCGGGCATTCTGCAAAGCAAATCTTTTATTTCCTTATCCCCATCATATTTATCAGCAATCTGAGCAATGGAAAGTGAGTCTTTAAAATCTATAAGTTCTCTTATTTTCTCTGCATCGCAATCGCTTAAGCCGACCTGACAGGCAAGACCTTTAAAAAATTCCACCTGACCGATATCTATCTGAAATTCATCAAGGCCAGCGTTTAAAAGAGCCTTAATTGTAACTATAATAGCCTCTGCATCTGCATAAACGCTGTTTTCTCCCACAAGCTCAATACCCGCCTGAGTAAATTCACACGAAAGAGGTGAATCTGCCTTACTGTAACGAAAAGCTTCAGACACATAACAAAGCCTTGCAGGCAATGGAAGCGTATCCCATTTTGTGCCCATAACTCTTGCAATAGAAGTCGTTATATCACCCCTTAAAGCAAGAATCCTGCCCTCAGAGTCAAAAAATCGAAACAGCTTTTCTGTTGCAATATCTCCGCTTGCATCAGTATATATATTGTTATATTCCAGAGTAGGCGTCTGAATTTCCTTATATGCATAAGATGCAAATGCCTCTCGCATTTTCTCTTCAATATCTCTTTTTCCGCAGCATTCCTCAGGCATATAATCAGAAACGCCGTTTGGAGTATGCATTTTTAAATTTAACATTTTATCACATCCAATTTATTAATTTATCGCACTAAAGCATTGAAGTTATTATAATACGTTTTTGATACTTTGTCAAGCTTTTTTTATTTATAATTAAATATTTTACCACTAAAGCGCTCTCCCAGTCAACTTTTTGATTGAATTTTGTTAATTATAAAGCCTTTTTACTGAATTTGATCAAAACGTTTTATAAAATATAACCATTTTGTAAACTTTTTAGTATAATCGACAAAAAATGCTTGCATATCTCAATAAAACAATGTATAATATATCGTGAATGTATGCAAATAAAAGAGCATTTCATTTAATATTAATCGGAGGTGTTTTTTAATGGATCCACAGTTAGTTATGCTTGTCATTTTGATGGTTGTAATGTTTGCTGTTATGATTATTCCCCAGAAGAAGAGAGAAAAGCAGAAAAAGCAGATGCTTTCATCACTTCAGCCTGGTGATAAAATCAGAACAATCGGCGGTATTATAGGCAAGGTTGCAAAAGTTGACGATGAAAAGCAGGAAATACTTATTTATACAGGTATTGTTGGTAACCCTGCTGAAAGAAGCATGATGCGTTTCGCTTTAGGTGCTGTTGAAACAGTTATTAAAAAAGGCAGCGGAAACAAAGCTGAAGTTGAAGATACTGATGCAATTGAAGAATCTAAAGAAGCTGAAACAGAAGAATAATTTTTTAAACGCATAAACATTTACTCCTTTGAATATAGTGTAACAAACATTATATTTAAAGGAGTTTTTGTTTTGAATAAAAATAAAAAAGATTTAAAGCCCTCTGCATCAGTCGGCAGTGTAAAAAGTGTAGCTTTCGGCGTAATTTTTGCCTATATTTTAAGCCTTTTTTCTATTTTTATATTTTCCTGGATTTTGTATGCCACAGAAATTTCTGAAGACATATCAGACACCATTATTTTAATTATAACTCTTATTTCCACTTTTGCCGGTGGCTTTTTATGTGGTAGAAAGAAAAAAAGCGGCGGTCTTTTGTTTGGTGGAATTGTGGGATTGATTTATTTTATTCTTTTGTTTATTGCATCGGCACTTATTTATTCTGCCGCTCCCTCGTCAGCCGGAATATCGGTTATGATTTTCGGAATCATTTCATCAGCTATAGGCGGAGTTATCGCCATAAATATAAAAAGAAAAAGATAAATAAAAAAAGTCGCCTTCGGCAATTAATGTTAGCTCCGCCCACACTTTTAAAGGTAGGCTTTTATTATATTGGTAAATTACAACTTAAAATCAATAATTTCCTACATATTAAAAAAATTAAACTGACCTTAAGTTTTTTCTTTTAGGCCAGTTTAATTTTTATTTTATAATCTTTTATTAATAATTCTTGGCTTTCTCATGGAAATAACTCTGAGGATGCTCACAAACGGGGCAAACCTGAGGTGCTTTCTTTCCTACAACTATATGACCGCAGTTTGAGCAAATCCATACTATATCATTATCCTTTGAGAACACAACACCCTCTTCAATATTTGCAATAAGCTTCTTATAACGCTCTTCGTGTTCTTTTTCTATTTTTGCTACTTCTTCAAAAAGGAATGCAATATGGTCAAATCCTTCTTCTTTTGCTTCCTTTGCAAATGTCGCATACATATCTGTCCACTCATAATTTTCGCCTGCTGCAGCATCTTTTAAATTTGACAGTGTATCTTCTATAGAGCCACCATGAAGTAATTTAAACCAGATTTTTGCATGTTCTTTTTCATTTGCGGCAGTTTCTTCAAACAGCTGAGCAATCTGAACATAACCGTCTTTTTTTGCCTTTGAAGCATAATATGTGTACTTATTTCTTGCCTGAGACTCGCCGGCAAAAGCTGCCATTAAGTTAGCCTCTGTTCTTGAACCTTTTAATTCTTTCATTTTTATCACCTTTCTTTATATAAATTATTTTTAAAGCTTTAAATCTTTTCAAAATCATCTTTACCATGCTTACACACAGGACAGATAAAATCGTTGGGCATATTTTCTCCCTCGTATACATATCCGCAGATTTTGCATCTGTACCCGCCTTTTTTCTCCGTAGCCTGAGGCTTGGGTTTAATATTTTCGTGATAGTATGCGTAAGTAAGGCTTTTTGTATTCTTTAAAACCTTGCCGTCTGTTACATCTGCAATAAACATTATATGTGTTCCGAGGTCAATTTCTGACACAACCTTGCCTGAAATATAAGCATTAACTGACTCTGTTATATAGCTTATGCCGTTTTCACTGCGTTCAAATGCAGTATAGTCTTTAAATTTATCCACATTTCCGCCGGAAACAAATCCGAAATGCGTGAAAATTTTAAAGCTTGCACTTTCGTCAAGCATACTTACATTAAAAATCTTTTTTCTCTTAATCATACGGCAGGTATAGTTTTCTTTATTAACGGTTACCGCTATACGGTTTGGATTAACTGTTACCTGAATTGCCGTATTGACAATACAGCCATTATCTTTCCCGTCTTCTTCTGCGGTAAGCACATAAAGTCCGTAACCAATTTTAAACATTGCTGACATATCCATAAAATTTCACCTCTGATTTTATTATTAACTATAATCAAATGCAAATAACTTTTATATTATAAAACTGTGCAATTTTCTTTAGTATCAAAACGGAAGAAAAAATTATTAAATATTACCCTGTCCTGACCAATTTAATTTCTTAAACTTTTTAATTTTCATATAAAATTTAATTTATATATATTTTACCACTTTTTAATAAAAAATACAATTATATTTTATCATTTACTGAGAAAATTTTTATGTTATTGTAATATTGCAGACCATTGCTTTTATAACATAATCCCGCTCTATTTGTTTTGGTAACAAACCTTTAAGCGGAGCATACTGAATTCAAAATAATACAGTAGCCTACCCAAAAGTAACACATTTTTTTAAACCGCATATACTAAAGCATAAATTCTTTATTGGAGGTTGCGGTATGAAGGTTAAAATTATCTGTGTTCCAAAAGCGTTAAGGGGAATTTGCAAACTGGTGTTCGGCCTTAACAAAAACTAAACATTACATAAGTCTCCCGTGTTTTAAACGGGAGATTTTTTTGTGTTTCCCATGAAATACGGCATATATATTGTGAAAATTTATGTTTATTTATAATATTCATGTGAACCAATACCTATACGAAAGCGTTATTAAAACTCAAAACAGTAATAAATGGTAGCTGGTATTAATGTATCTACAATACTTATGGCGGTGTATTAGTTTTACTACTGTAAAATAATAATACAAAAAAATTTTTTAATCTATGTATAAACTTTTTTAAGCTTGCACATAACTATTATTGACCTCACAAAATACATTTTTGTTTTCGCACAGATTTTTTAAACTCCTCCCTAAAAACTGTCTGTGCAATCCCCCCTACCGCGATTACAAAATCGCACAAAAAAACGGAGCCTGAAAATTAATTTTTCAGGCTCTGCTTCTTATGAAATGCTTTAAATAGTACAAAACACACGAAACAAAGTATTATGCGGTCTGTGCATCTTTAAACACCCCAAAATTACTTTTCTTCTTTTTTTATCTCATCAACAGTTACAACAACCGTATGCGAAATGGGTTTCCACTCAACCTTTTTAAACAATGCAACAATTGCAATTGGTATCTGTGTCGCAAGATAAAGCGGGAAAGTAAACGTATATAAAAACTTCTTTCCTGTTGAGCAGTTTATACTATCCCATTCAGACACTGTTGTTATAAGTCCAATAGAATACATAAACAAATAAAAACATGAAAGCTGTGCAAAGTTGGGCACTAGCGCGTAAGTAAGAATTCGCCAGGATGATTTTATAAATATAGCATCATAAACACCAAGTGCCAATACAAGCACACATATAATACTTAAAATTACTGCAGGAAAAATTACCATAAGCATATCAAAGCAGGAAAAATTGCGTTTAAAAAAAGCGTTATACGCAAGCTTTCCTCCGTAATTTCCCATAACCTGATAAAAACCTTTTGCCCAGCGCATTCTTTGCCGCCATGACTGTGAAAACTTAACTGGCTGCTCGTCATATAAAACAGCATCTTTTGCATATCCGATTTTTTCACCTTTTATAACATTATCCACAGTAAATTCAATATCTTCTGTTAAAAGAAAATACTTCCATCCACCCATACTTTTGATTATATTAGAGTGTACTAAAAACCCCGTTCCTGAAATTGCACAGCTGACATTAAGATTCATTCTTGCCTCGTTAAGATAACGGCTCTCACGCATAAACCACAAAGAATACCCTGCAGAAATCCAGTTTGACCCATAATTTTTTGAGTTTCTGTAGCTTGTAATAACTCTGTATCCCCGATTAAACACCTTATTCATTTCTGCAATATAATTTTTATCAAGCACATTGTCTGCATCTAAAACAATAAATGCATCGCACCCGTTTAAATTCTCATCCATAGTGGAAAACAGATAATCAATCGCATATCCCTTACCAATTAAATCAGGTCTGTTTCTTACTACCACATTGGCGCCCTTGCTGCGGCTTATTTCAGCAGTTTTATCGTCCTCTGAACAGTTATCCGCTATTACATAAATCTCTATTGCCTCAGAGGGATAGGTCTGCGCATTTATACTGTCAAGCAAATGGCCGATAACCATTTCCTCGTTTCTTGCAGATATGATTATGCCAAACTTGTTTATTCTGTTATTTTTTATCACCGGTTCTTTTTCTCGCCTTTTCAGTATCATATATATAATATAATATACCTGATACAAATAACAACAGCTCACCAAAAGCCACACAAGCTTTTCTATGTTTCCTATTGCACTCATAGCCGTCTCCTTTTTTTCAAAACCAATAATTTTTTGACAACATTATTATATCACTGCAAAAGTTAGTTGTCAATATAATAATTATCCCCCTTCAAAGCGGCAAAATATACCAGTTTATATTATTCTGCCATAGGAGGGAGTGTTTTTCTATTGTCCGTCTTTAATGGACCTTTTCATTATGTTTTTCTCAAGGTCTATAATCTTTTTAATAATACTAACTTTAATAACACTACAATGATAAAAAAAGCAGAAAAATCACTTATAAAAGTGGCTTTTCTGCTTTTAATTTTTATTTTTTTAGTTTTTTCACAAATCGCTGTATACGCACAAGCGCTTCTGTAATACTGTCTACCGAGTATGCATAGGAGCATCGTATAAATCCCTCTCCGCTTTCGCCAAAAGCATCGCCGGGCACAACTGCCAATTTTTCTTCTATAAGAAGCTTTTCACAAAATTCAAGGGATGTAAGCCCTGTGCTTTTGATGCACGGAAACACATAAAATGCCCCCAATGGCTCAAAACATTCAAGCCCCATATCATTAAAGCCTTTTGTTATAAGTCTTCGTCTCCTGTCATATTCCGCTTTCATTTTTTCTATATCTTCATCACCGTTTTTTAATGCCTCTATAGCTGCATACTGACTGGTAGTCGGTGCGCTCATAATGGCAAACTGATGAATTTTAGTCATCTGAGAAATAAAAGCAGTATGCCCAAGAGCATAGCCTAAACGCCATCCAGTCATAGCATAGGCCTTTGAAAATCCGCTTACAATAATCGTTCTTTCATACATTTCAGGAATCTGTGCTATAGAAAAATGCTTTTCCTCTGAATATGTAAGCTCTGCATATATCTCATCGGATATAACAACTATATTAGTGTCCTTTAAAACCTCTGCAATTGCTTCAAGCTGCGTTTTAGTCATTATTGCCCCGGTAGGATTATTAGGATATGGCAGAATAAGTGCCTTTGTTTTGTCGGTTATAGCATTTTTTAAAATTTCAGGAGTAAGAATAAAATTTTCCTCCTGCTTTGTTTCAAGCACAATCGGCACGCCGCCTGCCAAAATAACATCAGGCTTGTAACACACAAAGCTGGGCTCAGGCACAAGCACCTCATCCCCCGGTGATACAATTGCCCTTAAGGCAAGGTCAATCGCCTCACTGCCTCCAACTGAAATTAACACCTGGCTTTTAGGGTCATATGATAGCTCAAATCTGCGTTTCATATATCTGCAGACTTCCTTACGCAATTCCATAAGGCCGGAATTTGATGTATAATAGGTATGCCCGTCTTCTAATGACATAATTCCCGCTTCACGAATATGTCCCGGTGTTATAAAATCAGGCTCACCAACGCCAAGGGAAATTGCATCCTTCATTTCTGCTACTATATCAAAAAACTTTCTTATTCCTGACGGTTTTATGCTTGTAACCACAGGAGAAAGAATATCTTCAGGTATAAAATTGCTCATAAGGTTATCACGCTTCTTTCGTCGTTTGACTCATAGTCAAAAACAACACCGTAATCCTTATACTTTTTAAGCACAAAATGAGTAGCTGTTGAAATTACAGCATCCATAGGCGCAAGTTTTTCGGAAACGAAAAGAGCTACTTCCTTTAATGTACGTCCCTCAATAATTACCGCCAAATCAAATCCGCCACTCATAAGATACACGCTTTTGACCATGTCAAACTTATATATTTTTTTCGCGATTTTATCAAATCCCTCACCACGCTGAGGAGTAATCTTAAGCTCAATAAAAGCAGACACATACTCCTTCATAGTTTTTTCCCAGTTAATAAGGGTTTTATATCCTAATATGGTTGAGTCCTTTTCCAAGGACTCAATGGCAGCAGCCACTGCATCGGGGTTCTCATCCAGCATAACACCAATCTGCTGTGCTGTAAGCCTACAATCTTTTTCAAGCAATTCCAAAATCTCTTCCATCATTTTTAATGCCTCCGATACGTTTTTTTTACATTATACTACTTTTTTTAATAAAAGTCAATATAATCAACAGATTACCTTTATTTTGTAAAGTTTTTTTCAAAATTTAAAGCCTTTTTATTGCATTTATTTTATAATTATGCTACAATACATATAAATTAACAACGGCGGTGAATACCTATGAACAAAAAAACTTCAAGCTCAAGATTAAAAACCTTTTTGCTTATTATAACGGCTATAGTATTTTATGCCGTTGCACTCAGAACAATTAACTTTTTTGCATTGCCTTACAAAGGAATTATACACTTGCTGTTACTTTTAATAATTGCAGTTTGTGTTTATATTTTTATGCGATACAATTTATATGTTTATAACTGCATAATAAAAGAAAATAAACTTGTTTTTATCTCTCGCCTTGGTGAAGCAGAAAAGATTATTGCAAAAGTAGAATTTGAAAAAATTTTATTTGTTGCACCGGCAAACTGTGAAATTACAAAAAGTACTAAAGCGATATACCGCTATAATGCAAGAAATTCATTTTCAGCCATGGGTGCTTATGTTTTGTTTTTTTTCGATGAAAAGGGCAGAATTTCAAAGCTTTTGTTTGATGCCTCAGAAAATCTTTTAAAAGATTTAAAAGAATCAGGAATAAATGTTATGTAAAAACCTCAGAAGATTGGTAAATTTAAATCAATCTTCTTTTTTTATTCTTAATTTTATTGAAAACTCCGTTCAAATATGATATACTTACTTAGTAAAAAACTAAAGGGATGTGTTTTAATGGAAAAAAGAGAAAAATTCTCGTCAAGACTTGGCTTTATCCTTATTTCTGTAGGATGTGCGGTAGGTCTTGGTAACGTGTGGCGTTTCCCGTATATAGTAGGAAAATACGGCGGTGCACTTTTTGTTTGTATTTATCTTGCATTTTTGCTTTTATTAGGTCTGCCGATTATGGTTATGGAATTTTCAGTAGGTAGAGGAAGTCAAAAATCTGTTGCAAAAAGCTTTGACTTGCTTGAGCCAAAGGGTACAAAATGGCATTGGTATTCAAATATTGCATTAATAGGAAACTATCTTTTAATGATGTTTTACACCACCGTTGCTGGTTGGATGTTATCCTACGTTTTTAAATCCGCCTCGGGTGCGCTTATGGGAGTTAGTTCAGAAGGAGCTGAACAGATTTTTAATAATATGATTCAAAGTCCTGGTGAAATGACATTCTGGCTTGCAGCTGTTGTTTTTGTAAGTTTTGGAATATGCAGTCTTGGTCTTCAAAAAGGTGTCGAAAGGGTAACAAAAGTAATGATGAGCTGTCTGTTTATTATTATTCTTATATTAATATGCAGAAGCGTCACTTTAAAAAACGCAATTGACGGTATTAAGTTTTATCTTATTCCGAATCTTGACGGCATTAAGGAGTACGGCTTGTTAGAAGTTATTTTTGCCGCTATGGGTCAGGCGTTTTTCACTTTGAGCATCGGTATTGGCTCAATGAGTATTTTCGGCAGCTATATTGATAAAGACCGCAGTCTTATGGGTGAATCTATCACAATATGCGCTCTTGACACGTTAGTTGCCTTTTGTGCAGGCCTTATAATATTTCCGGCTTGCTCAGCCTTTGGTGTAAACCCAGGTGAGGGTCCCGGTCTTGTGTTTGTTACCTTGCCCGGTATCTTTAATCAGATGCCCCTCGGCATATTATGGGAAGTTTTATTCTTTATATTTATGACATTTGCTGCTGTTTCAACAGTTATTGCAGTGTTTGAAAATATTATAAGCTTTTGTATGGATAAATGGTCTGCTTCAAGAAAGAAAGCCGTTTTAATAAACGGATTTTTAATATTTATACTTTCGCTTCCATGTGTATTAGGCTTTAATCTTTTAAGCTTTATTACTCCCTTAGGTGCGGGCAGCACAATTCAGGATTTGGAAGATTTTATAGTTTCAAACAATCTTTTACCTTTGGGAAGTATGGTGTTTTTACTTTTCTGTACAACAAAGAAAGGTTGGGGCTGGGATAGTTTTATTGGCGAAGCTAACCTTGGTAAAGGTTTAAAATTTCCTAAATCATTAAGATTTTATGTGACATATATTCTTCCCGTTATTGTTTTAGCGGTATTTATAATGGGATATTATCAAAAGTTTTTTGCATAACCTAAAAATTAAAATATTAAATCCCGAAGCTTATTTTCATAAAGTTTCGGGATTTTTGTATAATAAAACGGCATGGCCCAAACGAGCCATGCCGAAATTTATAAATTTAAGATAGTCTGAAAATCAGGCGCGATTATTAACCTTCAACAGAAGAAACAACACCTGAACCAACTGTTCTACCACCCTCACGGATAGCGAAACGAAGACCTTCTTCAATAGCGATAGGAGTAATAAGCTCAACAGAGATTGTTACGTTATCGCCGGGCATACACATCTCTACACCTTCGGGAAGAGTGATAACGCCTGTAACGTCAGTTGTTCTGAAATAGAACTGAGGACGATAGTTGTTAAAGAAAGGAGTATGACGTCCGCCTTCTTCCTTACTTAGAACGTAAACTTCGCCTGAGAACTTTGTGTGAGGATTGATTGTACCGGGCTTAGCCAACACCTGACCTCTTTCGATTTCAGTTCTCTGAACACCACGAAGAAGTGCACCAATGTTATCACCAGCTTCAGCATAATCAAGAAGCTTTCTGAACATTTCGATACCTGTTACAACAACTTTTCTTCTCTCGTCTGTTAAACCGACGATTTCAACTTCTTCAGAAACTCTTAACTGACCTCTTTCAAGTCTACCTGTAGCAACTGTACCACGACCTGTGATAGAGAAGATATCCTCAATAGGCATCAAGAAAGGAAGATCTGCTTTTCTTTCAGGAGTGGGGATATATTCGTCAACAGCAGCCATAAGCTTTAAGATACACTCATATTCGGGAGCATTAATGTCCTGAGAAGAAGACTCAAGAACCTGAAGACCAGAACCTGTGATGATAGGTGTATCATCGCCGGGGAACTCATACTCGTTAAGAAGTTCTCTGATTTCCATTTCAACTAATTCAAGAAGTTCAGGATCGTCAACCTGGTCAGCTTTGTTCATGAATACAACGATGTAGGGAACGCCAACCTGACGAGCAAGAAGGATATGCTCTCTTGTCTGAGGCATGGGACCGTCAGCAGCAGATACAACAAGGATTGCACCATCCATCTGAGCAGCACCTGTGATCATGTTCTTAACGTAGTCGGCATGTCCGGGGCAGTCAACGTGAGCGTAGTGACGGTTATCTGTCTCGTACTCAACGTGAGCTGTAGAAATTGTGATACCTCTTTCTCTTTCCTCAGGAGCTTTATCGATCATATCGTAAGCTTCGTACTGAGCTTTACCCTGCATAGCTAATACCTTTGTGATAGAAGCTGTAAGAGTTGTTTTACCATGGTCAACGTGACCGATAGTACCAATGTTAACATGCGGTTTATTTCTTTCAAACTTTTCCTTTGCCATTTTAAATGTTCCTCCTCTTTATTTGGATTTTTGGTATAATATTATTTTACTTAATTTTTTTAAAAAAATCAAGATATTTTTGAAAATTTATGAAATTTTTTTGAAATTTCACAAATACGGCACAAAAACCATATTTCATTTATGCTAAAACAGGAAAATTAGTCTTCCTTCTTAGCACGCTTGGAGATAATATCCTCCTGAATGCTCTTGGGAACCTGTTCATAGTGGCTGGGTTCCATTGTGTACTGACCACGACCCTGAGTACGGCTACGAAGCTCTGTTGCGTAACCAAACATTTCAGCAAGGGGAACATGAGCTGTGATAGCCTGTGCACCTGTTCTTGCTTCCATACCCTGAATCATACCACGACGTGAGTTAAGGTCACCCATAACGTCACCCATGTATTCTTCAGGAACTACAACAACAACCTTCATGATAGGCTCTTTCAATACTGAATCAGCCTTTCTGCAGCCTTCCTTGAATGCCATAGAACCTGCTATCTTAAACGCCATTTCTGAAGAGTCAACTTCGTGGTAAGAACCGTAAGTTAATCTTACTCTTACGTCAACAACGTTATAACCTGCAAGCACACCTGTAAGCATTGCACCCTGAATACCCTGGTCTACAGCGGGGATATATTCCTTAGGAATAACACCACCAACGATTTCATTAACGAATTCGTAACCTGAACCCGGCTCTAAGGGTTCCATTGTGATTACAACGTGACCATACTGACCACGACCACCTGACTGTCTTGCGTACTTATGGTCGATTTCAACAGTCTTTGTAATTGTTTCTCTGTAAGAAACCTGAGGCTGGCCAACATTTGCTTCTACCTTAAATTCACGTAAAAGTCTGTCAACGATAATTTCAAGGTGAAGCTCACCCATACCGGCGATAATTGTCTGACCTGTTTCTTCATCTGTATAAGTCTGGAATGTGGGGTCTTCTTCTGCAAGTTTTGCCAAAGCAATGCCCATCTTTTCCTGACCTGCCTTTGTCTTAGGCTCAATCGCAACACGGATAACCGGTTCTGGGAAGTCCATAGACTCAAGGATAATCGGATGTTTTTCATCACAAAGAGTATCACCTGTTGTTGTGTTTCTTAAACCAACAGCAGCTGCAATATCACCTGCGTAAACAGTTGTGATATCTTCTCTGTGGTTAGCGTGCATCTGCAAAATTCTTCCTAAGCGCTCTCTGTTGCCCTTGCAAGAGTTTAATACATAGCTGCCAGAATCAATTGTGCCGGAGTAAACTCTGAAGA
This sequence comes from Clostridia bacterium, assembly GCA_045636325.1. Classification (GTDB taxonomy): domain Bacteria; phylum Bacillota; class Clostridia; order UBA1381; family UMGS1253; genus CAKSHP01. The sequence goes on from JAZTXH010000013.1 coordinate 66,095, forward strand.
AGCAAAGCTTACCAACGAATGGGTCTGTTGCAATCTTAAATGCCAATGCAGCAAAAGGTGCATCGTCAGTTGAAGGTCTTTCATCCTCTTCGTTTGTATCGGGGTTAACACCCTTGATGTTTTCAACATCCGTAGGTGCGGGCATATACTCGATAATAGCATCCAAAAGCATCTGAACGCCCTTGTTTCTGTATGAAGTACCGCAAAGCATAGGAACTATTTCATTGTTAATAGTAGCCTTTCTTAGAGCGCCTTTAAGCTCATCAATTGTAAGCTCTTCACCCTCAAGGTACTTCATCATAAGCTCTTCATCAGTCTCAGCAATAGCCTCAACCATCTTGTTTCTGTATTCTTCAGCTTTAGAAAGCATATCAGCAGGAATTTCCTCCTCGCCGAATTCCTTGCCCATCTCGTCATAGTATATTTCAGCTTTCATTGTCATAAGGTCAATGATGCCCTTGAAAGTATCCTCTGCACCGATAGGAAGCTGAATCGGAACACCGTTAGCATGAAGTCTTTCTTTAACCATAAGCTCAACATTATAGAAATCTGCACCCATGATATCCATTTTGTTAACGTAAATCATTCTGGGCACGTTATAATCGTTTGCCTGACGCCATACAGTTTCAGACTGAGGTTCAACACCGCCCTTAGCACACATAACAGTAACACTACCGTCAAGCACACGAAGTGAACGCTGAACTTCAACAGTAAAGTCAACGTGTCCGGGAGTATCGATGATATTGATTCTTGTTCTGGGGAACTGCTCTTTAGAACCCTGCCAAAAACAAGTTGTGGCAGCAGAAGTAATTGTAATACCTCTTTCCTGCTCCTGAGCCATCCAGTCCATTGTACCTGCACCTTCATGAGTTTCACCCATCTTGTGGATACGGCCTGTATAGAACAGAATTCTCTCGGTAGTTGTTGTTTTACCGGCATCTATATGAGCCATGATACCAATATTTCTTGTATTATCTAATGATATTTCTCTACCCATTAATTCATTTTCCTCCTTTCAAGCATAATGAATATAGTGTTTTAGTTTTTTTTAAATTTATGCACAGATACTACCATCTGAAGTGAGCAAAAGCCTTATTAGCTTCAGCCATCTTGTGAGTATCTTCACGCTTTTTAACAGCACCGCCTGTACCGTTAACTGCATCTAAAATTTCGTTAGCTAATCTCTCTCTCATAGTTCTTTCACCGCGAGCTCTTGAGTAAGCTGTAAGCCATCTTAGTCCTAGTGTCTGACGTCTGTCAGGACGAACCTCAATGGGAACCTGGTAGTTAGCACCGCCGACACGTCTTGCTTTAACTTCCAAAACGGGCATAATGTTATCCATTGCCTCTGCGAAAACATCCAAAGGATTCTTTCCTGTTTTCTCACCTATAATTTCGAAAGCGTCATAAACGATCTGCTGAGCAACACCTTTTTTACCGTCTAACATGATGTTGTTGATAAGCTTTGTTACAACAACACTGTTGTATAAAGGATCCGGTAAAACCTCTCTTTTTGCTATAAAACCTCTTCTTGGCACTCTTCTTCCCTCCTTCATGATTAATCATAATCACAGGTACTCAGCGATTTTAAAAACCGCCGTCAGCGCGCATATATTGAAATTACACAGCCTTGCTAAAAAGCACAGGTATGATTTATCAGCGCACCAATATTTGTGATTTTTGGCAAAGCCACATAATACTTATTTGTATTATTATCACTTCGCTTTTGGTTTCTTTGCACCGTAACGGCTTCTTGACTGATTACGGTTAGCCACACCCTGAGCATCAAGTGTACCACGGATAATGTGATATCTTGTACCGGGCAAGTCACGTACTCTTCCGCCTTCGATTAGAACAACACTGTGTTCCTGAAGGTTATGGCCGATACCCGGAATGTAAGCAGTAACTTCGATACCATTTGTAAGACGAACTCTGGCAATCTTTCTAAGAGCTGAGTTAGGCTTTTTGGGGGTCATTGTTCTAACAGAAGTACAAACACCGCGCTTCTGAGGTGCGCTCTGGTCTGTTGTTTTCTTCTTTAGAGAGTTCAAACCCTTTAAAAGTGCAGGAGTCTTAGACTTGAAAACCTTGTCCTGTCTACCTTTTCTTACCAACTGGTTAAATGTAGGCATTTAACTGATTCCTCCTTTCTTACAATATTCAATTTTTTATATATAAAGACAACCGCAAAGCGCAGCCACCCCTATACACTTAAAATAAACCGCAAAAAACCCGCCGTCCGCTTCTTTATAATTGCGGAAAGCCAATTGCGCTTCTTTAAAACAGCTTTATTTGCTATTTCAAAATTACAATTATAGCCGCGCCGACTTCAATTCCGGCTGCGTGGCCAAGCTTTTCCATAGACGGAGTATAAATAACTTCAACCCCGTTTTTTACACAGTCAGCCACAAAGGGCTCCGTGACGTGAGGGTCAGCATCATCTGCAATATATGCTTTTAAAACCCGATCTGCCTCCAATGCCTTTTTTGACTGTTTAACGCCGACACAAATGTCAGAGCTTCGTATATCACTAAGCATTTTTACCTCCAAAATGTGTGCATAATATTCTTATTTTACCGCACATTTCTATCGATACTACACCATTTTATCAGCTTAGTCAAGACTTGTCAAGTATTTTTTTTATTTTTTCTTTTAAAACATAATAAGCTTTTCTTTACAATTTTATTTTTATGCATTTGTGATAAAACAACAGGTCAATATTTGCACTTTTGCTGAAAATAGCACAGTTTTCCCTTTGTTTATGAAAGTTTCTTCCTTTTTCCTTTTAGAATGCCAGAATATTAATATTTTTCAAATACTGCTTAAAATTATTAATTTTACCTTATTTAATATAATAATTTATCTTTCCACAAAGGTTTGTTTTTAAAATGTCTGTACATTCCATTTAGACTGTATAAGACGTTATTCTCTGACTGCTCGAGCTTCGTTTCCTGAATTATTAGTTATACTTTTTTCACATTGTCGGCTTATGTCAATAATTTTTGGTTGACACTAACAAAAATATAGTGTATACTTTGTATAAAAGGCACAACAATATATTTTAAGAGTTCTTTTTAAAACTCTGACGAAAGGAAGCGATTATATGACATATATGGAAAAATTTGAAGAGATAAGGGTAAAATTTAAAAATCTGAACAAATCTGCAACAAAAGAAGAATTTGCAATGCAGGTTACAATGACAGATGAAGATTGCTCAGGCATTTTCTACATTGCCTATATAAACGGCAATTTCTCAGTTGAGCCCTATGATTATCACGACAACACTGTAAGTGTGGTGTGCCCCTCACAGGTGTTTATAGATATTTTAGAAGGCAAGCTTGACCCCGCAAAAGCAATTGAAGATAGACTTCTTTCCGTCTCCGGCAATTCAGACCAGGCAATTTCTTTGTCAAAAATGGTTAAAAAGCCACGTAAGTGCGCAAACAAAAAAAACACAGAAAAAACGCAAGAAAAAGCCCCCGCAAAAAAGGCTTGCAACAAGAAAACAAAAGCATAATATAGAGATAAAAAATTAAGGCTACGGAATGATTTATTCACTTTCCGTAGCCTTTTTACATATTATATATTCTTTCTATTGATAACCTTCTTTGCCGCTTTTACAATATGCGGTGCACTCATTTCATAATGGTCTAAAAGCTCGTCGGGTTTACCTGAGCAACCAAACACATCCTTTGTGCCAATTATTTCAACTGGTGTTGGCAACTGGGCACACAAACAGTCACATACTGCACTGCCAAGACCGCCAATAACATTATGCTCTTCAACACAAACAACTGCGCCTGTCTTTTTTGCAGATTCTATAACTAGCTCACGGTCTAAAGGTTTAATAGAAGCCATGTCAACCAAACGCACACTTATGCCTTCTGCCTCAAGAATTTCACAAGCCTTAACAGTTTCATGCAAAAGAAGTCCTGCCGCAATGATTGTTACATCACTGCCGTCTTTCATAATTCTACCTTTACCGATTTCAAATTCACCATATGTATTTTCATCAAATAATATAGGCATGGGAAGTCTGCAAAGTCTTAGATAGGCAGGCCCATGATAATTAAGAAGCGCACGAACAGCAGCAGCCGCTTCTGTTGCGTCAGCAGGAGAAAGAACGCACATTCCGGGTATTGCACGCATCAATGCCACATCTTCAAGACACTGATGGGTTGCACCATCTTCACCAACAGTTACACCCGCATGAGTTCCGACAACTGTTACATCCAAATGAGGATATCCGATAGAGTTTCTTACCTGCTCAAAAGCTCTGCCTGTTGCAAACATAGCAAAGCTTGCCGCAAACACTTTTTTGCCACAGCTTGCCATACCCGCTGCGGTTGACATCATATTTCCCTCTGCAATACCGCAGTTAAAATGACGCTCAGGGTATTTTGCCTTAAATATACCTGTCATGGTAGAGCCGCTAAGGTCCGCATCAAGAACAACAATATCTTTTCTTGCACCCTGCTTGGCAAGCTCCTCACCAAAAGCTTTTCTTGTTGCAATTTTATCAGCCATTTTACTCTACCTCCAATTTCTTTAACTGCTCATCAAGCTCAGCCATTGCCAAAATGTATTCATCCTCTTTGGGTGCAACGCCATGCCAGCCTGCTTTATTTTCCATAAATGAAACGCCCTTACCCTTAACTGTTTTACAAACAATACAGGTAGGTTTTCCTTTAACTGCTTTTGCTTCATCTATTGCATCGGAAATAGCATTAAAATCATGGCCGTCAATTTCAATAACGTGCCAGCCAAATGCCGCATATTTTTCACCAATAGGCATCGGGTTCATAACCTTATCTATCTCGCCATCAATCTGAAGACCATTATTATCAACAAAAAGAGTAAGATTGTCAAGCTTATAGTGTGCAGCAAGCATTGCAGCCTCCCATACCTGACCTTCTTCAAGCTCACCATCACCGGTTGAAGTATACACTCTGTAAGACTTATTATCAAGCTTGCCCATAAGTGCCATACCATTTGCAGCAGAAACGCCCTGACCTAATGAACCGGTAGACATATCCACTCCAGGAACAGATTTCATATCAGGATGCCCTTGAAGAAAATGACCGAGTTTACGAAGATTTTCCATTTCCTCCCCCTTAAAAAATCCTCTTTCTGCCAACACACCATAAAGTGCAGGTGCACAGTGACCTTTTGACAAAACAAATCTGTCACGATCTGGGTCTAAAGGATTCTTTGGATTCACATTCATTTTTTCAAAATACAGTGTCACCAAAATATCTGTAACAGAAAGCGAACCGCCCGGATGACCCGACTTTGCATTATACACACCGCAAACTGCGTGTTTACGCACCTTTGTCGCTGTTATGGATAGCTCCTTTACTCTTTTTGCATCCATTTATTATTCCTCCTCAAATTCTGATTTTATCAGTTATGTATTTATATTTATTTTTTACTGTCACAAACCGCCTTATATGAAATGTCCATCAACTGATTTAACCTTTCGGTTTCATCTGCCAAATACAAATACCCCATAAGCGCTTCAAAACCGGTTGCACATCTATACTGGGCAACATCTGCATTCTTCGGCACCGTTGGAGACTTTGCATTTCTTCCCCTTTTAAAAACCGACATTTCCTTTTCATTTAAAACTTCCATAAGCTTTTCGGCTGAGGTCGCTTGCCCCTTTGCACAAACAAAGCCGATAGCTTTTTTATGCACTTTGTGCGCAAGTTCGCTTTTATCTTCTATAAGCTTTGTTCTTATAAAAAGCTCATATACCGCATCGCCTACAAGAGCAAGTGTAAGCGGTGAATAAAGCGACGGATTTTCTTTTGTTTTCATAAAACCAAAGCTCCTCTTATTTTCTGTGCCACTTAACGCCCTCTCTTGTATCTTCCAAAATAATATCCATGCTTAAAAGCTTGTCACGTATTTCATCAGCCAAAGCAAAATTCTTTGCTTTTCTTGCCTCAGTTCTCTGGCGTATAAGTTCTTCAACTTCTTCGTCAAGGTTTGTTTCCCTTTTCTTTGTCAAGATACCCAAAACTGCACCAAGCCCGCAAAGAGTATCATATGCTTCTTTCAGCTCCTCTTTATCTGCACCGTCCTGCGTTTTAACATTTATATCCTTAACCATATCAAAAATTGCACCGATAGCTCCTGCAGTGTTAATATCATCATCCATTGCATTAACAAAAGCTTCTACTCCTGCCTGCAAATCTGCTTTTAAGCCTTTCTTTCCACAGTCCGCACTGTTTTCAATAAGGTATAAAAGATTATCCCGACAAGTATAAAGTCTTTCAAGGCCCGCCTTTGCCTGGCAAAGCAAATCATCAGAAAAATTAATGGGGCTTCTGTAATGTGATGAAAGCATAAAGAATCTTATAACCTCATAGTCAAACTCTTTAACAATATCACGCACTGTAAAGAAATTACCCTTTGATTTACTCATTTTCTCGTTATTTACATTAATAAAGCCATTATGTACCCAGTAGTTTGCAAACGGCTGACCGTTAGCAGCTTCGCTTTGTGCTATTTCATTTTCATGATGCGGGAAAATCAAATCCTGACCGCCTGCATGAATATCAATGGTTTTTCCTAGATATTTCATAGCCATGGCAGAACATTCAATATGCCAACCCGGTCTTCCCATTCCCCATGGACTTTCCCACGCAGGCTCGCCCGGCTTCTGTGTTTTCCAGAGTGCAAAATCCATAGGGTCTCTTTTTCTTTCATCAACACTTATTCTTGCACCGGACTCCAAATCCTCCAAAGGCTGATGACTGAGTTTTCCGTATTCTGAAAAAGATTTTGTTGAATAATAAACATCCCCATCTACTGCATAGGCATGCCCTTTTTCAATTAAGATGCTTACAAGATCAATAATTGCATCAATATTTTCAGTTGCCTTAGGATGCACTGTAGCCTCTTTAATGCCAAGACCTTTTGCATCTGTAAAATACTCCGCTATGAAACGGTCTGCCAAATCTTTAACAGTAATACCTTCTTCATTTGCACGCTTTATCATTTTATCGTCAATATCGGTAAAATTCTGAACAAATTCAACTTTGTAGCCCCGATACTCCAAATATCTGCGGAAAGTATCAAACACTATAAACGGTCTTGCATTTCCCAGATGAAAAAAATTGTAAACTGTAGGACCGCAGGCATACATTTTAACAACACCCGGCTCTATAGTTTTAAATTCTTCTTTCTGTCTGGTCATAGAGTTAAAAAGCTTCATAGTCGCTTCCTCCCATATATAAAGATATAAAGTTAATTTTTTTCTTCAAGCTTTTTTTCAAGCTTTTCAATACGTGCAAGAAGTCTGCACATTTCCATGCTTACGGGGTCAGGAATATGAATCTGGTCAAGGTCCGACTTAACCTTTACATTATTTCTCTTAACCAGTCTACCCGGCACACCCACGCAGGTTGAATTTTCCTCAACCTCTGATAAAACAACCGCGTTGGCTGCAATCTTTGCATTATCGCCAACTTTGAAGGGCCCAAGCACCTTTGCCCCGGCACCAACCATGACATTGTTTCCAAGGGTCGGATGTCTCTTTCCCGTATCTTTACCCGTGCCTCCCAGGGTAACTCCCTGATATATGGTACAATTATCACCAATTTGAGCAGTTTCACCTATAACAACACCAGTACCATGATCAATAAAAAGACCTCTTCCTATGGTTGCCCCGGGATGAATTTCAACACCTGTAAAAAACTTTGTGCTTTGAGAAATCATTCTTGCAATAAATTTCATATTCTTTTTATAAAACCAGTGTGCAACACGATAATTCATAACCGCATGCAAGCCGGGATACAACAAAAAAACTTCAGCGCCGTTTCTTGCGGCAGGGTCCCGTTCAAGTATTGATTTTATATCATATCTCAAATTTTTAAACATAATCCTGACTCCGCTAATTATCTTTTTTATTTTCATCCTGCGAAAGCTCTTTAACTCCTGCAGTCCTTTTTAATTTATATTTTTCTCTTGCCTTGTTTTTTACCTTAAGACGGTCGTGAACATCTTTTTTTAAAAGAGTATATAAAACAGATGCTGCAGGTACTGCTATAAGCATTCCAAACATTCCGCCTACGCTGCCGCCAATTAAAACTGATAGCAAAACCCATATGCCCGGAAGACCCACGCTTTCTCCTATAACCTTAGGATATATTATATTAGATTCTACCTGCTGTATAACAATTGCCATTAAAACAAACCAAAGTGCCTGATTTACTCCACCTGCCATAAGCACAATCAAAACCGACGGAACAGTTGTTATAAGAGGACCGATAACCGGAATTATCCCGCCTATTGCCATAAGCACTGCAATTAATGCCGGGTACGGCATACCTGTAAAGCTTGTGAAGGCAAAATAAAGCGTTCCCAAAATAACAGTTTCCATAAACTGACCAACTGTAAACTTAGTAAATGTAAGCTTTGATACCTTTGCAAAATAACGCATCTTTATAACAGTTTTTCTTTTAAGATACGCTCGCATAAGCATTCTTACATTCCTTAAAAGCTTTTCTTTGCCAAGCAGCAGGTACAATGCAAATATCAAACTCATAACAAAGTTAAATACTGCATTTGTAACACCAATTGTAATGTTTATTATATCAGGTGAAATTCTTGCAAGGGCACCGCCGATTTTTTCAGCAATTTTTACCCATTCAATATTGGAAAAGGCATCAAATAGAAATCCCTCCGGTGAAAAATGTGAAAAAAAGCTTTGCGAAACCTTTTGAAAATGCTCTGCATATTTCGGTAGGTTTGAGGAAAACTCAACCACACTTTTATATATCTCACTGTAAATGAATGATCCTAATATCGCTATCACAAAATATATAATTGCAATGCTTATCAAAAGGCTCGCCGGACGTTTTACTTTATTCCACACACGGTTGTTCTTTTTTTCAAAAAAGGCAAAAAATTTCTTTTCAAAAAAAGTCATAGGTATGTTTATAAGAAAAGCAAAAATAAAGCCGGTTGTAAAAGGCGATATAACTGCCATAAATTTTGCCAGCGTGCTAAAGGTTGACGGCAAATTCGTAAGTAAAACAACAATTGCCACAATGTAGGCAATCAAAAACAGAAAGCCGCCTCCGGATATTTTAATTTCGCTTTTAAGATTTTCTTTAAAACCCTTCACTGCCTGCCTCCTTCTCATTTTAAAATCAGACACAAATATCAATAATACCATTATACCCTAAAACTACCCTGATGTCTACCTTTTTTTAAAAATGAAACATATTTTTTAGAAAGTTTTTTTTGCACATAGCAAAAAGTTTTTTCATGATTTACATTAAAAATATCTTATGCTAATATTATTTTATAATTTATGCTTAAAATTATCAGGCAAATTAAAATATATTCTTTACGCCGGAGGATTACACCCCTTGCTACAGACAAGGTTAATGAAAGAGGAATAATTGTTATGAGCAGCAATGAAATATATGCTCGCTCAGTTGAAGTGGGCGCTATTACATATATATTGTAAGCATTCTATATATCAAGAGAATTGAAAAAACAAAAGAAATAACTTAACAACTGCATTTATATGCAATTTGCAACAAAGTAAGTTATTATTTTTTCAAGCTTTATGAAAATTTTCTCTTGCATTTTTATGCAAAAAGACGTATAATTATAAACACGCTTCAATTTATACATTTCAAGAAGGGATATGATATTATGATAAAAGCAGCAGTTTTAGGCGCTACCGGATATGCAGGGATTGAGCTTGTAAGGCAGCTTTCAAACCATCCGGAGGTGAAAATAGAGATTTTGGTTTCTCATAGCTTCGTCGGCAAAAAAATAAGCGAAATTTACCCTAACTTCAAAGGGGTTTTGGATATGTGTTGTGAAGACCTTGACGTACAGAAAGTAATTGATACTTGTGATGTTGTGTTTACTGCTCTTCCCCATGGTGCCTCAAAAGAGGTTATCCCCGAACTTTGCAAAGGCGACATAAAAGTTATCGACCTAAGCGGTGACTTCCGCTATGATGACCCTAAGGTTTATGAGCAGTGGTATGGCGAGCTGCACAGCTCACCCGAGCTTTTAAAAGAGTCTGTATATGGTCTGCCTGAGCTTCACCGCGAAAAAATCAGCAAAACAAAGCTCGTTGGTAATCCAGGATGTTATACAACCTGTTCAATCCTTGGTCTTGCACCATTGGTAAAAGAAAGTCTCATTAAACTTGACAATATTATTATTGATGCAAAATCAGGCGTTACCGGCGCAGGAAGAAAAGAAACTCTAGATTTAAGCTTTTGTGAATGTACTGAAAACATGAAAGCATATAACATTGCAAAGCATCGTCATACCTCAGAAATTGAGCAAGAACTTTCAAATCTTGCAGGCGAGCAGATTATGCTTTCATTTACACCTCATTTAGTTCCTTTAAAAAGAGGAATATTCGCTACAATGTATGCAAATCTGAAAGATAAAAAGACAACAAGTGAGCTTATAGAACTTTACAAAGATTTTTATAAAGACGAATATTTTGTAAGAGTTTATGACAAGGGCCTTCCTGAAACAAACCATGTTGCAGGTTCAAACTTTGTTGACATTGGTCTTGTGGTAGATGAAAGGCTAAACAGAGTTGTGGTATGCGCCACCATAGACAATATTGGCAAAGGCGCAGCAAGTCAGGCAATTCAGAATATGAATATTCTTTTTGCTCTTGATGAAAAATGCGGCATTGCAAACGCAGCATTTTATCTGTAATTTTGATGCGGAGGTTTTAAAAATGGATACAGAAAAACTTATAAGAAAAGCGCAAACCCTTATTCAGGCTCTTCCATATATGCAGCAATTTCACGGCAAAACCATCGTTATAAAATACGGCGGCAATGCAATGATTAATGAGGAAATCAAAAACTCTGTAATGGAGGATATCACACTTTTGAAATTTATAGGTCTAAAGCCCGTTGTTGTTCATGGTGGCGGTCCTGATATTTCATCAGAGCTTAAGGCTCACGGGGTTGAAAGCAAATTTATAAACGGTCTTCGCGTAACAGACGAGCAGACTGTTAATATTGCAAGAATGGTGCTTGTTGGCAAAACAAACAAAGAAATTGTTGCCGGTCTTAATCAGAAAGGCGGCAAAGCTGTTGGTATCTGCGGTATTGACGGTGGCCTTCTGCAGTGTAAAAAGCTTTACGCAGATGTTGATGGTAAAAAAACTGATATCGGATATGTTGGTAATGTTATAAAAGTAAATCCTGACCTTATTAACCTTATCACAAGTGATGAATACATTCCCGTTATCGCACCTATCGGAACAGACGAAAACGGTCAGTCATACAATGTAAATGCCGACACTGTAGCAGGCGTTATCGCAAGCGCACTAAATGCAGAAAAACTTATGCTTTTAACAGACATAAACGGCGTCCACGACAAAGAAGACAACGTTATTGCTGAAATGAGTTGCGAGGATATTGATTCATATATTAAAGACGGTACAATTTCAGGCGGAATGATTCCTAAAGTATTAGGCTGCAAAGAAGCAATTGATGCCGGCGTTGAAAGAGTACATATCGTTGACGGAAGAGTTCCCCACTGTATTTTGCTTGAAATTTTCACAAATGACGGAATTGGAACAATGATTACAAAATAGAATATTGTATTAATAAAAAAGCAAGTGAAATCTTTTATAAAGTTCACTTGCTTTTTTAATCTGTATTTATATCCTTCTTAATTTCCTTTACTACCTCATAATATTCTTCCTTCGTGCACAAAAGATTAATAATGCCAATCATCTGATTGGTGCTCATCCGTTCAGGCAAATTTAGCTTTTTTAAAAGCATTTTTCGAAGCAGCGCACTGTTTTCACCGCCTGAAAATCCATCGTTGTACAAATCAAGCTTTGTTATTTTTTCTCCTGTTTGCATTTTGGTTTCGCCATCGATTGTTGCGCCTGCATTTTCAAGAGCAGTAAGGATTACCTTTTTGTCAACACCTTCAACACCAAGCTTGCCCTCTTTTCCAGCTTCGGTTTTGCGTTTTTCTTTACCAAAAAAATCAGGTATATATGCATGCTTTATGTTTTCTGCCTCTATCCCCTGGGAAACAAAATTTCTTATAATAAAACCCGCACCGTCGGGGTCTGTCATAATAATAATTCCTGTGGTTTGTGCCATTTTGCGGATAAAATTTATTTTCTGCTTGTCCTTAAAAATACCAAAACCCTCAGTTATTATAATATTTGCATCAATTATGGAATCAAGCTTTATTTTATCATATCTTCCTTCAACTATGATTGTTTCTTTAATTTTCGGTTTCACATTTTCACCCGCTTTAGTTAGATGTTTATATGTGTTAATTATATCACCGACAGCAATATCCGTCAACAGGTTTTACCACTCCTAAGCACAAAAATCTGTTAAACATCTGCTATAAAATGCTTTTAATCTCAGAAAAATCGGATTTTTAGAATGTAACAGATTTAACTATATGTTCAAAGTTTTTTGTCTGCCCTACAGCGAGCACCAAAAAAAACACAAAATATAAAAGGGATTGCACCGCAATCCCCTTTATCTTTAATCTTCATCGTCTGCGCCCTGCTCAATAAGACCGTAGTTTCCGTCTTTTCTTTTATATACAATATTAATTTCGCCGCTTTGGGCATTGTTAAAAACGAAAAATTCATGATTTAACATATTCATCTGAAGTATAGCTTCTTCAACATCCATTGGCTTAAATGCAAATTTTTTAACCTTTACTACTTTGTATTCCATCTCTTCTGCAATATTTTCCGCGCGGAAAGGCATCTCAAAAGCTTCTTTCTTAAGCTTCTTTTCAAGATGAGTCTTATGCCTGCGCATCTGACGCTCTATTACATCAACAATCATATCAATACAAACATAAAGGTCAACATCTGTCTCTTCCGCCCTGAACATTACGCCCTTTGAAAATATCGTAACTTCTATAGTATGCCTGTCTTTAACCGCACTGACTGTAACTTTTACCTGAGGCTCATCTTTAAAGAACTTTTCAAGCTTACCAAGCTTTTTATAAATCTTGTCTTTAATGCCTTCCGTAAGTTCAATTTTTTTACCTGTGATAATAAACTTCATAACAGTCAACTCCTTTATCTTAAACTGTAACACCTGGCATTTAATACTTCCTGCCTGTAATTTTATTATACCACACGTTTATTAAAAAGAAAAGAGTTTTTGTTAAATTTATTAAAATTTTAATACTTCTATTACATGTTTTATGCACATTCTACAATTTTATGACATATTTTTGTGTTTTTAAACCAATTTTCCGTTTTTAGAATACCCACTTTGGTAACCACTTTAGCATATCAAGATACACATCCGGCACCGTCAGACCGGAAATTGCAGGATAGAACAACACAAATAATACCATCGCAATAATCAGATACACAACCGCTCCAATATCCACTCTGTCTTCATTCAATCCATCGTCTGCACACCTGAGATAATTATACGCATATCCTATAGATAAAATCAAAAACGGCACCGCCGGGAAATAATGATATAAGAATATACATCTGCTTACACCTACCCATGGCAATAACTGTGCTAAAAATCCAAGCGCAATAAATATACTGTTTTTCTCCCTCTTCTTTATAGCATTAACAAAAACGAAAGCAAGCGTAGCAATACCGAGCCACCACACTGCAGGGTTGCCAAAAGAGACTATTGTCTGACGGACAGTTTCAGATATTTCATTTGAATAATACCATACGGGCCTTATCATAGCCGGCCATTCATACCATAATGACGAAAACGGATGGGCAGCCTCAAGATTAGAATGGTAATCAAACATAGAAATCTGATTTTTTACAATGCTTTTTATACCCTCCATCCCCGGCGCACGAAGATACGGAATATATGATGCACAGTAAATCAACACAGGCACAATAACAAACATTACCACGCAGAAAAGCAATGTAAATGCAGTATATCTGGGCATAACCAAAACTGCCTTTCTTTGTTCATCTGTTGAAGTTTTTGATTTTTTCACTTTATAATATTCATAAATTCTTGCTGTCAATGTTATAAAGAAAATCACGCACAATCCAGCACCGCCGTAAAGCCCTGTCCATTTAGATGCAACCGCAAGTCCGAAAAACAGCCCAGAAAGGCCAAGAGGCACAAAGGTTTTAATTAAAGGTGTGTCATAAAAGCTCATACTGGTATATTTATACATAAACATAAACATAAGCATTATAAACAAAGTCACGTACACATCTATTGTTGCAATTCTCGTCTGCGCAAAGTGCATAAAATCAAGAGCAAACAAAATAATTGTTACCGATGCAGCTTTTGTATTTTTAAAAATCCACTTTGCAAATATATATATAACCGGAAGCATTATAATACCAAAAACCGTACCTGAAAAACGCCATCCAAAAGGATTCATGCCAAAAATAAGAATTCCTATTGCAATTATAAGCTTGCCAAGGGGAGGATGGGTATCTTCATAAGGGTCAAGCCCGTGAATATGTTCATAAGCCGTACGGGCATGATATATTTCATCAAAGTAAGTAGAGTTTTTATATGAAATACTTTTCGGCACTAAAGCCTTTTCATCAAAAAAATTTGAAAGGTCAGTGTTATTATCACTCTCCGCCGCTACATTTACATAATTTCCGTCTTTATCAAAAAACGCCATTTCGATTATGTCAGTATCACTGTAAAAGTAAATTTCAACTGCATTTTTTGCAACTGTGGTTTCTTCATTCCACGAAAACACCTCGCCCGAATCACGCCCCTGCACCATTTCGCCATCACAGTATATATCAATTTTTCTTTCTTCTGTATAGCCTGTATACCATTTTACACTGTTAACATCTGTTCCATTGGTTCTAAGCGTAACGGTTGTTCCTGCCGGAATAAAACTATGAGTTTCAGCCGCTTTCATATCACCAAGGTTTATAAAGGCAACCACAGAATACAAAAGCGTTACCACTGCCATTACAATAAAATCAATTTTAACAAGCTTTACAGCTTTTTCGCTTTTCTTTAAATAAAATGACTTTATCTCTTTTTTCCCCAACACAGAATTTTTTGTTTTTTCCGCCTGAGGCATATCTTTTATTAAAATTTTTATAACATATATTAAAATTGCAATGTTTGCAGCCGCTATAATATAAGGCACGCTTCCTTCGGGCATTGATGTGGTATTAAGCTCAATATTACGGCTTAAAACTATAGATACATTAAGCATTTGAGTTACACTTAATGCAATATATGAAAATAAATACCGCTTGTCCCGCTTTTTAATAAATGCCATAATAAGTAAAAGCATCCCGGAAAAAACATATCTTTCGTGCATTTTTCCTGCAAGAGTAAACAATGCAATAATTATAAACGCTCCTATTTCATAATAGCTTTTCTCACCCTTTGAGCGGATGTAAACAAATATTGCAGCTACAGTTATAAGCACTATAAAAATATCTGACCATACTCCAAAGCTTAAAAATATAAAGCTATCTGAAATATCTGCCCAGTTCCCACCAAAAAGCATAAACAGATTATAAGCATTAACAGATGCGTAAGGATAAGATTTTATCGTATCTGCATACTGGTTTATTACAGGCGCAAAGTCAAAGTTTTTTACAAAAGGAAGTGTAGCTGCAAATACAATCACCAACACCATTAATAAACACTGCGCACTCTGTTTAAAAAGAATCCTTTTATCTTTTTCAGATATCAGTCTGTATACAAAATATGCTATTACCACAGGTGCAAACATAACAGTTTGCGGCTTTATCATAAATCCAACCGTAAAAATGGCAGCACTTAAAACCACTTTGTTTTTATATAGAAAATACATAAATAAAACTACCATAAGGGAATAAATACTATCTACCTGCCCCCATGCAGAGCTGTTTACAATAACTGCCGGGTTTAAAAGATATAACGCAGAAAGCGGAAGTGCAAATTTTTTAGTATCTTTATTTTCCATAGCCGCTTTATATATAACCGCTCCTGCCAGCAAGTCACACAAAACAGCAGGCATTTTTATCATAACAGTGAAAACATTCGAAGAATATTCAATATTAAAAATATCTCTTAAAAATCCCAGCATATACAAAACATATATGTATCCGGGAGGGTAATCTGCAAAAGTGCCTGATGTATAAAAATTTGAAAGCCCGTCTTTATATGCCATATCGCTCCAGGCTTTAAAGCAGTTGATATCTGTTGAAAAACCTTCAATAGCAGACGATATAACAAACCTTAAAACAAAGGCAAATGCCATAAGCACACAAAACATAGGCATTACGTTTTTTGTTCTGGTTAAACTGCCTTCAAGTGACGGCCGAATAGAAGAGTAATATATAAGACAATATATAACAATAAAAATCAAAAGGCTAATTATTGCAAGCTGCAACAAAATCACTCCTTATAAAAGCTCGTATTTTAATTCTGACGGAAGCTCACGCAGGCTGTGTAAAACCTTTTCAAAGGCAACTCCCTCACGTATCTCAGTTTTATATCCAAAAGTAGCTCTTATTGCTGCGCCCACAAAGCATACCGCCCTTTCCATACTTACGGGGATACTGTCACCCTGAAGGATTGCACCACAGAGCACACTTGTAAAAATGTCTCCCGTTCCCGGATATTTTGCAGGAACATAATCACATTTAACACGCCAGAAGCGTCCATCCGTCTTATCGTATGCAACAGCGCATATATTTTTATCCATAGGCACACTGGTTATAACGCTTACATCAGGTCCTAACTCGCTTAAAGCCACAAGCTTTTTCTTTATTTGCTCCGTTGTATAGTTTTCTTTAGTTTTTCCGCCTAACATAAATTCAGCTTCCGTAATATTGGGAGTTATCACGTGAGCCTTTTTAACAAGGCGTTTCATTTCCTCTGCAATGGATATATCAAAGCTTTGGTAAAGCTCTCCTTCATCAGCAAAAACCGGGTCAACCACAATAAGCTTATTTTGCATATTAAACTCGTCTATCACATCAAGAATTATATCAATCTGCTGTTCAGACCCTAAAAATCCCGTATAAAGGCAGTCTGGCTCCACATTTTCTTTTTTCCAGTGGTCAAAATATGCTTTCATCGTGTCTGTAAGGTCAACAAAAGTAAAACCTTCATATCCTCCGGTGTGAGTTGAAAGCACAGCTGTAGGCACGGGGCAGCTTTGCATATCCATAGCGGAAAGAACCGGAAGAATAACAGAAAGCGCACATCTACCAACGCCCGAAATATCGTGCACTGCCGCAATTTTTGGTATAATGTTTTTACTCATAAACAAAACTCCATTCAAAATTCTGTATATTTGTCTTTTACTGCATAAAACTAAATTGCCACGATATTATTTTACTACAAACTCCCAAACTATGCAAGATATTTAATTGATAACAAAAAATTTTTGTTAATTTTCAAAAAACACTGGAAATAAAGCGCAGTATGTTGTATAATAAAAATATGCTTTAATTTGCAATTTCCAAAAGGCGGTGACAAAGAATGAGCGGATATATTTCCGATATTTTTTCAAATGTTTTAAACTTTTTATCAATGGTAAGACTTTCTGATATTATTGACGTTATTATCATTGCTTTTTTAGTGTATCAGTGCGCAAGTTTTGTGCGCGAAACCCGTGCAAATCTCTTAATAAAAGGCGTTATCCTTTTGCTTATTCTTCTTCAGCTGAGCAGATGGTTTCACCTAAACACTCTTCAATACATACTGCAAAATATAGTTCAGTTAGGATTTTTTGCTCTTTTGATTGTGTTTCAGCCCGAACTCAGACGAGGTCTTGAAAAGCTTGGCAGAAGCTATGCCGGTAAATTTTTCAGTTTTGGCGAAGAAGAAGATGTTTTATCAAACACAATAGATACAGTTTGCAGTGCTATAGGTGCTATGGCGAAAACCAAAACCGGCTCACTTATATGTATACAAAGAAGCACAAAACTTGGTGATATAATTCATACCGGAACTCCTATAAATGCTGAAATAACATACGAGCTTCTGGTAAATATATTTGTTCCAAACACCCCTCTTCATGACGGTGCTGTGATAATTGCAGACAATAAAATAACTGCAGCTGCATGTTTTCTTCCCCTTACATCAAATAACGATTTATCAAAAGAACTTGGCACTCGTCATCGTGCAGCAATCGGTCTTTCTGAGAATTCCGATGCGGTTGTTATTGTTGTATCGGAAGAGACGGGTAAAATTTCAATCGCTCTCGACGGCGACCTTACAAGAAACCTTACTGTTGACACTCTGAAGCTTGCACTTAAAAAAGTTTTAACAACCGAAAATGAAAACAACGGAAAAATCATAAAGCTTAACATATTCAAAAAGGAGGCATCTGAATGAAAAGGAAATGGTTTGCCTCAGATTTGGCATTTAAAATATACTCTGTACTTATATCTATATTTTTGTGGATCTTTGTTATATATGACCAGAATCCCGAAAGCACAAAAATTGTGCGTAACATTCCCATATCATACAGTAATCTTGATTCTCTTGAGCGGGCAGGGTACACAATTGTAAAAGAAGACGACCTTTTTGTTGATTTTAAAATTAAAGGAAAGCGTGTTTCTTTAGGCAGTCTTGCAAAAAACAGTGTCCGCGCATCTATTTCATTTTCCGATTTAAGCGAGGGTGAATACAATCTTATGATTGACGCACGCCTTCCTCAAAATGATATGACGGTGGTGGATAAAAGTCCTGAAACTGTTACAATAAAGGTTGAAAAGCTTATTACAAAAGAACTTCCTGTAGGCATTATTTACACCGGAACAAATGCTGACGGAAAGCTTGCCAGTGCAAAACTTCGCACAACCATTGTAACAGTAATGGGGCCTGAGTCCATTATGAACAAAGTTAAAAATGCAAAAGTCACTCTTGATTATGCTGCTGTTGCCAGTGTCGCAAGCGGCACAAGCGATATACACATATATGACGAAAACGGCGAAGACATCACATACGATAAAAATCTTCGCTTAAACACAGACAGAACCATATGGGAACAGACAATATACAATGTAACAGATGCTGATATTGACATAATATTTGCCTCAAGCGCAAACTACTTTGCTGACAGTTTAAAAATCGTTGACAGTATCAAATTCACGGCAGAAAACCCGTCTGAATTTGATTTTGACAAAGTTCCTACCTCTCCGCTTTCTAACAGCGAAGCAAAAAAACTAAAAGACGGCAAGTCCGTTAATGTTAAACTTATACTGCCTAATGGAATAAGCCTTTTAAAACAGGACGAAAACGGCATATGGAAAATTGACGAAACCAACGCAGTTGAGCTTACGGGAAATGTTGTCTACACAAAAAAGATTATTCCTGTTTCAGGTGTTAACCTTCATATTACAGATAAAAAAGACGGCAAAACATACACCATTAGCGATATCCCCGAAATTATAACTTTAAAAAGCACAGGCGAAATTAATATATCAGATTCCGATATAAGTTTTAAAGTAGACGTAAAAGACTTAAATGACGGTGAGCATACAGTAAAAATATCCTCAAACCTCCCCGAGGGGCTTACCTTTGAAAAAGATTATACCGCAAAAATATCAGTTAAAAACAATTAATGTTAACTGGAATTAATGCAAATGTAACACGAGTGTAACATATATGTGTTATAATTAAGTACGGATAGGTGTAACCTGTTGTAAACTCAGTTTTCGTAAATTTGACTTTGGACACATGGTGTTACAATAATTTTGGCAGGAGGTAATATTGGTATGAAAAAATTATGTTTATGTCTGGCAGTTGTTATTTCACTTGCACTGCTTATAAATGTTTGTGCCTTTGCTTCTCCCTATTCACTTACAGGCAATGAGCAGAGCACTTCCGATTCACTTTTATACATAAAGAAACCTGCATCACGCACAGCCACAACTTCTGAAAAAACTTACACAGTTTCAGCAGTAGGTAAGCCGGGTGTAGATGTTACTGTTTACAGAAAGAGCGCTTATGACGGTAATTTCTACAGAGTTTTTCAAAAAGGCTATATGCTTGAAAGCAAAATCGGTGCAAGTGGTGTGTATGTTGTTTCAATCGAACTTTTAGAGGGCGGCAACAAAATGATAGTATATGCTGAAAACAATATTGAGCGTCAGATAATTAAAATTGACATTACTCGCCTTTCAAAAAATCAGCTTGATAAAATAAAAGCCTTGTCAATAGGTGATTTGTTCAGTTATTAAAATTAAATAGTTACTATACAAATATCGCAAGTGTTTCATTTGCGATATTTGTTGGCTATGAGGGTATTTTCTATGAAACTTGAACGTATTAAAAGTATAATTCTGGTGCTACTTATTATAAGCAGTATAGCACTTTCTTCACAAATATGGTTTAACGAAAAATTATGGCCCGACGGCTATAATTTTTTTGTTAGTTTAAAAAGCACGTCTGTAGGTCAGCTTTTTAAAAATATCGGCACAAAAAAGGCAGCAAAAGAAGCAGTTCAGGAGGATATTTTAGTTCCTTATAACTTCTTTGTTTATATGGTTAAAGACCTTGACCATGCCGGATATATGCTTACCCCAAAAGACGAGTCTTTTTCTTATGCAAAAAATTTCCTTCACACATTTATAGGCGATGCACTTTCTAGAGCAAACGCTGATAATTTCACACAGATTGAAGAATCCGAATGGCAAAGTGCACTTTGTGCAAACGGAATATATGCAGACTACGGCGCAGCGTATGTTACAAATACATTTCTTCATCTGGTAAATGTGACAAACAGTGTAGATATTTTAGAAGAAAACATTGAAAAAATGGGTCGTTTTGCCGTTGCAGAAACTGACTCAAATATAGGTCTTTATATAAATGACCTTGCAGATAATTCATTTTATAAGATTTCTTATAACAATAATCATGATGAGCTTGAAAACATAATCAATTCCTGTGTGGACAGGCTCACTGTTGATAACAGATTTTCATTTTTTATCGGTGCTGACCGCGACTCCCCCATTGA
Organism: Clostridia bacterium; assembly: GCA_045636325.1. Taxonomy (GTDB): domain Bacteria; phylum Bacillota; class Clostridia; order UBA1381; family UMGS1253; genus CAKSHP01. The sequence goes on from JAZTXH010000013.1 coordinate 87,035, forward strand.
AGGAGCGGCAGTTTTTGCTCCATATATAATTTTAAGCGAAAATAACGTTGAGGTTGAAGCTGCGACTTCAGCAAGCAAAGATATAATAAACGAAAATATTTCAGATAATGCAACAAATCTTACTGAAATATTCTCAATTAATCCAAAAACCGCAAGGCGTTATACCGACGCAGAAGAAAGCACAGTTTATGTTCAGAATCAGGCTTCCCTTAAACTTTCACATGATGGTTATATAGAATATCAGGCAACTACTGCAGATGGAGGTCTTGCCCTTCGTGAAAATGCAAATTCGCAGACTTCGCTTGCACTTGTGTTATACCCGTTGGTATTTTTATCAGAAAAAATAAATTCGCAAGTTTCAGGCAATTCGAATATATCAGTATATGTAAGCTCAGTAACCGAAAAAGCAAATAAATACACCGTTACACTTGACTACAGTTTTAATGGCCTTCACTATACTGAAAAGTCCGCCGGCGATACACATAACAGTATTACTGCGGAAATAGAGGGCGGATTTTTAAAGAGCTATAAGCAATACATTGCATCCCTTCAAACAACTGATTCTACTGTTCTTCTTCCATCAAGCTATGGCGGAATTGACGGAATTTTTTCAAAAATGTCTTTAGAAGACAGAAATCAGAAAATAAGCGATATGTTTATCGGCTATATGAAGGAATCCAACGGTCAGGTTATTCCCAAATGGTTTATTAAAACAGACGCTGATAAAATATTTTATAACTAAGCTAAAGTTACTATAAGGAGATTGAAAAAATGGCACAAAACAAAAAACCTGCAACAAAAAAGAAAGCCAAAACTGCTGATAAAGAAAAAAAATCCGATGATACCACAAAAATTGCCGTAACAGTTTTTTCACTTGTAACATCCGGTATAATTTTGGCGTTTTGCATATATTTCCCGCAAATTTGCGGTCAGATAGGCCACAGTGTTAAAGGATTTTTTCTAAGTCTTTTGGGCATCCCTTGTATTATTTTTCCGTTTATTCTTGCAGCCCTTGGCATATATCTTGCCCAAAAAAGAGACTTTCAAAAATTTATAATAAAAAGCATATTCTCATTTATTGCACTTGCTCTTTTATGCGGTTTGTTATATACTTTCGGTGCTACAGATATAAGACCGGTTTTTGATGCAGGCATACCCCATATTTATCATGGTGGATGCGGATATATTGGTCTTGCAGCAGCGTATTATATCGTTGAATGGTTTGGAAATGTAATAACCGCAATTATTTATATTGCTTTGCTTTTATGCATGATTTCTCTGATATTCAAGGTTTCTTTCGTGCGCCTTCTCGCAGGTTTTTTTGAAAGCACAAAACAAGAAACAATAGAAATAAGAGGGCAGGAATCATATGAAGCAGGCCAACGTGCAAGAAAAAGGGTTGAGGTTGCAAAAAATTCCGCTCTTATAACAATAAAGCAGCGCACTATTGATTTTGATGTTAATGACATAAAAGAAAAAGGAAAACAAAAGAAAAAAAGCAGTATTTCAGAAAACGGCGTGCCAATTTTTGAAGATGAATCCCTAGATGCAGACGATGCGGCATTTGATGTTACAAATGACTCAGATGAAATCATTCCCGCCACAAATATTTCTATAATGGGTAAGTCACCTGAGTCAATAGATGAAATATTAAACAAAGTTGATTTTAAAACCGGTGAAATAATAGAAGATGATGTAGCAGAGTCAGAAATCACTCAAACAAGATATTCTGATTCTAATCCATCACCTAACGAGCAGAAAACCACCCGCGAAAAACCCCTTAACGAAGCCCAAGAAAAAGACTTGCGCCGTGCACTTGATGCCGGTGCGTTTCTAGAACCTATCCCATATAAATTCCCGAACACAAAGCTTTTGACTGCATCGCCTGCAAAAAAGAACCTTGATGTGCGCGAAGAATTAAGTGATACAGCTCACAAGCTTGTAGCAACCTTAAAAAGCTTTGGTGTAGATGTTAAGCTTTCACAGGTAAGCCGCGGTCCGTCAGTAACGAGATTTGAGCTTCAGCCAAGCGTTGGCGTAAAGGTAAGCAAAATTACAAATCTTTCTGACGATATCGCTCTTAATTTAGCAGCAACCGCAGTAAGAATTGAGGCGCCTATTCCCGGAAAGGCAGCAATAGGTATTGAAATACCAAACAAAGAGGTTGCAATGGTTTCACTTCGCGAGGTTATTGAATCCGATGAATTTAAAACCGCAAAATCAAAGCTGTCTGTGGCAATGGGTGTTAATATAACTGGAAAACCCATAATAGCAGACATTGCAAAAATGCCCCATGTTTTGATTGCAGGTGCAACTGGCTCTGGTAAATCAGTTTGCATAAACTCAATTATAACAAGTATTTTATATAAAGCCGATCCCAACGAGGTTAAGCTTATCATGGTTGACCCCAAAAAGGTTGAGCTTGATGTTTATAACGGTATTCCCCATTTGTTAATTCCCGTTGTAACAGAGCCGAAAAAGGCTTCAGGCGCATTAGGCTGGGCAGTAAGCGAAATGATGAGAAGATATGACTTGTTTGCCGAAAGCGGTGTTCGTAATCTGGAAGGTTATAATGCAGCAATGGAGCTTGAGGGTGAGCAAAAGCTTCCCCAGATAGTTATTATAGTAGACGAGCTTTCTGACCTTATGATGGTTGCACCAAAAGAAATTGAAGACTCTATCTGCCGCCTCGCTCAGATGGCGCGTGCTGCAGGTATGCATCTTATTATTGCAACGCAGAGACCTTCTGTAAACGTTATTACCGGTACAATTAAGGCAAATATTCCTTCAAGAATTGCCTTTGCAGTCTCAAGCCAGATAGACAGCCGTACAATTCTTGACAGCATGGGCGCCGAAAAGCTTTTAGGAAAAGGTGATATGCTGTTTATGCCAATGGGCGCATCAAAGCCCACAAGACTTCAGGGTGCCTTTGTTTCCGATAAAGAGGTTGAAGCTGTTGTTGATTTTGTAAAAGGTAATTCCGAAGTTCGTTACGATGAAGATATAACCGAAAAAATCAATTCTGAAACAGAAGTTGAAACAGATTTTGAAGATGGCGATGAGCTTTTACCAAAGGCAATTGAAATTGCAATTGCCTCAGGAAGTATTTCCACATCTATGGTTCAGCGCCGCCTTGGTGTTGGCTATGCCCGTGCCGGGAGAATCATTGACCAGATGGAGCAGCGCGGCATAATAAGCGGAGCTGACGGCTCAAAACCGAGAAATGTTTTGGTTACGGCAGATGACTTAAAATAATTTTTAAAGTCCGCAATAAACTGATAAAAAATATTCAAACTCTTGATTTTGCAATAAATATATAATATAATGTTGTTGTAAAAGTTTTGTGTAATTATAAAAGTTACAAGGAGGATTATAAAAATGAGAAGTTTATTAGAAGAAAATAAAGCCTGGTTTGATGAGGTTTGGGAAAAACTTGATAAAAAATTAAATATTGTTGCAAAAAAATCTTTTGACAAAATTCCTTATACAACAAAAAACGGCGAACATGACAGTAAGGTTGAAGGAACTGCCATCAACTGGTGGACAAACGGTTTTTGGCCGGGTCTTATGTGGGTAATGTATGCAGGTACAAACAAAGATATTTATAAAGATACTGCTATAAATGCAGAAAAAATTCTTGATGGTGCTTTTAAAAATTATGACCAGCTTCATCATGACGTTGGCTTTATGTGGCACATCAGTGCAGGTACCCACTACAGACTTTTAGGTGACAAAGCCGCAAAAACAAGAGCAATGTATGCTGCCAACGTCCTTGCAGGCAGATATAACTTAAAGGGCGGATTTATCAGAGCTTGGAACGGCAATCAGATTGGCTGGACAATTATTGACTGTATGATGAACATTCCGCTTCTTTACTGGGCATCAAAAGAAACTAATGACCCCAGATTTGAACACATTGCAAAATCTCATGCTGACATGGCAATCCGTGACCATATCCGTGATGACGGCAGTGTTGTACATATCGTAAACCATGATATAGATACCGGCGATGTTGTTGAAACATTTGGAGGTCAGGGCTATGGTGTTGGTTCCTCCTGGTCAAGAGGTCAGGCATGGGCTATTTATGGCTTTGCATTAAGCTATCTTCACACACACGACATTAAGTATCTTGATGTTGCTAAAAAAGTTGCTCACTACTTTATCGCTGCTTGTTGTGACGATTTCCTTCCCAAGTGTGACTTCAGGAGTCCTGAAGAACCCATAATTTACGATACAACAGCAGGCGCTATCACAGCTTGCGGTCTTATCGAGATTTCAAAACACGTTCCTGAAAATGAAAAGGGAATGTATTTGAATGCAGCTGTTAAAATGCTTAAAGCGATGGAAGAAAAGTTCTGCAACTGGTCAGAAGATGAAGATTCCATAGTTCAGTACGGTACAGAGCGTTACACCGGTGGCATCCATATTCCGATTATTTACGGTGACTATTACTTTGCAGAAGCAATTTACATGCTTCGTGGCGGCGAGGTTAAATTCTGGTAAGGTGTATATAAAATTTAATATAATATGAGTAAGCCGGATGATTGCGGGCGCAGTGCAGCGATGCCGCGTCTGAGGAAAGTCCGGGCTTCACAGGGCAAGAGTGCCGGATAACGTCCGGCGAAGGCGACTTCAGGGAAAGTGCAACAGAAAGCAAACCGCCTGTTTTCTCATAAAACAGGTAAGGGTGAAACGGTGAGGTAAGAGCTCACCGGCGGGCAGGAGACTGTTCGGCCATGTAAACCCCACTCGAAGCAACACCACATAAGAGGAAATTAAGTCGGCCCGGCGCTTCCTCGGGTAGGTGGCTTAAGATATGCGGCAACGCATATATCAGATAGATAATCATCCAAGACAGAACCCGGCTTATAGGCTTGCTCATTTATAAAAATCTATAAGGCGTGAATTTAAAAAATAAAATTCACGCCTTTTTTACATTCTGTTTTACAAAACTTTTTCTATACATTAGCCGGCAAATTAGTTATAACACCTTCCAAAAATTCATCATAACCATAGAGAACAATTTCAGGCTTCGTGGCACAATCACTATATTCAACCACAGAAACCGATGCATTTGGCACCCATCGTATATTTTGCATATCCGAAATATCACTGCCTTTCCATATACATAAAAGCGAACGTATGGGAGTCCCGTGACTCACTATCATAATGGTTTTCCCTTCATTTTCCGCTAAAATCCGGTCTACCTCTTTTTCAACCCTTTCTTTAAGCTTCTTTACGCTTTCACCACCATCACAAACAGCATTTCCTATATCGTTTCGCCACACAGAATATGTATCTGGATATTTCTCTTGTATAAAATCAAAGCATTTTCCTTCCCACTCCCCTGCATATATCTCACGCAGACTTTTGCTTGTTTTAATTTTTATGCCATTGCTTTCCGCTGTAGGAAGAGCTGTATCATAAGCGCGCTTTAAGTCACTTGAATAAATTTTATCTATCTTATAGTCTTCAAGATATTTTTTCACAAGCTCTGCCTGTTTCTTACCGATTTCACTCAGACCCATATCAAGCTGACCGGTAAAAACTTTTTGCTTATTGGTTTTACTTTCGCCATGGCGCACAATAATCAATCGTGTCACTGCTTTTCATCCCCTTACAATAACAATTTACCCTTGTTTAAAACAAGGGTAAATTACAATTATTCTTTATTTTATATATTATTCTTCATTCAAACCGCAACATTTTTTATATTTTTTTCCGCTTCCACAGGGGCAGGGGTCATTTCTGCCAATCTTGTCTTTTTTAACAACGGGAGCTTTTTTTATACTGTCATCGTTGCCACCGCTCGCAGTGGTAGGGTTTGCAACCTGTTCACGCTCAAGAGAATTTTCAGCTCTTTTTGCGCCAAAGAAGAATTTTACCGTATCTTCATCAATATTATCAAGCATTTCATCATACATTTCAGAGCCTACGATACGATATTCAATAATCGGGTCGCGCTGTGCATATGCATTAAGACCTATACCATTTTTAAGCTGATCCATATCGTCTATATGGTCCATCCATTTTGTATCGACAACTTTTAAAAGAATAACCCTTTCAAGCTCTTTTAAATCATCTCCAAATACTTCCTCCTGACGCTTAAGTGCTTCGTCTGCAAAGTTCATAAGTTTTTCTTTAAGCATCGCTTGGTCCATATAATCAATGATTTCATCTGCATAGTCAAAGCTGTTTTCAGGTGCGCCGAAAAAGCTTGTGGCAAAAGCGGAAAGCCCCGCAAAATCCCATTCTTCAACAGGTTTATCTTCAGTATATCTTAAAACTGCATTATCAATAACTTTGTCAATTTTTCTCAAGAACGGCTCGTGTATATCCTCGCCATTAAGCACCATCTGACGCTGTGAATAAATGCGTTTTCTCTGCTCATTCATAACTTCGTCAAACTGAAGCACGTGTTTTCTGGCATCAAAATTATTGCCTTCAACTTTTCTTTGAGCATTTTCAATAGCATTTGAAAGAATTTTTGCTTCTATTGCTTCATCTTCAGCAAGGCCTAATCTGTCTACCATGCCTGCAATTCGCTCCGAACCAAAAAGTCGCATAAGGTCATCTTCAAGTGATAAGAAAAATCTTGATTTACCTGGGTCTCCCTGACGGCCCGCACGACCGCGAAGCTGATTATCAATGCGGCGTGATTCGTGACGCTCTGTACCAATAATAAACAAACCGCCCGCATCAATTACCTTTTGTGTTTCTTCTTTTAGCTTTTCTTTATATTTACTGTTAAGCTCTTTAAATGTTTCTCTTGCATTTAATACTTCTTCGTCAGATGTATCACCAAATGCAGTAGACTCTGCAATAAGCTCATCTGCAATACCCATACGGCGCATTTCATTTTTCGCCATAAATTCAGCATTACCGCCAAGAATAATGTCCGTACCACGGCCTGCCATATTTGTTGCAATTGTCACAGCACCGAATTTACCTGCCTGAGCAACTATTTCTGCTTCTTTCTCGTGATATTTTGCATTCAGCACCTCATGTTTTATTCCTTTTCGTTTAAGCACTGCGGAAAGTTCTTCTGACTTTTCAATAGAAACTGTGCCAACCAACACCGGCTGACCTTTTTTATGGCACTCTTCAATCTGGTCTGTTACCGCCATCAGCTTACCCTTTTGTGTTTTATACACAGAATCGGACATATCTTGTCTTTGAAGAACTTTATTTGTAGGAACCACAACAACATCCAGATTGTAAATCTTTTGGAATTCCTCTTCCTCTGTCTGAGCTGTACCTGTCATGCCCGAAAGCTTTGAATAAAGCCTGAAAAAGTTCTGGAAAGTAATTGTTGCAAGAGTTTTGCTTTCACGCTCAACCTTAACTTTTTCCTTAGCTTCTATCGCTTGATGCAATCCGTCAGAATATCTTCTTCCTGGCATAAGACGTCCTGTAAATTCATCAACTATAATAACTGCGCCATCTTTTACAACATACTCTCTGTCTCTTTTCATAACACCATGCGCTCTTATAGCCTGATTTACATGGTGACTGATAAGCATATTTGAAGGGTCAGACAAATTTTCAATTCCAAAAAATTCTTCTGCTCTTTTTACTCCCTTAGGTGTAAGAGTAACATTTTTTGCCTTTTCATTTACAATATAATCTGCATCAACATCTTCATCGAGCTGTTTATCGTCTGTTTCTTTAACATATTTCGCACGCATACTCTGTGCAAGATTGTTTGCAATCTGATAAAGCTGTGTGGATTTTCCGCTTGCACCTGAAATAATAAGAGGTGTTCTTGCTTCATCAATTAAAATAGAATCAACCTCATCTATAATTGCATAATTCTGCCCGCGCTGAACACACTGCTCTTTATATATAACCATGTTATCACGAAGATAGTCAAAACCAAGCTCGTTATTTGTAGCATAGGTAATATCCGCATTGTACGCCGCCTGTCTTTCTTGCTGACTTAAATCGTGAATAATAAGACCCACGCTAAGGCCTAAAAATCTATAAACCTTACCCATCCATTCACTGTCACGCTTTGCAAGGTAATCATTAACTGTTACAATATGAACACCCTTACCCGCAAGAGCATTTAAATATGCCGGTAGTGTAGACACAAGGGTTTTTCCTTCACCAGTTTTCATCTCTGCAATTCGACCCTGATGAAGAATAATTCCACCAACAATCTGAACAAAAAAGTGTTTCATACCAAGAACACGCCACGCAGCCTCACGCACAACAGCAAAAGCCTCCGGCAAAATATCATCAAGTGTTTCGCCTTTCGCCAGCCTTTCTTTAAATTCTTTTGTTTTACATTTAAGTTCATCGTCAGACAGCGCCTCCATTGCACCGTCATAACTTTCAACTTTTTTTGCAACAGGTATTATTCTTTTAAGCTCCCTGTCGGAGTAAGTACCAAATATTTTTTCTATAAGTCCCATAATACTCTCAATGCCTTTCTGCAATAATATACTTATCATATCCATTATACCACTTATTCGAAAGGAATACTATAGTTTTTTTAATTTTTAACAAAAATTTATTATTCAGGTCCCATAACAGTTATCAAAACAAAAAAGGAGTTGCGCTCTTAATCACGAGTGTAACTCCCTTTTATTCTTATAAGGATAGATTAAAATAATTTCATAAACTTATCTACCATTACCGCAACCTCAGCTCTTGTTGCCTGACCTGCGGGTCTAATGTATCCGTCTTCATATCCTCCTACTACACCTGCATTTGCAAGTGCAAATACTGCATCTTTTGCATAGTCTGCAATTTCTGCTGCATCGCCGTATGCCACTGCAGTTGTGTTCGCTCTGTAGCCTTTTGACTGCATTGCTCTGTATAGAATTGTCATTATATCCTGTCTTGTAATGTTATTGCCTACACCAAACTCTGTTTCGCTTACGCCTTTTATCAAACCTATACTTTCTGCATAGCTTATAAAGGGTGTATACCAACCGCTTTTTGCATCTGCAAAGCCAGATGCTTTATTTGTGTTGATTGCTTCTTCTCCGTATAGTGCTGCTACTATTACCTTTGTAAACTCTTCTCTTTTTATCTGGTTTGAAGGATTAAAAATTCCATCTCCATATCCTGCAAGTACATTCTTTTCGCTTAATGAATAAATAGCATCCTTTGCCCAGTCATATCCGCCAAGGTCGATGTATGTTATCTGCGGCTTTTCTTCCTTATTTCCATTGCCGCCACCACCATTGCTAATGTATGTGGGCTCCTTCGGTTTTTCTTCCGTTACTGTTATATACTTACCAACTTCTGTTTTAAATATTGTGTCTAATTTAGCTCCTGCGTCTTCTGCTTCACTAATCTGATTTGCTGCAGCTGCAACTGCATCTGCTACCGCTCTCTTCTGTGTGTCTGTTAAATCACCAAAGTTTTCCGCTTTCTCAAGACCTAAAGCTTCTGCACTCTGACCGAATTTCTCCAAATCCGTTGTGCCGTCTACTACCATAAATGCAATTTCTACTGCCTCGGCAAGTGCGTCTTCCATATTTGCTGCACTGTCATATCCTTTGTTTGAAATCAAGTCCATTGCATATTTCTTTGCATCATCTGTAAGTGCTCTGTATTCTTTTATTGCCTCTTTATCGGTTACTTTGCTTTCCTGAGTTTCAATGTCTTCTACTTCACCTGCATTAAGTGCTGCTGTCAGTGCCTCTGCATCAATCTGTTTTACCTTTTCTACATCCTCTTTGTCTGTCATTTTGCCAAGCGCTGTTTTTATTGCGTCTGCTGCATCAATCTTTGCAGCATCAGAAAGCTCACTCCAAAAATCTGCATCAATACCAAGCGCTTTGCCATTGTCATCTATAATACCTACGATTACCTCTTCTATCGTCTCTCCTGTTTCTTCATTTGGCTTTGCATCAAGAATATCTTGCAAAGCTTTTGTTATATCTCCAGGATTTGCAAAATAAAATGTTGTTTCTGCAATATCATTTGATGTTGCAATCAGTATATATTCACCGGATGTTGCATCTGTTTTTAACACAAACTCATATGTATACTTACCCTTATTTTCACCTTTATTTTCTGCAAATACCTGACCTACGCTTGCTACTACTTTTTCATCCCACACGCCTGCATCTATCATTGAATCTACTTTCTCTTCAGCTTCATTTTTTTCTGGTGTTTCAGGGTCATCTAAATCAGGACCCAATACAACCAATGTAACACCTGCACGGTTTATATTTGCAGTGAATCCGTCCACTGTAACTTTTGTGCTCTTTAGATCCTGCTCGGCATTTACATATGCCTTTGCTTCTGTCTCTGCCTCGGTTTCAGCGCTTACTGTAGCTACACCAAGCAGCATAACGCAAACCGCCAACATTACCGAAACAAGCTTTGAAAACTTTGTTCTTTTCATTATATGTTCCTCCTTTCCCTTTCACACAGAGAAGACTTTTTAAGCCCTCTCTGTAGGGGACATTAATTTTCAAATAAATTCTTTTGGCTTTTTGCTTACATGTTGCCACCGTCTTCTGTACCTTCCATTTCGGTATCAACGCTTCTATAAATTTTAACTGTGTAATCATTTGACGCGCCGTTTGCAGATACAGTTACTGTTACAACTGTATACTCGCCTGCTACAAGTTTTTCTACTGTTGCACCGGGAACATAGCTTACTTCTGCCTGATTATCCTCTGCTATAGCTTCTACAGTTGCACTTGTTACATTTGATGCTACCTTTGCAAGATAGCTTCCATCCGACTGCAATTCAGCATCTTTACCGTTTACTTTTACACTTGTCAACTTAACAGCTTCAGGTGCTGCCACAACAAAGTTTACTGTGTAAGTCTTTTCACTTCCGTCCTCAGCTTTTACAACTACTGTTGCAACACCTGCGCCGTTTTCAATTGTTGCCTGTGTGATTTCCATTTCAGCAAGCTCGTCATTCTTTGTTGCTGCAATTTCTACAGCCTGAGTTCCTGCTTCAAGCTCAACTGTATATTCATATTTATCAGCCGCAAATTCAGGAACGCTTACCGCTTCACCGTCAACACTGTAGGTTAATGCACTTAGTGTTGCATCAGCGCTTTTAGTTCTGAATGTTACTTTATAAACAGACTTTGTCTTACCGTCACCTGCTGTGATAACAACTTCTGCAACTTGGCCTGCCTTGTATTTACCAAGACCTGTTGCTGTTGCTGCGCCTTCAATTACAGCTGTAAGCTCTACTTCAGTTTCTGTATCTTCAAGAATATATGTGTATTCTTTTTCATCAGCTTTAAAGCCTTCAATTGCAACACCGTCTATCAAAAGTGAGCTTGCATCTGATACAATTGAAAAGTCATCCCATACAACAAGCATACCAATGTTCCTCCAGTTCTGCCATTCTTGGTAAACCTTCATTGTTTTGGTTGTTTCATTACCATTTTCATCATAGTATGTATATGTTACGTTTCTTGTATCGTATTTTTCATCGATGATACCATAGTTAGGTATCTGAACAACTTCGCCTTCTTTAAAGTGTTTTGAATATGTCTTTCTTCCTTCCCCAAGATACTTATAATAAGAAGGTGTCCACTCATCTTTTTTAAGATTTTTCCAGTCATAACCGATCCAGTCTGCAAGAACTACTGTACAATCGCTTGTGGGAACAAAAGTAATCCACCAATCGCCGTTTGTACCATCATAATCACCCTCAAAGAAAGGTTTATCCATAGAGCCATTCTCTGTGTATGTGAATCCGATTGAACTGCTATTATTGTATTTTTTACCTGTGTATGTTTCAGCTTCTTCGCCTTCAACCTGTCTTGTAAAGCTTGCCAGGCTGTCATTTACCCATTCTCCGTCGTCATTCTGTCTGTAAACCTTAACACTTGACGTGCCCGGATCTGCAGCCTGACGATTTGTAAGAATAGCTGTGGCATTGATGATTGAAGGACCAACATATAGCATTTCTTGATTTGTTCTGTTTGTCCAAGCTGAAATTGTATTTGAATCATCTGTGCTTATGCCTTCAACCGCAACTATCTTGTTGTTGCCATAAGACTTAAGCTCTTTTGTACCATAAATGCCATTATCGCCATTATACCATTCATCACCGTTTGATGTAGGATTGATAATCTTATACTTAGCTTTTGCTACTACATTTATATAATATGTAGCAACATTGCCGTTTTCAGCTTTTACTGTGATTGTAGCAGTTTCTCCGATTGCAACTGTTGCAGGTGCTTCAACTTCTGCATTTTCATCATTTGCTTCTACTGCCAATAAAAGCTCGCCCTCTGTCTGGTCTGCAGTAAATGTTAGTGTATTATCATTCATAGAAGAAAGGTCTAAAGCTTTACCATCTACTGTAACAGATTTTAGCGAATTGTCAGCTGAAACAGCTTTTGACCATTTAACTGCAATTGCAATTTCATTCCAAACTAAAATGTCTTTTCCAACTGTTGTTTCGTATACTTGAGAAACGCCTTCTGTATCTTTGTAAGAGTATGTTACCTTTGTTGTATCTGCAAGCTTGCCGCCAATGCCATAGTTAGGAATCTGAACTAAATCTCCTGCATTATATTCTCTGTAATATGTCTTTTTAGTTCCGTAAATCTTATTTACATCTGCTTCTGACTCTTTCCAAATAGTTTTGTCAAGGTTGGGGTAGTCATAGCCTGCAATATCAGCAATAACTACTGTACAATCGCTTGATACATTAAACTCAATCCAGCCCGGCTCACTGTTATCTGCAGAAAATGCACCCTTATACCAGCTTTGCTCTAAAGAATCATTTGTTCTGAAACCATACTTCTTGCTAATACTACCGAATTTATCCTGCGTTTCGGGACTCTGACCTTCAACAGTTCTTGTTACCGGTTCTGAGGCTTCAACAGTCGTAGTTGATGCGTGGTTTCTTAGCACACGAATATATGATGCATTAATCATATCATCACTGATTCCACTAAATTTCAAATCAGTTCTGTCATAAAATGCAAGTGATTCTGTGCTTAAGTTTTCACCAATAACAATCATACCGGTAGCAGCTGCAACTTCTGATTCTGTCTGGTAACCATTATTGTCTTTCTTATATTTATCTTCTGATGTAAGGTTATAAATCTTATTAGGCTGCTCTGAAATGTGCTTTTCAACTTCAAAGTCAATATAATATGTTTTAACTATTTCACCGTTAATAGATGTAACAGTTACAATTGCTGTTGCCTCATGATTAACCCATGCAGTTACATCCTCAACAACAACACTTGCTTTGTCATTACCAACTGTTGCCTCAGCTTCAACCTTAACATCAGTTGCAAGTGTTCCTTCAGTAAGAAAAACATAATATCTGTCTTTATCTGCTTCAAGCAACTCAACAGCTTCATTATCGCCTACTTTGTATGTAAGACTCTTTAACGTCGCATCAGTGGGGTCTGCAAGAATTTCTGTAAATGTTACTTTATATTCTGCAGTATTTCCGTTTTTGGATGTAACTGTAACTGTTGCAGTAGCGGTTCCGTTAACTAATGTAATCTCTTTTGCAGAAAATGCAACCTTTGCATATGCATCATTTCTGTCTGCATCAATTGTTACAACTTCTGTTCCTGTGGGAACTTCTACTTCATATGTACCGCCTGCTACTGTAGCATCAAAACCACCTACAGTTTTTGTTTCACCCGCTACAGTATATGTAAAGCTCTTAAGCTTTGTATCTGTTTCGTCAAAAGGCTTTGGAGCTGCTGTTGGGTCTTCATCATAACCAAATAGGAAGTATGTTGAATCCGTGTAATTTCTTGCATCTTCACCAAGCTTCTCAGTCCACGAAGAATGCCAGCCCATCGCAGGAACCTTTACGGTTTCGCCGGGATAATACTTCTTATAAAGTATAGTAGCATCACTTGTAAGAGGCTTATAGCCTTCTTTTATAAAGTTAGCTGTATAAGTATCTAAAGAAATATCGTTTTTCTTACCTGTAGCAGTGTACTCTGTCATACAAAGATACATTGTACCTTCAGCTTCAATGTCGAATGTTAAAAAGTAATTTCCGTTCGTACCATCATATGTGTCAACACCGCCCTGATACCATGCAGCATTGTTATTGGGTCCCTTTGAACTTTTGAAAACATACAGTCTGCCTTCTTGATAACCAAGAGTTGAGAGATAGCTTGTTACAGGGCCAGAATTATTTACACTGCCGTTTGATAGCTTAGGAAAGCCTATATAAGCACTTGCACCCTTCATTTCAGGAGCGTCATAGTTAGATGTTGTAGGCCCTTCTGCAGGAACTTCGCAGATTTCCTTCTCACTCAAAGCAGCTGACTGAAAATTCTTAAAGGAAGCCTTTTTATAAGAGATATTAAATGTATACCACTTCTCATCGCCGCTTTCCGAATCGTAAACCGCAACTTCATTTTTTCCTAAAACAAATTTTTCAGTATCTACAGGACATACAATCTCGGTAGCATTGTTTTTTGCATAAAAATTAAACTGCGGAATATCAAACTGAGTTCTTTCAAGCACGATGTTATACTCCATAACATCTTCATCAAACTCATTCCATTCTTCTACTTCATCACCTGTTTTAAATTCAACGTAGTTGATTAATTCATCTGATGCGCCTGCACCAAGTGTTGCAACCGGAGCGATAGCCGCACCACGAACAACATCCTTCCAGATGTACGCTTTAAAAACAGATTCTATTGCTTTTCCATTTTCGTCTTTTCTTTCGACTTTTTCTAATTTCAAAACAACGTCTTCGGCCTTTTCGCCATCTTTAACGCTAATTTTCTTAAAATCAGACTCAACCAAAATACCGTCTACATATTCACCAAGCCAGAAAACCGCGGTTTCCTCACCGCTCCCGCTTGCAACATTTTCAACATCGATTGTAGCCGTAATTGTAGTCTTACCATCTTTAACGCTTTCGTTAAAGGCTACATGTGATGCAACCAGATTGCCGCTTTTATAGCCAGCCGCAAAACCGGTCACCTGGATTGTGCCAAGCACCATCATTATTGACAATGCCACACACATTAACTTCTTGAACATGAATATTCCCCCTTGTTCTTTTAAAAAATTTTTTCAAATTTTTATATTATCGCACAACACACACTATATTTCAAATGCACACTGCTGCAAAAAATATACATAAAAATATATAAACTAATATAACCTAACGCAAACAAGCCGTATGCACAATACTTTTCCAAAGCAATACGGTTGTTTCTTTTTATTAAACATAAAGCACCGTTTCTGCATTTTTATTACCTGTCACATACCGCCGCACCGCTTATGTTGCAAGCAAAAGGACAGATGCTGACAAATAACACATGATATCATTCCCTATGATACCACAAAATTGTCTTTGTGTAAATTCAAATTCAAATATTTTTTTAATATTTTTTTGTTTTTTTCTTAGCACCACGTTTTTTCTGTAGTTTTTAACAAAAAGGCGAGTGTTTTTTCGTCATTTTTACCAAAAACTTTTTAAGCTCTTATTTATACTGACACGTGTGTTTCACTTCCCGTTTTTACCCTATCTTTAACAAACTGCCCCGGCGACATGCCCTCATATTTATTGAAAAGTCTAAACAGTGTAGCTACTGTGTTACAGCCAATCATTGCCGCAAGCTCCTTCGTTTTTATATCAGGATTATTTGTTAAAATTTCTTTAGCCCTTTTAATTCTGTAACGGCTTAAATATTCTTTAAAGTTTTCACCGGTAGTTTCTTTAAACACAGTGCTTAAATAACATTCAGACAGTTTAAAGTGTGCACCAATTTCCGTAAGCGAAATATCTTCATTATAATGACTGTGAATATAATCCAAAAATCTTTGTGACAGGTCTGCATCTTCATCGCCTGCCATGTAATTCATTATTTTATCAAAGCTTTGAACAATCTTTGACCTAAGAGCGCCTGCATCTGTGCACATTTTAAGCTCCAAGAAAATGATATTTTCTTCTTCGAATACCTCTGAGACAGTTTTGTTAAGCGCCTCCACAATTCTGTTAATCGTAGCTGTAAACGCAAAAATAATTGCATTATGTTTTTCCTTTGTAAGGGTTTTCCCGTTAAGATTTTCATCAAGGATTGCATTTATAATTTTAAGACTTTCTTCCCTTTTAAGGCGAAGCACACTGCTTATTAAGTCACGCTCTAAGTTAACCGGATAATAAAACCCCGCTCCAACCTTAATGTCATCATAAACAACCACTGCGCTGGGAAATCCTACTGCAAGGCTTTCTTCAAAAGCTTTTGAACACATCTGATAGCCTTCACCCGTTTCAAACAAGCTGTCACATTCACTACTTATGGCAGAAAACATTTCTATATCAAATTCACTATTTATAACAGAAATTATATAAGAAAAATTCTGCCGTATTCTTATAAGGTCACAGCCGCAGGTTATAACCGCAAAGCGCTTTTTGTCAATTTCAACGCAGTGACTTACGCTTCTGCCAGCAAGCTCGTCGGTTATAAATTCTCCAATCTGTTTCTTTATCTGAATTAAATTTTTTTCATCAAATGCTTCTGCAAGGCTGTCATAATCAGAAATCTCAAAAATTCCCACATAAAATGGTGTTTCATACTCCGTCATTTTAAATTCTTCTTCAAATTCAAAGTATTTTGTTTCACTCATAATGCCTGAAAGCAAATCCTTTATGAATTGAATTTTCATAATTTCCTTATGCTCTTTTGCATCAGCATAAAGCGCTTTGCTTTCCTCGTCCATGCTTTTTATAACGCCTGAAATATATGAAATTTCATCATCCTTTATAACATTTTTTCCGTAAAAGCTTGTAAACGCAACCAGTTCATCAACAGGATGGTATATAATCTTTGCAGGTATAAAGCTCAAAATCGTCAGCACAATAAACATTATAAAAAACATTGCAACGCTTACAAATATATTTCCCTCTTTAAGAGAGGCCGCGTAGCTGTTATCATAGGAAAAAATTATTATTGAATTTTTAATATGTTCAAATTCCACCGGAACATATACCATATTTTTGCCTTTGTATCCCATTTTTTTCAACTCTAAAACAGTACGTTCACTTCCGGATTCATTAATCATCGCCTTAAGGTCAGAACATTTGCCGTCTTCTCCAAGGTATATTTCACCATTTTCATCAAATATTACAATCGCATTCAACTCCATCCCTGAAAGAAAATCCCTCTCTGCAAATGCTCTTATGACATATATACCCCTGCCGTTATCCGTTTTTACACGGTTTGCCAGCATTAAATAGCGCTCACCATCTTTTACAAAAATTAACAGCCTTTCACTTTCACTCATATTACGCACCTGTTCAAACACACTGCCCGAAAAAACAGGTGACTCCTCTTTTTTATAAACCACACCACTTTCATCAGTTATGTAAATATAGCCTTTTGAATAAATTTCTTCTGCTACGTCAAACACCGAATTAATATCCGAAAGTCCATTCTCGGCCAAAATCAGCTGTTCAGCCGCCGTTTTTGCGCTTTTTTTGCATAAAGAAAAATCAGCACTGATATTTTCAATATACTTCACACTGTCAATTCTTTTTACATTTAAAAACTCAGAATCTATATTATCTGCGGCAACCATATAATAAACAGCAGAAATTACAAACGAAAAAATCATACATATACACGCAAGACTTAACAATATTCTTGTAAAATATTTTTTTTGTTTCACGGTATATCACTCCCTTATTGCATTTTTTATTAATTTTATCACAAAATCTAAAAAAATGCAATAATTTTTGTATCATAATTTTTTCCATTGTAATCCACTTTCACCTTTTTTATTTTTTTGCATATTATAATGTATCATTATTTTACAGAAAGGACTGTGTGTTTTATGATTTTAGAAAAAGTGTTTGAGATAATTTTCTGGTCTTTATGTATTTTTGGGTTTTTTTGTTTAATAAAAATACTGTGTAGCCATCTTCTTTTGAAAAACACAAATTTTTTAAAGGCGGACATTGTTCTTGCCGTGAAAAATGACGAAGAGACAATTGAAAACACCCTGCGTATAATAGCAGAAGAAATTCTTTTTACATCACGTGGTAAGTTTTTTAAAAGCCTTACCGTAATTGACGAAGGCAGCAGTGACAATACAATGAAAATTGTGCACCATTTAAAAAGGGAGTATCCGTTTTTAAAAACAAAACAAAACTAATTTTTACATAAAAACTCTTCCTTAAAAAGCAAAAACCGCTGTAAAGTTTTTTACAGCGGTTTTATACATTTACACTTTTACGGTAATGGAATTAAAATAGGCTGACCGGGATATATAAGATCAGGATTTTCAGGTTTATTCAGCTCAATTAATCTTTTAAGACTTACTCTGTAGCACTTTGCTATTTTCCAGAGGCTATCTCCTTTTTTTGCAAAATATACTGCAATCCCGTGTCGTTTTTCTACTTCTCCTTCATACGGAATTATATCGCTCACAAATTTTTTTTCATAAGGCTTTGTTACTGTAAGGCCTATATCAAGGGAGGCTCTTATCTCCACTTCACCCGAAAGACTTATATTATAAGAACTGCTGCCTACTCTTATATTTGTGTTTATCAGACAATCAGCGCTTATGTTATTTGAATTGACATTAAACGAAAAGGGCAGATTTACCATTGCACTGCATATTGGTGTGGTTTCTTTGTCACTTAAATATAAAATATAACAGTCACAGCTACCTTCAACAAGCGCCGTCGCCCCGTTAGCGGTCACATTTTCTATATAGGGTTTTACCATAAGATTATAAATCGTTACAATCTGTGGCATATTCTCTGAAACACTCATTACGCCTTTTAAATTATGGCGAATTTCATCTTTATACATAAGCTTTTCAAGCTTTATTTCCTTTTGCTTGCAATCATAGCTTGCATCAAGCGAAAAGCAATCGGAAATAAGACTTATCTGACTTTCTTCATAAGCAGTAACCTCTGCAGAAAATAGTATTTCAAGGTCTATTATACGCATATCAGTATCCGCATCTGCCTTTAAGGACGAGCATGTGCTAAGTAGCGATAACTCAAGATTACACATGCTTTCTTCTGTAACGCCGCCGGCATCTATAACCTCAGTAAAAGGTATCTCACACACAACAAATTCCGGTTTTCCTTCCTCTGATATGTAAAGACTTGTGCTTTCCACAACACCTTTTATCACTATTTTTCCTGTAATGATATGAATAGCATATTCCAACAGCTTAACATCTGTTTTTAACAAAGACACTGCAGACGGCTTGCCCTGTGGGAACTCAACCATCTCCTGCAATGTAAAACCAACATTTTTAAAAACTACAAGAGAATAAATTTTTTCCTGCTCCTCCATTGTTTCAAAATCAGGCTCATTAAGGCTTACCATAAATTCTTCCTCACGTGTATCTATCGCAGAAATTTTTAAGTTTACAACTGTTTTTACCGATAATTTTCTTGAATTCAATACGTTATACTCCACATTATATACATCAGGTGTACAAATACATTTCACAGTCTCTGAAATACGGGCATCTTCAATTCTTGATTGAAAGGTCATATCCGTATTAATGGCACAAACCGGCTTTGCATCGTTTTCAGGTACATAGAGTATTGTAAGATACACTTTGCCTGAAATCTCCGCTTTTCCACCGGAACATATGCAATTTTCAACCACAGCATCTGCATCAATTTTTAAAATTTTTGCAATATCGCTTTTAACATCAGGCACAATTACCTCGCCTGCTACCTGCACTTTCGAATTACCTCGCATCACAGTTTCGTTTACTGTTATGCTTTCTTTTTTTATATTCATAAAATTTCTGCCTCCTCTTTTTTTGCATCACCTTTGTAAAATATATGAGCGGCAAAAAGATTTTATGACAAACAAAATAGGCCTGTTTCAAAACCAATCTGAAATCTGCGAGGATAGTCACGAACAGGCAAAACTGACAAAACGAGGTTATACTGCTGTTTAAAACGCATTATACCTTTCCCTAAGGCATACATAGGTACGGCGAGCGGCGAGGTTCGTTTGCAGTTTAATGACTTACTAATAATAAAACTCCGCAAATCAAAGTTCAAATTTGCGGAGTTTTTCCTTAATTTATTGGTTTTACACTAATTTTCATGGTTTTTAAGCTGTTTCCAACCATTAAACTATCTGTAAGTTTTTAATCATTTATTTTGTTGTTACAGTGATAATACCGTCAGTTTCTTCAACCTTTGCACTTTCACCAAATATAAGATTAAAAATAGAGTTTGTTACATAAGTTCTGTCGTTAATAATAACGGGCTTAATGCTGTCATTTCCTCTTGCCATAGAAGGACCAACGCTTATCTGTGTCAGCTTACCATCTTTTGTCATTGATACTGATTGTGTTTCGCCATTCCAGCCGATTTCAAAACCAATACCTTCCAAAGCAGCTCTTAAGGGAAGACGTGCTGTGTCGCCATCTTTTTCATAATTGAACGCTACTTCAAATTCTTCACCGTCAACGATAATTGCGTTTACATCGCTTGCTTTTTCTGCAAGGTGCATAACTGTAATCTTTTCTGCCACAACGTGAGCAGGAATGCTCATGCCTATAATGCTTGCATTTACAAAAATTTCACTGCCAACTGTGATATCAGAAGCGCGAAGTGCCATTCTGATTCTGTGAGCTGTAACT
>JAZTXH010000014.1:0-148166 GCA_045636325.1 Clostridia bacterium
ATCAATCAAAACTACTGGTTTACCTTTTAAAACCAAACCTGTACCAATATTAGCAGAAGTAGGTGTCTTACCTACACCGCCTTTACCGGCAGTGATTACAATAACCTCCCCCATTACAACTTCCTCCTATGTATTTTTGTAAAATTTTTTAACTGTATAAATACTTGAAAAAAACACCATTTCTGACAAAAGTCATCATTATCAATAATTCTAAACACTTTACGGCATTTTTTCAACCATATAAATTTATTATATCACAAAAAATTTAATTAGTCTATAATTATTTTATATTTTTTGATAAATAATTATCTATATAAATATTTGAGTCTTTTATATATGCCATTTCTGGAATCCAACCTGCGTTAACATCACCATCGGGTGTACGGGTAATAATATCTGCAATCCTTATCTGCGCAGGAAGCATTTTCGAAGCACACACAACAGCTGTCCTGTCTCCATTACAGCCAGCATGTACAATACCTCTCAATATTCCCATAACAATAATATTGCCTACCGCAGTAAGCTCAGCTCCAGGATTGACATCACCGACAACAATAAGGTTGCCCAACGACTTTAACGCCTGTCCGCTTCTTAATGTGCCATAATGAAAAACGCTCTGGTCTCTTGCACCTACTGTTTGCTCTACAAACTCCTGAAAATCTTCTGTTTCATACTCTATGCTTACTTCATTTTCAATCATATCAATAAGTGCTTTTTCAAGTTTTACTCTGTCAGCTTCTTCTAGCGTTGCCCCTGTAAAAACGATGCGGTTGCTTCCACAATGAAAAAACTCCATCACTTCACTGACCTTCTGCAGTGTCTCTTCGTAAATTGCCTCAAAGTCAGCATTACTGAATACTATCATTATTCCATCCTTAATTCCTTTTAACTTAACTGTTTCTGCCATTATATATTTCCCCCTTTATTTTCAAAGCTCTTATCTTAAAAGAGACATTGTATTTCCTGTAACATTTTTGTTTTTAACATCTTCAGGAGTCCCTTCATAACTTACATTAAAATAATAATCAAATATAGCTTTTGCTATGGGTGCAACGTCGCCTCCGCTGTTACCATGCTCAACAACTATCGCAATTGCAATTTGCGGATTGTCAAATGGTGCAAACGCAACGAATACACCATTATCAGAACCTTTTGCCACCTGTGCTGAGCCTGTTTTACCTCCAACTTTTACAGGATAATCCTCAAAAACAGAACTTGCTGTTCCTTCCTGAGTAACATCAAGCATACCTTTCATTACTGCTTTAAGATTATCTTTGCTAATGTCAAGTTCAGAAATAATCTCAGGTTTTGACTCAGATATTATTTCGCCTGTCAACGTTGAGCGAATCTCTTTTATAAGATGTGGTTTAAATCTCTTTCCGCCGTTTACTAATGTTGCAACATAATTTGCCAGCTGAATAGGTGTAAACAAATTTTCAGACTGTCCTATGGCAGACTGAATCGTATCACCACCTGACCATTCTCTTCCGCCTGAATTCTTTCTTGACTCCGGACTTGCCATCGTTCCTTTGGATTCTTCGCTACTTAACTCAATACCACTGTACTGCCCAAGGCCAAACATTTCCTGATATTTATTAAGCTTTTCAATGCCTAGTAATCTTCCTGTTTCATAGTAAAAATAGTTGCACGATTGTTCAAGTGCAGATGCCACAGTACAATCACCATGAGTTTCGCCACTTCTCGTGTATATCCAGCACTTAGGCTGATAGTCTTTATAAAATTTATATATACCCTCATCTTTGATGACTGTATTTTCATTTATAATTCCTTCCTGCAGTGCAGCGATGGAAGTAAGCATTTTAAAAGTAGACCCCGGTGCATAAGCACCTCCAATTGCTCTGTTCCACATGGGATTTAGTTTATCTTCAACAAGTTCGTTGTATTTTTCATTAAAATAATTAGGATCATAAGTAGGATAAGTCGCCATAGATAAAACAGCACCACTGTTTATATCAAGCACAACAGCAGCACCGCCTGCAGCATCACCACCTGCATTTTTATATCCTTCACCATTTCTTCTTATCTGAAGAATAGTATCTTCAAGAGCATCTTCCATCACCTTTTGCATCTTTGAATCAATGGTAAGCACAACATAATTGCCGGTTTTAGCCTCAACTCTCGCTCCCGGATTTTCTTCAAAGCCATCGGAAGTCTGAACAAACTCACTTTTACCATCTATACCTTTAAGATAGTTTTCGCAAACTTTTTCAATACCCTGTTTACCAATATCGTCTGAGACTTTATATCCAAGTTCCTTTTTCTCTTCATATTCTTTGTCTGATATTTTACCCGTACGTCCAAGGATATGTGCAGCAAGTGTACCATTTGGAAACTGCCTTACATATTGTGTAACAACACTTACACAAGGATATTCGCTTTCATCTTCTTTAATCACCGTTACAATCTCCATATCAACGTTTTCTGCCATAGTATATGGAGATGAAACAGAAAAATTATTAAGCACCATGTCAAATCTGACGCCTACAATCATTCTTAAATCCTCTTTTGAGTATCCGTCATCAATATTATACCTTACTTTTAACGCCTGCATAACTTCATCTGCTGTTTCACAGTCTTCAAGTTCCCATCTTTTTTTCCATTCTTTTTCTGCTTTTTTAGCATCTTCAACAGATTCATATCTTTCGTTGAAAGTAAACTTATACGGCGGAAAACTTATAGGCAGTTCTTCACACAACTCCTGATTTTTTTCTCTTGCAAGCTTATATGTTTTAAGTATAATATCATCAAATTCTTTGTTATACAGATTCGTGCGCTGAATCTGCAATGCATATCCGGTTTTATTGGTAACAAGCGGATTACCATACCTGTCTACTATTTCACCGCGTGGCGCAGGAATAAGCACATTTCGCACACCTTTCTTTTTTGCAAGCTCCATGTAATATTCACCGGAAACAATCTGCATACAGAACAAACGAATGCAAATAATAAGAATTATGCACAAAGAAAAAACAATATATACAATAAATCTTTTATTATTTATCTTTCTTCTTTGCAAAAAATCACCGCCCAAAAATTAACTATTCTAATGCCTCGCTTATACTTCGCACAGGGTAATACAATATCATTGCAATTACAGTATTATAAATTGAAACCGGCAATATAACATACACAAGTGAAAACCAAACACCAGCATCGCGCCACAGTTCAAATCCAAATATATATAACAAAGCTTCGTAAATAATGCTCATTAAGAATACAAATATTACACTTACCATAAACTTGCCTCTGAAGAATCGTTTGCTTAAAACAGAGCACACTATAGACAGATACATACACAAAAGTGCATTCATTCCCATAATGGCACCACCTGTAGTATCAAGCAAAAAGCCGGATATTACACCTAGAACCGCCGCAACAAACCAATCATCCTCATGCAGAGAAAAGCATACAAGACATACTGCAACAGTATTAGGTACAACTCCACCTATCTTCCATGCAGCAAACAAGCTGCTTTGAAGTATATATAAAAGAATAATCATAAGCATTATTTTAACATAACGCATTTATATCACCAAATTATCTGTTTTTTAATATGAGTACTTGCTGCAAATTGTTGAAGTCCACATAAGGTTCAATCACAGCATACTGCGATACTCCAGCAGAATCCGAAACAATATCTGTAATCTTTCCAATTGGAATTCCTGGCGGATAATTCCCGCCAAGTCCCGATGTCTCAATTGCATCACCTATTATAATCTGTGCTTCTTTATTTATAAATGTCATTTTGCAAAGACCGTTATGTTCAAATTCAAAATCACCGCCGACAATGGTTACATCTCCACTTCTAACAACTTTTGCACCCACAGAAGATGAAGAATCAATAACTGTCATAATTTTTGCCCAATTAGGACCGGTTTCGCATATTTGACCAACCAACCCTGTAGTGCATATAACAATATCTTTATTACTGATACCCGAGGTTGTTCCTTTATTTACTGTGTAGTAATTATACCAGTTATCACTGCTCCATCCTATAATCTCAGCCGCAACAGAATCTTTATATTCTTCTTTACTTTCCTTAAGTGACAATAGTTCTCTTAATTTTTCATTTTCTTTTTTATAGTCATCAATACCTTTATATTCATGCTGAAGCGCGGCAAGTTCTTTTGCAATTTCATCATTTTTTTCATTTAGTGTTTTCATTTCAAACAAATAATTTGCAAAACCGCCCAAGCCATTACTGATTCCGCTTACCACACCTTTTACGGGAGCAAAAACCGTATTAAATATATTAGTTATAAAAAAGGAATTTTTAAACGGTATAACAGACACGCCCATAATTATAAAAATTATAACCGTTATTATAACTGTCATGATAACCCTGCGGTGTTTTTCAAAAAATGACATATTCGTCACTTCCTTTATTTATTAATGAGTACCTTTTTCAATGTATCAAGTTCCTCAAGCACCTTACCCGTTCCCAAAGCCACACAGTCAAGAGGATTTTCTGCAGCTTTAACAGGTATTCCGGTTTCTTTACTTATAAGCTCATCCAATCCGCGGATAAGTGCACCACCACCCGTCAAAGTGATTCCTCTGTCAATTATATCAGCTGAAAGTTCTGGTGGAGTTTTTTCAAGTGTATATTTTATAGCATCTATAACCTGCATAATCGGCTCTTCTAACGCTTTTCTTATTTCAACAGAGGACACATTTATATTTTTCGGAAGTCCTGTAAGCAAATCACGACCTCTAATATCCATTTTAAGCTCTTCACCTAAAGGAAACGCAGAACCAATAGCAAGCTTGACGGATTCTCCCGTTCTGTCACCTATCATAAGATTATATTCTCTTCTTACATGAGCAACAATTGCTGCATCAAAAGCATCGCCTGCAACTCTTGCGGATTTGCTTGTTACTATTCCACCAAGTGAAATAACTGCAACCTCGCTTGTTCCTCCCCCAATATCAACTACCATGCACCCTGTAGGTTCTTCAACAGGTAATCCAGCACCTATAGAAGCTGCCATAGGCTCTTCAATCAAAAACGCCTCTCTGGCACCAGCCTGTAAAGTAGCCTCTTCAACAGCTCTTTTTTCCACTTCGGTCACTCCCGACGGAATACAAATCACAACTCTCGGTTTTGTAAGTATATTGGAACTTGAAACCATTTTTATAAAAGCACGAAGCATAGTCTGAGTAACATCATATGCTGCAATAACACCATCCTTCATAGGTCTGATAGCAGTTATATTACCTGGTGTCCTGCCTATCATGTCCTTAGCCGCATTTCCAACCGCCAAAACCTTATCAGTATTTGTGTCTATTGCAACAACGCTTGGTTCTCTTACAACAATCCCTTTACCGCGCACATGTACAAGTGTGTTTGCCGTACCTAAATCTATGCCAATATCTTTTGCCATAAAACCCATGTTAAAATTCTCCTTTATTAACTTAAATCACTTTCAAAATCATCTAAAACGCTTTCAAGCGTCTTCATCGGAAGACCGATAATATTATCAAATTCACCACAGTAACTTTCCACAAATTTATTCCCCAGTCCTTGGATTGCATAAGCACCTGCTTTATCCATAGGCTCGCCCGACTTTATATACTCTCTTATCTGGTTGTTTGTAAGTTTAAAAAACTTGACATCACTTCGCTCACACTTGCTTACGGCATTACCGCTTTCTGCATCAAACACACAAACACCTGTATAAACCTGATGTGTTTTCCCAGATAATAATTTCAACATAAGTGATGCATGCCTTTTATTTTTAGGCTTGCCTAAAACTCTCCCGTTAATACACACAACAGTATCAGCCCCTATAACATATGCATCATAATTAATACTTTTCGCAACATCACAAGCTTTAATTAATGCCAGTTCCTTTACAAGCATTTCTCCGTCAGGTGCACTTATATTCTCATCTGTATCAGATACCAAAATATCAAATTCATAGCCTGCCTGTGAAAGCAACTGCCTACGCCTTGGCGACTGTGATGCCAACACAATCTTTTTCATAGTGTTTTCCTTTCAGTCTAAAACAAATTATTACAGCACGCCGCGATAAAAATGACCTCGTGTGAACTTGTTCATCTGACCACATTCCGGCACCTCAAAGTTATTACCTTTCAATGACTCAATATAGGCTTTAATGATTTTTTCACACTCTTTAATACTTTCATCCCAAAAAATCAATCTTCCAAATCCTACTCCTGTATCTTTTATATCAGAAATCTTATCAGCCATATATATTGGTTTAGAATTAAGAAGTGTATTTGTGCATGAATTTTTTTCGTTGCATACCAATTTAAATCTTTCATTTTTTCTGTCTTTTAAGCAATACTGCTTTTTGGAATTATATTGGCATTTTCCGTAAAACGCTTTAATTACACAGTTCTTCATTATCATAATCGGAAGCTTTCCGTATATAATAACTTCACAATCTTTTAAGTTACCCATCTTTTTTATTTCATTAATATTAAGTTCAGGTGAAATGCAAACACCTGAAAATCCAATTTCTTTGTATGCATTCATACATAACGAATTATATACATTGAGCCTGAAATCTCCCAATGCTCCACCGGCTCCGCTTGATATATGACCACTCAAAAGTTTTTTCTCGTCACATATTGGATTTTGAGAAATGTCGTCACATTTTATATAATAAGCCTCGTTTGGTTTATTTATATCTTTATACACATGCTCCGGTATATAAATTCTTTCAATACCATATTTTAAAGCAACCTGAGCCTGAAGCATATTTTGTACCTGAACTGTAAGCTTCAAGCTATCACTATACTTTGCTTTTGTATTTTTAATTTTAAAACTGCTCTGTAAGTTTCGGTCGTTTTCTGTTCTTTTTTTTTCAAGCAAGTTGCAAAACTCTCGTCTTAATTCATTAAGCTCAGAAGCACCTGCTCCCAACCCCTCATCAATATCAGCTTCAAACTCCGAAAGCTCAAAAACTGTGTTCCCAAGTCTTGAAATCTGTTTTTTTACAAACTCAGCATCTGCAGCTTTAGTTTTTGCCTCTTGACACATACCACCTCTCACTGTAACGCAATTTCCATCACAATCGGTAACTTCGATATGCAAACGGCTATCTTTTTTCATGAAAAAGCGAACATTAATATTTACCTTTCTGAAATTAGCATTTTCGGTTAAAAATTTTTCTACAGATTTATCAAATTTTTCTTTTGCTATGTTTGACGGAGTTTTATAGCTCATCATTTCACTTCCGGTTTTACCTGTAAAATATCCGTCTGTAAATCCACTTCTGTTAAATGCATTCAACAGCTTTTTATAGTCATCATCCGAAAACGATGTTTCTAAATCAAGATATTTTCTGTATACAGATACCACAGAAGCAACATATTCTCCACGCTTTAATCGTCCTTCTATTTTAAGTGAATCAATGCCCGCACTTTGTATCTCATTTAAATGCTTCACAAGACACATATCCTTAGGGCTTAAAAGATAACCTCTTTTTTTTAGTTCTTTATTGTCTGCAAGCAATTCATATTCAAGTCTGCATGGCTGTGCACACCGACCGCGGTTACCACTTCTGCCGCCAAGAAGAGAACTGAAAAGGCACTGCCCTGAATAGCTCTGACAAATCGCCCCGTGAACAAACATCTCAACTTCCATACAGGTACATTCTTTAATTCTTTTAATTTCATCAAAGGAAAGCTCCCTAGCCACAACTACTCTTGAAAATCCGATTTTCTTTAGCATCTCGGCATCTTTAACGTTATGCACTGTCATTTGTGTGGATGCGTGTAACTCAAAGTCAGCAATATTCTTTTTAATAACAGTTGCCAATCCCAAATCCTGAACAATCAGTGCATCTACACCTGTGTTATACAAATACACCGCAAATTCAAACGCATCGTTAAATTCATCCTGCTTAATAAGCGTATTAAGAGCTACATGTACCTTTACCCCACGCAAATGGCAATATTCAACAACCTTTTTTATTTCCTCATTTGTAAAGTTTCCTGCCGAAGCACGTGCAGAAAACATACTTCCACCTATATAAATTGCATCTGCTCCGCTTTGCACCGCTGCATATACTGACTCCATAGAGCCTGCTGGTGCAAGAAGTTCACAGCACTTTTTCATACTTTATATTCCTTCCAAAAAAATTACTCATGCATTACCTTCTGTTTGTTTAAGTTTTTCCTGTAGCTCGCTTACTTTAGCTTCAAGCTCACTTATTTCCCTGCCATATTCCAAAATCTGTTTTCTTAAATTATCCTCGCTCATTCCCGTTTTAAAAAGCTCGTCTGCCATATTAATTGCAGTAAGAATTGAAGACATCTCTGTTCCCAAACGCGGATTCATATTGAATACTTCACTTACTTTTCTGTCAACATGAGCGCATATTTTATAAATATATTCCTCTGGTTCATCAGCTACTATGGTATAATACTTACCTCTTATTTTCACTTCCATCCTTGTTTTTTCAGCCATAAAAAAATCTCCCCTTACATAAATTTTAAATATGCTTTAATATCTTTGCTTGTTTATATCACACAATAAGCTCATTAAAGTCGCAATATCATCACCAAACGTTACTGTCTCATCTATATATCTTGTGCAACTGTTTTAACCTTATATCAAGCCTCAATATACATTTTTCTCACTCTCCAGTATATTGTTCACCTTTAATATTCCATAAACAGTTTTTGCATCTTTAAGTTCTCCTGTCATAACCATATTAACAGCATCTCTTAAATCATATTTTAGAACTTCTATATCTTCATCTTCATCAAAACTACACTCTCCGGCTTTAAGTCCACGCGCCATATATATGTGTACTTTTTCTGTACAATAACCGGGAGAAACATAAATAAATCCAAGATAAGTCATTATATCTGCTGTATATCCCGTTTCCTCGCTCAATTCTCTTTCAGCTGCTAACATGTGATCTTCACAGGCTTCAAGCTTTCCTGCAGGTATTTCTATTAAAAAATCTTCAATTGCGACTCTGTATTGACGTACAAGACAAATTTTGTTATCATCAGTAACCGCTACAATCCCAACACCGCCATTATGACAAACAATATCTCTGACAGCAGTCTTATTGTTGCATGCAATGACACTGTCTTTTCTTACTTTTAATACCTTTCCATTATAAATAATTTCCGAAGAAGTAACTATTTCTTTATTAAGCATAATCAAACTCCTATCATATCCGACACACAGGATAATTATACAATCCAAGCCATAATATCATATAATATATATTATATGATATTTTTTGTTTTTTTTCAAGTGTTAATCGAAAAAATATGTAAACTATTTTTAAACAAAAAAATAAGACGGCAGAACGTGTAAACTTCACGCTCCGTCGTCTGCAATTATCATCTTTCAGAATGAAATTTAATCAACTCGTTTTTAAATATTAAATCGTCAATATCTTCCAGTTTGATTCTTTCTTCTTTATCTTCCGCTACACTATCTTTTTCCTCCACTATACCACCTCCTATCATTTTTAAACAGTTAAAATATTATATGCACAAATACAAACAAAATTTACATATATTTTTTCATATGGTCTATAGCGCTTTTTTCAAGTCTTGAAACCTGAGCCTGACTTATACCGATTTCATCGGCTACCTCCATTTGAGTTTTTCCTTTAAAAAATCTTAAATTTAATATTAGTTTTTCTCTTTTTGTCAAGTGTTTCATTGCCTCCGACAATGATATTTGTTCAAGCCATAAATCATCACAACTTTTTTCATCACAGACCTGATCCATAACATATAAAGCATCCCCGCCATCGTGATATACAGGCTCATAAAGCGAAACGGGATCGGCAATTGCATCTAGTGCAAAAGCAATATCCTCCTTTTTTACATCCAGTTCTTTTGCAATTTCTTCAATAGTAGGTTCACGATTATTTTCCAAAGCAAGTTTTTCTTTTGCCTGAAGAGCTTTATATGCAATGTCTCTTAAAGAACGACTAACGCGTATAGAATTATTATCTCTTAAATACCTTCTTATTTCACCAATAATCATTGGAACTGCGTAGGTAGAAAATCTTACTCCCAGCTCTGTGTTAAAATTATCTATTGACTTAATAAGCCCGATACAACCAACCTGAAAAAGATCATCAGGATTTTCACCTCTTGATGAAAATCTTTGTACTACACTCAGTACAAGCCTCAAATTACCCTGAATAAAAATTTCTCTTGAGTTTTCATCTCCTGCTTTGATTTTTTTTAACAATTCTTCCTTTTCGCTTTGAGAAAGTACAGGTAATTTAGATGTATTTACGCCGCAGATATAAACTTTGTTTGCCATACTTATGTCCTCCTTGGTAAATATGTAAACGGCGCAAAAATCAGACTTTATGTTAGTTTTAATATTTCTTTTCTAAGTCTTTGTATTATTCTTTTTTCAAGTCTTGATATGTATGACTGTGAAATTCCCAGCATATCAGCAACTTCTTTTTGTGTTTTTTCTTCACAACCAAACAGACCGAAACGAAGCTCCATAATGTTTCTTTCTCGCTTAGACAATTTTGACATTGCTATTAATAATAGCTGTCGATCAACCTCTTCTTCAATATTTTTATTTATAATATCAGCATCTGTGCCTAATATATCTGACAACAGCAATTCATTTCCATCCCAATCGGTATTAAGTGGCTCATCAATTGAAATTTCCGTTCTTGCAGAGTTATTTTTCCTTAAATACATTAAAATCTCATTTTCAATACACCTTGAAGCGTACGTAGCAAGTTTTATATTCTTATCGGCATTAAATGTATTAATTGCTTTAATAAGTCCTATTGAACCAATTGAAACTAAATCTTCAATACCAACTGATGTATTTTCAAACTTTTTTGCAATATAAACCACTAATCTGAGATTTCTTTCAATTAATAAAGTTTTTGCATTTTCATCTCCTTTTTTCAGTCGTTCAATTGCCACAGATTCATCAGATGAATTTAGTGGCGGTGGCAATGTTTCACATCCGCCTATATAATATACCTCATTTTCTAAAAGTGTCAATAACTTTTCTATTACAGTTTTAAAAAACAACAATTAAACCTCCTTTACTGTGCCAAACACAAAAGAGGGTGTAAAATAGCTTTGTATTCACCATCTTTTGAAAGTATTCCACTAATAATAGCTGCATATACCAAAACATCAATTTTTTTATTATCAATTTTTATTTTATCAGGTGTGAATGCACTTATGTATCCGTTGCCCCCTGCAGTTTTGTATGGTATAAATCTAAATGTCGTAATATCAATGTTTTCGCTTATTAAACTATTCTCTTCTATGAGTATAACCGGAGCACCGCTTATTGGCTCAATCAGTAAATTTCCAGTATCATAAAGCGCCTTTACATTTATGCTTTTTGTACCCACAAAAATCTCAAGATCATAAATATTTTTTGACAAAAGCATCTTTCTATCTGTAACTCTTTTAACAAAATTAACCATTAAAAACATTGCCGCAGTTGTCAAAACAAGTACAAGCGCGGGAATGTCTACATAAAACACACCTCCTCCGAAATGTATTCCTAAATTCAAAAAATATATTAAAAAAAACATTGCTCCGCCATATATAAAATTTACAATTAAAAATACAACCGAGTTTCTTATTAACTGCTTTATATTATGTGAAAAAAATACAAAAACAACAACACCCAACAAAGCCGCGATATCTATAAGCCACGCAAATAATCCTTTAAAATTCAGTATCATATGGCACACTGAATAAAATGCTCCAAAGAATGCTCCAATAACTATTTTTATTATTTTTGTTTTAGAAAAGCAGATCATTTTAGCAGTCAAAAGCAAGATTAAATTTACAGTAAAATTA
This sequence comes from Clostridia bacterium, assembly GCA_045636325.1. GTDB lineage: Bacteria > Bacillota > Clostridia > UBA1381 > UMGS1253 > CAKSHP01. Next base: position 11,830 of record JAZTXH010000014.1, read on the forward strand.
TAAATGAAAAATAAATCAATAAAAACAATCGCCATAACAAAAAATCTCCCTGCTTTACTTGTATAGAACAAGTATAACAGAGAGATTTTAAAAATTTTGTAGAAACAAAAGATTAAATATGCAAATTCAATCGACAAAATATTTATTAATATCCAATATCCTCATTAACTATAATAACCTTAACTCGGTTTTTATTTCTTTGTTTTGCCATAACAATATAATTACTGCATATTCTGTTATCCACGTCACATCCGTCACACATATAGCCATCTTCATTTTTTAAAGATATACAATTACCTGTTTTTTCACAATATGTACTACACCCAAGACGCTTGGAATTTTTTGGTGCAGCAATTGTTTTTACTCTTTTTATCGCTTCATCCAAATCAGAAACAATCTTGTTTTTACCTACAACTACAACAACAGACTTCGGTCCATAAATCATCGCTGCTACTCTGTTTCCATTACCGTCGACGCTATAGAGTTCACCTTTTAAAGTTATGGCATTTGTTGAGCAAAGATATGTGTCACATCCAAACGAACTCACAAACACATCCCGTATTTCATCGGCTGTAAGGTCTGGTTTATATCTGTCAATAAAATTGTAATTACCATTTCTTAAAAAGTCTAAAACACCACATTCAGCCAAAGAAACAGAGCCTCCAACTGCAACGCTTTCACCTTCTTTTAACAATTCACTGATTACATTTATAACATCAGATTTTGTTTCTGCATAGTAAGCACACATATTATTATTTTCAATAGCTATCATAACCTTTTTTATTTTATCCATATTATTCACCCTTAAAAATATTCTTCTACAACTGCACAAACATTATTCGAATCTTATGCTTACCTCTCCGGTAGAAACCCTAATTTCTTTATTTGTTTCACAATCACGTGCAACAATAGCACCTGACATATCAATATCAGTAACCATAATTTTTCTTTTTTCACCGGCATGTATCATATAAACTTCTTTTCCTACAACGAGACTTGCATCTTTATATTCTGCTATTACATCATAAAAATTATCAAGCATTGAATAAATAGTTATCAGGTGCTCATAAATCTGTGCTACAATGCGGTTTATATCAAGCATTTTTCCGCCTTGTTCCTCCATGGTTGTCACTATGTTTTTAAGTTCTACACCAAAGTCATCACTCTTTCCAAACACATTAACACCTATACCAACTATAACAGCATCAATTTTCCCCTCAGCTCCGGTAACTGCCTCCGCTAAAATTCCACAAGCCTTTTTTTGTGATATGTAAATATCATTTACCCACTTTATTTTTACATCATTGCAATATTTCTCTATCACACGCTTAACTGCGACCGCCGCACCTGCGGTAATTTTCAAAATTTTATCTGCTGACACAGTCGGTCTTATAACTACACTCATATATACACCATTGCCGTTAGACAAAAAACTTCTTCCTAACCTTCCTCTTCCGTTAGTCTGTTTTCCAGCAACTACCATTGACTTATCGCCTATACCTTGAGATGCAAGCTGTTTTGCAATGTTATTAGTAGAGTCAACTTCATTAAAAACAAAAATATCACCTCTTGATAAATCTGAACTCAGAGCATTCTCTATGTTTTCTTTACTGATATTTGCCATACTTTCACCTATCACACATTAAATCTGAACAGTACAATATCTCCGTCTTTCATAATATATTCTTTACCTTCCGAGCGAACAAGCCCTTTTTCTTTAGCCACTACCATAGTTTTGTTTTTAATCAAGTCTGTATATGCTATAACTTCAGCACGAATAAAACCTTTTTCAAAGTCAGTATGTATTTTACCAGCAGCCTGAGGCGCTTTTGTTCCGTTAGTAATTGTCCACGCTCTTACTTCAGGCTCACCGGCTGTAAGATAACTGATAAGACCTAAAAGCTTATAACTTGCCTTAACGATTTTATCAAGCCCGGATTCCGACATTCCGAGTGCCTGTAAAAACTCTGCTTTTTCTTCAGCATCAAGCTGCGAAATTTCTTCTTCAATACGCGCAGAAATTGCGATAACACCTGAGCCTTCTGCAGCAGCAAATTCTTCAACTTCTTTAACAAATGAATTGTTTTCAATTCCGTTTGAAAAATCATCTTCAGACACATTCGCAATATATAAAACAGGTTTCATCGTAAGAAGCGCCACTTCTTTGATAATTACCCTTTCTTCTTCAGAAAAGCTATATGCTCTCGCCGGCTTACCTTCTTCAAGAAGTTTTTTAACATTTTCCAGCAAATCAAGCTCTATCTGAAATTTTTTATCACCCTTCAAAGCTTTTTTAACTCTGTCTAATCGTTTTTCAAGCATTTCAATGTCTGCAAATATCAACTCAAGAGTTATTGTTTCAATATCACGCAAGGGGCCAATTTTCCCATCTACATGAACGATATTACTATCTTCAAAGCATCTTACCACATGAACAATAGCGTCAACTTCTCTTATATGTGACAAAAACTTATTTCCCAAACCTTCACCACGGCTTGCACCCTTCACAAGACCTGCAATATCAACAAATTCTATAATAGCAGGTGTAACTTTCTTGGGATTATACATATTTGCTAATACATCCAGTCTTTCATCCGGCACTGCAACAATACCAACATTAGGTTCAATAGTACAGAACGGATAATTAGCAGCCTCTGCACCTGCCTGTGTTATAGCGTTAAATAATGTTGACTTTCCTACATTGGGAAGTCCTACTATACCTAATTTCATTATATAATCAACCTTTCAATAATTTCTAATAATACTTCTAAAGTATAGCATGAATTAAAACTAATGTCAATTCCTGCAATTTAAAGAATTTTTATACTTTAATTTTTATAAGACCTTATAATCACATTAACAAATTCTTTTCTGTTAAATATCCTTGGCATCCATGCAGGATTATTTGATACACCACGACTCACTATATGAGTAAGATTTCCATGCCTGTATTCACCGCCACAGTAAGGCGGAAAAAAGCCAAGCCTTTTTCTGAATCCACGATTGTATAAACCATTTAAAATTAATGGTATTCTTATCTGGCCGCCATGGGTATGCCCTGATAAAATCAAATCAAAATTTTTTTTTAGGTATGTGTCGAGCAAAAAAGGAGTATGCGCGACCAATATGTTAAACTCATCCTCATCTATATCTATCTTTTCAATCGCATCAGGCACCGAAAAAGAAACATCATCAAACACACTCCTGTTATAATCAAAAATTCCGCTGAAAGAAATGTTTAATTTTTCAAACCTGACAGTATCTGAATCTAAAACGGTTATACCATTTTCTTTTATGCATTTTAAATATTCTTTCCACCTACCGTTTTTGTGTTCATGATTTCCAGTAACATAAAAACTCCGGATATTTCGTGGCAGTTTTTCCAAAAACTCTACTGCTGCTGTATCTTTTCTTTTTCCGTCAAAAATATCTCCAGCTAAAACAATAAAGTCAGGATTTTCTTGTTTAATAAATTTAAACAGTGTACTGTGATTTTTTCCACAGTACATACTATGCAAATCTGAAATCAATGAAATCTTAATCTCTTTATTTACTTTTGATGTATACACGATGTACTCTTTTTTGCAAATTCCATCATATGAAGCTGCAAAAAAAAGCACTGCAAGCAAAAAAACAAAAATAATATAATAAATCATATAAACACTCCGATAATTAATGAAAAAGCAGGAATATATGAAAGCACATATTCCCGCCTGAACACAATATTAATTATTCTTCATCACCGTCATCAATATCAGAAAAATCAAGTTCGATTTCTTCATCACAATTCGGGCAAACAATCGGCTTGTCATCATCAAAGTAATCTTCGTCTATATAAACTACTTCATGACAGTTGGGACACTCAACTTCAAAATATTCAAAGTCATCATCTTCATCGTCATATTCTTCATCATCATAAACGATATCTTCAATTTCTGCCAAATCTTCATCAATAGCATCAATCTGGTCAAACAAATCTTCCTGATCTGCTGCCAAATCATACATATTCTCTACAATCTCATCAAGACAATCAATAATCTTAATTAAAACCTTGCCTTCGTCAGATTTTTCTTCAAGCTTTAAACCCTCAGCCAATCCTTTTAAATAAGAGACATTTTTTAGTAATTCTTCCATTCTTTTTTACCTCCTTGAATTATATTAAAAAATATCATTATACACGAGCCATATATTCACCTGTACGTGTATCAATTCTGACAACATCACCTTCATTAACAAACAAAGGAACAAAAATTGTAGCACCTGTTTCAACAGTTGCTGGTTTTGTAACGTTTGTAGCAGTATCACCTTTAACTCCCGGTTCTGTTTCTGTTACTGTAAGCTCTACGAATGTAGGAGGCTCGATACCGAACACGTTACCTTTATAGATAAGAAGTCTTACCATCATATTTTCTTTTACAAACTTAAGAGCATCGCCTAACTGGTCCTCATTTAAAGGAGAAAGCTCAAAAGTTTCCTGATCCATAAAATAATACAAATCACCATCATTGTAGGAATACTCAACATCCTTACGCTCAATATGAGCCTTGGACATTTTTTCTGTGGGTCTGAATGTTTTTTCTACAACACCACCTGTAATAACGTTCTTAAGCTTCGTTCTAACAAAAGCCGCACCTTTACCTGGCTTTACATGCTGGAACTCAACTATCTGGTATACATTGCCCTCTAGCTCAAAAGTTACACCATTTCTAAATTCACCTGCTGTTATCATAATATTACCTCCAAAAATTATCTTACCTAAATATTGTATATTAAAATAATAAAAAATACAAGTCTTTTTTTAAATAATAATCAAATTTTTTTCAAATTTGGTTAAAATGCATGGATTTTCGTCCTTTACAATAACCAAATCTTCTATTCTGACACCAAATTCACCCTCTAAATATATGCCCGGTTCCACAGTAACGACCATATTGTTCTTTAAAATAGTATCACATTTTGGAGAAAGCCGCGGATTTTCGTGAATATTAAGTCCAACACCATGTCCCAATCCATGCCCAAACTGTTCTTTGAATCCTGCTTTATAAATAATATCTCTGGCGGATTTATCTGCAAAAGAACATTTAACACCTGCATTTACATTTTTCAATCCCTCAAGCTGAGCTTTTAAGACAATGTCATAAATATTTTTCATTTTATCAGTAGCACTACTAAACGCTACCGTCCTTGTCATATCAGAACAATAATGATTATACACACACCCGAAGTCAAATGTAATAAAGTCACCCTCATTTATTTTTTTATCTGTGGGAACAGCGTGCGGCATTGAGGAATTAACCCCTGATGCTACTATATTGCAAAAACTTACACCGCTGGCTCCATTCTTTTTTACAAGATATTCAAACTCGGTTGCCAGTTGTTTTTCTGTGATATCACAACTTACAAGCTTTAAAATGCTTTCAAAAGCATTTTCAGCTATTAAAGATGCTTTTTTTATATTTAAAATTTCCTCTTCAGATTTAACATCTCTTATGCCATCAAACTTATTTTGTGAAACAATCTTAGCATCAGGAAGTTTTTGTTTTAATTTTTCATATTCCTCAAAACTAACATCATTACCTTCAATATATAAAACTTCAATATTTTTATCAATAGCATTTTCTATGCCGTTTTTAATATCAAAAATTTCAAATCCATATTTTATTGCTTTTTTTGCATCATAAATATACCTGAAATCTGTTACAATTACCTTTTTTAACTTTGAAATCAGCAAAAAACCTTCACCTGAAAAACCACTGTAATAATAAATATTTTTTTTGTTTTTAATATAAAGGCATTCACTATTTGAAATAGTTTTTAAAAGCATTTCAAGCCTTAGTTCATACATATGATTACACATCCTTATGCATTATAAAAAGATTTCAAAGCAAGAACATACCCCGCCTTACCAACCCCTGCAATCTGACCTTTGCAAACAGGAGCTATAACAGATTTATGGCGAAATTCTTCTCTTTTGTATACATTGGACATATGCACTTCTATAAACTCAACATTTACGGAAGAAATTGCATCTCTTATAGCAATGCTATAATGAGTAAATGCACCGGGATTTATAATAACTCCATCATAAATACCCATACTGCGATGAATTTCATTAACTATTTCTCCCTCAATATTACTTTGAAAAAAGTCTATCGCACAATCATATTCTTTCATTTGATTTACAATATAGGAATTTATATTGTCAAGGGTTTCACTGCCATATACATCTGGTTCACGAATTCCCAACATATTAAGATTAACGCCGTTTATTACTAAAAACTTTTTCAAATTTAAGTCACCCCTCTATTTCACAAAGCTTCTATATGACTTAATAATCAGATTTAAAATCTGCATAGGACCAAGTCCGTCAATATCAACTTTAAAATGGTTATTATTATAAAATGGTTGTCTTTCCTTCATTTTTTGCTCAATTTCAACTGATGTAGAATTTTTTATAAGAGGTCTTTTTTTTATAGCATTTGTTCTTGAAAGTATCGTTTCTACAGACGCATTCAAATTAAAAACCACACCATTTTTTTTCAGATTTTTAATATTCTCAAGGTTTAAAACAACTCCACCGCCTGTTGCAATAACACAGTTTGAAAATTTTGAAATTTCTTCAATACATTCTTTTTCAATCCTACGAAATTCTTCCTCTCCAAATTTTTCAAATATCTCTCCAATGGTCATATTTGTCTTTTTAACAATGTAATCATCACTGTCTACAAAACGAAATCCCATCTTTTTTGCAAGTGCTCTGCCAATTGTTGATTTCCCGGTACACATAAAACCTGTTAAAACAACATTTTTCAAAATCCGAACACCTCACGTTTAATATCGTCAAAAATTCTGCGATCAATTTTCTCTTGAACAAAATGCTCATATGCAACTAACCCCTGATATATAAGCATTCCTAAACCATTTATTGTATTTTTTGCACCCGCCATACGCATTTTTTTCAAAAAAACAGTCTCAGGCGGATTATAAATCATATCCGCCGCATCTGTTTTATTATCAACAAAAGAAAAATCACTTATAGCACATTCTTTGCTTTCTCCCATACCGGCAGAAGTAGCGTTTATAACTAAATCATAGTGCTTTTTCTCAAAATTAACATTAATTACTTTTCCTGTTTTTGAATATACAAATTCAGCTAAATCTTCCGCACGCTTTTGTGTACGGTTTAAAATTGTAATACTCTTAGCACCCTCATTAAGAAACTTAATGCAAATTGGACGGCACGCGCCTCCTGCACCGCAAATAAGCAATTCTTTACCTTTAATTTCAATTCCGCTGTTTATAAGCGACAGATAAAATCCCTGGGCATCTGTATTATATCCGAAAAGCTTTCCGTTCCTGTTTACCACTGTATTAACAGAGCCGTAATCAAGAGCTTCCTTTGAAATCTCATCAAGATACTGCATAACTTTAATTTTATGAGGCGCTGTTACATTTATACCCGCAATATTAAACGCTCTCACACCATCAATAGCAGCCTTTAAATCCTTACTTTCAACATGCATGGCACAATAAACATAATTTTTTTTCAATTTTTCAGAAATATAATTATGCATCCGAGGCGAAAACGAATGGTCAACCGGAGAACCAATTATACCTAAAACCTTCGTTTTTTCGTTTACTTCTTGCATTTTAACGCCTCCAATTAATCGTGCATTGTATAGTTAGGAGCTTCCTTTGTAATCTGAATATCATGAGGATGACTTTCCTTAAGACCTGCACCGGTAATTCTTATAAACTTACCGTTAGCTTTCAATTCAGGAACTGTTTTTGTTCCGCAATAACCCATCCCTGCGCGCAGACCGCCAAGCAGCTGGAACACTGTATCCGAAAGAGGTCCTTTATATTCAACGCGGCCTTCTACACCTTCAGGAACAAGCTTTTTTGCATCCTGCTGGAAGTAACGGTCTTTACTTCCTTCATTCATAGCACCGATAGAACCCATACCACGGTAAACTTTAAACCGTCTGCCCTGATAAAGTTCAAATTCACCGGGACTTTCAGTACATCCTGCAAACAAACTGCCAATCATTATTACATCTGCACCGGCAGCAATAGCTTTTGTAAGGTCACCTGAATATTTTACACCGCCATCTGCAATAAGAGGAATATTCTTCTTTCTGCAAATTTCAGCAGCATTCATAATAGCTGTAACCTGAGGAACACCGATACCTGCTACTACACGTGTTGTACAAATTGAACCAGGACCAATACCAACTTTAACAGCATCTGCTCCTGCAGCAATTAAATCTTCTGCTGCTTCCGCTGTTGCAATATTACCCGCAATAACCTGCAAATCAGGATAAGCAGATTTTACATTCTTTAGTGCTTTTATAATGTTTGCACTGTGTCCATGAGCAGAGTCTAAAACAACAACATCAACATTAGCGCTTACCAATGCTTCAACGCGGTCTAATACATCTGCTGTAACGCCAATAGCCGCACCAACCAAAAGCCTACCCTTATCATCACGTGCAGAATTTGGATATCTTACAGCTTTTTCAATATCTTTAATTGTTATAAGACCTTTAAGTCTCATATCTTTATCTACTATAGGAAGCTTTTCAACCTTATATTTTCTAAGAATTTCCTGAGCCTGAACAAGAGTTGTACCCTCAGGTGCAGTAATTAGGTTTTCCTTTGTCATAGACATGTGTATCGGTTTTGAGAAATCTGTTTCAAAACGAAGATCACGGTTAGTAATAATACCTATAAGCTTATCACCTTCTGTAATCGGCACACCCGAAATCTTAAATTTACCCATAAGTTCATCTGCATCTTTTAAAGTATGATTTGGTGAAAGGCTGAACGGATTTGCAATAACACCGTTTTCACTTCTTTTAACTTTATCAACCTCTGTCATCTGCTTTTCGATGCTCATATTCTTATGGATAATACCGATACCGCCTTCTCTTGCCATTGCAATAGCAAGATTAGACTCAGTAACAGTGTCCATAGCTGCACTCATCAGCGGAATATTAAGCTTGATTTTCTGTGTAAGATTTGTTGCAAGTTCAATATCCTTTGGAATTACTTCTGACTTCTGTGGAACCAATAACACATCATCAAATGTCAAACCCTCAATAATATTCATTTTAAAACTTCCTTTCCTTTGCATATTTTGTCATACATTATACCACATTATAACACACTTTTCAAGATTTTTTTTAATTCTTCTGCAGTTTTAGCCATATTAATGTCACGTCTTGCTCTGGAAGAATTTTTTTCACCCTTCAAATACCATGTTGCATGCTTTCTTATCTCACATATAGCAATATGTTCACCTTTAGTTTCACACATCATCTCAAACTGACGAATAGTAGTTTCAACCTTTGTTTTAATATCCGGTTTATATTTAACCTCGCCAAGTTCAAAAAGCTCGTTTATTTGCCTGAACAAAAACGGATTGCCCATAGCCCCTCTTGCTATCATGACAGCATCACAACCTGTATAAGCCTTCATATTAACCGCATCTTCAGGTGTAAATATATCGCCGTTCCCAATAACCGGTATGTTTAAATTTTTCTTTACTTTTTTTATTATATTCCAGTCTGCTTTCCCACTGTAATACTGCTCACGTGTTCTGCCATGAACCGTGACTGCCGCTGCACCTGCCCGTTCTGCAGTTTGCGCAATTTCGACAGCATTAATATTGTTTTCATCCCAGCCTTTTCTTATCTTTACAGTTACTGGTACAGATGTGTTTTCCCTGACAGCTTTAACAATATCAAACACCTTGTCCTTGCGCTGCATCAACGCACTTCCTTCGCCGTTCCCCGCAACCTTAGGCACCGGACACCCCATATTTATGTCTATAAGACAGGCACCACATTCTAATGCCTTCGGAGCAGCTTGAGCTATTGTCTGCGCATCAGAGCCGAATATCTGTACGGCATAAGGTTCTTCCTCTGAATGACACTGAAGCATTTTATAAGTCTTTTTATCATTAAACGTAAGCGCCTTTGCACTAATCATTTCTGTATAAACAAGTCCACAACCATAGCTTTTGCATATGCGCCTGAAAGCAGAATCCGTTACACCCGCCATAGGTGCAAGAAAAACTTCGTTTTCAAAATTTAGCTTTCCAATTTTCATTAATTTCCCCCGTTATTTGTATAAAAGCAGGAAAACCCACAACGCGAGTTCCCTGCTTTTATATTTTAATAAACATCCTTGCTTATAATATCTTCATAGGTTTCGCGTCTTACTAAAACACGATCTTTTCCGTTTGCTACCATTACAACAGCGGGACGCGGAATTCTATTATAATTGCTTGCCATAGAATAGTTATATGCACCAGTTGCCAATATAGCCAAAACATCGCCCTGTTCAGCTTTGGAAATACGCATATTTTCTCCTATCAAATCTCCTGATTCACAACATTTTCCTGCTATTGATACAATATCCTCAGCCTTTTCATTAGCTTTATTTGCTACCACAGCAGTATATTCTGCTCCATATAAAATATATCTGGGATTATCACCCATACCGCCATCTATAAAAATATATTTCTTAATATCTTTAATATCTTTCACGCAACCTACAGTATAAAGAGTAATACCCGCATTCCCAACCAGAGACCGCCCCGGCTCCATAATAATCTTTGGAAGTCTCATATCGTTTTGTGCACATATTTCTTTTACAACTTCGCTCACTGCTTTTATATATTTATCATATTCTATAGGGTCATCGCTTTCCACATATTTTATGCCAAATCCACCGCCAAGATTCAATTCTTCAAGCTCTATTCCAAGTTCATCTTTAACTTCTTTTACAAACCCAAGCATTATTTCGGCAGCATGGCAAAAAGGCTCAAGCTCAAAAATCTGTGAACCTATATGACAATGTATACCCACAACATTAATATTATCAAACTTTTTTGCTTCTCTTATAATTTCTATCGCTTCTCCATTTTCAAGTGCTACGCCGAATTTAGAATCAATCTGACCGGTTTTTACAAAATCATGAGTGTGTGCATCAACACCCGGTTTAATTCTAAACATTATATTAGCATTTTTAGCTTTGCTTTTGCATATTTTAGAAAGCATTTCAAGCTCATAAACATTGTCAACCACAATTCTGCCAACACTGCTTTCAACAGCCATTTCAAGCTCGTCGTATGTTTTATTATTTCCGTGGAAATAAATTTTTTCACAGGGAAATCCTGCCTTTAATGCACAGTAAAGCTCCCCGCCGGACACAACATCGACACCCAAGCCTTCTTCCATGGCAATCTTATAAATACCTACACATGAAAATGCCTTTGATGCATAAAGTGCAATACCATTGCCGTCATAATATTTATCTATTGCCTGCTTATATATCCGGCAATTTTTTCTTATCATATCTTCATCCATAACATAAAGAGGAGTTTTATACTTTTTTGCAAGCTCAACCGTATCCGCTCCGCCAATGGTGAGATGATTTTTTTCATTAATATTTAAATTTTCCGTTAAAAACATATAATTTACCTCCGGTAAAAAACCTATAAGCATTTTATTAATTATACCACAGGATAAATTATTATGTCAATCAAATCCAAAGCAAATCTGCAAAAAAGCAGTGATTAAAGTTTAAATTTCTTACTTTTTTATACGACTTAATTAAATTTTTATCCAATTTAAAAATAATTTACTAAGCATTGCATAATATGTAAGTTTACCAACATCTTCACAAGCTACGATATTTACGCTGCCAATCTGTGTTTTTCCTTTTAAAATTTTTATTTCTCCCACTTTATCTGAAATCCCTATAGGTGCATTTACACTTTCCTCTATATTTGACTCTGCAGTAATTTGCCCACCATCCCCTTTTTTTGTTAAAACGCTGAAATTATCCTTTGCAATAGCACATGCTTCCCCTTTCATACCCTTTAACACTTTCACTTTTCCGTATTCATCACCAGCATTAATAACTTTCTTTACTTCAAAATTTGCAAATCCATAATCAAGAAGTTTTCTTGCATCTGCAAAACGTTCAGCCGAAGTAGGCGCTGCCATTACAACAGCAATCAACTGCATTCCGTTTCTTAAAGCCGATGCAGAAATACAGTTTTTTGCAATAGATGTAGATCCTGTTTTCAATCCATTCGCTCCGTTATAAAACCGTATAAGCTTATTTGTATTTGAAAGCTGAAATTTACCATCACGCAGTGAATCCATCCATATGGTTGTAAATTCAAATATTTTTTCGTACTTTAAAAGCTCTCTTGACATTATTGCAATATCTCTTGCACTGCTGTAATGGCCATCGGCATCTAGTCCATTAGGATTTTTAAACTGAGTATTTGTCATTCCAAGTTCTTTTGCACGCTTATTCATAAGCTCTACAAATCCCTCACAACTACCTGATATATGTTCAGCCAATGCAACAGCAGCATCATTACCCGAAGCAACCGCAACTCCTTTCATTAAATCATATACACTTATCTGTTCACCTGCATCAAGAAAAATTGTGGAACCTCCCATACTTTTTGCATATTCACTACCTGTAACAATATCTTCAAACGATATCTTTCCGGAATCAATCGCCTCCATAGTCAAAAGCATAGTCATAACCTTTGTTACACTTGCAGGCGGAAGCGCTTCATCTGCATTTTTTTCAAAAAGAACGCTGCCGCTACTTTGCTCCATCAATATTACCGATGGAGCAGACAATTCAATAGCGATTTCGTTTTCCTGAGCACTCACAAAAAAAGGGTTAAATGCAAAAAATATATTTGCAATTAAAATCACCGCTAAAAATACCGTATTTACTTTTTTATATAATGTAAACATAAAAAAACCTCCCGTCTTTACATAGTAAACACTATGCCAGCAAGAGGTTTTTTATTCATAATAAATTAATTAAGGTAATCTGCTGAATCCATATCTATATATTCAACATCAATCTTATTCTTCTTTGCTTTTCTGTATTCAAAGAACTTAAGAGCAACCTTATCAAACAAAGCATAAGAAAGAACATCTTCTTCCTGCTCCATCCACTCATTTATTTCACCGCGAAGCTTATCAAGTTCGGGTGCAATCTTATCTGCAGGACGGCACGTAATTCTCTCTTCATCTCCAATAATCTTTTTAACAATTTCATCAGAAATTTCAACAGGAGTCTGACCATACTCACCACGAACAATACCCTTTGTTTCCTTTGTAATCATCTTATAACGCTCACCGCCGATTACGTTAAACACAGCCTGAGTACCAACAATCTGACTTGAGGGTGTAACAAGAGGAGGATTACCTAAATCAGCACGAACTTTTGGAACTTCTTTCAAAACTTCCATAAGCTGTTCTTCTTTTCCTGCCTGCTTAAGCTGAGAAACAAGGTTTGAAAGCATACCGCCGGGAACCTGATAAACAAGTGTATTAACATCTACACCCATTACCTTCGGATTCAAAAGACCGCTTTCAAGATATTCCTCACGAAGAGGTCTGAAATAATCAGCAATATCAGAAAGAAGATTTAAGTCATATCCTGTGTCATAAGGTGTGCCTTGGAATGCAGCAACCATAGCTTCAGTTGCGGGCTGTGATGTACCAAGTGCCAAAGGTGACATCGCACAGTCGATAACGTCTACACCAGCTTCAACAGCCTTCATATATGTCATTGAAGCAACACCTGATGTATAATGTGTATGAAGCTGAACAGGAATCTTAACTGTTTCTTTTATAGCTTTAACCAGATTATATGCAGGATTTGGCAAAAGCAAACCTGCCATATCCTTGATACAAATAGAGCTTGCACCCATTTCCTCAAGCTGTTTTGCAAGATTTGCATAATATTCCTGAGTAAACAGTGATTTATCATCACTTATTGTGTAACAAAGAGTGGCCTGAACATGTCCCTTTGCTTTATTTGTTGCTTTAATAGCTGTTTCAAGGTTACGAACATCGTTTAAAGCATCGAAAATACGGATAATATCAATACCGTTAGCAACTGACTTTTCACAAAAATATTCAACAACATCATCTGCATAATGTCTGTAACCTAAAATATTCTGACCACGGAAAAGCATCTGTAAAGGAGTATTCTTAGCCTTGTCCTTTATTTTGCGAAGCCTCTCCCATGGGTCTTCGTTTAAAAATCTCAAACATGAGTCAAATGTTGCACCACCCCAAGCTTCCAAAGAATGATAGCCTACTTTGTCAAGTTTTTCAACGATAGGCAATATCTGCTCTGTTGTCATACGAGTCGCAATCAAACTCTGATGTGCGTCTCTTAATATTGTTTCTGTAATTTTTACAGGTTTAGCCATTTTATCTACCTCCTATTTTAATTAATAGCAATTATAGGCAATTACGCAAAAAGCGAAAGGAATACGCCTGCTGCAACAGCAGAACCAATAACACCTGCAACGTTAGGGCCCATAGCATGCATTAACAAGAAGTTTGCAGGATTTTCTTTCTGTCCTACCTTCTGTGAAACACGGGCAGCCATTGGCACTGCTGATACACCTGCAGAACCAATCAAAGGATTAACCTTACCGCCTGTGAATATGTACATAAGCTTACCAAATATCAAACCACCTGCTGTACTGAACGAGAACGCAATTACACCAAGAAGAATAACTTTAATTGTTTCCATTGTAAGAAGCGTATCTGCTGTAGCTGTGGCACCAACAGTAGTGCCAAGGAAGATTGTTACAATATTCATAAGCTCGTTCTGTGCAGTTTTGCTTAGTCTGTCTGCAACACCACTTTCCTTTAAAAGGTTACCAAGCATAAGCATACCAACAAGCGGAATAGCATCAGGAACAATAAGACCAACAACGATTGTTACAATAATTGGGAAAAGAATCTTTTCTCTTTTTGTTACAATACGAAGCTGCTCCATAACAACGCTTCTTTCCTTTTTGGTTGTCATAAGCTTCATAATAGGTGTCTGAATTACAGGAATTAGCGCCATATAAGAATATGCCGCAATTGCAATCGCAGGCAAAAGCTTAGGAGCGAGAGTCTTTGTTACAAAAATAGCTGTAGGACCGTCTGCACCGCCAATAATACCGATAGAAGATGCCTCAAGTGCGTTAAAGCCAAGCGCAATAGCACCTAAGAATGTTAAAAATACACCAAGCTGTGCCGCTGCACCAAGCAAAATGCTTTTGGGATTTGCAATCAACGGACCAAAGTCAGTCATAGCACCGATACCCATAAAGATAAGCGGCGGATAAATACCAAGCTTAACACCAAGGTATAAAAGGTCTAACAGACCACCTTCATTTAATACCCTTCCGAAATCAATATGACCATTTACAAAAAACGCTTCATTTGAAAACCATTCAGGATGCATAATATTTGCAGTCTGAGGAAGATTAGCTAAAAGCATACCAAACGCAATAGGCATAAGAAGAAGAGGTTCAAACTGCTTTACAATTGCAAGATATAATAATACGCAAGCAATTACAATCATAAGTAAAATTTTCCACCAACCAGCATCGGTAAACATCATCGCAATACCAGTGCTGTTAAGAAAGCCCGTTAAACCATCTATAAATGTAGTCACTTAAATTCACTCCGTTTCTGTAATGCAAAATTATGATAATGAAATTAGAGCGTCACCTGTATTTACGCTTGCGCCTTTTGTTACATTTATAGCTGCAACAGTAGCATCGTTAGGTGCAGTAATTTCATTTTCCATTTTCATAGCTTCAAGAATACATAAAACATCGCCTTTTTTTACAACTGCACCTGCTGTAACCTTGATATCAAGAATTGTTCCGGGCATAGGAGCTGAAACAACATTAGCGCCTGCGGGTGCGGGTGCAGCAACAGGAGCAGCAGCCTCTTCCTTTGCAGGTGCAGGAGCAGTGGCAGGTACACTTATAGGTGCATTTGCAAAGCTCTGTGTTTCCTCAACTTCAACATTATAAACATTACCATTTACTTTAATAACAAATTTTTTCATTTTACATTCCTCCTGTTTGATAAGAAATAATAATTCAATCGATAATTTTTATATGTTCAGATTACTTTTTCCAAACATACTTTCCCGTGCTCTGTTCCTGAACAGATACAACACGCAATCTCTTTGTAGGGTCATCGCCACTCATTGCTGCAACTGTCGCACTGATAACCGCTAATGTTTCATCAGTTGTAGCCGCTTTTGCAGGTGCTGCATTAACAGCTGCTTTTGTTTCAACAGAATCTTCTTTGCTGAAAAACTTCATAATATTAAGCACAATCATAAGTATAACAAGCACAGAAAACACTATAATCATACCTTGAACTGCAATCAAACCAGCTTCAGCAATTGAAATATTTGCATTGGAAGATACATTCGAAGATGTTTCCATAAGACTTGCAAAATTTGCCTTTAACATATTTCTCACCTCAATTTCATAATAAAATATTTTTTTAAACAAGTTTCTGCCGCTTTACATTCTCTTCAAAGTCTGGCTAACTTGTTAATTTAGATTTATAAATGAGGATAAAAAATCCAACCTCACTCAATTGTATATTATACTAAAAATATTTCTTTTCTGCAAGTAAAATATAAAAAATTTTTTAATTCTTAACGCTTTTTTTATACTTTTGGTATTTTTAATATAAATATGCATAAAAATATCCATTTTTCATTATATATATCCAATAATTTAGTTAAAAATATATATCTTGTTATTTGCATTTATTATAACACACACTATATAGTAAAATTAAAAGCAACCTTACAATTCGCAAGGCTGCTTAAAAATTAATTATTCAATAAAATATTTACCTCCACACTTGTCAGATGCCTCCATCTGCCATAAGGAAGATTTCCCAAATCAATTTTTCCCACCGCCTCACGGTGAAGTCCAACTACTTTATATCCAAGAGCTTCAAACATTCTTCTCACCTGTCTGTTTTTGCCCTCATGAATTGTTATTCTTACAACGCTTCTTCCGGGAAAGCTGTCAATCAAATCAACATCAGCAGGACTTGTAACAAAATCATCAAGCCTTACACCTTTTCTTAGCTGAGCAAGATGCTTTATTGCAATTCCGCCTTTTAATGTTGCAACATATGTTTTATTAATATTGTGCTTAGGATGGGTAATTTTATAAGTAAAGTCACCGTCATTTGTAAGCAGAAGCAATCCGCTTGTATCAAAATCAAGCCTGCCCACAGGGTGTAAGGACACATCAGGTAAATCCTCTTTTACAAGGTCAATTACCGTAGGTCTGTCAAACTGGTCTGTCACAGAGCAGATATATCCTTCAGGCTTATTAAGCATAATATAGTATTTTTTTAAAACTATTTTTAGTTCTTCGCCATCAAGATAAACTCTGTTGGCACAAATCTCAACCTTTGTACCCAACTCCGTAATCGTTTTACCATCTACCTTTACTCTTCCCTGCAAAATCATTTCTTCTGCGTGTCTTCTAGAAGCCGCACCACTCATAGATATATATCTTTGCAGCCTGACTATTTCACTCATAAATCTCTCTCCGTCCGCAAAATTATTTTATTTCGTCATCTTTTATTTTAATATAAAGCTCTTCAAGTTGTTTTTCATCAACAACATCGGGAGCATTGCTCATTAACTCAGATGCATTCTGAACCTTGGGAAATGCCACAACATCGCGCAAACTATCCGCCCCGCACATAATCATTGCAATTCTGTCAAGACCTATTCCCATACCGCCATGAGGTGCTGCGCCATATTTGTACGCATCAACAAGAAAACCGAATTTAGCTTCAATTTCTTCATTTGTAAGACCAAGTGACTTAAACATCTTCTGTTGCAGTTCATAATCATTAATTCTTATAGAACCACTTGAAAGTTCTGTTCCGTTTAAAACAAGGTCATAAGCCTTAGCCTTTACCTTACCTGGGTCTGTATCAAGATATTCAATGCACTCATCCATAGGCATTGTGAAAGGGTGATGCATTGCATCCCAGCAGCCCGTTTCTTCATTATACTCAAAGAAAGGAAACTCTGTAATCCAAAGAAAATTAAATCCCTCAGGTATGATGTCAAGTTTCTTTGCTACTGTTAGTCTTAATGAACCAAGCACAGGAAGTGTAATGTTGTTTTTATCTGCAACAAACAATATTACATCACCTTTTTTAGCTCCCATTGTATTTAAAATATTCTCAAGCTCGCCTTCTTTCATAAACTTGGCAAATGAGCAAGCAGGTTCATCATCAACCCAACGAACAAACGCAAGACCTTTTGCACCGATACCTCTCACATATTCTGTAAGCTTGTCAATTTCTTTTCTTGTAAGAGTAGCTGCCGCATTTTCTGCCACAATACCTCTTACAGAGCCACCGCTCTGAACTGCTGAAGAGAACACGCCAAAATCGCAATCACGAACAAGCTCAGATATATCCTTAATTTCCATTCCAAAGCGTGTATCGGGCTTATCAGAACCAAATCTCTGCATGGCGTCTGCATATGTCATTCTTGGAAGCGGCACAGGAATATCAATATCAAGAACATCTTTAAAAAGTCTTTGAATCAAACCTTCTCCGATTGACAAAACATCTTCCACATCAACAAAAGACATTTCAAGGTCGATTTGTGTAAATTCAGGCTGTCTGTCAGCTCTTAAATCTTCATCTCTAAAGCATCTTGCAAGCTGAATATAACGATCAAATCCTGATATCATCAAAAGCTGCTTGTAAATCTGCGGTGACTGCGGAAGCGCATAAAACTTACCCTTATGAACTCTTGAAGGAACAATATAGTCTCTTGCACCTTCAGGTGTAGACTTCATCATCATAGGTGTTTCAATTTCTATGAAACCATTTTCATAAAAATAGTCACGGGCAGATTTTGCAATCATACTTCTTTTCATGATATTTTCCTGCAATGGTTTACGTCTTAAATCCAGATAACGATATTTTAAGCGAAGCTCTTCGTTTACATTTGTCTTGTCTGAAATTTCAAAGGGCGGTGTTTCAGCTTTTGCAAGAATACGCAAATCCTCTACAAAAATTTCAATATTACCTGTTTTAATTTCAGCATTTTTACTTTCTCTTTCTCTCACTTCGCCTTTTGCCATTAAAACAAATTCGCTCCTGCATGAAGATGCCTTTTCAAACACATCCCTTACAGTATTTTCATCAAACGCAAGCTGAACAATACCCGTTCTGTCTCGTAAATCAATAAAAATCAATGTTCCCATATCACGGATTTTCTGAACATATCCGCCTACGGTAACTATACTTCCTATTTTTTCAACCTCGCCGCAATAGCAAGAGCGTTTTAAACCTTTCATTGTATCCAATTCAAGTCACCTCTGTATAATTATTTTAGGTTTTCTGCAAGATTATCCATTGTTATTTCCAAAATCTCACCATTTAACATATTTTTCAACCTGATATTACCTGAAGCAATTTCATCATCTCCAAGAACAACAGTATATTCCGCCCCTGTTTTATCAGCATATTTCATCTGTGCCTTAAGGCTTTTGCCCATTCTGTCCTTGTCGCAAGAAATACCCTCGCCTCTTAACTTATAAACAATACTTTCAGCATAAGCATCTGCACATTCACCAATAGTTGCTATATAAAGCTTTATTCTTTCAGGCTTTGGAAATTCAACACCTTGATTTTCCATTGTCAAAATTAAACGTTCCAAACCAAGACCAAATCCGATACCGCAGGTATTATCTCCGCCAAGCTCTTTTATGAGCCCGTCATATCTTCCGCCACCGCAAACAGTTCCCTGTGCACCTATATCGGTTGAAACAATTTCAAAAACTGTTTTTGTATAGTAGTCAAGCCCTCTTACAATATTAGGATTAATTTTAAATTCAATTTCCATACCGTTAAGATAGTTTTTAACAATTTCAAAATGAGCAAAACAATCATCGCATATATGCTCAATAAGCTTTGGTGCATCTTCTGCAAGCTTTGAACAAATGGGCGATTTACAGTCAAGTATTCTTAAAGGATTTCTCTCAAGTCTGCTTTTACATGTATCACACAATTCGTCTAAATGTGAATTAAAATATTCTTTTAATTTTTCATTATATTGTTTTCTACACTGTGGGCATCCAATTGAATTAATATTGAGTTCAAGATTTTTAAGTCCGAGTTCCTTTAAAAATAATGTAGCAAGAGAAATAATCTCTGCATCAACAGATGGCTGAGAAGACCCAAATACCTCGACTCCGAACTGATGAAACTCTCTTAATCTACCTGCCTGCGGTTTTTCATATCTGAAACAAGGTGCAATATAATATAACTTTTCCGGCATCGGATTTGCATACAAATTACGCTCAAGAAAAGCTCTTGCGCTTGATGCAGTTACCTCTGGTCTTAAAGTTATACTTCTGTCACCTTTGTCAGTAAAGGTATACATCTGCTTTTCAACCACATCAGTAGTATCACCAACGCCACGCAAGAAAAGCTCTGTATGCTCAAAAGTTGGAGTTCTGATTTCCTTAAAACCAAAACATCTGCAAACATCTCTCACTTTTTCTTCTACATATTGCCACTTTAGTGTATCATCACCATAAATATCATTGGTACCGCGAGGTGCTTTAGTAAGCATTACTTCTCATCCTTTCCCTCTTCTTTATCTTCTTCAAGCAAAAGACTTATAACATCCCATACAGTATATTTACCTTCATCCGTCTTTGTTGAAAACGGAACCAAGATGTCTTCATCTGTTAAACCAAGCTTGTTATATATCATTTCAAGATTTTCTTCCAACGCTTTTTTCGAAAGCTTGTCAGTTTTTGTTGCAATAACAACCACAGATTCCTGAAAATTTCTTATCCAGTCAAGCATCATAAGATCATTATCAGTAGGCTCATGGCGACTGTCAACAAGCAAGAATACCTGATATATCTGCTCTCTGTGATTAAGATACGTTTCTATAATATTTCCCCACTTTTTAATTTCTTCTTTTGAACGTGAGGCAAAACCGTAGCCGGGCAAATCAACAAAATATATCTGATTATCAATATTATAAAAATTAATAGTTGCTGTTTTTCCCGGTGTCTGACTTACTCTCGCGAGACTTTTGCGATTTAGCATCTTATTTATCATAGATGATTTTCCCACATTAGACCTGCCAACAAAAGCAAATTCAGGACAATTTCCTTTAGGATATTGTTTCGGAGAAACAGCTGAAATTTCTATATCTGCATTGTGTAAATTCATAGTAATCTACTCCGTATACATTTTATTTTTATGCCTGCAAACTATCAGTTTTAACATTTTCCATAAAAGGACAAATAATTTTGTTTTCTTTCACTTCAGGAAGTTTAAAACCACCATTCTTTTTTGAACAAAGAGCATGCTTTAAAACTGTATCCATAGTTTTTGCAGACACAAATTCTACATTTTCTTTTACAATAACATCGATATCATCAAGGTCGCTCAAATTTTCTTCAGGAATTATTATCTTCTTAATTCCCGCACGATATGCCGCTAAAGTTTTTTCTTTCAACCCGCCAATAGCAAGCACCCGGCCTCTTAGCGTTACTTCACCTGTCATTGCAACATCGTGCTTTACCGCATATCCGGAAAGTGCAGACGCAATCGCAGTTGTCATTGTTATTCCCGCAGAAGGTCCATCCTTTGGCACTGCCCCCTCCGGAATATGAATATGTATGTCATATTTTTTATAAAAATCTTTATCTATTGATAATTCTTCTGCGTATGAACGTATATAACTTACCGCAGCTTTTGCTGACTCTTTCATAACGTCGCCAAGATTGCCTGTAAGCTCAATTTTACCGCTACCGCTCATTACATTTGCTTCTACCGATAAAGTTTCGCCTCCAACGCTAGTCCACGCAAGGCCTCTTACAATACCAATTTCATCCTTTTCGTTTGCCAAGTCAATTCTGTATTTTTTCTTACCTAAGTACTCTTCAATATTTTTGTCTGTAACCACAATAAGACTTTCAGTTTTAGAAACAATTTTTTTAGCAGCCCTTCTCATAAGAGAGGCAATTTCTCTTTCAAGATTCCTGACACCTGATTCTTTTGTATAATACTTTATAAGAGACAAAACCGCACTTTCCTCAATCTCAAGATTATCAGGTTTTATACCGTTTCTCTTAAGCTGTTTTGGAATAAGATGCTTCTTTGCTATTACAGTCTTCTCTTCATCGGTATAGCCTTCAATTCTGATTACTTCCATACGGTCAAGCAACGCAGGCGCAATGGTATCAAGTGTGTTTGCTGTTGTTATAAACAATACATTAGACAAATCAAAAGGCATTTCCAAGTAATGGTCCCTGAAAGAGAAATTCTGTTCTCCATCTAATACTTCAAGCATAGCAGATGCAGGGTCACCTTTATAATCGTTTGACATTTTGTCAATCTCATCAAGTAAAATAAGAGGATTTTTACTTTTTGCCGTTTTCATCGCCGCTAAAACTCTACCCGGCATTGACCCAATATATGTTTTCCTGTGACCTCTTATCTCCGCTTCATCTTTTACACCGCCAAGAGCTATTCTCACATAATTTCTGTTAACTGCACTTGCAATAGACTTTGCAATTGATGTTTTACCAACACCAGGAGGTCCCACAAGACATAAAACCGGACTTGGAGCATTTTTAGAAAGTTTTCTCACAGAAAGATATTCAAGAATTCTTTCTTTTACTTTTTTTAAGCCATAGTGGTCATCATCCAAAATCTTTTCAGCTTTTAAAATATCAACTCTCTCTTTTGTTTTAGCTGTCCAAGGAAGCTCGCATATATTATCAAGATAAGTTCTTATAACTGCCGCCTCAGGTGAACCGCTCGGAGTTTTCAAAAGCCTGTCTATTTCTTTTTCAAGACGCTGTCTTGTATCTTCATCAAATCCAAAAGAATCAAACTTCTTTCTGTATTCAGCAGCCTCTGCCCCTACTCCGTCTTTATCTCCCAACTCATCAGATATAACTTTAAGCTGCTCTCTTAAATAATATTCTCTCTGATTTTCATCTATTCTTTTCTTTACTTTATCAGAAATGCTTTTTTCAAGACGTATTATATCCATTTCCTTTTCAAGCAAAGCAACAAGTATACTTACCCTCTGTTCTATATCACAACTTTCAAGAATCATTTGCTTATCTTCAAAATCAAAATAAACATTTGAGCATATCACATCACAAAGCTCAATACAATCATTAATGTTTATAATTGAAGATAATGCTTCTGCCGTAATTTTTGAATCATAAGAAAAATATCTTTCGAAAGTGCCTTTCATTGTTCTTAAAAGCGCGTCATTAAGCTCACCTGAAATATCATTTCTATTCTCAGTAATTTCTTCTACATCACATGTAAAATATGGAAACTCAGATACAATTTCAACAATTCTTACTCTGCTTACACCCTCAACCATAATCTTGACACTGTCACCGGGCAAACGCATAAGTTGTTTAATTTTAACCAATGTACCAAATCTGAAAATATCACACTCTTCGGGATTTTCTTTTTCAGGGTCCATCTGTGCCGCAAGTACCACCATCTGTTCTTTATCCATCGCGGCCTCCAAAGCCTTAAGGGACTTTTCTCTTCCAATATCAAAATGTGTAACCATATATGGAAAAACAACCACTCCCCGCATCGCAAGCAAGGGCATGTTTGTTTTAAATATTAAGTTTTTATCAACCATAAAATTCTCCAATCCGCCGTATTATAATACGGTCTAAGTAAAATCAAATATAATGCATCACTATATTATACCTTATTATCTGCTTTTTTTCAATCCTTTTTTTTATTTTTTGGATATATTTTTATTCAATCTATCAAGTCCTTAATTTTTGTAACATTTTTCATATTAATTACACGCTCAATAAACTCGGTTTCGCTCATCCTTGTATACATAATCTCTTTACTGTCAACCAATGTTATCATTATATAAAATTTTTCTGATAACTCAGAAAAAACATCTTTAATTTTTGTATCTTTAACAACGGCAATTTCTTTTATTGGAAGTTTTTGAATTTTTTTCATTTTTTCTTTTGAGTGCAACAATAGTTGTGAAAAAGAAATAGAGACTTGAGTTTTTTCTTTACTCACAGAAAAAATTAAAAAACAACAAAGTACCATTATTGATACGTTAAATTGGCTAAATAAAACAGATACAAAAATAAAAACACATATAATAAAAGTAAATATTTCAGATATGCATACACTCATGGTCACGGCCTTGTAATATCCAATTTTGCTTTCAAGTATACACCTTAAAATTCTGCCTCCGTCAAGAGGATATATCGGAATAATATTTATTAAACAAATTGACGCATTTGAGAGTATAATATAATCAATATAAGAAAAACTTATACCCTTATATTTTAAGTATAAAAAAAAACTCGTTATTATTCCGCTTCCAAAGGGTCCAGATGCACACAAAAACACTTCGTTTACCGAAGATAATTTTTCTGTTATCTTTATATTTATCCCAAATGGCAATATAACAATTCTTTTTACCGTTATTTTCATTTTTACTGCATAAAGTAAATGAAAAATCTCGTGTAATGAAAGAGATACATAAGATATTAAAACATATTCAAGCGCATCAAAAACTCCGCAAACAAAGAAAAAAGCAATGGTAAAGGTGCTTATATAAACATTCTTTATTTTAATCATTAAAGATACCAAAATCCTTTGCCATTTTTTTAAATTCCGTAATATCAAAATTATGTTTGGCCGTATAATAAATTGTTTTTTCCATATTCTCCGTACACTTATCAGGATAAAACTTCGCTAACGCAACCATAATTATAAGTATAACACCTGTAATTATTCTCAAAAACAACAGACCATTTGATTTTTTTTTCTTTCTTTTTTTCATTCTAACACTCCTTTGGTAAAGCTATGTATGTGTTAAAATGTATTAAAAAAATTTTTTAAATATTACTTATATGCTATGGGAATAACAGAGCCTATATCAAAAAGTAGTTCGTTTGAAAGGCATTGTGGATATATATTGTAATTTCTTAAAAACGATTTGATTTTATCAAAATCCGGATGCGATAAAACATCACCGCAAAAAGCCATTATATCATTTGATATAAGTCCGCTTGTACCGCCAATAAAACCATGTTCATAACCGTCAATCCCAATATGTCCTGATTTAATTTCTAAAACATCAAAACCATTATCTTTTCCTGCTTTGCTGATACCTTCGTCAGATGTAATAAACGCATTTTCAGAAACTATACAAATATTACATTTGCAATATCCCTGACGGGTATAAATTTTTTTTGTATAATTCATATTATCAAAATCCAAAATAAAATCATCTGCCACTTTCATAAACACAGTATCTGATATGCGTGCAACATTATAAAAACAATCATCAGGATAATTGTCCGTTAATATTTTTTTGCCGCATATAACATCTGCTCCTGTAAAAGTCTCTTTAAAATATTTGTATGCACACGGCTCAGATACAAATCTATTACCACCAAGATGATGCAGAACAACATCCGCATGATTTTTCACCGGCGAGGTCATTTTTTCTGCCGGCGGAGATTCAATTATATTAATCCCGAGCCTTATAAGCTCATCTTTTATATTTTTACTGCAACAGCGGTTTATGCACACCACTCCAACCGGTAAATCAGGTAAGTTTGCTTTTTTTAAAAATCTCATAATTATCTTCCTTGTAACAGTTTAAATTATATTGCATAAACTGTATTATTGTAATGCCGGATAAACTGTCTTTCGGGCAGTTATCCGTTAATATACCCGTCTGTATGTAAGCAAAACTTCACAACAGACGGTACTTTAAATATCAAGAGCCCGACCGTTTATGCGATCGGGCTCTTACTTGTTACATCCTTACTTTTTACATAGAAGTTTTAATATACTGCTCTAACAGTTCTTCTAAAATTTCATCACGCTCAACTCTTCCAATAAGACCGCGTGCATTATTATAGCTTGTAATATAAGTAGGGTCACCTGAAATTATATATCCAACCAGCTGACTCACGGGATTATACCCTTTCACCATAAGCGCACTGTATACCTGAGATAAAATATCTTTAACCTCTTTAATACGTTCCGGATCCCTATTATCAAATTTCATTGTTCCGCTTGTCGACATTTTCCAGCGCCCCTTTCACAAACTTTGAATTAATTATACTACACAATTAAAACTTTTTCAAGTATTATTTAAAAATTTTGTAACATTTTTAATTTTAATAATATTATCTTAATTTTGCACCTGTCTGATGCTCAAGGCTTCTTAAAATCTTATCCATTACTTTATTAATTTCCTCATCTGTAAGAGTTCTGTCTTCAGCACGGAAAATAATAGAATATGCCATGCTCTTCTTTCCTTCAGGAATCTGTGCGCCCCTGTATATATCAAATAATTCAACACTGTCAAGAATTTTCCCGGAAGCTTTTTTGATAATATCATAAATATCACCGGCAAGAACTCCATCATCAGCCAAAAGTGCAAGGTCTCTTGTTACAGCGGGATATTTAGGAAGCTTTTTATAACTCTTAGATGAATTAGCATTTTCTAAAAGCGCATTAAATGAAATTTCAGCCGCATAAACTTCACAATCTATATCGTAATTTGAAGCAACCTTAGGATGAACCTGACCCAATACGCCAACTACTTTACCTTTGATCTTTAGAGCGGCACATCTGCCAGAATGATAACTTGGATTATCACTAACCGGAGAGAATGAGAAATCTTCTATTCCTATTCCGGAAAGCATCTGCTCCGCCATTCCCTTTATAGAATAAAAGTCGCCTTCACCATACATGCCCATTGTTACAACTTCGCTTTCAAAGGGAAGCTGCTGCCTTTCAACAGGAGTATATATTTTACCAATCTCAAACAGCGCAGCATCCTGATTTCTCTGTTTAAAATTCAAAGAAAGAATTTCAAGCATTGAAGCAAGAGTAGTCGTTCTCATTATTGAATTTTCTTCACCCAACGGATTCAAAATTCTAACTGTATTTCTAAGGCTCGAATCTGCAGGAACAAGAAGCTTATCAAAAATATTGGGGTTAGTGAATGAATATGTCATAATTTCATACATGCCCTGATATGCAAGTATATTCTTAACCTTATCTTCAAGCTTCTGCTTTGCATTTTTACCGCCGCATGTAACAACACCGCGCATAGGTGTTGAAGGAATTTCATTATATCCGTAAATTCTTGCAATTTCTTCTGCCAAATCAACTTCACATTCAATATCTGGTCTAAATGTGGGTGCTGTAACAGTCATATTATTTTCATCAACATCAAGTTCAAGAGCCTTAAAAGTTTTTATCATAAATTCTTTTGAAATATCTGTTCCAAGGAAAGCATTTATGCTTTCAACGCTGAATTTTACAACCTTTTTTTCAGGAATCTTACCGCATACATCTATCATTCCACCTACAACTTCACCAGCGCCAAGCATCTCAACAAGCTGGCATGCACGGTTTACTGCATCAACCGTTGTATGCGGATCAAGCCCTTTTTCATATTTAGCACTTGATTCTGTTCTTAGCCCTAATTTTTTAGCGGTAATACGAACAGATGCACCATCAAAGTTCGCACTTTCAAAAAGTACAGTTACTGTATCATCTTTAACTTCAGAATTAAGCGCCCCCATAACACCTGCAACAGCAACGGCCCTTTTTTCGTCTGATATGACAAGCATTGAAGAATCGAGTTTTCTCTCCTGTTCGTCAAGCGTTGTGATTTCTTCATCATCATTTGCTCTTCTTACTATAATATGCTCACCGGATATATCACGCAAATCAAAAGCATGCATAGGCTGACCATATTCAAGCAATACATAGTTTGTTATATCAACTATATTATTTATTGAACGTATACCTGAAGCCTGTAAACGTTTTACTATCCAGTCAGGAGAAGGACCAATTTTAACATTCTTAACCATTCTTGCGCAATATCTCGGGCAATATTCATTATCAAGAACATCCACTTTTACAAAATCAGCAACATTCTCATCGTTTCCTTTGCAAATCGGTTTTTCATATTTAAACTCTCGACCAAAAGTAACTGCGGTTTCTCTTGCAAGACCAATTACACTCTGGCAGTCAGGTCTGTTAGATGTAATTTCAAATTCAATTACTGTTTCATTAAGACCAAAAACCTCTTTAATATCTTTTCCTACAGGCGTATCAGGATTTAAAATAAGAATACCATACTCAGGTTCATATCCCAAATCAGCCACTGTAAGACCTAATTCTTCGTGTGAACAAAGCATACCGTTTGATTCCACACCACGAAGCTTGCCCTTCTTAATTGTAGCTCCGCCTGCAAGATGTGACCCATGAAGCGCAACGGGCACAATCTGGCCTACCTTTACATTTGTAGCACCAGTAACAATCTGCAATTCTTCACTGCCTGTATCAATCATACAAATCTGCAGTGAATCTGCATTTTCATGCTTTTTTATATCAGTAATTTTACCGGTAACAACGCCTGATAGCTCAGCTCCCATTTCTTCTGTTCCTTCTACCATTGAGCCTGACATTGTAAGCGCATCTGCATATGATTTTGTATCTATATCTGAAATATCAACGAAATCGTTGAACCAACTTTTTGCAACTTTCATTTCTTACTTGCCTCCTATCAATTAAAACTGCTTTAAGAATCTTACATCGTTTTCAAAGAACAATCTTAAATCGTCAATATCATAACGACGCATTGCAATACGTTCAAGCCCCATACCAAAAGCAAATCCACTGTAAACATCAGGATCCACTCCACCATTTCTCAATACTTTGGGATGGACCATACCCGCACCTAAAATTTCAATCCACCCTTCGCCCTTACAAACTCTGCAGCCTTTTCCGTTACATACAAAGCACGAAACATCAACCTCTGCACTTGGCTCTGTAAACGGGAAATGATGAGGCCTGAATCTAATTTTCGCTTCTTCACCATAAAGAGCTTTTACAAAAACTTCAAAAATACCCTTTAAATCACCCATTGTTATACCCTTATCAACAACTAAACCTTCAATCTGATGAAATACAGGAGAATGAGTTGCATCCACTGCATCGCTTCTGTAAACACGACCCGGTGCAATAATGCGTATTGGTGGCTTTGAATTTTCCATTACACGAATCTGAACCGGCGAAGTCTGAGTTCTTAAAAGAACATTATCATTAATATAGAATGTATCCTGAGTATCTCTTGCAGGATGGTCTTTAGGAAGATTAAGAGCCTCAAAATTATAATAATCAAGCTCTACTTCCGGACCTTCTGCAATTGAAAATCCCATTCCAATAAATATGTCTTTTATCTCATTTAAAACCTGTGTAAGAGGATGAAGCTTACCTTGCTTTCTTATTACTTTTCCTGCAATTGTAACATCAATTTTTTCCTTTGCAATCTTAGCCTCGCTTTCAGCACTTAAAAGCTCAGCCTTTTTCTTGTTAAGCATATTTTCAATTTCATTTCTTACATCGTTTGCCAATGCTCCGATAACAGGTCTTTCTTCAGAACTAAGACTACCCATTCCTCTAAGAACTGCAGTAAGTTCGCCTTTTTTACCAAGATACTTAATTCTCAAGTCATCAAGCACCTTTAAATCAGCGGCAACCAAAAACTCATCAGTTGCAGCTTTTTTAATTTTCTCTAACTGTTCTCTCATTACTCTACACTCCTTGTATATTGTTACATTTTTTACTAATAACAAAAAAAATGCTCCGCCCAAACATTGGGACGAAGCATAACATTACTACTCCGCGGTACCACCCGCATTTCTCATAAACGAGACACTTTCTGCAATATAACGGTTGCAACCGTCATTTCCTAATAACTAATTCAAAATACAATTTGGAAAAGAATTCAGAAATGCAACTCCAAAGCGAAAGTTCAGCCATAATCGATTCCAAACGGGCTTCCAGCCAATGACCCGTTCTCTCTTTGGTCTAAAATTACAGCCTACTGGACTTTTTCACAGTCTTTTCATATTCAATTAAAATAAGTATATCACTTAAATCTTAAAATTGCAAGCTTTTTTTATATTTTATTAATATGCCACAAAAACCTGCGTTGCATAATATTTATACTCGGACATATTAGCATAAGCCATGCCCACACCAAAATACTTAAATGCAGGACTTAATATATGAGATTTCTGTCCCTGTGATTCGATAAAGTCCTCCATTATATCAATCGCGTTGTCTTTACCGGAGGATATATTCTCACCAATAGCAGTCCATTCAACATCACTTGTCTCGGTATATCTTTCCAACACGCCCTTGCCGTCAATACCAGTGTGACTGTAAAAATTATGTACAGCCATATCGTCACTGTGATATCCGGCTATATAACCGGCAGTATCATCCCATCTTAATATTTCACAACCATTTGCAACTCTGAATGAATTTGTCATTTCAAACAATTGCATTGACTGACACTTAATATATTCCCCACTTGTCTTATCGGCGTCACCAAATAACTCCTTTTTCAACACAAGCACTCCCACCGCTTTGTTATCATCACGATAAACTTTTATGTCATATCCAAAAATATTTCTGTCGCTTACATTTGTTCCATATTTTACACCTACATTTGTAGTAAATCCATTAGAAAGAGTATAAAAACCTACAACTATGTCATCCTTAACAGCTATCATTTTATAGTTTTTATAATCTGCATTATAAACATACCATTCAAGACCATTTTTACCAATATCAATTCGACCTGGCACAGACAAAGTATATGAATAATCGTTTATATGAATAATATTTTCGCCCTGTAGTCGAAGTGCCGGTGCTTCATTCATGTATATTGCGACTCTCTTACTTTCCCCATCCCAATATACATCTGCGCCTATACTTTCAGATATATATCTTACAGGTACCATTGTTTTATCAGAAATAATCTGCGCGGGCACCTGAAGCGTAACCTGACTCTCAACACCATCTACAAACTTTTTTGCTTCTGTTTTTCCTATAGTCAATATATTTTTGACATTTTCCCTTTCAAGTGTAACAGTCTGCGTTATTTCGTCCCATTCTACAATACACCCCAGGGCATCACAAATCTCTCTTACGGGAACTACTGTTCTTCCATCAATTATGCACGGAGCAACCGATGTTTCAATTTCAACATCATTAAGATACACAGAAATTTGGTTTTTATAGTCCGGCGCTGCAGACACCGCAATCGCAAAAAAGGCAAATACTATTAATACTAAAGAGAATATTTTTTTCACGTACATACCTCCTTAAAACATTTGCAAATTTAAATACTTGCACATTTTACCATATCTATTTTTATTTGTCAAGTCCAGTGAATTTTCAAAATATTTTTAATATTATAAACATGAATTAATATATATCTCTGCATCGCAAATAATTTCATCGTATCCAACATCAGGTAACACTTTTATTGCATCATTTAAGCAGACCCATTTAAACTCGCTTATCTCACTTCCATCTATCTCAGGGTTTTCTTTAAGTTCTGCTAAAAACAGTGTGACACATTTTACATTGCCGTTATGCAATACATATGAAAGTTTTTTTGAAAAACCAGTATCAATTTTAATCCTTATACCGGTTTCCTCAAAAACCTCACGCTCCGCAGTGCCAACTTGCGTCTCTCCCGGCTCCATATGTCCTTTTGGAACACTCCACGTTCCTGACTTGTGCTGATGCAAAACAAGATATTCAATTTTCTCGTTTTCATTTATACGATAGCAAATTGCACCACAGGATTTTTCGAACGTGATTATATCTTCCACATATGCAAAACGAGGCACACTTACACCATTACAAATAATGGTTTCACCCCACATTCCAGCAGGCCTTACCCACACTCCTCCGCTTCCGTAAAGCGCTTTATATATAACCATTTTTTCAAGTGTCTCTGAGTGATTTGCAGTCCCAATTAACTCATACAAATTCCCTTTATAATGTTTATAAATTCCTTTCTTCATTTCTAAACTCCTTTTTACTTTTTATACATTGTACCTTACATAAAATTAAAAGTCAACCATAAATATCTTATAGAATCTTTTATATTGTCATTTTTGTTTCAGTAATTGGTATTAAAAATACGCATAATAAAAATCCTGCGTTTTATGCATTATAATTTAAAACGCAGGATTTTTATTATTACTTTATACTTACCTTACCGGAACACTTACAGAACGGTTAATTTTTAACTTTATATGGTCTGCAATCATTGCTATAAATTCTGAATTTGTTGGTTTCCCCTTATCAGATGAAATACTGTAACCAAAAAGCTTCTGTGCGGTTTCATTATAGCCTCTGTTCCAGGCAACTTCTATAGAATGTCTGATTGCTCTTTCAACTCTGCTTGGTGTTGTCTTATACATTTTTGCAAGGTCCGGATATAACTGTTTTGTAATATGATTTATCACTTCCATATCGTTAATCGCCATTATTATACCGCTGCGAATAAAATGATAACCTTTTATATGTGCAGGCACACCTATATCGTGAATTATGTCTGTAACGATCCGTTCAATTTCATAATCAGAATAAAATTCTTTAATTTGCCGACGTGCATTTTCAGCAACATTTACATTCAAGCCCTTCCCTGAAAACTCTCTTATTCTGTCTGTCAAACTTTCTAACTCAACAGGCTTAATCATATAATAATTCGCACCAAGAGCCGTTGCCTGCTCCATTGCATGCTGATGGTAAATTCCCGATAACATCATTACAACAGGTTCCTTTTCAAGACTAGCATTTTTTATCTTTTTTAATACCCCAAGCCCGTCGACATAAGGCATAATCATATCCATCAAAAGAACATCTGGCTTAGTTTCAAGAATTTTTTCGTATGCATCGCGCCCGTTTGTAGCAACTGCCTTTACCTCTATTCCCTCCTGCTCTTTAAGATAATCTTTTACTGAGTTTGCAAAACTTTCATTTCCGTCAGCAATTACAACTGAAATTGGTCTTTCCATTTTCACACTTCTCCTTTTTTTATTTTTTCTCCATCGGGATTATCCATATTTTACCATATTTCATTTTGAAAATCAATAGTTTTTTCCATTTTTTTCCATTTTTTATTTAAAAAATTTTTTTGCTTAAAAAATCACCACATAATGGCATAAATACAAAAATAATTAATATAATAATTAATAAATAAAACATACAAAAAGGGTGAATAATTTGAATAAATTTTTGCAATGTACTGATTTTTTTAAAAGAAACAAAAAAAAACAATTAAACTTGTATGCTCAAACCAATGAAATTCTTTATGATTTACATCACGCAAAAGCTGAACTCGACAGAGCAATGTCTAATTTTTCTTTTGTTACCGATCCCGATTTGATAGAATTATATTCATATCAGATAAAGGCCGCACAGCTTAAATATAATTATCACTTAACCCGAGCAAAAAAACTTACATCATAAAGCACATAAAAAGAGGTGTCAATTTTGAGGCAAAAGATATATTCCGCTTTCTTAAATATTGTCATATCAATATTATTTATTATACTTTTCAATACGGTTTTTCAAACCATAAACCTAAATATCGGACTAAACCCTGCTTCTGTAGGAATAATATCTGTTTTGGGCATTCCTGGAATAATTCCGCTGGTACTTGCCGCAATATTTTTTTAACAGACTATGAACAAATGTAAACAATCTGTATATAATAAATGAAAACACTTGATTTTTAATTCAAATCGTAATATACTGATTTTAACGAAAAACATTCCGACAGAGAGGTTATATTATATGTTTTGCAAAAACTGCGGTGCCCAAATGTTTGACGGATGTGTTCGCTGCAGTCAGTGCGGAAAAGACCCCAATATTGACTTTGGAACTGAAATAAAGCGCGAGCAAACCGTTAATCAACCTGAAATAAAACACAAATCAAGAGTTTTAGCCGGCATTTTACAAATTATTTTTCCTTTTTTTGCAGCCGGCAGGTTGTATATGGGAAATTATTATATTGCACTTCTGCAAATTTTTGCAGCATTAACATTTAGATTTCCGATTCCTTTTACACTTATTATTCTTCCTGTAGGAGTGCTATTTCCCATATATGATGGTATTCGGATATTAACAGGCAGAGTTAATCACGATGCTGATGGTATCCGCCTTAAATAGTCCCCTTACTAATTTGTTTCTCCCAGACAAATTAGTTTATAATATAATCCCCCAAATATAAAAGAAGATTTTGTGACAAGACAACAACCCTGAAGAATAAAAAATAAGGACTTTTTTGAACTGACCTCCCAATCGTTAGATTTTTGCTCTAACTTTTTGGGTTCGGTTCAAAAAAGTCCTCATTTTTTATTTAGCATGCTCATTTTCAAGGAAAAATAAAAATATTGATAATTTCACCAAAATTGTGATTATCCACAGTTTCTTTTATTTTTAAAACCAATTCATCAATATTTTCCATTTATCCACAATTATGACTACCTATTACTTCACCTGTATACAAATCAACATATACCCATCGTGTATCACAATCTCCATTTTTTACGCCGTAATCAGCTTCAAAACAATGACACAACCTTGCATAATCGGTATTTTCAGGTGAGAAGCAACCTATGTATGATTTGGTAATTTTGTTTTTATCAAGTCCCGATGCAACAACAGCGTCTTCATAAGAAATCATTTTTTCATCTGTATCGTAAGTTTTCAAAGGCGTGTTAAACACATTTGCACTAAGCAGACTGCCATCTGCGCCCGAAATACGCATCCTCACCATTTCAAGATAGTTATACACATCTTTTTCATAACCATCCAAATCAATTTTCTTAGAAAATTCCACCTGCCAGTCATTTCCGCCAAAATCCATTTGCCAGCTGCTTACCTCATATTCTTTATCAATGTTAAGCTTTTCATAATGCTCTTTAGCAATCTCTATAACTTCATCCACCTTGTCTGCAGTATATACTGCCTTTCCGTCGGATGTAACGCTTCCACTATCATACTTTTTTAAATTTGCATCACTGTCAAAACTAACACTGATTTTTTTCTCATCTGCCTTAACGCTTACAACAGTAAGCATTTGCTTTGTAACATTATCTTCAATTATTTCTTTCTTAATATTCTTTGTGTCATATTCACCCTTATAAAAAACCGAAATCAATTCTTCCGCTTTTATAACAACATCATCTAATCTTATATTTGAGTTTTCTGCAGAAATTGTGTCTTTTTTGTATGCTTTTGTTCCTTTTTCTATGCCGCACCCTGTAAATACAGCAACACATAAAATTAATAAATAACAAACTATTTTTTTCATTTTAAGTTTTCCTCTCAAAATTTTAATTACTCTTTTTTAATCGTTGCTTAACTGAATCGATAAGACTTTTTAAATTAATTAAAACAACAATAAGTGTAATTATGCAGCTTATTAAAAAATGACCCCTACATTCGCTCAGCATCACAAAACATTCCACACTTACCAAGATAACATTTAAAACAAGCAGTTTATAATCCCAATTAATCTTAATATACTTTCTTGTATCAATAAATCTTATAATAAACATAATTGCGTAACTGATAAGATTGGCAAAAGCAACACCCATACAACCATGCTCTTCAATAAATGCAAAAGTAAGAATTATATTTAACAGTGCACCTATAAAAGTGGTAACAAAAGTTCTTACACTCTTTTTTTCAATCATATATACGCTTGTAAGAAAGTTTGCCACACATGCAAAGGTGGATGATATTACTAAAAACGGCATATACTGCCACGCAGAAAAGAACTCTGCAGATGCAAATAAGGATGTTGTAATTTTAGCAGAAACAATCAAGCCCGCTGCCATTGTAAATGCAATTCCCTGATATGCAGATGCAATTCTTGAAAAGAAATCCTGCCTTCCCTCTGCCTCTGAAATAGCTGAAATCTGCCATGCTTCACCAAATATATTTGCAACTATAAGCAATATAGACGGTATTTTAGCTGATACAGAATAAATACCGTTTGCTGATACACCTAAAATTGCTGTTATAATAAAACGACTTGCAATATTAATAAACCAATTACAAATAGTATTCGGAATAAGCGGTATACTATATTTTAACATTGATTTTGTAAAAGGTTTATTTACACGCTTAAAACTAATATAACGATATAATTTGGCTGTAAAAATCAAAAACAAATTTGCGATAACATCAGTTGAAATCATCGCCCACATATAACCTTCAACACCAAGGTCAAATATCGAAAGAAAAATAATGTTAAAGGTAATAGCTAAAACAGTAGCCAAAATGCCATCAAAAGCATAAAGCTTAAGGTATCCTAACACCCTTACAAACTGAGAAGTAAGTCCATGTAAAGATGCAACAAAAACATACATAAGCATATATGATGTATAATCATGTATGACATCAAACAGCCCAATAAGCGGTGAAAATAACAAAACAACTAAAAATCCCAATGTAAGGACTATACTTCCCGTTGTAAAAACCGCCTTTTTATCAGAACCATTTTCAAGCCCGAATCTGATAACCGCATTATTAATTCCAACTGTTGCTAAAGGAATTAATAAATTACTGGCCTGAACTAAAATATCAACCAACCCATATCCATCAGTATTTAATACTCTTGTATAAAACGGCATCAAAACAAACACAAGCAATTTCGAGCCAAATGTTGAAAGTCCAAAAAGCAAAGTGTTTGCAACTAACTTTTTATATTTATCCATAAATAAATTTCCTCATTTTCTATTCGTAAAAGCAATTAATTTCTTCTCTCAAGCAAGTAATCTGTCATATTAAGCAAAAATTCTGCTTTTTTGCCAAAATCTCGTAAAATATTTTTTGCTTTAGTAGTATAATCATTCAATAAGCTTATTGACTCTTCAACACCAATTAAAGATACATAAGTATTTTTATTATTTTCAGCGTCCCCGCCTATTGGTTTACCTAAAACCTCAGCATCACTTGTAGCGTCTAAAATATCATCTTTAATCTGAAATGCCAGTCCTACAAAATAAGAATATTCTTCAAGTTTTTTTACATCCTCTTCTCCGGCTCCTGCAAGAATAGCCCCACCGCAAACAGCCGCTGAGATAAGTGCTCCTGTTTTCTTAAGCTGGAGCGTTCTTAATGTTTCTATATCAATTTTTTTATTTTCACTGTCAATATCAATTACCTGACCGCCTACCATTCCATATACACCACTGCAGTCTGCAATATACTTTGCCGTCTTAAAACAGCGCAGTTCGCAACTTTCACTTTTAATATCAAGCATCGTTTCAAATGCAAAATTCAAGAGTGCATCTCCCGCTAAAATAGCCATGGCCTCACCATAAACTTTGTGATTCGTTGCTTTTCCGCGTCTTAAATCAGAATTATCCATTGCCGGAAGGTCATCATGAATTAATGAATATGTATGAATCATTTCGATTGCTGCACAAAATGGTGCAACTTCTTCAATTTCATCAGAAAACATTTCATAAGAAGCAAGCATCATAACTGGACGAATTCTTTTTCCGCCTGCATCCACACTATATCTCATTGCATCAAAAATAAGCTGAGGAGCCTCATATTTATTTTTCAAATAATCTGCAAGCCATTTTTCAATACATTTTATTTTTATGGAAAATTCCTCATTAAAATTCATATATGTCTGTTTCCTTTCTTATTCTGCTTCAAACTTTTCTTCCGTAACACTTCCGTCTTTTCCTGCCAAAAGAATATTAACCTTCTGTTCTGCATTATCAAGCTCTTTATTACACTCTTTTATAATTTTTATGCCCTCTTCAAAAAGTTTAAGAGACTCATCAAGAGAAATATCTCCGCTTTCAAGCTTTGAAACTATATCTTCCAAAACTAAAATGTTTTTTTCAAAGTCAAGTTTATTCTCATTCATAAGACCATACACAGCCTTTCTTTATATTATTCTAACGCCTTGCATCTTTTTTTTCCGTCGTTCATTACTAAATTAAATTCCTGACCACAGGCTATATCTTTAGTGATTTTCAATACTTTTCCGTCTTCCTGCATTGCAATTGAGTATCCCCGACCTAAAACAGATAACGGACTCATAGCATCCAGCTTTACGCCATTTTTCACAAGATTTTGTCTTTTTCTTTCCGTCACAAGTAATATTTCTTTTTCCAATTGTTTAAAAATTGTATCAAATCTTATTCTGTAATCATTCAAAACTGTTTTAATATCGCGTAATTTAATTCTTTCAATCCGATTTCTTTTTTGTTTTATAATGTTATTCTCAGCTAAAATTATACGCTGATACATATTTAACATTTTATGCTTTAAGTCAGAAACAGAAACCACCGCAAGTTCAGCAGCAGCTGATGGTGTAGGTGCACGTAAATCTGCCACAAAATCAACAATTGTAAAATCTGTTTCGTGACCTACAGCAGATATTATAGGTATACGAGAATTATAAATCGCTCTGGCTGTAATTTCTTCATTAAACGCCCATAAATCTTCAATAGAACCGCCACCGCGACCTACAATAAGTACATCTGCACAATCCGTCTTATTAAAGTATTCTATAGCTTTACATATATTTTCAGCTGCCCCGTCACCTTGAACTAATGTAGGATAAACCAAAACCTTAGCATATGGATATCTTCTGTTCAATACATTTATAATATCCCTTACAGCAGCACCGGTT
Source organism: Clostridia bacterium (assembly GCA_045636325.1). Classification (GTDB taxonomy): domain Bacteria; phylum Bacillota; class Clostridia; order UBA1381; family UMGS1253; genus CAKSHP01. The sequence goes on from JAZTXH010000014.1 coordinate 50,311, forward strand.
TTAGCCGTTACAACACCTACTGTTTTAGGATATTCAGGAATAGGCCTTTTATGAGAAGCATCAAAAAGCCCTTCAGATTCAAGCTGTTTTTTTAACTTTTCATATGATTCATAAAGCTCACCTAAGCCATCGCGTTTCATTTCTTCAATATAAATCTGATATGCACCGTCACGCTCATATACACTTATCTTTCCCCTTGCCATAACCTTCATACCATTTTCGGGTACGTATTCAAGCCTGTCGGCAACACCTTTAAACATTACAGCTCTTAAAACTCCGCCTTCGTCCTTCAAAGTAAGGTAACAATGCCCTGAAAAATGCCTTTTAAAATTGGAAATTTCGCCTTTAATCCATATATTATTAAGAACAGGTGCCGCATCCATCATTTGTTTTATAAACTTATTAACTTGTGACACAGAAACTGTATAAATTTTATTTTCCAAAACATTACTCACCGCCCTGAAGGAATTTAACTGAATTATTTTTCTTTTATAACGCCGCTTAAAACGCCGTTAACAAATGCAGGCGCATCATCAATATCATAAACTTTAGCAATTTCAACAGCTTCATTAACTGAAACATTCTCAGGTATATCTTCCATATATTTTATTTCGTATACTGCAATTCTCAAAATAGCAAGAGTAACTTTTGAAAGACGCTCCAATGTCCATTCTTTTTTCAAATTACTGCAAATACTCTCATCAATTTTCTGCATATTTTCAAATACACCATTTGCAGTGTTTACAATGTAATTATATTGCTTTTTATCACTTTTCTTTAGCTGTGGGTTTTCTTCTTCAAACAATAATACAACATCTGGATAACTTTCTTTATGTGCAGTTATTTGAAAAACAAGTTTAAATGCTTCTATTCTTGCTTTGCTTCTCGTCATATATTGCCACCTCCTGTAAAATTATTTCTCCAGTGCCATAATTTTATCAACTCTGTTTTGATGTCTTCCGCCTTCAAACTCGCCTTCTAAAAAGTTTTTAACCATAGCAAATGCAATCTCAGGACCCGTTGTTCTTCCGCCCATGCACAATACATTGGAATTATTGTGTGCTCTTGTCATTTTTGCATCATATTCACTATGACACAATGCCGCTCTTATTCCATCGATTTTATTTGCCGCAATACTTATCCCTATTCCTGTACCGCAAATTAAAATTCCCTTATCACATTCGCCACATAATATTTTATCGCAAGTTACCTTTGCAATATCAGGATAGTCAACAGAATTTTTATCAAAACAACCCATGTCAATAAAATCTACGCTTTCTTTCTTTAAATAATCCTTCACAGCTTCCTTTAATTCAAAGCCGCCATGATCGCTTCCTATTGCAACCATTTTTACATATCCCCCTTATTATTTTCTTCATATTCCCTTTCTGCCTGAGATTTTCTGAAATATTCAGGCAAAAGTGAAATATAGCTGTCAAATTCTTTATCTTTATAGGCATCCTCTGCCGCAATAGCAACAGATGATGCCCTTTGCACTGCATTATTTACAGGCGCAAATTCCGCATAATCGCCTAATTCATTTTGTAAAAATTCTCTATGTACCAAAACGCCGTCACCAAGAAAAATCGCTTTTTTTCCCAACTGAGCTATTTTACACTTCAGCTCATCAATGCCAATAGGCATTGTTTCAAAAACAGTCTCAATTTTCCCATGTTCAGCTTTGTATACTCCGGTATAAACCTGATTTCGCCTTGCATCCATTATAGGAACAATTAACTTCTCTGAATCCGCACACAAAAGATTATGCGCCATAGCAAAAGTAGTATCAACGCCCGCTAAAGGCTTGTTTATTCCATGTGCCAATGCCTTTGCAGTTTCAACACCAATTCTCAAGCCCGTAAAAGAGCCGGGTCCCTTAGAAACTGCAATTAAATCGATATCCTCTGTATTTACATCGCAAATTTTTAAAAGCTCTTCTATTACAGGCATCAGCGTCTGAGAATGAGTTTTTTTATGATTCACTGTATACTCACCTAAAAGCTTATTTTCTCTTACAACAGCTACACTGACAACATTTGCTGAAGCTTCAAGTGCAAGCACCGTCATTCCATATCACCGCCCCTTACAATAATTCTGCGAAAATTTTCCCCAAGACTTATATCCTTTTTTATATCTACATTAATAACATTTTCAGGCAAAAGCTCACTTATTCTTTCTGACCATTCTATAATGCAAACACCATCACCAAAAAGATAGTCATCAATTCCTATATCATACATTTCATCGCTTTCATCAATACGATACACATCAAAGTGATAAATCATAATATCTCCGCAATACTCATTTATAAGTGTAAAAGTAGGACTTTGTACATATCCCTTATATCCTAGTCCGCGAGCAAATCCACTTGTAAAAGCAGTTTTTCCTGCTCCTAAACCACCATTTAAACAAACAATATCTCCAGGCTTTATATATTTTGAAAGTTTTTCTGCAATACAAGCAGTCTCTTCTCTGCTATTAGAAACAAATTCCATACTATACTCCATTTCAAAATTTCAAGAATTTCATTCAAAACAAAGAAAATTAAAACAATCCAACAATTTCTCCATTTTCTTTGATATCAATATTCTGTGCTACAGGTGTTTTTGAAAGTCCGGGCATCGTCATAATGTCTCCAGTTTGAACAACAACAAAACCTGCACCGGCCGAAACACGAACCTCAGAAACAGTAACATCAAACTCTGACGGACGACCTAAAAGTTTAGGATTGTCTGAAAGTGAATACTGTGTCTTCGCCACGCAAACTGGAATTTTATCAAAGCCAAGCTTGGTTAATACTTCAATTTGCTTTTTCGCTTTAGGCGTTACAACAATATCACGTCCGCCGTAAATTTCTTTTACAAGTGTTCTTATTTTATCTTCTATAGATAAATCAAGACTATAAATCGGAGCATAATTTGAACTTTCTTTATCTAAAGTTTCTACAACTTTCTCCGCAAGCTCAATTCCACCCTCTCCGCCTTTTGCAAACACTTCACTGCAAGCACATTTTACACCAAGTTTTTTGCAACATTCAGTCACAATCTCAAGTTCTTCTTTACTATCAGTATCAAAAACATTTAGTGCAACAACAACCGGAAGTCCGAATTTTTTCATGTTTTCAATATGCTTTTCCAAATTCACTATGCCTTTTTTCAAAGCTTCAACATTTTCATTCTTCAAATCTTCTTTAGCTACACCACCATTATATTTCAAAGCTCTTACAGTAGCTACAACTACTGCCATATCAGGCTTTAATTCAGCCATACGACATTTGATATCAAGGAATTTTTCAGCCCCTAAGTCAGCACCAAAACCAGCTTCAGTTACTACATAGTCTGCCATTTTTAATGCAAGCTTCGTAGCTCTTACACTGTTACATCCGTGTGCAATATTAGCAAATGGACCACCATGCATCAAACAAGGTGTATTTTCAAGCGTCTGAACAAGATTTGGCATAATTGCATCTTTTAACAGAAGTGTCATAGCACCGTCTGCCTTAAGTTGTTTTGCTGTCACAGGCTCGCCATCATAATTATAAGCAACGATTATATTTCCTAATCTGTTTTTTAAATCTACCATGTCATCTGCAAGGCATAAAATTGCCATAATCTCCGAAGCAACTGTAATCATAAAACCATCTTCACGCGGAAAACCATTATTCTTTCCGCCAAGAGAAACCACAACTTGCCTTAATGCACGGTCATTCATATCCAAAACACGCTTCCACACTACATTTCTTGTATCAATATTCAATTCATTTCCCTGATGAATATGATTATCAATCATTGCAGACAAAAGATTATTCGCTGAAGTTATTGCATGCATATCGCCGGTAAAATGAAGATTAATATCCTCCATTGGCACAACCTGTGAATAGCCACCGCCTGCAGCTCCTCCTTTTATACCCATAACAGGGCCAAGCGAAGGTTCTCGTAACGCTATAACTGCATTTTTATTTATTTTATTAAGTGCTTGTCCAAGACCGACAGTAATTGTAGTTTTTCCCTCACCTGCCGGAGTTGGATTAATAGCAGTAACTAAAATCAACTTTCCGTTTTTATTACTTTTTACTCTTTCAAACAATTCATTTGTAAGCTTTGCTTTATATGGACCGTACATATAAAGCTCTTCGGGCTTTATCTCCAATTTTTCAGCAACCTCTACTATTGGTAACATTTTTGCATTTTGTGCAATTTGGATATCGGTTAACATTATTATTCCCCCACTTCTATATATTTACAGTTTCATTTTATCTGCCTGATGTTAAGAGTACACACATAACTTTATGTGTTTCAAAATCATCTTGAGCTGTCACAAATATTTTCTTTCTGGTTATGCATGCATTACCATCATCAATCTTTAAGATTAAGTTTTCACGTTTCAAAGATATGAATTGCCTGTTTTAAATTTTTAATAGTCTTTCACCTTTAACATTCTTTAAACACACACATGCCCTGTACCTCTCCGGCACAGGGCAATATAACTTATTAAATTAAGCCCAGAACATTTTGCCCGGTTTCTAACAAATAATAATTCTTAATATTTACAGCACTTTATACTAACAAGACGAAGTGTGCTCATAACCTCCTTGTTATGATGCAGCTGATTACTCGTAAAGATATTTAACAACCTCCTCAAGACTCATTCCGCCTAATGGAACAGTAATCCCCCAAGTTTCATTTACAAAATTCCCTCCAAATTATATAGACACAATAATTATACATCAAAACGCCGTAATTAGCAAGAGTTTTTTGCAGTTTTAATATTAATTTTTTTATGAAATATCCCATACAACAAACCAATCTCTCACAAACAAAAAAAATACCGCAAAATTTTTTAAATATTTTTGCGGTATTTCATAAAAAACAACTTAATATTAAAGTGCAATATTAAAAAGCCTACATCCGTTTTCGGAGGTTGCAATTTCGATTTCTTGAAGGCTAACCCCCTTAATCTGCGCAATTTTTTCTGCTATATATCTGAGATTTGAAGAATCATTCCGTTTTCCTCTTAACGGCTCAGGCGAAAGATAAGGACTATCAGTTTCAATAAATAGCCTGTCCAATGGAACATATTTTACAACATCCGAAAGTTTTGCTGCATTTTTAAATGTAACGGGTCCGGCAATTGAAATATACATTCCTAAATTAAGAGCCTCTTTTGCCATTTCAACACTACCTGAAAAACAGTGAAATACACCACTGGTTTTATCAACCCGGCACGCCCTAAGAATATCCATTGTATCCTTATGTGCATCACGATCATGAATTATTACAGGTTTTCCCATTTCATGGGCAAGATTCATCTGTGCTTCAAACCATTTTATCTGCTTATCCTTATAGTCAAAATCATAATAATAATCAAGCCCTATTTCTCCTATAGCACAAACCTTTGGATGTTTTGAAAGTTCTCTCAAAACATTTATACATTCATTTGTCATATGTTCGGTATCATGTGGATGAACGCCTACCGAAGCATATATAAAATTGTACTCTTCGCTTAATGCAATAGCCCTCTTCGATGATTCAATATCCGCACCTACATCTACAATCAATCCGACTCCGGAATTCCTTATTTTTTCAATTACTTCTGATCTGTCTGCAGCAAATTTATCATCATCAATATGTGCATGCGTATCAAATAGCATATTATCCTCCTAGGCCCTGTCTTTAATTTCTACATAATCTCTTCCACGTATAACAGATTTATATGCAGGACGTATAATCCTTTTATTAACAGTAATTTCTTCTATTCTGTGGGCACACCAACCTGTAATTCTTGCTATTGCAAAGAGAGGTGTATACAATTCCTGCGGTATATTAAGCATTTTATAAACAAACCCAGAATACATATCCACATTAGCACACATAGTTTTACCATTATGTCTTATTTGTTCAAACAATTCAGGTGTTAGTCTTTCAATAGTATCATAAAGCATAAACTCTTCCATCATACCTAAACTTTCAGCTAACTCTCTTGCTTTAGCTTTAAGCATCTTTTCTCTGGGGTCTGAAAGAGTATAAATAGCATGTCCCATACCATACACAAGCCCGGATTTATCGTAAGTTTCGCCTTTGAGAGTTTTTACAATATAGTCCTTAATCATGCCTTCGTTTGTAATATCAGATATATTAGCTTTAAAGTCTTCTATCATTCCCATTACCCTTGCGTTAGCACCACCGTGTCTCGGTCCTTTAAGCGCTCCCACAGCAGCCGCAATTGCACTGTAAGTGTCTGTTCCAGATGACGACAGTACTCGTGTCGCAAACGCCGAATTGTTACCGCCGCCATGTTCGGCATGCAACATAAGCGCAAGGTCTAAAATTTCTGCTTCCTGACTTGTAAATTTATTATCAGGTCTTATCATATAAAGGAAATTCTCAGCGGTCGACAAATCCTTTTGCGGCGAATGCAGAAACAAACTTTTACCATCATGATAATGAGCTTTAGCCTGATATCCATACGCAACCATAACAGGCATGCGCGCAATCAATTCAATAGACTGCCTGAAAATATTTGAAAGACTCACCTCATCCGGATTGTCGTCATAAGAATAGCATACAAGCACACATCGTGCCAACTTGTTCATAATATCAGCACTGGGCGCTTTCAAAATCATATCTTCGGTAAATCCCTGCGGCAGCTGTCTGCAATCTGCCAAAAGATTTTTAAAATATCCAAGTTGTTCTTCAGTGGGCAAATTTCCTGTAAGTAACAAATATGCTACCTCTTCAAATCCAAATCTTTTTTCTGCTTGACATGATGCAACAATTTTACTTACATCAATACCCCTATACCTCAACCTTCCCTCACAAGGAATTTTTTCGCCATCATCAAAAACATATCCTTTAACATCGCCTATAGATGTAAGACCTGCCATAACGCCCGAACCGTCGTTCTTTCTAAGACCTCGCTGAACATCATATTTTTCGTATAATTCACGTGGTAATGTCTGATACGCATCCTCAACCCCAAAAAAAATCAAATCATTTTCATATGCCATTGACATATACACCTCACATTCCAATACGTAAACCCCATATATAAATATTTATATATTTTCGTTTATATCAATTATATCATTACCATTGCAAAAATGCAAGTTTTTTATTTAGAAATTGCATTTTTTTGCATTTTTTCCCTTTTCAGTCTGTTTTTTTAGTTTTTATAAACTTTTTCACATTACTTTCTTGCAAAACAATGTTTTATATATTTTTTAATTTTAGTAACAAATCTTCTATTTTATCTTTTGAAATTTTCCCGTCAGCATAAGTCATAATTTTTGCAAGACTCATTTTTTTAGCCATTGCAAACAACGGTCCTTTCAGCATATGCCCAAACTCAGTTTGTATTAATCTGCTTGCATCTTTATTATTCATTATTTCTCCAAGTGTAATTTCGTTATTTCTTAAATCCATAATCTCATTTCCTTTCATAAACTTTCGTATATATTTTATTCATTTATTTGAATAAAATGTGTAATTTATCAAATACTATTTCAGCAAGGAGGTGATTTTTATGTCATGTAATAAAGCAAATCCAAGCATTGGATGCAGTGTAACTGATTGCAAATATCATTGCCAGTCAGAAAATTATTGTTCACTTGATAAAATAATGGTTGGTACACATGAAGCGTGCCCCACTGACGATCAATGTACAGACTGTAAATCATTCCAGCGTAAAAACTAATTGAAAAAGCTGTCCTTTTTTTCAAGAAACTTAAAATCCTGCTACACTTTCTTGAGGCAAGGACAGCTTATACATAACCATACACAAGGAGAAAAAATATGTTAGGAACATTTTTTGCAATAATAGCCGGAACTGCCATGAGTATACAAGGTGTATTCAATACCAGACTTTCTGAAAAAATAGGTCTCTATGAATCAAATACATTTGTCCAGCTCACTGCTTTTATCGTTTCATTAATCGTTATGTTTCTTTTCGGAAAAGGAAACTTTTCAGAAATTGCAAATGTTAATAAGTTATATTTAACAGGAGGTATAATAGGTGTTATAATAACCCTTACAGTTATGCTTTCTATAGGAAATTTAAACCCCACAATTGCAATAAGCATAATACTTATATCTCAGCTTTTATGCGCTGCTGCAATAGATTTTTTTGGTCTGTTCGATTCACAGAGCGTAACATTTCACATTACAAAAATAATTGGTACCGTTCTTATGATTGCAGGTGTTATTATTTTTAAACTTAAAAGTTAAAATCCGACTCACAAAGTTTTATTAACATGTCAGTTAATGCTTTAACGTCATTTAAATCAATATACTGCCTTGGTGAATCTTTATATTTAGTTGGAATTAATACATCCAACACCTTCACACCTTCTCCGCAACATTTTACAAATCCGCCGGCAAATATTCCGTCTTTTGATACCTTTTCAGTATACGAAATATCATTTTCCTCAGAAACATTCTTCACAATCTGAACTAAATCTGTATCAGAAATCGAATATCCACTTTTCAAATTAATCACAAATCCATTTCCGCATTTAATATTATTTTCCTCTCCACATACACCAATGCATACGCAATACTGTGGCGCAATACGCTTACCCGCCACTTTTACACCCTTAAACCCAATCTGACTTCTACTTGCAAAAACTGCGTATATATCATTTTGCGTATTTTTAAAACTTTTTACAGTTTCAATAAGAGTATACACTCCCGCCCTTATACCACAAGCTTTTGCAATTATCGAACTATTCCCAACGACAGGCTCACTTACAATAGAAAATACCTCCGCAATTCCTGTAGTTTCACCGCACATATCTATATATAAATCGCTACTCTTTAAATCATCCACACTTTTTTGATTTTCAACACAAACTACACCTTTTTTTCCATTTAAAAATTCTGCAGTCATATTTACCACGCTATCACATTTAACTTCCCCTACAAAGTTAAAATAAGCCTTATTGTCATCTGATACATATGTAACAACTCCCCCTGTCTCATCCATTCCGGTACAAAGCATAAGTTTAGGAGCATTGCCACATTTGTGTACAATAACATTTCCAACAGAATCTATAATAACCTCATCTGCATATTCCCTAAGTTCATCACAAATAAATTCTGCTAGCTTTTTTTCGTTTGCAGAAACTGCATTTATATTACATAATTCAATTATTTTTTTCATAACAATCCGTACCCTTCTGATACTATTTTATATAAATTCTCGAACATTTTTCAAAAACTCACTAACAAGATTTCTTGCTGAATAATAATCTTTCTTGTTTACAATACCCGCAGGTGAATGTAAATATCTGCACGGCACCGAAACAGCAGCCGTTTTAACACCATTTCCCGCAACCTGAATCTCTCTTGCATCATTACCTCCGAAATTTGTTCTTTTGTACTGCACACTTATATTTTTATCCTCAGCTAATTTATAAAGTTTTTTTGTGAGTTCTACATCCGAATATGAGCCTCTGTCAAGTATCGAAAGTACTGCGCCACCGCCAAGAGTCGTAACCTCCATATTTGGTGGCGCACCACTTACATCACTGCAAATGGTACATTCCAATACAACAGCAATATCAGGCTTAATTCTCTCTGAAACTATTTGTGCACCTCTTGTGCCTATTTCTTCCTGAACAGTAAAACACAAATATGTGTCATAAAAATACTTTTCTTGAGCAAGAAAAACCATTATATCGCAACCTATTCTGTCATCAAGTGCTTTAGCTAAAATTCTTTCATCACCAATTTCAGTGTAAATATCATTAAAGGTTGCATAATCACCAATCTTAACAAATCTTTCAGCTTCAAATTTACTTTTTGCGCCAATATCAATTACTAATTTACTTTCATCAGCTACACTGTTTCGTTCTTCTTTATTTTGCAGATGAATTGCTTTAAGCCCTATTACGCCCGCTGTTTTATTTTCTCCAACAATAACTCTTTTCCCGGGCAATATGCGTTCATCATAACCGCCAACCAATTTAAACTTTAAATATCCATCGTCTGTTATGAAGCTTATGATAAAACCAACTTCATCCATATGAGCAGCAATCATAACCTTCTTTTCAGGACTTTGACCTTTAATATAAGCAACAACATTGCCCATTATGTCAACCTTCACATCATCAACATACGGCTTAATTTTATCAATTATGAAATCTGCAACGCGTTCTTCGTCTCCACTCGCTCCACTAATTTCACACAATTCTTTCAAAAACATAAATCTCACCTCTTCTTACATCACAGAAGCCTTTTGTAAAAATCCGATTAATAGCCTGATTACACTTTCAATATCATTTATATCAAGTGTTTCAACCTGAGTATGCATATATTTAAGCGGAATCGATAAAACTGCTGTTGCAACACCTTCGTTACAAACCTGAATTGCCCATGCGTTTGTTCCACTGCTCCCTCCATCCACTTCAGGATGAATGCTGATATTTTCATCTTTGGCAACGTTTTGAATTATTTTCACAAGCTTTTTTGAAATATTAGGTCCTATCGAATATGATGGTCCATCTCCGCATTTATATGCTCTCTCACTGTTGTCAGCAGTAACTCCGTGTGTAACATCAACTGTTATGCATATATCCGGTTTAATTACATTTGCCGCAATATTAGCACCTGACATATTAAATTCTTCTCCGCATGAAAAAACATAGTATATGTCTGCATCAATGTTTAATTTCGCCAGCTTCTCCGCAGTTTTTAAAAGCACACACATACCTGCACGATTATCCATACTTTTGGAACTATACTCACTTTCAGAAAGTTTTGTAAACTCACCGCATGCACACGCATAGTCGCCAACAGAAACTATTTTTTCTGCATCTTCTTTTGTATATCCTATATCTATTGTCAAGTCATCCCATTTAAATGGTTGTTTAGCCTCATCTTTATTTTGAAGATGTGGTGGTTTTATCCCTATTACTCCTTTAATATTTTCTCTGCCAAAAACATCAACAACAGATGCCGGAAGTGTTTTTAAATCAACACCGCCAACAGGAACAAAATGCAAGAACCCCTTTTTATCAATTTCTGAAATCATAAGTCCGATTTCATCCATATGAGCATCGACCATAATCTTTCTTGTGTTGTTTTTACCCCTTTTCACTCCAAAAACGCTTCCATCGTTTAAAATTCTTATTTCATTACAAAATGGTTTAAGCAAATTTCTTACAAGAGTAATAAGCATATTGGAATTATTATATATGCATTGTGTTTCGCACAATTGTTTTAACGTTTGTACCGTTTCCATTTTTATTCCCCTTTAAGCTCATTCACTGCCTCTTTAAATGCAATTCCGCGAACCATAAAATTTTTAAACATATCAAAACTTGCACACGCCGGAGAAAGCATAACAATATCTCCCGCCTTTGCGTAGGCATAAGCTTTATTTACCGCATCCCGCATATCTGAACACATAACAACATCATTCATGCCGGCATTTTCTGCTGCAGCTTTAATTTTCGGTGCAGTATCACCCATTAAAAACAACATTTTTACATGGTCTTTAAGTTCATATCCAAAATCATCAAAAGGAATATTTTTATCATATCCGCCAGCAATTATTATAATCTTTTTATCGAAAGAATGAAGTCCTGCTATAGCACGTGTCGGACTGCTGGCTATTGAGTCATTATAATATTTAACCCCATTAACTTCACGCACAAACTCAATTCTGTGCTCAACGCCGCCAAAATTTTTCGCTACCCATTTTACAGTGTCCACATCTGCTAATCCATCAGTTGCTGCTATTGCCGCCATATAATTTTCCACATTATGCATTCCCGGTATTCTTATACATGATATATCAAGAAATTTTTTTCCGTCCTTACAAATAAAGCCATCTCTAATGCATATTCCTTTATCCAAAGGAGTATTTCTTGAAAACATTGTTACACTGCCATTTGCTTGCGAAGCCATATTAAATGTAATTTCATTATCAAAATTAACAATAAGTTTGTCATCATTTGACTGATATCTGTAAATGTTCTTTTTTGCATCTATATATTCATCCATGCTCTTATGCATATCAAGATGATTAGGAGACAAATTTGTAACCACAGACACATTCGCAGAAGCCTTCATTGTATGAAGCTGGAAACTGCTGAGTTCAAGCACTGCTATATCGTTTTCATTTATATTTTCTATCTCACCTATCAAAGGATTTCCTATATTTCCGCCAAGCCATACTTTATACCCTTGTTTTTTCAATATTTCTGAAACAAGTGTTGTAGTAGTTGTTTTTCCATCACTTCCGGTAACCGCAATTATTCTGCAGGGACATAACGCAAAAAACACTTCCATCTCAGACGTTACAATACTTCCATTATTTCTTGCTTCAACCAAAGGCTTGATATCAAATCTCATACCCGGTGTTTTAAATATTACTTCACCCGAAAGCTCATCAAGATAATTTTCCCCAAAGTTATATGTAATATCATATCCATTCAAAGCATCAATTTCATTCTGAAGCTCTTCTTTATGTCTTTTATCACAAGCTGTAACTATCGCTCCATTGGTGCAAAGGAATTTTATAAGTGGTACATTACTGACACCTATGCCTATTACAGTAACCTTTTTATTCTTCAAACTTTTTTTGTATAACTTCAGTTTTTGCTCCATTGTTATCTCCGTTCCGTCGCATTTGCAACATATATTTATTAAATAAATTTATACACTATATTATTATCCAAATAATCAAAAAAGTCAATAGAAAATTCATCTTTTTGAAAAAACTGAAGCACGAAAAAAGTTTTTTCGTGCTTCAGTTTTTCTTTTTTCAGTTATTTATTATTCAGATAAAAAATATTTTTAAAACTATCGCAAAAACCAATCCGACAAACAATGTTAAAAGCACAAAAATATTTCGCCTTGCTTTATTCCTTCTTTTTTTTATAAATGTCTCACTAAGACATTTAAAATATCGTTCTTCATATTCTTCAACAACTTTTTGTGCCTGTGAAATAATATCAAATTCTTCATTCTTGTGTTTACCGGTCATCAACAATCCTCCTGAGATTCTTTTGTGTATATTATTTCCCTTTGGCAACTAAGATATACAAAAAGCATTTATAAATTTTCCATAAGTTTAAACACAATTACACTCATATCATCTTTAATTTTTCCATGGTTTCTTATAATTGCTTCCTTTAATATTACTTCACATATTTCATCGCATTTTTTCTTTCTGAGTTCATTTGCACACTGATTAATCCATTCAAATCCCTTATTGATGTCACACATCCCGTCACTGAACATAATTATCAAATCGTCTTTACTAAGTTTTTTTACAACACTCTCAGCTTCAACAATATTTAGAATTCCAATAGGGAGATTTGGTTTAAAAATAACCTCAGTAATGTCTTTTCTTACTAATAGCGATGGCATAGCACCAATCTTAACAAATTCTGCCTCTCCATTTGTTAAGTTTATTAATGCCATATCTACAGTTGCAAACACTTCATCACCTGCAGTCAATGCCGTATTTACGGTTTTTACTGCTGCTATAGGTGAATATCCCGTGCTTATTAATTCTTTTAACATAAAATTTGTCTTATTACTTTTCACAGAAGCAGCATTACCTGAACCCATTCCGTCACTTATAGCCATAAAAAACTTGCTGTTTGACATATTAACTTTAATAATACTGTCTCCATTGGCTTCTTTATTATTCTTTCTTACGGTTGCAGATGCGCACATGGGAAAATATCTGTAAATAGGCTCTAAGATAACCGTGTTTTCATCTGTGCTTTTAACAAAGTTCATATTAGTATCAAGTACTTCCGATACTATTTGAAGTATATTTTTTTTCATACTTTCATATTTTTCATCAACAAACTTTATTCTGACATTAAAAGAATCTCTGTTCACCTCCCTTATACAAATATCTATTACTTCAAGACCTGCATTTGACAGTTTATTTAAAATCTTTTTCTCTCTTTTGCTTTCATATCCGCTTTCACCTGACAACTCAGAAGAAATTTCTGTATGAAGCTTTTCCAGAATATTGGAAAATTCCTTATACTGTGCTGAAATTGCGCATCTTGAATCAAAAATTTGTCTTCTCCATAAGTCATTTGTCCTTTTCAAGCTAAAATAATGATTTATACTATTTGAAAACTCGGAAAACTTTATACATTTTTCCTGAAATCTTTCTTCAAAAACACCTGATACATATGTGCTTTCAGGCACATTTTCAAATTCCGTACGTTCAAGCATTTTTTGTGTAGTGTTTTTTTGTTTTTCCCAACATATATTTTTCATTCCGCATTTCGCGCAAACATTTCCTATCGCATGATTTACCGCTTTTTGTATTTGTTGTTTATCTGACAGTATATTCTTTTCATTCATCGAAATCGACTGCGATAGTTTATCATAACTTGAAATCAGGTTTTTAAGTCTCAATGATATGTATTCTTTTGCCTTTTTCATATAAATTACATCATCTGGTTCAAGCATAATACCATCAGTAAACATACGTATTTTTTCAAACACTTTTTTAGGCAACGCCACAAAAATACAGCTTCCCAAAATCATGTTTAACAAATTAGCCGTATCAATAAAGCTTGAAGATGACAAAAATCCTGCACACGAGCCCGACAGCAAAAATCCTGCACATACCCCCGCCTTTCCCATGTTTTTCAAACATCCGGCTACAAATCCGCAAAGGGCATAAACTCCAACAATATTCATTATATTCTCTTTTCCCAAGGCACACACAATGCCGGCTATCACACCTCCGCATGCCCCTAATGTACTTCCTCTGTTCATAGCAAGTATCATAACTATAACACTGCACATAATTTCACACAAATTAAAATATCCTATATTAACCGTTCTGCCCAGACCGGATAAAGAGAGCGCAATAACAAATGTCAGGCTGAGAATCTGTTCATTTGAAATATACGAAAAAAACTTTTTATTATTTATGTAATTTGCCGCAGGGGTGAATATTAAAACAAAAAATCCACACACAAAGCTTTCAAGTGCTAACATTAATAAATCATATGTTAACATGTACCCCGCAAGAGAAAAAACAAAACCCGAACAAAAAAGCAATCCACCTGCAAATACTGAATCTTTATAAGTTTTTTCATTTTTTATAAAAGATTTAAGAACAGAAAAAACTGTCATTGCAGTTATGTATTTTAAAGCTTGCAAATCCTGCCTTACAGTAAGAATTCCCAAGCATGCACCAATATACATAAAAATATTTTTTTTGATTTTTCCCGATGCAAAAAAAGATACTCCAAACGGACTCATTGAACTTACAATTACAACTCTTGACATCAAAAATGAAACTATTCCTACAATAATTTCATCAATACTTATTTTGGGTATATTAATTTCTTTTTTTATTTCTTTTTCGGATATCTTCGTCATTCTTTTATATGACGGAATTTCAACATTTGCCATACCAATTCTCCTTTTTTCTTTAGTCAGGTACAACAATTATACAGTATAAAACATAAATTTAATGTAAAAAAATGTTTTATAATTAATTTATTCATCGTCATATAAAATCATAAAAGTATTTTTTTTTACATAATGCAATCAAAAAACAAAAAAGGTCAAATTTCTTTGTCGAAACCTGACCTTTTGACTTATCTTGTAAATATATTGATTTTTTCTGCTTCTGTTTTTGAATAAACAATCTTCTGACTTTTATATAAACCAAAATATCCGGAAGAAACATAACTTACCGCGCAAACAAGTGCAAAGTATAAAAGATTTCCGCTACCAAACAACTCTGCCCCTAATAAAATTGATGCAACAGGACAGTTAGTGATACCGCAAAACATTGCACACATTCCAAGCGCCGCAGCAACCGCCATATCAATTCCTAAAACTACAGACAAAGTTGCACCTAAGGTTGCCCCGATAAAAAATGCCGGAACAATTTCACCGCCTTTAAAACCAGCAGTTATTGTTACAACAGTAAATATAAGTTTAAGTATAAAAGCTTCGTATTTCACATTGCCTTTAAGAGCATCTTCTATAACATTCATACCTGCACCATTGTAATCTCTTATACCAACCAACAGTGTAAGCAAAATTAATATAACAGAACCAACCACAGTTCTTATATATGGATTTGTAAATATTTTTTCACCATAATATTCACAAGTCTTTATACTTACACAAAACAAAATACTTACAACAGCTACCATCACAGCAATGATAACCACTTTGCCAAGCATGACCAAATCATTCGCAGGAAGACTCACTATTCTGTATGCTAAAACTTCATTTCCCATCAAAACAGTCACAACATATCCAAACACTGCCGATATAAGAGCAGGCAAAAGCTCATAATATCTGCTTTTTCCTACAGAAACAACTTCATATGCAAATATCGCTGCTGTAACCGGAGTAGTAAAAATTGCAGAAAACGCACCACTCATACCGCAGATAATTATCGTGCTCATATTTTCTTTTTTTAATTTAAAACATTTTCCAATTTGCGATGCTATACTTCCGCCAAGCTGCAATGCTGCCCCTTCTCTGCCTGCACTACCTCCAAGCAAATGAGTAATAAATGCAGAAACAAATATAAAAGGAGCCAATAATGGTGATACATTTTTCCTCATTCTCACACTTTCAAATACCGCGTTGGTGGTAAGAGGAGTTTTTGAAAAGCTATACAAAAAAGTTATTATCACACCGCCAACCGGCAAAAGATAAATAAACCAGTCATATTTAATTCTTGTATGTGTTGCAAATTCAATTACTTTGTGAAACAATCCCCCTGCAATTCCAGTTGCAACGCCTACCAATATAGCCATCAAATTCCATACAATAACAGACTTTACATAGTTTTTAAGCTTAGACATATTTTTTGCCTCCTCCTACAAAAATCCAAACGACATTATATAACAACAAAAGGCAAAAAATCAAGTGTTTTTTATGTTTTATTCAAATTAAATTCATTGCCTGTCGATTAATATTCTTGTAATTATCCAATTTCAACAAACTGAATTAATAAATGCATTAACATTTCATTAAATTATTTCTTCAAGCACTTTTGCCATACACATAAATCCCTAGTCATTCGTGTGACATCCGTCAACAGTTGAACTGTCACAGCCAAATATATCAAAAAGTTCTGCAATAATTCTTATAGTTTTAGCATCTGTTTTAAAACGAACTCTGCCGCCTGCATTATTTGCATATAAAGCGTAAATATCAACGCTTACTGTTTTTGCAACTTTTCCCAGCATTCTGACGAATCTGTCATCTTCACGCATAACACCATATATTTAAAAAGGCTTCTCAAGTATATTATAATATGCAAATCCTTTCAAACGTTTTTACTACTTTAAAATTTTTGTCAATTTTTTCAATATTGCTCATGTTTATTCACCTTTTTTCTCAGCATATCACTACTAGATTAAAAAAGTCAATATAATTAAATCAATTTTCCAAATAAAAATGTAGTTATCATACATAGTATAATCCCTATTATTGTTGGTATCAAAAAACCGATAAATGCCCATTTGAAACTTCCTGTTTCTTTTTTTAATGTAATAATTGACGTCGAGCACGGCCAGTGCATCAAAGAAAATATCATTACATTAAACGCCGTAAGTAAATTCCACCCGTTTTCAATAAAAATTTCCTTAAGATACATATAATTATTACATGAAGTTATACTGCCTGAGGATGTATATGCCATTATAATTAATGGTATAACAAGCTCATTTGCAGGCAGTGCCAGTATAAATGCCAAAAGTATAAATCCGTCTAGTCCCATAAGTTTTGCAAACGGCTCAAGAAATCCTGCCAAAATGTTCATTACAGAAATATTATTTATACTTACATTTGATACTATCCATATAATTGCACCCGCCGGTGCTGCCACACTTATTGCTCTTAACAAAACAAAAACAATTCTGTCAAAAACAGACCTTACAACAATATTTCTAATTTTTGGTCTTCTGTACGGCGGCATCTCCATAACTACAGACGAGTTTTCACCTTTAAGTAATGTTTTGGAAAGAATTTTTGAAACACAAAAAGTAACCACAATACTTAAAAGCACAAAGGCAGTCAAAACCATAGCTCCGATTAAAGAACGCATAGGTTCTGCAAACGAAAAAACAAAAAATATTGTTATAACAGCTATTAAGGTCGGAAATTTTCCATTACAAGGCACAAGACTGTTTGTTAAACTTGCAATCATTCTTTCACGTGGAGAATCAATTATTCTGCATCCCGTAATACCTGCCGCATTACATCCAAATCCCATACACATTGTAAGCGCTTGCTTTCCGCATGCCCCACATTTTTTAAAACTTTTATCCAAGTTAAAAGCTACTCTCGGAAGATATCCGACATCTTCAAGAAATGCAAACATGGGAAAAAATATCGCCATAGGTGGAAACATTACCGAAATAACCCACCCCGTAACTCTGAAAACACCACATACCAATATGTCACGCAAAGTTTCCGATATATTCAGCCGAATGAAAAAACTCATCAACTTTTCTTCTAAAAAAAACATAATCCCACTTAGAAGTTCCGATATTGCATTGGCACCGCTTACAGTAATATAAAACACTAACATTAAAAGCGCAATCATAATCATACGCCCGCTTATTTTTCCGGTTAGTATTTTATCAGCACGGTTTAAAACCGCTTTATGTGTTTTGATGCACCCTTTACACACCTGCTCACATTTAGTTACAAGCCCTACTGCAACATCATCCTGAAATTTAAATCTGTCAATTTTAAATTTTTCTATCTCTTCTTCTATTTCCTCTTTTTCCGACTTAGTAATAAGCTTTCGTTTTATCAAATTTTCCTTTAAGGTTGAATCACCTTCGATAAATTTCAGTGCAATCCATCTTGAATTAATTTTGCTTTTTTCTTTAATTTTATCTGTAAAGGGCAAAATGCAACTTACTGCTTTTTCTATGTATTCCGGATAGTTCACAATTACTTTATCACTAGTTTTGTTGTTAATAGAAACATTTTGTATTTCTTCTAACAAATCTTTAAATCCTTTTTTCTCAAGTGCGCATGTTTTAATTATCTTCACACCTAATCGTCTTGAAATTTCATCTGTATCTATTTCAATTTTTTTCTTTTTGGCTTCATCAATAAGATTTAAACATATAACTACATTATCTGTTATTTCCATACACTGCAATACCAGATTCATGTTTCGTTCAAAACAAGTAGCATCACAAACTATAACAATAACATCACTTTCCGAAAAACATATAAAATCTCTTGCTACCTCCTCTTCTTTAGACCGTGCTATAAGTGAATAAGTTCCCGGTATATCAGCAAAAATATAATTTTTTCCGTTATATTCACACATTCCATATGCGCTGCACACCGTTTTCCCCGGCCAGTTTCCGGTATGTTGTTTCATTCCTGTGAGTTCATTAAAAATACTGCTTTTCCCTACGTTAGGATTACCTGCAATCGTTACAAGTTTTGTAAATGCACTTTTACTGATTTCTCCATCGTAATCCAATATCTTTTTCTTTGAAGAACGTATGGTAATACCCATTTATATTTCCTCACTTTCAATATATATTTCTTTAGCATCGCTATTGCGTATTGCAACAAGCGTATTTTTTATCCTATATGCCTTTGGATCCCCTGAAGGACTAATTAATACACATTCTACCTTAGTTTTTCCTACAAGTCCCATATCCATAAGACGCCTTTTTATGTTTTTTTCACAATTTATACTTTTTACATATCCACTCTGTCCTGGTTTCATATTTGCCATAGTATGATACATAACCTCAACTCCAAATTTTAATTTCCCGATTTTATAATATGACAGTAAAAAAAGAACTGTGAATTTTAGCAGATTTATTTAATAATTTATAAAAATTTGACAACTACAGAAATAAAAATTTGACTTTTTAAAAAAATATCTTGACAATTGCAAAACATTAGTGTATAATTGTTTGTGTTGTTATTTTCGGGATTTAGCGCAGTTTGGTAGCGCACATGGTTTGGGACCATGGGGCCGGGGGTTCGAATCCCTCAATCCCGACCAAAGTCCTTTTTTATTTAAAGGACTTTTTGTTTTTTTTAAACAAAAAAATGACTGTGAGCAGTTTTTCTATTCAATGCCCACAGTCATTTTAACTATAAAAACTTTCTAATATCAATTTCGAGGCGTTCCTCAAGATTAATAAGTCTTTTTGTAATATCCTTTGAAACTTCATCAGCCGCTTTATACTGATTTAAATATCTGTTTAAGCTTTTTATCCCCATATCGCAACCATCGGTAATTAAATCTGCAATAGTCCCGTCAGATTCATTAATCACGAGCTTTACATTTGTTTTTATCCAGCTCATTGATTTCGCCATAGGGTTAGGCTCTTTACCATCATCATTATACTTAGAAAGAAGACTTTCTGTTTCTTCTCTTAACTTTTCATGCTCATTTCTGCATTCTGAAAGATATTTCTTCAATTCTTCATCATTTACATAATCAAGAACATCATCTATAGAAGAAATACCCATTTTAATGCCTGCATCGCATTCTCTCAAAAGCTTTACTGTATCCTGATTTATCATATAAAAAACTCCTTTCTTTATACATTAAGTATATCCTTATATATTTTTTTAATACAAAAAAACACAAAAAAGCAGTTTTGCTTAATTTTGCAAAACCGCTCTTTTTAATTTTACCAATTATTTATTTTCGCTTAAAGCCTGTTCAACGCTCCAATATACATTTTCCGTACCTACAACTTTATCTGTACCATTTCGTTTAAACATTTTCAACACTTTAGGCTGGACAGCCGCAATCTTTAGCTGTATATTTTTTTCTTTTAACTCTTCTGCAAGCTCCGTAAACACAGATACGCCCGATGTGTCAATCAACGGCACGCCTCTCATAGAGAAAATAAGAGTTTTAACATCTTCACCTTCCACAATTTCACGCACTTTACGTACAAGTACATCTGTTGTTATGAAAAACACCGGACCTGTTATGTAGATAACAATAGTTGTTTTATGATGATCAAAAACTTTAATTCCTTTATCTTCAAGCTTATCAACATCCACTGTTGCATAGTCTAAATCAATATCAGAAATTTTTATAACAAACATTATAATTGCAATCACAAGACCTGCAACAATAGCAATTGTCAAATCAAAAACTACAGTCGCAATCATTGTTGCAAAAAATAAAAACGCCGCTGATTTAAATTTCTTTTTAAATATATGTCCTATTTCTTCCCACTCATTCATTCTAAAGGCTGTTACCATTAACACACCCGCCAATGCGCTTAAAGGAATTCTGCTCATTACAGGACCTATAACAAACATTGCCAAAAGCAAAACAATCGCATGAATAGCACCTGTAAGTCTTGTTTGTAAACCTGACTTAATTGCAACGCTTGTTCTTGCAATTGCCGCAGTAGACGGAACACCGCCAAAGAATGGAATAATTATATTACCGACACCCTGAGAAACAAGCTCCACATCTGCATTTAGTTTTTCACCTTTCATTCTTGACGCACTTGCACCACATAAAAGGCTTTCAATCATCGCAAGTGCCGCAATACTTATAGCAGGCACTATAAGATTTTTTATCAACTCAAAATTTGCTAAATCAGAAACATTCAGTCTGTTTTCAGCAAAAAGAGTTTTTGGTATTTCACCTACAACAGTCACATCAAACTTAAATATCATGTTAGCAGCAGTTGATAAAATAATTGCTACCAAGGACGCCGGCAATACACTTCCCCACTTTTTTGGATAAAACACCATAAACAAAATTACCGCAAGACCTATTATCACAGCAGTCCGGTCAGGTGAAAAACCCAGCTCACCATAACTTAAAAGCTTTTCTATTGCATTTTCTCCCTGTGATGCTACACCAAAAAAATTGTCAACCTGTCCTAATGCAATTATAATCGAAATACCTGATGTAAAGCCCACAATAACAGGAGCTGGAAGAATAGATACCACCTTTCCAACTTTTAAAAAAGCGGCAATAAGTAAAATAACACCTGCCAGAAATCCTGCAACAAACATAGCGCCAATTCCGTTTTTTGCAATCAGTGAAATTAAAATTGCTGTCATTGCGCCGGTAGGCCCGGAAATCTGAAAAGATGCACCCGAAAGCAAACTCATAACCAACCCTGATAAAATCGCAGTTATAAGACCTGCCGCAGCATCGGCACCGGAGCTTACACCAAATGCCAATGCAAGCGGAATTGCAACAGCCGCAACCGTAAGACCTGCCATTAAATCTTTTGAAAACTTTTTGCCGTTGTAACCCGCAAACTCATCTTTCAACATTCCAAAATACTTTTTCAACACTTAAATACATCTCCCCGAATTTAATAATTATTTGTATTTTAATATAGAATAGTATTGAATAATCTGATATTTATCCATAATATTCTGTTGTTCATCATTTAATTTGTTAATCTGCTCCCCTTTATTATCAACATAATAATACGGAGTAATAACAGGAAACTCTGCCTTAACATCCTTAATAAATTTAAAATGCTCAGACATGGGCGCTTTCATATATTCAAGCATTTCTATGCCTAAATAATTAGAGGAAATAATTCCTCTGTCCCCTGCAGGTATATCATATCCAAACTTCTGCATCTGTTTTTTGTATGCAGAATTACCCCATATAACGTAAGGTGTTCTGTGATGCTCTTTATCTCCCTCAAAACCTTCTTTGTTCATTTGTATTCCCATCTGCGGTAAAACATCATTGGTTTTCTGATTAAAGTTCGGCAAATGGTCACCGTAGAAAACAACAATTGCAGGTCTTGAAGATTTTTCAAGGCAATCTGCCACAACACCTAAAAGGTCATCGGTCTTCTTGATTTTTTCAACATACTGATTTATCATATAATAATCTCTGTCACTCATGCCAACAGGTCTTACAATATATTCGGTGTTTGCATAAGTTTCATTATAAGGCAGATGGTTTTCAATTGTGACATTGAAATTAAAATAACTCTGCCCCGGATTATTTTTTACATGCTCATTATATTTATTAACAATAAGTTCCGACAAAACGCAATCTGCGGTATATCCGTTATATGCTTTTTGAGGATTAGTGTCTGCTATATCTTCATAGAAAGTCGTATCATTAAAACCCAGTCTCGGATATGTGCTTCTTCTGTTATAAAACCATTCATTTCCAAGATGCATCGCATTTGTATGATAATTAAAATTATCCCTTAAATGAACAGGTATTGAATATGCATTTTTTGAAATATATGTGTTATATGGTGAAATAATTGTATCGGTTATAAAAGGAAGTGCATTTGCAGTTAAAAACTCAAATTCCGAGATTACTGTTCCGCCACCGATACCTCTTATAATCAAATCACCGTAAATACCATCACTACGCAGCTTTTCCAGATTTTCAGTTGGGTTTATACCTTCAGAATACACAAGATTTGTTCGCTTCACATCAAAAAAAGACTCACCCATTATCGCAATCACATCAGGCATAACGTATCCGTCAGGCAAAGCCTCAGCAAACTCATATTCACTGTAAATTCTATCCACTTCATCTTTTGAATAGCCTTTGGGCATATCATATTTAAAAAGTTCAAACCTTGTCATAAACATATATAAAAACCCTTTATTCTGCATCACGGAAATATCTTTCCACACATTTGCAAAACTGTGTAAATTTTTAAAATAATCAACATCTCTGTAAATTCCCGTATATGCTGAAACTGCAACAATTACGCTTAAAAAAAGTCCTGCCAGTCTGGGTATTATTTTTGTTTTTTTACTTCTTACAAAAAGCCACATCAAAACATTTGCTGCCACAACAATTAAAATTGCTAAAATTATAAGCCATGAAAATTTAAAATTGATTCCGCTACTTACATTTGTGGCTTCGCTTATAGTTGCAACATCTGTGGGTATAAAAGGTTCAGCTCTGAACTCAACCTTAAAGTGATTAACAACAAGCATAATCAAAAATACCATACTTATTGTAGAAAACGAAATGCTTACGCTTCCCGAAATAAAATATATAAAGCACAAAGCTAAAAACAACGGAATCGTGTTATATATTAATATAACAGGTCTCCATTCAACAGAAAGAGATGATTTCACAAAAAACAAACCGCCGTTTGTAACAAAACTTTGAAATCTGCATAATAATAAAGCTGCAATCAATAAAAATGCAATTGCCTGCGCAAAAGACAAATGATATTTTTTCATATTTTTTAATTCGGCCATGCTAAACCTCCCTAAAAACAATATATTTTACATAATCATACTAAGTCAGTATAACACACAGTAAATTATTTTGTCAAAGGTTTTACACCTATAAAAATAAAAAAATCAGGCTTTGCTGAAAACCAAAGCCTGATTTTGAATTATTCTTCCATATGTCTGCCTAAAAAACCTGCTGCTGTTTGTGCAAGTTTTGCTTCAATCTCACCTGCAGGCTTTTGTTCCTGCCCAAACATTACCACGCTTCCTATTGTGTCACCCTCAGAAATTATTGGATAAACAACATTTGCCGAATATTTGTCAAATCCGTCTATTATCCACACCTGACTTACGTCTCCGTTGCTTTTTATATAGTTTGTTTTTTCACCCATAATTTTTTCAAGTTCAGCACTGACACGCTTATCAAGCATTTCCTTTTTTGGAACACCCGAAACAGCTATAATACTGTCACGGTCTGTTATGCATGCTGCAATGCCACTTGTTTTCGCTAAGGTTTCAGCATATTTACCTGCAAATTCCGAAAGTTCACCAATTGGAGAATATTTTTTAAAAATTACTTCTCCGTCTCTGTTAGTAAATATTTCAAGTGGGTCTCCTTCTCGAATACGCATGGTTCTGCGTATTTCTTTAGGTATAACAACACGACCAAGGTCGTCTATTCTTCTTACAATTCCTGTTGCTTTCATACTATAAATTGCTCCTTTTGGTTTTAGTTACAACAGTATTTTGTGCAAACAAGGAATTTTTATGTAAGAAAAAGTATGGTTAATATTTCCTTATTCTAAATATTCCATCTTTTGTTTCAGTGCTTATTAGTCAAGTCTGCAGTTCCACACGCAAAACTGTTCACCGCTGTATTCTCTTGTCAAATTTTTAAACAAAATACAAAAAATTACACCAAACGAATTTCGGAAAAACACAAAATACAAACAGATTAAAATTACCTTATTTTATATTGTCATATTTTTTTGCTTTTATAAAACAGGGTAATTTTTAATGGATTTTATGATTAAAAACGTTAAATTGGGTAATAACATTTATATAAAACTTTTGAAAGGAACAATAAAATTATGAAAGAATTTTTTTACACTATAACTGACCAATTAGGTATTCATGCCCGCCCTGCCGGTTTACTTGTAAAAGAAGCAAGTCGTTTTGAATCCGACATAACACTTGTAAAAGACGATAAAGCCGCTGATGCAAAACGCATTTTTTCTGTTATGGGATTAGGAATAAAACAAAACGAAAAAATCAAAATTTCAATAACAGGTCCCGATGAAGAAAAAGCCTCATCTGAGCTTGAAAAATTTTTTAAACAAAATTTATAAAACGGAGGCAACATATGTTTGTATATAAGGGAAAAAGCATTTACGGAGGCATTGCAATCGGAAAAATAAGAATACTCCAAAAAGATTTGCCTCCTGTCAAACGAAAAAAAGTTGACTCGCCAAAAGATGAGTTAGTTCGTTTTTCCAATGCAAAGAAAAAAGCTTACAGCCAGCTTGAATCACTTTATAAAAAAGCATTAACAGAGGTCGGTAAAGATAACGCCGCTATTTTTGAAATACACCAAATAATGCTAAACGATGCAGATTACAATGAATCAATTGAAAATTTTATTTTAAACCAAAGCTTGAATGCCGAATATGCAGTCACTGCAACAGGTGAAAATTTTTCACAAATGTTTTCATTAATGGACGATGCATATATGAAAGCCAGAAGCCTTGACGTAAAAGACATCTCTGACAGACTTGTAAATATTCTAAGCGGATATTCAAACACCTTTGCCGACGAAGAATCGCCTTCTATATTAATCGCCGAAGACCTTACCCCCAGCCAAACCGTTCAGCTTGATAAATCAAAAATTTTAGCATTTGTAACAAAAAAAGGCTCTTCAAATTCTCATACATCAATTCTTGCAAGAACAATGAATATTCCTGCAATTATTGGAATAGATACTGAAAAAATCAAAGATAATGAGAACAAAATCGCAATTGCAGACGGTTTTACCGGCACATTATATATAGACCCCAACGAAGAAACTTTAAAGAAAATGGAGCGTTTAAAATCCGAAGAAGACGAAAAAAGAAGTCTTCTTCAAACACTAAAAGGCAAAGAAAATATAACTATAGATGGAAAAAAGATAAAACTTTATGCAAACATCGGAAATATCAATGATATGGCGCTTGCACTTGAAAATGATGCAGAAGGAATAGGACTTTTCCGAAGCGAGTTTATTTACCTGGAAAAAGACACCTTACCAACCGAAGAAGAACAATTTGAAATATATAAAACTATTGCACAAACTATGGCAGATAAACCTGTCATAATACGAACTCTTGATATTGGAGCTGACAAACAGGCAAAATATTTCAATCTTGAGCCAGAAGAAAATCCTGCTATGGGACTGAGAGCTATCAGACTTTGCCTTACACGACCTGAAATTTTTAAAACACAACTTCGTGCACTTTTCCGCGCATCAGTTTTTGGCTCACTTTCAGTTATGTATCCTATGATTTCATCATTATGGGAAATTGACAAAATTAAAGAAATTGCCGCAGAGGTATCATATGAACTTACAAAAGAGCAAATACCGCATAAAATTCCAGAACAGGGAATTATGATAGAAACACCCGCCGCGGTTATGCTGTCAGACAAACTTGCAAAAGAAGTTTCTTTTTTCAGCATCGGAACAAATGATTTACTGCAATACACTATGGCGATAGATCGTCAAAATCCGTCCCTTGATGATTTTTTTGACCCACAATGCGAAGCTGTGCTTAAAATGATAGAACTTACTGTAAAAAATGCGCATGATGCCAATATTTGGGTTGGCATATGCGGCGAATTAGGCTCCGATACCTCACTTACCAAAAAATTTATTTCCATAGGAATTGATGAATTGTCTGTTTCGCCATCAAAAGTACTTCAGGTAAGAAAAACAATACGCAATATCAATCTAAATGAATAGAAAAAAATCGGAACGTACTGTTATTTTTGTAACAAAGTTCCGATTTTTTTAATTTTACTTTTTAAAAAAACTTAAATTTTATAATTTTTTACTTTTTTTATTGACGAATTTTTTCAAAAGATGTATAATGTAAACTGTAATTTTATAAATATGGAGGAGATAATTATGAAAAGAGTTTACAATTTTTCTGCCGGCCCTTCTGCTATGCCGGAAGCTGTTTTAAGAAAAGCCGCAGATGAAATGGTTTGTTATGGTGACGCTGGCATGTCCGTGATGGAGATGAGCCATCGTTCAAAGCCTTATCAGGCTATTATAGATTCAGCTTTTTCAAATCTTCGTGAAATAATGAACATCCCTGAAAACTACAATATTTTGTTTATGCAGGGCGGTGCAACAGCTCAGTTTGATGCAATTCCTTTAAACCTAATGAAAAAAGGCAGCGCTGAATTCGTAGATTCCGGCACATGGACAAAGAAAGCTATAAAGCTTGCAAAAAAATACGGTAACGCTCACGTTCTTGCATCTTCAGCAGACACCGCCTATGACCGTATTCCTGATTACAATCCTGATGATATTAACACAGACTCTGACTACTTCTACATTTGTATGAACAATACAGTTGCAGGCACAAAATGGAATACAATGCCTGAAACAAAAGGCCTTCCTCTTGTTGCTGACTTTTCATCCTGTATTCTTTCTGAAGAATTTAATGTTAATGACTTTGGTTTGATTTTTGCAGGTGCACAGAAAAATATGGGTCCTGCAGGTGTTGCAGCAGTTATTGTAAGAAATGATTTAATGAATGACTGTATGCCAATTACACCTGAGCTCTATAACTATACAGTAAACTTTGAGGCCGGCTCAATGCTTAACACTCCTCCTACATATACAATTTATATGTTAAACCTTGTTTTAGAATGGGTTAAAGAAATGGGTGGTGTTAAAACTATGGGCGAAATCAACCGCAAAAAAGCTACTATGCTTTATGATTTCCTTGATGCATCCAAGCTATTCATGCCCAGAGTTGTAAAGAAAGACCGTTCACTTATGAATGTTACTTTCACAATCGGCGATGAAGATATGGAAAAGAGATTCGTGGCAGAAGCAAAAGATGTAGGTCTTGTTAACCTTGCAGGTCACAGAATTATGGGTGGTATGCGTGCAAGCATTTATAATGCAATGCCCATTGAAGGCGTTAAGGCTTTAATTGAGTTTATGGAAAAATTTGAAAAAGACAATCTTGATAAGGTTGTAAGATAATAAAATATTCTTGAAAGGTTTGATTTAATTGTTTGATATTCTTACATTAAATAAAATTGCAAAATGCGGTTTAGATAAACTGGATTCTGAAAAATACAATATTACAGATGATTCTTCTGCAAATGCAGATGGTATCATTCTAAGAAGCTTTGCAATGCACGATATGGATTTACAAGAAAACCTAAAAGCAGTTGCCCGTGCAGGTGCTGGTGTAAATAATATTCCAATTGACAAATGCAGTGAAAAAGGTATAGTTGTATTTAACACTCCTGGTGCAAATGCAAACGCTGTTAAAGAACTTACAATTACCGGTCTGTTCCTCGCTTCTCGTGATATTATCGGTGGTGTAAGTTGGGCAAAAACCTTAATTGGTGAAGGCGATGCCGTAGGCAAGCTCGTTGAAAAAGGCAAAGGCCAGTTTGCAGGAAATGAAATTGAAGGTAAAACTCTTGGTGTAATAGGTCTTGGTGCAATTGGTGTTATGGTTGCAAATGCAGCTCAGCACCTTGGAATGAATGTTATCGGTTATGACCCATATCTGTCAGTTGATGCAGCATGGAATCTTTCAAGAAAAATTCATAAATCAACTGATATTAAGGAAATCTTTGAAAAATCAGATTATATTACACTTCATCTTCCCCTTAACGATTCAACACGTTACATGATTTCAGACGACCAGTTTGCAATTATGAAGGATGGTGTTAAACTATTAAACTTCTCGCGTGGTGAACTTGTTTGTGACAATGCTCTTGCTAAAGCTCTTGAAAGCGGAAAAGTCTCAAAATACGTTGTTGACTTTCCCAACGAAAAAACACTTAAGATGGATAATGTTATTGCCATTCCCCACCTTGGTGCTTCTACAGAGGAATCGGAAGATAACTGTGCTATGATGGCAGCATCTGAGCTTGCTGAATACCTTGAAAATGGTAATATTAAAAACAGCGTAAATTTCCCTAACTGTGCAATGGAAAGAGAGCCTGGAACAGAACGCATCTGTATTTTACACAAAAACATTCCCAATATGTTAACACAGTTTTCTGCCGTTTTCGCTGAATGCGGCATAAACATTGCGCATATGACAAACAAGAGCAAAAAAGATTACGCTTACACAATTATGGATGTAAATGGTGAAATTGCTGATTTAGAAAACAAAATTGCATCTTTGGATGACGTTATGAAAGTAAGAGTTATTGCATAAATATTAATATAAAAACAAGGCTTAAAGCAAGCCTTGTTTTTATATGCTTAAGAAAGAAAAATACATTTACCTTGAAAATATTCTTTGATATGTTATAATATCATATCATTTTAAACAATTATTAATTTTGAAAGGTTGTTGCAAATGAGTCTGTTTGAGCTGTTTATTCTATCTGTTGGCTTATCTATGGATGCCTTTGCCGTATCAATCTGCAAAGGACTTGCAATGGAGAAACTGTCATTTAAAAGCATAGGCATTGTTGGCTTATGGTTTGGCAGCTTCCAAGCAATTATGCCTTTTATCGGATATATTTTAGGCAAAGCCTTTAAAGTGTACATAGAAAATTTTGACCATTGGATTGCTTTTATACTTCTTGGCATTATAGGAGCAAACATGATAAAAGAATCTTTGGAAAAAGATGAAGAAAAAGCTGATGCCTCGCTTTCATTTAAAATAATGTTTACAATGGCAATTGCGACCAGCATTGATGCTTTGGCTGCAGGTATAACACTTATTCTTCCCGGAGTAAGCATATTTACTGCCATTGCACTTATCGGTCTTATCACATTTTTTATGTCAGTTTTTGGTGTAAAAATTGGTAATCTTTTTGGCGTCAAGTATAAATCAAAGGCTGAATTTGCCGGCGGTTTCATTTTAATTGTGCTCGGTTTTAAAGTTCTTTTTGAACATATCGACATTCTTAATTTTTAATAAAAAGTGCACTCAAACAAACGAGTGCACTTTTTATATTGTTTAACTTTTAAATTTTAATCTTTTTTGCAAACCTTTTTTCTTATCCACGGATAAAGAAAATGCGTAATAACTATTAGTATAGCGCAAGCCCAAAGAGTATAAAATCCTGGTAAAAGCTCATTTCTGTAATAAAAAAATAAATCATAGGTATTTATAGCCAGATATGCCAGATTGACAGATGCTACACAAAACGCTACCATATCAAATCCCAAAAAATAGAAAAATGCCATAGTAAGCAGAATTGCCAACATAAGCTTTCCGTTATCAAAAGCAATATAACACTCCGGTGCACCATAATGAATTTCAAACGGCATACAGCAAAGCACAATAACTGATATTACCGAAATAATAAATGGCACAACATTCATGCTTCTACGCTCATTATAGGTATTATATCTTTCTATTACCTGATATGCATTTTCTTCTGTTTTTTCCTTTTGTTTATTTTCAAACTCAGTATTCATTACTTCCCCTCCGCTAGCGAATAATTAACTTCTTTATAATTGTATCATATCTTTAAATAAATTTCAATATTTTTACCCTAAAACTATGTATAAAGTTCATTTAATATTTTCCAATGCATAAATTTTCTCTATTGTATTTATTTTAAAAACACCAACATTGTGTATCAGATACATCGGATATTTCAACTTCAAAACATCACAAAATTCTGTTTTACTGCTTTAGTCTATTATGTAACAATATATCCCGACATTTTTATTGAAAGATAAAATATACATATTTTTCTTCATAACAACACCGCTTTAAAAAACGTCATTTATAGTTATGTTTTTTAAATTTTCTTTAATATTTTCATTGATTTTATCCCATACATTTTCAAAAATAAAATCTTTTATTTTGCTGTCATCAAAATCCGGTTCTGCAATGCGAGCATCACCCTCAAGGCAGGAAAATACATCGTAAAGTGAAATTCCGGAAGCATCTTTAGCTAATCTGTATCCACCGTTATTTCCGCTTTTAGACACTAAAATGCCACTTTTTTTCATTTGATTAAAACTCACTTCTAAGAACTTTTTGGATATTTTATGTTTTGTTGACACCTCATTAACGCTTACTGAACCATTTTGCAAAACATCAATAAAGCCAAGCATTCCATATCTGCTTTTTGCTGACATTTTCATTTTCTTTCCCCCCATTCTGAATATACTCATTTTTATTCACAAATCCGTTATCTAAAAGCAATTCCGCTATGTCAACAATATAAAAACTGTCAAGTGCATCAAACACAGCATCAGAAATATCACACATGGCATTTCTGATTCCGCATGAATATGCATTCTTACCAAGTTCACATTTTGAAGTATCAAATACACATTCAACAACAAACATATCTTTTTCCACCGCCCTGCACACATCGCCTACGGTTATTTCTTCAAGTTGTATCTCCTTGGGAATATAATAGCCTCCGCCAACACCCATTTTACTTTCAATAATTCCGTCTTTTTTTAACTCCGCTAAAATCTGCGCACTATATGACGGTGAAATACCGGTTTTTTCTTCTATTTTATCCATTGGAACAACTGACCCTTTATCAAAACATGCCATAAAAGCAAGAATCGTCGTGGCATTTTTACTTTTAGTTGATATTTTCATTTTTTTCACCTCAAATATAAGTTATAAACACACCATATAAGGATTGTAAATCAGCAAACGAGTTTTCACTATTATCATTATACATATAGAATCAGTAGCGCTTAAAATTTTAAATAAATTTCCCTATGCAAATTATACCATACTTTTTTATCCTTTACAAGCATTTTTGATAAATTCTATAGACATTATAAAAAGGTGCGGATAAAACCGCACCTTTTTACGTTCACATACTTTTAATCTTCACATCCGCATCCGGGTTTGCAACAACAGTCATCATCCTTTGCAGGCGGAAAAAATTCATCTATTGGGAATTCAATACGTTCAAACAAATCGCAAGGACTTTCATCAGTTGCAGTTACACATTCTTTTTGAGGTATACAAAAATCATATGAAGGGATAAGAAGCTGCACACTGCGTTCAAGTCTTACTATAGAAAAAATTCCTAAGCTTACTAAAACTTTCTTGTTTTCACCGCCTGAAATAATTGAATCTTCAAAGGCTGCGCAAATATCGCTCGGAACAGATGATAAATCTGTTTCACAGCAACATGAGCAACACTCATCATCAGGTTCAACCAATTTAGCAGCTAGTGCAATAGGCTCTACCACTTCAACAGTTGCAATCGGCATATTCGTTTTTTGTTTTCCTTGCAAATCTGCACCGCAGCTTACCATTGTTGAAGAAAAGATTTTTGTGCTGCCCTCTGACCCGTAAAGGATAACTTTTTTATCAAAGGTAGCAAGACCCTCTGCTCTGCACGGTTTTCCCATCCCTGTATATACATCAAGGGTTATTTTAAAGAAGTATCTTAAATCTACACTGTAAAATCCGCGGTTAAACTGAACAGCTTCAATATCTGAATAAATCCAGATTATTTCGGCTTTTCTTACTTTAACGCTGATTGCATTATTTACAAGCTCCTGCCCTGTATTTGTAAGGTAGACTCTAAGGTCAGTCAAACAGTCTTTATCCCTGCATTGGTCATAAATTTTGTTAACATGAACACAAACACTGTCATTGTTTTCACATTCACAATTTCCGGAGTTAATTAAATTTTCAGGCATAAATAAGCCCTCCTTGAATTTATTTGAGTTGCCTCTGTTATAATAATATGTAAGATATTTCCGTTTTGTGACTATTTTTAAATTTTTGTTGATTTAAAGGCACCTATAGTATATAATGTATATAAGGAGGTTAATATTTATGAATAGCGTAATCTGGCTTTTAATCAGTATTTTGCTTTTTGTTTTTGAAGCGCTAACCACTACGCTTGTTTGTATCTGGTTTGCTTTAGGAGCGTTAGCGGCATTTATAACATCACTCTTTTCACTTAATAACTGGTGGTGTATATCTATTTTTATTTTGGTTTCGGTTATTACTCTTATCTCTACCAGAAAATATGCTTTAACAAAATTTAATAAAAACACCGTACCAACAAATGCAGATGCATTAGTTGGAAAACCAGCTATAGTTACAGAAGAAATAAACAACATCACTTCAACGGGAAGCGTACTTGTATGTGGACAACACTGGAGTGCAACAGCACGCATTGGTCAAAATATAAAAAAGGGCGAATTGGTTGAGATTGTTGCAATAAGCGGTGTAAAGCTTGTAGTTGTTCCATCCGGTAATCCTTTAAGCACTATTGGTCGCCCCGAAAATAAAGTTGAAGGAAAAATCGAAAATAATCAGGAGGTATAGTTATGATTTTACCAATTATCTTTATTATTTTTGCCTTACTCATCATTGTAAGAAACATAAGAATTGTTCCTCAGGCATCAACTTACGTTATTGAAAGATTAGGCGCATTCAAATGTACCTGGCCGGTTGGTTTACACTTTAAACTTCCTTTTTTTGAAAGAGTAGTGAAAATAGTAAGCTTAAAAGAACAGGTTGTAGACTTTGCACCACAGCCCGTTATAACCAAAGATAATGTTACAATGCAGATTGATACAGTAGTATATTTTCAGATTACTGATGCAAAACTTTATGCCTACGGCGTAGAACATCCTATGTCTGCTATTGAAAATCTTACTGCAACAACGCTTCGTAATATTATAGGTGATTTAGAGCTTGACCAGACCTTGACATCAAGAGATACAATTAACACTAAAATGCGTTCAATCCTTGATGTTGCAACTGACCCCTGGGGTATAAAAATAAACAGAGTTGAATTAAAAAATATCATGCCTCCCAAAGCAATTCAGGAAGCAATGGAAAAGCAAATGAAAGCAGAGCGTGAAAGACGTGAATCCATTCTTAAAGCTGAAGGCGAAAAGCGTTCAACAGTATTAGTGGCAGAAGGTGAAAAAGAATCTAAAATTTTAGCCGCTGAAGCTGACAAAGCCGCTGCAATACTTGAAGCAGAAGCTAAAAAAGAAGCTGCTATAAAAGAAGCAGAAGGTCAGGCAGAGGCAATTCTCAAAGTTCAGGCGGCTACTGCAGAAGGTATAAGGCTAATCAATGAAGCTGCCCCCTCTAAAGAAGTCCTTACAATAAAATCATTAGAAGCACTTGAAAAAGTAGCTGACGGAAATTCCACAAAGTTGATTATTCCATCAGACATTCAAGGTATCGCAGGTCTTGCAGGCAGTTTAAAAGAAATAATTAAATAAAAGATTAATGATAAAGATTTTCATAATCATCTCAATCTTTATCGTTCTTTTTACGCTAAAACTCCCGAAGCGAAAAATCTTCGGGAGTTTTTATTATTTTATTTTATTATACTTCTCTTCATTCTTTGTTACAGTTGCAGTTTCTGCCAACGCTTTAACATTTTCATCATAAAGAGCTGTTGCTCTTTCGCTTATTATAATGCTCTTAAGCTCATCCTTGATGCCCTCTGCCTCAAAGTCCGGCACAGAAGCAACTCTCTTAATAATGTGATAACCGTAAGAAGTCTTAACAGGCTCACTTACCTCGTTATCTCTTAAAGCATACGCAACATCATCAAATTCCTGCACCATTGTTCCGTCACCATGTGTAAAGGTGTATCCTCCCGGATTAGTTGCACTGCCGGGGTCTTCTGAATACTGAGCCACCAATTCATCAAAATTATCATCGGTAACCATAGCTTTGATTCTGTTTGCTTCTTCTAATGTTTCTTCCTCAGTGCGTGTTGTTCCGTCTTCTTTTTCAAAGCAAATCAAAATATGCTTTGCTGTAACAACTCCGCTTGCAGTATACTGTTCTAATAAAGAATCGTACTTTGCTCTTATTTCTTCTTCAGAAACATCCGCTATTGATTCATCTTTTGTAAATTCTTCTTGTAGCTTCTGAGTCAGCGCCAAATCTTCAACCAAAGAATTAAAGATTTCTTCTGACAATTGACATTCTTTAAGTACTGTTGCCTTATCTGTGCCGCCAAAATAACTTAAAATTGAATCACTTACTGCTCTCTTTTCTTCACCTGAAACAACCAAACCTCTCTTTTTAGCCTCAGATGATGCAACAATACAATTAACTAAATCATCATAAGCTCTCTGTTTTGCAATATCTATCGCCTTTTTACCTTCAAGCTCATCATTCTCCCAATCAACAGCATCTGCTGAATCTTTAGAAAGCTCTGCTGCAATTAACTGCTTCATTGCACCAAGATAAAATCTATATTCACCGCCCGTTACCTTTTCGCCATTAACATTCATGACCTCAGAAACGTCAACAGCTGAACATGATGCAAACGCACCCAGTGCCATACATATTACAAGAAGAAGTGAAACTGCTTTTATCTTCTTCATAACCATTTCCTCCGTTCAATTATTTATATAAATTGTATGCTTCTTCATTTTTCACAATCTTTTCAAGCTCTGCATCATACATTTTCTCATATGCATAATTTGCCATCAAATTCTTAAGTTCTTCATTTTCAGCATCATATTCTGTATAATTTAATTCCTGACCTATCTGCGAATAATAATCTTTTGCTTCTTTATACATATCAGATGCAATAAACTCGTCAAACAATCCTGCATAATCCAATCTATTTATATACTCATCAACATATTTATCTGCAATAGTAATAATTTTTACTATCTCTTTAATTTCCTCTTCATTATAATTAATCTTTTCAAAGAACACAGCAGCCTGTTCATCTGTTCCTAAAATACTGTATACAGATGTTTTTGCCTTCTCATATTCTTCATCTGTGAGTGTCATTCCCTCAGCATTTCCTTTATCCCAAAGCACCCCATAACGAATGGTCATATCATATGCACGTTCTTTAACATTTTCAATATGAGACATTGTTTCAGTTTCAGACACCTGAACTTCTTCATTCCAGTCAATAGGGTGTGGTAGAGCTTCTTTTTCAAGTTCAACTCTCTTAATAATGTGATAACCATAAGAAGTCTTAACAGGCTCACTTACCTGACCAACTTCAAGAGCCCAGCCGCCATCGTCAAATTCCTTCACCATAGAACCGTCATTATGCTTGAATGTATAACCCTCAGGACTAGTTTTGCTACCGGGATCTTCAGAATACTCTGCCATTAATTCATCAAAATTATCAGAAGTAATCATACCTTTAATTCTATTCGCTTCGGTCAATGCCTCTTCTTCTGTACGAGTTGTACCATCTTCTTTTTCAAATTGCACAAGAATATGCTTTAATGTCATGTACTCTGACTCATCAATTTCACCATCAACAAAGCCCATACTTGCAACATACTGGTCCTTATAAAACTGTGCAAAAAAGTCAAACAGTTTTGTATAGATTTTATTTCCGTTATACGTTGCAATATAATCTCCGCCGGCAAAGCCGCAACCGGCAAAGCAAAATACTGTTATAACAACAGCTAAAATCATCGAGATACTTCTTGCTTTTTTCATTGAATTACACCTCCAAAATTGTACGAAAAAAATTATTCGCCTAAACATTATACCATACATTTTGTTAAACTACAACTATTTTATTAAATTTAACATAATTTTAATATTTGATATAAGTTCTTTTCCTTTAATGCCTTTTTGTTTATAGGTAAGATAAGATATCTCACCTGCCGAAAACATCAACTTACCTCTCATTTTAGAGATGGTTTTTGCTACTTTTTCCATAGGAATTTTATTATCTGCAAATTTAAATATCACATTATCCCCTTTATGTGATATTTCTATAATTCTCAATTCTGCGGCGATTACTTTCAGCATCGCAATTTCAATAACATTCTGTGTTGCAGGCGGAATATCTCCATATCTGTCAACTAACTCTTCCTGAACATCAAAATAATCATTTTCATCTTCAATAGCTGCAATTTTTTTATAGGCATCTATTCGCTGCTCATGATTTAAAATATAGCTTTCCGGAATATGAGCATCCACATTCAAATCAATTGTAACATCTATCTTTGGTTCAGATTTTTGCCCGTTTAATTCATCAACGCTTTCTTTTAAAATCCGGCAATACATATCATAACCAACAGCATCCATATGCCCATGTTGCTGAGCACCTAAAATATTACCTGCACCACGAATTTGCAAATCTCGCATTGCAATTTTGAAACCTGAACCAAACTCCGTAAATTCTCTTATTGCACTCAGTCTTTTTTGTGCTATATCAGACAGCACACGATCTCTTCTGTAAGTCAAATATGCATAAGCCATTTTATTAGACCTACCGACTCTCCCCCTTAACTGATACAACTGTGACAGTCCCATTTTATCTGCATCTTCTATTATAATTGTGTTAACATTTGAAATATCAAGACCTGTTTCAATTATAGTAGTACAAACCAACAAATCTACATCTCCATTGACCACATCAAACATTACAT
Organism: Clostridia bacterium; assembly: GCA_045636325.1. Lineage (GTDB taxonomy): Bacteria > Bacillota > Clostridia > UBA1381 > UMGS1253 > CAKSHP01. The sequence goes on from JAZTXH010000014.1 coordinate 88,066, forward strand.
CTTCAAGTGCAGTTTCACTCATTTGCCCGTGACCAACACCAACTTTGGCATCAGGAACTAATTCCTGAATTCTTTTTGCTGCTTCATATATCCCTTTAACTTTATTAAACAAATAATATACCTGCCCGCCACGGCCAATTTCTTTTCTTATAGCATCAGCTATAATACTTTCATTATATTCCATTACATATGTCTGAACAGGATATCTGTTTTCAGGAGGCTGAGTTATTACACTCATGTCCCTTATATTAACCATTGCCATATGAAGAGTTCTGGGTATTGGTGTTGCAGTAAGTGTTAAAACATCAACATTCTTCCTGATTTCTTTTAATTTTTCCTTGTGACCAACACCAAATCGTTGTTCTTCATCTATTATCAGAAGTCCCAAGTCTTTAAAAACAAGGTCTTTTTGCAAAATGCGGTGGGTACCGATTACAATATCAATCTCACCCGTTTTTAATTTTTTTAAAGTTTCTTTTTGCTTTGCCGGACTTTTAAAGCGAGACATCATTTCAACTGTTATAGGAAAATCCTTCATTCTTTCAACAAAATTATTATAATGTTGCATCGCAAGAATGGTTGTCGGCACAAGGTAAGCCACTTGTTTTGAATCCATAACAGCTTTAAATGCTGCTCTTATTGCTATTTCCGTTTTTCCATAACCCACATCACCGCAAAGCAAACGGTCCATAGGCTTTTCCGATTCCATATCACGTTTTACTTCTTCAATACACTTTAGTTGACCTTCAGTTTCTGCATATCCAAATGTGTCCTCAAACTGACGTTGCCATGGTGTATCCTGCGAATACGCAAAGCCTTTCGTTGCATTACGCGCAGCATATAATTCAATTAAGTATTTCGCCAAATCCTCAGTTGACGCTTTAACTCTTGATTTTGCTTTATTCCAATCTGTACCGCCAAGTCTGTTAAGCGTCACTTTCTTCTCAGTGCTTCCTATATATTTGTAAAGCATGTCAATTTGCGTAGTGGGAACATATAATTTGTCAGTTCCGTGATATGATATTTTTAAATAATCTTTTGTGTTTCCAAGTGTTGTTAGCTTATGAATCCCCTCGTATCTTCCTATACCATGTATCTGATGAACAACATAATCTCCCGGAGAAATATCTGCAAACGAACGGATTTTATTTTCTTCTTCTGTTTTTTGCCTGCGTTTTCTTTTTTGTTCTTTAAAAATCTCCCTGTCACTGATTAAAACAAAATTTTCATCAGGATAATAAAAACCACCTGATAAACTTCCCTGCATAACATTGATTCTACCACGGCAGTTTATAGAAAAGTCTTTTGCATAAATACACTCAATATCACTGTTATTAAGACTTGTTACAAGATTTTCACAACGGCTCTCACCGCCTGCAAGAATAACAACTGTAGCTTTCTTTTCTTTCCATTCTCGCAAATCATCATATAAAAAATCAATTTTTCCGTGAAAAGAGTTTATTGATTGTACTTTTAATATTATACTGTCCTTAAATTTAATTTGATTAGTCAATGTATTTATTGACGACATTCCAATCATTTTTTTATCGTTAAGGCAGGTGATTAATTCTTTTGAATCGCGCAGAAAAATCTTATTTGAAGGATGCAAAACACCTCTTTCAAGCAAGTCACAAACGCCTTCTAAAAAATCTGCTTCAAAATCCTTCGCATTTTCAAGGCACCTTTTCACTTCATCGACAAAAAATAAAGTATTTTCGTCAAAATAATCAATTATTGACGGAATGCATCCGTAAATCTGATAAACGTATTTATCTATTGATGCAAAATAGTGCTTTTCTTCAAATTTTTCTATATCAGCCTGTAAATTTTCTATTGCAGAACTTACGTCAGTTTTTTTTCGTCTTAACTTAATCAATTCATTTTTAAGGTCAGAAACAATTTTTTCTTTTTCATCGTCAGTATAAATTATCTCTCTGCAAGGGCAAATAACTGCTTCCTGAATTTTTTCTATAGTTGTTTGAAGTCTTATATCAAACATACGAATTGAATCAGTTTCATTGTCAAAAAACTCAATTCTTATGGGATTATCATAATTTGGAGAAAACACATCAAGTATACCGCCACGCAAAGAAAACTGCCCTACACCCTCCACCATATCTTCCCTTATATATCCCATTTTAATAAGATTATCCGAAAGACTCTCTAAATCAAATTCTTTTCCTAACGTAAATTCAATCTTATACTTTGTTAAATGTTTTTCAAGCAGGCAAAACTGTATAACCGCTTCAACAGATGCAACTGTAATATATTTCTGCTTTTTTTCAGACAAATTCAGGCAAACCTTTATTCTGTCATAAACACCGCTTCGACTAACCGTATCAACATCATAAAAAACATAATCTTTCGCAGGAAAAAACAACACATTTTCCCTTGAAAAAAATTTTAAATCAAGCCAAAGAGCCTTGGCCTCAATTTCTGAAGTACATATAACTAAAACATCTTTGTTTTTTTCTTTATATAAACTATAAATCAAATGAGCCTTTTGTGCTTGTGCACCTGTAACAACGTTGGCAAGTACAATTTCCCTGTCTATATTGTCAGATAATATTTTATATTCTTTTGAATTTGTAAGAACGCTTTCAAACGACATTTGGCCACTTTCCTTTACTGGTTTTAATCTTCTTTATTAATTTTAACTGTTTTATTATACCTGCCGGCAGCTTTATCACATCCATCCCGTATAATACATGTAATTATATCAGGTACAGATTTAACTGCAGAAATTATGTCATCAGCTTCCTCTTTTGCAAAATGTCCCAATACATAATCTTTTAAATCATAATCCGAATGACGCGGAGCACCAACTCCCAATTTTATCCTTGGAAAGTCATCACTGCCAAGTTGATAAATTATTGATTTAATACCGTTATGCCCTCCCGCTGAACCTTTTTTACGAATTCTTACAGAACCGGTTTGCAGTGAAATATCATCATAAATTATAATTATATTCTCTACGGGTATTTTATAAAAAAAAGCAGCTTCCCTTACGCTTTCGCCACTTAGATTCATATATGTCTGTGGCTTTAGAAACAATATTTTTTCCCCTTGTATTACACCTTCGCCTAAAAGACCTTTATGTTTTATTTTATTTATTTTTATATTATATTCTTTTGAAATATAGTCAAGCACTTCAAATCCTATGTTGTGCCTTGTCATTTCATATTGTTTGCCCGGATTTCCCAATCCTACCACCAAATACATATCAAAGCTTCCCTTCATATATTTTTTCTTTATATATGCAAATAAGGTCGGGTAAATATATTACCTGACCTTCATTTGCATATATTATATGTATAAATTAGTTAAATAATGTGCTGATAGAAAGATCTGCGTAAATTCTTTCTATTGCTTCAGCAAATATATCAGCAACACTTAATGTCTTAATCTTCTCAATTCTCTTCTCTTCCGGAAGAACAATTGTATCTAACACTAAAAGTTCTTTAATGGGAGATGCTTCAATTCTCTCTATTGCAGGGCCTGAAAGAACAGGATGTGTACAGCAAGCATAAATTTCCTTTGCCCCATGATCCATAAGTGCCTGAGCACCGTGTGTAATTGTTCCTGCAGTATCAATCATATCATCAACAAGTATAACTGTTTTATCTTTTATATCACCGATAATGTTCATCACTTCGGAAACATTTGCTTTCGGTCTTCTCTTGTCTATAATTGCAATAGGAACATTAATTCTGTGAGCAAAGTTTCTTGCGCGAGTAACACTTCCGAAATCAGGAGAAACAACAACTAAGTCTTCTCGGTCTTTTCCGAACTTTTCTGCATAATAAGGTGCAAGAATCGGACCACCAAGCAAGTGATCAACAGGAATATTAAAGAATCCCTGAATCTGTGGGGCGTGCAAATCCATTGTAAGCACTCTGTCTGCGCCTGCAGTAGTAATTAAATCAGCTACCAGCTTAGCTGAAATCGGATCCCTTGCCTTAGCTTTACGATCCTGACGTGCATATCCCATATAAGGAACGACCGCTGTAATACGACCTGCTGATGCTCTCTTCAACGCATCTATCATAATTAGCAATTCCATTAAATAATCATTCACTGGTTCAGAAGTAGACTGTACTACAAAAACATCTGAACCACGTACTGTTTCATCCAGATTAACTGAAACCTCACCGTCACTAAACTTTGAAACATTTGATTTTCCTACAGGAACTTCCAGCTTTCCTGCAATTTTTGCTGCTAAATCCTGGTTGGAATTTCCAGCAAAAATTTTAATGTTCTTACCATGTGTAATCATTTGAATTGGTCCCCCTGTCATTTCTTTTGTTTTGTATATAAAGCTGTTTAAATTGTTTTAAACAGTAATTGATACCACTTTTATTTCATTTTGCCACAAAATTTCTCAGCTTACTTTATTATAAACTATATTTTTCACTTTGTCAATATCCGACAAAATTTGAATCCTTAACTTTTCGAAATCATCAAATTTAATTTCGCCACGAATTCTCTGTAAAAAGAACACTTCTATATCTTCATTATAAATATCTTCGTTAAAATCAAGTATATGACTTTCCACTTTTATTTTATCAAGATCAAATGTAGGCCTTGTCCCCACATTGGTAACAGCAGGATACATGTTCCCTTTATAATTAACGAATCCCGCATAAACTCCACACAAGGGCAAAACTATCCTTTCATCTGCAACAAGATTTGCTGTTGGAATCTTTAAAACCAAACCGCCTACCCCTCTGTCATGTCCGATTTTTGAATAAATACTATATGGTCTTCCCAAAAATTTTTCTACCTTTACAAGTTCACCATTTTTAATAAATTCTCTGATTGCAGTAGAGCTTACTAAAACTCCTTCAATTTTTACAGCATCTATCACAATTACTTCAAACCCGATTTTTTCGCCAAGCTCTCTCAAAAGCCTGCAATCTCCCATTCCTTTATATCCAAATGTATAATGAAATCCTACAACAACACATTTAGCTGAAAATTTATTTTTAAGCATTAATGCAAAATCTTCACAGGACATTTTCATAAACTCACTGTCAAATTTTTCATAATAAGTAAAATCAACACCTGTGCCTTCAAGAATTTTATTTTTATGCTGATTCGTATAAATAATTTTATGTTCTTTATCCGGATTCAACGCAAATGCAGGTCTTTGTAAAAACTGATACACTCCTGTTTCAAGGTTATTTTCCTTTGCATAATTCACAGCTGTATCGATAAGTTTCATATGCGCAGTATGTAAGGCATCAAAACTTCCAAGTGCAATACATGTCCCATTAGTGCTATTAAATTTTCCGCCTTCATATACTTTCATAAAATTCAATCCTAATCTTTAGTTATTAACACTCCAAAATGAAGTCAGCATTTTTATTTTTCCGTCAAGCATTTGAGATATACACAAAAAATTATCATTGATGTCATATATACGAAATAAAGTATTTTCAGGAAAATCAAAATTTTCAAGCGGAGACCCGTTTTTAACCTTAAACTCATTTTTCCCACTAACATTAAGTTTTTTATAATCATCAAAAAGTATATCGGTAGGAATAAGAATTTCGTCCAAACGATTTTCTTTTGATAATTGTTCTATTTCTTCCACTGTGTAACTTTTATCAATTGTAAACCTTCCACTTTGTGTTCTTACCAATTCCCCCATACACGCACCGCAACCCAGCATCTCGCCGATATCATAACATAACGTTCTTATGTATGTACCTTTAGAACACACTACATCTATTACAGCATATTTTTCTTTAAGATTAATTTCATTTATTTCTATGCTGTATATTGTTATATTTCTCTTTTTTCTTTCTACTTCAATTCCTTTACGAGCAAATTCGTAAAGCTTTTTTCCATTTACTTTTACCGCGGAATACATTGGTGGAATTTGCTGTATTTCACCTGTAAATTTTTTTAGTGCTTCTGAAAACTCAGTTTCATCAAAGTCAAGCGTTTCGCACTCAGAAATTATATCTCCGCTAAGGTCTTGAGTCGTTGTGGTTTTACCAAAATGTATATGTGCCCTGTACCCTTTTTTACCACCTGTAATATAATTACTCGCTTTAGTTGCTATTCCAAGGCAGATAGGTAAAACACCCTTGGCATCAGGGTCCAGAGTACCCGTATGTCCAACTCTTTTCTGTCCTGCCATTCGACGCATAAAATATATCATATCATGTGAAGTTTTATTTGCAGGTTTATTAAGATTTATAACTCCATTCAGCATAACTTTCTCCCGATTTACAGCATTTTTAAATCAATTAAATGCTCTTTTATATTTTCAACAAGACTTTCTTTCAACTGAGAAATACTTATATTTTCAACTAAAAATCCGGCAGCTCTTACATGACCGCCACCACCGTAAATTGCCGCAATTTTTGAAACATCTGCAAACTCACCGCTTCTGAGGCTTACTCTTATCCCTCTGTCAGTTTCTTTTAATGAAACTGCAATTTCACAACCCCTTACGCGCCTTGCCAAATCTACTGTATCAGATACATCTCTTTCATCTGCATCATACTTTTTAAGTATTTCTTTTCCGACACATACAACGGCAACAAGACCATTACAATAAAGCTTTATTTCCCGGGAAATCTCTCCTTTAATTCTCATTGAATTAAAATCTTCAGTATCAAATATAGCTTTACTTATTTTCCAATGTTCAATTCCAAATTCAATCAATTTCCCCGCAATAAAAAAAGTTTCAGGTGTTACATTCGAATATTTAAAGTTACCAGTATCGCCACATATAGCAGCATATAAATGCTTTGCGATATATCTATCCATTTCAATATTCATATATTCAAACAATTTATATATTATCACACCCGTTGCAGGTGCTGAACTTTCAACATAATTTATATCAGCATACATTGTATTTGTGTGATGATGGTCAACCGATACAACTTTTTTTACACTTTTAAACATATTTTGCCTTGTACCTACTCTGCCTAAATCTCCGCAGTCAAGACATAAACACAAATCTGCATTATAATTTTTTTTACAATCGTATATTTCATATTCACCGTCAGTATAGTCTTTTAAATATGAGGGAATTTCTTCTTCTGCCACAACGCTGCATACTTTTCCCATTCGTTTCAGCGCATAGCATACAGCATAAACCGACCCCATCGCATCAGCATCAGGATTAGTGTGAGGCAATATAATAATACTGCAAGCTTCAGTTATTGCTTTTGCAACTTCTATCACTGCTCGTCCCTCCGAACCTCATTTAAAATCCTGTTAATCTTTGCACCATGTTCTATAGAATGATCCAATTCAAAAATTATTTCAGGACTATATCGGATATTCATTCTGTTTCCAACTTCACGGCGCACAAATCCTGCGGCACTTTTTAAACCATCAAGTGCCGCTTTCTGTGATTTTTCATCGCCCATTACGCTTACTCTTACTTTTGCATATCTTAAATCATTTGTAGCACTAACAGTCATAACACTTGTCATGAGCGGTATTCTGGAATCTTTAAGTTCTCTTATTATACCGCTTATTTCACGCATCAGCTGTTCATTAATTTTATTAATTCTGTTCTGAGCCATTTTATCCTCCGAATAAGGTCTTAAATATCATTGCTTTATTTCTTCCATGATAAAGCATTCAATAATATCGCCTTCTTTAATATCGTTAAATTTCTCAATGCCCATACCGCATTCGTATCCCGAAGTAACTTCTTTGGCATCATCTTTAAATCTCTTAAGACTGTCTAAAACACCCTCGTGTACTACAACACCATCACGAACAACACGCACCTGAGCATTTCTTGTAATCTTACCATCAAGAACATAACTTCCGGCAATTGTGCCTACACTTGATACCTTAAATGTCTGCCTCACCTCAGCATGACCGATAACAGTTTCCTTAAATTTAGGATCAAGCATACCTTTCATTGCAGCTTCGATTTCTTCAATTGCATCGTAAATAACACGATAAAGTCTAATATCAACATCGCCGCGCTCATATGCACCTCTTGCAACTGTGTCAGGACGCACATTAAAACCTACAATAATTGCATTTGAAGCAGATGCAAGCATAACGTCAGATTCATTAACCGCACCAACACCGCCATGTATAACATTTACTCTTACTTCTTCATTTGAAAGCTTTACAAGCGACTGTGTAACCGCTTCAACAGACCCCTGAACATCAGCTTTTACAATAATATTTAATTCCTTCATATTACCATCATTAATATGGTCAAACAGATTGTCAAGTGATACAACTCTGCGTGCTTTAAACACTTCTTCCTTCTGTTTAAACTTACGTGCTTCTACCACATTCTTAGCCCTTCTCTCATCATCCACTACATAGAATGTGTCACCACCATCAGGTGTTTCACTCAATCCAAGAATTTCCACAGGAACAGACGGACCAGCACTCTTTACACTCTTACCTCTTTCGTCCGTCATCGCTCTCACCTTACCAACACTTGTACCAGCCACAATTATATCACCTGATTTAAGTGTACCATTCTGTACCAATACTGTAGCAATAGGTCCCCGCGCGCGGTCAAGTCTTGCTTCAATAACTGTACCGGAAGCATGACGATTAGGATTTGCCTTTAACTCTTTCATGTCAGCAGAAAGAATTACCATTTCAAGCAACTCATCTATATTAATTCTTTGTTTAGCAGACACATTAACAAAAATCGTATCGCCTCCCCATTCTTCAGGAACAAGACCGTATTCTGTAATCTCCTGCTTGATTTTATCAGGATTAGCACCCTCTTTATCAATCTTATTAACTGCAACAATTACACTTACATTCGCAGCCTTTGCATGGTTTATAGATTCAACAGTCTGGGGCATAATACCATCATCTGCAGCTACCACCAAGATTGCAATATCAGTTACTTGTGCGCCACGTGCTCTCATTGCTGTAAATGCCTCATGTCCCGGTGTATCAAGGAAAGTTATGCCTCTTCCGTTGATATTTACTCTGTAAGCACCTATATGCTGTGTAATTCCGCCAGCTTCCTTATCTACAACATGGGTTTCGCGAATTGCATCCAAAAGTGAGGTCTTACCATGGTCAACGTGTCCCATAACAACAACCACCGGAGAGCGCTCCTGTAAATCTTCTGCTTTATCTTCTACCTCATATTCTTTCAAAAGAATGTCTTCATCAGAAAGAATTATTTCTTTTTCAACTTTAGCACCCAGCTCTTCTGCCACCAAAGAAGCAGTGTCAAAATCTATAACCTGACTTACAGATGCCATTATACCTAAAAGCATAAGCTTTTTAATAATTTCTGTAGCAGGCTTTTTCATTCTTGAAGCCAATTCACCTACAGAAATTTCATCAGGAATGCTTACTTTAAGAATTTGCGGCTTTGGTTTTTCCTGTTTCTGCGCTGCAACAAGTTTACTTTGTGCAATCTTGTTATCACGCTGTCTCTGTGCCGCTTTCTTTATTTTCTGCTTTTTGACAGTATTATCTACCTTTATATTTTCAGGTACCAATTCTTCCATACGTTCATTGTCAAGTTTTGATAAATCAACAACAGTCTGCCTTGTATCAATATGACGCATCTTTCTTGAGATAGTCTGCTCTTCTTTCTCGTCCTTAACAGCCTTACTTTCTTCCTTATCATTACCTGACTTTTTCTTTTCTTCAACAGGCTTAGCTTCTTCTTCCTTCTTTTCAGTTTTAATTAAATCTCCAAAAACAGACATATCAACCTCACCCTCAGGCAAGGCAAATTGCCTTGTATAATACTCAAAAATCAAACTAAGCTGTTCTTCATCCAATGTTGCTGCGTGATTTTTAAGCACAATGCCATTAGCAGTAAACAACTCCAACAATTCCGCACTCTTTAACTTTAAACTTTTTGCAACTTCATGCACTCTGATTTTCTGTAACATATATGACCTCCGTTCCATCGGTATGGCAGTAAATAAAATTTACACCGATGTTCTTTCTGTTTAATTTAAATTCTCCGTTTTTGCAATTGCATTTTCTATTCCGCCTGCAAAATTTTTGTCACAAACAGCAACCACAGAAACATTTTCTTTTCCTGTTACTCTTGCTAATTCTAACATTTCAGAATATTCAATATACTTAACACCATAAAACTCCGAACTGTTTATAAACTTCTTTTTTGTATTGTCTGAACAATCAGAAGCTATTATTATTAAACTGGCTCTTCCGCTCTTTATTGCCCTCTCGCTCAAAAAAGCACCAACCTCTGCTTTTCCTGCTTTTCTTGCAAGACTCAAAAGCCATAACGCTGAATCCTTTTTCATTATATGTCACTCCCCTGACCTTTCGTTGTCAGCTATAAGATTTTCTAATCGCACATATATATCACTGCCAACTTTCGACTTAAAGCTTCTTTCCAGCGCTCTTTTATTATTTGCTGTCTGTACACATTCAATATTCTTACATATATAGGCACCTCTGCCGTCAGCTTTCATTGTATAGTCTATTAAAACTACCCCGTCTTTATTCTTTACAACACGTAAAAAATCGCTTTTCTCCGCTTTTTTTCTACATACAGCGCAAGTTCTTTCCGGCTTATTTTTCATTTTTTACACCTGCTTTAGATAAGTTCAGTTATCTCAGCTCCGCTTTCACTTTTAATATCAATCTTCCATCCTGTAAGCTTTGCAGCTAAACGTGCATTCTGCCCCGCTTTACCGATTGCAAGTGAAAGCTGATTATCAGGCACAACAACTGCCGCAAACCTATTTTCCTCATCAACATCAACACTTAAAACTTCCGAAGGACTAAGACTTGCAGCTATATATTCTGCCGGATCCGGACTCCATTTTATAATATCAATCTTTTCTCCCCCAATTTCATCACTTATAATCTGAACACGTCTACCCTGCGCACCGATACATGCACCCTGCGCATCCACATTTTCATCATTTGAGAAAACGCTGATTTTTGTTCTTGAACCAGCTTCTCTGCAAATTCCTTTAATTTCAACAATACCATCTGCAATTTCAGGCACTTCAGCTTCAAAAAGTTTTTTAACAAGACCTGCATGAACTCTTGAAACCAAAATTGAAATTCCTTTCGAGCCACTTTCAACCTTTAAGATATACACCTTAAGTTTATCGTGGAAATTATATGTTTCACCAGGAGCCTGTTCCTGCTGTGTTAAAAGCGCTTCAGTATTTCCAATACTCAAAAATACTCTTCCTTTTTCGATTCTCTGAACAATACCTGTTATAATGTCATTCTCGCGTTCTGCATATTCACTTAAAATATTTCCTCTTTCAGCTTCTCTTATTCTCTGGGTTACAACCTGCTTAGCAGTTTGTGCTGCTATTCTTCCAAAATTAGCAGGCGTGACTTCAACATTGACAATGTCCCCCAAACCATGGCTGCCATACTTTTTCTTTGCATCTTCAAGAGTTATCTGTGTAAGTTCATTTTCAACCTCTTCAACAACTTCTTTCTGTGCACAAACCTTTATTACACCGTTTTCTCTGTTAATATCAACCAATACATTCTGCGCAGAGGCAAAATTTCTTTTATATGCAGAAATAAGTGCTGCTTCTAAAGCATCGAATAATACTTCCTTTGATATTTGTTTCTCACTGCACAAAGCCTCTAAGGCTGAAATTAGTTCCTGGCTGTCTCCTGCAAAACTCTTTTTCTTTGTAACTTTTCTCATTTTTAATATACACTCCTAATACAATTTCATTTTTAAAATTTTACTGCTAATTTGATATATACTGCTTCTTCTTTCTTTATTTCTAAAGCTTTTTTATCAACCGTAACAGTGGCAACCCCGTCAGAATAAAAATCTAAAACACCACTAAATTCTTTCATGCCTTCCTTAGGTGCAAAAAGCTTTACATCAACTTCACTTCCGATAAAACGCATAAAATCCTTATCTCTCTTTAATTTTCTGTCTATTCCAGGTGAACAAACCTCAAGATAATACGCCTCAGATACAGGGTCCTTTTCATCAAGTTCTTCCGAAAGTAAAACTGAGACTTTTTCACAATCGTCAATGCCGATATAACCTTCCTCTTTATCAATGTAGACTCTTAAAAAATATTCACTACCTTCTCTTTTGTATTCTACATCAACAATTTCATACTCCATATCGCTTACAATTTTCTCTGCAATCTCAAAAACTATCTGCTCCGTTTTAGACATTTTCACCTCTCCTTATAATTGTTTTATACAACATTAAAGAGTGGGCTCGCACCCACTCTTTACCTTAACTATGATATTTTATAACTGAATTATACCACAACTTTATTTAAAGTGCAACACTTTTTTATTATTTTATGCATTTTTTAACTTTTTTAATGTTTTTTTTAAAATAATTAGTGCATTTTTCTAATTTTAGTGTTATAATTTATATAAAAATAATTTTTTTTTGTAAAATTCATTATTTTGTAATATTTTTATGTTAAAATTAATTTAAGTATATTTACAGCAAGGAGAAATAGTATGAGCAAAACAAGAATATTTTTTAAAGTGTTTCTAATAACATTGTTACTTGGTATTGTGATAGGATGCGGTTTTGTTGCCTGCAGCTTTATTGGTATGACTACTTTTGATGCTGATTTTGACATAACTTCTTTTAATTTGCCGTATACAACAACAATCGTTTCTGTGGATTCCAACGGCACAGAACATGTTATAGATAAAATTTATGATGAAAACAGACAATGGGTCGATTTCGAAAATATGCCACAGGCATTAAAAGATGCTATCGTCTGTATCGAAGACGAAAGATTTTATTATCATAATGGTGTGGATTTCATTGGAACATCAAAGGCTGTTGTTAAATACCTGACAGGAAAACGAAATGCACCAGGTGGCAGTACAATAACGCAGCAGTTAGTTAAAAATCTTACTGATGATACTGAAAAAGTATGGCAACGTAAGGTAACAGAAATTTTGCGTGCTATGAATGTAGAAAACAACTCTTCAAAAGAAGAGATACTTGAAATGTACTTAAATACTGTCTATTTCGGTAACGGGTGTTACGGTGTGAAATCTGCTTCAAAGGTTTATTTTGATAAACCCCCCCAAGACCTTACACCGCTTGAATGCGCCTCTATCGCAGGGCTTACGCAAAGTCCCGAAAATTATAATCCTTTCAAGGAAGAATGTCGCGATGCTTTTGTTAAAAGACGAAATATGGTTTTGGATAAAATGCTGGAATTTGAAAAACTTTCTTTAGAAGAATATAATAATTATATAGGCATTGATACAGAATTTGCACAACATAGCTCTTCATCTGATAAGTCCGGCTCCTACTTTATACAGAAACTTATCGAGGATGTAAAATCTGATTTGCAAAATGAGTATGGACTTTCAAGAACTGAGTCAGAAAATTATTTAAAAAAAGGTGGCCTGAAAATTTATGCAACTGTAGACAATACTGTGCAGTCTGCCATAGATTCTGTTTATCAGACACGCAGTTCAGAGTCAAATGATCCACAGTCAGCAATAGTTGTAATAGATCCATACACAGGAGATATCAAAGGTATGGCTGGAGGTTTTGGTAATCCAGGCAGTGTAACAAGAAACCGTGTTTACGACGATCCCCGTCAGCCGGGTTCGGCTATAAAACCTCTTTCAGTATATTCCCCTGCAATTGAAAAGGGGCTTATTACGCCTTCAACTATGATTGATGATACTTCATACAAAACGCCTGACGGAACAACAATTAAAAACTATGACAATATTTATTCAGGAAAAATAACTGTACGATATGCACTTTTGAGATCCAAGAATCCTCCTGCAGTGCGTATCCTTGACGAATTAGGAATTAACAATTCATATAATTTCCTGAAAGACAACTTGAATATATCAACACTGGATGAACGTGACAAAGCTCATTCGCCTCTTGCTTTAGGCGGACTTACCTACGGTGTAAGAGTAGACGAACTTACCGCAGCATATTCTCCATTTGTAAATGGTGGTACTTATTATGAACCCCACACATATTCTCATGTTGTTGATTCTCATGGTAAGGTTATCCTTGATAACAGAAGTAGCGGAAAACGAGCGATGAGTGAATCGACTGCGTTCATAATGAATTCTCTGCTTCAGGGTGTTGTAAACTCCCCAAGCGGCACCGCATACAGAATTGCAAAAATCCCCGGCGTACTTACCGGCGGCAAAACCGGTACAACCGATGATGACGCTGACAGATGGTTTGTTGGAATAACCCCTCACTATGTGGCAGCAATATGGTATGGTTACGATAACAGAAATACAGTTTATGCTTCGTCGAATCCGTGTGTAAAACTTTGGTTAGAAATAATGACTAAGGTATATTCAAAAATGCCTGAATCTGAAAAGAGCAAACAGTTCTTTCATGATTCTATACCTCTTGATGTAAGAACTGTATCGGTATGTGCCTCAACAGGATTATTACCTGCTTCAGATTGTGTAACAATCAATGAATACTTTACAAACAATAATGTTCCCACAATTCTTTGCAATGGTCATGGTGAATTAGAAACAGATGATGAAGAAACATCAGAGGAAGGACAAACAAGTGAAGAAGGAAACGATTACGGCGAGTCCGACAATTCTTCAGGCAACTCAAATTCCACTTCATCTAATTCAAATACCTCTTCATCAGGCTCTTCGACACAATCCGGTTCAACAAATAATTTATCTTCAAACACCGGCATTGAAAATTAACATTCTATAAAAATATAACAAAATTTATATTATTAATTGTTTTGGAGGAATACAAATGGAAAACGAAAAAAAATTCAGTAAAAAGAACTTATTCACTTTAATAGGCTTGGTAATTGTTATTATAGCTATAGTTTTAGCCATAATATTTTCTGTAAACTCTTCTGTGAATTTTAATGACACCGAAAATATTTCCGAAAGTTATCTTATCGCTCATCCTCGCGAAGACAAACCCATCGTGTATATTAAAAATGGTGGTTTGTATGTAAAAAACGCTAATGGCAACGGTGATGCAACAGAACTTTCTTTAAACCTTTGTTCAAGCGAAGTTTTAAAGAATGCAAGCATATACACAGGTCTTGTAACTCACGCTAAAACTTCCAATGCCCTTTATTTTATTAAAGATTACTCAGACACAGAATACACCGGTACTCTTTGTATAACTACAGACTATAAAACCACAAGCGAATTAGACACAAACGTTGCATATGAAATTGATGACAATGGTGGAAACAGAAAAATTGCATTAAGCGACAACGGAAAAACTGTTGTATATATGAAAAACATTCAAAAAACAAACGACCAGTTATACGCTGATTTGTATTACAAAAATATTGAGTCCGCTCCCATCGTAATTGCAGATTTTCTTCAGGGATTTTCCACACAATATATAATAAGTCCTAATGGTGAATACATTGCTGCTTATTCAGACTATGACAAATATAAAAACACAGGTGGTTTTTATATTTTAAAAAATGGTGAGCAAGCTAAAAACATCGTTCCTGAAAACGAAAACAGTATTTATCTTAACGGCATAACGAATGATGGTAAGCTTATATATTCTTCTATTATTACCGACGCTTCCGGAAACAAAATCAAAGAATGTGTTACATTTATCAATTATGAAACAATGGAAAGAAAAGCTTTCGGTGAAAATGTTGATCGTGGAAATATATTTTTTTCTGACAAGTCAGATAAGATCGTTTATATTGAAAAGAACGAAACCGCATTTTCTGCTTATCAGGCAAGCTTTGATAATGAAGCTGTTTTAATAACAGACAAATATTACGGCTTCACATCACTTGATGTAGAAAATGAGTGTTATTCTTTTGCTGCTGCCTCAGGCGATGAAACCTATGCCGCAAATAAAAAAATCTATCTAAAAACTCCTGCATTGAAGGAAGCATCATTATTATGCGAAAAAATATTACTTCCTTCTGATGTGAAATATTCTGCAGACTATGAATATATTTATTTTTTAAGCGAAGATGTGCTTTACTTTACAGAGATTTCCGAAGGTAATTTTACTGAAAAAGAAAAAATAGCTGAAAACGTCAAAGATTTTAAAGTATCTCAAGGCGGAAACAGCGTAGTTTTTACCTCAAACTATAATGAAGAAACAAAAACATCTGACTTGAACGCCTACACAAGAAAGGACAAAAAAGTGCTTAATGTTGCAAGCGGAATCACTCTTGATCAATATACCCTTTCTGTTGACGGTCTATCCGTTGTATATAGCGATGGACTTTCAAATGAACCTAAAGATGTTTTTAACGCAAAGCTATCAAAGTATAATCTTTATGGCAGAAATAAAAACACCGTCATTAACGACAAAGCCTCTATGATGTTTTATTACTATGACCAGTATCTTGCATCTTCATCCGAAGACCCCGTATTTGCAAGAAATAAATATAATGTAAGAAGCTCTGACAGCGTTTTGTATTTTACTGAAATTGGAACAGACTGCGTATCAGGAAAACTTAACCTTTATTCAAACGGCAAAACTACTCTTGTCGATGAAAACGTTATGACAGTTCTGTTTGAATAAATTTATCAGAAAGGTTATACGTTATGAAAAATACAAAAACAACAACCTTTTTCTGCAATGAATGTGGAAACGAAAGTTCAAAATGGTTTGGCAGATGTCCTGCATGCGGTACATGGAACTCACTTGTTGAAGAAGAAAAAGTTACAAAATCTTCGTCTTCAAAATCATCTCAGTCAACCTTAAACTCATATACAAGCCCTCAAACATTAAACAACATTACAACAGATTGCGAAAATAGATACATAACAAATATAGATGAATTTGACCGCGTACTCGGCGGTGGTCTTGTAGAAGGCTCATTGGTTTTGGTTGGCGGTGACCCCGGAATCGGAAAATCAACCCTCCTTCTTCAGGTATGCGCCAAACTCACAAAAGAAAATACTGTTTGCTACTTTTCAGGAGAAGAATCTGCAAAACAACTTAAAATGCGCGCAAACAGACTAAATATCAATGGCGATAATCTATATATTTCTTCTCAGGTAAATATGGATATTATATCCCGTAATATTGATGAAGTAAAACCCAAAATTGTTATAATAGACTCAATTCAGACAATGTATTGTCCGTCTATCACTGCTGCTACAGGGAGCGTATCTCAGGTTCGCGAAGTAACAATGACTCTTATGCGTCAGGCAAAAGAACAGGGAATTTCTATTTTCATTGTAGGTCATGTAACAAAAGACGGTGGTATTGCAGGTCCGAAAGTTTTGGAGCACATGGTGGATTGCGTGTTATATTTTGAAGGCGAACGCCACCAGAGTTACAGAATTTTAAGAAGTGTAAAAAATCGTTTCGGTTCTACAAATGAAATAGGCGTTTTCGAAATGCACGATACCGGACTTATCCAGGTCAGCAATCCTTCTGTCATGTTTTTAGAAGGGCGTCCAACAAACATTTCCGGCACAAGTGTTATTTGTACATTGGAGGGAAGTCGCCCAATTTTAGCAGAAATTCAGGCACTTGTAACCTCGACCGCTTTCGGAATGCCAAGACGTACTTCAACTGGTATTGACTATAACAGAATAGCAATGCTTATAGCAGTATTGGAAAAAAGAGTAGGAATTAACTTATCAAATCAGGATTCATATTTAAATGTAGTCGGAGGTTTAAAAATAGATGAACCTGCTGCGGATTTGGGTGTTATTTGCGCAATAGTATCTGCACATAGAAACTTTGTTATTCCTGACAGTACTGTTTTAATGGGTGAGGTAGGACTTACCGGTGAACTTCGTGCGATAAACGGAATTGACAAAAGATTAAAAGAGCTTGAGAAACTTGGCTTTTCACACTGCATAATTCCTAAGGCAAATGAAAAATCACTGCTTCATATAAAAAATTCATTTAATATAAAAATTTCAGCAGTAAGAAGCGTAATTGAAGCACTTTCTCTTTTAAGATAATTTACGATTGACAAATTGAACTTAATACAATAAAATGTATATAAGAGCAAAAGGAGGCATTTAAAATGACAGAAGAAACAAACATTATAACATTATTTGATGAAGACGGAAAAGAAATTCCTTTCGAACATCTTGACACATTGGAAATGAATTCTAAAATCTATATAGTTCTTTTGGAAGTTCTTTCCGATGGTACAGAAAATGATGAAGTTGTTATTTTCAGAATAGAAGAAGATGAAGATGGAAATGATAATCTTGTTGTAATCGAAGATGAAAAAGAACTTGAGGCAGCATTTGATGAATTTATGTTTCGCCAGGAAGATTTTGAAGAATAATTAATATATTCTATTGATATTTTTTCAATTTTGTGCTATACTATGTTGTAGTTAGCAAATATATATACGCCCTGCGGTGTGCGTGATACAGCTATTTATTTTACCAACACATTTATATAAGGGATTCTGGCTCTTTATGAGGATTGCAGGCCTCCCGATTTTTATCGGAAGAAGGAAGCGAGAGACATAAAGGCGGTTGCCCACCTGCAATGGCAGGTTAAATAAAGGCGTAATTACGGCACAGTGGGGTTTTATTATTAAAATTAAAGGTTTATTCTGTTTTATGTAGAATAAACCTTTTTTATGTCGATGAATTATACTATCAAGTGCAACAATAATAAAAAGCACGGCGCTATTATCTACGGGAATATTACAATAAATGGTATAGTTATAGAAAAATTACAGAACTAACAGGGCGAAATGTTAGTACAGTATCAAGAGAAATATTTGTTAGGAAGATCATATTGCCACAGAGGGATATTCCTTGAATACATAAAAGAAAAGCTACTAGCTACTTGGTCTGCGGAACAGATTGCAAACACTCCTTTCATTTAGCTTATCCATATTGTGCTTTGCAAAAAAGAACACATGAAAATCTTAACTGACTTCCTCAAGAATTTTATCCTAAAGGCACAAACCCTTCTAGAGTTAGTCCCGTTACTTAAAAAAACAACCTGGCATTAATCAATGCCACCCTAAAAAAGTTTTAAATTATATTAATTCAGTGGATTTATTTGAAGATTCTATCAAAAAGTGTGCACTTGGTTTGACAATTATTATTATAATAAGATCTCTTAATTTATTTTCACTTTCAACGCTTATATAAATTATGCAATTGTTCTCGGAATACATACAAATCACAAGCTCAGTATAGCCTGACAGATGTTGTCCGACCTACCTTTATCTGTTTGGAAAAACAAAGGACAATTTACATTTGATGTAAGTAAATTGCAAATGGTCATTATAACCACAATTTTTTTTAAAAGCCTCTTAATTTTGTATTCCTATAATAAAACATCTCTAAAATTATTATATCAAGCCATCTCTAAATACCAACAAAAAAACAATAATTTTATAATTTATTATATTATATTTTTGCAATTTAATGGTCTTCAATTCTTTCTATATCTGCACCTATACACTTTAATTTATTCACAAAATCACAGTATCCTCTGTCTATATATTCTATTTTACCTATTTCTGTATCGCCCTTTGCCACCAGTCCAGCCAGCACTAAAGCTGCCCCAGCACGCAAATCAGTAGCATTAACCTTTGCTCCGGTCATTGAATTAACGCCTTCTACTATGGCACTTCTGCCATCTATTTTTATATTTGCTCCCATTCTGTTAAGCTCTGAAACATATTGAAATCTGTTTTCAAACACAGTTTCAATAACAACTGAGGTACCTGAGCATTTACTCATCAAGACAGCCATCTGAGCCTGCATATCCGTAGGAAACCCCGGAAATGGCAATGTTTTTACATTAGTGCTTTTTAATTTCCCTGTTGCTTTTACACATATTGAATTTCTTTTTTCATCTATATTCACTCCCATTTCTTTAAGTTTAGCACTAACAGGTTTTAAATGCTCAGGCACCACATTATTAAGTGTTAATTCACCTTTTGTAAGCGCTGCCGCAATCATAAATGTTCCCGCTTCTATTCTATCAGGAATAATAGTGTGCCTGCATCCTTCAAGCTGATTTACTCCCTTTATTTTAATTACATTTGCCCCCGCGCAGGTAATATTTGCACCTGATTTATTTAAAAAATATATCAAATCAGCAATTTCCGGCTCATTAGCACAATTTTCTATTATTGTTTCTCCTTCTGCAAGAACCGCTGCCATAATAATATTTTCTGTAGCTCCAACACTTGGAAAATCAAGATATATTCTTGCTCCAGTAAGCTTTTTTGCAATTGCACTTATAATTCCATGTGATTTTTTCACTTCTGCACCAAGTCCCTCAAACCCTTTTAAATGCAAATCCACAGGTCTTACCCCTATGGCACACCCACCCGGCATACTTATAGAAACCCTTCCTTTTCGTGCAAGAAGCGGACCCATAACAAGAAAAGATGCTCTCATTTGCGAAACAAGCTCGTAAGGCGCCGTACAATTTTTAATTTTACTTGAATCAATAATAAATGTTTCTTTATCCCGCGTTACTTGTGCTCCCGTTTTTTCAAGCAATTTTTCCATTATATCTGTATCAGAAAGATGTGGAATATTTTTAATTTCACATTTTCCATTACATAAAAGTGATGCTGCAAGAATTGGCAGCGCTGAATTTTTTGACCCATGTATCCCTATTTTACCACAAAGTGGTCCTGATTTTCTTACAATTATTTTTTCCATTTCAAACACCTTTTTATTTTTTCTTATGCATTGTTTTATCAGTTATATTTATTTGCAGACTTTTATTTTTTATTAATAATAATTATTGACATAATTATATAAACAAAGGTATAATAGTATAGTAATAAATACGTTGAGGATTGTTTCTATGCAAAAAAATTACAAACTTATAATCGCATACGACGGAAGTCGTTATAGTGGCTGGCAACGTCAGCATTCAACAAAAAATACCATACAGGGAAAAATAGAATCAGTTTTATTTGAATTGTATGGGCATAATATAGAAATTAACGGCAGTGGCAGAACAGATGCAGGAGTTCATGCAAAAAATCAGGTTGCAAATTACAAAGCATCTGACAATTACACCTGTGATTATATTAAAGATTATCTTAATATGTATTTGCCTGAAGATATCGCTGTAAAAAACGTTTCAGAAGAAGATATGCGTTTTCATTCACGTTTGTGTGTAAAAAAGAAAATATATGAATACAGAATTTTAAATAGCAATATTTCTGATGTTTTTAACAGAAAATATGTTTATCAGATAAAAGAAACTCTTGACATTGAAAAAATGAGAGTTGCAACAAAAAAATTTATTGGTAAACACGATTTTTCAGGTTTTTCTTCCCTTAAGAAAACCAAAAAATCAACAATACGCACAATTTATTATATCAACATTGAAAAAACAAATTCCCAAATAATATTCACCTATTGCGGAGACGGTTTTTTGTACAATATGGTAAGAATTATTACCGGCACGTTAGTTGATATAGGAAAAGGCAATGAAATTGATATAGACGGCATTTTTGGCGGTCTTGCACGGTGTTATGCAGGCGCAACGCTTCCTGCAAAAGGTTTATGTTTAAAAGATGTAATTTATCAGGAGGATTAAATATGTCAATAATTGAAATTATTAAAACAATAATATTAGGCTTAGTTGAAGGTATAACAGAGTGGCTTCCCATCAGCAGTACCGGACATATGATTTTAATCGATGAATTTTTAAAATTAAATGTTTCTCCAGAATTTTTGGAGCTGTTTTTGGTTGTTATTCAGCTTGGTGCAATTTTAGCAGTGGTATTTTTATATTTTAAAAAATTGATGCCATTCAAAATTACTTCAGGCAAATTAATGCTTGACAAAGACACATTCGCAATGTGGTTTAAAATCATTTTCGCCTGCATTCCTGCAGCTATAATAGGTCTTTTATTTGATGATGAAATAGACAAGTATTTTTATAATTTCCAGACTGTTGCAATTGCCCTTATAGTATATGGTATTTTATTTATAATTATCGAAAAAAAGAACGAAAAGAAAACTCCCTTAATAAATGATATGAACTCGATTTCTTATAAAACAGCTTTTTTAATAGGTATTTTTCAACTTTTAGCGGCAATAATTCCCGGTACCTCCCGTTCAGGTGCTACTATTCTTGGCGGTATAATGATTGGTATGTCTCGTACACTGGCTGCAGAATTTACCTTTTTTCTTGGAATTCCGGTTATGTTTGGCGCAAGCCTTTTAAAAATTTTAAAATTTGGATTTGAATTTTCATCTTCTGAAATAATTATTCTTGCTATAGGTTTGATTACTGCATTTGTAACATCTGTAATTGCTATTAAATTCCTAATGGGTTATATTAAAAAGCACAGTTTCTCAGCTTTTGGTATATACAGAATTATTCTCGGTTTAATAGTTTCAATTTACTGGATTTTAAGATATTTTATTTGGGTATAAACTTTATTTACCAATTATAAAAAAATCTTTGCATTTTCACTTTATCTATGATATAATGTAAAATGATGTGGTACAGTTTTTGCTTTTCTTTTATATACTGATGACTTTTAGGGGGGGAGAATTTTGGAGAAACTTGTTATTCGCGGCGGTAATCCGTTACGGGGCAAAGTAACTGTCAGCGGCGCGAAAAATGCAGCAGTGGCAATAATTCCGGCCGCTTTAATGGTTGACGGCATATGCCGCTTGGAAAACGTTCCGAAAATAAAAGATGTAATTCTTATTTGTGATATATTAAAAAACATAGGCGCAAAAGTTAGTTTTGATGATGACGGCATTTTAGAGATTGATTCGTCTTCTCTTACATATCATACTCCACCATACGACCTTGCCAGCAAAATGAGAGCTTCATATTATTTGATTGGTGCCATGCTGGGGCGTTTTAAAAAAGCAGAAGTGGCGATGCCCGGTGGATGTAATTTAGGCCCAAGACCTATTGACCAGCATATAAAAGGCTTTAATGCTTTAGGTGCAGTAACAAACACAAAATCAGGCATTATTTTTGCTGAAGCAAAAAAACTTTGTGGCTCTGTAATTTCGCTTGATATTGTAAGCGTGGGAGCAACCATGAATATAATGCTTGCGGCGGTTCTTGCAGAAGGTACTACAACTATTATAAACGCAGCCCGTGAGCCGCATATCGTTGACCTTGCCAATTTCTTAAATGTATGTGGTGCGAAAGTCCGTGGTGCAGGTACTGATACCATTAAAATCAAAGGTGTAAAGGCGCTATATGGTGGAACGTATTCTATAATCCCCGATCAGATAGAAGCAGGCACATTTATGATGGCAGCAGCGGCTACCAGAGGCAATGTTTTGATAGAAAATGTAATACCCAAGCATTTAGAACCCATGACTTCAAAACTCCTGGAATCAGGAGTAACTGTTGAAGAATTTGATACAAGCATACGAGTATGCTGCGCTCGTGATGCAAATTTAAAGAAAATTCAGGTTAAAACCCTTCCCTACCCTGGTTTTCCAACTGATATGCAGCCACAGATAGCAGCTTATCTTTCAACAATTCCCGGGACAAGCTCTATTACTGAAAGTGTTTGGGACAGCCGTTTTAAATATGTTGACGAATTAAATCGTTTAGGCGCAAATATTACTGTAAATGGTAAAACCGCAATGATAACAGGGGTTGACAAGCTTTACGGTGCGCCAGTTCAGGCTACTGATTTAAGAGCCGGAGCGGGAATGGTTATTGCAGCGCTGGTCGCCGAAGGTGAAACTCAGATTTCTTCAATATATCATATTGACAGAGGATATGAAAAGCTTGAAGAAAAGTTTATTGCATTAGGGGCGGATATTAAACGTGTTTCTTTAGAAGATTGATTAAGTAAAATGCAAGGCAATTGCCTTGCATTTTATGATGTATTTCGGGAGGTATTATGATTAAATTCTATTCTTTAACAAGTGGTAGCAGTGGAAACTGTACCCTTGTGTCAGACGAAAAAACAAACATTTTAATTGACTGTGGCCTCAATGGTAAAACAATTACAGAGCGCCTTGTCAAAACTGATATTTTTCCCGAAGATATATCTGCTATTCTTATAACTCACGAACACACTGATCACATTTCAGGTGCCGGAATATTTTCCCGAAGATATGATATTCCAATATATGCAACTCAAAAAACATGGAATTCCATTTTTAACTCAAAATTCAGCATCGGAAAACTTTCTGATAAAAATATATGTGTAATTAAGAAAGAAAAAGATTTTGAAATCTCATCTCTTGGCATAAAAGCATTTTCTACACCCCATGACTGTGCAGATCCAGTAGGATTTAATATATATGCAGAAAACAAAAAACTTTCAATTGCAACCGATATGGGTAAAGTAGATAAAGATGTTGTTGAACACCTTTTGGGAAGTGACAGTATTTTACTTGAATCGAATCATGACACAGATATGCTCCTGAACGGAATCTATCCTTATTGGTTAAAACAGCGTATTTTAGGAAGCAAAGGTCATCTATCAAATGACAGTTGTGCAAAAATAGCCACTTGTCTTGCAAAAAACGGAACAAAAAAAATTGTGCTTGGTCATTTATCCGATGAAAATAATTCTCCAAACAAGGCATATAATACAACAAAAGCAGCGCTTGAGCAAGCAGGCTTTAAGATTGGAGATGATATTGCAATTGCAGTCGCTCAGCGCTACGATGTAACAAATATACTTTAACAAAAGGAAGATAGCTTTGAATATCAATATAATAACTGTAGGAAAATTAAAAGAAAATTTTTGGACATCAGCTCTTGATGAATACGTTAAGCGCATCGGAAGATTTGCCAAAGTCAATATTATAGAATTAGCTGATAAAAAAATCCCTGATAACGCATCTTTAAAAGAAGAGATACAAATACTTGATACGGAAGGAGATGCTATTCTTTCTAAAATCAGGGATTCGCATTTCGTTTTTGCACTTTGCGTAGAAGGGACCCGGCTTGACTCAGTAGAATTTGCAAAAAAACTTTGCGATATATCCATATCCGGAAAAAGCGACATAGATTTCGTTATCGGTGGCTCGTTAGGTTTGTCGGATTCTGTAAAAAAAAGGGCTGATTATAAATTAAGTTTTTCTAAAATGACCTTCCCTCATCAGCTTATGCGGGTAATTCTTTCAGAACAGATTTACAGATGCTTTAAAATAATAAACAACGAGACATATCACAAATGACATAAAATAAAAAAGCCTTCAGAAAAAACATTAAGTTATATTTCTGAAGGCTTTTTTATTTATTTATTAGCCGATACTTCCTCATAAACCTCATTAAAGATTTTTTGTATCTCTTCTTTTTTATTTTCCATATCCCACACAAGCTTAAACTGAGTTCTTGCACGGTCTAAATTCTGCCCCGGATAGTGAATTTTAAAATATGTATCGCCCTCAAGATAATCCGTTAAAAATCTAAGACCGGTTTCATAAGTTAGCAGTTTTGCCGCAAAAGGCATATATTCTTTTTCAAGAGGCGTCAAAACATCAATTACCTCTTCTAAAAATCCCTTTGTATGAGCTCTGTACATTTCAAGGTCAAACCAAACTTTATCCAAATCTTTTTCGTCTTCTCCTGCAGTTGACGCTGCAAATCTCAATGTATCACCAACATCAAAAAGAATTGAGCCTTTCATAACTGTGTCTAGGTCAACTACGCATATACCCTCGCCGGTTTTCTCATCAAACAATACATTGTTAAGCTTCGTATCATTATGCGTAACACGCATCGGCATATCTCCGCTTTCAAGCGCATCCCAAACCGGGTCTTTAATATAGCTTACACTTTTTGCATACTCAATTTCTTTTTCAACCTCTTTAACTCTGCCGTATTTATCAGCCTCCACCGCTTTGATAAAATTATCATATCTGTTTTTTGTGTTATGGAAATTTTCAATTGTATCATATAGCTTTTTAACATCAAAGTCTGAAAGCATATTAAAAAATTTACCAAATGCCTTTGCACCAAGATAAAGCTGATGAGGATTTTCAACAGTATCATAGCTTATTGCCTTGTCAATAAAGTTATAAAGTCTGTAACACTCACCGGAAGAATCTTTATAAAAATTTTTTCCGTCTTTTGTTTTTATAACCTTTAGTGCCTCTCTTTGCGGGTCACCACCATTTTCTATAACTTTATTTCTTACATGTTCAGTAACCAACAAAATATTATCCATTAGTTTTTCAGGATTTTTAAAAATGTTTGTATTAATTTTCTGCAAGATAAACCTTGGTTTTCCTCCAGTCAAATATGTATCGTTAATATGTCCGTTACCATAATTCTGAATATCAACGTCAACATTAAACTGCTCTAAAATTTTATTCAAATTCATCATTTTTTGAATACCTCCCTTAAAGAAACTTCTTTATTTCTTTATTTCTTTATTAATTTTCTCATTTCCCTTTTAAATATCATATTTATCTGTTTTTTCTTTATCCAAATCCAATCATACTTACTTTAATCATAAAAAAATCCTCCTTTGCTTGACACAAAAAATATTTTATGTTATATTATAACATATCTAATTTTTAATGTATATATAATTTCAGCTATTTTTTCTTTGAAAAAAGCTATTTCAAAAGGATTGAATAATTATGATTGAATACAAAAAAACTACTATTGATAACAAACTGGACATACAATCCATTTACACGTTTTTCCAAACAACATATGAGCCGGATTTTTATTTTACCGGTGAATCTCATAATTTCTGGGAGGTTGTATTTGTTACAGATGGAACAATAGGTATTACTGCAGGCAACAAGGTTTTCTACCTTCACTCAGGCCAGGTATTTTTTCACAAGCCTATGGAGTTTCATCAAATCTGGCCACAGTCAGGCAAAAAACCAACCGTATGCATAATAAGCTTTGATGCAACCTTCATGCCAAAAATAAAACACTCCGCCTATAATTTACCTGATAATATAACTGACAGCATCACATTCATATACGACGATATGAAAGAAATATTTGACTTTGATACAATGACATATCTCTCAGCAGATGAACGCAGTAACATTAAAATGCAAATTTTAGTTAACCGCATCGAAATACTTTTGCTTAAAATTATTTATGCAAACGATACCGCATCAACCAAAATCACATCTCAAAGCATATCTGCATATGCACGCATTATCAGCGTGCTTGACAAAAATATCAGCAAGAGATTAACTCTTGAAGAAATTGCCGTATTGTGTAATATGAGCGTCAGCTCTTTAAAGAAGAATTTTTGCAAATATTCTCAAACCGGAATTATAAAATATTTCAACCTGATGAAAATTAACCGAGCAAAGTCACTTCTGATGTCAGGCAAAAGCGTAAAAGAAACTGCCGGCCAGCTTGGCTTTGAAGACCAGAACTATTTTTCAACAATGTTTAAACGTCTTACCAACCAG
The DNA here is from genome assembly GCA_045636325.1 of Clostridia bacterium. GTDB lineage: Bacteria > Bacillota > Clostridia > UBA1381 > UMGS1253 > CAKSHP01. Next base: position 115,315 of record JAZTXH010000014.1, read on the forward strand.
TCCCCCGGTTCATATAAGCCTTAAAACTTATCTTCCATTGCTTTCTATTTCAATGGTAATCGGTCCGTCACAAATCGGCTCAATCTGCATATCGGCTCCGAATTCACCAGTTTGAACAACCACATCAAAGCTTTTGCATTTTTCAATAAAATATTCATACAGCGGCATTGCCTCAGATGGGTGTGCCGCTTCTGTAAAACTTGGCCTTTTTCCTTTCTGACAGTTTCCATAAAGGGTAAAGTTTGAAACTATCATAAGCTGCCCGCCTGCTTCTTTTAAAGACACATTCATTTTTTCATTTTCATCTTCAAAAATTCTAAGACCGCAACATTTTTCTGCTAAAAAGTCAGCATCAGCTTCCGTGTCACCATGTGTAATGCCAAGCAATACAAAAAAACCTTTCTCTATGCTTCTTTCTATTTCAGAATTTATTGTTATTTTAGATTTTAAAACTCTTTGTATTACAACTTTCATTTTATACCTCTCCTACATTTATATATCATGCGTATTATACCATACAAATGTCATATTTTCAAGATGCTTCTTGACTTTTTTGTTGTATAAGCGTATAATATGAAATTGAAACCGAGTTTCAATTTCATATTTGAGAGGTGTATTTTTTGAATTCACAAAAAAGCTATAATACAAAACAAAAAAGTGAAATATTGAATTTTTTAATAAAAAACTCAGGAAAGCATTTTACTGCTGATGAAATTGTGTCAAATATGTCTTCAACCGGCATAAATGTTGGCAAATCAACAGTGTATCGTTTTCTTGAAAAGCTTACCACAGAACAACGGGTAAGAAAATATGAAATATCAAAGAACGATTCTGCGTGCTATGAATATACAGGTAATGAAAATAATAGTCACTGTATGTCTCATTATCATTTAAAATGCACCTCCTGCGACAGGTTGTTTCATATAAATTGTCATACTTTAAATTCAATTAACGAACACATTTTAAGAGACCATTATTTTACTGTTGACAATACAAAAACTGTATTATATGGCACTTGCAAAGATTGCTTAAAGGAGGATTTAAAATAATGAAAAAAATACTTATCATTATCCTTTCTGCGATACTTTTATTAAACTTTATATTTTTGTGCAGTTGTAGCAAAACTATGTCTTCAAATGAAAAATTAAAAGTGGTTGCTACGCTTTTTCCACAATATGATTTTGCGAAAGTAATCGGCGGTGATAAAGCTGAAATAAAGCTATTATTAAAGCCCGGAATTGATTCACATTCATATGAACCGACAGGAAATGATATGATGGAAATTGCCGACAGTGACATGTTTATTTATACCGGTGCTTTAATGGAGCACTGGGCAGAAACCATACTAAATTCAATTTCAGGCAGTGATTTATACATTGTTGATGTATCTTCAGGAATTGAAGTTGAACATTCTGTCCATGAGCATACAGAAGAACAAGAACACTTTGACGAATACGCTCATTCTGTGTACGACCCACATATATGGACTGACCCTTTAAATGCAAAAATAATGGTAAAAACCATATTGGATTCATTTATAGCAAAAGACCCTAAAAACGAAGTCTACTACGCAGAAAATGCAACCAAACTTTTAAATGAGCTTGACAGCCTTAATAATGATTTTGTTTCTTTTTTTGAAACTTGCAAAAACAAAAAGCTGATTTTCGGCGGCAAATTTGCAATGTATTATTTTGCAAAACGATATAATCTTGAATATGAAGCAGCATATGATAACTGTTCTGTGCAAAACGAGCCATCCCCGGGAAAAATAGCTGAATTGATAGATATTATAAAATCAGAGAATATAAATGCAGTTTTTTATGAAGAACTTATTATTCCTACAGTAGCACAGACAATTGCGAATGAAACCGGAGCCACTCCCCTTCTTTTACACAGCTGCCACAACATATCTACAGATGATTTTAACAATGGAGAAACATATGTTTCACTTATGAGAAAAAATTTAGAAAACTTAAAAATCGGAATGTAATGATACGGAGGAAAACAAATGAATCAGCTAATCACTTGTAAAAATCTTTCAGTAGCTTACGAGAACAAAACAGTTTTAAAGGATGTAACCTTTGAAATTAATAATGGCGATTATATATGCATAGTGGGTGAAAACGGAAGTGGCAAATCAACACTTGTTAAAACATTGGTCGGCATTATCCCCTTTAAATCAGGCCACTTACATTATCTTAATATAAAGCACAGTCAAATAGGATATCTGCCACAACAAAGCAATACAAATGCAGACTTTCCTGCTACAGTATTTGAAGTTGTTTTATCAGGTTGTCTTTCAAAAAAAGGTTTCTTTCCGTTTTACACAAAAAGGCTAAAAAATCTTGCAGAAAAAAATCTTGAAATAATAGGCATGTCAGAATTTAAAAGTCATCCGTTTTCAGAGCTTTCAGGCGGTCAAAAACAAAGAGTTTTATTATCAAGGGCACTTTGCGCAGGTGAAAAGCTTTTAGTTTTAGACGAGCCGGTAACTGGGCTTGACCCAATTGTAACAAATGAATTTTATCAGCTTATATCAAAGCTTAATAAAGAACTTAATATAAGCATAATAATGGTTTCTCACGATATTTCAACAGCTGTTAAATACGCAAAAAAAATTCTTCATTTAAATCACTCTGCAGAATTTTTCGGCACAACTGAAGAATATTTAAACACAAACATCGGAAAGCATTTTTTGGAGGGCAAAGAAAATGATTGAAACAATAGTTAAAATTTTTTCCTATAATTTTTCTTCCCGTGCTCTTATTGTAGGTGTACTTATAGCAATTTGTGCCTCCCTTATAGGTATTTGTCTTGTATTAAAAAGATACTCTATGATTGGTGACGGGCTTTCTCATGTTGGCTTCGGTGCATTATCTATAGCAATAATTTTTAATATAGCTCCTATGACTTTAGCAATACCAGTAATTATTTTAGCGGCAATTTTTCTTCTTAAGTTAAGCGAAAAAGGTCATCTTAAAGGAGACTCTGCCATTGCACTGATTTCCGTTAGTTGCCTTGCAATCGGTGTTGTGGCAAACTCATTATCAAAAGGCTCAAATGTAGATATTGAAAGCTATTTATTCGGAAGTGTGGTTTCCGTAAAGCCGGAATATCTTATTATCAGCATCATACTTTTTATTCTTATAACAGGCGTTTATATACTGTTTTATAACCATATATTTTCAATCACTTTTGATGAAAATTTTGCAAAAGCAACCGGCACTAATATATCGTTATTCAACACAATTTTAGCCGTTCTTTGCGCATTAATTATCTCTTTTGGTATGAGAATTATGGGAACAATGCTGATAACTGGCCTTATAATTTTTCCTCCTCTTTCGGCAATGAGCCTTGCAAAGGGTTTTAAAAAAGCAACTGTTATTTCAGCTATAATCGGTGCTTTATGCTTTATAACTGGCTTTATTGTTTCCTTTATGATTAACACCCCTCCCGGCGCAAGTGTTATTGTTTTAAATCTTATTGTATATCTTTTATGCAAAATATTCAGGTTTGCTTTTTCCAAAAAATAATTCAGAGGATGCCTTTAAGCATCCTCTGATAAAGTTTCATACTCTTCGTATAACGCAAGAATTTTTTCGTTTATTTCATTTATTTGTTCCATTATTTCACTTGCTTTTAAATAATCTGTAGCATACTCAGGTAAATTTAAAAGCTCTTGCTTTTCATTTAATTCCTCTTCAATCTCTTCTAATTCTTTTTCTATTTTTTCCATACGGTTATTTCGTTTTCTTGCCGCCGCTTCTTTTGCTTTTTGCTCTTTATATTCGTTGCGGTTATCTTCCTTTGTTTTTTTCTCAGGCTGAGTGACTATATGTTTTTCAAGAAAATAATCGTAATCACCTCTATAATCCGCAAGGCCGGATGACGTCATATAACAAATTCGGTTTGCAAGCTTGTTTATAAAATATCTGTCATGAGATACGGCAAAAACAGTACCTTCGTAATTAATTAAAGCCTCCTCCAGTGCCTCGCGTGATGTTATATCAAGATGATTCGTAGGCTCGTCAAGCAACAAAAAATTTGCCCCCGAAAGCATAAGCTTCAAAAGCGATACCTTTGCTCTTTCACCACCCGAAAGTGCTGAAATCGGCTTAAATACATCATCCCCTTTAAACAAAAATGCCGCAAGACTGTTTCTTATTTCAGTTACAGTCATTTTCGGATATGCGTCATAAATTTCATCAAAAACAGTTTTTGAATAATCAAGATTTTCCTGAGCCTGCTCGTAATATCCAATCTGCACATTGGTGCCTGTCTTAAAACTTCCTGCCAATGCTTTTAACTGCCCTGTAAGAATTTTAAAAAGCGTGGTTTTACCGCATCCGTTTTCACCCAAAAGGAAAACCTTTTCTCCCCTTTTTATATCTATGCTTACATTTTCAAAAATTTTATTTATACCAAAAGCCATACACAAATTTTCGCACAAAAGGCAATCATTACCTGAAACAATATCCACATGAAATTCAGGTTTTATTTTATCAAGCTCAGAATCCGGCTTTACCAATTCTTCAAAAAGGCGGTCCACAATTTTCTGCTTACTTTCTGCAGTTTTTATATTTTTTTCTCTATTCCAGCGTTTTTGCTGTTCAATAATTCTTTCTATTCTTTCAATTTCTTTTTTTGTGTTAATGTACTTTCTTTCTAAAACCTTTTTCTGTTCTTCCTTTAATTTCAAATACCTTGTATAATTTCCGTTATAAACAGTCAGTTTACAATTTTCAAGTTCAAAAGTTTTATTTGTTACTTTGTCAAGAAAATATCTGTCATGGCTGACTATTACCATTGCTCCTTTATAGTCTTTTAAAAAATTTTCAAGCCAGGTTACAGCATTTATATCAAGATGGTTTGTAGGCTCGTCAAGCAAAAGAAGATTTGCCCCCGATAAAAGTATTTTACAAAGCATAACTCTTGTCTTTTGCCCACCGGAAAGTTTTTCAAAAGGTGTATTAAACTGTTCAGGCGTAAATCCAAGCCCTGTAAGGCTTCCTGTGGCAATATTTTTATACATATATCCGCCACGACTTTCAAAACACTCGTTTAAATAATGCTGTCTGTTAATAAGCTGTTCAATATCGCCCTCATTGTTTTCTATTTTGCGTGCAATTTCTTCAAGTTCTTTTTCTGCATCAATAACGTCACTGTAAACTTCCATCAGCTCTTCAATAACAGTATTTTCACTTACAAAATCCATATGCTGTTTAACATATCCGATTTTTAAGTTTTTATTTTTGATTATTTTACCACTATCATATGACATTTGCTCCATAATCATTTTAAAAAGAGATGTTTTACCTGCACCATTAACACCAACAAAACCTATTTTTTCATTTTCTTCTATCATAAATGATACATCTGAAAAAAGAAGCTCATCTGCAAAATATTTTTCAAGATTACTTACAGATATCAATGCCATACTGTATACCTATATGCTTTAAAATCAAGCATTTTCCTTTCGTTTTTTATCCATAAAAGATTGTATCATATTTTTAAATAAAAATCAACAAATTATGGAGTAACAACCAAAGAAGTTGGACTTTCTGTAACTAAAAACATTCTCAATATAACCTTAAACACAAATTAAAGTTACAAACCGGTTTGGCTTTTTAACTTATTTACAAAACAAATTGTGTTTTAATGTCAACCAAATTTAAATTTTGAGCTTTTTCAACATTTTTTAATATTAATTTTTTACTATGGTTGATTTTTGATATTTTTTATGTTAAAATTAATATCAGATACAAGAAGAACCTTGTGTTTTCTTCTATTATAAAAGGAGCATATATAAATGGATAAAAAAATATCTTTGGTTGTTATAAGAAGATTACCTCGTTATTACAGATATCTTGGTGAGCTTTTAAACCAGAATATAACAAGAATTTCTTCCAAAGAACTTTCAGAAAAAATGAACGTTACAGCATCTCAGATACGTCAGGACCTCAACTGTTTCGGTGGCTTTGGTCAACAAGGTTACGGATACAACGTACCCGAGCTTCATCAGCAAATAGGTTTAATTTTAGGTGTTAACAAAAAACAGAATATAATTATAGTAGGTGCTGGTAACTTAGGCCACGCTCTGGCAAATCATGCAGGATTTTCTAGACGCGGTTTTAGCCTTACAGCAATTTTTGATGTTGATAAATCAAAAATCGGAACAAAAATCAATGATGTTGAAGTGTTGCCTATGGAAACACTTGGTGAGTATCTTGACAGGAATAATGTTAAAATTGCAATACTTACTCTTCCTCGGCAATATACCCAAAAAGTTGCGGATTTAGTGGTATCATATGGAGTATATGGATTATGGAATTTTTCACATATGGATTTGGAAGTGCCCGATAATGTTTTTGTAGAAAACGTGCATTTGACCGACTCATTGATGACCCTTTCCTATCAACTTAATGAATAAAACACCGATAAAAATTAATATATGAAAAAACGCAGAATTTTTCTGCGTTTTTTTCAAATAAACCCATGTTGACAAAAACGCACAACTGTTTTATAATCATTATATATTTTAAATTTTCATGGAAGGAGTTTTTATATGCCTTACGACAGAATTATGTGTATTGATTACGGCGATGCAAGAGTGGGTATTGCTGTATCTGATTTACTTGGAATAACCGCTCAAGGCGTTGAAACTATAAAAAACAAAAATAAAAATGTATTATTTACAAGATTAAATGAACTGATTAAATATTATAATCCGGCTACAATAGTGATAGGAATGCCCAAAAATATGGATGGCACAGTTGGTTTTCGCGGTGACGCAACGCTGAAATTTGCAGATAAACTAAAGGAAATATATTCAGGAAAAATTGATTTTTGCGATGAAAGGCTATCTACCGTAAGCGCAATCCACACTTTAAATGAAACAAATACTAGAAGAGAAAAAAGAAAAAATGTTATTGATACTGTAGCAGCGGCAGTTATTTTGCAAACATATATGGATAAGCTAAAAAATACAACGCTATAGCATTACAGATATATACGAATCTGATTTTATCTTAAGAGAAATTATACAAATCTGTATATTTGAAAGAAAGGAGCTCTAATAATGGACAAGACTATACTTCATTGCGATTTAAACGGATTTTTTGCCTCCGTAGAGCTTCTTTCTTATCCCGAACTGGCAGATAAACCAGTTGCTGTTTGCGGTAATCCTGAAAACAGACACGGAATTATACTTGCAAAAAACGAAATTGCAAAATCATACAATATAAAAACCGCAGAAACAATATGGCAGGCAAAAAAGAAATGTCCCAATTTGATTTTATTGTCTCCACATCACGAGCTTTACAGCTATTATTCAAAAAAAATAAACGAGGTGTATCTAAGGTTTACAAATCAGGTTGAGCCTTTTGGAATTGATGAATCATGGCTTGATGTTACAAACAGCAAAATGCTTTTTGACGATGGGAAAAAAATTGCAGATACAATAAGGGAAACAATAAAAAAAGACTTTAATCTTACTGTTTCTGTCGGAGTCTCGTTCAACAAAGTTTTTGCGAAGCTTGGCAGCGACTATAAAAAACCTGATGCGACCACAGTAATTTCCAAAGAAAATTTTAAGCAAATAGTCTATCCTCTTCCTGCAAGTGATTTGCTTTATGTCGGTAACAGTGTTCTTGCAAAACTAAACTCAATAGGCATAAAAACAATTGGAGATATTGCAGCCAGCGATAAGCAAATGCTTATCGACCTTCTCGGAAAGCATGGCTCTATGCTTTATGAATACGCTTCAGGTGCTGATAATGCTCCGGTGTTGGATTATTATCATAGGCCGGAAATAAAATCAGTCGGAAACGGAACAACATTTTCACACGACCTGACTGAATCTGATGAAATAAAGTCCGGTATAATGTATCTTTGCGAAACTATTTCTGCAAGACTTATAAAACAAGGATTTAAAGCAGGTAATTTGCAAGTCAGCGCAAAGTACAACAATTTTAAAACCGTAAATCGTCAGTCACCTTTAACACAACCCACCCTATCAGCAGTTGAATTATACAATTCTGCAATGGACATAGTTAATACATCCGACATTTTACAAAAGCCAATATGCGCACTTACTGTTACAGCAGGTGCATTATGCAGTTTAGACTCAGAAATTCAGTTAAGTATATTTGATGAAGATAATGAAAGTCACAAAAAACACGAAACCCTTGCAAAAACAGTTACTCAAATAAATAAAAAGTTCGGCAAAGGAAAGGTATCGAGTGCAAGAACAAGTAATATTCCCCGTAAAAACAAACACATAAAAAAAACAGGCAAAACAAATTAAATCACGTTTTGCCCGTTTCACTTTTTAATTCATATGCACTTCAAGCTTCCCGCCAACACTTTCAAAACTGCAAAGTAATATTTTTCCTTCTGTATCTCCGTTCATTTTAAGTTCACTACCTTCAGAGTAGTCCGATGATGTATAACCTATCATACAGTTTGAAAGCTCAGTCTTTTCATCTTCACTTAATTCTTCTGACTCTTTAAGAGAATATTTTAATACTCTTTCTAAGATTCCGTCATAACTTAAAACTTCTATCTGCCAAGAAAAATCATCCATACAATATTTCTCAATACAAAGATAACTCTTTCCATCTGCATTGGATATATAAATCTCGCTCTTTGCATTTTCATTTTTTTCGACTAAAGCTCCTGTATAACTGTAATAAGCATTTCTTTTGATTTCACCCTCCTGATTTTCAAAAACGGAAATTAGCGGCATGGAATATGCATCTGAGCTAATCATCAAAAGCTCATCTTCACCGTCTTGGTTCAAATCAATAACAGAATAACTAATTATTCCGTCCGCAAACAAAAACTCTTCACTGTCTGCAAGTAATGTTTCAGGTGTTAATATTTCAAATTTGTCTGTTACAGCCGTAAAACCTTTTGCATTATCTGCTTTTGACTGAACATTTTCGCTTTTAACAGTATTAAAATTCTTTACAGGCATTTTAATTAAATCAACCGGAACAAAAGTTCCAACAACAAACAATAATCCAACCAACACAATAACAGAAAGCAAAATAATCGTTATAACCAAGCTTGCAGTACCCTTTGTTTTTCTTCTTGCACCACGTCTATAAGCACCGCGGTAAAAATCGTCCAAATCTGATGACCTTTTTTCATTTTCTTTCTCATCAATCTTTATATTTTCCTGAATATCGTTCACAGTTTATCCTCCCCTGAAAAGCCTTATAACCTTACATAATGACCATTTACATAAACATAATCATTCGAAATTACACTTCCCGTTTTACCTGATATATTATAATCCACATCTACAATTTTTTGTGCAAATCCTTTAAAATATGTCAACAAACAAATAATCAGTATTGCGTCAACAAGAATTGCCAAAACAACTGCCAGAAGAGCAGTATTGCGCAGTGAAGTTTTGTCTTCAGGCGGTATCACACGCGCATTATCTGCATAAGTAACAGGTGGCATATCACACATATCAAACTCATCCTCAAAGGACACATTATTAACAACTTTTTTTTCACTTTTCTTGCTTAAATCTTGTAAATGTATTCTTTCAGGAACATTACGACTCTGATTTTCATTTCTGTAAGTAAACGTTTCTTTATTTGCTGCCACTGTTTCTTCATTCTTTTCAACTGAATTTTCTTTGCCGAAAAAGGCAGCATTTTTAAATTTGTCGCAGTCAAATTCTGCTGATTTTGAAAAATAATCCTGATTTATATTAAGTTTTTGAGCGCTAAAGTTTTTAAGTTCCTCTATACTCGGATTTTCATTAAGTTTAGCTCCGCACTGTGAACACACAGATGCGTTTGCTAAATTAATCTGCCCACACTTAGTACATCTTTCCAAGCCTTTCGCCTCCTTAAAATCTCAATAATATATGCTCACCGCTATTATCGGCAAAATAAACTTTAATTTTGCTTTCATTTATAATTTCAATGTCATAAACAACTTTTGCAGAATTTATAATTAAAGAATCTCCATTATAGCTGTATACACCATCAGGCATAAACGAAAAAATCGAATTTGATACATTAAAATTATTCGATACTGAAAATACAGCAATCCCATTTTCCTGCCAGCTACCCTCCATAAAATCAGCCATAACGCTACTGTCTTCAAGCACTATTTTTCGAGCATCTGTATACAAACCAAGATATGAAAATAGTCTGCTGTTTACTGCAGGTCTCTGATAAATATCAGTCTTATAACTTAAAAATAGCTTATACGCGTCCGCTTTTTTTAAATCGTCTTCATTTAAATTTTCACACTGTTCAATAAGACTTTTACATTTTTCATAATCTCCGGTATCATAAGCCTTTACCGCAGATGCAAGTATACTTGTATCCACAGAATTTAAAAGAAGTTGACTGTCTTTATATCCAATGCAGTTTTTAAACTCTTTCTTTGCCTTGTCAAACTCTCCGTCCGCCTCATAAGACTTTGCAAGAAGATACGTGCACTCTAAAATTAACTGCTTTGTATTTTCATATTCAGGGTCAATTTTTTCAAGCAATTCTCGAGCTTTTTCAGGCTCTTTTTCTAATATGCTTTCAGCATGCGCATAATTGCACCAAATCTCTATTTGCTTTATCTCATCTTTTCCACTTTTTCGGCTTTCCGGCATCTGCGCCACCAGTTCTGCAGCGGATTCAAAATCGCCAGTGTCTTTATATTGCAAAAGCAATTCAACTTCACATTTGAACATCATTTCTGCAACACCGTCAAAATTCTCAATCGACTCAAACTCTTTTTTGGCTTCTCTAAATGAGCCGGCATCAAATAACATTTTTCCTTTTTCAAATATAGCTTTATCAGCCATTTCACTGCTATTACCGAAAAAACCTATTGTACGATATTTTTTTGCAGCTACATCATAATTTCCGCTACGCATATCCGCACCAGCTCCCAAATAATAACCGAACAGGCATATAACAGAAATCACAATTACTCCTACCGCAATAGATACCGCGACAACCGCTTTATTAATCTTTTTCTTCTCCTGATTTTTTTCCATAATCGGCTGACTGTCCACCTTGTATTTTACAGTAACTCCACCATCAAAATTTGCAGTTTCAACTTTTTTAATCCTGATTGTCTCCTGAGCATCACCACTTTTTGCTCTTCCGCATTCACCGCAAAAATTGCCTTGATTTTCACTTCCGCATACAGGACAATTCCACATAATGTGTACCTCACAAATTTAAAATAACTTTTTTGTTTTATAAATCAATATCAATTGAATCAGACATTTTTATATTTCGAACGCTGTTTTTGTTTTTTTTATCCAACTTTTTGCATGAGCAAACTTTATCCTGCTTAATAATTTTTCCGCAAAAATTACATTTTTTTCTTGATTTTTCAAATTTATTTAAAATTAAATTCTCAAATGAACGCTGAGAAAATATTTTTGTAATAAGACCTACACATCCCATTGTAACTATCAAAATCTGCAAAACAATTACCGCCATAATTCCTGCAGGACTTTTTCTGAAGCTGATAAAAAAACAAAACATCAAAGACGCACATGCTGTTCCAATCAAAATGTCAAAAATATCAGATACAATTCCCCTTTTTGAAAAAGTCCAAAAAAGAATCTCAGCAACTACTGGAAGAATAAACAACCCAAAATAATATAAAAACCAATACAGTTCTTCATTCTCGGGACCTATATTAAACAAATCCACAATATAATTTATTCCGAATACCCACTGCCCGCTATGACCGCTGTAATTCATAGGCAACGCTAAAGACGAAAAGCAGAGAATATACAATACAAGTTTTATATATTTAATTGATTTAACCATCACTGACACCCCGCCTATTTCACATATAAATCCTATTTCATATTATATAATATTTTACTTAAAAAGTAAAGCATTTTATTATGCTAGCCAGACAAAAGTTATCCGAACCTGCCTTAAAATGCGAAAATTCGGCACTTAAAATCAGGTTCGTATAGCTTCTGTCAGACTAAGCGAATTATCATACCCAAAATCATAAGATGGAGAGGATAATAAATATAGTAAAGATACTTCATAGATTTTTTCTCCATTCCATTATAATTAAAAATAATCCACCCTGCCGGTACAAATCCGATAAATCTTAAAAATGCATTTGAAGTTATTATGGTTTTCAATGGTATTAATCTGCCGTATCCGGCAAAAACAGAAATCTGATTTCTTAAAACAAATAATATTACAGTCGCAATTAAGGCCGAAATAATATTTCTCCTGTTACCGTCTGCAATATATAAAAACAAAATAAGTCCGCTTCCAAAAAAACCCCAGTCAAACCAAAAACTTAATACACAAAGCAACACAATTAAAAACCATTTTAAACCATTGTTTTCAACTTTGTCATACACTTCAATCATATACAAACCGAAAAGCATTGTAAATCCCACGTTCAATCCATACGTATGCCATCCAAAAGCCAACGCAAATGGTATAACACTTACAATCGCAAAAACAAAAAGCCTTGTTTTATATTTTTTTATACTTCTGCACTTTTTATATCCCTGCCCAATCATCAAAGCCATCACAGGGAAGGTTATTGCACCAATGCTACGCATTAGAAGATAAATATATCCTGCATCTTTAAAAAAAGACGCAGCAATATGATCTATCGTCATAGCAATAATCGCAAGTATTTTAAGTGCGTTCCTGTCAAAATTTATTTTCATAAAAATCCACCTTTTCAGCTTTATTCACTGCTGATAATTTCACTTACAAAAACATTCGACAACATTAATTATATCCTATATTTTTTTAGCCGTCAAGCATTGACTTTTTTTAATGGTATGATACATATATCCATTTTTATAACAATGAAAGAATATAACTATAAACAAAACTGACACCACTTGAAAAGTGATGTCAGCGTGTTGCTTAAAATTTAATATTTACTACCATAAGGGTGTTTTTGTTGTATCTTTGCAAAATGGTGCAGCTCATAAAATGCCGAAGGTTTTCCAATTCTATTTTTTCTTGCTTTTCGTTTTCGGGCTGAAAACAAGAGCAATAAGGTAGCCGAAAATTACACTTGCAGCAATTCCGCCGGCAGCAGCTTTTACGCCTCCTGTAAATATACCGATAAACCCATTTTCCGAAACTTCTTTTATTACACCATTTGCAAGTGTATAGCCAAAGCCTATGATAGGTACGGTTGCGCCCGCTCCGGCAAAATCAACAATACGCTCATATATTCCGAAAACCGTAAGCACCACTCCGGCTATAACAAATGAAACAAGAATTCTTGCGGGTGTAAGCTTTGTTTTATCTATTAAAATCTGACCTATACTGCAAATAATACCACCCACAACAAAAGCTTTTATATACATTAAAAAATCCAAAATTTTCACCGCACTTTCTTTTTTTATTTAAGTCTTTCTATTGACACCGCATGAGCAATTCCCGGTATGCTTTCGCCCTGCATAAGATTAAGCGGACTCATAAGTGCCCCCGTACCAACAAAAAGAACACGTTTCAATTCTCCTTTATTCATTTTTGAAAGAATGTCTGAACAAAGCACAACTGCACTGCATCCGCAACCACTTCCCCCACTATGAACATCCTGTTTTTCTTTGTAATAAATCATTTTTCCGCAATCATTGTATCTTTTTGATATATCGTATCCCGCGCGCAAAACAAGCTCTTTTGTTATTTTGCCGCCTACATCAGCTAAATCACCGGTTAAAATAAGGTCGTAATATTCAGGCCCTAGCCCCGTTTCTTCAAAATGAGTTACAATGGTGTCTGCTGCCGCAGGTGCCATTGCCGCACCCATATTATTTGCATCATTGATACCAAGGTCAATAATCTTTCCTGCTGTTGCATATGTTATACAATTGCCAATACCGCATTTTGACACTAACGCAGCCCCTGCCCCAGTAACTGTCCACTGCGATGTAGGAGGTCTTTGACCACCGTATTCAAGTGGAAAACGATATTGCTTTTCTGAGGAGCAAAAATGGCTTGATGTCATGGCAACACATCTTTTTGCAAAACCTCCGTCAACGCTCATAGCCGCAAGAATAAGGCTCTCTGCCATTGTTGAACAGGCTCCGTAAAGCCCAAAAAATGAAATGGGAACATCTTTTTGTGCATAGTGACTTCCTGTGCACTGATTTAAAAGGTCACCTGCAAAAATACAATCAATGTCTTTTTCCGTTATTCCCGCTTTTTTAATAAGTGTTGAAAGTGCCATTTTCTGAAATTTACTTTCTGCTTTTTCCCATGTTTTTTCTCCGCACAAATCATCTTGTACAATTTTGTCAAACCGCTCTTTTAAAGGTCCTAATCCTTCTTTTACACCAGCGATTGCAACACTGCTTTCAATAAAAGGCGGATTTAAAAATTTAATTGTTGAGCGTTTTAATCTTTTATATTTTATTTCATGCATACAACACACTCCTTTTTTCCATATTATCTGCCGTATTTGTCTTATTTATACTGTATATACACCTGTATTAAAGTTTTTTTTGTTAATTTTGATACTATATATGTATGAGTGTATTTTTTTCAAAAAAAAGGTGTGTTTTAACAAAAAAAATGTTTGACACAAAGGGAATTTAATGGTATCATATAAACAGATAGAGGTGCGGTTTTTATCAGTAATGCAGTATCAGGTTGCGGAGCCGTTTTACGCTGCATGAAAGGAACAATCGCCGAAGAACAAAATTCTCCGCAGATTTTGTATCTGGATGCATTGGTTAATAGCTGTGCGTCTGTCACTGCGTAAGTTGTGGAGTGCTTATTCTTTTAGAATTTTTATCTTCAGTGTTGCAGTGGAGAGCTATTGCGTTTTATGTATACAAAATTTGCTGTAGACTAACAAAAGAAATGCAACGGCTTTCTAAAATTTATTATTTAGAATAGTGCGTTGTTTTTTTAATGTCCGGCTGATCTAAGTCGTTAAGAATCAAACCACATAGGATTAAAATAGGCTTAAACAAATATTTTTTCGGAGGTTTTATGTTATGAAAGAAAATTTTAAAGTTGCCGTTGTTGGCGCAACAGGTATGGTAGGTCAGAGATTTATTACACTTCTTGATGGTCACCCATGGTTTAAAGTAGTTGCTTTGGCAGCTTCTGCAAGAAGTGCAGGAAAAACTTATAAAGAAGCTGTAGGCTCAAGATGGGCAATGGCAAATCCCATTCCTAAAGATATTGCCGATATGGTAATTTACGATGCAACAGCAGATAAAGAAAAAATCGCTTCAAGTGTTGATTTTGTTTTTTGTGCCGTTGATATGAAAAAAGATGAAATCCGTGCTTTGGAAGAAGCTTATGCAAAGCTTGAGTGCCCTGTTATTTCAAATAACTCTGCACACAGACACACCCCCGATGTACCTATGATTGTGCCTGAAATCAATCCCGAGCACTCTGAGATTATAAATGCACAAAGAAATAGGCTTGGAACAAAAAGAGGATTTGTGGCAGTTAAGTCAAATTGTTCTCTTCAGAGCTATGTTCCCGCTCTTCATCCATTGATGAAATATGGCATCAAAGAAGTTGTTGCCTGCACATATCAGGCAATCTCCGGTGCTGGAAAAACATTTGAAACATTCCCTGAGATTATTGATAACGTAATTCCCTATATCGGCGGTGAAGAAGAAAAGAGCGAAGTTGAGCCTATGAAAATCTGGGGTAAGGTTGAAGGTAACAGAATTGTTGATGCTACAAATCCCCCCATTACAGCACAGTGTTTAAGAGTTCCCGTTTCTGATGGTCATACTGCAGCTGTATTTGTGCGTTTTGAAAACAAACCTACAATTGAGCAGATAAAAGCTGATTGGGCAACATTTTCAGGCGAGCCTCAGGCGCTTGAGCTTCCCTCTGCACCAAAGCAGTTCTTACACTATTTTGAAGAAGATAACCGCCCTCAGGCAAAGCTTGATCGCAATTTAGAAAATGGTATGGCTGTATCTGTAGGCAGATTAAGAGAAGATAAAGTTTACGACATTAAGTTTGTATGTCTTTCTCATAACACACTTCGCGGTGCTGCCGGCGGTGCTGTTTTAATGGCTGAATTACTTGCTGCAAAGGGTTATCTTGATTAACACTTGAAATGATTTTTCAAATTATTTAATTTAAATAAAAATAGAATTTTTGCTATTACAATAAATTAATTACATGCATATTATATATTACAATAAATATTCAAACAAACTGTAAAGGAGAGATTGTTATGACAAAGAAGCCCATAGTTTTTACAGGCTCAGGTGTTGCAATTGTAACGCCATTTACAAAACACGGAGTTGATTTTGATAAACTTGGTGAGCTTATTGAATATCATATAACGCATAAGACCGACTGTATAGTTATTTGCGGAACTACCGGTGAGGCATCTACCATGCCTGACCCAGAACATAAGGCTGCAGTTGAATATACAGTAAAAAAAGTTGCCGGCAGAGTACCCGTTGTTGCAGGCGCCGGTTCTAACGATACACCGCATGCAATTGAACTTTGTCAGTTCTGCGAACAGGCAGGTGTTGATGGCCTTTTAGTTGTTACTCCCTACTACAATAAAGCAAGTCAGAAAGGTCTTTACCTTCATTATAAGGCAATTGCTGAAAGCGTTAATGTGCCGATTATCCTTTATAATGTTCCCGGCAGAACAAAACTAAGCTTTTCAATTGACACATTAAAAAAGCTTGCTGAGATTGACAACATTGTGGGTATCAAAGAAGCAAGCGGGGATATATCTTACCTTGCACACGTTGCAGCTTCCGTTCCTGAGCTTTCAATCTATTCAGGTAACGACGACATGATTGTTCCTGCAATGTCTTTAGGCGGTATTGGTGTTATTTCAGTTGCTGCAAACATCATTCCTGAAGAAGTTCACGATTTATGCGCTTCTTACCTTGCAGGCGATGTTAAAAAGGCTATGGACCTTCAGCTTGGTATGATTGATTTGTGTGACAAATTATTTATAGAGGTTAATCCCATTCCCGTTAAAAATGCTATGAATATGCTTGGTATGAATGTGGGCAACTTAAGAATGCCTCTTTGTGACCTCGAAGATGCAAATGCCGTTAAGGTACGTCAGTCACTTATTGATTATGGTCTTAAGGTTGTAGATTAATTTAAAAGGATTGATACAAATGACAAAGATTATTTTAAGCGGTTGTAATGGTAAAATGGGTCGTGTTATTAGTCGTATAGTAAGCGAAAATGAAAGTGCCTGCATAGTTGCCGGTATAGATATAAACACAAATGCTATGAATAACTATCCCGTTTATGCAACTCCTTTCGATATAAAGGAAAAGGCTGATGTTATAATTGATTTTTCTCATCCCGACTGTCTTGAAGACTTACTTACCTATGCAAAGAAGACAAAAACAGGCGTAGTTATTGCAACAACGGGTTTAAGTGTAGCACAGAAATTTTTAATGAATGAAGTTTCAAATGATATTCCTCTGTTTTTTAGCGCCAATATGAGCCTTGGAATAAACCTTATTATAGATTTAGCAAAACGCGCCGCAAAGCTTTTGGAAGGCAGCTTTGATATTGAAATAATAGAAAAGCATCACAATCAGAAAATTGATGCACCAAGCGGCACAGCCCTTGCAATTGCTGATGGCATAAGCGAGATTTTGGAAAATAAACCTGAATACATTTATGACCGTCATTCTTCAAGAAAAAAGAGAAGTAAAACAGAAATTGGACTTCACGCTGTAAGGGGTGGCACAATCGTTGGTGAACACGAGGTAATTTTTGCCGGTAACGATGAAACCATCGAACTTAAGCACCATGCAGCATCAAAAGAGGTTTTCGCAGTTGGTGCAGTTAAAGCGGCTATTTTCCTTCATGGAAAGCCTGCAAAAATGTATAATATGAATGACCTTGTTAAAAGCATAATTTAATTTATAAATAAAACAAAAAAGAAACAGTTTTAAAACTGTTTCTTTTTTGTTTTATATTGATGTATTTTGAAGAAATGCCTTTAATCTCTCTGTTTTGGGATTTGAAAAAATCTCAGTCGGAGCCCCCTGCTCTGCAATAACGCCTTTATCCATAAATATTACTCTGTCTGAAATATTCTTTGCAAAAAGCATTTCATGAGTAACAATCAGCATGGTCATATCTTCGTCAGCCAAAGATTTTATAACTTTTAAAACCTCGTTTGTAAGCTCAGGGTCAAGAGCTGATGTAGGTTCATCAAAAAGCATAATATGGGGCTTTAGTGCAAGCGCTCTTGCTATTGCAACTCTCTGCTGCTGACCGCCTGATAATTCACAAGGATAATTTTTAAGCTTATCCCCAAGCCCGCTTTTTTCCAATAGTTTAATTGCTTCTTCATCTATCTTTTCATAAATATGCTTTTTATTTGTTTTAAACTCCGGTTTTTCTTTTGCTATAAGCTTTGGTGCCAAAGTAACATTTTCAAGCACATTATACTGTGGAAACAGATTAAACTGCTGAAACACAAATCCAAAGTTAGACTGCATTTCACGCATACTTTTAGCTGATGCTCTCTTTTTTTCATTTGCATCAAAAATTACGTTACCATCTACTTTAATAATGCCTGCATCCGCTTTTTCCAAAAAACCAATACAACGCAAAAGAGTAGTTTTTCCACTGCCTGAAGAGCCTATTATGGAAATAACTTCACCTTTTTCCATAGAAAAATCTAATCCTTTTAAAACATCAACCTTGCCAAAACTTTTATATATATTGTTTACTTCTAAAATTGCCATATCGCCTAACCCCTGTAATAATTCATTTTCTTTTCTATGTATCCAAACAAAAGTGTTAAGACACCGCAGAATATCAAATAAAACGCACCGGTGTAAAACAAGGGCCAAATAAGGCCGTCAGTTTTTGCAAATTTCTGCGCTGCCCAGATAATTTCATATACTGCAATGATTCTTGCAAGAGAAGTATCTTTAACCAAGGTAATTATTTCATTACTCATTGGAGGTACAATCTTTTTTATAACCTGGAACAAAATAATTTTAAAGAATACCTGAGTTTTAGTCATACCAAGAACCTGCCCTGCTTCGTACTGCCCCTTTGACATACTTTCAATTCCGCCTCTATATATTTCTGAAAAATAGCAGGCGTAATTTATAACAAAAGACACCATAACAGCCATAAATCTTTCAGGTACAGTCCAGGATGCAAGCCAGTCAATAAAAGCATTGGACACACCTGTTTTACTTGCCCAGACACCTATAAGACCAGGAACAAAATATATAGATATAAGCTGCAACATAAGTGGTGTTCCTCTTATAATCCACACAAATACTTTAACTAAATATTTAAGAGGCTTAAATTTACTCATCGAGCCAAAACTCATTATTAATCCCAAAGGAAGCGCAAACAAAAGTGTAAACGCAAAAATCTTAATAGTAACACCAAAACCTTCCAACAAGGACAAAGAAACATTCCAAAACATAAAAAATAAAGCACCCCCGAATTACGACAAAAGCAGAAAGCCCCTTATATCGGGACTTTCTGCCATTACTCTATCTGACCAAAAAATTACTCTGCCAATGTCAAGCTATATTTTTCAGCAAGAACTTTTAGAGAATTATCGGCAATCATCTCATCCACAATAGCATTAACTTCTGCTGTAACGTCAGAACCCTTTCTGAAACCAATGCCGTAGAATTCAGATGTTAAAGAAAGACCTGCAGCAAGATCAGCATAGCTTGTGCCCTCACCTGTCATAGCGTTAGCCATTGTGATATCGATTACGCAAGCATCAACAGAACCTGCAGCAACTTCCATCAAAGCATCAGCCTGAGTTGTAACCTCTGTAGCTTCAACGCCAACGACATCCTTGATTGCAGCAGCACCTGCAGAACCGGATTCAGCAGCAAACTTCAAATCTTTTAAAGATTCAACATCAGTATAATCTGCAACCTTATCTTTTGCCATAACCAATACCTGCGCATTTACAACATAAGGATCTGTGCAGCTCATACCGGCTTTAACTTCATCTGTAAGTGTCATACCGTTCCATACACAATCAATCGACTTTGAGTCAAGCTCCATAATTTTGCCGTCCCAGTCAATTTCAACAAATTCAACCTCAACACCAAGCTTTTCAGCAACAGCTAAAGCAAACTCAGTATCAAAACCTGTCCACTCGCCTGCGTCATCTTTAAAATTCATGGGTTCATATTCTGTAATACCTACAATCAATGTGCCCTTGTCTTTAATGTACGCTAAATCAGACTCTGCCTGTGTATCAGGTGATACAACCGGTTCGTCCACTTCAGGCGCCTGACCGCATGATGCAAAACAAAATACCATAACTACTGCCATTAATAATGCTAATAATTTTTTCATAATAAGAATACCTCCTTAATTTTTTAACATATTCATTCTAACACAATATTTTAGCAAAGTAAAGTGCTAAATCGCTAATTTTATATATTTTTATATTTTTATACCTTTCCATCTTATGTCATTGTCACATTTGTATATTTACTTTTTTAAAAAAAGTTTTTATTTGTTACTTTTTACTTTTCCAAGCAAAAAACTCTCGGGATATATTTCAAACCCGAGAGTCCTTCTTTACAAAAACTTTAAATTAGTTTTTCGCCATTAAACCTTCAAATTCTTCTGTTATTTCTTTAGAAGGAGCTTTGCCGATAAGTGATACAATCACTATAACAATTGATGATACAATGAATGCTGGAAGCAAACTGTATACTGACCATACACCACCTAACGGCTCGATTACCAATTCCCAGAAGAATACCATTATACCGCCTGAAAGCATACCTGCAATTGCACCTGCATATGATGTTTTCTTCCAGAACAATGAGAACAGCATAAGAGGTCCGAATGTAGCACCAAAGCCAGCCCAAGCAAATGATGTTATACCAAAAATTGTACTTTCAGAATCCCATGCAATAACCATTGCAATAATAACAATTATAGCCATTGAAATACGTGATACCCACATAACTTCTTTATCACTTGCATTACGCTTTACAATACCATGGTAAATATTTTCTGCAAGCGCTGATGTAGAAATAAGAAGATAAGAGTCTGATGAGCTAATAGATGCTGCCAGAATACCTGCACAAGCAAAACCTGCAAGGATAGGAGGCAAGAATTTTGTTGCAGTATCAATGAAAATATTTTCAGCATCTGCATTTGAAAGATAATTCAAACCTTCTACGCTTCTTCCAACAATACCTATAAATACTGCAGCTGACATAGCGATAAACAACCATATACATGCAACTCTTCTTGAACGCTTTAACTCTTTACCATCTCTGATACCCATAAATCTCAAAAGCACCTGAGGCATACCAAAGTATCCAAGACCCCATGCAAGACATGAGCAAATTGAAAGCAAACTATATGACTTACCCTCGCCAAAAGTATTGGCAATTTCTGTAGACGGTAAAGATGTTGAGAATAATGAGAAGAAACCGTCATAACTTTTTGCATTTTCAATAACAACACCTATTCCACCCGCACTTATAAGCGCAAGAGAAAGAATTGCAACCAAAGCAACAACCATTACAATCGCCTGCATAAAGTCAGATGCACTTTCAGCTAAAAATCCGCCAAGGAATGTGTAAAATAAAACGAATATAGCTGCTGCAATCATCATTTCGTGATAACCAAGACCAAACATATTCATAAACAGCTTTCCGCAGGCAGCAAGACACTGACCTGCATATACTGTAAAGAAAATTATAATAAATACTGAAGCAATTATAAGAATAATTTTCTTTTTTTCATGAAAACGCTTTGAAAAATAACCGGGTATTGTAATCGCATCAACTTTAACGCTATACTTATGAAGTCTTTTTGAAACTATAAGCCAGTTAAAATATGTACCAACAAAAAGGCCGATAGCAGTCCATCCTGCGTCAGCAATACCTGTCCAGTAAGCAAGACCAGGAAGTCCCATCAAAAGCCAACCTGACATATCTGATGCTTCTGCACTGAAAGCCGCTACCCACGGCCCTAATGAACGACCACCCAAGAAATAAGCTTCTGCATTTTTATTAGCTCTTTTTGCAAAGTATATACCAATTCCGATAACCGCAATCATATAAATAACCATTGCAATAAGATGCTGTAAATTTGCACTTGACATAAAAAATCTCTCCTTTAATTTTTTTACTGCCGACATTATAACACACTTTTTTATAGAACGCAATACAGAACATGGTACAGAATGAATTCTGTACCATGTTCTTTAAATAATTAATTTTAATTATGTTTTAAAGCGCTCTGCTTATGTACTTATTTTAAACTATTTTTTTGACTTTTATACAGATTTTATTCCGTTCAAAAACATTGGCAATATTTTTTTCGAATAATCTTTCAAAGAATACTCCCCTCCTGCCAGACACCAGTCGTATATAATACCTCTTTCACACAAGGCATACAGCTTAACAATTTCCTTAACAGTCATATCTTTTTTTAGTTCACCACTGTTTTGCCCGCAGGTAACAATTTCCCTAAGCAATTTATAATATACTCGGCTTTTATCAAGCAAATGCTTTTCGCCCTTAGTGGTAAGCTGAGTGGAATAAAGCCTTGTAAGCAAATCAATATCTATACTGTTTTCAATCATATCAAAAAGCTGCTCGTTTAAAAATATAAGCTTAGCAAACGCATTCATATCTTCATTAAACTCTGCCTTAAGTTCTTCATATTTTTCATCAAAAAGATATGAAAGAGAGCCCAAGAGGGCATCTTTTCCCTCAAAATAATGATAAAATGACCCCTTTGAAGTTTGAGATTCATCTATTATTTCTTCAATTGTAGTATTTTCATATCCCTGTTCATAAAAAAGTCTCCAGGCCGCTGAAACAATTCTTCCTTTGGTATTACGAGAATTTTTTACTCCCACTATTATACACCTCTGTTATTTCTTAGTTGTGCTTCCAAACCCACCATTTCTTACATCTTTGGTATCATCATCAAATGTAATTCCGTATTCTACAAATATTCCCTGCATAAATCCGTTGCCTTTTTCAACATTTACAGTCTTGTTTTCCTTGCTGTCATTGGTAAGCTTTGCAAAAATATGCCCTTCGTTATCAGAATAATAATAATCACTGTCAATAATACCTACTGTATTATTAAGTTGCAACCTGAATTTAAATCCAAGCCCACTTCTTGGATAGCATTTCAAAACCCATCCGTCATCAATTTTAACTCTTACTCCTGTTGGAATTTTTATACTCTCGCCGCTTTTAAGGGTAATATCCGCTGGAGCATAAAAATCATAACCGGCAGAGCCTGACGTAGCTCTTTTGGGAAGCACCAAATCATCATAAGCCCTTTTTATTTCTTCCTCAGAAATATCACCAAAGCAGTCAATAAAACCTTCTTTAAACTGTTCATAGCTTACTTTATAAAACTGCGCAATTCTTTTCATAATAAATTTCTCCTTTTTTAAATAATTCCATAATGGTTAAGGCACTCCATAAAATTACCGTAAACACTTTCTGTATCATATCGCCACAGCGTGTGTTATCTTTTTCAAAAGACTAAAACAAACTCAAATTCATTAAAAACCTATATAATAAAAAAGCGGAAATACAACTTCAAATGCCAATATAGAATCAGTGTACAATTTAGATGCCACTTATCAAAGGCTCCCTTGTGCAAAGGGAGCTCCGCCGTAGGGCGTATTAGCTAAATTTTGCACTATCATGCAAAGCTAAATTATCTCATTTCATTCGATAGCTAAATTGTTTCTTCGAAACAGCTAAATTAAATTCGCCATAAGCGTGCGAAGCACATTTAGCTGCCACAGGCGATTTAGCTGAGTTTACTCAATTTAGCTCGCGATAGCGAATTTAGCTGAATAGATTTAACCTAGTTAAATCTATTCTATGACTGTTCATAAAACATTTCAAACCAATTTTAATTATTTAAAAACTATCTTCTGTATCTTTTATATTTCAAAAACTTTCTTCTCCTTTTTCTTCTTCTGTTGCGCATAAACGCCAAAACAAAAAACATAAGAACTATAAATATAACCGGCCCAAGAAAAAACCAACTTGTAAAAATCGCTTTAAAAAATCCGCCCAATTGCTTAAAAAAGTCTCTTTCAATATCAGTTTTAGAAACAAGATTAACACTTCCAAGTTCTGTTTTCTCACCTGTATCAGGGTCAGTATAAGTATATTTAGCACTGCCGATTACCTCACCTTTTTTAACAGGCGCCTTTATGTTTTCATTATATGTAAACTCTCTTGTTATATCTTCTTTTATATTTGTTGTATCAGGCAAAAGAACATTTATTTCTGATTCAATAACAGCTGTTACAACATCTGTTTTACGTCCTGCATACACAGGCGTTTCGCCAACATCTTCACCAGGTATCGAAACAGAAATCATATTATAATTGTTATATCCGTATTCAAAAAGATTTTTTACATCTTTATACTTTCCGTTAGGCTCTTCAACACCAAAGGTTGCGGCAATCAAATTAATCTCTGCTTTTGTATCTGATTTGGAATCTTCTTTGGTTGCAGATGCCACAAGGCAGTTTTTTGCCTGTGAAGTGTAGCCCGTTTTTATACCTGTTGCATATTTATAATATACAGAAAATCCGGGCTTAATCAAATCACTTGTATTTGAAAGTATTCTTATACCATCATCTGCCACATATTTATTTGTTTTAGGTATTTCATAAGATACGGTTTTTACAATTTCACGAAAAGTTTCATTTTTCATTGCATATCTTGCAATTATTGCCATGTCACGTGCAGTAGTATAATGATTTTCATTATGAAAACCGTGAGCATTTGCAAAATGAGTGCTTTCCATGCCTAGCTCTTCGGCCTTTTCATTCATCAAACTAACAAATTCATCTATATCACCGCTACACACATATTCTGCCAATACGTCACATGCTTCGTTTGCAGATGACACTAAAACAGCATATAATAGCTGGCGAACCGTAAGCTCTTCGCCAGGGAGAATTCCAATATTACTTCCCCCGCTATCTAAAGAATTAACAATTTCACTTGCAACCACAATTTCATCAAGCTTGCCACCGCATTTTTCAAGAACAATAGCTGCAGTCATAATTTTTGTGGTACTTGCAGGGTAGACCTTTTTATCTATATTTTTTTCATATAAAACCCTTCCTGTATCTGCATCCATAAGAACACATGCACTACCCGAAAGCTCAGGTTTTTCCTTATCAGCAAATGCAACATTACCGAAAATCAATGTAAACGCCATACATAAAACAAATATCTTTTTTATCATTTCGCCCTCTCCCTTATTCTG
Source organism: Clostridia bacterium (assembly GCA_045636325.1). Taxonomy (GTDB): domain Bacteria; phylum Bacillota; class Clostridia; order UBA1381; family UMGS1253; genus CAKSHP01. Next base: position 140,559 of record JAZTXH010000014.1, read on the forward strand.
TTATAAACCTACATAGAATAATTATATCAAACTTTCAATACATAATCAATCTTTTTTTGTTTCTTTTAAAAAGTTTATCTCAAAAATCATTTTTTTAGTTTAAATCTATTGACAAAAGACGTAAATTTGTTTAAAATATGTAGTGGTGCATATGCCCCCGTAGTTAAGTGGATATAACGAGCCCCTCCTAAGGGTTAGTCATCGGTTCGACTCCGGTCGGGGGTGCCAAAAAAAATCCGTACACGATAGTGTACGGATTTTTTACTTATTACTTATTCACTCTTCACTATTCCCTAAAAATATTCAGTACGGATTTCTTGGAAAGTAATAAGTAATACCCTAAAGAGCACGCGATAGTAAATAAGGAAGAAGTTAAGGTAGCTTTTCTTACGCAAAACAAAAATATAAATATCTCTATGTTTCTGCTTTCACAGAAATTGTAAACTTTCTATTTCACAATTTAAAAAGAAATTATTTCACATCAACGAAGTTGATATTTCACTAATATCATCTACATCTATTATACAAACCGTGACACCCGATTTTTTAAACTGCTCTGCAATGCATTTGCCTATTTCCCCTGCTCCACCGGTTATAACAGCAACTTTATTGCGAAAATCAAACATATTTCTCTCTCCTTTTTAAAGCTTTACTTTATCATATCACACAAAACACTATCCGTAAATTTAAGAATAAATAAAAAAAATAAGCACCCCCAGTTAAGAGGGTGCTCTTGAGTCAAATAAAAAACGCAACGCAGTTTTAAAAATTATCCCTGATATACTAAGTTCTTTTCTATCATTTCGTCAACATTTGCTGCATCCCACCAAGCACCTGCAATATCAACCTTTTCTGTGATCGTCTTACCTTCTAATGCAAATACAGCCTGCTCAACCGCCTGATAACCTATCTGGTAAGAATCCTGAGCAACTGCACCTACAAGCTTAGGTCCTGTCGTTTTCTTCATCCACTCAATCTGCTTTGTACCTGCGTCGTAACCTGCAAACTTAATTGCATCATATTTTGTACCTGCAGCACCGATTGCATCGTAAACCTGTTTAACAACACCTTCGTTTGTCATAAAGATAGCAGATGCACCCTTTTCTGTAAGAGCTTCCAAAGCTGCTTTGTATGCATTGTCAGCATCACCGGGTTTAACTTCTTTTTCAATTTTATATTTGCCCTTTGTTGCTTCGTCTGCATCTGCAAGCTCTGTAAACTTGTCAATAAAGCCTGATGCTCTGTCAATACCTGTTTGAGTTTCGTCATGCTGAATAACACCAATAACGTAATTGTCAGCAGCTGCGATATCTTCTTTTATTGCTGCATAGAAATTCTCTGCAACTGTACCCGCTGCCAAATAGTTACTTGTTGCAACGTGAGCTACCATGGGATTTTTACTTGCTGCATCAAGAGCTGCAACGTCATTTGCCCAAATACCACTGTCAAACTGAACTACAGGGATATTGTTATCTTTTGCTTGAGTTAAAAGGTCAACAAACCCTTCACCGATTGTAGCTAAAACAATAGCTGATGCATTATTTGAAAGAGCAGTCTGAACCATTTCCATCTGAGAAGGAAGGTCTTTCGCTGATTCACTTGCGGGGCCTCTGAATGTAATTTTGTAGCCGTATTTAGCACCTGCTGCTTCAGCCCCTGCTTTAACTGACTGCCAGAATGCGTGAGACTCACCTTTTGCAACTACTGCAATAGTCTTATCGCCTGTGTTTTCCATGCCTGCACCGCCACAACCTGTAATAGCGATTGCAAGCATTGCTACTGCTAAAATAACTGATAATATTTTTTTCATAAAACATCCTCCTTTATAATAATTATAATGTCTTTTGAACCTTTTAATTACCATTTTGCGTGCGTTTTTATAATTTTTTGTTTTTTTCTTTTTTAGGTTTCTTTTCCGCTTTAACCTTATTTGCATTTTTATTCTTAATAACGTCCATCAAAACTGCAACAACAACTATGATACCTGTTAAAACATATGTAACATAAGTAGAGTTGACGTTCAAGTTGAACTTTGCAAGCACAAAGTTAAGACCACTTCTGATAACAACAAGCATAATCGCACCTATTACAGAACCAGCGATTGAAGCTGTACCACCGGCAGCTGATGTTCCGCCAATATATACACCTGCAATAGCGTCAAGTTCCATACCATTACCTGTAGCCGCAGCAACAGTTGTAAATGATGCTGCCCAGAAAATTGCTGCAATACCTGTTGCAATACCTGCAATTGTATAAGCAATAATTTTATACTTATCTGTATCTATACCTGAAAGTCTTGTTGCCTCTTCATTACTTCCGATTGAAAGTATGTATCTGCCGATTTTACACTTATACATAAGGTACATACAGATAAGGGCAAAAACTACTACCCAAATAAGCCCTACCGGAACACCGTTAAAGTTTGAAAACACTTTATTAAACCATGTTCCGCCCGGAAAAAAGATATTCGGGATTGAAACTATAATAGCACTCAACCCTCTTCCAAACATCATTGTGCCAAGAGTTGCAATAAATGCAGGAATTTTTAGTTTTGCAACCAAAATACCATTAATAAAACCAACAGCTGCACCTATTGCAATCATAATCGGAATTGTATAGCCTAAAGGCATACCATTCATATAAAGCTTACCTGCAATAACAGCTGCCGCAATACAGGTTGTACCAATTGAAAGGTCAATACCACCTGTTGCAATTACAAAAGTGACACCAAGACCCATAATCGCATAAGGTGCCAATGACTGTGCCATACTTACTATGTTATATTTTCCTAAAAAGTTCGGATTCAATGCCCAGAATATTAAAACAAGCACTGCAAGTGCACCGATTATAATCATATTCTGCATACTTTTTTTAACTACCGAAGCCAATGTATTTGAATTTTTCATGTATCCCACTATCTCCTTTCACAGAACAAATACCTATTCTTCTCTCATTGTCGCATAAGCCATTATTTTTTCCTGGGTTGCATCCTTAATATCGATTTCGCCTGTTATGCGACCTTCGCACATTACCACAACTCTGTCACTCAATCTCTGGATTTCTGCAAGCTCAGATGAAATCATAATAACCGATTTTCCAAGCTCTGCAAGCTCCTCCATAAGAGTGTACATTTCGCTTTTCGCTCCGATATCAATACCTCTTGTAGGCTCATCAAATATAAATATATCAGAGTTTTTAATCAGCCATCTTGCAATAATAACTTTCTGCTGATTTCCGCCTGAAAGATTTTTCAAGAGCTGTTTCATTGACGGTGTCTTCGTTTTAAGCTTTGCATTTGAATTTTTTGCATCTTCATCAATCAACCCGTCATTAATCCAACCAAATTTAATATATTTATCAAGTGATGCGAGCACTGAATTTTCTGCAACAGACTTATCAAGCATAAGTCCGTATCTCTTTCTGTCCTCTGAAAGGTAACAAATACCTTTTTTTACTGCATCTGCCGGCGTTTTAATTTTTACCTTCTCACCATTTATAAAAATTTCACCACCGTCTATAGGGTCTGCACCATATATAGAACGCGCAACCTCTGTTCTGCCGGCACCCATAAGACCAGAAAAACCAAGAATTTCGCCTTTTCTAAGTTTAAAGCTTACATCTTTAATCTCTTTGCCGCGGTTTAAGTTTTTAACTTCTAAAACTACCGGCGCATCCTCCGCTACCTTGCTCTGTTCTTTCTTATCACCATAAATAACTCTGCCCACCATCATCTTAACAATTTCGTCCTTGGTGGTGTCCTTTGTTATCAGTGTTCCAACATATTCACCATCACGCATAACTGTTATGCGGTCTGAAATTCTGTTTATTTCATCCATTCTGTGTGAAATATACACCATACCTATACCTTTTGCCTTAAGGTCGTTCATAATTTTGAACAATTCTTCAACCTCAACCTGTGTTAATGCCGCCGTAGGCTCGTCAAGAATAAGTATCTTACAATCTCTTGAAACCGCTTTGGCAATTTCGACCATCTGTTGCTTTCCTACAGTAAGTGTACCAAGCACTGCCGAAGGATCAATTTTAACACCTATTCTGTCAAAAAGTTCCTGAGCATCCCGCTCCATCTTTTTATCATCTATGTATACACCATTTATCATAGGTTCTCTGCCTATATAAATATTCTGCGCAACAGTTAAATGATTCATCATATTAAGTTCCTGATGAATAATACTGATGCCCGCATCCTGAGAATCCTTAATAGTGGCAAAATTAACAGGCTGTCCAAACAGATGTATTTCACCGCCATCGCGCTTATGAATTCCACACAGAACTTTCATAAGTGTTGATTTTCCGGCTCCGTTTTCGCCCATAAGAGCGTGAACTTCACCTTCTTTAAGCTCCAGATTTACGGATTTCAAAGCATGGACTCCCGAAAATCTTTTGTCAATGTCTTTCATTTCAAGAATTATCTGATCCATATTAGCTCCCCGTTCTTTATTATATTTTATATTTTCTCTTCTCTCCTTTCTACCTGATTATATAGTAGCATATTCGTTATGTTTTTGTCAATAATTTTTTATATATTTCTGTTGAAATTTTTATTCAAAATGTTTTATTTTTCCATATTATTCTAGATATTTTTTGTTTACAATTACTGTAAAAACACCCTTGTTGAGTGTCCTTTTTAAATCTTACAAGCGGAACAACAGCTGAAACTATATTGAAAATCTCTGCCAATATCCCCCTAAAGTAAAATTAAAAATATTATGTATAATCCATATGGGAGAAAGAATTCCTATCTGAAAATAACGTATTAATTTTCAATTTTCCTTCCACATTAGCACGCTCATAATCAAAAGTGAAACATAAGGCAGCGTAATCAATATTATTTGCAGCACATCTCCCTTAAGCAAAATAAGTTAATATACATATGCAACCGTAAACATAAGATCCACAATTACAGGTTTCCACACCTTTCCGTCTTTTTTTCATAAAACAATCTCCTTATAAGAATTGTAAGATTGAACAGTGCTCCTCCGTATGCCTTAATAAGCAGAAAATTGATAAAAACATCATTCCGCCTATTCCCTGCACCATAACGAGTTTTCTGCTGCTCTTGCATTGAAATGAGAAAAGAAAATGTAAAAGTCCGATATTCCAAATATCTGACCTATAATTTCTTTAATTTCCATTATTTACCCACCCATTTAATTTAAATTTTTAGTTAAAGCTTTTAATCCAGTTCACCAAAGAATCATGATATACGTTTTCTTTAACATATTTCCGCATTTGCTCTGTAACAGGTCCGTTCTGCTTCATTCTTTCAAGAATTGCCCACTGAAGTTCTTCAACCGTCATTTCTTCAAAAGATTTATCATGCTTTTCCTTTGTTTTTTTCTCTGTTCCAACCAACTCCTGCACTTTTTCAATTTGCTTTATTTCAACTGTTTTTTCACCTGCCGGCATTTCTTCTTTCTTTTCTTTAATATCAATATTAATTGACACATAGGCTTTACAGGCAGCCTCCGAAGGAATCCATATTTCACCTGAATTTGCTTTTACATTTACTGATATATACCCATCTTTTACAAATACTTTCTCTCCTGAAATTCCTCCTGTATATTGTCCTTCATTCTGCGCAGGTATGCACATCTCAAAATCACAGTCACTGTTATTTACACTCACAATTACTGACTGTCCGTTATAATTTCTTTCAAATGCATACTGCCCATTTGTTAAAACAAGCTCTTTATAACCCCCGTAAGATAAAGACTTTGTTTTCTGGCGTATTTTGGCAAGCCTTGAAATCAAATCGGTTAAGCAGTTATTTTCTGTATCTTTAATATATTGCTCATATGAAATGCAAGGCCTTAAAGAATCATCGCTTCCCTGTTGTTTTTTTCCTTCAATACCAAATTCTGAGCCATAATAAACTGACGGAATCCCTGGAAGCGTATACAGCAAAATATGAACTGGCACAAAATGGCTTTTATTGTTCAGTTTCGTATAAATACGCTCAACGTCATGATTATCTACAAAATTGTATAATTTAAGCCCATCAGGTTTATTTCCGCCCATCTCATACAAACGTTTCACCGTATGAGCAATTTCAAAATAGTTATGGTCGTTATGGCCTGAATACAGTGCCTTATGTAAATGATAATTAGTAACTGAATGCAATGTGCCTTCATTTACCCAACGAATATAATCACCGTGAATAACCTCACCCATAAGCCAAAAATCAGTCTTCACTTCATTTGCTACCTGACGAATCTGCTGCATATAATCAAAATCCAATACATCTGCTGCATCAAGACGAATTCCGTCAATATCAAACTCTCTCACCCAAAAACGGATTACATCACAGATATATTCTCTTACATCGCTATTTTGCTGATTCAACTTAGCAAGCAGATTATATCCTCCCCAATTATCATAAGAAAAACCATCGTTATATTCATTATTGCCGTAAAAATTCACATTGCAGTACCAGTCTTTATATTTTGAATTTTCCCTATTTTCTTTTATATCTTTGAATGCAAAAAAGTCACGTCCCGTATGATTGAATACACCGTCTAAAATCACCCGGATTCCCTGCTCATGACATTCTGCTACAAACGCTGTCAAATCTTTATTTGTTCCAAGCCTTGAGTCAAGTTTCTTATAATCCGTTGTTTCATAACCGTGCCCTACTGATTCAAAAAGCGGTCCGATGTAAAGTGCATTAAAACCTTTCTTTTTGATTTGCGGAATAAACTGAATCAAATCATTCAATCTGTGTTTTGTTTCACCATAGATATTTTTCTTTGGTGCACCTGTCATCCCTAAGGGATAGATGTGATAAAATATTGCTTCATCATACCATGCCATATATTTTCCTCCATTTTATATAAATCCATATATTAAGTTATTATTGAATCTCAACTAACTTTATACCATGCTTATTTTTAACAAGTTTTTTGTAATACCCTTAAAGGTAAACAAAAATCAGCAATGTGCTTCAGCATAGTAAAAATTCCTCTTATTTTTTCGGTGTAATAATAATTAACTTTGTCGCAGGAATATCCCTTGCTGGTTTTTACTAAATCGTATTCACTTAAAAACAAATAATTCATAAACGATACCCTGGGCACCCATTGAGTTGAAACCATTAAAATAATCTCCACGCATATCATTACAAATTTAAATTTATTATAAGGAAACACATAACCGCTAAGCTTGCCACAGCCTCAAGCGGAACAAGTATGCGGAATTTTATTTTTGAAGTTTTATGATTAAACATAACCATTCCAAACATCGCACCATAACCTCCAAGAAAAAATGCACATAAAAGCAACACAGCCTCACTTATACGGCTTCTTCCCTTTTTTGCCTTAAGCTTATCTAATCCATAAATAATCATAACAATAACGTTCCATATTAAAAGTACAATCACAAAATTACTCACATTTTTTCTCCTGTATTACAATTATAAACCGATTATATCGCGGAATTTTTTTATACATAAATTATATCATACAAAATTTCAAAATACAAGAAAAAAAACCTACCGCTTTAAGTGATAGGTTTTCTTTGTTGTGTTGGCAACGTTCTACTTTCCCGGGCAGTCACCCGCCGAGTATCATCGACGCTAAGGAGCTTAACTTC
>JAZTXH010000015.1:0-15876 GCA_045636325.1 Clostridia bacterium
TCTGCGCATACCTTCCGAGTTTCCGGACAAGGTATAATTACAGGCAAATGTATCAGCCCGTTTTCGGGCAGAAAACCACCATTAAATATTCGTACTATGTCTGAAAGGAAATTCTATTTACACAAAATTCGCCGAGCTGCCTTTTTTGTGCCAGTTTTTTTGGTTTATGCACTGTAAATTCGTCTGAACGGAGAATAATAATTACTCTCTAATTACATACATCATATAAATTACAAATTACATGGCTGCCCCGTTCATAATTTCAGATATTATATCCAAAACTTTCTGATGGCATCCTCCGCAACCTGTAGAACAATTAGTTATTTCCTGCACATCCTTAAACGCACTTAACACATCGTCAAAATTCTTAAGATTATGCATTGCATCTGCAATGTCACTATAGCTAACCTGCATACAATTACAAACCATATAATTTTCTGTCATAATATTCACCCTCTATTATGTAATGACTGCATTTTATACAGTCATTATAAATTTATACATTCTTAATTAATATTATCCAAAGTATCTTTTAAGCAGGCCTTCAAATGCTTTTCCATGTCTTGACTCGTCGTAGTTCAATTCAAATTGATTAAAACAGTTTATGTTGAAATCTCAATAGATATCTACACTTACAAATACTTCATTCAGCCTATGAATGCCAGTTTTGATGCCAGTTACATAAGCTCAAATTGAATATATCACATTTTGATTGAAATTGCAGCACTTTTAATGCAATTGATTGATTGCTTGTATCATTTTTTCATCTGCAATTTCATTATCACCAAAATAATAACTGTTAGTAGTCTCTATTTTTGAATGCCCCATACGCTTCTTCAATTTTGCCAGAGGGCAATTCATTGCAGCAAGGAATGATGCGTGTGTATGCCTTAAATTATGATATTTAAAGTGAATACCAAGTTCATCCTTAAACTTTGTAGCCCAAGACTTCATACTATGATTGGTAAGGATTTCACCATTTTCTTTTCTGTTTATAAAATCTCCACCAACAAGGTCATCATCTTGGTCCTTATAAATACGAACCTTTACAACTTCTGTTGCCCTATAAGAAGTACCATAATGCTCTCTACGTTCTTGCTCATACTTTTTCTTCGCCAACAAATGCTCATACAATTTATCTGGAATATCTATCTCCCTATCTGCCTTTTCTGTTTTAGGTGGAACGAGTACACGTATTGAGTCTTGCATAAGCATCTGGCGTTGAATATGTATTGTATGCTTATCCCAATCAATGTCACTCCACATAAGACCAAAACATTCAGATATTCGCACTCCCAAAAAATATCCAAGCAAAAAGGCAGTATGAAGATTTGAATTTTCAATTCTTGCATGCATCGCATCTATCTCTGCTTGTGTATAGGTCTCTATTTTCTCATCATCTTTATCTTCTTTACTTTTATCTGGCATTGTTAATTTCGTATTTTTATCTTCGCACATAAAATAATAAGTATCTCTGCTTATCCATCGCATACTTTGAGCATAACCCCAAATAAGATAAAACACCTTTAAGAAACCTTCTACATACGAATATGCATAACCGTTAGCATAATTATTATACACAGAACCCTTATAATATAATTCTAATAAATAATTCTTCAAATCACCACTACTGATACTTACAATAGTTCTATTCCCCCAAGTCGGTCCAATATGATTACTCCACAAACTCTTTTGCTTTGTAATTGTACCATCACGTCTATCATATGAACCGTGTTCTAAATAGTGATTAAATATTTCATTAAGTGTAATGGTGGTATTTTCTTCGTATGGATTAGTTGGTTTATTAGCATCTGATTGATGCTCCGCAACAAATGCAATCCTTGCCTCTTTTGCTTCTGTTCTGGTAGCAAACCCTTTTTTACGAGTATCCTTACCATCCCTTACTGCACGAAATCCCCAAGTCTGACTGCGCTTATCAAAAAATATACCATCACCAGAGCCACCCTTATTGTTCATCTGTGCTTTGGTTCTTGCACCAGCAAATTTTGTTTTCTTCAGCATATATTTCTCCTTAAACCAAACTGGCATTTGGTCTTCCTTCTGTTCTTGATACTATTATAATACAAAAAAGTTATGATTTCAATATATTTCGTTGAAATCATAACCTATAATTGATGATTTTGTTTAAATGCTATATACCCATCAAATATTCGTTATATTTATATGACATTTATAATCTTTCTCCTTTTCCTTTCAGCGTACTTATATGCTATACCTGTACCACTTTTAGGTTGGTAATCAAATACGTCACGCCTGCTTTGTTTTCTTCTGGCTGGCTTGTAATTTTCATCGTAATAAACCACGCAAACAGAACATTTGTCAATCATATGCTGGTTGCGCTTAACATATACTGCTTTACCTGCACCCGAAACACTTTCTGGATAGTAGGTATCTTCATAATGTTCTAACAGACCTTCTCTATATGCTCTGCTGCCTTCGCCATCAATATGTTCAAACTCAGCCCTTACATACACACGCTGTATGTAAGGGTATTTGTTTTTCAGGTCTGATACTATTTTATAACACAAGTCATCAAACTGACTTTTACTCCCGAAAAGAAATGTATCTATCTCATCAGCAGTAATCAATTTTTCGATTTCACGATATAATCTATCTTTTAGTTCATCTGTTGCAACAATTTTTCTATGCCCGAAGAAACAGGCTGTATGTTTTATACACATCGCTCATCATACTCACTTTATCAGTTTATTTCTAACAAATATACACATTATATCACATTCATTCCTGAATTACAATGTATTTTCAGGAATGGTTCCACCATAATTTTAAAACCGTAGGATATAATATTATATATAGCGAGGTGATTGATATGTACGAAGAAGAATTTCCATTAAGATTAGCACAACTTAGAACAAAGAAAGGTGTCAGCGCACGCGAAATGAGCCTTTCAATTTCTCAGAACTCTGGTTACATTTCTAATATCGAGAATGGCAAGGCGCTTCCGTCAATGGCATCCTTTTTCTTTATCTGTGAATATCTTGACATCAGTCCAAGCGATTTTTTCGATACAGATGCTGCAAACCCTGAAAAATTGAATACGCTGATTAATTTATTGAAGAAGATGAGCGATAAGCAACTTGATAGCATAACTTCTATTGTAAATGATATTATAAAATAAGCACTCTCTAAAATCCAGAGAGTGCTTATTTTAATAGTTTGTAACTAAAACTTCTATGGTTTTCCCTTTGTTTTTACGTCTGAAATTTGCATGTATATATTCGCTTTCCAAATGATGAATATTGTATCCCTTATTCCTTACCCATTCAGGTAATGTGGGATGCTTGTTTCCGTTATTTTCAAAAACATTGGACATTGCCCACTTCACACCTTTGTTATCCAAAGTTTCCAGATAACTATACAGTTCACTTTCTGCTTGTTCATCCCAACCCTTATTATATGTTGCAGTAGTGATGAGATAAGGTGGGTCTATATACACAAAAGCACCTGCCTGAATATTTACGCTTTTGTAATCATCGCAAGTAAAAACAATTTTACTTCCCGAAACCTTTTTAGCAAAAGCAAAAAATTTCTGTTTAGCCAAATCAAAATTGACCTTATTAAAACCAAAAGGGGCATTATATTCATTCTGCAGATTGAATTGAACCGTACTCCTATTGAAACTGCACCATACAAGCACTAAACCCCAATACCAGAACTCGATGCATCGTTTTTCATACGGAACATTGTTATATTCATCTCTACAAGCATAATAGCCATTTTCATTTTCTTTATTAAGCGAATATTGGCTGATAACAGTTTCAATCAAGTCCCAAGCAGCATCGGGAGCTGTTTCCTGTATCCCTTTGTAAATTCCAATCAAAAACAGGTTACTATCATTTATTAGAACTTGCTTTGCATCGGAGTTGATGCCGACAACACCCGAACCCCCAAACAAATCAATAAAAATATCAATATCCTTCGGAAACAATTTTTGAATATCAGGTAATAATTTGTGTTTGTTGCCAAGATAGGCAAATAAAGGTTGTATGTAATTATTTTTTTCTTTGGTTCGTGCAGACCTTTCTTCACCTTCTGTAGTCCACTTGCTCGGGAGAGCATACATTGGATGGGAACGAATGTATTTCCTACCATACTTCATTACATCAAGTCCGTAAAGTGATAATGCAACAAGAGTATGATTAAGTATATGAAATGCGGACTGCTTTTGCGTAGTTGGGTCGATATCCTCTCCTAAACAAAAAGACAGCCAACCCATACCATCTTCAGATTTTTTTCTTACAATGCCTTGTTTTGTAAGTGCTCCACAGAAGTTTTTTGTTGTTCGGTTAAATAGTTTAACCAGAGAACCATCTGTAAGCTCTGCACACAAATAAGAACAGCCACAATTTTCAATTGTGGTAAAGTCACTTATAGTTTTACCTTTTAACCCCTTAAAACTTGCAACTTCGAGCTTGTATATCTGACCAGAAGATGGTTTTATATAAAAAATATTATTTTTCCCAAAGTACGTCAGCTTATCTAATATATACTGATTTTCACAAATTCCACCTGTTTCCATATTATAAATGTTCTGCCACACAGTATATGCCGCATAAAATCGCCTGTATGCTGTTTGGTTTAGTAAGACTATGGCATAAAACGCGTATTGCAAGAGGTTGAAAATATAGTCATATTCAATATAAGGAGTTTTTAGCCAAAATTTTTCTTTGTCTTCATTTGAATAAAATGTCAAACCATGATTGAGGTTTTGAACATACATATTGAATTTTGAGCCTTTTGTACCATCACCCATAAATCTCGCTATTGCATCGGAGTTAATGTTTTGCACTTTTTTAGATGCAATGGCAATCAAAGTGGTTGCCGCATCATGAAACACTTTGAAATGACCTACAATTTCGGGCAGAGAACCTGTGAAGTCATGTACCAAGCACTTTTCCTGCAAATCTTTAATGATTTTATCATTTGCAAATTCTTCTTTTACTTCTTCCATAAACTGAAAAAAATCTTTATTTTTATCTAATCTAATCATCATACAACACTCCTATTTGTTATTTTTTATAAACTGCGCCACCGCAATTTTTATCAGGCCTGACATAGTTATGCCCATCTTTTCTGCCAAGGCCTCATACTCTGCACGCTTTTCTTTTGAAACCTTTATAGTTACTCTCTCTGAATTTTTTATCATTTTACTCACACTCCCGCTTTGTTTTCTAAGCACCTATCAAGCTCATCATCCGTAATCTTCGGAGCCTCTCCTAAAAAACAGTCTTTATAACCCATAACATAGAAGTTGTTAGCCTCTTTATAAGGGCTTCTTATTTCTTCAGTTTCTTCAATCAGTTGTTTAATATCGTCATCCTCGATTTGGGGCTGCTCCTCCATAAAGCCATCTTTATAGCCCTCTATATAACCACAGGCTAAACCTTGTGAAAAGCCGCAATCATAAGCCTCCTCTATACTTTTAAAAGAATTGTCATCATCAGACACAGGACATTCATCGCAATCACAATCAACGCATGGGCTTAGCCCCGATACATAGTTTCTAACCCTTTCGCAAGGATGCTTCTCAAAATCTTCATCATCCTCGTCTTCTAACCATTTATCTGTTTCTTCCATAGCAGTAATACAGCCTTTTTTATAACCTTGCTGATAGCCTTCGTTATATGCGTTTAAGTATTTTTCTATTTCTTCTTCATCTTCGTATTCTTCATAGTTGGGGTGATATATGCATCCGCCATCACATAACCCCTGTTCAATGCACTCGCATACAATATCTTCCACATAAGGGCATTCAGGCAGTTCTTCGGTCTTTGTACCATACTTTGCAAACTTTTCGGGGTTTTCACCTGCGGGCACTTTTTTCATTATAAAAGGCTTATCATCTGCTTCCCAATACTGTTGAAATCTCAATTTTTTCTTCTCAAAATCACGATTTTTCTTGTTAAAATGGCAGGCTCCACAATCTGGTTCATCTATAAAGTCAGGGTGGAAAATGCAATCTTCACCACACCCCCAACCGTCACACGTGGTATTTTTACTATAAGGGCAATAGTGCCTTTCTCTTGCAAAAATCTTTTTATCTCTTTTCATCGTTATCACTCCAAATCATAAACTCTCATTTCCCTGAACTAAAATTCTTGACATATTAGTATAATTTTTTCTGTCCATAATTTGACCTATACATGTCTTTTGTTAAACTTTTGGAAAACGATTTTTATATAAGAAGAAAAAAGATACGGAAACACCTATTTTTAGATATTTCCGTATCTTATCTCAAATTATAAAATTGGGAGGAAGAGGATGACCTTCACAAAAGAGCAGTAGCACTTGGTCATATAGTATGACAGCCTTTTCTAATGCTGTGCTTTTATCTGCATCAAATTTCGTTTCTACTTCCTTAATATAATAAAGCAAAGTTTCCCATTCAGGTTCCACTTCACCAAATTTTCTGTGCACGAAAGTAATCCTATCTTTAACAAACCTGATTACAAACTCCCGATACTCCCAAGGGGGAACTCTCTTTTTCTGTTTTTTTAACCATTTCTGATATTCGCTATCTATGACTTCTTTTGCAGGATATGTAAACACGTAATCTTCCAAATTTTCATAGTCATCAAAATCAAAAGCCATCTTACCACCTCAATCTATAAAAAAGTTATCTTTAAATTCTTTTCCCTTGCAAAAAGTCCAACAATATAGTCTGGACCTCTTGACCACAATCTTGTCTTATAGTTGTATAACTGCTCAAAAGTTTCCGATGTCCGAAAGTTCTCTATTAGACCTTCATACCCAAAATCTTTTAAATCTTCTTCTATCATCTCTACCAACCTGTCAGCACATAACTTCTTTTCTTCTTTTTTTAGCATACACCCTCACTCTAAATCTGTTACTGATGATATCTCATATGCCAAATTTTCATCCAACAGCAAAGAGCGCCACGCCTTTGTCATTTCCGTAAAAGTGCCATAGGTGGTAAATCCTTTACCCCCACATGGATATGTACACCACAGGACTCAGACTCAAAAAAGCCTGCTTTCCTCAACTTTCTCACGATTTCCTGATACATCTCAATGTCCTTTGCCAGAAGCGGAGGACTAACAAACTCAACCTTATATGAGTCAGGACTGGAATTGCCTGTCATCTCTAACTCAAGACCCCATGTAAGGTTATCATATATTTCACGATTCAAAGCCATATCACCATCTCCTTAATATGTTCTTGAAAGAACATAAAAGGAGATGTGGTTTATGGGCTTTACATGGGTTAAAAGTGTGTAGCAACTCTTTGAAACACCTGCGCATGTCGCAGTATAACGCGTTCTCTCTGAAAGTTCAAGGCTTTTGCGAGGTTTTCTCCGCAACTCACAAAAAAGAAGCATCTATGTTAAAAATCTATGAGGTTTCGACAGCACCCTAAGTAATTTTTTTATTTCTTTTTTCTGAAAAATAGGGGTATTTGATACCCAGAATACAAAAAGAAAATACAAAGTAAAAATCTGCCCTATATTTTTGAAAAAGTTTCCCTGATATATTTTTCAGAGTCAACAGCACCAACCCTAAGTTTTTGAAGCCTTTTGAAGCCTTTGTGACGAAGTTTTGACATCAGCCAGCATGGAATACCTTTCTGGGCTTTTAAGCCCTTCTGGCTAAAATTGAGCATAATTTGATATACAACAGGGACATTATATTGTCAGGAGCCTAAACACACCAATAGCACTTTTATGCAAAACAAAAGAACCATGTGTCACGCAACACACAGTCCTGTTCTTTTAGTCAATCTCATCCGCAACTGCAATCGTAGTAACATTGCAGTTTCCGAACTCAGTTATGACCACCATATTATTATAAATTGAAATAACCCTTTTTCCGCCTTTTAAAGCCTCTTGGTTAAGTTTAATTTCTTCCGCAGATAAATTACCCCAATCACAATTTGAATGCCTGAAAAGAGCAATATGCAACTCAGGACTACTAAATGTTTTAACAGCACGCTCTGTAAGCATAACGCGCTCTATGCCTATACCAAACAAAAAACCACCTCCCAGAGTTTGTCATATTATAACTCTGGGGAGTGGTTATTGCAAGGCTTATATTTAATTTTCTATCGGTGGTAATTCAAGCAATTCAACTATCTGGTCGAACACTTCCTGATGCTTATACTTTTTAGGTTTGTTCTTTTTACCTTTAGTAGAAGCCTGTTCTGCTTGTTCTAAATCCAGATAATGCTTATCATATTCTGCAGGAGTATAATCAGTAAAATCATACACTATATCTTCCGCATAACTACTTATAGCATCGGTGGCATCAGAATATGACGCAATCTTGTCAAACATATCACTTTCAAAATTACACCAGATATATTCAGAAACTACTTTTTCAAGTTGAGTATACTCTATACCTCCACTGTTTTTTACCTGATTTTGATATGCCATAACCTTTATCAAATTATAATAAAGTTCTTTGTTTTCATCTTCATTTATATCTATTTTCCTATCTTCAAGTTTAGCATGCATTATTAAATCAAAATCAGACTTTCCAGAAACATGAATGATTCTGTCAGACATATAGCAATTCCAATGAGGCTCATCAAATAAAGATAAATAAGGAATCAAACCTTTTCTATGCATACATATCATAACACTACACTTTGCATCCTTGCAAAGCCTTATCAATTCTTTATGCATGCTATAAGGCCAATCATTCTTATAACTATTGACGCAATCGAAATATGGTGGGTCAATTACCAGAAGCATACCCGCATCATCATGATACTTTTTTATCAGGTCAAAGCAGTCCATGTTAGTGCATTCCATTCCACGCACTGACATATTTACATTTATAAAGTTATCCAGATAGGACATATTCTCTACAAGTATTTTATTGAAAATATTTATTACACTATACTCATTTTCAGTTATTCTTCGCTTTGCTGAATAATGAATACCTGTCCTATTATTTTGAACAGAACCCCAGATAACAATAGTAGCCAAAGTTGCCGCAACTACAACATCCAAATCAGGGTGGTCATCAGGTCCACAAGATACATATTTACGAGCAACATTGAACAGGACTCTGCATTTTGTTTCCTCGTCAGCATCTATATCAGACTTTAGAACCCTATCAATTATGTACTGAACCCTATTTGAAATCCTGACGACATTACCCTTATCTTTTAAAGCACGCATAAGAGAGGCTAAACCATACTCCCATTCATTATAACCAATAAAACTGAATTTGCTTTGGTCTAAACTACAGGACAGTTTTCCGCCTCCGCCACAAACATCATAGACCTTACGAATACCTGATTTTTCACAATAATTCTCAATAGCACTACACAATTTATCTGCGAGTCTTGTTTTTCCGCCTACACAGGGAATACCAACAATTTCTCGCTTATCATTCATTGCCTTCGCCCTCATTTTCTTCCTGTGCTATCTTTAGCATTTTACGACTAATATCAATTACATAGCATCTAAAAGCCTTTTCTTCCGCACTTAAAGTTATATCCTTGCAAACCATAGCACCACTACCAGGCAAAATATAACCAGCAGAAATAAACTCGTTAACAACAGTCTTTACATAGATTCCATCACTTTCAGACCAACCAATGAGTCTTTTAAACTCGGTGTCACGAACAGCCAGAACCTCTCTGCCATATTTTGATTTAGAAGTATATAAATCATCATCAAGCCAAGCAGCAACAGTAGTAGAGTCCGCATCCTTATTTGTTCTTGAAGCAAAAGTATCCGCGCTTGCAATGATATTTTCTAACAAGGTATTATAATACTTATCAATTACATTATCTGCAATAGCACCATTTAAAAGAATATCAATAGCACCCTGACCTTCTAAAACAATTATAGGATTGTTTTTATTGTCAGCCCTGTCATTTTGAACACAGGCATCAGCAGAAGCCTGTAATTGCTTTATAACCTTTGAATCTAAATAGCCAACAGAACCCAAAACAGGCTTAACTATCTTTGCAAACTGGAATATAAAGTCATAATAAAGAAAACTTTTCTCAACCTGTGCACCAAGTTTAGATTTTACCTTAACTGCATATACAGGAGCATCTTTTTTAGAATAGTCTCCTCTAAACACAGCAATATACCAATATTGATTAAATCTTAAATCATTAACATTATCAAGCGTTGCTAAATAATCTTTACTATCAAAAGGGTTGTAATTACTCATTTGAAATACCTCCAAAATTATACATTTTTATTTTATTATATCACAACACGATAGCAAAGTAAATGGATAGAAAGATTTTTATATAAAAGCACGAATATTTTTTTGATAGGTATAATCAGCCTAAAACACCCCAAAACGCCTTTGTCCAGATGCCACAACCCCAGTGTTTATGCCACTTGAGAGGGGTTTTTACACTAAAAAATCAGCCTAATTTTGAAGAAAAACGCCTTAAAAGTTTATAAAAAACCATAGTTTGTCCAGTTTTTTGTCCAGAATGCCATAGTGTTAGATGTAAGAATAGACGAACCCCATCCGAAGATGGGGTTCTGTAATTATTCGTAAAACGCCCTTGTTAAGCGGTTTTCAAAGACTACATCTAAGATTAGAAGAATCTTTTTAACAAGCCCTCAAATGCTTTTCCATGTCGAGCTTCGTCTCTAGCCATTTCGTGCACAGTGTCATGTATAGCATCAAGATTTGCTTCTTTAGCCATTTTAGCTAAATCAAACTTACCTGCAGTAGCACCGTTTTCAGCATCAACTCTTAACTCAAGATTCTTCTTTGTAGAATCGGTAACAACTTCACCTAAAAGCCCTGCAAATTTAGCAGCATGTTCTGCTTCTTCATAAGCTGCTTTTTCCCAGTAAAGGCCAATTTCAGGATAACCTTCACGATGAGCAACTCTTGCCATCGCAAGATACATACCAACTTCGCAACACTCGCCCTCAAAATTAGCACGAAGACCATCTATAATCTCCTGGCTTACGCCCTGAGCGATACCAACAACATGCTCAGCTGCCCAAGTTTTTTCACTACTCTGTTCCTTAAACTTATCTGCACTTACATGGCATACCGGACACTCGTTAGGTGCACTATCTCCCTCGTGTACATAACCGCATACGCTGCAAACAAACTTTTTCATAATACATGACTCCTTTTTTATTTAAATTTTTTTATATTTTTATTCAACGGTACACTGATTACATATACCGTAATAATAAACTTCTTTATGCGTTACAGAAAAACCATCAGGTTTCATCTTAGGCTCATCAACATCTAAATCATAAATTGCCTTGCATTTATCACACTTAAAATGCCCATGAAAGCCTGCATATCCATCATATCTCACTTGCTGAGCATCAATATCAATCTCTTTGATAATATCCTTTTCTGCAAGCAGTTTAAGCGTATTATACACAGATGTTTTCGATAATGTTGGAATTTTTTCTTCCAAAGCTTTATAAATTTCATCAGCCGGAGGATGTGTTCTGTTGCACAACAAATAATCTAAAACACCAAGCCTTACTACAGAAGGGCGAATATCATTGTCACACAAAATACTTTTTGCTTTATCCTTCTGTATCATAATAACCCCCTCCTTTTGAAATTTTGTAATGATTACATTTTTGTAATGATTACATTTTTATTATAGCATTGATTTTATCCTTTGTCAACACTTTTTTAAATTTTTTCACAAAAAAAATCAGAATGGACTATCCAATGCAGAATCCATTCTGATTTTATCGTTTTTATACTTGTTTAAAACATCTTTTTCATTTTCATAACAATGCCCACAACACAAGATGCGGCAACAGAGAGTGCCACAACAATCCAGAAGCCATACGGATTTTGTGAAAAAGGAACTGATACATTCATTCCCCATAAGCTTGCCATAATTGTAGGAATGGTTAAAATCATTGTTATAACAGTCAAAACCTTCATTGAAATGTTTAAGCTGTTTGAAATCACAGACGAAAATGCATCCATAGTACCCGATAAAATATCACGATAAATAGTACACATTTCGATTGCCTGTTTATTTTCTATAATTACATCCTCAAGCAAATCTGTGTCATCAGGATACTTTCTGATAAAACTCATTCTTAATAATCTTTCCAAAACCGCTTCGTTTCCTTTTAATGATGTTGAAAAGTATACAAGGCTTTTTTCCAACTGAAGCATATCTATAAGCTCTTTATTACGCATACTTTTGCGTAACTCTTTTTCAATATCATTACTCATCTTATCAATACGACGCAAATAATGAAGAAACCTTGCCGCATTGCGATAAAGCAACTGTAAAATAAATCTGTTGTGCTTTTTTGTTGAGAAATTACGCACTCTGCCTTTATAAAAATCTCTTAAAAGCGGAGGATCTTTCAGACAAACAGTAATTACACAACTATCCATAATAATTATACCAAGAGGTATGGTTTCATATTCGCCCTTTGTTTCATCATCCTCTACTGGAGTATCAACTAAAATTAAGGTCTGATTATCTTCTGTTTCGATACGCGAGCGCTCATCATCATCCAGTGAGGCATGTAAAAAATCAACCTGAACGCCTGTTTCGGAAATAACTCTTTGCAGTTCCTGACTTGTTGGTGCCGTAAGATGATACCAACAGTTAATTTCGTTTTCATCCAACGAAAAAACCGTATTGTTTTCTGTACGATAAATATTAAGCATAAAAAAACACCTGCTTTCCACAAAATACGAAAGGCAGGTTTATGCAAGTTAAAAAAGGACCGCAATATTACACGCCGTCATCGTATTTTGTATATTTAAAATTAAAAAAATTCTACTTCGAGGGACCGTGTCCATAATGCGTCCTCCTTTCTCAAAATCACATAATTATTATACTCCTTTATTGTAACAGTGTCAAATTATTTTTTTACTTATGAATATTTTTTTGCAAATAGCAATAAAATATTTAAATATATTCATTATTTTTTCATAATAAAGTCAATTTTTTTAAGTGTTTTTTTGTTGTTAAAAAAAAGATTAAAAAAAATTTAACAAAACACTTGTTTTTTTGGGGTTTAGTGGTATAATTATATAGTAATATTTTATAAGGAGTGATTTTAATGCCATTAGTTACTACTAAGGAAATGTTTAAAAAGGCATATGAAGGCGGTTACGCTATCGGTGCTTTCAATGTAAACAACATGGAAATTATTCAGGGTATCACAGAAGCTGCAAAGGAAGTTAACGCACCATTGATTCTTCAGGTATCTGCAGGTGCAAGAAAGTATGCTAACCATACTTATCTTGTTAAGCTTGTTGAAGCTGCTATTATTGAAACAGGTCTTCCCATCGCTCTTCACCTTGACCATGGTGATTCTTTTGAGCTTTGTAAGTCTTGTATTGATGGTGGTTTTACATCTGTTATGATTGATGGTTCTCATCTTCCTTACGAGGAAAATGTTGAACTTACAAAGAAAGTTGTTGAATATGCACACGCACACGGAGTTGTTGTTGAAGGCGAGCTTGGCAGACTTGCAGGTATTGAGGATGCCGTTAATGTTTCTGCTGAAGATGCTTCATATACAAGACCTGAAGAGGTTGTTGACTTTGTTACACGCACAGGCGTTGATTCTTTGGCAATCGCTATCGGAACAAGCCACGGCGCGTACAAATTCAAGCCCGGTCAGAAGCCTGAACTTAGATTTGATATTTTAAAAGAGGTTGAGAAACAGCTTCCTAACTTCCCCATCGTTTTACACGGTGCTTCATCCGTTATTCCAGAGTTCGTTGATATGATTAACGAAAATGGCGGTCAGATGCCCGATGCAATCGGTATCCCAGAGGAAATGTTAAGAGAAGCGGCTAAGAGCGCAGTATGTAAGATTAACATTGACTCTGACCTTCGTCTTGCTTTAACAGGTACAGTAAGAAAGTATTTCAATGATAATCCTTCTCACTTTGACCCCAGACAGTATTTAAAGCCCGCAAGAGAAGCTATCAAAGGTCTTGTTAAGAACAAAATTGTTAACGTTCTTGGTTGTGACGGTAAAGCTGAATAATTTTTAAATAACAAAAAAAGGATTGTGACAAAACGATTTCTAAAATCGGGTTGTTCACAGTCCTTTTTTAATATTAATTTCTAATTTAATTTTTGGGATTTACAATATCACGCCAATCCATATCACCACGTTCAACACCATGAATTAAAACCTCAGCTGTTGCAACATTTGTAGCAATTGGAATAGTATGAATGTCACAAAGCTTTAAAAGTGATGAAATATCCGGTTCATACATTCCAGGAGTAAGAGGGTCTCTAAAGAAAAGCACAAGGTCAATTTCATTATACGCAACTCTTGCACCTATCTGCTGATCTCCTCCCTGAGGACCGGATAAAAAACGATGTACATCCAAACCAGTAGCTTCATTAATTAAGCCTCCGGTTGCGCCTGTCGCAACAAGAGTATGTTTTGAAAGAATACCTTTGTATGCAATACAAAATTCAACCATCAGCTCTTTTTTCTTATCATGTGCAATAAGTGCGATATTCATTTATAACCCTCCCCATTAAAACTTTATGTCTATTGATTTTCGCCGTTCTGTTCTGTGAATTTCTTTGAAGCGGCCTTCATTTTATTAATCGGAATATTTGCAACCAAAGCAGGAACAACTCTTTCACCATCTTCACTTTGAGTTCTTGTTACCTGGATATCAAGCTCTTCCTGTTCAATTTCAATATACTTTGATATAACAGCCATAATTTCACCCTTAAGCTGCTCTAAAAATTCAGGTGATACACCCGCTCTGTCATGCAACAAAACCAACTGTAATCTCTCTTTTGCCGCATTTTTGGAGCCTTTGTTTCTATTTTTAAATAAACCGAAAAAATCCATATTATCTCCTAATCCTTTCTGAGTTCTTTTTTAATTTAATATCGGCAAAACATCATTACTGTTTCTTTGAAAATATATTCTTTATTTTCTTAAAGAATGAAGGCTCGTCCATGTCCAAAAGCGGAACATCTTCGCCCATAATTCTGTCTGTTATATTTCTATATGCCTGACCTGCTTTTGACTTATCATCAGCAACAGCAGGCTCGCCGCGGTTAGTTGAAACAATAATATTTTCATCATCCGGCACAACACCCAACAAATTAATCGCAAGTATGTCAAGAATATCATCAATATTCATCATATCGCCTTTCTTAACCATGCCGGGTCTCAATCTGTTAATAATAAGCTGAGGGTCAGCTATACCTTCAGAATCTAAAAGGCCTATAATTCTGTCTGCATCACGTACAGCACTAACTTCAGGAGTTGTTACAACAAATGCCTTATCAGCACCTGCAACTGCATTTTTAAATCCCTGTTCAATACCTGCAGGACAGTCGATTATAATATAATCATACTCTTGCTTTAATTCTTCAGTAAGCTTTTTCATCTGCTCAGGTGTTACTGCAGACTTGTCGCGAGTCTGAGCGGCAGGAATAACACAAAGACCATCATATCTCTTATCTTTAATCAAAGCCTGCTTTGTACGGCATCTGCCTTCAACAACATCAACAAGATCATAAACAATACGGTTTTCCAAACCCATTACAACGTCAAGGTTTCTAAGTCCAATATCAGCATCAATCAAAACTACTGATTTACCTTTTAAAACCAAACCTGTACCAATATTAGCAGAAGTAGTTGTTTTACCTACACCGCCTTTACCGGAAGTGATTACAATAACCTCACCCATTACAAATTCCTCCTATGTATTTTTGTAAATTTTTTAACTGTATAATATATTCGAAAAACACCGCTTCTGACAAAGTCATCATTATCAACAATTTTCAACCCTTTACGGCATTTTTTCAACCACATAAATTTATTATATCACAAAAAATTTAATTAGTCTATAATTATTTTATATTTTTTGATAAATAATTATCTAT
>JAZTXH010000016.1:0-279947 GCA_045636325.1 Clostridia bacterium
CTGCGCATACCTTCCGAGTTTCCGGACAAGGTATAATTACAGGCAAATGTATCAGCCCGTTTTCGGGCAGAAAACCACCATTAAATATTCGTACTATGTCTGAAAGGAAATTCTATTTACACAAAATTCGCCGAGCTGCCACGTAAATCCCTTACCTGTATTAATATAGTGATATTTATACGTTTTGGTGCAGTCCCTCTTTATAATATAGTAGCATTTTTTAATATTTTCGTATTCTTTTCTTTATTCAAACATATTTAATGCATTTTAATTAACCCTTATATTAAAGCAGGTCCTTCATATTTACACTAAAGGCATTATTACCATTAAATTCAACATACATATTCTCTAAATCATTTGCGATACAGTGATGAATTAAAGCGTCATAAGTATACACTTTTCTGATATGGGGTGCAATATCGCTTAATGCTTCGTTAAGGGTTCTACAGTATTCAAAATCCTGACCGACAATTACAATTACGGGTGCGGAAACAAGTCCTTCGTTTATCCCGTTTCGCAGAAGATACGGATAGTTTGAAGCAAGGTCACAAAAATACCTTATAATTCCACGGTTTTTTGTAATTCGGGCATTATTAAGATTGCCTCTTATAATTCTTGTGAATATTGAGCTGTTTTTAAACTTTATATATCTTCTTATTTCTTTTTTTACAGGCAGTAATGAAAAATCTGTTTCAAAATAAGTATCAATGCCATATGCGACTACGGAATCTTTAAGTTTCATAAGATTATATGAAAACCATAGATTTAAAAGCAAAACTTTTGCAGTTTTTATTGCGTAAGTGCACTGGTAAGGAACCTTAATAATATGTGCGTTGGTCGATCGTGAAAGTAATGTTGTACCGTAGGGCGCAGATAGTGTAAACACCGGATTATTTCCGTTGGGAGAGTCAAATCTTTTCAAAAGTTTTAAATTCTGAAATAGAGTTTTGTTCATGCGTCGTGCAATCTTATTTTTGTCAAGAGTGTAAATGTTTGGTTTTTCAATATAGCCTGCATTCATAAGATAGTACACCATTTCGGGGCTTAAAGCGTTCAGCGAGTTTACCCATTCCAGTATTGAAAAATCTGAGGGTTCAAAATCTTTTTGCTTATAGCTGCTTTTTTGTATTTTGGGCCATATTTCACTTGCTTTTGAAGAAATAGTTTCTTCATTGTGTTTTTTGTAATTTTGATAACCTTCAAAAATATATGGTGAGATGAAATCTTTAAGTTTCTCAGGCTCTTCAAATGGAACGGCAGAAGGCGTAAATGAAAAGTCAAGCTCCTTTTTTTCAATAATCGCTCTTTCGGCTTTTTTATCGGTTGTTGCACCGTAGAAATTTAAAATATCCATATATTTAGAGTCAGTTAGATTTCCGGATATGCTACTGAAATCACAACCTGACACATACAAATTTCGTTGAATCTGAATGGTATATTCTGCAACTCCGTCTTTATAAAAGTTAATTGTTCCCGGTCTGTTTGTTATTGTTCTGCCAAAAAATTCTGGTATTACTTTTTCAGCGGAAATAATTTGACCTATATCACAAACAGATTCGAACATTCCGTTTTTCAGATTCATCATATTAATGCCTACTTCTTTTGAAATGTTATTTTCAAGGCGTTTGGTAACATAATTATCGAGCGCACGTTGATTTGCTATATATGGAGTTGAGTCCTCTGCAATCATCAGTGACACAGCATTGCGGTCAAAATTATGCGTGAAATTTTTTATACATACAAAGTCCGAATTGAATTCATAGGTGCCGGATGATGTATGCATATAAAAAGTATCTGAGTCTTTTGCATAAAAATAATGAGGCATATTGTTATAAACAACCGGAAACGTATAAACAGTTCCTATACGGTTAGCAATCCAGAGCTTATCGGGCGCTATAATAACTATATCATCACCGGAATACATTGCGTGTATTCTGCTGTGTCCGGAACAGATGTGAATAATTTGAGATGACAAATCGGTGGTGTTAAGTTCAGCAACGGTTGTGTGATAATAATGTTTTCTATCTTTTTTTGATACGTAGTCATTGTAATAGGTAACAAGCAGAATATCGGTGCCGGGTTTATATTCCATTGAAGAAATTTTTCTGCCATGCATGTAGGTTAATGCCCTGTTGTTTTTTTCAAGCTCTGCAATCAGAAACTTGTATTCTTTTGAAAGTGTTGTCAGAAATGGAAGTGCTTTTTCGGTAGGAATTTTAAGCTGATTCATTCCGTCAAACACTGAGTTGCAGATTTTGCTGGGTATATTATCATAATCAGCGTGCTCGTTGTTGTATTTTAAAATCAAATCTTTAAAGAAAGCCGAGCGATAATACTCAAGTTTTTTTAAATAATGCCTAGCTTCGTTTTCTCTTTTGTTATAAAACTGTTCGTATAATCCTTCATTTTTTAAAAATTTTTCAATCTTTTGAATACATTCATCAATTAAACGGGAAACCCCCAATTTAACTTCAAACCAGTCAGTTTTTTCTTCGTTTGAATTATAAAGCTTAAAACCATTGTAGCCTGCGATATATCCGAATGCAATCTGCATTTTATCGTGTCTTACTGCAGAGGCAGAATTAATTCCGTAAAATCCAACATGGTCAGGCTCATCGGGATTTGAAACAGGTTTTGGGTTATATGAATTAAATACTGTTGTAAAATAAAGCTCACCTGTTTTGTCAAGAAACATATCCCTTAATCTTTTATTTGTACTGTAAAGTTCTTTAATTTCACCACCGAATTTCCCCTCAGGAATTGCAATTTCAACAATGGTATGACCTGCCATGCCGTATATCTTTTTATTGTCTTTCGAGAAAATAATTTTATGAAATCTGTAGTATATGTTGTTTATAATTTTTAAAGGATTATTGTCAAATTTGGCCTTTTTCCAAAGGCTCAGTGTTCCCGTGGCATCAAAAATTGCAACCGTGTTTTCACTGGAGCATGCAGCCATAATATGTGAAGCAGGACTGCTTATCAAAAGATTTTCGCTATTTATTTTTGAATTTTTAAAGCTTGACGGATATGAACGGAAAGCGTCAAATTTTGATAAAATTGCAGAGCAGAAATTTGCTTTTGTAAGATTAAGACCTGAAAAATCACAGCCGGATAAATTATATTTTCTAATAAATCTTAAAAGATTTATTACTCCGCGCAAAAAATCAGCATTTTCACACTGAGAGTTTTGACGAGAGTTTTCGATAAGTCTTATAAGCCGTGAGCTTTTATTACAGTCATAATTATATGAGTTTGTTTCTTTATCAAAGTAGGGAATGCTTTCTCCTAAAAGTTCGCTTGTAAGCTGAATGATGTCCTGTTCGTACACAGGCTTTTCCAGTGAACGGCAGGGGGCTTGAGTTTCTGCGGCAAAACATATATCTTCGTATATGTAGGTGGATGCAAAAAAGTCACGATAAACCTGATGTATAAAGTCAAACCTTATGTTTTTCTTACCGTTTTCATCTTGTCGTACGCTTTTTCTTAAAAGCTTGGAAACCTTGGTGTAATATTCTACTGCAAGGTCAGACAAGTCGTATTCGTCCATGTTTGAAATTCCGCTTAAGCGCAGTATTTTTCTGCCTTCTTCACCCACATAGCTTTTATATTCGCGGGAATTGAAATGCTCCATAGCAACAGTTGTAATATCAAGCATTTCATCATAAGACAATTCAAAATTATTTGCGAGGTGATCCTTTGTTACAAGGCGGTATGCAATAAAAGGAAGAAGTGATTTAAGAAAAAACGCATAGAGTGCCGCCTGATTTTCATTGGCTGCAGAGGCATTGTCTTTTACAAGCTGCCTTTCAACAAAGCTTTTTAAAAGGTCTCCACGCGTATTGATTTTATCTTCTGTTGCCATATTAACATACATAGTTAAATACATGGGAATAGATAAAATATTCAAAAGTGGGGTGGAAACTGTTTTGGTTAAACTGTTTTCGTCAAGAAAAGCTCTTACCCTTGAAAAATCAATTCTTGCAATATTGTACTGGATTAAATTATTTGTACTAAGGTTTTCGTCAACATTTCTGCCGGAAAGAACAATACGAATATTTTTATATTTTGAATGATCTAAATACTCGTTTAATTCGTTGTTGAATTTTGATAAAACTCCATCTGAAATTTCGTTATATCCGTCAATCAAAAGCAGATAATTAGGCTTTTCGGTATCAAGTGAAAACTCGTTTTCCAAGGTTCTTATAATTTTGCCTGTTTCAAAGCTGTCAAAGGATGTAGCGGTGTTTTCACCAAAAAGATTTTTTGCAATATTACGCATAATAAGATAATCGGAGCCTGCAAGGGTGTTTGCTTCAATATAAATGGGAATAAGTGTTTCACTGGTATTTTGAACTTCGGCATTTTCGAGAAAATGGAAAAACATTTTTGTCAGCATAGTGGTTTTACCGCTTCCGCCCTCGTTGCCTATAATTGCAATGTCTTTGTTTTGGATAACAGAAAGCAGCTGATTGAAAGAAAAAAAGTCCATATTATGTGACAAGTTGGGAATAAGGCTGTCAATAATACGTTCTTTTTTAAAGTTTATATCTTCGCCTGCCTTTACAGATGAATACTTATACGCACGGTCAAGAAGAAGGGCAGGCATGGGATTTTCAATGACGCTTGTCATATTCAATGCCTTTGCTTTAATACTGTTTAAATAATCAGCAACAGACTCATCCTGTTTTATAATAAGATGATTGGGAGACGTATACATTGCGCGGTATTTAGAACCGTATTCATCATCTGTAAACAATTCTTTTTCAAGGTCCCAACCGTAAATAATTCCGAAATAGCTTATGTTAAGATGCCCTTTTCCGTATCTTTCACCAGTTGCTTGCAGATTGTAAAAAAAATCAACCTCTTTTGATACCCAGCGGTTGCGAAATTTAAGTGTATCGGGAATTTTCGCAAGAAAAATAAGATGTTTTGAATATTCTGCCGCTTCAAACATCTTTTGCGACCATTCACTTTCCTTTTCAAGATTGCGCTTATCAAAAAATATTTCCCATTCCGGATTAATTTCGTTTAAAAGATTATAAAGTTTTTCGGCTTCGTCATTTTCCAATTCTGAATGTGAAATAAAAAAGTCGTAGATTTTATGTTTTTCTTTCATTGCAAAAACCTCACTTTTCGACATAGTTCGTTATTTCAATTATATAGCAAACTAAATATTGTGTCAAGAAGGAGGATAAAAGAAAATGTCAGTTAATGCATTGGTGTGTTTTGTTTTTATAATGTGATTTTACTGTGGGCATATTATATTTGCACTCATAAAATGTACGAAACACAATACAACCGAGTAGCAATACAAATATCAAAGATAATATTACTTGCCGAAAGGCAAATATAACAAAAAACGAGATGACTTTACAAATAGTAAAATCATCTCGTTTTTATGGTGGAGGCGAGGAGAGTCGAACTCCTGTCCGAAAACATATTCACATGAAACTCTCCGGGTGCAGTCCGTAGTTAAAATTCCCGCCACTGCAGGTTTACGGACAAACCCACAGATTTGGTAGCTTCATTAGTCATGTCCGGCTCAAAGCTTTGCCGAATCACGTTCACTGCAAAATGACGCCCCATCCCGGGCTGCAGTATTCCCGGGTGGAACGGCTGCCGTTAATTAGGCAGCGTAAGCTAAATTATTGTTAGCGTTTATATTTAAAAATTGAGCTTTTAAAGTGGCGCTCACCACTACCCGCTTCCCATGCTTCAACATCCCCGTCGAAACCGGTACGCCCCCATATATGAGTAATAGGTAAAAGGGAATAGTGAATAAGTGATGTTTTACCCATTACCACAGTATAACATAATTTTTAAACTTGTCAATAGAAAAATATTGGCAATGCTGCATTAAAATTTATTTATTCCGTTCACGTAACGCCCGGACAATATCACGCTTCGCATCGCGTTTTGCAGCATCTGCTCGTTTGTCATAGAGCTTTTTACCGCGGCAAAGCCCAAGCTCCATTTTTACTTTTGAATTTTTAAAATAAAGCTTAAGGGGAATAAGTGCATAACCAAGCTGTGCAGTAGTACCGATAAGTTTTCTTATTTCCGCTTTATGCAAAAGCAGTTTTCTTGCCCTTAAAGGGTCTTTATTAAAAATATTTCCCTTTTCATACGGGCTTATATGCATGCCATGAACAAAAACCTCTTCAGCTTTGCTCACCGATGCATAAGAGTCTTTTAAATTAACACTTCCCTGACGGATGGATTTAACCTCCGTACCGAAAAGTTCAATTCCTGCCTCGTATGTATCTTCAACAAAATAGTCGTGAAAAGCCTTCTTGTTCTGTGCAATTATTTTTCCTGTTTCTTTAGCCATATCAGAGATGGTCCTTTCGTGAAATTATAAACTTTGTCAATATTTTATCACAGTATTATTCAATTTTCAAGAGATTTCGTATATTTGCACAAACTAATATTTTAATTATGCACAAAAATAAAAAAATAATACCAAAATTTAAAAAAATGTTTGATTTTTTTTGAATTTTAGGGTATAATATAAAATGCGTAAGGATGGTTTATTATTAAAAAAATATAAAAAGTCGCCCGTAAAAAAGCGGGCAGTATTGAAAGGAGTTTATTATCATGACAGAAAACAAAGCAGTGTTGACATGGCTTGACGAAATGGTTGCTATGTGTAAACCCGACAAAGTTGTTTGGATCACAGGTTGTGAGGATCAGCTTGAAGAATTAAGAAAAGAAGCTGTTTCTACAGGTGAAATTATTAAATTAAATGAGGAGAAACTTCCCGGTTGTTACTATCACAGAACAGCAGAGAACGACGTTGCCCGTGTAGAAGACAGAACATTTATCTGTACTCCTACTAAAGAAGAAGCAGGTCCCATCAATAACTGGATGGATCCGGCTGAAATGTATGCTAAATTAACAAAGCTTTATACAGGTTCTATGGTTGGCAGAACAATGTATGTTATCCCTTATTCAATGGGTCCTGTTGGCTCTCCCTTCTCAAAGATTGGTGTAGAGCTTACAGATAGTATCTATGTTGTACTTAACATGGCTATCATGACAAGAATCGGTAACAAAGTATTGGAAGCTTTAGGTGATAATCCTGATTTCGTTAAGTGCTTGCACGCGAAGAAGGATGTTGATCCCGAAGAAAGATATATCGTTCAGTTCCCTCAGGATAAGGCAATCTGGTCAATCAACTCCGCTTATGGCGGTAACGTATTGCTAGGTAAAAAGTGTTTCGCACTTAGAATTGCTTCTTATCTTGGTATGCAGGAAGGCTGGATGGCTGAGCATATGCTTATTCTTGGTCTTGAAAATCCCAAGGGTGAGGTTAAATATATTGCAGCAGCATTCCCCTCAGCTTGTGGTAAAACAAACCTTGCTATGCTTATTCCACCGGAATATCTTAAGAAGAAGGGTTACAAAGTTTGGACAGTTGGTGACGATATTGCATGGTTAAGAATCGGTCCCGATGGCAGACTTTATGCTGTTAACCCTGAAGCTGGTTTCTTTGGCGTTGCTCCCGGTACAAGCGAAAAGACTAACTTTAACGCTTTGGCTGCTACAAAGAAGAACACAATCTTCACAAACGTTGCTATCAACAATGATGATATGACAGTTTGGTGGGAAGGTCTTGACAAGAATCCTCCTGTTAATGCAACAGAGTGGAAGGGCGCTAAAGTAAACGGCGTTGAATTCACACAGGAAGGCAACAAGCTTGCTCATCCTAACTCAAGATTTACAGCTCCCGCTATCAATTGCCCCTGTATTTCAAGCGAATTTGAAAATCCCCAGGGTGTGCCGATTGATGCTATCGTATTCGGTGGTAGAAGAGCAAAGACAGCTCCGTTGGTATATCAGGCAAGAGATTGGCAGCACGGTGTATTCGTTGGTGCTACAATGGCTTCTGAAACAACAGCTGCAGCTGCAGGTGCAGTAGGGGTTGTTCGTCGTGACCCCATGGCTATGAAACCCTTCGTTGGTTACAACATGGCTGACTATTTTGGGCACTGGTTAGAAATGGGTAAGAAGATGGATGCTGATAAAGCTCCTAAGATTTTCCATGTTAACTGGTTTAGACAGGACGAGAACGGCAACTTTATGTGGCCCGGTTTCGGTGACAATATGCGCGTTCTACTATGGATTCTTGACAGATGTGCAGGTAATGCAGAAGCTGTTGAAAGTGCAATCGGTTATTTGCCCGAAGTAAAAGATATCGATATCACAGAGCTTGATATGGATATGGCTGTTTTGGAAGAACTTCTTACAGTTGATAACAAAGTATGGCTTGAAGATGTTGCTAATCAGAAAGAGTATTTTGCTCAGTTTGGCGACAGACTTCCCAAAGAAATTGCAGATGAACTTTCAGAACTTGAGGCTAACCTTACAAAATAATTAAATGAGCTTATAAGAAAAAAGCAGGTGTTTTTAAATAGCATCTGCTTTTTTGTATTTAAATATATTTTTATATTATACATAAAGCATGCCACTAGGTGTGCTCACATATACCTTCTGGTCCGTTTTATTCATTTTTACGCTTTTTGTTGCAAGCCGTTGCAGAAGGTTAGACTGACAGCAAAATAAAATATGCCGAAATTATTCTTTTTAAACCTTACGGGTTCGGATAACTTCTGTCAGTCTATAGAATA
The DNA here is from genome assembly GCA_045636325.1 of Clostridia bacterium. Lineage (GTDB taxonomy): Bacteria > Bacillota > Clostridia > UBA1381 > UMGS1253 > CAKSHP01. The sequence goes on from JAZTXH010000016.1 coordinate 8,634, forward strand.
CTGCATACGCCAGACAAAAACAAGAAATTATATTGAGTTTTTTAAAAATATGTGGTATACTTTTATACATAAAATTTTTTAATACAAAAACAGGAGAAAAAAATGAGTATACTTAATGCAAATAATATATCACATAGCTTTGGCGGCAGGCAGATTTTAGAGGATGCAAGCTTTCGTCTTCTCAAAGGTGAGCACATCGGACTTATTGGTGCAAACGGTGAAGGAAAATCAACCTTTTTAAAAATTATAACCGGCGAAATCGCTCCTGAAAGAGGAAGCGTTGAATGGTGCCGCCGCATAACATACGGATATTTAGATCAGTATTCCTCCCTTGAAAAGGGCAAAACCATAATGGATGTACTTCGTGATGCATTTTCCCATTTAAATTACCTTGAAGCGCAAATGCTTGAAATGTATGACAAAATGGCAGATGCAACAGACGAAGAAATTCAGGAAATGATGGAAGACGTGGGTGAAATTCAGGAAATTCTTGATTCATCCGGTTACTACACCATTGACACAAAGATTTCCGAATACGCAAACGGCCTTGGTCTTGGTGAAATCGGCCTTGATAGGGATGTGTCAGAGCTTAGCGGCGGTCAGAGAGCAAAGGTGCTTTTAGTTAAAGTGCTATTAGAAAACCCCATGATTTTAATTTTGGATGAGCCAACAAACTTTCTTGATGAAAATCACATCAACTGGCTTACGCAGTTTTTACAGAATTACGAAAACGCTTTTATTCTTGTGTCACACGATATGCCGTTTTTAACCGCAGTAACAAACGTTATATATCATCTTGAAAACACGGTACTTACTCGTTATAAAGGTTCTTATGAAGATTTCCTTAGAATGTATGATTTGCAAAAGCAGCAGGTTGAACAGGCATTTAAAAAGCAACAGAAAAAAATTGCAGACCTTGAAGAATTTGTGGCAAAAAATAAAGCAAGAGCAGCAACTGCAACCCTTGCTCGTTCGCGCCAGAAAGAGCTTGACAAAATGGAGAGAATAACCATTGCCCCTGAAAAAATAAAGCCGACGTTTTCTTTTAAATCAGACCGTGCTCCCGGTAAGTACGTTATAAGCGCAAAAGACCTTGTTATAGGCTATGATACTCCTTTAACAAAGAAGATAAGCATTAATATTGAGCGCAACAAAAAAATTGCCATAAAAGGCGTAAACGGTCTTGGCAAATCCACACTTCTTAAAACACTTTTAAAAGTAATTCCTTCCCTTGAAGGTGAAATTATTCACGACCAGTTTATAAACGTGGGATATTTTGAGCAGGAGGAAAGTGCATCAGACAAAACTGCTCTGCAGGAGTTTTGGGATTGTTTCCCTTCCTTTACAAATGCTCAAGCCCGTGCCACTCTTGCAAAATGCGGCCTTACTACCGAGCATATAACCACGCAGATGCGTGTTTTGTCAGGCGGAGAAAACGCAAAGGTGCGCCTTTGCAAAATTATGCAAAATCCTGCTAACATTCTTGTTCTTGACGAGCCAACAAACCACTTGGACGTTATGGCAAAAGAACAGCTTGCCCGTGCAATCAAGGAATTTCGCGGCACCGTGCTTTTGGTGTGCCACGAAAGCGAATTTTATACAGGTATTGTTGACGAAGTTTGGGACGTATCTGACTGGAGCACAAAAATAGTATAAAATTATAAAAAATCCTTTGAAAAAGATGTGATATAATCTCCTTAGAGTATACATGTGAAATAACAAAAGATTTCAAGACTAAACTAAGGGGGTTTTTCTATGGAAAGAAAACCTATGAATAAAGTGAGAAAAACAACATTTGAGCAGAGAATTCAAAAAGTTTAACAATTATGAAGAATTAAAAGTAGTAATAGAAAAATATATCTATTACTACAACAATAATTGCTATAAGGAAAGCCAGGTTGTTTATAAAATATAAGTGAGCACTAAAGTTATTTAATTTTGTCTGCCTCAGCCAACATGTTTTCTATAAAAATTCCATAACCTCTTGTCGGGTCATTTACAAAAACATGCGTAACGGCTCCTACCAGCTTCCCATTCTGAATCACTGGAGACCCTGACATACCCTGAACAATTCCACCGGTTTTTCTTATTAAATTTTCATCGGTTACTTTTATTACCATAGAGTTTTCGCCGTCACTTGCGGTATTTATTTCTTCAATTAAAACAGAATATTCCTTAACACCGCTGTGGTCAATGGTAGAAAGTATACTGGCTTTTCCCTTTTGCACTTCGAAACGGGTTGCAATTGGAATTGGCTCTTTTAAGCTTACTGCGTTTTTATCTATTTGACCGAATATCCCGGTATAGCTGTTATTGCTTAAAATTCCTAATTCATTTGGTTTTAAAATTCCGCAAAGTCTGCCGGGATTGCCTTTTTCTCCTTTTTCGCAGTCTACTATTTCACATTCTGATACGTTTGCATGCATAATGGTGAGGAGGTCTGAAGTATCCTGGTCACATATACCATGGCCCAGCGCACCGAAGCTCCCGTCAGGGCTTACATAGGTAAGCGTGCCTATTCCAGCACTGCTGTCACGAACCCATGCACCTATTTTGTATTCATTTTGTGAATAGCTTGGTATTAGTTCTACCGTATAGGAGGCTGAATTTCTTGTATAAGAAATTATTGCCGTATTTTGTTTGTTTTCGTTTAAAAGCGAGGAAAAGTGTGATGCATTTACCACCTTTGTTCCGTTGATATGAGTTATAATGTCGCCGACTTTTATTCCTGCTATGTCTGCAGGAAGGTTTTCGTTTATTTTTATAACTAAAACCCCGTCGGTATAAAGCTTTATGCCTATTGCCTGACCGGAGGGCATAAAACGCTCGTTTTCAGAGGAGGATACCGTAAGTTTTTTTACGGGTAAAATTCCGAAAAGTTTTAAATTAACGCTATAACTTGCTTTGTCAGGGCAGGAAAGCACAACTTTGCCTGAATCATAAAGACAGTTCGTCTCGCTTGAGGCATAAACAAATCCACTTAAATCAATAACCGCGTTTTTGTCTTTTGTTAAATAAATGTCCGATGGAATTGTACGGTTTAATTTATAAACGCTCAGGGCGGGAAATGCAAGCAAAAAAAGTAATATTAAAATAGTAAACAGTGTAAGCTTCTTTTTCATTTGCCGCACTTCCTTTTTTATTTTAAAGCCTGCAGACTTCACTGTTATCATATGCGCCAATGCAAAAAATATAGCTGTTAAATTTTTCAATTTTGAAATGTAAATTTAAAAATATAAAGTCAAATGTGTTGACAATATAAATAGGCTGTGCTATACTTTTACTTAGTTGGATAAGAAATATTTGGCGGTTGGTGAAAGGGGTGTAGCGATTGACTGACGGGCAGAGATATGAATTAAATGAATTTTTTGTTCATGTGTTTAACCAGATACTTGCATGGGAAGGGCAAACTTTTAAAAAAGCAAAAGTAACCGATTTGTCAGTCAGAGAGCTTCATATTATAGATGCAATTGACAATTTAACGCAAAGCGGAAAAAACACAATGGCAAATGTGGCAAAGTTTTTGTCTGTAACGCCAGGTGCGTTTACGACTGCGGTAAACACTCTAGTTAAAAAAGGGTATGTTGAAAGAAAATACACCAATGAAGACCGCCGTATAATTTTTGTAACAATCACAGAGAAAGGTGAGGAGGTAAATAAAATACACGGTGAGTATCATAAGCAGATGGTTGAGTCGTTAGACGAAGTGCTTGATGAAGAAAAGCTTGCGATTTTGTTAGAGTCTCTTAATAAACTTGGTGAATTTTTTAAAGAAAAGGCAGAATGAAACAAAAGGGGAGATTAAAAATCTTCCCTTTAACAGTATATAAAGTAAATATAAAATATTATTTTGGGTATAAATAATTTTAATTAACATACCTTGGAGGGATTAGATGAGTTTTGAAATTTTTACAGACACATCCTGTTCACTGGATTTAGACACATTAAATAAATATAATATTAAAGTTGTTGTTTCACCTATATTTATAAACGGGGAAGAATTTGTTATAAAAGATATAAATAAAGATATGCCTTATTTATATGAACAAATGAGAAATAAGGTAGACGTTAAAACTTCGCTTATAAATACAGATAAATTTATCGAGGCATTCGAGCCATTTTTAAAAGAGGGTAAAGATATTTTTTATACAGGTCTTTCGGGTGGCCTCAGCGGCACGTATTCTTGCGCTGTTACTGCGGCGGAGCTTCTTAAAGAAGATTATCCTGAAAGAAAAATTATGGTAGCAGATTCAAAAAGTGTATCGTGGGGAATAGGACTCATTGTTATAAAAGCCGCTCAGATGAGGCAGGAAAATAAGAGCATAGAAGAAATAAACGATTATGTTAATTTTGCTGCAGCAAGGATGAATCATATTATTATGATAGACGATTTGTATTACTTAAAGCGTGGTGGCAGAATTTCCTCTGCGGAGGCATTTTTCGGAGAGCTTGCGAAAATCAAACCCCTTTGCGTTATTAACGGCGAGGGAAAAGTTGAAATTACGGGAAAGGTATCCGGTAAAAAGCGTGCGCTTTCCAAAATTGTTGAGGATTCGCAAGGTCTTATTGAAACAGACGGCTTGATTGCCGTTGCTCACTGTGGATGCGATTACGATGCTTTAAGCCTAAAAGAAAAGGCGCAAAAAGTACTTTCAAACGAGATTATTATAGGTTATGTTGACCCGGTTATTTCAAGCCATGCAGGCCCTGATGCGTTAGCTCTTATATTCATCGGAAAAGAAAAATAAAAAGGAAATCTATAAAAATTCACAGACCATTAGATGGCTGTAGTATAATATGTAAAGCATTTGAATAAAAGCTCAAGTGCCTTAAATTGATTTTTTTGTTGCAAAAGGAAAAAACTTATGGTAATATATATTTAAGTATTTAAGCTACGAAAAATTGATTTAATATTATAAGGAGAGGTGCTTTATGAAAAAAACAGTACAGGATATTCTTAATATTATTAAAGAAAATGATATTAAGATGGTAGATTTTAAAATGGTTGACATTAACGGTCAGTATCGCCATGTTACCATTCCTGCCGGCAACTTTTCTGAAAAGACAATGAAAAACGGTATAGGGTTTGATGCTTCAAACTATGGATATGCAGTGGTAGAAAAGAGTGATATGGTATTTATTCCTGACCCTGACACTGCGGTTATTGACCCCTTCTGTCAGATTCCTACACTGTCTATGACAGGTAATGCAATGATTATTGATAATCCGGATAACAGGCCTTTAAACCAGTATCCGAGAAATATTGTGCATGCGGCCCAACAGTATATGAAGGATTTGGGAATAGCAGATGAAATGCGTATTTTGCCCGAGTTTGAGTTTTATCTCTTTGACCAGGTAGGATGGGAGGTTAGCCCCAATTCTATAGGAATGACGCTTGATGCTTGTCAGGCACACTGGAACAGCGCTGTTGAAGGAAGCGGCACAGTTGTTTCAAAGCAGAAAAACTATCATGTTGCAAAGCCTTTTGACGTATCATATGAGGCAAGAAGCGAAATGTGTATGTTAATTGAAGAAGCAGGAATCAAGCTTAATTATCACCATCCTGAGGTTGGTGCGGCAGGTCAGTTTGAAATTGAGCCTGAGCTTGGAGAAATGACAAAAATGGCTGATGCCACAATGATTATAAAGTATATAATCCATAATGTTGCTAAGAAATACGGCATGTCTGCAACCTTTATGCCAAAGCCTGTTATGGGTGAGGCGGGTAATGGTATGCATGTTCATATGCTTTTGTTTAAAGATGGGAAACCCGTATTCTCAGATGATAACGGATATTCAAACTTAAGCCGTGAGGCGCATTATTTTATGGGTGGTCTTTTAAAGCATATTGCGTCTCTTTGTGCTATCACAAATCCAAGCACCAACTCATTTAAAAGACTTGTTCCCGGATTTGAAGCACCCGTTACTGTTGGTTATGCAACATCCAATAGAAGTGCGGTTATCAGAATTCCTGCTTATGCAAAATCACCTGAATTAAGACGTTTTGAATTAAGAAATCCAGATGCAACATGTAATCCGTATTTCTGTTATGCAGCAATTCTTATGGCAGGTCTTGATGGTATTAAAAATAAGATTGATCCTCACGAAAACGGATGGGGACCTTACGATATGAATCTGTTCCATTTAAGTGACGAAGAAAAGTCAAAATTAAAGCATCTTCCCGCATCGCTGGATGCAGCCCTTGACGCACTTGAAAAGGATAATGATTATTTAACAGCAGGCGGAGTATTCCCCAAAGAACTTATTGATAACTTTATCAAAACAAAAAGAGAAGAATGCCGTAAGATGTCTCAGATTCCTCATCCTGCAGAATTTGAAAAATACTATAATTTATAATAAATAAAGAAGCAAAGCATCCGAATTTTTTGGATGCTTTGCTTCTTTGACTGATGAACGGCACGACGAGCATTTATGGTTTTTATTTTCCTTAATTTAAATTAATTCATAAAATTTCAGGATACTGGCAATGAAACGGGAATTTAAGAATATGTTCGTCGTATGCGTATAAAATTAGGGTTTGAAAGTAATATTTATTCGTTTCTTGAGGTGCAGACTTGAAAAATCATCCCGATTATAAAGAGGGATGAAATCTTGAGACTATAGGAATTATAAGTGACGGACTTTAAAAAAGCAAGGTTTTTCCATTATGCGTATGGCGTGTCTGATGGTAGTGATATTTTAAAAAACTTTGGCAACAAGTTTTTGCGTTTGAACCGTTCTCACAATTGTTAGATTCTTCGTATAAAAAAATTTTTTAGGGGGGGCAAGTTCATCTTCCCATGTAACTTTTTGGGTTATTTATTTTATTTACCGCTGCCATAACAGAAGGAACTAAAATAAGCTGAATTATAATTCCGGGAATAGCATGTATAAATGCATTTGTTAAAAATGCAGAAAGAATAAAAATTCCTTTTAAACTAAGCAAAATAAATTGTGTAACTCCCGATACGATCCTACCCGCAAGCATTGCAGGAATCAGTGACATGTAAACCCCGATAGTGTTTTTCCTTTTAAGGCTTTTATATATAATGCCAATCACAAACCCGTATGTAGCAAGCTCAAATGCCATTGAAATTGCCTGAGGATACATGACAGGCATTGAAAAAAGTGACGAGCGCAAAAGCGGAGTAATAAAACCAACTGTAATGCCGTATTGCCAGCCGCAAATAAGGCCGCAGAACAAAATTGGAAGATGCATTGGCAAGAACATACTGCCAAGCTGACTAAGTTGGCCCGTTAAAAACGGAAGCACAAGTCCGATTGCAATAAACATTGCAGAAAGAACCAGTTTTTTTGTTTTGCTCATTTCACTCACCTCATTTTCTAAAAAGACTATTTTCAAGCGAATATAAACTAAAATATGGCTAAAATGTATTATTTATCGTTATTTTCTTATGGTTCCTCGGCTTCTTGGGTATCAGGATTGTTTTTTGCGGTTTCGCTGTCATAAAGGCGAATCATTTGGTCGATATTCCAGGGCATACGCATAAAATATTCTTTGCCCGCCTCTTTTGTGCCGAGCTCACTGTAGCAGTAAACAATTACATCTGTTACACCTTCGTTTTTAGCTTTGTTTAAATATTTTGAAATTTCAGCAGTATCATCAAAGGCAAGAAGTGCGTGATTTTCAGCAAGAGCCTTTTCGTATTTATCTGAATCTGCCATAAACATAATTCCGTCTTTTTGCATAATCCGGTCTTTTCCAAGCTCTTTATCATAAATCATATATATTTTATCAATGGTTTTTGAGGTAATCTCTTTTGAAATTGCATCTAAAGATGCATCTGCAATTTCTTTTACTTTTATATCCGTTTTTCTGCCGAAAGATTTTTTATGCGTGTCTATTTCTTTCGGAAGTTCAATTGACTTTAATGCCTTACAGTTTTTAAATGCGTTTTTTTCAATTTTTTTAACCGAATCCGGAACAAATACAGAATAAAGTTGGTCACAGCCGTAAAATGCACGTGTGCATATTTTTGTTACGGCATTTGGGATATTAAGTGTCTGCACGCCATCACATTCTTCAAATGCACCCTCTGAAATTTCCTTTATACCTGCCGGAAGTGTCAGAGTTTCTATAGCGCGGCAGTTTTTAAATGCATAGTCTTTAATTGATGTGATATTATCGTGAAGAAGTATATTTTTTAATGATTCACAGTTTTCAAATGTAGAATATGAAATTTCATTTACCCTTGTGGGTATTGAAATATTATCAAGCTTTTTACAGTCAGCAAAACATCTTGCGCCTATTTTGTCTGTATTGGGGCTAAAGATTATCTCTTCAAGGGATACACAGCCCTTAAATGCATTGTCGGGAAGATATGTAACCGATTCTGGAATTAAAATGTTTTTTATTGACTTGCATTTTTCAAATGCGCTTATCCCAATTTTTTTAATAGATGCAGGAATAATAACTTCCTCTGCTGTTGTGCATTTGTAAAATGCTTTTTCGCCAATGGCAACAACCGGTTTTCCATCATAGGTTTCAGGTATGGTTATAGTGTTATTTACGTCAAAAAGTGCGTGATTGTATGATACAACTCTGTAACCCCCTTCATAAGGCTCATACTTAAAGCTGGATTTTCCGGGGATTATAAACAGTGCAATCACAATGGCTATTATAATAATTACTAAAGGCATCAAACTTCTTTTCTTTTTTGCTTGTTTTCTTTCTGACATAATATATCCTCCGACTAAACATATTTTTTGTTATTATATAGCAATTTTTAAAAAATGTCAATAGCGGCCTTAGTGTGCCTTTGAGTATATATGCGTAAAGATAAAATCAATTTTACTTATAGATAAAAATGTGATAAAAATAGATTTGAATAAAAAAGGGGGGGTATAAAAAATGAAGGCGCATAAAATTGCGGTAATCGGCGGCGATGATATCGGCGCGAAGCTATTGATGAGTGGGCTAAGGTTTTAAAAGAGGTTGCGGCTCTTTACAGAAGCTTTGATTTTAAATTTGCTTATTTCCTGCGGGGATGCGAGTATTACAAAAAATATCCAAGGCAAGTAAAAATATAGAGGGAGAGAATAAAAATTCTCTCCCTCTATATTTTACTCATCTGCTGCATCTTCAGCTGAAAATTCCTGCGCTGCTTCGTGATACTTTTCAAGAATTGCTTCCTCAAGTTCGCGACGCGTAAGCGCGTTTATCGGATGTGCAATGTCTTTAAATTCACCCTCGGGTGTTTTTCTGCTGGGCATTGCAACAAAAAGCTTTTCGTTTCCTTCTATAACCTTGATGTCGTGAATCACTATGGCGTCGTCAAAAGTAACTGAAATTATAGCTTTCATCTTCCCTTCGGAATTCAGTTTTCTGACACGGATGTCTGTTATTTGCATACGACCTCACCGCCTTATTAAATTCAGACCGAATATCCTTTCTTTTTTCGTTATTAATCGGCCACTAACATATATATTATCCAATAAAACAATTTTAAAGTCAACAATTTTTAACATATTTTCTTTGTTAAACTTAATTTGTTAACAAAAAGTTTACAACTAATTATGAAAATATGTTAAAAACGCACAAAAGAAAAAAATTTTTACTATAGAAAAATTTTATTAAAATGTAAAAAAACTGTTTTATTTTTCTGTTATTTAGTGTATAATAATATTTAAGGAATTTAATAAATATTTCTAATGGCTTCGAAAGGAATAAAAATATGAATAATTTTTATCTTGAAAATATAAATCCAAATTCAAAAATTCACTTTGTAGGCATTGGCGGAATAAGCATGAGCGGTCTTGCAAGAATAGTTATGCAAAAGGGATTTCGTGTAAGTGGCTCTGACATATCAGAAAGTAAAACAGTTGTCGCCTTAAGAGAAACAGGCGCTGAGATTTTTATAGGGCACAAGGCAGAAAATGTTTTTGGTGCTGACCTTTTGGTTTATACCGCCGCAGTAAAGCAGGATAATCCTGAGCTTGTGTATGCAAGGGAAAACAATATTTCTTCAATTGAACGGTCAATGCTTTTAGGCGCTATAATGCGCGGCTTTAAAAACAGCATAGGTATTGCCGGCACACATGGTAAAACTACAACTACTTCCATGCTTTCTCATGTGCTTCTTGCATGCGAGCTTGACCCCACAATCACAATCGGCGGTGAGCTTGATGCTATCGGCGGAAACATACGGGTTGGTAAAAGCGATTACTTTTTAACAGAGGCTTGCGAATACCATTGTTCTTTTCTTGAGTTTTTTCCAAGTATTGCAGTTGTAACCAACGTTGATGCAGACCATCTGGATTATTTCCGCAATTTAGACCACATCAAGCAGGTTTTCACAGATTATCTTGCAATTCCCGATGAAGACGGTTTTGCCGTTGTTTGCGGTGATGATAAAGATGCAATGGAGTGTATTGGCATGGTAAGAGGTGAAATTTTAACCTATGGCTTAAGCGATGAGAATACCTTTTGTGCTCAGAATTTAAAATTTAATGAAAAAGGCCAAGGCATTTTTGATGTTGAATATGATGGCGAAATTATTTCAGTTAAGCTTAATGTATCAGGTAAACACAATGTGTTAAACGCGCTTGCCTGCTTTGCCGTAGGATATGCTTTAGGGCTTGACGGAAAAAATGTAAAAGAGGGGGTTGAAGCCTTCAGCCTTGTGCATCGCCGTTTTGAAAGAAAGGGTTTTGTAAATGAAGCTTTGGTAATTGACGATTATGCACATCACCCAACAGAAATCAGATGCACACTTGAAACTGCAAAAAATATTACTAAAGGTAAGTTGTATGTCGTTTTTCAGCCTCATACATACACAAGAACAAAAGCTCTTTTTGATGAATTTGAAAAAGCCTTTGATATGGCTGATGAAATTCTTTTTACAAATATTTATGCTGCACGTGAAAAGGATACAGGACTTGTAAATTCAGCACAACTTGCTGAGGCTGTAAAGAAGAGAGGTAAAATCTGCTTGTTTGTTCAAAGTTTTGACGAAGCTGAAGAATATATAAGAAAAAGTATCTGTAAAGACGATTCTGTTATATGTATGGGGGCAGGAGATATATTTAAACTATCTGAAAGTCTAATCAAATAATTATAAAAAGAAAATTATTGACACTGATACTTGAAATGTTTGTAATAGATTGGAGGTGTGTTTTCTTTTGATACACCTTATATTGTTATTAATATTTATATTGCAGTTAAAGTGGTAAATTCAGCCGGAAAGATAATTGACTTGGATTCAAATTTGTGTACGTATATAAAAAGCCTTTCTCGGAAAAAACGGTTCACAAAGGAACAAGAACCATTTACACTGTAGGATTTGACACCTTTGAATTTAAAAAGAAGAAAATAAATGAAGCATATACTTAGAAGTACGATTTGAATAAAATGGAATATAAAGTATTAGTGTATTATAAAACTCGTAAATTTTAAAGCCGATGAAGAAATCCTTCATCGGCTTTAAATATTGAAATTTCCAATTATAAAATAGAAACCTGTGTTTCTTTGTCAAACAAATGAATTTTGTTAGGATCAAATGCAACCTTAAGAATGTCACCTGATTTAGCTGTTGTGTCAGGCTTAACTCTTGCTGTGCAACTTGTGCCTTCAATTGTAAGGTAAAGGTATGTTTCAGCACCCATCATTTCTGTGATTTCAACCTTAGATGTTACCTGTGTTCCAACATTTTCAGCAAGGAAAGCTTCCTCGTCATAAATATCTTCAGGACGGATACCCAAAACAACTTCCTTACCAACATAGCTCTTGTCAAGCGCTGCAGCCTTAGCAGCAGGAAGAGCAATCTTAGACTGGCCAACTGCCAAAACGATTTCGCCCTGACCTTCGTTTTCAACCTTAGCATCAATAAAGTTCATCTGGGGGCTGCCGATAAATCCTGCAACGAACATATTGCAAGGATTAGAATATAGGTTAGCAGGAGAATCAACCTGCTGAATGATACCATCTTTCATAACAACGATACGGCTACCCATTGTCATAGCTTCTGTCTGGTCATGAGTAACGTAGATAAATGTTGTCTGTAACTTCTGATGAAGCTTACCAATTTCAGTTCTCATCTGAACACGAAGCTTAGCATCAAGGTTTGATAGAGGCTCGTCCATAAGAAATACCTTAGGCTCACGCACAATAGCACGACCTAAAGCAACACGCTGTCTCTGACCGCCTGAAAGAGCTCTGGGCTTTCTGTCAAGCAAATGCTCAATGTCAAGAATAGCAGCGGCTTCATGAACTCGTCTCTTAATTTCTTCCTTTGGAGTCTTTCTTAATTTAAGGCCGAAAGCCATGTTTTCAAATACTGTCATATGAGGATATAGCGCGTAGTTCTGGAAAACCATCGCAATATCTCTGTCCCTGGGAGATACTTCATTTACAAGTCTTCCGTCAATCTTTAACTCACCGTCACTGATTTCTTCAAGACCTGCAATCATTCTAAGAGTTGTGGATTTACCGCAACCTGAAGGACCTACCAAAATAATAAATTCCTTATCTGCAATTTCAAGGTTAAAGTCGCTTACCGCAACAACACCACCAGCATATCTTTTATAGATACCTTTTAAACTTAAGTCTGCCATTTTAAAAATTTCCCCTTTCTTGCATACGCAAGTTATTTAACATATACCATTATACCATACTCTTTTTTAAATTCATAGAGGCTGATTCAATAAATTTTCACCCTATTTTTTAGTAAAATTGCACAATACTTGGAAACATTGTGCAATTTCTTAATTATTAATCGTCTTTCTTCTTAGCGGCAGCCTCAGCAATTACCTTCTCGCAGACATTGGCCGATGCTTCTTCGTAACGCACGAACTCAAAGTTAAAACTGCCCCTTCCCTGAGACATAGACCTTAAGTCTGTAGCGTATTTATACATTTCTGCAACAGGAACTTCGGCATCAACAGTTCCTGTTCCCATACCTAAAATTCTTCCTCGTCTCTTATTTATATCACCAATAACATCACCCATAAGAGTTTCGGGAACTGTTACCTGCAGATAGCCGATAGGCTCAAGCAATACTGGCTTTGCCTGAGTAAGCCCCGCCTTAAATGCAATTGATGCGGCTACTTTAAATGCCATTTCAGATGAGTCGACCGGATGGTATGAACCATCAAGCAATGTAGCCTTAAGACCTACAACCGGATAACCTGCCAAAACACCGTTTTCCATACAGTCCCGAAGCCCCTTTTCAACTGCGGGGAAATAGTTTTTCGGAACACTTCCGCCAAATACGCTTTCACAAAATTCCAAACCTTCACCATCTGACGGCTCAAATTCAATAACAACATGACCGTACTGACCGTGACCGCCAGACTGCTTCTTGTGCTTACCTTCAACCTTTGCCTTACCGCGTATTGTTTCACGATAAGCAACTATCGGCTCTTCAAGTTTAACACTTACGCAGTATTTCGTCTTGAGCTTGCTTACTATAATATCAATATGCTGTTCGCCTTGACCTGAAATAATAAGCTGATGGGTTTCTGTATTGTTTTCCACTGAGAATGTGGGGTCTTCGTCTCTTAGCTTTGCAAGACCTGAACTTATCTTTTCTTCATCGCCCTTTGTAACAGGAAGAATTGCAAAAGAAATAACGGGCTTGGGATAATCTACTCTTTCCAAAACTATATCACTGCCAACAGAGCAAAGTGTATCACCTGTAGCTGTAACTGCAAGTTTTGTTGTAGCGCCGATATCACCTGCACAAATTTCATCTGTCTCAATCTGCTTCTTACCTTTTATAATATAAAGCTTACCTATTTTTTCATCCTTCATTTTTGAAGAATTATAAACTATGGAATCACTCTTTACCTTACCAGAGAAAACTCTGAATATTGAAAGCTTTCCAACATAGGGATCAGAAACGGTCTTGAAGACAAGTGCCGCTAAAGGGCCGTTATCGTCAACCTTTAATACAACTTCATCACCCTTACTGTTATGAGTTGTCATATCTTCTCTTATTGTAGGTGGCTCCATATATTTAACAACAGCGTTAAGGTATGTTTCTATTCCGGCACCGCAGGAAAGCTCGCCTGCAAACACCGGAATAATAACACTGTCGTGAATACCCTGTTTAATACCCTTTTCAATTTCTTCTTTTGTAAAAGGCTCGCCTGTAAAATATTTTTCTAAAAGTTCTTCTGATGTTTCAGCAATCTGCTCAAAAAGCTGTTCTCTTACTGATACAACAGTATCCTTTAAATTTTCAGGAACGGGTGCGCTTGTGCATTTGAAATTGTCATACATATATGCAACTTCATCAACTATATCAACCATACCAAGAGTTTTTTCATTTTCAATAATAGGATATGAAAACGGAATAACAGCCATGCCGAAACGGCTCTTTAGCTGTTCTAAAACGCCCAAATAGTCAGAACGTTCATTTTCAAGTTTTGTTACAAACATTGTTATAGGAAGCTTTTTTGAAACTGCATAACGAAATGCGTTTTCTGTTCCTACTCCAACACCTGATTTACCGCTGACAAGAATAGTAACATTATCCGCCCCGCAAAGACCCTCGCGCATACCGCCCACAAAGTCAAAAAAACCGGGAGTATCTATAACATTAATTTTACAACCTTTCCATTCAACTGGTGCTACTGCGGTTGAAATAGAAAAATTTCTCTTTGTTTCTTCCGGATCATAGTCTGTAGTTGTTGTTCCCTCAGCTACACTCCCCATTCGATCAATTGCGCCACTATGATACAGCATAGCCTCACATAATGTGGTCTTACCTGCTCTGCCATGTCCCGCAAGACAAAGGTTGCGTAGCTTATCTGCTGTGAATTTACTCATGATGAATACCTCCCATATGCTTTATTTTAATCCGTATAAACGAATAACAAGCGTTATAATAACACTGACTTTTATGATATTCTGCAAATACCCTTTGTTTTCCTACCTAAATTTTTAACAATATTATGCATTTTTTTTATGCAATATTGCTAATTTTTTAACTTTTATATTTTGTGTTGACGTGCAAAATGAATTTAAACCCTTGCACTATTGATTTTTGCGTGCATTTTATTGTATAATAACATTAAAATAGTTTTTATTTTTAGCCTGACAGAAGTTATTAGATTCGTATAGCTTATCTCAGGCTAACCGAATGAAAGGGCTGTATAAAATGAAAATAAGCGAACTTTTTAAAGACAAGAAGCAAACCTTATCCTTTGAAGTTTTTCCGCCGAAAACAAGCGAAACATTTGATACAATAAGCGATGCAATTTCCAAAATAGCATCCATTAAACCGGATTATATGAGTGTTACATATGGTGCCGGCGGAACAAATAGCGGTTTTGCAAAGCAGATTGCCGCAATGATAGCAGATTATAGTGTTATATCTCTGTCTCATTTGACCTGTATTGGAACAACTAAAGATTATATAAAAAATCATTTATCTGAATTAAAGGCGTTGGGCGTTGATAATATTCTTGCCCTTCGAGGGGACTTGCCCGACGGTAATAAAAATGCGGTGGGTGCCTTTAAACACGCAAACGAACTTACCGAGTATATAAAATCCGTGGGTGATTTTTGCGTAGGCGGTGCATGCTATCCCGAGATGCATCCCGAATCAGAAAATATGAAAACAGATATTGAGAACTTAAAGAGAAAAGTTGATGCAGGCTGTGATTTTCTTGTTACGCAAATGTTTTTTGATAATAATATATTTTATAAATACCTATTTAAAATCCGTGAATTGGGAATAACCGTTCCCGTTGTTCCGGGAATAATGCCTATTACAAATGCAAATCAGATAAAGCGAACCTGTGCTCTTTCAGGAACAAGACCTCCCTCAAAATTTATGGCAATTCTTGATAAATTCGGTGATAATGAAAAGGCGATGCGTCAAGCAGGAATTGCATATGCAACAGAGCAGATTATAGACCTTTTAGCAAATGGTATCGGGCATATACATGTTTATTCCATGAATAAACCCTTTGTGGCAGAAAATATACAGAATAATCTTTCAGATATTATTTAAAGAGGCTGATAATCTTGTTTTGCAAAGCTTATAGTAAAAACGAAATAAAAATAGATAAAGCCGAAATGCTTCGGTATGCATGTTCAAAAAATGCAGATACCGATGATTTGTATTCTTCGGTTTTTGACGATGCAGTAAAAGCGGCAATAAATTTAGCCGAGCCTAAAGTTATTTATGAATTTTTCCCCATAAGCGTAAGAAATGACACAGTCAATTTTCCTGACTTTAGTGTAAAAAGCAAAAACCTTTCAAAAAATATGCACGCATCAGATATGGGAATAATTTTTGCCGCAACTTTAGGCATCAAATCAGAAAGAGAACTTATAAAAAGAAAAACGGACAGCACATCTTTAGTTTTCATTAATGCTGCGTTTACGGCAATTTTAGAAGATATTATAAACCGTACATTTTTGGAGCTGAGAGAAATGCTTGCGAAAGAAAACAGATTTTTGCGCCCCCGTTTCAGCCCTGGTTACGGAGATTTTGAGCTCTTATTTCAAAAAGATATTTTCCGCGCACTTGACCTTGAGCGCAGAATGGGTATGGCCCTTACCGAAAATCTTTTTATGATACCGTCAAAATCCGTTACGGCAGTTTGTGCTGTGTCGAAAACAAACCAGATGTGTCAGCTTTCGGGCTGCGAAGCATGCAACAAGAAAAATTCATGTCAGTTTTGCAGAATATAAAACTTATAGAAAGAAACAAAAAAGAAAGAAAGTGATTAATATGACTGTTCTTGAAAAAATCCTGTCAGGACTTGTGTTTATTGATGGCGCTATGGGAAGCCTTTTACAGAAAGGAAATTTTTTAAAGCCCGGCGAATTTGCAGAAAATTTAAATATCACAAATCCTGATACAATAAAAGATATACACCTTTCATATCTTCAAAGCGGTGCGGATATAATCTTAACAAATACATTTGGAGCAAATCCGATAAAATTTGAAAATTACGAAGAAATTATTATAAATGCCGTAAAAATTGCAAAAACGTCTATATCGGATTATGGCAAAGAAGATAAGTATGTTGCTCTTGACATCGGACCTACGGGTAAGCTTTTAAAGCCTTTGGGTGATTTGGACTTTGAAGATGCGGTAGATGTTTTTAAAAAGGCAATAAAGGTTGGCGTTGATGCAGGAGTTGACCTTATTATGCTTGAAACCTTAAATGACAGTTATGAAACAAAGGCGGCTGTGTTAGCGGCAAAGGAAGCCTGCGACATTCCGATTTTTGTTTCTAATGTGTATGATGCGAGTGGGAAGCTTATGACCGGTGCAGATGCTCTAGCAATGGTTTCCATGCTTGAGGGGCTTGGCGTTGATGCAATCGGTATGAACTGCAGTCTTGGCCCGGTGCAGATGAAAGGCCTTGTAAGCGAAATTTATAAATGTGCATCAGTTCCTGTAATAGTAAGTCCCAATGCGGGACTTCCCCGTTTTGAAAACGGACAAACTGTGTACGACATTTCCGCCGAAGAATTTGCAGAGCATATGAAAGATATTGTAAATTCAGGCGCACGTATTATCGGAGGCTGTTGCGGAACGACACCCGAATATATAAAATGCACATATGATGCAGTTAAAACTATACCACCAAAAAAAATTGAAAAGAAAAACAATGTATGCATTTCTTCTTATACCCATGCGGTTTTATTTAAAGATACTCCCATTATAATAGGAGAGCGTATAAACCCGACCGGTAAGGCGCGCTTTAAGCAGGCACTCAGAGAAAATGATATTGACTATATTTTAAATGAAGGTATAACTCAGGCGGACCGCGGAGCGCATGTGCTGGATGTTAATGTGGGATTGCCTGAAATATACGAAAAAGAAGTGTTGAAAAAAGTTGTTTATGAGCTTCAGACAGTAACTGACCTGCCACTGCAGATTGATACCTCCGATTTTGATGCAATGGAGGCAGCAATGCGAATTTATAACGGCAAACCACTTGTAAATTCTGTAAACGGCAAGCAGGAAAGCATGGACAAAATCTTTCCCCTTGTTAAGAAATACGGCGGATGCGTTATAGCTCTTACATTGGATGAAAACGGAATTCCCGAAACTGCCGAGGGCAGGTTTGAAATAGCGAAAAAAATTATTGCCCGCGCCGCTGATTACGGAATTGATAAAAATAATATTATTGTGGACCCTCTTGCACTTACAATCAGTGCAGATAAAACATCTGCTGTAACAACACTTCGCGCAATACATGATATAACAAATATTTTAGGTGTTAAAACGAGCCTTGGTGTTTCAAATGTTTCGTTTGGCTTACCAAACCGCCCGCTGATAAATTCAGCTTTCTTTACAATGGCATTGTATAACGGACTTTCGTGTGCAATAATAAATCCATCATCAGTTGAAATGATGTCAGCTTATTACAGCTTTACGGCTCTTTCAGGACTTGATGATAAATGCGAAAAATATATAGATTTTGCATCAAATATCACATCTGAGGTAAAGCTTAGTCTGTCTGGTGACACAAAAGACGAGAGCTTGCGAGAGAGCTCTCTTTCATATGCTATAATAAAGGGAATGAAGGAAATGGCGGCTCAGTGTGCAAAAGAGCTTTTGCAATCCACCTCTACTCTTGAAATAATAGACAATCACATTATTTATGCATTAAATATTATGGGTGAAGGCTTTGAAAAAAACACAGTTTATCTTCCTCAACTTTTAATGAGTGCCGAAGCTGCAAAATGTGCATTTGAAGTGATAAAGCAAGCAATGCCCTCAGATGGTAAAAAGGACGCCGATGCATTTTGCATTGTTATAGCCACCGTTAAAGGCGATATTCACGATATAGGGAAAAATATAGTAAAGGCTTTGCTTGAAAACTTCGGTTTTAAGGTGATTGATTTGGGTAAGGATGTTGCCCCTGAAAAGGTAGTAGAGGCGGCAAAGAAATATAAAGCGCCCCTTGTGGGCTTGAGCGCACTTATGACCACAACTGTGCCCGCAATGGAAGAAACCATAAAACAGCTAAAACAAGAGTGCCCGTGGTGCAAAACAGTGGTCGGAGGAGCAGTGCTTACCCGCGACTATGCAAATTTAATACATGCTGACCGTTACGCAAAGGATGCTATGGAAACTGTGCGTTATGCAGAAGAATTAAAAAACAAATAAGAGTATTTATATAAAAGCTACAAAACCCCTCTTTTAAGTCGGTTGCTTATTGTCGCTTTTGCATCGCTTTTGCAACTTTTTTCCGGTAAGTTATATTGACAGCTTTACATTATTGTAAAATTAATTGCGAAAAAAACATAAACGTGATACAATTAGCGGACAAGGCATTATTTTATATTTTTTAATATTGTTTTATAAGGAGAGACCTTTTTTGAATATTATTATTGTTGGTTGCGGAAAGGTTGGTACAACTCTTGCAAAAGAGCTTGCCGCCGAAAAGCACAGTATAGTTTTAATAGATACAGATGAAGAAAAGCTTGATGAGATTTCAAACTCACTTGATGTTATGTGCGTTGAAGGAAGGGGCGAATCAGTTGCGGTTTTAATTGAAGCAGGCGTTGAAACCTGTGACCTTTTAATTGCAATGATGCGCTCCGATGAACTAAATCTTTTAACCTGCCTTATAGCTAAAAAATTAGGCACAAAAAACACCATAGCCCGTGTGAGAAATCCCATATATGCTGACGCTATTAATCTTATTAAGGATGATTTGTGTCTCAGTATGCATATTAATCCCGAGCTTGCGGCGGCAAATGAAATTTCAAGACTGTTGCGTTTTCCATCTGCGATTCAGGTTGAAACTTTTGCTAAGGGCAAGGTGGAAATTATGAAATACAAAATTCCCGAAGGCTCTGTTTTAAATGAGCTTCGCGTTTATCAGCTGCATTCCAATTTAAAGCTGTCTGTTTTTATTTGTGCAGTTGAGCGCGGTAGTGACGTATTTGTTCCCGCCGGCGACTTTGTATTAAAAGCAGGGGATATAATTTCTTTTGTGGCTCCAATCCGAGTTGCAAATGAATTTTTTGCCCGTATGGGAGCCTCTTTTTCTAAGATAAAAGATGTTGTTATTCTCGGGGGTGGCAGACTTACTTATTATCTTACAAGAAACCTTATTGAATCGGGAATTCATGTGAAAATAATTGAAATAGACAAGGCACGTTGTGAAGAACTTTCAGAGCTTTTGCCCGAAGCAATTATTATTCATGGTGACGGTACGGATAACTATCTGCTTCACGAAGAGCATATTGATGATGCAGATGCGGTACTCAGCCTCACCGGAGTTGACGAACAGAATGTATTAATGTCAATTTATGCATCACAACAGGTGCCAGAAGCAAAAATAGTTACTAAAATAAAGCATTTTGACTTTGACGATATTTTAAGGGGTATGCCTATCGGGAGTGTTGTTTATCCAAAGCACATTACTGCGGATTATATATTGCGTTATGTGCGTGTGATGCAGAATTCATGGCATTCAAATATGGAATCACTTCACAGAATTGTTGATGACAGAGTTGAAGCACTGGAATTCAGAATCAGACAGCATACACCGCTTAATGGTATACCATTTTCTAAATTAAATATTTCAAAAGGTACACTTGTCGCATGCATTACTCGTTACGGGGATACATTTACTCCCTGCGGTAATGATGCAATTCAGCTGGGAGATACAGTTATTGTAGTAACAATACACAAGGGAATCAGCCGTCTTGAACAGATTTTAGACGACGGAACGGAGGAATAAATGAACGGTAAGTTAGTAATAAAGCTTAATTGCTATATATTGCTGTTTAATGCTTGCGTAATGCTTCTCCCCTTATTGGTAGCTTTGATATATAAAGAAAAATCAGGCCTTGCTTTTTTGCCCGCGATTCTTATAGCTTTGGCAATTTCAGTTCCCGTTTTAATTTTTTTAAAACCAAAAAACAAAGATATTTATGCTAAAGAAGGGCTGATTACCGTAGCACTTGCATGGATTATATTAAGCTTTGTAAGCGGATTGCCTTTCTTTTTTTCAAAGGAAATCCCAAATCTTATAGACTGTTTTTTTGAAACAGCTTCCGGATTTACAACCACCGGCGCCACAATTCTTACAAATGTTGAAGCCTTAAGCCGATGCATGCTTTTCTGGAGAAGTTTTACTCACTGGATTGGCGGTATGGGTGTTTTGATGTTTGTTATGGCTCTTGCTCCATTGGCAGGAAACCATAACATGCAGCTTATAAAGGCAGAATCAGCAGGCCCTAAAATTGAAAAGCTTATGCCTAAAGCAAATACAACTGCAAAGGTTTTATACGGAATGTATGTCGGACTTACGGCTTTGCAGATTATATTTTTGCTTATAGGAAAAATGCCGCTTTTTGATGCAATAACCACTGCCTTTGGAACAGCCGGCACTGGTGGCTTTGGAATAAAAAATGACAGTCTTGCATCATACAGCATATATATCCAGTCCGTTGTAACGGTGTTTATGATTTTGTTTTCCATAAATTTTAATATGTATTTTTTTCTTATATTCAGAAAATTTTCAAGCATTTGGAAAAATGAAGAGTTGCGCACATTTGTATGCATTGTTTTTGCATCAATTTTGCTTATAACACTAAACAATTTCAAATTGTTTTCCTCACTGGGCGGTGCAATTCATCACAATGCATTTACGGTTGCCTCTGTTATATCTACCTCGGGCTTTGCGACGGTTGATTTTAATTTGTGGCCTGAATTTTCAAAAGCAATACTGTTTATTTTAATGTTTGTGGGTGCCTGCGCAGGGTCAACCGGCGGTGGAATGAAGGTTTCAAGATTTATAATACTTGCAAAGTCACTCAAAAAAGAATTTATGCTGCTTATTCATCCGCGGAGTGTAAAAACTATTAATCTGAACGGAAAAAAGTTGGAAAACGATGTTGTAAAAAGAGTAAATTCATATATGATATGCTATCTTTTAGTATTTGTGGCATCTTTTATCATTATTTCACTTGATAAATTTAATTTTGAAACTAATGTCACAGCTATTGCCGCTACGCTTAATAACATCGGTCCCGGTTTTGCTTCTGTAGGACCTGTTGAAAATTTTTCAGGATTTTCATGGTTTTCAAAATTAGTGCTTTCTTTTGATATGATATGCGGAAGGCTTGAGATTTTCCCCATGATGATTTTATTTTTGCCTACAACATGGCGTAAAATGTAAAATTGTATAATAAAAAAACACTCCTGTGACAGAATAATATAAGCTGCTACAGGAGAATTTTTTTGTATTTTTGGAGGAATATAAAATCCTCTTTACAAAAACAAAAAAGTGTGATATTATATACAATAGAATAGTGTATTTTACAGGCATCATAGAAAATGCGGCGGTGCAGTATTCTAGTCAGTTCTACTTGCTTTGAAGACGGGCCTAAAAATCCGTTAAAGGGCATATCGATGAAGTTTCTGGTGCTAGCTTTGAACGCCCAGTTCGGGGTTGGTGCTGGAAGTTAAGGTTATGGGGCGGCCTGCAATGGCATGCAGTTACTGACCCCCATTTCCGTGGAGACCTATTCTTGTGGCTGCCCCTGAGTCTTAGACTTAAGTCTTACTCAAGCAGTTACGGCTTAGGATTAAACCTGCATATCGGTGCTTTTCTGCGCTGGGTGCAGAGTAGCCTGCCTTGAGTGAAATAAGAGGGATAACGGACAAACACTTGTCGCATCGGCCAATGCGTGAGCGTTATTGCTGTTTGAAACTTGTTTTGCAAAAGAGGATAGGAGCAAGTGTGACTGTAGAGGAAAACTCCTAGGCTGTTGCTCTATCAGACATTTAAAGGATTGAAATGCGGACTGAGTGGCAGTCAGGTCACAAATGCGGTAACGTATTAGTAAAGTGTTTTAATGGGAAACCTCCTCTTTGGCGACATTGAGGAAACGCTTTGGGAAATCCTACCTGACCTTAAGCCGCAAAATTTACTTTAGGTGTTACCCCGCATTCTCTATGCTGCCTGTAATTTTTTAAAGTGGTGAATTATTTTGGGAAAAAGAAAAAGTTTAAAGGTTAAAAGCTCAGCCGGAAATATTAAGGTAAGTAATAAATGGACTGTGATTGTAACAATTCTTGCATTTGTGTTGTCTGTTATTTTTACAATTATAACAGACAGTGCCGAAAAGCTGCCGAATTTAGTAGCTATTACGGTGCTTTTTGTTATAGTTCTTTTAAGCATTATGTTTGATATGCTTGGTATGGCGGTTTCTACTGCAACAGAAGAGCCTTTTCACGCAATGGCAGCAAAAAAAAATCCGCAGGCAAAGGTTGCTATAAAAATTATCCGTTCTTCACAGCAGCTTTCAAGCCTTTTTAATGACGTTATAGGAGATATTGCCGGTATTATATCAGGTGCTATGAGTGCGGCGATTGTTGCAAAAATTGCGACTGGCACAAGCGGAATAAATATGGTAATTGAGCTTTGTATGACAGGGCTTGTAGCGGCGGTTATGATTGGCGGGAAGGCTGCAGGCAAGGGTGTTGCCATGACAAATAATAACACAATAGTTTATATTATGAGTAATGTTATTTACTTTTTTACAAAACCATTTTCACTATTTAAAAGAAAAAAACGTTAAAGCTGGTGCACAAAAAATGTACAAAATTTTAGATAAAGTCGATTCTCCCAGCGATTTAAAAGCACTTTCTTTTAAAGAACGCACGGAGCTTTGCTCAGAAATAAGGTCATTTTTAATAAATTCAGTTTCAAAAACCGGAGGGCATCTTGCATCAAATTTGGGTGTGGTAGAGATAAGTGTGGCACTTCACAGTGTTTTTGATATGCCCGAAGATAAAGTCGTTTTTGATGTAGGCCACCAGTGCTATACCCATAAAATTCTTACGGGAAGAAAGGGTTTGTTTAAATTTTTAAGGCAGGAGGGTGGGCTTTCGGGATTTCCGAAAATAAACGAAAGCAAATATGACAGCTTTAATACCGGACATAGCTCAACTTCTGTTTCTGCGGCATTAGGTCTTGCAAGAGCAAGGGACTTGGCGAATAAGGATCATAAGGTTATTGCACTTATAGGTGATGGTGCCATGACGGGAGGCCTTGCATACGAGGCGCTTTGCGATGCGGGAAATTCAAACACAAACCTGATTGTGATTTTAAACGATAATGAAATGTCGATAACAAAAAATGTGGGAGGCTTAAGTGAGCATCTTTCAAGGCTTCGTACGCAGCCGTCATATGTTAAAACAAAGTCGGCAATTGAAAAGCTTGTTTTAAAAATGCCTAATGGTAAAGTTATTCACTCGGGTATGCGAAGAATAAAAAATTCCTTTAAGCGCGCTTTAATGCAGAAAAACATATTTGAAGAGCTGGGCTTTACATATCTTGGACCTATAGACGGAAATGATTTGAAAAAGGCAGAGCAGATGCTCCTCCGTGCAAAAAATACAAAGGGTCCGGTTATTGTGCATATGTGTACCATTAAGGGAAAAGGCTATGCTCCGGCAGAGGAAAAGCCTCAGAACTTTCATGGTATTTCAAAGTTTGATGTTGATACGGGAAATGTTATAAGGGATAAAGTAAGGGCAGATTATTCTGCAATTTTTGGTAGGCAGATTGTAAATCTTGCCCGCAAAAATGAGAAAATAGCGGTGATTTCACCGGCGATGATATTGGGCTCAGGACTTAAGAAATTTGCAAAAATTTATCCTGACAGAATGTTTGATGTTGGCATTGCAGAGGGCCATGCGGTTACATTTGCCGCAGGTCTTGCAATTGGCGGATATGTGCCTGTGGTGAGCGTTTATTCATCATTTCTGCAACGAGCATATGACCAGATTGTGCATGATGTTGCAATGCAGAATCTACACGTTGTGTTTGCAATTGACAGGGCAGGTGTTGTTGGTGCAGATGGTGAGACTCATCAGGGTGTTTTTGATATAGCATTTATGAATCATATTCCGAATATGGCAATTCTTGCGCCTGCTTGCTTTAAAGAGCTTTCTAAGATGCTTGACTATGCTGTAAATGAGCATAACGGCCCAATTGCAGTAAGATATCCGAGAGGAAATATGCAGTGTACGGAAATTAATGAAGCGTTTGAATTTGGCAAGGCCTTAGTGGTTTATGAAGGCTCGGATATTACGATTGTTGCGGCAGGACCAATTTTAAAATATGCCTGCGAGGCAAAAGAGCTTTTGGAAAAGGAAAATATAAGTGCAGAAATAATAAATATAAGAACTATAAAGCCTATAGATGAAGAAACTATAATAAATTCCGCTAAGAAAACTAAAAAAGTTATAGTAATTGAAGATGGTCAGGACTTTGGAGGCCTTGCAAGTGCTGTTGATAGAATTATTGTTGAAAACTATGTATCGGCAAAGGTTGAAAAAAGAGGCTTTTGCAGCTTTGTTTCACAGGCAGGGCAGGAAAGAATATATGAAAAAAGCGGTATGACGTCTTCTGAAATTTTTAAAAGCGCGCAAAAAATGTGCAGAGGTGAATAAAGTGGCGAAAAAGGTTCGTGTGGATGAACTTTTGGTAAGGCGTAATCTGGCGGCGGATGAAAATCATGCAAAGGCTTTGATTATGACGGGAATCGTGTATAATGGTGAAGTAAGAATAAACAGCGGTGCAGAAAAGGTAAGCGAAGAAACTTACATAGAAGTGCGTGACAAGGGACAAAAATACGTAAGTCGCGGAGGTCTTAAGCTTGAAAAAGCGATGAATAGATTCACTATTAATTTAAATGGAATAGTTTGTATGGATATTGGTGCATCCACTGGAGGTTTTACGGATTGTATGCTTCAAAATGGTGCAAAAAAGGTTTACAGCGTTGATGTGGGCTATGGTCAGCTTGCATGGAAGCTGAGATGTGACGAGCGTGTTGTGAATATGGAGCGCACAAGTATAAAAAATGTAAATTCAGGTGTTCTGGGTGAAAAAATAGAATTTGCATCGGCAGATGTTTCGTTTATATCTTTAAAGCATGTGTTTGGTGCGGCAAAGGAATTTATGTCAGGGGGTGCACATATGGTGGCACTTATAAAACCCCAGTTTGAGGCAACTTATGAAGAAGTGGGTGAAAAAGGCGTTGTGCGTGACCCCAAGGTGCATATTAAAACCATAAAAAATGTGATTGAGTATGCCACGCAAAACGGGTTTTCAAGCCTTGATTTAACCTTTTCGCCAATAAAAGGACCTGAAGGAAACATAGAATATCTTTGTTATTTAAAAAGAACAGATAACCCTGAAAATTATATAACGGAACAAAAAATTACAAATACGGTGGCCGAGGCGCACGAATCAAGCTTGTCAAGGCATTAAAAATACCGAGAGCGGAGGAATTTTATGTATTCGCCGGATATAGATAAAAAATGTACCACATGTCAGTTTGGAAATCTGGTGGTGGGTACCTTGGATGTAATGTGTATCAAATATGGCATTGTGCCTCACGATTACATTTGTAAAAAATATAAATACGATATTTTCAAGAAAAAAGTAAAGCGTAGAAAGCCCGTCGATAAAGAGTTTGAATCCGAAGATTTTTCAATTGATTAAATAAAATGAGCAGAAAATATAAAAAATAAAAGACGACAATTTATATTGTGAATTGTCGTCTTTTAATTGTGTAACGAAAAGCGTACAATTGTCACGCATATTATCCTGCTGCTAATTTGCTTGTCAAAACGAACAAAAAATTTATATTGAATTTATGCAAAGTGTATATTGGTATAAAAATTAGATAAAATAATACAAATAATTTTGCTGAAAGGGGATTGACTTAATTAAAAAAAGTGTGTAAAATAAATATGAACGTAGCAATTTTTTAACGAAAAATTATAAAATTGCGCTGACAACAATTTTTTCTGAGGAGGAAACAATGATGAAAAAAGTATCAAAGGTGCTTAGCCTTGTTTTAGCAATATGCATGTTATTAACTTGTGTTACAGTGCCCGCGTTTGCAGCTAAGAAAGAAGAAAAAGTCGTAGCTGAAGAAGTTGTAGCCGAAGTAAAAGTTAAGACAATTGATGATTACCCGGATGAAGCTTATCTAATGGATGCAAACGACAAAAATAGCATTGAGGATATAAGCAAAAACCTCAAGGCAGTAACAACAAACACAAACGAGAATGCTTATTCAGCAGAATGGTCTCTTAAGAGCATAAAGCAACTTCAGCTTTCGGCTATTAAGGATATTAACGGCTTTGAAACTGTTGAATTTTATTTGTACGGTGATGAAAAGCATCCCACAACATTAAAATTTACTGTTTGGGCAAACGACCCTGATACCGATGGCAGCGATTATTACGATGCAGGTAACTTTGAGGTTAAGCCGGGCTGGAATAAATATTCATTCAGCCTTTCAGAAATGCTTAACAAGAAGACTCGCCAGCCTAAGTCTATGGACAGCATAGATAACATCTCTATCTGGGCAACAGGTTGGGATCTTGACGCTAAAAACGATCTTGAAAACACAGTTTTATACCTTGACAGCGTAAAGCTTATAAAAGGCGAAAAACTTTTGACTGTTCCTAAAGTTAAAGTGCCTGAAACAGAAGCGGGTACAGCTAAGTATCTTGAATATGATTTTGAGGCAGAGGGAACTGATGCAACAAAGGGTATTATTCTTGCCCCCAAGTCAAACAAAATTGAAGTAAGAAAAAATAAGAATAATCATTTTCTTTCCATTATGGGTCAGGAGACAACTGATAACTGCTTTGCTGACATCACAGGAATTAAGTACACCCGCCGTTATATGGTAATTCAGGGTGATTTTATGATTGAAAACCTTGGTGGTTCTGTTCAACTTGCAACAATTAAAGACGGGACAAATGCACAGACTTACTTTGCCGGAGTTAATAAAGACGGTAAAATTACAGGTAATGGTAAATTCTTTGGCACAGCGGAAGAGGGTAAGTGGTTTAATCTAGCAGTTTGTGCGGACTTTGACAGTCTTGTATACACGGTATATATTGACGGAAAAGAAGTAATGAAGGATGTTCCTTTTAATAATCAGAATTCTTCATATATGACATATTACCGTGCATTTGTAGGTCCTAATTGCAAAACAATTCTTAACATTGACAACCTTAGAGTATATGATGGTAAAACACCGGCTGATTACGTAAAGGCTGTTGACACTCCAAAACCAAGAAAAATAGACCTTGACTCTGTTATAAGCAAGACACCTGCATATAAGCAGGTTATGGCTAATGCAGTATCAGAAGTTAAGGATGCCGTTTGCTTAAAGGTTAACTCTCCTTACGCTCTTGTTCGTCACGAGCAGAAGGCTATAGACGTAAACAATAAAGAGGTTTCTCCCTTTATTATTAACGGTAGAACTTTAGTTCCCGTTAGATTTATTGCAGAAGCTTTTGGAGCTGAAGTTGGATGGGACGATGCAACAAGAACTGTTACAGTAAAAAAGGATTCAGAACTTCTTACACTTGTAATTGGTTCAAATGTTTTAAACAAAAACGGTCAGGAAATCATAATCGATGTTCCTGCCGAAATCTATAACGAAAGAACAATGCTTCCTCTTCGTGCAGTAACAGAAAACCTTGGCAAAAAAGTATTCTGGGACGATATGGGACTAATCATTATCTCTAATAATGAAATTAACTTTACAAAAGAAAATGACCTTGAAAAAATGCTTGATATCATGGCAGGATTTACTTATGAAAGACCCGGTGCAGAAAAACTATTGGCCGACATCGTGGCTAAAACACCGAATCATCCCAGACTTCTTGCAACAGCTGAGGATTTTGCAAGAATCAGGAATTTAATGAGTTATGATGAAAATATCCAGAGTTGGGTATCAAGATTAATGAAAACAGCTGACAAGTATGTTACAGCAGCTCCCGACGAAGCAGAGCATACATACGCAGCCGATGCAGGTGGTAGACTTGCAAACAGCTGGAATATTCAGTCAAAGGCAACAAGCATGGGCATGGCTTATCAGCTAACAGGTGATAAAAAATATATTGATGCTATTTGGTATACACTTGAAGATTTGTGTGACAAATCTAAGTGGGAGCATTGGCATCCCGGTCACTTCCTAAACGCAGCTGACGTTATATGGGGTGTTGCAATTGCATATGACTGGATGTATGACGGCTGGTCTGATTCACAGAGGGCAATAATCGAAGAAGCTCTTTTCGATTGCGGTGTTGAAGATTCTATTACAGCATATCATGGTGCATCAGATTATCTTTCACCCCCCATGGGTCAGTTTCACAGAAGTGGTTGGTGGTCGCAGGGTAACAACTGGAATGCAGTTTGTAACTCAGGTGTAATGGCTGCGGGTATTGCAATGGCTACACACGAAAAATACGGTAAATATGCTATCCAGTGCGTTGATTATGCACTAAACGCTATGGAAATCGGTCTTCGTTGTTACGCACCTGATGGCGGTTACGAAGAAGGTGTTGGCTATTGGTCATACGGCACAAATCATGCTATTATGCTTATGGAAGCTCTAAATAAAGCAACAGGCACAAACTATGGTTTGTCTGACGCTCCCGGCTTTAGTGTTACATATGTAACACCTTTGTATATGGAAAGTAAGCAGGGTTCATTTAACTACTCAGACACCACCGTATCAAGAACAGATACAGCTTCACTTTTTTGGTTTGGTAAAGAATATTGTAACGCTCAGGTTAACGGCATAAGATTCAACGAGATTTCTACGGCTGAAAAAGCTTCTTCTTACAAAGATATTCTATGGTACAATCCTGAAAACATTGACAAGAATGCAAGTTTGGTATTAGACTATAAGTTCTTTGGCACAGATACATTTACAATGCGTTCGTCATGGACAGATGCTAACCAGTTATTCGGGGGTATTCATGGGGGCTCAAACACAACTAACCACTGTAACATCGACTCCGGAGTATTCATTCTTGATTCACTTAACACACGTTGGTTTATAGACCTTGGTTCTGATAACTACAATCTTCCCAACTACTGGTCAACAGGTGCAGGTGGTAAGAGATGGAAATACTATACACAGCGTGCAGAAGGTCATAACTGTTTCGTTATCAATCCTAACGAAAAAGAAGATCAGGTAATTGATTCTGTATGCCACATCACAGAGCTTGTATCCAAGCCCCGTGGTGCATACGGCAAGGTAGACCTTACACCTGCATATGCTACAGATGTAACAAAGGCAACTCGCGGTATGATGTTTACAGCTAACAGAAAAGCGGCTATTGTTCAGGATGAAATCACAATGAAGGCTCCTTCTGAGTTTTGGTGGTTTGCTCATACAAAGGCTGAAATTGAAGTTGCAGCCGATGGCAGAAGCGCAATCCTTACACAGGGTTCTAAGAAGCTTCATGCAGCAATCGTATCTGACAATCCGAACTTTAAGTTTACGGTAATGGATGCGGTATCACTACCCACATCGCCTGTTCCTGAAAAATCTGATACTCAGAAAGAAAAATCAAGAGAAGACATCAGAAAGCTTGCTATTCATGACAGTGGCGTATCAAATGTAAATCTTGCAGTTGTATTCCAACCATTGGTTGGCGATATGGCAGAGTATACATATACTTACACAAATCTTGATAACTGGTCTATTCCGGACGGTGAAATTTTAACACCCCAGCTTACAGAACTTAAGGTAGAAGGTCAGACAATTGAAGGCTTTAATGCTAAAGTGACAAGCTACGAGGTGGTTCTTCCCTTCGGCACAACTCAGGTTCCTGAAATCGTGGCAACAGCTGATGCTTTAAGTAATGCAGTTTTAACACCTCCCACTGCAATTCCCGGAACAGCTACAATTAAGGTTATGAACAATGAAGACGCTAGCATGTATTCTGTATACAATGTATTAATGAGAGCTGCAGAAGAAGTCGAAATTGAAGTTTCTGACGCTCAGGAGGGGAATCCCGGTCAGCAGTGTATTGATAAAGACCTTTCCACACGCTGGGCTGTTGAAAATGAAGCGTGGGGAATCTTCCGCTTTGCAATTCCGAAAACAATTTCTTCTGTTTGGCTTGCAACATGGAAAGCTGCTGAAAGAAAGCTTATCTTTGATATCGAAGTATCTGAAGACGGAGAAAACTTTACACAGGTTTGGAGCGGCCAAACTACTATTGATAAAGACGAACTTGAAGAAATCAAGATTCCTGCTGGCACATACAAGGCTGTGAAGATTAAGCTTCACGGCACAACAACAGGTACATGGAACTCAATTCTTGAGGTAGAGTTTAAATAATAACTGTTATAAAAATCAAGAGCATACTGCACGAATTGCAGTATGCTCTTTTCAATGAAAAAACCGCACATACAAAATGTGCGGTTTTTCTGGCGTGCCGCAGAAGATTCGAACTCCCGACCTTCTGATCCGTAGTCAGACGCTCTATCCAGCTGAGCTAGCGGCACACATATTAATAACTTCAAATATTATAACACAATAAAATGCGTTTGTCAAACAAATTTTTTTAAAAATTTAAAAAATGTTAAATTTAATAATAATTGATTGACAAACGCATTTTATTTATATAATATATAATTAGAAGCATTTTTTATGCATACAATTTAACAAGGAGGTAGATTTTATGAATATATGTGTATACGGAGCATCGAGCAATATTATAGATAGAAGCTTTATTGAAAAAACAGAGGAATTTGGAAGAAAGCTTGCATTACGCGGTCATGGAGTTGTTTTTGGTGGCGGTGCAAACGGCCTTATGGGTGCAGTTGCAAGGGGAGCATATGAAAAGGGAGGTAATATTACAGGTGTTGCACCAAGCTTTTTTAATGTTGATGGTGTGCTTTTTGAGAATTGCGATAAGCTTATTTATACTGAAACAATGCGTGAGCGTAAGCAAACTATGGAAGACTTGGCTGATGCCTTTGTGGTGACTCCCGGCGGTATAGGAACGTTTGAAGAATTTTTTGAAATTTTAACACTAAAACAGCTTGGAAGACATTGCAAGGCCATTGTTATTTATGATATGAACGGATATTATGACACTATGGAAAAAATGATGGAAGAAGCGGTAGAAAAGAATTTTATGAAACAGTCCTGCAGAGAGCTGTATTTCTTTTCAGAAGATGCAGACGAAATAATAGAATATCTTGAAAATTACTCAGGAAAACATCAGGGAACCACGCATTTTAAAAACATATAGCAAAAAATTATGTAAACTAAAAATTTTCATTGATTTATAAACGAAAAAGAGTTATAATGTAATTTAGCTAGTGATGAAAATAATACAAAGGGGTATACATATGAAAAGAATGATAAGTGCCATATTGGCTGTTATTATATTGAGCAGCTTCATTTCGGGCTGCAATAACAGCGTAGTTATAAATAATGTTGGGGTTGATGGGCAAAAGTATAATATTGCCGTGATTTCTGCGGGCGAGAGTAACGATGAGTATAATGGTTTTTTTGATGGTATATATGAGATTTTCAGAGAAATAGGTTACAGTGTGGATAAATATGCCGCTGTGGGAGACGAAGAATATCTGGAAACGATTCTTAATGATTCTTTAAAAGGCGGATATATAGGTGTTATTTTGTATGACCTTAGCGAATATGCACAAGAGTATGTAAAAAAAGCTCAGGAAGCAGGGATATATGTAGCGTTGTTTAACAAAACCGACTATACTCATGACGGAGTTGCTAATATTTGTTATGATCAGGAGTCTTTGGCTGGAATATCGGTTGATGATTTGATTAAACGCTACAAGGAAGACTTGGGTGCAGAGAAAACCGTTGTAAAAGCATGGTATGATGAAAATAATACGGTAAATGCAAAACGTGCAAAAATATTTGATGAAAAGATGCAGGCGAACGGCATACCTGTTAGCGTAAATGCGTATGAGTACAGCCTTAATTTGAAATCAGGATTATCCAGAAATGTAAAAAGTCAGATTTACGGACTTTCACAAACGGGAACGAACTATATCTGGGTTGTGGATGACACAATGGCACTTATGATAGCTGAATTTCTTAAAAGCGAAAGTATTAATAATGCGGTTGTTATTAACATAGGGGTGACACCGAAAAGTATAAAAAAAATGTTTGACTATGAAACATACTGGCCTGCGGCAAGCGTTGTGAGTTATACCACTACCGGAAAGCTGTGTGCCAGGGAGCTTGTGAAAACTATAGAAAACAAGCCTATAGAAAAAGTAACATTTGTCCCTGCATTTATGCTCTATAGCAGTGAACTTGATGAAAATGTGACGATTGAAGTTATTGATGAAAAGGCAGTAGAACAGATGTAGTTTAATTTACCTCTCATTTTATAGATGAGGGGTAATGTTTTTTATACTATATTATTAAGAGGGAACATAACCTTTTATAACATATAATAAAAATGCATAATTTTTTAAATGTGCGTGAAAATAAATTGTATATTAAGTGAAATGATATATTTACAAACTAAAGTGTTATACAAAAAAAGTATGTTTTGGTAAAAAAACTGAAAAAATCTATTGAAAAAAACTGAAAAAAGGTATATACTACTATAGGTAGAAATTTAATTTTAAGAAATACAGGTGAGACTATGGGCAACAGAATATATATGGATAATGCCGCAACAACACCTATAAAAGAGGAAGTTTTACAGGCAATGCTTCCTTACCTTACACAGGTGTACGGTAATGCATCTTCAATATATAAAACAGGCCGCGAGGCAAAAGCGGCGGTAGATGGTGCAAGAGAGACAATTGCAAAAACTCTTGGCGCAAAGGAACGCGAGGTTTATTTTACCGCTTGTGGAAGTGAAGCTGATAACTGGGCAATAAAGGGTGTGGCTATGGCAAAACGCAGCAAGGGTAATCATATAATAACATCTGCCATAGAACATCATGCGGTGCTTCATACATTGGAATATCTTGAAAAAAACGGTTTTGAGGTTACATATCTGCCCGTTGATGAAAACGGCATGATAAGTATAGATGATTTGAACAACGCTATTAAGGATACCACAATTCTGATTACCATTATGTTTGCAAATAACGAAATTGGAACAGTCCAACCCATTAAAGAAATTGCAAAAATTGCCAAGGAACATAAAATACTGTTTCATACAGATGCTGTTCAGGCTTACGGACATTTGCCTATTGATGTTAAAGAAATGGGCATCGATATGCTTAGTATGTCAGCCCATAAAATATATGGTCCTAAAGGTGTCGGCGCACTTTATGTGAGAGGCGGAATAAAATTAGAAAACTTTATGCATGGCGGTGCGCAGGAAAGGGGCAAGCGTGCAGGTACTGAGAATGTGGCTGGCATTGTAGGATTTGCAAAGGCGGCTGAGCTTGCATTCTCCGAGCTTGATGAAAATATAAAAAGACTTACCGCAATGCGTGACAGACTTATTGCCGGAATAGAAGAAAAAATTCCATATATTAAGCTTAACGGACACAGAAGCGAAAGACTACCTAATAACGTTAATTTCTCTTTCAGATATATAGAGGGAGAGGCGCTTTTATTAATGCTTGATATGAAAGATATTGCAGCATCTAGCGGAAGTGCGTGCACGTCAGGTTCACTTGACCCGTCACACGTTTTGCTTGCTATCGGGATTCCTCATGAAATAGCTCATGGATCACTTCGTTTAAGCCTTGGTGACTTTACAACTGATGAGGATGTGGACTATATTTTAGAGGTGCTTCCCGGAATAGTTGAAAGGCTTCGCCAGATGTCACCTTTATATGAAGAAGTGGAAAGGAGATAAAAAGTATGTACAGCGAAAAAGTTATGGACCATTTTGCAAACCCCAGAAATGTCGGCGAAATAGAAAATGCCAGCGGTGTCGGTCAGGTGGGTAATGCAAAATGCGGAGATATTATGAAAATTTATCTTGATATCGAAGATGATATTATAAAAGATGTTAAGTTTAAAACCTTTGGTTGCGGAGCGGCGGTTGCAACAAGCTCAATGGCAACCGAACTCGTTAAGGGAAAATCTGTTGAAGAAGCATTAAAGCTCACAAATAAAGCGGTTATGGAAGCACTTGACGGTCTTCCACCGGCGAAAATTCACTGCAGTGTGTTGGCTGAAGAGGCAATTCATGCCGCAATTAAGGATTATTATGAAAAAACAGGCAGAGATACAACTGAGCTTGAAGCTAAGTGTAGCGGATGCTGCTCAACATGTACAAAACATCACGAATAAAAACTGGCAGAAAGATAAGTGCCCTCAAAAGTATTTAAGCTTTTGAGGGCACTTTAAGTTTGACAATTTTTATCTTTATATATTTTTTCTTGATTTTCTTATGTTTTTAAAAAATTCCGTTAAAAAAGGTGAGCATTCGTCTTTTAAAACTCCTCCTGTTACGGATACATTATGGTTAAACAGACCGGGCAGAAATAAATCGCATACAGAGCCTGCTGCTCCTGCTTTTTTATCAAATGCACCAAAATATACGTTTTTAATTCTGCTTTGAATAATGGCACCGCTGCACATGGGGCATGGCTCTAATGTTATATATAAATCGCAATCTTCAAGACGCCAGCTGCCAATTTTTTTGTTTGCTTTTTTAATAGCAAGAAGTTCAGCATGATTTATCGTAAGTTGTTTTGTTTCGCGAAGGTTATGTGCTTTTGAAATTACTTCGCCGTTATACACAATTACTGCACCTATTGGGCATTCGCCTTTTTTTTCTGCCTTTTTTGCTTCGGTCATTGCAAGCTTCATAAACTTTTCGTTGTAAGCCATATACTTCAAAGCCCCTCTCTTCGGATTAGTCTGACAAAAGTTATACAAAACTGCCTTGAAAGGCGCAATTTCGGCATATTTTAGTTTGTTACCATTGACAGGAACTAGTCTGCCTGTTTCCGGTGTACCAAAATTTGATCGTTTTAAAGAGTGCAAATTTTAAGCGAGATGGTTTTTGTTCAAATAATTCAAAAACGTAACTAATACTTTGAGTATTTGCGAGTATTTTAACACAATTTGAGCAAAAATCTGTTGCATAAAATTGGATTCGTATAGCTTCAGTCAGGCTAAAGAACATTTTTATATATTTTACCACAAAAAAATGCACATATCAAGCACTATGTGTTTTTGATAAAAACACATAGTTTGTGAAATATCACCAAAATAAACTTTTGGTTTTGAGTTATTATGCTAAATGAAAGTGTAGTTTTTACAAAAAATAGTCTTTGAAATGTGACAAATTTGTGAAAATTACTTGACAATAAATATTAATATCCGATATAATGTGTATATGCATCATATACAAGGGTTTGTTTTTTGCCGTATTTGTATATGGGAGTTTCCGTGGGGTGAGAAAGGTATGGGAACAGACAAAACACAGAGCCGGTACAGGCCTTTGACAGATGAGGAAGTTGTTAGTTTAGCTCAAAATGGTGATGAGCAGGCGGTTGAACACATCCTTGAAAAATATAAGGCACTTGTTAAGGCGCGTGTAAGGGCGTATTTTCTTATGGGAGCAGATAAAGAGGACTTGCTTCAGGAGGGTATGATAGGGCTTTTTAAAGCTATAAGAGATTTTTCTGAAGAGAAGCAAGCCAGTTTTGCCGGCTTTGCAGACCTTTGTGCAACCAGGCAGATTGTTACTGCAATTAAAACTGCAACAAGACAGAAGCATATGCCGCTTAACAATTATGTTTCGCTCAATAAACCGGTATATACGGATGAATCGGAGCGTACGCTTTTGGATTCAGTTTCGCAGGCGGTTGTGTCAGATCCTGAGCAGATTGTTATTAATGAAGAAGAATATAATCGTATTTCAATGAAGATATTAAGCAACTTGTCAAGCTTCGAAAGAGAAGTGCTGGAGTTGTATCTTCAGGGCAAAAGCTATAATGAGATAGCGACGCAACAAAATCGTTCAGCGAAATCTATAGACAATGCTCTTCAGAGAATAAAAAAGAAGGTAGAAGCAAGCCTTGAAGAAGAGTAGAAAATCTATATTTGCAAAATAATACCGCGTGGCGGGATTATTTATATTATTTCCAAAGGGTTGGATATTGTGGTAGCTACTCCTTTGGAATCAAAAATTCAAAGTGAGGGGATACCAATGTACGAAGACAAAACTTTAGTATGTAAGGATTGCGGAAATGAATTCGTGTTTACAGCAGGTGAGCAGGAATTCTATGCGGAGAAAGGCTTTGAAAATGAGCCTACTCGTTGTAAAGATTGCAGAGTTGCAAGAAAAGCAGCTATTCGTCAGTCCAGAGAAATGCATGAAATTATTTGTGCAGATTGTGGTGCAACAGCTCAGGTTCCGTTTAAACCTAAGAACGACAGACCTGTATATTGCAGTGCTTGTCTTGAAAATCACAGATAATTTGATTTTTAGACCAAATATGACCATCGCTTAAAGGCGGTGGTCTTTTTTGTGTTAAATAACTTTTTTGTGACAGAGGAGTTAACAAGCAAGAATGTGACAGAGGAGTTAACAAGCAAGAAAATATTGACATTGGGGACTAAGTTGTGATACAATATATAATACCTGTGATTTAACCCGACAGAAGCTATACGAACCTGATTTTCGCTCGAACGGTGTTAAAATACCCTCAGATACTAAAAGTATTAACTGAGGTTTCGCTTTGTCTGGCACAAAAATCATCTCGCTTAAAATTCTTTGACCTTAAAATGATGAAATTTTGAGTAGATTTTAGTGCGCTAGATGCAGGCAGTTGCCTATCAATTACAGCAAATCAAAATATGCCGAAATTACTCCTTTTAAGGAACAGAGCGGATAACTTCTGTCAGGATAATGGAGATTTAGTATTTATGTGCTAATTTTATTTGGATGGAGATTTTATGAATAATAAAAATATTATTGAGATTTTTACAGCAGATGCAATAATTCTGGCGGCTATGTTTATATTTGGTTTTTTTGATTTAGGAGAAATCGGAATTGTGTTTTCGGCGGGTGCTCTTTCATTTATAATGCTTAGAGGGAATTTGTTTTCTGTTGCTCTTAGTGTGGTTTTGGTGTTTGCCGCAGATTTTGCAAGTATGCTTTCCTTTAATTTTATAAACAGCATTACGGTATGCATGTGTGCTTTTGGCATAAATTTTGCAATCCGTGCAAAAATGGGAATTTTAAGCACAACTGTTTCGGGCATTGTTGGAATATTTGCGGCAATAGCGGTATTTTTTGCAGTGGCCGAGATTTTTAAAATTGAAGGTATGCAAATTTCAGACATAAGAGCAATAAAAGAAGAAATAATCAAGGTTATTGACAACATTATGGTACAAAGCGGATTTGATAAGGCATATTCACCGACAGAAGCGGTAAAATTAAAGAATCTTGCATCAATGGTTATGTTTCCGGTAAGCCTTATTTCGGTGGCTGCGTTTATTTCTTATTACTCTGTTTGCGTAGTAAAGAAAATGTTTAAAATTGTAAAAAGCGACCTTTGTGCAAATATCTCAGATTTTTCACATATAAGGGCTGAAAGAATGTGCCTTGCTATATGGATTGTATCATTGGCGCTATTTTCCGGATTTGAAATGAAAAATCAGGTTATAAGTGCGGCAGGATTTTGTATGTTATACATTCTGTCTGCTTTTTATGTAATATGCGGCATCAGCATTTTGTGGTATTTTATGAAAAGGAAAACAGGAGTGGGAAGAGTACTGTATGGTATGTTTATAATTTTCGGAGTTTTTTTTATGACACCTACACTTTTTATAGCAGGAATTGTGGACTCGTTTGTCAATATAAGAAAACTAGGGAACAG
The DNA here is from genome assembly GCA_045636325.1 of Clostridia bacterium. Classification (GTDB taxonomy): domain Bacteria; phylum Bacillota; class Clostridia; order UBA1381; family UMGS1253; genus CAKSHP01. The sequence continues at coordinate 47,232 of JAZTXH010000016.1, forward strand.
GAGAGGTGAAAATGAGCAGTAAAAGAAAAAGGAATAAGCATTTTATAAATATGCTTTATCAGGCAACGTCTGTTGCTACATGGTGTATACTTTTATGTGCGGTTATTACATTTTTGCTTGCTGGCGGAAATAAATATTTTATATATCTTGCAATTATGGAGGCTATAGTTTTTGTTGTATTGATTATGCTCAAATTCCTTGAAAAGAAAAGGCGTTTGAGTGATGTTTCGGACTACGTGTCTCAGCTTAATAAACATATGGATACTGCAACAAAGGAATCTTTGGTAAATTTCCCCTTTCCGATGGTTGTTGCACATCTTGATGGTAAGGTTTCCTGGTATAATCAAGGGTTTGCAAAAATAGTTGAGGGCGAAGTGCTTTTTGAAAAGTATCTTTCAGAGGTTATCACGGGGCTTAAGTGGAGTGACGTTTTAAGAATGCATGAGGGGATTTCACTTACCGTTAATTACCGCCAGAGGATATATAGCGTAATGGGAAGTATTATAAAGCCTGACTCCAAAAAGGAAAAAGAGGGTGAATACCTTGTTTTGCTGTATTGGCTGGATGAAACAGAAAAGAAAAAGGTTATTGAAAAATACAACGATGAAAAAATGGACATCGGAATTATTATGATTGACAATTATGACGATGTTTTAAACGGAATGGAAGACTGGGCAAGACCGAGACTTATCTCAAAAATTGACCAGAAGGTAAATGAATGGGCAAAGCCGGTTGGAGGAATATTAAAAAAGCCTGACCGTGACAGATATCTTTTGTTTTTTGAACATAAGAATCTTTCAACTCTTATTGAAAAGAAATTTGAAATTTTAGACTGGATACGAGAGATTAACGTGGGTAATAAAACTCAGGCTACCGTAAGTATAGGAATTGGTACCGGTGGTGAACATATAAACAGTAACGATGAGTATTCAAGAACTGCACTTAATATGGCACTTGGTCGCGGTGGTGATCAGGCTGTTATTAAAGACGAAAATCAGTTTAAATTCTATGGCGGAAAAACAAAAGAGCATGAAAAGAGTACAAGAGTAAAATCGAGAGTTATTGCAGAAGCTTTAAGGCAGCTTATAATGAGTGCTGAAAAGGTAGTAATTGTAGGTCATAAAAATCCTGACCTTGATTCTATCGGTGCAAGTGTGGGGCTTTCGAGGGGTATAAAAAACAGAAATAAGCCCGTAAAAATTATTTGCGGAGCACACAATTCTTCGGTTGACGGCGTTTTAGAGGCGGCAAAGGCGGAAGAAGGATATGACGGTATGTTTATTACAGCTGAAGAGGCAAATGAATATGTAGATAAAAATAGCGTTGTTATTGTTGTGGACACTCACAGACCTGTGCTTATGGAAAATTCTGATATTCTTGAAAAGGCAGGAGATGTGGTATTAATTGACCACCACAGAAGAAGCACTGATTTTATTACGGGGTGTTCTTTGGTATATCATGAGCCTTATGCATCGTCAACAAGTGAATTGGTAACTGAGCTTTTGCAGTATATGGATAATAAAGTTTCTCTTACCAAGTCGGAGGCGGAAGCTCTTTATGCAGGCATTTGTATGGATACAAAGAATTTTACATTTAAAACCGGTGTAAGAACATTTGATGCGGCATCATTTTTAAGAAAACATGGTGTTGATACTGTAAGAGTTAAAAAGATGTTTCAGGTGGATATGGCACATTATAACAATCGTGCGCAGATTGTGGCAAATGCGAGATTTGTGCATGAGGGAATTGTTATGGCTATATGCGAAAGGTTTATAAACGATACAAATCTTGTGGCGGCGCAGGCAGCAGATGAGCTTTTGAAAATTGAAGATGTAGAGGCATCATTTGTTGTTGCCAAAGATGAGAATAACACAATTGTTGTAAGCGGTCGTTCGTGGGGCGGAATTAATGTGCAGGTAATACTTGAAAAAATTGGCGGCGGCGGGCATATGACTGTTGCCGGCGCGCAGCTTAAAGATATTGCGCTTTCAGAAGTTTCAAGTAAGCTGGAAAGCGCTTTGGAAGAATATCTTGAGGAAAGAAGTAATCAATGAATCGGAGGAATAAAATGAGAGTAATATTGTTAGCAGATGTTAAAGGTCAGGGCAAGAAGGGTGATATTAAAGAAGTTTCAGACGGATATGCAAGAAACTTTTTATTGCCTAAAAAGCTTGCTACACTTGCAACAAATGAGAATTTAAATGCAATAGAAGGAAAAAGAGAAGCAGCAGCTTTCCATAAAGGAAAAGAAATAGAAGAAGCAAATATTTTAAAAGAAAAGCTTTCTAAAATCAGCGTTAGTCTTAAGGCTAAAGCCGGTGATGGCGGACGTCTGTTTGGTTCTATTACAAATAAAGATGTTGCTGAAGGCCTTAAGATGCAGCATCATATTATTATAGACAAAAAGAAATTTTCACTTCCTGACGGAGGTCTTAAAAACATTGGTGCAACTGAAATTGATGTAAAGGTTTATCCTGAAATTTCGGCTAAACTAAAGGTTGTTATAGAAGCAGAGTAATAAGAAAAAGTCAATTTTTTGGCGGAGGGGAGTTATTATGGATTCTGTAGGAAAAACTATGCCTTACAGCGTCGAGGCTGAGCAGTCTGTGCTTGGTGGTGTTTTAATTGATTCAAACAGTATAGCAGTTGTAAGTGAGATAGTAAAAGAAAGCGATTTTTATTTTGAACATAACAGAAATATATTTGCAGTTATGCAGGATTTGTTTAACTCAAACCAACCGATAGATATTGTTACGGTTTCTGACTTACTGACAAGAAAAGGTCTGCTTGATAAAATTGGCGGAGTAAGTTATCTTTCGTCTATTGCATCTGCAGTTCCCACGACGGCGAATATAACACAGTATGCAGAAATTGTTTCCCAGAAAGCTACACTAAGAAAGCTTGTTGATGCGGGTAGCACTATTATGAATCTTGGCTATGATGCACCTGATGGTGTTGAATCAGCAGTAGTTCAGGCAGAAAAGGCTATTTTTGATATAACACAGAATAATGATTCAAGCGGAGTTGTTCACATTCGAGAAGTTTTAGGCGATAGCTTTAAAATGATGCAGGAAATGGCAGATAAAAAAGGAAAGGTTTCCGGTGTGCCCACCGGATTTGGATATCTTGATCAGATGACAGCGGGTCTGCAGAAAAGCGACCTTGTTTTAATTGCCGCAAGACCGGCAATGGGCAAAACAAGTTTTGCTTTAAATATTGCCCAAAATGCGGCTATAAGAAACGGCATCACAACTGCTATATTTAATCTTGAAATGAGCCGCGAACAGCTTGCTAATCGTATAATATGCGGAGAAGCTATGGTAAGCGGTAATAAGCTTAAAGAGGGAAGCCTTGATGCTGAAGACTGGATAAGAATAGGCGAAAACCTTGCACAGATTGAAAAAGCTCCTTTATATATTGATGACTCTTCATCGGTAACGGTGTCGCAGATAAGAGCTAAATGCAGAAGACTTAAGCAAAGGCATAATCTTGGACTGGTTGTTATAGACTATCTTCAGCTTATGCAGGGTAATGGGAGAGATGAAAACCGTCAGAATGTGGTAGCTGATATTTCCCGTTCATTAAAAATACTTGCAAAAGAGCTTAATATTCCTATAATCACACTTTCGCAGCTGTCCCGTGGTCCGGAAAGCAGGTCGGATAAAAGACCTATGCTTTCAGATTTGCGTGAATCCGGCGCGATAGAGCAGGATGCTGACATAGTAATCTTTTTATACAGGGATGAGTATTACAATCCTGACAGTGCAGAGCAAAACATTGCAGAGTGTATTATAGCAAAACATCGTAATGGTGAAACGGGTACAATTAAGCTTTGGTGGGATGGTGCGCACACCAGATTTATGCATTTGGAAAGGCAGTATAATGAGGAAGAATAGAAGCTTTAATGAGGTAGTGTATTTATGAGCAGCGATTCAGACAAAAAAAAGCTTGATTTTGAAAATAAATTAAGTTTATATATCAGAAAAAACAAACTTTTAAAAAAGGGTGACAGGGTGCTTGTCGCTCTGTCAGGCGGAAGCGATTCTGTTTGCCTTATAAAGTCGCTTTTAAATTTAAAAGAAGAATTTGATATAAGTCTTGTTGCGGCTCATGTAAATCATATGATAAGGGGAAGCGAAGCTGATCGTGATGAAGAGTTTGTAAGAAAGCTTTGCAAAGATTCTGATATAGAACTTGAAGTTTTAAAAAAAGATGTGCCGGCAATTTCAAAAAAGGAGAAAAAAAGCCTTGAGCTAGCGGCGCGTGAAGTGCGCTATGCTTTTTTTGAAAGTGTTTTAAAAGCAAAAGGCATAGACAAAATTGCTACGGCTCATAATAAAAATGATAATGCAGAAACAATTGTTATGAATTTTATGCGGGGCAGCGGCCTTGGAGGACTTTGCGGTATTGATGCAGTGCGGGGCAATATTATACGCCCGCTATTGTGCATGGATAAAGAGGAGATACTTTCGTATATTTCAGAAAACAACTTAGAATATATTACAGACAGCACAAATCATTTGTGTGACTACACCAGAAACCGAGTAAGGCTTGAAATGATAGAATATATAAAGAAGCATTTTAATCCTAATTTTGTTAATACACTTACCAATTCATCGGATATTATAAGAGAAGAAAATGATTATATCAATCTTGAGGCAGAGAAGATTAAAGATGAGTATATAGGCTTAAAAAATGGGCAGGTTTTTCTAGAATTTAAAAAATTAAAAAAACTGCATAAGGCTTTGCGGTGGCGCATAATAAGAAAAGCTGTTAAAATGGCTTTGGGGGACCTTTATGATATTGGACTTGATGCAATAAAAAGGATAGACAGTCTTGAAGGCGGAAAGACTGATGTGGGTTTTGGTTTTAAGGCACATTTAAGCTATGGAAGACTTTGCTTTGAAACTGATACAATTAAAGAGTATGAATATGCGCTTTCTTGTCCGGGTAGCGTGAGAATAGCCGAATGCGGAGGAGAAATTGAGTTAAGTATTATAAAAAAAGAAGAAATAAAAGAAGAAATAAAAAAAGAGAAAAACTGTGTTTATTTTGACTTTGATAAATTAGACGGATTAAAGGTAAGAAACCGCAGAGACGGTGATGTTATAAAAACCGATGGGGGAAGCAAAAAATTAAAAAAGCTTTTTACAGATGAAAAAATACCTGTGTTTGTAAGAAGCCGCATACCTGTTGTTGTAAGTGGGGAGAATGTTATATGGGTGTGTGGGGTAAGGCGTTGCAGTGAATTTAAGGTTACGCCTGATACAGACAGAGTGATTAAAATAAAGTATAATACAGCGGAGGAATGAAAAAATGAATATTCATAAGGACATTGAAAGTGTATTGCTTTCTGCAGAGCAGCTTAAAGCACGCACAAAGGAGCTTTCCGATGAAATAAATAAAGATTATAAAGGGGAGGAAATTATCCTTATAACACTGCTTAAAGGCGGAGTTATGTTTTCGGTGGATTTGATGCGCATGCTGGATATGCCGGTTGAGATAGATTTTATGAGCGCATCAAGCTATGGCTCATCAACCACAACATCGGGAACCGTTACAATAAAAAAAGATCTTGACAGCTCTATAGAAGGCAAAAATGTATTAATTGTAGAAGATATTATTGACAGTGGTACAACTTTGAAATGCATAGTTGAAATACTTAAAAAAAGAAACCCGAAATCAATTGAAATATGCACGATTCTTAATAAACCGTCAAGAAGAAAAGTTGATGTGGATGTTAAGTACATAGGATTTGAAATACCTGATGAATTTGTGGTAGGCTACGGACTTGATTATGCACAGAAACACAGAAATTTACCTTATGTGGGTGTTTTAAAGCGCTCTGTGTATGAAAATAAAGAATAATTTATGAATATTTTGTGAAACATTTAATAGAAATATTGTATTTGAAGTGTGTTTATGGTAGTATTCTTATTTGTGAAAGTTTTACAGCATAAGGAGCTGATATTTTGAAGAACAGGTTAAGTAAGATTTTATTTTATGTGGCAGTGTTTTGTACCATTGTTGCAATGATTTATGTGTTTTCTGCGCCTGAAGTGCCACAGGAAATAAAGATATATTCCGACCTACAGCTTGAAATTAAAAACGGAAATGTTAAAAAGCTTACTGTAAGCGGAAATTATGCCGAGGCTGAATTGAAAAACGGAAATGTGATTGAGGTTGAGATACCGAATGTGCTTGTTTTCAATGAAGACCTTGGTGAAGAAATAAGAAAACAGGTTGAAAACAAAACACTTGTGTATGATACAAAAGCACCGGAGTCACAGCCGTGGTGGCTGTCAATCCTGCCGATGCTTGGCACAATGTTTATTTTCATTATAATATATTTCTTTATTATGAGCAAAGCTCAGGGCGGCGGAAAAGCAATGAATTTTGGCAAAAGCAAAGCAAGAGTTATGCTTGACGGTAAAAACAAGGTTTTGTTTACTGATGTTGCCGGTGCCGATGAAGAAAAGAGCGAGCTTGAAGAGATTGTTGAATTTTTGAAAAATCCTAAGAAATTTACAGAGCTTGGCGCAAAAATTCCGAGAGGTGTGCTTTTGGTGGGGCCACCGGGAACAGGTAAAACGCTTTTGGCAAAGGCTGTTGCAGGTGAGGCGAATGTGCCGTTCTTCAGCATAAGTGGCTCTGACTTTGTGGAGATGTTTGTTGGTGTGGGTGCATCAAGAGTGCGGGACCTTTTTGAACAGGCAAAAAAGAACAACCCAAGTATAGTATTTATAGACGAAATTGATGCTGTGGGCCGTCACAGAGGCGCAGGTCTTGGGGGCGGACACGATGAAAGAGAGCAGACTTTAAACCAGCTTTTGGTTGAAATGGATGGTTTTGGTGATAATGCAGGTGTAATTATAATTGCAGCCACAAACCGCCCGGATATATTAGACCCAGCGTTGCTCAGACCGGGAAGATTTGACCGTCAGATAGTGGTGGGCGCACCGGATGCAAAAGGCAGGGAAGAAATATTAAAGGTGCATTCAAAGGGTAAGCCTTTGGGCGATGATGTTGATTTGGCAGTGGTTGCGAAGTCTACATCAGGCTTTACGGGGGCAGATTTGGCAAACCTTATGAATGAGGCCGCATTGCTTGCGGCAAGAAATAATGAAAAAATTATCCGTAACCGTCATCTTCAGGATGCTATGATGCGTGTGGCAGTTGGAACTGAGAAAAAATCAAGAAAAATAAGTGAGCATGAAAGAAAGCTTACAGCCTTTCATGAGGCAGGTCATGCAGTTGTAAGCAGATTTTTACCCACTCAGGACCCGGTGCATGAGGTTTCAATTATACCCCGCGGTATGGCAGGCGGATATACAATGCATATTCCCAAAGAGGATATATGGTATTCATCAAAGAACCGTATGCTTGAAGATATTGTTAGTCTTCTTGGCGGACGTGTGGCAGAAAAGCTTACATTAAATGATATAAGCACAGGTGCATCAAACGATATTGAAAGAGCAACTGACATTGCCCGCAGTATGGTTACGCAGTACGGCATGAGTGATGTTATAGGGCCTATTAAATACGGCTCATCACAGGAGGTTTTCCTTGGTAAAGATTTCGGTCACAGCCGTGATTACAGTGAAAACGTTGCGGCACAGATTGATGAAGAAATAAAGCGTATAATCAATGAGTGCTTTGGCAAATGTGAAAAAATTCTTTCTGAAAACATAGAAATTCTTAGCAGTGTGGCAAATTACCTTATGGAACACGAAAAAATTACAGGTGAAGAATTTGACGCGATTTTTGAGGGCAAGCTTGAAGAGTATGAGCGTCTTTTGAAAGAAAGGGAAGAGAGAGAAAAAAAGGAAGCAGAGGCGCTTGTTTTGCGTAAGGCTGAAGAAGAAAAAAGACTATCTCAGGAAAGAAAAATTCGTGAAATGCCACCAATGGTATTTGCGCCAATCGGTGACTTTGAGCGGAAGCCTGAAGAAACAGAAGAAACTCAGCCGAAAGAAGATGATGAACAAAAGACTGATGATTCATCTAACGGAAACGATTAAGATTTTAATTTTTCCTATCTTAAAAGGTGTGGAAAAGTTATATAAATAATGTATAAAGGAGTTTATAGTTATGATTACAAAAGATATGATTATTGCGGAGATTCTTGAAATTGATGAAGGATTGAGCGAATTTTTGCTTAATATGGGAATGCATTGTTTGCATTGTCCGTCAGCAGTTGGTGAATCTTTAGAGGATGCATGTGCTGTCCATGGTGCAGACTGTGATGCATTGGTTGCTGAAATGAATGCGTATCTGGAGAGTAAATAATTTTAAAACTGGCGGGTGCTGTGGAGGTGTTCAATCCGCAGCACATAGCCGACAGGAGAAATGATTTTTAGTGTGATTTTTGTTTCTGTCAGGCTAAAACAAACACTTCGCGTTTGCGAGGGAGGTTATTATGAGCGGGATTTTAAACAGAATTAATCTGATGATTTCCAGATACCTGTCAAATCGGTTGCTTATGCGTGAACAGGGGATACTTCTTGGTGTTATGGCATGTATGCTTACTGCAGGGGCATTTTCTGCGGCGTTTATAAATATTTTTCTTTATGAATTTGCAAATAGCGTTAATTATGACGGATTATACGCAGTTGCACGATACAATATGCTTTCATCTGTATTTATGATGGTTTTCTGTATAGTGGCAGGAATTGTTGTTAAACGCATTACCTATAAGCGGAGTATGACGGCAGGTGCTGTAATTCATATTATATTTTATGTTTATATTATAATGTTTGCCCGCAATCCTCAAGAGCATATTACTTTTATGGCTATGCTTTCAGGTATGGGAACAGCGTTTTTTTACCTTGCGTATAATTCACTGATTGATGTTATGGTAGGCAATGTTTCAAAAAAGCAGTACATAATGTTTCAAAGCATTATTTCTATGACAGCGGGAATTATTTTTCCTCTTGTGTCGGGCATTATTGTGTTTATGCTAAAGGAAATTACCGGATATATTACGGTTTTTATTATATGCATTTTACTTTGCGTTGCGTGCATGGTGCTTTGCATTATGATACCTGAAGTACCGGGGCAAAGCAGGAGAACGTATTTTGCAGGTGTTTTGATAAAGTCTTATGTTTCAAAACAGTACAGAGCGGCTTCAATAAGCGATTGTATGCGTGGAATAAAAGAAGGAATTCTTATGTTTCTTTTGCCGGTTGTGATTGTAAGAACAACTGAAAATGCCTTTATGGTGGGGTTGTATGTATCTGCATGTACTGTAGCGGCAATATTAGGAAATTTATTACTTGAGAAATTTGATGTGATGAAATATCCTTATATAAAAATGCTTTTTGCTATTTTGGTGCAAAGCGGAGCGGCGGTTGTGCTTGTGTTCAGACTCAATATATATGTTATATTTATTTTCGGCATTATAAATGCATTTTTCGGACCGATGAGTATGGCACCTGTCAATGTGCAGTATTACAAAGCTTTAGAGGCAGCGGGCACAAATTTAAACAAAAAAACGCTTGAAACATCCTGCGTAAAAGAGATTCATTATAATTTCGGAAAAATTATTGCAATATTATTGCTTGGGCTATCAATTGCAAACACCGCAGGTATGTTTGTGTTAATAAGCATATTTTTTGCTTTGCAGGTGATAACGTGGATAAGCTGCGTATTAGCAAGAAAGGCTGAGAGTAACGGGCAGTAAATGTTGATGCTTGCTTTGGCTATGAAAGGAACAGTGAAGTTATGATTCTAAAAAATGTTACATATTTAAATGACAGTTTTAAGTTTGAAAAAGGCGACATATCTATAAATGACGGAAAATTTGAAAAGATAGCGGTATCGCTTGCAGATGACGGCGAATGTATTGATATGTCAGGCAAAAGGATTATACCCGGATATGTTAATATGCATATGCACGGGGCGGTGAATCAGGGCGTTGATAATACAGACTATGAAGGATATAATAAATTGGGAAGATATCTTGCATCCACCGGAACAACTTCTTATCTTATGGCGCCGACTACATGGCTTAAGGATGATTTAATGAAATTTGTTTCTGTTATTAAAGATGCTATAGAAAGAAAGCCTGAAGGGGCTAACCTTTTGGGAATCAATATGGAAGGGCCGTATCTTTCTGAAAAATACAAAGGTGCACACCGTGCTGATTGGCTGAGAACACCTCTCCAAGTTGATTTCGATGAAGTAAACGAAGCATCCGGCGGCCATATTATGATAACAACTTTGGCACCTGAAATAGACGGTGGTATTGAATTCGTTAAAAAATATAAAGACAGGGTAAAAATATCTTTAGGTCATACGGCGGCAAATTTTGAGTGTTGCATGGAAGCATTCAATGCAGGCGCAACCCAGATTACCCATATGTTTAACGCTATGCCATCAATTCATCACAGAAATTTAAGCCTTATTGAAGCGGCTTTTGAGGCGGGCGCAATGGTTGAGCTTATATGTGATGGAGCACATGTTGACAAAACAACTGTGAAAATGGCTTACAAAATATTTGGCGATGATAAAATAATAGTTATTAACGACACGGAGAAATTTGCAGGGCTTCCTGATGGAGAGTATTTTAACGGATATTCAAAGTTGATTGTAGCAGATGGTGTTGCAAAGCTTGAAAATGGCACAATAGCTGGTGGTTCAGCCCCCATTCACACCTGTGTTAAAAATCTTATCAGCTGGGGAATCAGTACAGAATCAGCAGTTAAAATGGCAAGCTATAACCCGACAGTTGCTCTTGAAATAAAAGGCAAGGGTATAATAAAGGAAGGTTATGATGCAGATTTTAATGTTGTTGATGAAAATTTTGACATTACAGATGTATATATTGGCGGAAAGCTGTTTAAATAAATTTTAAGGGGGAAGTTAAAATGGCAGAAAAAAAGGCAAAAAGCAAGCTTTTAATGTATAAGGATAAGCCGCTTGTGAGACAGGGTGAAAATATTTTTTACGGAAATCCTGCAGACAAGTTTATAGTATCATTTGTTTTAAGTGATTTTAAAAAGGTTGGTCAGGTTGATGTGGCAACAAAGGTTGTTATTCAGCTTCAGCAGAACGATTCTTACCTTAACATTAAAAATAAGCTAATTAAAAAAGCACAGCGAGATAATTTGTGGGCGGCACTTGATATAGGGGCATTTTGGCTTGAGGACGCACTGTCATATGTAGCAAAGCAGAACTAAAACAAACGGGCAAACCATTTTTTATGATGTGGTTTGCCTTTTTTACGCTTTTTTATTGTTGAATATCTTCAAGAGTATTGTTTTTTCGGATGATTTTAAATAAATTACAGCTCATAAAAAGGTTAAAACATATAAAATAAATCTGAAAAAGTCTTGAAAATATTACACAAAAATGTATTATAGAAGATATAAAAAAACAAAGCGTGTAATAATTTAAATATTAAAAAGCTATAAAAGTGCTGAAAGATAAACAAAAATCAACAAAGATAAAAGCAGTCGATTGTAGTAAATTAACAAAAAAATGTATAGAAATTTACAATTGTTACAAAACTATTAAAAAAATTGTTAAATATGTTTGACAAATCAAGTTTTCTATAGTAAAATTATATGTGTAATTTAGTGAAAACTTTTTTGGAGGGCATGCTCTTATGAAGAGATTACGAAAGATAACTACAATAGTTGCAACTGTTGCTACAATTGCTATAGTTCCCGTTCTTTCTGCATTTGCGGCAAGCGGTGTTGTTAATACAGCAGTGCTTAATGTAAGAAGCGGTCCCAGCACAGATTATGGTGTTGTAGGTCAGGTTTGCTCAGGTACATCAGTGGAAGTTTTGGAAAGCAGTAATGGCTGGTACAAAATCGGATACGGCTCCGAAACAAGCTATGTTGACGGAAGATATATTTCGCTTTCATCAGCAGAAGACAGCGTTGCAGAGTATTATAAAGACAATAAATACGGTAAAGTTACAGCAAGCACACTTAACATTCGTTCAGCTGCGTCAACAAACAGTAGTATTGTTGGCAGTGTAGAAAATGGTGCTTCTGTTGAAATAGTAGGCAAGCAAGGCGGTTTTGTTATTGTTAAGTATGACGGTCAGGAAGGCTTCCTTTCTGAAAATTATATTGAGTACATCACAAAGAGCCAGTATGATGAGGCAACCGCTCCGGCTCCTGAACCCGTTGAAGAGCAGAGAGTTCAGGCTGCTCCTGTAGCGGCGTCTTCAACACCTAAGCCGGCTGCAGTAGCTACACCTAAGCCCACACAGGCTCCTGCACCTGCGCCCGTTCCTATGAGCAGCACAGGTAACGCAGTTGTAGATGTTGCTATGCAGTATATTGGTGTTCCTTATGTGTACGGTGGAACGACGCCCAGCGGTTTTGATTGCTCAGGTTTTACAAGATATGTATACAGACAGCTTGGATACTCACTAAACAGAACTGCTGCTGCTCAGGCAAGCAACGGTACTGTTGTTGCAAGCAAGGCGGACCTTCAGCCAGGTGATTTGTTGTTATTCCGTTCTTCAAGTGGTAGCGGAATCGGTCATGTTGGTATTTATATTGGCGGGGGCAATATGGTGCACGCACCTAAGCCTGGTTCTTATGTAAAGGTTGCAAGCATTAATACAAGCTACTACTCAACAAGATATGTAGGCGCAAGAAGATTTTTCTGATAAATAAAGTAATATTTAACCGGAGTGTTTAAAAAAGAACGCTCCGGTTGTTTTTTTCTGCACAAGGGTATTGAAAATTAAATACATGTAATGTATAATAAAATGAGTTGATATTTTTTAAATTAAACATAATGTTTTGCAAAAATCTGGATTAGTGGTGATAAATGTGGCAGAGCGCATAGATGATTTGAAACTTAACAATTTAAAAATTATACAGGATACGGGGGGCTTTTGTTTTGGAATTGATGCTGTGCTTTTGTCATATATTGCTGAAAATCCAAATTTAAAAAGTTATATGGATTTGTGTTCAGGCAATGGTATCGTTCCTATTTTACTTGCAGGAAAAACCAATGCAGAAAAAATAGTGGCGGTTGAAATTCAGGAAAAACAGGCGATGCTTGCAAAGCGCAGTGTAGAGTTAAATGGGCTTGAAGATAGAATATACGTTTATAATATGGATTTAAAAAACGTGCCTGACGTGTTTGAAAAGGCATCTTTTGATGCTGTAACATGTAATCCACCCTATATGAAGTGTGATAAGGGTATAATAAACGGCAGGGGCGATAAGGCCATTGCACGCCATGAAATAATGTGCACCTTAGAAGATGTTATATCGGTTTCGGCTGAGGTTTTAAAGCCGAAAGGGAATTTTTATATGGTACATAGACCTAAAAGACTTGTTGATATATTTTGCATTATGAGAAAATATAAAATTGAGCCTAAAAAAATGTGGATGGTGCATCCGTCTAAAGATAAAAAAGCAAATATTGTCTTGATTGAAGGACTTAAAAACGGCGGGGAGGACCTTAAAATGATGGAGCCTATTTATGTATATGACAATGTCGGAAATTATACTGATACAATAAACAGAATTTACAGAAGGGACGGGAGATGACGCAAATGAATGAATACGGAACACTTTTTTTGTGTGCAACACCCATAGGAAACTTAGGGGATATTACATCCAGGTGCATAGAAACTTTGCGCGAAGTGGATTTAATTGCGGCAGAAGACACAAGACAGACATTAAAGCTTTTAAATCATTTTGAAATAGACACAAAAATGACAAGCTATTACGAGCATAATAAAATTGAAAAGGGTATTCTTTTAATAGAGATGCTTAAAGAGGGCAAAAACATTGCGGTTGTGTCTGATGCGGGCACGCCTGCGATATCTGATCCGGGTGAAGATTTGGTAAAGCTTTGCATACAGCATGGAATTAAGGTAAGTCCTGTGCCTGGGGCAGTAGCAGGTATAAGTGCACTTATATCATCAGGACTTCCAGCGGGTCGTTTTTGTTTTGAGGGTTTTCTTTCAATGAATAGAAGACAGAGAAAAATTCATTTAGAGGAAGTAAAAAATGAAAAACGCACAATGATTTTTTATGAAGCGCCTCATAAATTAAAGTCTACACTAAAGGATTTTTATGAAACCTTTGGAAACAGACGAATTTGCATTGCTCGCGAAATAACCAAAAAATTTGAGGATATAACTCTTACGGATTTGCAAAGTGCAAATGAAAAATATGAACAGACGATTCCGAAAGGAGAGTTTGTTTTGATTATTGAGGGTGCACAGGAAGTTAAGGAAAAAAACAGCTTTGAAAACCTTACATTAAGAGAACATGTGGATATGTATATGCGGCAGAATATGAGTGAGACCGATGCAATGAAAGCTGTTGCAAAAGACAGAGGTATAAGAAAAAGCGAGGTTTATGCCGAGCTTAAGAAAAAGTAATCGGAGTAAATGGTATGAAAAAGTCATTAACTTTAATTTTATCAATAATTGTTGTTTGCATATGGGCGGCAATGATGATTTTTGGTTATGGAGAAGAAGAAACAAATATTGTTTCAGACGTTACATCCGATATATATGGAGAAATGCTTGTTCATTATATTGATGTGGGGCAGGGCGACAGTATATTTGTAAATTTGCCTAACGGGGAAAATATGCTTATTGATACGGGGGAGGCAGAATATGAAGAAAAGGTTGAAAGCTATATAAGAAACTGTGGAGCGGAAAGGGTTGATTATATGGTGCTTACTCATCCTCATTCTGACCATATTGGAGCATCTGCTCATATTATAAGAAGCTTTGAAATAGGAAAGCTTTTTATGCCTGACAAGATAAGTACGTCATCTGCTTTTGAAAAATTGCTTGAGGCTATAGAGGAGAAAAGTTACTTGCCGATTGTGGCAGAAGCAGGGGTAAATATACTTTCCCAAAACGGACTTGATATACAGATTATATCGCCGTCGAGGGATGACTACGACAGTGTTAATGATTATTCTGCGGTAGTAAAGCTTACATACAAAAAGAATTCGTTTTTATTTATGGGCGATGCAGAGCGCAAGGCAGAAAATGAAATTTTAGAAAATAATTATGATGTGAGTGCGGATGTGATAAAAATCGGGCATCACGGCTCGTCTACATCTTCTTCTAAAAAGTTTATCTGGGATGTCGCTCCGAAATTGGCGGTTATAAGCCTTGGAGAAGATAATTTCTACGGTCATCCCCATAAAGAAGTAAAAAAGCTTTTAAAGGATTTAAAAATTCCTTATCTGCGTACAGATGAAGAGGGAGATATAGTAATAAAGAGTGACGGTGAAAATATAACAGTAATGTAAATAAAAAATCCTGATACTTTAAAATATCAGGATTTTTTATTAATCCAAATCGTACATATATGCGCTCTTATCACGTAATACATGAAGGTTGTCAAGTGATGCACCGGTTCCCTTTGCAACACAGCAAAGCGGATCGTCTGCCAAATGAACATCAATACCTGTTTTCTCCATCAAAAGTTTGTCAAGGCCGTTAATCATAGCACCGCCGCCGGTCATAACAATACCGCTTTCGGAAATATCGCCAACAAGCTCGGGTGGTGTTCTCTCTAATACATAATGAACGGCGTCAACGATCTGAATTGCAACCTCGTCTAATGCGCCTCGGATTTCTTCGGATGAAACAACCAAAGTTGTGGGAAGTCCGGTTACAAGTGAACGACCGCGTATCTCCATTGTTTTTTCTTCATCCATTTTATAAACACTGCCGATGGTCTTTTTTAGTTCTTCAGATGTTCTGTCACCAATAACAACACTGTAGGTTTTGCGGATATATTTAATGATTGCTTCGTCAAACTTGTCACCTGCAACCTTTATTGAATTGCTTACAACTGTTCCCCCAAGTGAAATTACGGCAATATCAGAAGTGCCGCCGCCAATATCAACAAGCATACATCCGCATGCACGGCTTATATCAATTCCTGCACCGATAGCAGCCGCAATAGGCTCTTCTATAAGGTATACATGCCTTCCGCCGGCCTGAGTAGCAGCATCGATTACAGCTCTTTCTTCAACCTCTGTAACACCACTGGGAACACAAACCATAATTTTTGGTTTAAAAAGTCTGTTTTTAGTAACCTTACGAATAAAATATTTAAGCATCATTTCTGTTATGGAGTAATCAGAAATAACACCCTCACGAAGCGGACGCACAGCAACTATATTACCGGGAGTTCTTCCAAGCATTTTCTGTGCTTCTTCACCAACGGCATAAAGCTTTCCTGTGTCTTTATCAATTGCAACAACGCTTGGCTCGCATAGAACAATGCCCTTATCCTTTACATGAACAAGAACAGAGGCTGTTCCAAGGTCTATTCCAATATCAGAGGTGCCAAAAAAGCTACTTATTTTATCAAAAAAATTCATACATAAATTCCTCCCCAGAAAGTAATTAAAAAACCTCTAATTTAATTATATACCAAAATGCCTTTTTGTCAAGTAAAAATCAACATAATGGTTTAAAAAAGTCTGCCTTTTTATACATATTAAAAAAATATCAAAAAATTATTTACTTTTTGCAAAATACTTGGTAAAATATATATGTTAGAATGAAAAGGAATAGCGGTTAAACTATAAAATTAAAATATGTTTCTGTGCCGGGGAGTCGGCAAAGGAAAGGAGAATTTTTATGAAAGTTCGTAAGGCGGTTATTCCCGCAGCGGGTTTGGGAACAAGATTTTTACCAGCCACAAAGGCTATGCCGAAGGAGATGCTTCCGATTGTTGATACGCCTACAATTCAGTATATTATTGAGGAGGCGGTTGCAAGCGGAATAGAAGATATTATTATAATAACAGGTCGAACAAAGCGTGCAGTTGAAGACCATTTTGATAAAGCATATGAGCTTGAAACAGAGCTTGAAAAACACGGAAAGAAAGAGCTTTTGAAAGTGGTTGACGATATTTCAAATATGGCAAACATTCATTATGTACGCCAGAAAGAGGCAAAAGGCTTGGGCCATGCTATTTACTGCGCAAAAACATTTGTGGGTAATGAGCCGTTTGCGGTTTTGTTAGGTGATGATATTGTAAGCAATGATAAGCCATGTATTGGGCAGATGATTGAAAAATTCAATGAATACGGCTCAACTGTGCTTGGAGTGCAGACTGTTGATAAAAATGATGTTTCAAAATATGGTATTATTGCAGGTGAAAAAATAGGTGACAGATTGTATAAGGTAAGTGATATGGTTGAGAAGCCGGCAGTAGAGGTTGCACCATCAAATGTTGCTATTTTAGGAAGATATATAATAACACCTGAAATATTTAATTGTATAGAGCAGACCGCAGCGGGCACAGGCGGTGAAATTCAGCTTACGGATGCTTTAAAGCTTCTTGCAAGCAAAGAAGATGTTTATGCCTATGACTTTATCGGCAGAAGATATGATGTGGGTAACAGAATGGGCTTTTTGGAGGCTACGGTTGAATATGCATTAAAGCGTGACGCTTTGCGTGATGACTTTGTAAAATACCTGAAAAACATAGTTTCTGAATATTAATATGTCTGCGGCGACAGGAAAATGAAAATTTCTGTCAGGCTTTATTAAAAGTTGAAAGGAAATGAAAAAATGGCAGATACAATACTAAGAGGCGTAAGTGCAGACGGAGCAATAAGAATTTTTGTAGCTGAAACAACTGATATTGTTAACCGTGCAGTGAACATACATAAAACGTTTCCAACGCCTACAGCGGCGCTTGGTCGTCTGCTTACGGCAGCATCAATGATGGGATGGATGCTTAAAGGCGATAAGGACACAATAACACTCAGAGTAAAGGGCGATGGGCCTATAGAGGGTGTTATTGCAGTAGGTGATTCTAATGGTGATGTTAAGGGGTATGTGGTTAACCCTTCTGCAATAGTTGAGCATAAATATCCCGGTAAGCTTGATGTGGGTAAGGGAATAGGACAGGGAACATTAAGCGTAATTTGCGATTTGGGTCTTAAAGAGCCTTATGTTGCGCAGATGGAGCTTGTGTCAGGTGAAATTGCAGAGGATATTACGGCATATTATGCCACAAGTGAACAGGTGCCGTCAGCAGTTTCACTTGGAGTTTTGGTGGATACAGACGGGTCTGTTATAAAAGCGGGAGGCTTTATTTTGCAGCTTATGCCTGAAGCGACAGAGGAAACTGCTGTGCAGCTTGAAAAGAATCTTGCAAATGCAAAACCGATTACAACAATGCTTTCCGAAGGCATGACGTTAGAGGATATCGTTTTCAGCGTAACAGAAGGATTTTCAATGATTATCAGCAACAAGGAAGTGTGTAATCCTGAGTATAAATGTGACTGCACAAGAGAAAGAGTTGAAAGAGCGCTTATCAGCATGGGTAATAATGAAATGGAAACTTTGATTAAAGAAGAAGGAAAAGCAGAACTTACCTGCCAGTTCTGCGATAAGGTATATAATTTTAACAAGCGGGAGTTAGAAAAATTGCTAAAACACTGCGCTGAAAAATAAAAAGCAAGAAAAAACGAGAAAAATATAAAAAAAGTTTGATTTAATTGAAAATCGCGGTATATATTAAAAAAATGCTTAAAAACACATAAATATGCGCTGAAATGAAGAAAATATGTCTTGACAAAATAAATAAAATTTAGTATAATAGTCAATGTCGTTTGAGAGAATGACAAAATGGGAGTATAGCTCAGCTGGGAGAGCATCTGCCTTACAAGCAGAGGGTCACAGGTTCGAGCCCTGTTACTCCCACCATTTGGCCCGGTAGTTCAGTTGGTTAGAACGCCAGCCTGTCACGCTGGAGGTCGTGGGTTCGAGCCCCATCCGGGTCGCCAAATCATTCTTTATGAGTAAGTAGTTGTTGAGTTTTTTTGAGCTCAGCAGGTATGCCTCTGTAGCTCAGTCGGTAGAGCAAGGGACTGAAAATCCCTGTGTCGATGGTTCGATTCCGTCCGGAGGCACCAAACTATGCGGGAGTGGCTCAGTGGTAGAGCGTCACCTTGCCAAGGTGAACGTCGCGAGTTCGAATCTCGTCTTCCGCTCCAATTTTTTGATACAAAAGGTGCATATTATTGCACCTTTTGTATTAGAATATAATAAGTGAATAAGGCGCCATCGCCAAGTGGTAAGGCACGGGTCTGCAACACCCTTATCCCCAGTTCAAATCTGGGTGGCGCCTCCAGAATTCGCGGTCAAAATAGATGCAATCTGTTTTGACCGCATTTTTACGCACTTTTCGGGCAATTTTCAAAAATCCCGTTTGAATAAAAGACAGTAGATGCACCCACCGTTTCTACCAGTCTTGAACCAGAGACAACGGCATAAATCCTATAAAAATTTGACTTGACTACATAAAAGATGCAAGTTACAACATACAGGATACGAACCCTAACACAAATTAATACAGATAAATGAAGGCGATAATTTCAGAAATGAAGTTATCGTCTTTTTTTATACCCAAAATTACAGGAAGGAGGAAACCTAATGAATGTAGAAAGATTTTTGATTCAAGTAAAGAAAAACCTGCCGCAACATGAAGGTGTAATTACTTGGCTTGAAGATTCAGCATTAAAGGTTGGATATGGAGATTCAGGAAGTTTTGAAATCAGATATCCCGGAGGCATTTGTTATAATGCCGCAACTGAGAAGACCGATGAGTTTTACAAATTGGTCGAAGAAGCTGATAAAGCTTTCAAAACAGTTAAGGAATATATTGATTTGATGGACAAGGCTCCAGAACTCACAGCGAGAGACTTCAATATGCCATATAAGTTACTTGCAGAATTCAACGGAGTTGTACTTGGCGGAATTGAGCATCGGTCAAACAACACCTTTGAATTCACAACGTGGTCATACGCAGACAATTCTTTATATCACGGTCATTACTTTGACAATTACGAAAAAGCGAAGGAAGATTTCGCAGTAAGATCAGGATTGCTTCAATCAACAAAATTGTTTACGGACAAAGAGATGATGCAGATATATCGTTGTACAGAAGATACATTAAACAACGGATATGAGTTGTCGAGTGAGCAGACTGAGGTATTAGAGCAGGTACAGGAGAAGATTAAGGAATCTATTCCGAACTTTGATGAAAAGCTTCGTGAAGAGATTGATCAGGAATGCGAAGAAGAAATGGAAATAAAAATGTATTAAATGGAGGTAAAACAAATGCAAGAAGGAACAAGAGTATTAGCAGTTGCGTTGTCTAATGATGTATTTGATAAGTTAGATGACTATGTAAAAGAAATGCAGGTAACCAAGAAACAATATGTTGCAGACCTTATAGAAAAGGATTTGGAACAGAAGCTTCAGCAGAAGCAGGAACCTGCAAAACAAATTGAGGTGAGACAGGCTCCCGATGGACAACAGGTTTGGGGCCGAGCAGAGGTCATAAATGCTTTGGATAGGTTTATGATTGAAAATGGCAGAATTCCTACACAGAAAGAATTCAAGAACGAAAACGGACTTCCGTCATACAATGCCGCAGGAAGAGCATTAGAAGTTTCTCCGGCAGAGTATTTGAAGGAGCGTTTCGATGAAGTTATGGCAGAGCAGCAGGAAGAAGCCGGGATGGGAATGAGTATGTAGGCGGTATGTTCTATAAAAGAATGTACCGTCTTTTTTATTTTGAGAAATGGAGTGATTTGTAAATGGTATCAAACGATTGTAAAGAAAAGTGCAGAGATTTTGGAATGCTCGTAGAGAACATAATCTGCATGGCAGATTGCTACGATGAGCCAATTGAAAAGTTCAGAAAGAGTATGTTCTATAAACCGGAATTCGAGGACAGAGAAAAAATCATCCTTGATATGATTGATACAAGCAACAGAGTATCGGAAGAAATCAAACTTCTTTCTGTTGAAGACTTAAGAAAGCTTCAGGATGAATATGGAATTGAGTTAATCGGTTATACGGATATGCTTGCGACAGCGCTTCGAAAGGAGCCGTATTCCAATGACGATGTTAAATACAAGTGTGATGCGATAATGTCAATTGTGCTTGATATGCTGCATCGGGAATTAAGAGAGGATACAGTATATCAAAGGTTGGCAGAAGGAGTTGAACACGAAAATGTACAAGTTTAACTTTTATCATACCAGGCCTGAAAACTTCTTTCGTAATGACAAGGCGGAGCAGACAAAAGGGCTTGTCGGATACCTAAGAGGTGATTTCGGCAGAGATGGGAAAGAGTTTCATCATACTTGGTTTAACAACAACGAGAAGCTGAACAACGAAAGCTTCAAGGAAGATTTCGATAAGATAATGGAAACCTTGCGTGAAAGACTTCTGACGGATAGGGATTGGATGAGAAGTGTTGCATACAATCATCCCGAAGCAAAGATCGTAAGTCAGAGTACATCATCATACGGAATGTTTGTTGAAACAGAAAGGTATGGTGCATTAAAGACAATTCACGGCAAAGCCAATTCATGACAACGGAGTTGTCAAATCATTAGCTTATTTTTATGGATTGAGAACTTTTTGTGGAATTTAATTTTAAATAAAAAGGTAGATAGCAAGCAGTTTGAAACCAAAATGAATTGCATATAAAGCAATAGCACCTGATCATATTATTAAATCAGGTGCTATTCTTTTTCAAATTTAATAATATCTTCGACTTTACAATCAAGAACATAGCAAAGTGCATCAAGCGTTTTCGTGCTAATTGCTTCACCTTTTTTTATGCGATGAAGCGTGTTGGCAGAAAAACCCTGTTTGAAGATTAAATGGTATTCTGTTAACCCTTTTTTAAACAAAGTATTATAAAATGGTTTATAACTTATCATAAACATCACCAATTTAATTTTACCATACTCAAAGTATTGACAATACTCAATAAATTGAGTATAATTATAAAAGCGAGCAATGAGTATTGAAAGGACATAAGTTTAAACAATACACATATATCTACATAATGATAACACAAAATAAGTGGGGTATAAGATGAAAACATTATTAGTATTGACAACAATTATAACAGGAATACTTATAGTTATTATATTAAAACTTTTGTTAAAAATTCAGACTCTTACTAAAAAATTTAAATATGTTGATGAAGCAAATATGTGGCATAAACTTGCCATTACAGATGATTTAACAGGGACATATAATAGAAATGCTTATAATTTATATATAGATAGAAACAAAATAAATGTGAAACGAAAATTAAGAGGAATTATTCTTTTTGATGTGGATGATTTAAAAACAATTAATGATACTCAAGGCCATCTGGCGGGGGACGTTGTATTGAAGAAAGTTGCGAAAATTTTGACAGAAGTTTTTTCTTCTCCCGAATATAGCGTTTTCCGTATAGGCGGAGATGAATTTTCTGTTTTATCTGAAGGTGTTTGTGAAAAGATAATTATTGAGCATTTGATTGCTTTAAAAAAGCGTCTTAAGGATGATGGTGACATAAGTTTATCTAAAGGATATTCAATGATTAAAGACAATCCAGAAGAAGCGTTTAAGTATGCAGATGAAATGCTTTATGGGGATAAAAGATCTAAGAAATTATGAAGCTTTATATTAGAGAGTATTTAAAATTTTAGAAAGGTATTTTGATGAAATAGAGTGGCATATTTACTTGTGACAAGGTATATTTATATTCGGCTTTGCCTAGTTATATTGTACTTCGCACAATTAAGTGCAAATATAATATCACTAA
This sequence comes from Clostridia bacterium, assembly GCA_045636325.1. GTDB lineage: Bacteria > Bacillota > Clostridia > UBA1381 > UMGS1253 > CAKSHP01. The sequence continues at coordinate 69,830 of JAZTXH010000016.1, forward strand.
AATATTCTGCAACTGTTTTGACAGCATTTTTACGCACTTTTCGGGGGTTTCAAAAATTTGATTTACCTACATAAAAGATGTAAGTAAGACATACAGGATACAAATCCTATAATAAATCATCATAAAACTATCCTCTGATAAATATAATTATTTACAAATTATATTTATGGGGGGTATATATGAAAAGGTCAGTTATAATATGGCAGGTTGCAGGTTTTATGTTCACATCTGTTGTCGGTGTTTTATTTCATTTTCTTTTTGATTTTACAAATGGAAATGTTTTAGCAGCACTTATTTCTCCGGTTAACGAATCAATATGGGAGCATACGAAACTTATGTTTTTTCCTATGCTTTTGTTTGCAACCATTCAAAGCCGTTTTATGAAAGAAAAAAATATAAATTTTTGGTGTATAAAGCTTATCGGGATAGTAACGGCGGTTGTGTTAATTCCTGCGTTTTATTATATTTTAAAAAGCATACTTGGTGTTGTACCTGACATAGTGAACATTGTAATATTTTTTGCAGTTGCCTTTTCGGGATATCTTTTAGAAACAATTCTTTTAAATAAGAATTTTATAAACTGCAAGCATAATAATGTTGTGGTTCTTATTCTGATTTGTATAATAATAGGATATGTGGTTTTAACGTTTGTGCCACCGCACGTTCCGCTTTTTGAAGACCCCGTTAATAACACTTACGGATATATGTAAAAACAGTAAGAATATATAAATTTTTAATTTATGTACAATGGTGTAAAACAAAGTTAAGGTAATAAAATGCTTTCTAATATGCAAGTTGACCGTATTTAATGTATCAGTCAGGTGTTTTAAAAAAATAGAAAAAACAATGCGGACTTATCATTTGAGTTAGATTTGTAAACAAATAATAAACTGGAAAGTATTCCACTTGAAAAAAAGTCAAAAATATTTTATAATAAATATACGGAGGTGGCTTATGAAAAGGTTTATTTTATTTGTTTTGTGCATCTTTTCAATTGTAGGTTTAAATGTTAACAGTGCAGTTGCAAAAGAGATTTATAAAGTTGTTAATACTGAAGATATTGCACCGGGAGTAACGCTTACAAGAGTTAATGCTTTTTACAGCGGATACGACCTTACATATTCATATATAACAGCGGACCTTACTAATTCGGGAGTTGGTTTATCGCTTTTAAAAAGCAGTAAGGGAATTAATGAAAGAGAAACTGTAGAAAATCTTGCAAAAACAGAGGATAATATAATTGCGGCTATAAATGCAGATTTTTTTGCAATGAGTAATAACAGTTATAGTCAGGGGATAGAATATAAGGACTCTAAGCTGTTGCAGTCGCCTATTGATACTGCGGCCTTTGCCGGTGGATTTTTATATGATAATAAGCTTTTGCTTTCAAATATAGATTTTCATATTATGATTGTGGCACCCGATTTGGAGTATCGGGAGGTTTACAGGCTGAATAAGCCTATGGAGCTTTACGGAGCACTTTTAATGTATACTGCAGATTATAATGATGGATGCTCACCGGCACCCGGGGACGGTGTTGTGGAGATGATAGTAGAAGATGATGTTGTTATTGGGTTTAACCGCACAAAGACACCGGTAAAAATTCCTGAAAACGGATATGTGCTTGAAATATCGGAAATGGACCCGTTTTTAAGCGGACATTTCAAAGAGGGGGACACGGTAAAAATTGAAACGTACATTACCCCTACCCTTGAAAATCTTACAATGGCATTCGGCGGGGGGAGCCTTCTTTTAAAAGATGGTCAAATTGTTAAATTTACAAATAATGCTGCCGGGAATAACCCAAGAAGTGCAGTAGGCACTGACAAAAGCGGAACAAAAATATATCTTATGGCGGTTGATGGCAGGCAGACTAAAAGCCGCGGTGTAAGCCAAACTGAGCTTGCAGAGCTTATGAAAGAAATAGGCTGTACAGAGGCGATGAACCTTGATGGTGGCGGCTCAAGCTATATGGTTTCGAAAGCGTGGGGTGAAAAAGGATTAAAAACTGTTAACAACCCCATTGAGACAAGAAAGGTTATAAATGCAATAGGTGTAAAAAGTGATGCGAAAGGAAACGGAAAGCTTGAAAGCTTAAAGCTTGAAATTGATAATAGTTGCATTTATTCAGGCGGTAAAAGTATACTTAAGGTGAGCGGGGCGGACAGTGCGTATAATCCGGTTACGATTGATAAAAAAGCACTTGAGTTTAATTATGCCAGTCTTATAGACAAAGATTTGAATTTTTCCGCTGAACACGGCGGTGTTTATGAGATATATGCAATCTGTGCTGGAGTAGAGTCAAATACTGTTAAGGTAACAGTGGTTGAAGATATTACAGGCATAGATCTAGCTGCAGTTTATGAGCTTAAAAAGCCTGAGGATACATTGGCGATTGACATACGGGTGTATGATGCTTGCGGAAATTACGTTTCAGCACCATGGCAAGATTTTAAAATAAGTATAGACGGTGATGCGGCAGAGTTTAAAGATGGCAAATTAATTGCAAAAGAAGAGGGCGAAGCTATTCTTAAAGTGAAAAAAGGAAGTGTTGAAGCCTACAGCAAGATAAAGGTTGCAAGCGGAGGTAAGGTATATACAAAGCCTCAGGATGTTGTTTTGGACTCTGTCAATAAAAAAGTAGCAAAGCCCGAAAAAACTTTTGTATACACTGCGCTTAATGATACAGAAAAGACCTTGTATGACGTTTTATACACAAAGAGGCTTGCAAAGATTTTGAAAAGTTATGAAAGAGTAGGGATTCTGGGAAATCAGGTGCACCCCGAATTTGACAATATATATTGCGTAAATTACGATAAATATATGTGCCTTAAAAAAGACGGCACAATCTTTTTGAGCCTGCCAACTAAAAACGGCTCTGTAAGAAGCGCAGATTCTTCGGCTTATGATAAAATAAGAGCAGATTTAAGCAAAGCTGATGAAAAAAATGTGTTTGTTACAACTGACGGATATTTTAACTTAAGCGGAACAGAATTTGAAGCATTAAAAGCTGTTTTAAAGGAAAGCGGAAAGAATGTTTTTGTTATTCAGCGCGGAGGTTCAAATTCTGTAAAAATTATTGATGGTATAAGATTTTTTACAGTGTCTGACAATAAAAAATATTCCGATTTGCTTGATGCAACAAAAAGCCTTAAAATGCTTGTTTTTGAAATAAAAGAAGATAAAGTTTATTACACATTTGAAAATGTGTTCGAGATTTAAAAAAAAGCCTTACAAAAAGCAAGGCTTTTTTTGATAAAATACTGTAAAATCTATAGAAAAACTTATCTATACAAGCCTTTCAGCAATTTAATCTCTTTTGCATACCCATCAAGTTCGTTTGGAGTTTCTAAAATCATTGGCAGATTTTTTAAATATTTATTATTAATCACCTTTTCGAAGGTTTCAATGCCAAGTGAGCCTTCGCCGATTTTTGCGTGCCTGTCTTTATGTGATGAAAAGGGATTTAAGCTGTCATTTAAATGCAGGGCACAAAGTTTATTTATGCCAATAATTTTATCAAAATCTTCTAAACATGCATCAAGATTTCCGTTTATATCATATCCCCCGTCATAAATATGGCAGGTGTCTAAACATACACCAATTTTATCTTTTAATTCAACATTGTCAATTATACTTTTTATTTCTTCAAATCGGCTTCCGATTTCACTGCCTTTGCCTGCCATTGTTTCCAAAAGAACAGTTGATTTAATATTGGGATTTAAAACACGGTTAAGCAAATCTGAAATTTGCTTTATGCCGGTAGCAACACCCTGACCGACATGACTTCCGGGGTGAAAATTATAATAATTTTCACCAAGAAGATTTAGGGTATTTAAATCTTCTGTCATCATTGTAAATGCAAGCTTTCGTATGACTTCATCAGCTGAGCAGGCATTCATTGTATATGGGGCATGGGCAACAAGTTTTGCAAAGTTATTTTCCAAAAGAAAAGCTTTTAAGGCAGTAGCATCAGATAAATCTACTTCCTTTGCTTTGCCGCCGCGGGGATTTCTTGTAAAAAACGCAAAGGTATTTGCCCCAATTTGCTCTGCGACCTTGCCCATATTTAAAAAGCCTTTTGAAACTGATAAGTGACAACCTATATTAAGCATAAAATCAATCCTTTATTACTTTATTTTTTTATTATAGCAGATAATTTAAGCACGTGTCAATAACGGGATTGGCTTTTAAAATCAGAAAAATTTTGCAAGCAAATTTTATTAAAGTCGGATTTTGTCAGTCAAAAGACAATATATGACAAAATTAGTGCGAAAACATGGCAGGAGTTTTTAATTTAATATAAAATATTTAAAAAGTATAAAAATTTTATACCCAAAAAACTTATTTAAACAAGAGGAGATAAAAATGGAAATTGTTTACAACCCGCAGAAAAAAGTGCTTGTGGTAAAGCTTATTAAAGCAATAGACCATCACACAGCAAAAGAAATAAGGCAAACGGTGGATTTGTATTTTGCAGACACAAAGGCAAATCACATAGTGTTTGATTTATCTAAGCTTGAATTTATGGACAGTTCAGGAATAGGATTGATAATGGGAAGATATAAATTTATTTCTCCCATCGGCGGAAAAGTAATTCTTTCTGGAGTAGATGAGCAAACCGATAGAATTATGAAAATATCAGGTATTTATAAAATTGCAGGACACGCACGAAGCGTATCGGAAGCTATCGAAATGCTTTAAGGAGGGTAGAAAAATGAAAAACCAAATGATTCTTGAATTTGATTCCCTTTCGGAAAATGAAAGTTTTGCAAGAATTGCCGTTGCATCTTTTGTTATTCCCTGCGACCCTGAGCTTGAAATTTTATGCGATATAAAAACTGCAGTTTCAGAGGCGGTTACAAATGCCGTTGTGCACGGTTATAAAAATAGTGCTGAAGGTAAAATTACGATTGCCTGTGATTTGGAGGACGGTCTTTTAAGGGTTCAGGTTAGCGATAAGGGTAAAGGAATTGCAGACATAAAAAAGGCAATGGAGCCTATGTATACCGAAGATGAATCCGGAGAGAGAAGCGGCATGGGATTTACGGTTATGAGTGTGTTTATGGACAGCATAGATGTAAAAAGCACACCTGATAAAGGTACTGATGTTTATATGACAAAGCGTATTTGCAGGCGGTAAGGGGTGCTTTGGTGAAAAGTGAAATTGAAGTTAAAAAAAATGAAAAAGAGGCTTTATTTAACGCACATAAAGGACTTATTTTAAGCATTGCAAAAAGATTTTCGGGGCGCGGCGTCAGCATAGAAGAGCTTTTTCAGATTGGATGTGTAGGTTTTTTAAAAGCAACTGCCGGCTATGAGAAAAATTACGGAACAAAGCTTTCTACATATGCAGTGCCGTTCATAATGGGAGAAATTAAAAAGTTTTTTCGTGATGACGGTCAGATAAAGGTTTCAAGAAGCGTAAAAACATTGTATCTTAAAATCTGTGCGGTAAAAGACGGATACATAAAACAGTATGGAACAGAACCGGATGTTTCATATATAGCACAAATTCAAAAAGTAAGCCCCGAGGATGTGTGGCAGGCACTTTTATCAATGAGCCATGTGTCGTCTATTTATGATGAAGATGGCAGGGTAACTGACACTGTGCTTAAGGTTTCGGATAATTCGCAGGAAAATATATGCGACAGAATAAGCATAGAAGAGGCACTTAAAAAATTACCGCCTATGCTTTTAGCTGTTATACAGAAAAGGTATTTTTTAAATATGACACAAAGTCAGACAGCAAAAATATTAAATACCAATCAGGTGCAAATTTCAAGACTTGAAAAAAAGGCTATAGCATTATTAAAGGGAATGCTTGGAGATGAATAAAAAGATTTTACGAATTGTTTACAGTATGTTAATTGACTTTAATAAAAGCAATGTGTATAATTAAAATGCAAAGAAAAAGTGAGAGCTGCCTGTAAAAACTCTCCCCTCAAAATTCCCTTAAATTTTTTGTTATATATATATTGACTAACATACCACTTATTTGGTAAAATAATACTTGAAGGTGGCTTAACTTATTTCTTTGAAATAAAAGCTCCTTTTGCCTAACGGAAAATATTGTGTCCGCAGGCCGAGGGAGTTTTTTAGTTCGTATAAGAACAACTAAAGGGAGGTATAATTGTAATGAGAAAAAGTTCAAAAGAGTTAATGAATTACTGGATTGAAAGTGATGTGCTTTCAGATTCAGAAAAAAACGAATTAAAAAATGTTTCAGATAACGAAGCGGAGATAGAAGAAAGATTTTACTGTGATTTGGAGTTTGGTACTGCGGGTATGCGCGGTATTATAGGAATGGGAACCAACAGAATGAATATTTATACTGTGCGCCGTGCGGCTCAGGGTATGTGTTCTTATGTTATAGATAAAAATGCTCAGAAAGAGGGCGTAGTTATCGGATATGATACACGCTATTTTTCGAAGGAATTTGCGTATGAAACTGCAAGGGTGCTTGTGGCAAACGGAATTAAAGCGTATTTGTTTGATGTGGTACATGCAACTCCTGAGGTATCATTTGCAATAAGATATTATAATGCAGCTGCAGGTGTTATGATTACCGCAAGCCACAATCCGAAAGAATATAACGGATTTAAAGCATATGGCCCTGACGGCGGTCAGTTCCCACCTGAAGCAAGTGACATAATCGGCGGTGTGGTAAACAGCTATGATGTGTTCCGTGATGTAAAAATTCTTTCTGACGAAGAAGTAAACAAAAGCGATTTGCTTGTTATGATAGGAAAAGAGGTTGACGAGGCTTTTCTTGAAGCTGTTTTAAAGCAGAGAGTAAATCCCTACGTTATAAGTGAAGTGGCAGACGATTTTAACTTGATTTATACTCCTCTTCACGGAACAGGACTTCGCCCTGTATGTGAAGCGCTAAAGCGTGCGGGGATAAAAAATCTTATTGTTGAACCGAAACAGGCTGAGCCGAATCCGGCGTTTCCGACAGTCAAATCACCCAATCCTGAAAATAAAGAGTGTTTTACAGATGCAATAGAGCTTGCTAAAAAGAATAATGCATCTTTGATTATAGGAACGGACCCAGATGCTGACCGTGCCGGTGTTGTTGTGCTTGACAGTGAGGGTGAATACCGCACACTTTCGGGAAATCAGATAGGGGCACTTCTTTGTGAATACATTTTAAGCGCTAAAAAGCAGGCAGGTACATTAAACGAAAAATGCACAATTATAAAAAGTATTGTTACAACCGAGCTGGCAGATGCTATTGCAGGATACTACGGTGCAAAGGTTGAAAATGTACTTACCGGATTTAAATATATAGCACAAAAGATTGCAGAATATGAACAGACTGGCTCAAATGAGTATGTTTTGGGTTTTGAAGAAAGTTACGGCTATCTACCCGGAACATATGCTCGTGATAAGGATGCAATCGGCGCAAGCCTTTTGATTGCCGAAATGGCGGCCGAATACAAAAAACAGGGTAAAACCTTGTATGATGGCCTTATGGAGATATATAACAGATACGGTTATTATGTTGAAAAAACCATTTCTGTTACAATGCCCGGCAAAGATGGCATGGAGAAAATGAAAAAAATGATGGAGGATTTAAGAAAAGAGCCTCCTACAGAATTTTACGGGCTTCCGGTATATTGTATGCAGGATTATATGGCAAGCAGACAGTATTTCAGTGACGGAGGAAAAAATACCCTTGAGTATGCAAAAAGCGATGTTTTAAGATTTATTTTAGAAGACAGAAAAACATCTATCGTTATAAGACCTTCGGGAACTGAGCCGAAAATAAAGCTTTATATCGGAACTGTGAGTGTTTCAAATGAAGCAGGAAAAGCAAGGATGGATTTTCTTGAAATGGCAGTAAAAACGACTTTAAAACTTGAACTTTAATTTATAAAATATGGCGGTGACAATTGTGTTTTAATTGGTTGTCATCGCCTGTTTTTTTAATTTGCAATTTCAAGGTTTACAGTACCTGTTTGCAAATCAACTGTGTAATTATAAGTTCCTTTTTCATGTATTATTCTTTCATTGGCAGTTCCCTTTTCTAAAATCATTTCATCGCTGAATGAATATGAATAATAAAGGGTCAGGCCATCTTCTGAAAGAGTGAGGATTTCGGGGTCATCTGTCAGGCCCCATCCGTTTAAATTTGGCATAGGCAGACCTATGGTTTTGCCTTCGCCATAAGCAGAGCCGGATTTATAAACCAAAGTAAGCCATGATGGAGAGCCGTGGGGTGTGCCTTCAATTCTGCCAAGAACAATCGTGCATATATCGGTTTCAATCTGTTGAGTTATTTTGTATGCACTGTTAGGAATAAGCTCTGCCATAGCGTCTTCATAAGTTGCGGGTACATAAGCAAAAATTCCGGTGTTTATAAGGCTTTCAACTGTATTATTTATAACAGCTCCAAAGCCTTTCCATACGAAATTTTCTACACAGGAGCCAATGGCGCTTTGCGGAAAAATTTTATCATAACTGTAACAACCGGTATTTTCGGAAATAAACTCGAAAGTATCCTTGTCAAATGTATAGGAAATATTTCTGCCTGAACTTCCGTTTGAGTTTATGACATTGTTTTTATCAGTCGAAAAGCTTGCAGAGTTGCTCAGTGCAGCTGCGGTTATGGTTTGGTCAGTATACGTTACATCATAAATTATAAAAGAGCTATAGGTATATTTATTGCGTCCTGTTTTGCCGTTTTGTAATTGCGCTCCAATAACTTTATTTAAGCTTTTGTAATCCTCAAACGGGTCAGCAGAGAAAGCTGATAAAAAGGCATCTTTTGAAAATATTCCATCTGATATAAGCTTCTGATAAAGAGGGATATCAGTATTTTTAAGCTTTGCATAAAGTGATGCGGCGGTTATATATACAGCATCTGCACGGGTAAAGTTTAAGAAGTCTGTTTCGGGGGGAAGAATTTCAGTTTTGCTTGCTAAGGCATATGGCATTTGCCATAGAAAGTCTTTGTTATTTTCATCGGTATGTCCTAATGCACGCAGAATAAATGTTAAATACATATTTGATTCTACTGCCGTTTCTGCTCCGAAAACAGTCTCGGAAACACCTTTTGTAAGACCATTTGTATATGCATATGAAATATATCCGTCAGCCCAGGTGGCTACATCTGAAAAGGGATGGGTCTTACCGTAAGAGAGAGCATCGCTCTCTTTCCCCAAAGTGCGAATGAGCATCACAATTGCCTCAGTGCGCGTAAGTGGTTTATCTAAATCAAAACCGTTTTCTGTGCCTAAAAACAGGTTTAAGCTATTTAGCTTTTGGGCAAGACTTAGCGCGGAAATGCTGTTTTCTTCTTTGGAAAATGCACTGCAGGGGATGCATAAAAACACTGCAAGTGATAAAATAATTGATAAAATTTTTTTGATTTTAAACACCATCCTTTCCGGATTATTTTAATTCTGCTATTGTAACGCCTGATTCGCCCTCACCGTATTTGCCGAGTCTGAAGCTTTTCACCAATTTATGGCGTCGAAGTAAATCAGAAATACCGCTTCTTAGAACGCCGGTGCCTTTGCCGTGAATAATACTTACCTGACCAAGACCTGCCACATAAGCATCGGAAATATATTGGTCAACCTCCAGAATTGCTTCTTCAAGGTTTGTGCCCCTTAAGTCAATTTCCGACTTTATATTTGCTTTTTTGGATATATATGTTTGTGCCATCTGGGCATAATCTGTTTTCTTTTTGGATTTTTCTTTAATCTCACCCTCGATTAATCTTAAACCATCAAGCCTAACGCTTATTTTAAGGGGGCCTGCCTGCACAAATACATTTGAATCCTTATCAGGGGGTGAAAGCACAACTGCCGTCTGTCCTAAAGACAAGATTTCAACATTATCTCCCTCTTTTACAGTTTTAGGAGCATTTTTTTGCACCTTTGGTTTTAATACATTGGAAAATGAGGAGTCAATTTCGGATTCCTTCTTTTTAAGTCTGCTTCGGGCCTCTTCAATATTTTTGGCATTTATACCTGATTTTTTCAGATTATTCATTTCTTTTATGATGCTTGAACATTCTTCCTTTGCATCGGAAATAATTTTTTTAGCTTCTCTTCTTGCCTCGTCAAGAATTTTTTCGCGACTTTTTTCAAGCTTTTCTTTCTGATGCTTTGCTTCTTCGTTAAGCTTTGCAATTTCAGCACGCAGGCTTTTTGCCTTGTCTGCTTCACGCTCTGCCACTTGACGCTTTTCTTCAATGCCGCTTATTATATCTTCAAAACGCAAATCGTCTTCCGATATCATAGATTTTGCACGTTCGATAACTGCCTGATTAAGCCCCAGCCTTTTTGAAATTGAAAAAGCGTTTGATTTACCTGGAATACCAATTAAAAGTCTGTATGTGGGATTTAGTGTTTTAACATCAAATTCGCAGGATGCATTGCAAACTCCCGTTGTATTTAAAGCAAACATTTTAAGTTCACTGTAATGAGTTGTTGCAGCTACTTTTGCACCTGTAAGGCGAAGGTATTCCAAAATGGAAACTGCCAGCGCTGCACCCTCTGTCGGGTCAGTTCCTGCGCCCAATTCATCGAAAAGAGCAAGAGAATTTTTATCTATACGATTTACTATATTTACAATGTTTTTCATATGAGCTGAAAATGTTGAAAGATTTTGTTCGATACTCTGTTCGTCACCGATATCTGCCCATATTTTGTTAAAAACGCTTACCTCGGAATTATCAAATGCCGGAATATGAAGTCCTGATGCAGCCATAAGGCAGAACAGTCCGATAGTTTTTAAGGTAACCGTTTTACCGCCGGTATTGGGACCTGTTATAACAAGCGTGTCAAATTCATCGCCAAGATAGATATCATTTGCCACAACGGTCTTTGAAACAATAAGGGGGTGGCGGGCTTTTTTTAAGTAAATTTTGCCTGAATTATTTATTTTTGCCTCGGTTGCATTCATAGCTAAAGAAAGCTGACCCTTACAGAAGATAAAATCAATTTTGCAAAGCTGATGATAATTTGTTTCAATTGAAACTTTATGTTCTGTAACTTGGCTTGAAAGCTCCGCTAAAATCCTCTCAATTTCCGCCTGCTCTTTACCCTTTAAATCACGGATTTCGTTGTTTGCATTAACAACACTCATCGGCTCAATAAAGAGTGTTGCGCCAGTTGAAGAGCTGTCGTGAACAATGCCTGAAATTTCGTTTCTGTATTCGCTCTTTACAGGGATAACATATCTGTCAGAGCGCATTGTAACAATAGGCTCCTGAAGATATTTTACATATTTTGCTGAGCGGATATAATTGTCTAAAAGCTCTCTTATCTTATCTTTTATGCTTCGCATCTTTTTGCGGATAGATAAAAGCTCACCGCTGGCGCCGTCTGCAATTTCGTCTTCTGATAAAATACACATTTTTATCTGTTCTTCAAACATACGCTCAGGCTTTAAGGAATTGCCGAGAGCGCACAAAATGTCCTGGCTTTCTTCGTCTGCACTTGAAAGATAGCTTTTTGTGTTACGTGCCACATATAAGACAGAGGCAATATCCAAAAGCTCACGGGGAGAAAGAATACCGCCCACTTCACAACGGCGTATACTACCTGTAACTGCAGGTACTGCCAGATTTGAGGGTGAGCCGTATTTTAAAAGTTGAGTCTGCGCCTGAGTGGTTTCTTTTTGCAAAAGTTCAGCTGTTTTCATATCTTTAACGGGCTCAAGGTCAAAAATCTGCTTTTTAACTGCTTCGTTTGATGTGTACTCTGCAAGCATATTTAAAATTTTATCAAATTCAAGTATTGTAAGTGCTTTGTTTTTTCTTTTTTCCATAGTGCGTGTTGCCTTTCGTGATATAGTAAATATGTATATCTAAGTATAACACAAATATATTCAATTTACAAGCATTTGTGTTACGGTCTATAACTTTATTTTCTGTGGAATAATTTTTTTGTTGAGATTTCGCAGAAAAACAGCACTGCATATAAAATAAGCAGTGCTGTTATAATAATTATTTATTTCGTGCAACTTTAACACCATATACTACGCTTATGGTAGCATAAGGTATCAATAAAAATATCCAAACCACCGTAGCGATTGAAGGCAAAAACATACTTACCAAGCTCAAAATCCCCATAACAACTGTTTCAAATCCTATAAATCTGTTTACCTTTTTTGCTTTTTCGATATCTACATTGTGATTTTTTATATAGTCAAACTTTGGCAGATAATTACCTATTATAAGAAAAATGATACCTACAATTAATGCTACAATCCTTCTTATATCTATATTCCAGCCAATTCCATATCCTAATGTTACTATCTGCAAAACAACTGACATAGGCGGGATAATCCACTTTGTTGCTATTTCAAACTTTTTGCGTTCGCCATGCTTGTGAGCATTGATATCATTTATGATACAACAGATTATCTGCAAGAGTGCCATTAAAATAGGAAGTGCAAACACTACAAAACCCTTTGAAGCAAAATTGTCTGGTTCATTATTGATATTAAAATGAATTGCCATTGAATCGGGTAAATTATTCCACAAAATAATTCCTAAAAGAATAGGCAAAAGGCAAACGATACAGGTTATAATAAGACTTTTCCATTTTATTAATTTCATTATTTATTCCCTCCTAAGGCGTAAATCCAAGTTAATACTTCTTCAAAGACTGAAGTGTTCAATTCATAATAAATAAAGTTTTTGTATTTTTGTTCTGTAATAAGGTCTGAGTTTTTTAGTTTTGCTAAATGATATGAAACTGTTGCACCTGTCAAATTAAATTGTTCAGCAATTTCTCCTGCAGACTTTTTACCACTTTTCAACATTTGCAGTATATCCCTCCTTACTGAGTCGGATATAGCTTTTAATGTTTCATTCATCCCCATTTATATCATCTCCTTGTAAGTATTTAGAAATATTTCTAAATAGATTGCATCACATAAAAAGTTTGATGTCAACAAGTATTTAGATTTTTTTATAAATACTGTTTGATAGATACTATAACTAATAAAACCAACACATTTTATATATTTGCCTATTAATTTTTCTAAAAAACAATGCTTTTTAAGGGGTAAAATCAATAAAAAAATTGGGTTCGAAAAATCTTTCGGGAAAAGCCGACACCTATAAACGACACTTTCAAATATAATTTTATGAATGTAAACTTATTTACAAAATTGCTTATTGACAAAACATAATTTTAAGTGTATAATAAATATAGAAAAAGGCAAGACATCAAACGGTTATGCCAAAAGAATGTATTTATAAAAATAACGCTTCATTTGACGGTGGGCGTTATTTTTTTATGGTTATAATAAGCACAATCAATGTGATAATGTATATCATTATGTGCACATATTCCATAAGCTACCACCTCCTTATCAAGAGATGATGGCATAACCGCCCAGCTTTTACACTGTTTTCAGTCTTACATTTTTGTAGGATTTTCCGACAAAGATATTATACAACACATTTTATATTATATCAACATCTTTTTATAAAAAACACCAATGTGTTATATAAAAAGACATCTACAATTCAATTTCTCTACGAGATTAGGGCGAAAAGTCGATTTCACAGAAAATCATGTTATAGGTGTTTGTATGGAAAATACAATAAAAAGAAAACGATTTATTAATGTGTTAAAAAAGTTTATGTGACATTATAATTGTTTCAATAATGATTTTATGTACGCAGGAACTGTGTTTGCATCAGAGAAGGATATAACTGACGAAATAAGTGAAATTACTGAGAATACGGCAATTGTTTTAAGAAACCATTATTGCATATGGTCAAAAGAAGTAATGGCAGGCTACACAAAAGCATATATTAAAAGCTATGCTATAGCGGTGATATGTGGGAATCTCGTCAATGGGGCAGAATAGTAGGTGAGATTTACTGGTTTGTGTTGTTGTTTGGAGATAAAAAAAGAAATTTTGCACAAAATTTAAAAAAACACTTGACAAAAGATTAAAACTCTGCTATACTTTGATTGATAGTTTGTTATCAGTATTATTTTAGTTATATTTTGATACTTTAATACTTTTATGAAGGAGAGTGTGAAAGTGATGAAAACATACGAGAAAATTTGGGCAGATATTGTTGACTTAAGAAATGAAGCCATAATGTCAGATGATGATTTAATAAGTCAGGTAGAAGATGGCGATGGCTATGACGACGGTGGCGATTGGTAATTTTTGGATTTAGAAATGTATAATCCCTTTAGAATGGCATTGGCATGTGCTAGTGCTGTTCTAAAGGGATTATGTTTTTTCTAAAGTGATTTAAAAATGAACAGAGGGAGATTTTTACTATGTGGGAAAAATATTTAAAATACCGTTGTCCGCGTTATGATGATATGCCATCCATTCAGCTTTATAAAGACCAGATAGTAAGTGTTGTTAATGAATATACATCATCCTTTAGGCATGATGATGAAAAACTTATAACCTCGTCTATGATAAATAATTATGTTAAACACAAGATAATAAAGCCACCAGTTAACAAAAAGTATGACAGAGAGCATCTGGCATTTTTATATATAATATGTCTGCTTAAAGCATTTATGCCTATTGAACAAATTAGATGCGGAATGCAATTTGTTATACAATCCGTAGGAATGCGTGATGCATATGATATGTTTTGTGATGAATTTGAAAATGCGTTGCAAGGCGCATTTGGCAGAGAAGAAATTCATGAAATAAAAAAAACCGGCACTGAAGCTGAACTTGTAAAGGCTGCAGCAACAGGCCTTGCGAATTTTGTGCATGCGAATGCATTGATTGGACAAATGGGCACAGCGTCAAAAAATAAATAAAATCCGATTATAAATAAAAAATAACCTTCCGGAAAGTCAACAGGGAAAGTTGATAACTGGAGGGTTATTTTCATATTTTATCTTGTTATTTTATAAATATTTGCCCAATTTCGTGCGTTTGAATACACTAAAAGTTCATAATCTGAAAAATCAAGCTTTTTACACAACAGTTCTGCTGTGCGGTTAGTATTTAATGCGTCGTTTATATACACAATTATTTCATTTTCACCCTTAAGCTCAGGGTCGTTTCTCAGTTTGTATATCTCACCTGCTGCTACAAAAGCACATTTACTGTATTTTTTGTAATCAGCAAAATTGAAGAGAAAATGTGATTCATGTGTATTTATCATGATACACTTTTTATTGCTGTTTTCTTCAAAGTTTTTACGGTTTTCTTCATTTAAGCGATAAAGATAATTTTTACCGCTTGGGCTCGCATTAAAATCATACAGGTTTTGTTTCATATTAACACCAAGGCACAAAACCAAAATTACAAACACTATTATGCCCGTGTAACGAAATTCCCTTTTTGAAAAAATGCCTAAAATCAAAGCGATTGCCTTATACATAACAGAAATTGACAGCATACAGATAAGAGGAAAAATCGGAGCTATGTATCTGTCGGTCTGATATGGTGCAACCTTTGCGACTAAGAAAAAGTAGAATACAATTGTCAGGCAACACATAAATATGTTTTTGTGTCGGCTGTTTAAATTTATATGTATAAATTTATTTTTATATGCCCTAACGAGAAAGAATGCAATGCAGGTTACAAGTGCCATTACTACAATTCCAATTACTAGGCTGCCTATGCTTGAATTAAATATGTCAATATAGTTTACAGCATTTTTCAAAGATGATGAATTGGAAACATTGTCAAAGGCTTCAACACCTCTTCCTGATTTGAAAATATGTGAAATCGCGGCAGGCCACAGAGCAAGATATATACCGCCGGTCAGTGCCATAAGTCCAGTGTATTTAAATATTTTTTTATATTCACCACGTATAAGCATAGAAACAACCGTAAAAAATGCCAAGGCAAAAAGGAAAATCAAAAAGTAATACTGGCTATATGCGCCAAGGAATACCACAAGAGCCATAAGAATTGCAGTACTTTTTGTAAAATTATAATTATTTTCGGCGAATTTAAAATGTAATAAAACAGCCGCAGTTGTAAAAAAAGTAAGCATAGCATACATTCTTATATATATAACCATATTTACACTGTTTACACTGAATGCAAAAAATACAGTTGCCAAAAGTGCCATAAAACGCTTTTTAAAAATAAATGCAACTATAAGATACAAAAGAACACATGTGCCAAGCGTAAAAAGTATATTTGGAATAATTCCTATGTAATAAGAACCGCTTCTGGGAAAAAACGATGAAATTGTATGCACGATTAAGTAATAAAGAGGCGGATGAACATCGTTTATCTGATTGTAATAAACTTTGTCATATTCAAAACGGTGCTCGTTGTTCGTTGTAAGATAGCGGTCGATATCTTCTTTGGTATTCCATTTTATAGTGTTGGTAGAGTCTGTATAGGTTTTGAAAAAGAAGTCCTCTTCGTAATTTGAAAGACCGTAGGTATATGCCTCGTCACAATGAATTCCTTCTTTCTGACCCGCCCAGTAGAAAAAGTTTATACCTGCCAATAATAGTATAACGGAAAGGCAGATTGCGCAAAGCCTTTTACTCATCTATGTTATCCTCCTTGGAAATGTATATAGGTCTGCGTTTTGTTTCCATATATGTTTTTGCAAGGTACTGCCCCTGGATTCCCTGACATAAAAGTGTAATCCCTGAAAGAAGAAAAATTATGCAAACAAGAGAAGGGTAACCTGCAACAGGGTCACC
Organism: Clostridia bacterium; assembly: GCA_045636325.1. Lineage (GTDB taxonomy): Bacteria > Bacillota > Clostridia > UBA1381 > UMGS1253 > CAKSHP01. The sequence goes on from JAZTXH010000016.1 coordinate 86,467, forward strand.
GAATATAAGGGTTTTTGTAATTATCACTAATATATATATTAATGAAAAGAAACAAAATGCTATTCCTAAAAGAGAAGAAAGCGCCAATGGCGAGGTTGAAAAGGCGATTATTCCGTCAATAGAATATAATAAAAGTTTATAGAACGACCATTTTGTTTCGCCTGCAACCCTTTCGGCATTTTCGTACTCGAGCCATTTTGTCTGAAAGCCTACCCATGAAAAGATACCTTTTGAAAAGCGGTTGTATTCGCTCATTTTCAGTATTGCATCAACCATACTGCGACTCATTAACCTAAAATCTCTTGCACCGTCAACGATTTCAGTTTGCGAAATCTTATTTATCAGTTTATAAAACATTCTTGCAAAAAATGACCTGATTGGCGGCTCACCCTTTCGGGTTACACGTCTCGCACCGCTGCAGTCATATCCACCTGTAGTTACTGCTTCATACATATCCGAAAGCATAGTTGGCGGGTCCTGCAAATCTGCATCCATAACCGCAACAAAGTCGCCTCGGCTTTTTTCAAGCCCTGCAAAAAGTGCCGCCTCTTTGCCAAAGTTTCTTGAAAAAATTATATATCTTATAAAAGAATACTGGCTTGCAAGGGTTTTTATAATACGGGAGGTGGCATCTTTTGAGCCGTCATCTATAAAGATATATTCAAAATCAACATTATACGTCTTGTTCATATAGTCAGCGGTTTTTCCTAAAGTTTCAACGAAATAGGGAATGGAAGCCTCTTCGTTATAACAGGGAATTACTATGCTGATAAGTTTGTTTTCCATATTCACAACCCCTTTTTGTGTATAACAAATCAATTATATTATATAGTTTTGAGGTAAATATGTCAAGTGTTTTCTAGGTTTGAAGGAGGCATAAAAAATGAAACATTGCAAAAAATACTTGACAATATTACAAATTAGGTATATAATATCGTTGCGTGTAAAATTTAATATATTAAAAACGTTGACGAAGACAGTAGGTTGCTTTGAAAGCATAAGAAAAACATAAGCGAGCGGGGGATGGTGTGAGCTCCGTTGTGAGTAGCTGTAGCTGAATATCACTTCTGAGTTGCAAGGCAGAAAAATTTCAAAAGCAGGAGAAACTTTTTTGAAAAACAAGTAAGCTTTGTCGGGAATCCCGCCGTTATAGGGAAGCATATGATGGTATGTTAAAATTAGGTGGTATAAAAACAAAGTGAGTAAATATAAGCCTTTGTCCTGATTTTGGACGGAGGCTTTTTTAATTTTATGCCGCAAATACTTATTGTAAAAATATTTAGTTAATATAAAGGAGGAAAACCCATGTACAAAAAAGTTGATACTAATCTTAACTTTATTGAACGTGAAAAGAAAACAGAACAGTTCTGGCGTGAGAACAAAATTTTTGAAAAAAGCATAGAAGAAAGAAAAGGGTGTCCGGCATATACATTTTATGACGGTCCGCCTACTGCAAACGGTAAGCCTCATATCGGTCACGTGCTTACCCGTGTTATCAAGGATATGATTCCAAGATACCGCACAATGAAAGGTTACAGTGTAACCCGTAAAGCAGGTTGGGATACCCATGGCTTGCCTGTTGAGCTTGAAGTTGAAAAGAAGCTTGGGCTTGACGGTAAAGAGCAGATTGAAGAATACGGTCTTGAGCCGTTCATCAAAGAATGTAAGGAAAGCGTTTGGAAGTATAAAGGTATGTGGGAGGATTTTTCACGCACAGTCGGCTTCTGGGCTGATATGGACGACCCTTATGTAACATACGATAACAACTTTATTGAATCTGAATGGTGGGCATTAAAGCAGATTTGGGATAAAGGCCTTTTATACAAAGGCTTTAAAATTGTACCCTATTGTCCCAGATGCGGAACTCCTCTTTCAAGCCATGAGGTAGCGCAGGGATATAAAGATGTTAAAGAAAAGAGTGCTATTGCAAAGTTTAAGGTAAAGGGTGAAGAAAATTCATTCTTCCTTGCATGGACAACTACTCCATGGACGCTTCCGTCAAACGTGGCACTTTGTGTGAACCCTGATGAAACTTATGTTAAAATCAAGCAGGGCGATGTGTGCTATATTTTAGCCGAAGCTCTTATTCCTTCTGTTATTGAGGGTGAATACGAAAAGCTTGAAAGCTATATCGGCAAGGATTTGGAATATAAAGAATATGAGCCTTTGTTTGACTTTGCAAATCCTGATAAAAAGGCTTACTATATTACTTGTGACGGCTATGTAACCTTAACAGACGGTACAGGTATTGTTCATATTGCACCTGCATTTGGTGAAGACGATGCTAAAGTGGGCAGAGCGTATGATTTGCCTTTTGTTCAGCTTGTTGACAGTAAGGGTGAAATGACAAAAGAAACTCCCTGGGAGGGAATGTTCTGTAAGGATGCAGATAAGGAAGTGTTTAAAGCGCTTGCAGAAAAAGAGCTTTTATATGCAGCTCTTCCCTTTGAGCATTCATATCCCTTCTGCTGGAGATGTGATACACCGCTTATTTACTATGCAAGAGATTCATGGTTTATCAAAATGACAGCCGTTAAAGATGACCTGATTAAAAACAACAATACAATCAACTGGATTCCCGAAAGCATTGGTACAGGTCGTTTCGGCGATTGGCTTAAAAACGTTCAGGATTGGGGTGTGAGCCGTGACAGATACTGGGGAACTCCGCTTAATATATGGGAATGTGAATGCGGTCACCGTCATTCTATAGGTTCTATTGAAGAGCTTAAGTCAATGAGTGACAACTGTCCTGAGGAAATCGAGCTTCACAGACCTTATATAGATGCAGTAACAATCAAGTGTGATAAGTGCGGCGGTCAGATGAAAAGAGTAACAGAAGTCATTGACTGTTGGTTTGACTCAGGTGCAATGCCTTTTGCACAGTGGCACTACCCCTTTGAAAACAAAGAGATATTTGATGCTAACTTCCCTGCAAGCTTTATAAGTGAAGCAGTTGACCAGACTCGCGGATGGTTCTATTCACTGCTTGCAATTTCAACACTTATCTTTAATGAAGCACCATATAAAAACGTTATTGTTTTAGGTCTTGTTCAGGATGAAAACGGTCAGAAAATGAGTAAATCGAAGGGTAATGCGGTTGACCCCTTTGAGGCACTTGCATCATACGGCGCTGACCCCATAAGATGGTATTTCTATTCAAATTCTGCACCGTGGCTGCCTAACCGTTTCCACGAAAAAGCGGTTATGGAGGGTCAGAGGAAGTTTATGGGTACTCTTTGGAATACCTATGCATTCTTTGTGCTTTATGCAAACATTGACGGCTTTGATGCAACAAAGTACAGCCTTGAATACGACAAGCTTTCCGTTATGGATAAATGGATGCTGTCCAAGCTTAATACGCTTGTTAAAACAGTAGATAACAATCTTGAAAATTACAAAATTACAGAATCTGCAAGAGTATTGCAGGATTTTGTTGACGACATGAGTAACTGGTATGTAAGAAGAAGCCGTGAGCGTTTCTGGACAAAGGGTATGGAGCAGGATAAGATTAATGCTTATATGACACTTTACACAACTCTTGTTACTCTTGCAAAGGTTTGTGCACCTATGATTCCTTTCATGAGTGAAGAAATTTATCAGAATCTTGTTCGTTCAATTGATGCTTCGGCGCCTGAAAGTATTCATTTGTGTAATTACCCTGTAGCTGATGAAAATGTAATTGACACAGCTTTGGAAGAAAATATGAAAAAGCTTTTGGATGTGGTTGTTTTAGGACGTGCTTGCAGAAATGCGGCTAGCATCAAAAATCGTCAGCCTATTGGTAAAATGTTTGTAAAAGCTGATTTTGTGCTTGATGAGTTTTATTTAAACATCATCGCTGAAGAACTTAACGTAAAGATGGTTGAATTTACTAATAACGTAAGAAATTATACAAGCTACAGCTTTAAGCCACAGCTTAAGACTGTTGGTCCGAAATTCGGTAAATATCTTGGTAAAATCCGTGATTACCTTGCAAATGTTGATGGTAACATTGCTATGGATGAGCTTGAAGCAGAGGGCGCAGTAAAGATTGATGTTGGCGAAGAAGTAATCAGGCTTGAAAAGGAAGATTTGTTAATCGAAACTGCACAGGTTGAGGGCTTTGCATCTGAAAGCGATTTTGGTATCAGTGTAATTCTTGACACAAATCTTACAGATGAGCTTATTGAAGAAGGCTTTGTTCGTGAAATCGTAAGCAAAATTCAGACAATGAGAAAAGATTCTGGCTTTGAAGTTATGGATAATATTGCACTTTACATCTCAGGCAATGAAAAAATAGAGGGCATTATCGAAAGAAATGCAGAAGAAATAAAAGAAGATGTTTTATGCCGTGAAATTTATCAGAGTAAGGAAACGGCAGTCTCAAAAGAATGGAACATTAACGGCGAAAAGGTTATGCTTGCGGTTGAAAAATTATAATTAATAAGGGTAAAAAGGATGTTATGCTTTTTAGGATAACATCCTTTTTGAAATAAAACGATTTTTAAAATTGTTTAAAAGAATTCGACCTCGCTGTAATTAAAGACATAAATGCATGATTATTGAGTTTTAATTGTGTGTTAATGAAGACCATCCCACACAGTTAAGATTCATCGTTTGAGCAGAAATTCCGGATTTAAGAAAAATGGTATGCCAAAAACAAGAGATGACATAAGCTATATTGCCATGTTTTCGCACTAATTTTGTCGTATATTGTCTTTTGACTGACAAAATCCGACTTTAATAAAATTTGCTTGCAAAATTTTTCTGATTTTAAAAGCCAATCCTGTTTTGCGCAGTAAAGTTTATGAAAAATATTGACAAAAAATATTTATCATGATATAATGTGAACACAAGCCACTCCGGTATGTAAACTTTAATTTACATACCGGAGTGGCTTGAGGAAACAAAAGGTGTTACAGGTAAAAATGAATGTAATCGGAGGAATGATTATGTATTACATAGGTGTTGATTTAGGCGGAACAAATATTGCTGTGGGTATTATTGATGAAAGCGGTAAGCTTTTGTGTAAAAAGAGCGTTCCAACGCTGGCACAGCGCGGTGAAGACGCTATTATAGAGGATATAGCAAAGACTGTTAAAGAAATTGTTTCAGAGAATGGCTTTTCAATGGAGGATATAAAAAATGTAGGCATAGGAAGCCCAGGCTCGGTTGACAGTGAAAAAGGTGTGGTTATCACTGCATGTAATCTAAACTTTAAAAATACTTTTCTAAAACAGAAATTAGAAAAGCTTTTAGAAAAAGATGTGTTTGTGGATAATGATGCAAACTGTGCAGCGTGGGGCGAAGCTATGGCAGGTGTTTCAAAAGGAACTCACAGTAGCGTAATGGTAACTCTTGGCACAGGCGTTGGCGGCGGAATAATTGTTGATAATAAAATAGTAAGCGGATTTAATTTCTTTGGTGGTGAGCTTGGACATATTATTATAGAAGCAAGTGGTAAGATGTGTCCTTGTGGTCGTCAGGGTTGCTGGGAGGCATATTCATCTGCAAGTGCACTTATAAATCTTACAAAGCAAGCGATGGAAGAAAATCCGGATTCAATTATTAAAGATATTGTAGAAGCAAACGGCAAGGTAAGCGGCAAAACTGCATTTGAGGCTGCGCGCAAAGGTGATAAGGTGGGTCAAGCTGTGGTTGATGAATACATAAAATATCTTACAATCGGTATATATAATGTTATAACGATTTTTCAGCCTGAGGTTGTTGTTGTAGGTGGTGGCGTGTCAAATGAAGGGGATGGGCTTTTTGTTCCTTTAACAGAAATGGTTAATAAGCTGTCATACATAAGCGAATTTCTTGCAGAAGAAAAGAAAACCAAAGTTTTAAAAGCTTCATTAGGAAATGATGCAGGTATCATAGGTGCGGCATTGTTAGGTATAAATAAGTGATAAAAATGTGCAGATTTTTTTAATCTGCACATTTTTCAAATCAGGATATGCTTGATTTTTTTAGGGAAATATTATAATATATAGTTAGAAAAAATTCAAATGACAAAGGGGTGAGAAAGTGTATATTATATTAAGTCTTACACCGGTAATTTTTAATTATGCGTATATTTTTCTTGAGCCTTTTCACATTCCGCTTTTGTATTTAATAAGATTTTTCTTAAACTGGGCTATTTTTCCGGTATGCATTGTTTGGATAAATTTTTTAAATGTAATTACCCGTAAAATAAGGCCGTTTTTTTCTGTGTTTATGAGTTTTTTGGTTATGGCGCTATGTTACGGCAGTGTATATATGACGTATTATATGAAAAACACTGTTCCTCTTGACGATTTTGGTGTAAAATCAATATTTCTTACGAATTTATATATGTTTGTTCCCTTTGCGGTGGTTTTGGTAATGAATATTATATATAATCTTACTTTGGGAAGAGTGATTAAAAAAAGAAAAAAAGCGGCAAAAAAAGCAGCAAAAGGCAGACGCAGAGCATAAAAAGTAATTTAAAGGGGCTTTGAAAAATTCTATTTTTAAAATTGTTTTATCACAGCATTTATTATCACAAATAAGTTGAGGCGTCAAGGGTAAAGGTATGATTTTTTGTGAATATATGCTATAATGTAAATTAAAAATACACAAGTTTAAATAAAAAACATAAAAATTTAAAAATACTATTGACATTGGGGAAAAAATATTGTAAAATAGTTGAGGTGTAAAGGAGAATAACTTTACAGGCGGAGCGCTTTTGGCAAGTGGGGAAGAAGTTTTGTCCGCATTTTTAAAAAAATATTTGTCAGAGGTGTGAAGTAAGGTGAAAGACAATAATAAAAATTTAGAGATTGGTGCTCTTTTGGATTTCTATGGCAAACTGCTTACGGAAAAGCAGGCAGATGCTCTTGATTTATATTATAATCAGGATTTGTCTTTGGCGGAAATTGCTGAGCTTATGGGCATAACAAGGCAGGGCGTAAGGGATAATATTAAAAGGGGCGAAAAGCAGCTTGAGGATTTTGAAGCTGTTTTGCACCTTTGTGAAAAATTTGGTGAAATTACCACAGTTTGCTCTGTTATGAATGAAAATGCAGTAAAGCTAAAAAAGCTAGGGGTATCAGAAGCAATTGCAGATGAGATTTTATATGGCATTGAAAAAATAGAGGCTATAATATAGAGTAGTGTAAACACTGTTTTTCCGTGTTTATAAAGGAGATATTCAAATGGCATTTGAAGGTTTAGGTGAAAAACTGCAAAATGTTTTTAAAAAATTAAAAGGCAAGGGTAAGGTTTCGGAAACAGATGTTAAAGAAGCCATGCGTGAGGTTAAGGTTGCGCTTCTTGAGGCGGATGTTAACTTTAAGGTGGTTAAGGAGTTTGTTAAAACAGTTTCTGAAAAGGCAGTGGGCAGTGATGTGCTTGAAAGCCTTACACCCGGTCAGCAAATAATAAAAATAGTAAATGATGAGCTTACAAACCTTATGGGTGCAACTCAGGCGAAGCTTAATTTTTCCAATAATCCGCCTACGGTTATGATGCTTGTGGGCTTGCAGGGTGCAGGTAAAACAACTACCTGCGGAAAGCTTGCAGGTCAGATAAAAAAGCAAATGGGAAAAAGACCCCTTCTTGTTGCCTGCGATGTGTACCGTCCTGCGGCAATAAAGCAGCTTCAGGTTGTAGGCAGTCAGCTTGATATTCCCGTGTTTTCCGATGAAGGAAACACAAATCCCGTTGAAATTGCGAAAATGGCTTATGAACACGCCAAGAAGCATGGCAATGACCCTGTGCTTATTGATACGGCGGGTCGTCTTCATATAAATGAAGAGCTTATGGATGAGCTTAAAAATATCAAAGGTGAGGTTAAACCCTCTGAAATTCTTTTGGTGGTTGACTCTATGACGGGTCAGGATGCGGTTAATGTGGCACAAAGCTTTAACGAACAGCTTGGCGTTGACGGTGTTATATTAACAAAGCTTGACGGTGATACAAGAGGCGGTGCGGCACTTTCGGTGCGTCAGGTAACGGGTAAACCCATAAAATATGTTGGTATGGGCGAAAAGCTTAATGATTTAGAGCCTTTTTATCCTGACCGTATGGCATCAAGAATTCTTGGTATGGGCGATGTTTTAAGCCTTATTGATAAAGCTCAGGAGGCTTTTGACGAAGAGCAGACAAGAAAGCTTGAAGCAAAGCTTACAAAAGGTCAGATGGATTTGGAAGACTTTTTGGACCAGCTTCAGCAGATTAAAAAGATGGGGCCTTTGGAAAGCGTTATAAAAATGCTTCCGGGTGTGGGTTCAAAGTTGCCGTCTGATTTGCAGGTGGATGATAAACAGCTTGGAAGACCTGAAGCTATAATCCGTTCAATGACACCTGAGGAAAGAAGAAGACCCGAGATTATAAATGCAAGCCGTAAGGTAAGAATTGCAAACGGTGCAGGTGTTAAGGTGCAGGAGGTTAATGCTCTTTTAAAACAGTTTGAACAGATGCGTTCAATGGTTAAAAAGTTTTCTGCCCCCGGCGGTATGAAAAAGCTTAAGAGGATGAAATTTCCTTTTTAGAGCTTGCAAGTGAAGATTGAAACAGTCATTTAAAATAAGTTAAAAAACTTATATTAAATATACAAAATTTATTTGGAGGTGAATTTAGTTATGGCAGTAAAAATCAGATTAAAGAGAATGGGTGCAAAGAAAGCTCCTTTTTACAGAGTTGTTGTTGCTGATTCAAGATATCCCAGAGATGGCAGATTCATCGAAGAAATCGGTACTTACAATCCTATGGTAGAGCCTGCTGATGTTAAAATTGATGCAGAGCTTGCAAAGAAATGGATGGCTAACGGTGCACAGCCTACTGATACAGTTAAAAGATTGATGAAGAAAGCAAATGTTCTTTAATTGTGGAAAGGAAGGTACTAAGCCATGGAAAAGGTTTTGGAAACTTTGGCAAAATCTCTTGTTGATAACCCCGATGAGGTTTCTGTAACAGTTGTTGAAGGTGAAGACAAAACAGTTTTAGAGCTTCGCGTTGCAGAAAGTGATATGGGTAAGGTAATCGGCAAGCAGGGCCGTATCGCAAAGGCAATCAGAACAGTTGTTAAAGCGGCTGCAAGCCGTGATAACAAGCGTGCGGTTGTTGAGATTATAGGCTAAAAAAAGGGGCGCGGTAAGCGTCAGAAACAAAATAATGTTTTCAAAGAAACGGCACAGAATACCTGTGCCGTTTCTTTGTTATTTGTGATATGCCATTTGCAAAAATTTTATAAAATCTATTGCCTGAAAAATAAAAATGTGGTATAATGATATTGCGAAACAAATTGAATTAACAAAGTAAAGGGAACTCTCATTATTTTACAAGGGGGTATTGCACCCTTTTACATTTACCATTTGAATTGGCAAAAAATGCAAATTCCACTTGGTAAATGTAGGAGATTTTCCTCTTTTGTTAAGATTTGTTTCGCAGCAATCGGGGTTTGCGTTTTTCGGTGCGTCGGCTTCGGTTGGCGCACTTTTTTATATTTTAAGGAGGGCTTTTGTATGAAGAAAGCGTTATCAATCTTTTTATTAATCACAATGTTATTTTCGGCAGCAACAATAACCTTTGCGGAAGTTTCAAATGAAGGGGCAAATACCTTGCCCTATGTAATAGAGCCGCAGTTTGAAAGTGCATTCGAGTTTAATAAATACGGCATTGCACAGGTACAGCTGCCGACAGTCGGTGATGAAGTGGGCAAAGTTGGCGTCATAAATCTTAAAGGTGAAAAAATCTTCGGATTTGACGGCACGAAGTTTGTAATCCGTAAAAACGGACTTATTATGGCACTTGGCGAAAATGATAAAGCGGCTTTTTTCTCAAGTGAAGGAAAGCAGCTTACCGATTATGTATACGAAACCTTTAAAAGAGTTCAGCAAAAAACTCCTCATGAGGTAACATATAACTATCTTACCAACCGTCACGACGGTGATGGTGAAAGTGATTTGGTGCCCATTTGCAGAGACGGTAAATTCGGTTTTATTAACAGTAAGGGCGAAGAAGCCATTGCACCCACCTTTGACTATGTTTTCGGATTTTTTGATGGTATATCCAAAATCGGTTATGACGGTGTTTTAAGTGAATACGGAACCTATACACAGTGTATGTATGGCTATGTAAACGAAAATGGAGAAGTATTGCCAACGGGCAAGCTTTGGGAGGCTTCTGATTTTTCACACGGCTATGCCAGAATTGCTGACGGACAGTATAAAGTGATAGACAAAAACGGCAGTGAAGTGCACTTTCCTACGGGTGATTTTGAATTTATAGAAACAAACGGTAATTTTATTTTGGCAGGTCACGACGGCGGTCATGTGGTGCTGGATATGAACGGCAATCTTATATCGGATTGGGCACCGAATATTCAGCTGTTTGGTAAAAGCTTTATTATATGGCAAAAACAAATTGCCGATATAAATGGAAATATTATATATACTGCACCCGAAGGTGTTACAATTATTTTTGCAAGAGAGGGAAGCCGGGTAACACCAATATATAAAAGGGTTGTACAAAACAGAGTAGAGGTGCTTGTATCAGGTCTTGTAAATCAGGAGGGCAAGGTTGTAATTGAGCCGGGCTACAAAGGCTTAAGAGAGGTTGCAGAAGGCATTTTCTATTCACCTGACAGTTATTGGCTTTTTGATGTAAACGGAAACCGTATTGCTCAGCTTGACGGGTATGAAGTAAGCCCGTTTACGGTGTATAACGGTCTGTCTTACAATTTGCTTCCTGTAAAAAGCTTTGAAAATCACAAATGGGGATATGTAAAGCTTCCCGAAACGGAAAATCCGTATATTTCAAAATACACACAGTCTGATATATACAAGATTTATAATATATATAATACTGACTATGGAACTGTTTTGTATATGCAACCTTTTGGCGTTCCACACGCTACGGGACCGTTTTTGATGCTTGTCCGTAAAAACGGAGAGGAGATAAATCTTTCTTCTGCGGTGTCAAGAGAAACAGTATGGGCACATCCTGAACATAACGATATAAAAATTTCCGAGGACGGCAGATATATTACATTTAATGTTTCCTTTGATAAGCGTTCACAAGGCGGTGTGACAGATGGGGAAAGCTTTGTACTGCACGATGCAGGTACATATTATTATAAGGCTGACCTTGAAACAGGATTAACCATTGAAACGCATTTTGAGCCCCTTGATACAATGGGAGAAGCTTCTATTTCTTCCTGGGCAAAGCCTGAGATTGAAAAAGCAATAGCTTTGGGCTTTGTTCCGATTCCGCTAAGAGAGAATTACAAAAGAAATATTACAAGAGCCGAATTTGCAAAAATGGCAATGGATTTTCTTTCCTTTTCTTATGGTTATTCCAATGCAACAAGGCTGAAAACCTGGTCAGAGGTTGACTATGAAAAGCGTGGTTATGTTAACAATGACTTTCTGTGTGCATATTGCCACGCAAAGCCTGACAGAAACGGCAAAGCCTTTATGTCGGGTAACAAAGAGTATGAGTATAACTCAAATCTTAAAATAACGATGGCAGAGCCCTTTGAAAGAACTGAAGATTTTCTGTATTATGAATCGGTAATTGCCGCATATAACATAGGCATTGTAAACGGTGTAAGTCAAACAGAATTTAACCCGAACGGCGATATTACCCGTCAGGAGGCAGCGGCAATGCTTATGCGTGTTTACAGAAATTACTCAGAGGCTGAAAATATATCAAATGACTATAGCTTTGCTGATAATGCTGTAATTGCGGATTGGGCAAAGGAAGATGTTTACATGATAAATCAGCTTGGTGTTATGCAGGGTGTGGGTAATGATATGTTTGCACCCCTTGATAACTACACCGTTGAGCAGGCTATTGCTACTTTTTTAAGACTTTATGAAAATGCCCCCGTAAGCCGGAAAAACAAAAATATTGTCCCCCTTCTCGAAATGAAATTTGAGAAAGAAAAAGTAACAGAGGGAAATTCTGGCGGCAGAGGATGGGTAACATTAGAAGAAAAAGAGTTTGTGTTTGATGACTATACCATATTGCAGGGAGTATGGAATATGCGACACTACGGCGGAAGCGATGTTATTTATATTTTCCACAAAAGCGGCGGTGTATCATCATTTTATACCGACGGAAACCTGACATCTGAGTTGGAAATAGATGCTGATAGAAATATAATTCGCTATAATGCTAAAGTTTCAGATACTTTCCGCCTATACAATCAGCTTTGCGGAAGTGAAAAGGTATATTCGGCAGGAGAATATATGTTTGAATGTGATATTGAAACAGGAAATATTCTCCGATTGGAAAGAATAGCATAGTAGTAAATAAGGAGGCGAAAATGCATGAAAAAATTATGTTGTATATTGATTAGTATAGTTGTTTTGACTTCATTAGTTCCAGTATCCGTTTTTGCAAACGAGGAAATGAAAGATGGTTTTTTTACTTATACGGTAAACGAGAATTCCATAACAATAACTGATTGTGATGAGGAAGCTTCAGGTGATGTGCGGATACCTTATGAAATAAATGGTATACCTGTGGAGCATATTGGAGATCATGCCTTTTCTTCTTGTAGTAAAATTACAAGGCTGCTGCTTCCAAATATCAAAACAATCGGATGTGGTGCTTTTGCATATTGTGAAGCATTGGAAAAAATTACGTTTTCCGATAGTCTTGAAATAATTAAAGGATGTCATGTTATGCACATCACTACAGGTCAAGATAATTATGAATATTTTATGGGACTTCCTTCGGCAACCTTCTATTACTGCAAAAGTCTTAAGAATGTATATTTTCAAGGTGACAATACAAAAATAGAAGGTACTCTTTTTATAGATTGCCCCAATCTCAGTTATGTAAAACTGCCTGATAATCTGAGCGAACCACTGTCGGAATATGAATTTTTAAGCAAGGAAACGGTTGGACAGCAAAAATATGTTTTTACCGATTATCCATCCAAACTGAAAATCGGAAAAACAGAAAATGAAATTATAAAGAGCTTTTGCTTAGAAAAAGGATTTAAGATGGCGGAAATCTATTACAGTGACGGACAGGAATGTCATGGAGAATTTCAATGGTACAACGGCTTTGCATATGTGGTTTTGGACGAGTCGGCAAAAACTGCAATACTGGTTGACTATGACAGAGAAATTATCATAGGTGAAGAGCTTGTCATTCCCACTGAAATAAACGACTATAAAATAACCGGATTTGCAGATAGGCTATTCAATAACGGTACATTTAAAAAGTGTGATTTGCGGAATTTCCCTGTTTTGTCGCACTCCATGTTTACAAATTCTTTGTTGGAAGAGATTATATTATCACCGCAAACAAAGGAAATTCCCCCTCAATGCTTTCCGGGAACAAAAATAAAAACTGTTGAATTACCGGAGGGGCTGGAAGTTATAGGAGAGGATGCTTTTCGAGAAAGTACAATCGAGGAGGTTGCCATTCCGTCAACAGTGAAAGAAATAGGAGAAAACGCTTTTACGTTTTGTAATAATCTCAAAAAAATTGAAATTAAAGAAGGTGTGCTTTCGAGTCTGCAAGCAATGAGTGACGGTTATGCTTCAAGCTTTAGTGCACCCAACATTGAAACTTTAATAATTCCTCCAAGCATAACACTCATTGATGACTATGAGTTTAAGGAATTGAAAGTTGCCAAAGCCGGATATTCTGTGGGTGATTATCCGCAAAATCTTACGGTGTACGGTACACCCGGCTCATATGCTGAAAGTTTCGCAAGAATTCATGGGTTTAATTTTATAGAAAATTTAAGTTGGGAAAGCAAAACAAAAAACCTTTACGCTATAGCACGCCTTGAAAAAGAATCATTTACAGTTTTTGTTAATGAAATAATAGATACAGAGTATGGTACGGTCCTGTACTATGATATTGGCGGTATGCCGCACGGACCTTACACACGATTTTTGCTTGTTGATTATGATGGAAATGAATACCAGTTTGAAGGCGATCCCATACCGGCTGATACTGTATATGGCAGAGACCCGGAGTTTGACAATTTGAAAATTTCGGATGATGGGAGATATCTGACCTTTTCTGTATCGTTTGCCGATAGACTGGTAGCAACGCTCGGTGATACACCACAGATGTTTCACGATGCAGGCACATACTATTTTAAATGTGACCTTAAAGAACATACACAGGTAGAGACACGCTTTGAACCATTGGATACAATGGGTGAGGACGAAATTTCTGCATGGGCAAAGCCGGAGGTTGAAAAAGCCATTGAGATTGGCTTTGTGCCTATTTCTTTGAGAGATAACTATAAAAAGAATATAACAAGAGCCGAATTTGCAAAAATGGCTATGTACTTTTTAAGTGTGCAGTATGGATATCAGCCGGAGCATATAATACGCACTTATTATAATCTGGATAAAGAATTTCCTTTATATGATTTCATTTCTGCATATTGCACATCAAAGAAAGACCGTAACGGAAACAACTTCATCAATAATACTACAGGTGAAGAATGGAAATATGAAGATAAGAGAGCAATGGATACTGTGTCCGTGTTCAGCAAGACAAATTTCGGTGATTTAAACGGTGAGAATGTTTTTGATATGCAGTTAATTGGTGTTGCATATAATTTTGGCATTGTAAACGGTGTAAGTGAAACGGCATTTAACCCTGATGGCGATATTACAAGGCAGGAAGCAGCGGCAATGTTAATGCGTGTCTATAAAAATTATGCAGAATATAAAAACACGGACACCGAATATCTTTTTTCTGACGATGACACTATTGCCGATTGGGCAAAAGAAGATGTGTATAATGTAAATGCTCTCGGCGTAATGCAGGGAGTAGGAAATGATATTTTTGCACCGTTGGACGGATATACAGTAGAACAAGCCATAGCGACATTTTTACGCTTATATGAGTCGGCGCCCGTAAGCAGAAAGAACAAAAATATTGAACCATTGCTTGACTTTGAATACGAAAAAGAGAAATTCTATGTGAATGTTCCGGGAACATCATCATTCTTTCCCGAGAAGGAATATGAGTTCGATGCATACACGGTAGTCAGCGGAGTCTGTCAGAGCTTGCACGGAAAACCCGATTATAAGCTTTATGTATTCTACAAATATGGCGGTAAGCGTGATTTGACATCTTTTATGCCGGTAGCGCAGGATAATACAAGCTTGATTGAAGATGTAAAAATCAACCCTGAAGAAAATATAATTACTTTTGTTACCGAAATTTCCGATACTTTTTGCCTGTATAATAAGTTAAACGGAACGGAAAAGGTGTATGATATGGGAAAATACATCTTTGAAATCAATTTGGAAACGGGAAATGTTATAAGGATTGAGCGGTTATTTGATTAAAATTTAAAATTTGGTTGAATTTGAAGCAGGTTTGTGATATTATATAATACAATGCGATGCTTTCAAAGCATTGCTTTGGAAGTAATATTTCTGAAAAGGAGAATAAACATATGAGAAATAAAGTTCTTCAGGTTGGAGAAATTGTAAACACTCACGGGCTTCGCGGTGAGGTTAAAATTGTACCCTGGACAGATTATCCTGAGGTATTTGAAGATTTTGACTGTGTTTATCTTGAAAAAAACAATACAAAGCTTACAATAAAAAGCATAAAATATCAAAAGTCCAATTTAATTGTAAAATTTGATGAAATTCCCGATATAAACGAGGCTGAAAGGCTTAAGGGAAGTGTTTTGTATGTTGAAAGAGAGCAGCTTGGTGAGCCTGAGGAAGGTTATTATATATGTGACCTTTTAGGTATAAAGGTAATTGATGAAAATGAAAATGAAATCGGTGTTATAAAGGATGTAATCAGCACGGGTAAATGTAACGATGTTTATGTTCTTTCGGCTAAAGATGGGGGAAGAGATATCCTTATTCCCGTTATTGATGAAGTTGTTTTAGACGTTGATATTGATAAAGAAATATGCCGCGTGCATATAATTGAGGGGTTGCTTGACCGATGAAATTTGATTGCCTTACACTGTTTCCCGATATGTTTAAATCTGTTTTGGGTGACAGCATAATAGGAAGAGCGGTAAACGACAATTTAATAGATTTGAATTTTATACAAATAAGGGATTTTTCGACTGATAAGCACAAAAGGGTTGACGATTACCCTTACGGCGGCGGTACGGGAATGCTGATGTCTGTTCAGCCTGTGTATGATGCATATAAAAGTATTGAAGAGGGGCTTTCTTATAAGCCCTACACTGTGTATATGTCGCCAAAGGGCAGTGTGTTTAATCAGAATAAAGCCCGCGAGCTTTTAAAAAAGGAGCATATTGTTATTATATGTGGTCATTACGAGGGACTTGACCAAAGGGTGATTGACGAAATTGTTGACGAGGAAATCTCAATCGGTGATTTTGTTTTAACTGGTGGTGAAATTCCTGCAATGGCGGTGATTGATGCGGTGTGTCGTATGGTGCCTGGGGTGCTTGCAGGGGAAGAAAGCTATATGGGAGAGTCGCATTTTAATTCTCTTCTGGAATATCCCCAGTATACAAGGCCCTATGAATTTTTAGGCAAAACTGTTCCCGATGTTTTACTTTCGGGGCATCATAAAAATATTGAAAGTTGGAAAAGAGAGCAGTCACTTCGGGAAACTTATAAAAAAAGACCGGATATGCTAAAAACGGCACAGCTTGATAAAAAAGACCTTGAAATTTTGGAAAAAATTAAAAAGGAAAATGAATAATATGAGAACTTTAAAATAACAGGCAACCTAATGGACGGACGTGAAGTATTTGTTGCAGGCATCGGTGTTGCGGAAGAGAGAGGACTCAAATATTACCGTTCAACAGATTTTAGCAGTTCTTCACAGATTTATTGAAAACAAATAATTAAACAGACAAATGGCAAACCGTATGTAAAAATGCGATTTGCCATTTGATTTTTTATATAGGTTATTTTATTTAAAAAACATATTGCATACTGCACACGACATAACAACACAGAAAAAATCAGCCAGAAGAGCACACAAAAGTGTGTGGCGGGTATTTTTTACCTTTGTTACGCTAAAATACAGGGCTGCAGTATATATGCTTGTTTCGGTAGATGCCATTATTGTGCAAGCAGTTTTGCCGATTATACTGTCAGGTCCATAATTTGAAAGTATATTGGAGAGTATCGCCAAAGACCCACTTCCTGAAACAGGTCGAAGAACAGAAAGCAGTGTAAGCTCAGACGGAATTGAAAAAAAATTAAATACGGGGGAAAGCAACCTTTGAATTACTTTTGCCCCGCCTGATGCCTGAAGCATTGCAGAAGCGCACATTACCGCTAAAACTCCAGGGAAAATTTCAAGGGCCATGGGAAGGGCTTCTTTTACACCGTCGGTAAAGCTTTTGAAGGCGTTTTTCTTTTGTATAGCTGAAATAATCATAATAATAAGAATAAATGCAGGTATTATATAGGAAGATATATTCAAATTAATTCACCCTTTTGATTTTTCAAATATACTGCATAAAACAAGTGCAAAAATTAATGTCATAAGTGAAACGCTCCATATAGGCATAAGAACACAGAAAACATCTTTTGAACCTGCCACAGACCGCAGTGCAAAAACCGTTGACGGAATAAGCTGAACGGAAGCAGTATTTAAAACGATAAAGCGGCACATTGCATTGGTGGCGCAAGTGTTGTTTGCATTTTTGTCAAACAGTTTCATTGCTGAAAGTCCGAATGGGGTAGCGGCATTTCCAAGACCTAAAAGATTTGCGGTTATATTTGAGCTTATATACAAATCGAGCTCAGGCGAGGGCGGATGTTTTATGATGCGATGTGTAACAGGGCGCAAAAGCTTTGATAAAAATTTGGTTATGCCGCAGCATGAGGCAATATTTAATATGCCTTTCCAGAAACACATGGTTGCACTTATGCTGATTATAAGCCGCGCGCAGTTTTCGCAGGCTTCAAGGCAGGCGGTAACTGTTTGCGCAGCGGTGTTATTTACGGCAGCGCAAATCAAAGAAAAGCACACCATAAAAATCCATATATAATTAATCATACAACCTGCCTCCTTTTGAATTTTATAATTTTCAAGCGGCTTATATCAAAGGCTTTTGTTATTAAAAGAAAAATAATATATACAATGCATATTAAAAATGCCTTTAAAACCAGTGCTTTTACAGAAGTAAGGTAACGGGTAAATATCATTGCAGGGATGGCTCCGCAAACGGCTGCTAAAACAGGTTTTATAAAAAAGTCAGAAAATTTTATATAAAAGTGTGTTTTTCTGTAAAGCCATATAAAATTTATAGAGGAAGTAAAAATGTTGCTTATTATTATTATATATATAAATGCATCTGCACCATATAGTGGCACTAAGGTTAGAATAGCCGCTATACGCACAACTGAGCAGAGCATATTGAATTTAAGCGAGGCAATATGTAAATCAAGGGCGGAAAGGGTACCTGCAATTACGCTTTCTGTATACATAAAGGGGATTGCAATTGAAAGCCGTCTTAAAAAATAACCTACGGTGTTTTCGTGGTAGAGTATTTCTGATATTTCATAAGCACACACAAAAAATAAAACTGCTATAAGAACAGAGGCGCCGATAGTTATATGAATGATAAACGAAAGTGTCCTTTGTATTGATCTTGTGCCTCCATTTTCGTTCATTGCTGATATTTCAGGTAAAAGCAGAGTTGAAATTGCATTAAGAAATGATGATGGAAAAAACATTATCGGTATCGCCATTCCTTTTATTATGCCAAAAACAGAAATTGCAAAGGTTTTATTTAAGGCATGTCTGAAAATTGCATCAGGCACAATAAGATTTTCAAATGTATGAAGAAAGCTTGAAAGGTAAGTGCTTATGGCGGTAGGAGCAAAAATATGAAAAAAGCTTTTTAAAGAGCACTTGCTTTGTGTATGCAAATGCTTTTTTTTAAGAACCCGCCGATATGCAATATAAAGAAAAGCAAAGGCGGCAACCTCTGAGAAAACATTTGCCTTTACTACTGCAAGACAGCAGGCATAAATATCAGTGTGGGGTGTTTTTGATAAAAGGCTGAAGCAAATAGCCATTCGCAGAGCTTGCTCAAAGAGCTGAGAATTTGAATTCACGCTTACCTTTCTTATTGCTGTAAAATAACCTTTAATGCATGCAGAGGCTGATATAAACAAAAGTCCTGTGGAGAGTAACCTTACACATGAAGCCGCATCGGGATAACCAATACTTTTTTGAGCTATAATATTTGAAAATGTCATAAAGAAGGCAGTTAGAGCAATGCTTAAAAAAACAGACAGGCGAAAGCACAGCTGCATCACCGCAATAGCCTGGCTTTTGTGTGCCGAAACCAATTTTGTTACGCTTACATTAAATCCTGCTGAGCACAGCATACACATAAGGGAATATACAGAAAAAATAAGCTGATAAATTCCCATACCCTCAGAGCCAATAGCTCCTGACAGATATATACGGAAAAATATTCCGGTGCCTCTTAGTATTATTGCGGTCAAAGTAAGTATCACAGTGTTTTTTAAAAACAGTTTTTTGTGCAAAAAATTCCCCGCCTTTCGTTGCTTTATACAAATATATGGAATGGTTTTAATAAATATTTCACAAAAAAGATTTTTTTGAAAAACTATTGACAAATACAAGATTTAAGTGTATGATATTGGTAAAGTTGACGTTAGTTTAAGGAGGAATACTTAAGTGATAATGAGAAATATTTTGAAGCTTGGTGTTGCATCAGGGCTTTTGGTTTTGGCATTAAGCTTGACTGGTTATGCGGCATCTGTGACAAGTGTTAATGGCACAGATGGTGTTAATGCATTTGCAACAAGTGCTGATGCTTTAACAGCTGACACAGCTCTTGAGTCAACTCTTACAGTAAGCGGTACAGTTGATATAGATGAAGCTAACGTTACAATCATGATTTCTGCTGAAGATACAATTGTTTATGTTAATCAGATAGTTGCTGATGAAGACGGCGATTTTGAATTTGAGTTCCCTGTAACTCTTGAAGCCGGTTATATATATGAAGTTAAAGTAAACACAGAAAACAGCGAAAAAGCGAGCGAGCTATACTTTAAGACTGCAGCTCTTCACTATGGTGATATAGACAGCGATGATAAGGTTACTTTGGATGATGCAATATATATTGCAAGAAAGTATTCTAATTTGACGCTTCCAAATGCTACCGTAATGGCAAATTTAGATGCAGGCTTGGGCGATATAGATGGTATTAATGGAGTTACCTTGGATGATGCAATATATGTTGCAAGAAAGTATTCTAAGTTATCAGTTCCTGTTGGTGGTGTTGCTGAAAAGAGATTGGCTTGGTATGTTGCTCAGTAATTAATAAGTTTAATGAGATTAAGGTGTGATTAAAAAATCACACCTTTTTTGATGGATAAAAAAAGCTCTCTTCACCCATTGAAGAAAGCTTTTTTAATATTTGGGAAGTTTTAGTTTATTATTTCTGCCAAAGCATACACCATGCCGTCAGGGGAAGAAAGCATAATGCTTTTTGTTTCGGACTTAAAATTATAAAAAACTTCAATTGTATCTCCTAGTTTTGCTTGGGATTTATACTGAATACGAAACTCTGTAAATTCAAGCTCGGGAAAAGCATTTACTATATATGAAATATAGCTTATATTATTAACGTGTTCGTTTGTATCAATATCTGTTTTATATACCTTGATGTCGCACTTTTTTTCATAGGTGTCACATTTTTTTACTTTATAAACAGTGTCATCAGGGAAAACTGATATATTTTCCACACCGTAGCTTTCAATATTTTCAGGTGTAACTTTTCCGAATTTTAAATCTTTATAGTTGTATAGAACCCATACAGATGACGCTTTTAATATAATAATTTCGTTTTCATCTGTTATATTAAAATTTCTGTAACCATACATATTTTTAAAACCGGAGGCCCATGTTTTAACTAAAAGTTTTTCATCTATGGAGGGAAAACGGTTAATTTTAACGTGCCATCCGGCAAGAATCCATGCAAGATTTAATTCTGAAAGCTTTTTTGCTCCTATACCTGCGTTTTCACTGTGATTAATTGATGTGTCTTGAAGATATGCCATAAAAGCAGGCAGGCTTGCTGTTAAATTTTCGCCGGTTTCACTGTATCTTACTTTGTAATTTTCTGTATGAATCATAATGTTTGCCTCTTTATTCAATAATATTTATACGCTCAATGCTTTCGGCTTTGCCGTTTGCATCCGTAGTGATTATAACACCGTTTAACTGCCCCGAGCCTTCTGCAGGTTCAAAACGCTGGGGCATTCCGGTAGTAAAGCGCTTTAAAATAATTTCTTTATCCATACCGATAACAGATGTGTATGCTCCTGTCATACCAACATCTGTTATATAGGCAGTTTTTCCGGGCAGTATTTTTTCATCAGCCGTTTGTACGTGAGTATGAGTGCCGACAACAGCACTTACCTTGCCGTCAAGAAAGTAACCCATGGCTATTTTTTCGCTTGTTGCTTCAGCATGAAAATCAACTAAGATAGTATCCGTTTCCTTTTTTATTTTTTCAAGCTCACGCACTGCTGCATCAAAAGGACAGTCGCAAGGCTCCATTGAAACTCTGCCCATAATATTGATTATACCAAGCTTTTCGCCATTTATATCAATTACTGTGCTCCCTTTTCCGGGAAGGGCGCTATTTAAGTTAGCAGGGCGGATAAGACTTGGGCAGTAATCTATAATTTTTAATATTTCACTGTTATTCCATACGTGGTTGCCCATTGTAATTGCGTTAATTCCCATATTTAAAAATTCTTCGCAAATAGTTTTGCTTATTCCTCTGCCATGGGCAGCGTTTTCACCATTTACGACAACAGCGTCAAAAGAATATTTCCGGTATAATACATCAAGGTTTTTAAAAAGCATATTGCGTCCGCAATTTGCCATAATGTCACCAATAAAAAGAATTTTCAACTTTAGTTTCACCTCTGTATAAAATAAATCAATTATTTAGAAAAAACAGCAATTTACATAAAAATTGCTGTTTTTTATATCGCTATTATTTTTAATTATTTCGCGTAGTCAATTGCTCGCATTTCTCTTATAACATTAATCTTAATCTGACCGGGATATTCAAGCTCATCTTCGATGCGCTTTACAATATCACGAGCCATCAAAATTACATCTTCGTCCTTAACATCTTCAGGTTTAACCATAATTCTTACCTCACGACCTGCCTGAATAGCAAAAGATTTTTCAACACCATTAAAGGAGTTTGCAATTTCTTCAAGCTTTTCAAGACGCTTGATGTAAGTTTCAAGATTTTCTCTTCGTGCACCGGGCCTTGCTGCAGAAATAGCATCACAAGCCTGAACAATAGCTGCCACAATTGTAGTAGCTTCAACGTCACCATGATGTGCCATAATAGCGTGGATAACGTCATTGTTTTCCTTGTACTTCTTAGCAATATCGGCTCCAATTGTAACGTGTGAGCCTTCAATTTCGTGGTCAACTGATTTGCCTAAGTCATGCAGCAGACCTGCACGCTTTGCTAAAGTTATATCAATGCCAAGTTCACCTGCCATAGCACCTGCAAGATGAGCTACTTCGATTGAATGATTTAGTACATTCTGACCATAACTTGTGCGGTACTTAAGTCTGCCTAAAAGCTTTATAATTTCAGGATGCAGACCGTGAACACCTGTTTCAAATGTTGCACGTTCACCTTCCTGTTTTATTTCGGCTTCAATTTCGCGTCTTGATTTTTCAACTGTTTCTTCGATACGCGCCGGATGAATTCTGCCGTCTGCAATAAGCTTTTCAAGTGAAAGTCTTGCAATTTCACGGCGGATGGGGTCAAATCCAGATAAAATAACTGCTTCGGGAGTATCGTCTATAATAAGGTCGATACCTGTAAGTGTTTCAAGAGCACGGATATTTCTGCCTTCGCGTCCTATAATTCTGCCTTTCATTTCTTCACTGGGAAGAGCCACAACAGAAACTGTTGTTTCTGCAGCATGGTCTGCTGCAACTTTCTGAATTGCGCCTGCAACAATGTTCTTTGCGCGCTTATCAGCTTCCTCTTTTGTCTGCATCTCAATTTCCTTGATGAGCATTGCAGACTCATGACGAACCTGACTTTCAAGGTCTTTTAAAAGGAACTGCTTTGCTTCTTCAGCAGTGTAACCTGAAATCTTTTCAAGAGCTTCAATCTCTTTCTGCTTTATTTTAGCAATTTCTTCTTCCTTTTCTTCAAGCTCTTTATTCTTCTTTGCAAGAGCCGCCTCTTTTTCCTCAAGTGTTTCTGTTTTCTTGTCTAATGTTTCTTCTTTTTGCTGAATACGTCTTTCCTGACGGGAAATCTCGCTTCTGCGTTCTTTGATTTCCTTATCAAGTTCCTGACGCTGCTTGTGGTTTTCTTCTTTTGCTTCTAATAAAATTTCACGCTTTTTACTTTCAGCTGCTTTTTGAGCATCTTCAAGAATTCTTTTTGCTTCATTTTCTGCACCACCGATTGAAAGCTCTGCTTCGCGCTTGCGCTTTTCATAACCAGCTTTTGAAGCTATCTTGTATGTTACAATAGAGGATAAGATTGCGCCAACTATCGCACATACTGCTGCTACGATTATAACCATAGCCAAAACACCTCCTTTTTTAATAGGAGTAGCAAATAAAGATTATTAAATTGTTAATGTGCAAAATTCTAAAGAAAAAATTTATGTAAAATTTTTCTTTTCCTCAGATTAAAAGTGAACATCTCCTTAAGTTTTTAATTATTTTATCAAATAATATACGGAAGCCTTTGGAAAAAACTCAAAGACTACCGGTAATCAAGAAAGAAAGTAAATATTTTAATCAACCGGCCTTTGCAGCCTGTCAACAAATTAAAAATGCTTTATATTCTACCCACTTGTATTGTAATTATGAAAATCAAAAGAAATGATACTTAAATTATATAACACAGCAGCGTTTATAAAAATTAATTTAACTTATCTGCTGAATACGGAATTTGCACCTTGGAAAAAAGAACAAATACACTTGTTATATTTGTTGATTACATAAAATACATACCAATATATATTGTATATTCTTTTTGCGGTTATGTCAATAGAAAAAGTGTAAATTTTTATATATTTTTTAAAAAAATAATTATCTGGGGTAAAAAGTGATAAAATGGTAGCATAAATTATTTTATAAGCTATAAATGAAAGGGATGTCTTAAAGTGAAAGGTTATAAAAAGTTTTTTTATTTAACAGCCACAGTTTTAATTGTAATCAGCTTGTGTGGTTGCAAAAATGGAAAAAATAGTAAAAAAGAGAGCGTATTTTATGAACATTCAGAGTATGTTTCAGCGCTACTTACGGATAATACAAAATATGGTTGGGGATTTAAAAAGGAAAATGGTCAGGCCCCTTATATCGATGATAAAACGATAAAGATGCTTAGAGAAAACGATGCTTTTTATATGGGAAATGAAGATGAAAAATTTTTGTATCTTACTTTCGATGAAGGGTATGAGAACGGGCACACATCAAAAATACTGGACGTTTTAAAAAAAACAAACACGCCGGCGGCATTTTTTGTTACGGGAGATTACATAAAAACACAGCCTGAGCTTGTTAAAAGAATGTATAAAGAGGGTCACATAGTAGGCAATCATACAAACCATCATCCGTCGATGCCTGATAAATCAGATGAAGAAATTAAAGACGAGATAAGTTTGCTTAATAAAATGTATAACGATTTAACGGGGGATAATATGAAATATCTGCGTCCGCCAATGGGAGAATACAGTGTGCGTACGCTTAATATAACAAAGAAGATGGGATATAAAACTGTATTCTGGAGTTTTGCATATGTAGACTGGAAAAGAGATGTTGTAAAAGGCGCGGATTATGCATACGAGCAAATTATGCCTTATTTACACAACGGAGGAGTAATTTTGCTTCATGCAGTGTCAAAAGATAATGCTGATGTGCTTGAAAGATTTATATGTGATGCAAAACAAATGGGATACGAATTCAAAAGCCTTGACGGAATTTAAAAAATATGCTATAATTCCCGTGAAACGGGGGATAGAGAATGAAATTTACATATAAACACACTATGTTTGCAAGCTATGTAGGATATGTAACACAGGCGATAGTTAATAATCTTGCACCGCTTTTGTTTGTAACTTTTCAAAAAGAATTTGCAGTTACTCTGGATAAAATAGGATACATTGTTTTTATAAACTTTTTTGTGCAGATTCTTACGGATATTGCGGCGGCTAAATTTGCAGATAAGTTAGGTTACAGAGTATGTGTATGTGCAGCTCATATATTGGCGGTCATCGGGCTTTCGGGGCTTGGAGTATTTCCGTATATTTTTCCTGATACATATGCAGGCATTCTTACGGCTACGGTTATAAGTGCGGTGGGAGGTGGCCTTTTGGAGGTTATTGTAAGCCCGATTGTAGAAGCGCTCCCCGGAGATGCAAAAAGTGCTAAAATGAGCTTTTTACACTCCTTTTATTGTTGGGGACAGATGGGTATTGTAATAATTTCTACTGCATTTTTTGCCATTTGCGGAATAGAAAACTGGAAGTTTTTGTGCTTTATATGGGCACTTGTTCCGTTTTTTAATTTGCTTATGTTTTTAAAAGTACCGTTATGCAAGCTTGTGTCAGAAGAATACAAAATGCCATTTAAAAAGCTTTTGACAGATAAAATTTTCTGGGTATTTTTGCTTCTTATGCTGAGTGCAGGGGCGTCTGAGCTTTCCATGTCACAGTGGTCAAGTTTATTTGCAGAAGCGGGTTTAAAGGTTTCAAAAGCTGCAGGTGACCTTTTAGGAATGTGTATGTTTGCTCTTTTGATGGGTATTGCACGTGTGTATTTTGGAATAAGCGGTGAAAAAATAAAAATCGAAAACGGGCTTATTATGAGCAGTACGATATGTGTTATATCTTATCTTGCAACTGCTTTTTCAAGTAATCCGGTTATATCTTTGATTGGCTGCGCAGTATGTGGCTTGAGTGTGGGTCTTATGTGGCCGGGAACATATAGCCTTGCTGCTAAATTTTTTCCTGCAGGAGGAACAGTTATGTTTGCGGTTTTGGCATTGGCAGGAGATATGGGATGTTCAACTGGTCCTGCAATTATAGGAAAGATTTCTGTTTTTGTTCAGGATACAGGGAGGAAAATCTTGCCGTTTATAACCGGAAGTGACATAACGGAGGTCGGGCTTAAAACAGGTATTGCAATAGTAGGTATGTTTCCGCTTGCTATGCTTATAGCAGTTGCGCTGTTAAAAAGAAAAAAGAGATAAAACAAAAGCAGATGTGAGTTTGAACTGCACCGGCTTGTGCTGTCTGCACAAACCGGTGCAGTTCATTTCAAGAGAGCCGGTTGTTAAAGGCAAGTATTACCTTGATAAAATTTGAAAAGATAAATCAGTTCGATTTATCCTAAAAAAAGTGAGTGTTTTAGGGCAAAATTGCCTTATCCGGTTGTGAAACGAAAATGAACATCTGTTCATTTGACGAGGTGCATTTTTATTAGTTCTAATGGATATTTGCAGCTAATACTATTTTATGTTTCAGCAATATGGATTTGAAAACCAAATGTAAAAGAATATAAAAACGCAAAAATGTATAGAATATGAACAAATAGTTAAATAATGCAAAAAAATAGAAATATTACTTGACAAAAGAGATATATCGTGGTATCTTATTAACTGTGATTAGCACTCAACTGTTTAGAGTGCTAACAAAGGAAAAAGTTTAGGTAAAAATAGCATAAGGGGGGAGCCGAAGTGGAGCTTGGCGGCAGAAAGAGAAAAATTCTGCAGGCAATAATTGAAGATTATATAATAAATGCAGAACCAATCGGGTCAAGAACCATTGCCAAGCGTGATGATATGGGGCTTTCCAGTGCAACGGTAAGAAATGAAATGGCGGACCTTGAGGATATGGGGTATCTTATTTCTCCACATACATCTTCGGGAAGAGTGCCAACCGATATGGGCTACAGATTTTATGTTAATGAGCTTATGAACAGCTATGATATGGCAATGGCTGATGTAGTCAAGTTAAGAAGGCTTTTCAGTGCAGGAATTCTACAGCTTGATCGGCTTATCAGGCAGGCAAGCGACATTGTTTCACAGCTTACAAGCTATACGGCAGTTGCCGTAACACCGGAGCTTAAAAAGTCGTATGTAAAGCGGTTTGAATTAGTTCCCGTTGATGAAAAATCGGCCCTTTTGGTGCTTGTTACAAATGAGGGCATTGTTAAAAATCAGCTTATAAATGTAAGTGATGATGAAATTTCATTAAGAAGACTTTCTTTGGTTTTGAATGAAAGGCTTGCAGGGCTTACCATAGAGGAAATTAATCTTAATATAATAAATGATGTGCAGAAAATGCTTGGCAGCAGCCCAGCGGTGCTTATGCCGATTTTAGAGTTTATTCATCAGTCTATAAGTGAGCTTGACGGAAGTGAAGTTTACGTTTCCGGCAGAAAAAGCATACTTGCCCATCCTGAATACAGAGATATTGGTCAGGCAAGGCAGTTTTTAGAGCTTCTGGATGATAAGGAAAGCTTAAAGCACGCTGTAGATCAAGGTGCAAAGGACGGCGGAATTGAAATTATAATTGGTAATGAAAATGACATTGATGAAATGAAGGGCGCTTCAATTGTTACTGCTAAATATACATCAGGCGGTAAGACCATTGGTAAAATCGGTATTGTGGGACCCACCAGAATGGATTATGCAAAAGTTGTTTCGTCACTTGATTTTATTGCAAAAAGTATGGACGGAATAGTTGATGAGCTTTATAAAGAGGAGAAAGGTAGTGTAGATAGTGGCGAAGAATAAAAAAGATGAAGAAATAAAAAATGAAGATGTAAATGCACAAGAAAATGAAACTGAAGTTGCAGAAGAAACCGGAGAAGAAACTCAAGCGAAAGAAGATTTTGTATCAAAAGAAAAAGAACTTGAAGAAAAGTATTTGCGTCTTGCAGCAGAATATAAAAACTATCAGGCAAGAAGCCAGAGAGAAAAAGACGAGCTTTATTCAAAATCTGTTTCCGATGCAGTGGAAATGCTTTTGCCTGTTATAGACAGTGTTGAAAGGGCAGAAGGTATGGCAAAAGAGTCAAAATCTGTTGAAGATGTGTGTGCCGGTATCGAGCTTATTGCAAAAATGACAAGAGAAGCTTTTGAGAAACTTGGCGTTGAAGCTATTGAGGCTGTTGGCAAAGAGTTTGATGCAAATGTTCACAATGCGGTTATGCATACAGATGATGACAGCGTTGGAGAAAATACAGTAGTGGAAGAATTTATGAAAGGCTATAAAATGAAAGATAAGGTTATCCGCTACAGTATGGTGAAGGTAGCAAATTAGGCGATTTAATTAATAAATATTTTCATTATATAATTTTAGGAGGCAATTATTATGGCAAAAATTATAGGTATTGACTTGGGCACAACAAATTCTTGTGTTGCCGTTATGGAAAACGGTGAACCGGTTGTAATTCCCAATCCCGAAGGCGGAAGAACAACACCGTCAGTTGTAGCACTTGCAAAAAACGGTGAAAGACTTGTTGGTGAAGTTGCAAAAAGACAGGCAATCACAAATCCTGATGACACTATCATGTCAATAAAGCGTGATATGGGTACAGACAGAAAGGTGAGTCTTGGAGATAAAACATATTCTCCTACAGAAATTTCTGCAATGACACTTCAGAAATTAAAGGCAGATGCAGAGCGTTACCTTGGCGAGACAGTTTCTCAGGCAGTTATAACTGTTCCTGCATATTTTTCTGATTCACAGAGACAGGCAACAAAGGATGCAGGTAAAATTGCAGGCCTTGAGGTGCTTCGTATTATAAACGAGCCTACAGCTGCTGCGCTTGCTTACGGACTTGGCACAGATAATGACCACAAGATTATGGTTTATGACCTTGGTGGCGGTACATTTGACGTATCAATTCTTGAAATCGGCGATGGTACATTTGAGGTGTTGGCAACAAGCGGTAACAATCGTCTTGGTGGCGATGACTTTGATGAAAAAGTTATGACATACCTTGCTGATGAATTTAAAAAGGAAACAGGCATTGACCTAAGGGCTGACAAAATGGCGGTGCAGAGATTAAAGGATGCTGCCGAGAAAGCAAAGAAAGAGCTTTCAGGCGTAATGAGCACAAATATCAATCTGCCCTTTATTTCAGTTGACCAGACAGGTCCTAAGCATTTGGATATTACACTTACAAGAGCTAAGTTTGATGAGCTTACAGCTGATTTGGTTGAAAAAACAATGGAGCCTGTAAGAAATGCAATGAGCGATGCAGGCGTAAGCACAGCTGATATTGCAAAAGTGTTGATGGTTGGAGGTTCTTCAAGAATTCCTGCTGTTCAGGAAGCTGTAAGAAAAATCGTTGGAAAAGAGCCTGACAATGGTATTAACCCCGATGAATGTGTTGCTATAGGTGCGGCCATTCAGGGAGGTGTTTTAGGCGGTGAAGTAAATGACCTTTTACTTTTAGACGTTACACCACTTTCGCTTGGTCTTGAAACCCTTGGTGGCGTTTGTACAAGACTTATTGAAAGAAACACAACAATTCCCGTTCAGAAGACTCAGGTGTTCTCAACTGCGGCTGATAATCAGACAAGTGTTGAAATTCATGTTCTTCAGGGTGAGCGCGAAATGGCGGCACACAATAAAACTCTTGGAAGATTTTCACTTACCGGAATTCCACCTGCGCCCAGAGGCGTACCTCAGATTGAGGTTAAATTTGACATAGACAGAAATGGTATAGTTCATGTATCTGCAAAGGATTTAGGTACAGGTAATGAGCAGGATATCACAATTACAGCAAGCTCAAATCTTTCCGATGAAGAAATCGACAGAGCGGTTAAAGAGGCTGAACAGTTTGCAGCGGAAGACAAAGCAAAGAAAGAAGAAGCTGAAATCAGAAATAGTGCAGACACTATGGTGTATCAAAGTGAAAAGGCATTAAATGATGTAGGCGATAAATTAGACCCTGCAGATAAGAGTGAAGCGGAAGCAAAAATAAGCGCACTTAAGGATGCTATTGCATCTAACGATACTGCGAAAATGAAAGTTGCAACAGATGACCTTACGGCAAAATTAAATGAAATTATGCAAAAGGTATACGCTCAGGCTGCTCCTCAGGGCGGCGCTCCCGGAGCTGATATGGGAGGCAATGCCGGCGATGCAGGATTTGACAACACAGTTGATGCTGATTACAACGTTGTTGATGAACAGTAAGGTTTAAACGGATATTTCAGGGCGGAGATTATAATTTTCCGCCCTTTAATACCGCTTTTGAATAGGCTATATGTTTTAAGTCACAATATGTTTACATAAATTTGATTGAAATATTTTATGAAATGTGTTAGAATAATACCTATCCATTATTAAAGGAGTTTGTAAAGTGGCAGAAAAGCGAGATTATTATGAAGTACTTGGCGTTTCAAAGGGTGCTTCTGACGATGAAATAAAAAAAGCATACAGACAGGCGGCAAAGAAATATCATCCTGACCTGAATCCGGGAAAGGAAAAGGAAGCTGAGGAAAAATTTAAAGAAGTTAACGAGGCTTATGATGTTTTGAAAGATCCTGAAAAAAAACAGAGGTATGACCAGTTCGGGCATGCGGGGGTTGACCCATCATATGGTGGCGGTGCAAGCTATGGAGGCGGATTTGGCGGCTTTGATATGGGCGATATTTTTGACACTTTCTTTGGTGGAGGCTTTGGAGGAAGGAGCCAAGGCAGCGCTAGAAGAAACGGTCCGAGAAAGGGAAAAGATATTCAGCAGAATATTCAGATTACCTTTGAAGAGGCAGCGTTTGGTGTTAAAAAAGAAGTTACCATATACAGAATGGAAACTTGTAAAACATGTAACGGAAGCAAGGCGAAGCCGGGCACAAGCCCTGCAAGGTGTGGTGTGTGTGGTGGTTCGGGGCAGGTGAGAACAACACAGAGAACGCCTTTCGGCAGTTTTCAGTCAACGTCTACATGCAGTCAGTGTAATGGTGCAGGTGAGGTAATAAACACTCCCTGTAATGATTGTCACGGCACAGGTCAAATTCGTCATCAACGCAAGATAGAAGTTAATATTCCTGCAGGTATTGATAATGACCAGACAATTTCCATACGCGGTGAAGGAAGCTCCGGAATAAAGGGCGGTCCTCATGGTGATTTATACATTACGGTTAACGTTTTAAAACACGAAATATTTACAAGACGGGGCTTTGATGTGGTATTGGAAATGCCTATAAGCTTTACCTCGGCGGCTTTGGGGGATACTCTTCGTGTGCCGACACTTGATGGCGAGGTTGAATATAAAATTCCTGAGGGAACGCAAACGGGAACAGTATTCAAGTTTAAAGGAAAAGGTATAACACGTCTGCAGTCAAAGGGCAGGGGCGACCAGTATGTTAAAGTTAATGTGGAGGTGCCTAAAGGGCTTAGCGAAAAGCAGAAAGCTCTTTTAAGAGAATTTGAAGCCCTTGATAACGGAAATAATCAGGCAAAAAGCAAATTTTTTGAAATGCTTAATAGATTTAAAAAGAAATAAATTAAACAAAAGTGCCTTAAACTTATACAAGATTATGCAATTTTTTGTTATTTAAGTTAAATAGATTCAATGTGAGATAATTCCATTGCTTAGCAATATTTTTCACACGACAAAGGCATATTTCACAAAAAAAAGACTATTATGAAGAATAGTCTTTTTTTGGCGCACCCGATGCGATTCGAACGCACGACCTACAGAGTCGGAGTCTGTCACTCTATCCAGCTGAGCTACGGGCGCATATTTAATTTGCCACAGAAAAAAGCGGATACTCATATTTAAAGCATCCGCAAATTTCTTACGTATTAAACGAAAAATTAAAGGTCGCCACAATCTTCAATTCCGCTAAAGGCAGCATCGCCACCAAACAAGAAAGACAACATAATCTCTTCATCAAATGATACAACCTCAACAGTAGGAGTTTCATACTTTCTCATATAATAACGCACCTTTCTTAACAAAATTCCAAATATAAATTCATGATATCATTATACTAGAAAAATTAATGATTGTCAACAATTTTAAAAAATTTTTTCTGTTGCAAGTTTTTTGCAAAGAGTGTTTTTAATATCAATAGAGATATATTTTATTTTTTTGCAGTTATGATATGGTAAAAATTGCACCTTTTCAAAGTTTTAAAGTTTTGTCATACACTCTGTCTTTTTTGTTATTTTAATGGCATTTACTTTGGGGCGCAAAGGGGGGATACATCCTTTTAAATCAATATATAAAAGATTGTCTAAAGTAATTTTGTTAGTATTTTCGGTGTATTTAATATGTATATTTTTGTCAATTGATTTTAAGTCGTATAAATATATATGTGTAGGGCATAACTTTATTAAGCGCTTCTCGGTTTACAAAACCGCAAGTATCAGCAGATATATAGTTTTATTAAGCTTTTTTAAACAATGGCGAACAATCAGCGCGGATAAGGCATTCTCATACTAAAAGGGTTACCAATACCTGATGCTTCGTAAAACTTTTTATCCTCGCGAAACTTAAGTATAAGAAAATCTATATCAGTTTTTGCTCCATATAGCTTCAGTGTTTGCAAAGACATATATCTTCTTGTTTTCAGAAGACTGTGGATTTTTCTCTTGGAAATTTATGTGCTTAGTATTCAATTGTGTGGGTATCGCACCATTTTTGCATTCACTGCATTTTATGAATTTATGCTTTGTGTATAAAAGTCGAGGATAAACGCTTATGATTTCAGGATTGTTACACCATGCAATTTTAAGGGAAAACGCATAAAAAAACACAGTTGTTCTGATGCTGCCGCCGTCATGTATAGCAAAGGACTTTATATCGCAAATAAGAGTTTCCAATTTTTTAAACGCTAATTATTTATATTATAATTATAAATGCAAAGTTAAAAAAGGCAATGCATAATTCAATTAAGATGTGCAATCCTTAAATTAAAGATATTTATTTTCACCGGCATAACCCTACAGAGCATGCCGGTGAAAAATGCTAAGAATTTTAATGCGGAAGAACATCGCGCATAGCGCGTTTCATATCGTTTACCATATATCCGGCTTTTCTTGCGGCGCGTTTGCGTTGCTTTGGAGTTATGGGGTCTAATATAATAGCTATGGTTGCGCCTGCAAGTGCACCGGCAATTGCTCCCTTAAAAAAACCTGTCCGCATAAACTTACCCTCCTTTTTTAAAAATTGCAAATCTTTCTTGACTGCAGTATTATTATGTGTCTCATAAGAAGAATTAAACTTTTAAAATCTGGCTTAAATGCAAGAAAGAAGCAGATGTAAATTTTTATTGACTTATGTTTATTTGTATGTTAGAATGTGGGTATGGGGGAGGTGAATGGTATGAACGAAAGTGTAGCAGTTGCAGGCGGTGTTTTTGGTGGCCTTGCGGCATTGATTTTAGGGCTGGTGGGTTTTGTTTTTGTTTTATTGTGGTTTGTCGGCACCGGTGTTATTCACAATAAGCTTTGCTGGAAGCATCCGAATCTTTTTCCTGTTTTGACTATTTTGTTGTTTTTTGTAAATCCCATCGGAATTATGATTTCTGTTTTTGCAATCAGTGCAAAAAGCAATAAGATGAGAGAAGAGGCATATAACAGTATGATTGCTGACCCGTCAGACAGAAGGGTGGATGAGCTTATTGAATTTCTCAACAGGTACAAGTGCCCTAACGACCCCAATTCGTGGCACCGCTTAAGAGGTGTGTGGTATGCTTGTAATCAGAGTGATAATATAAGTGTGGCTAAAAAGGAAGAGCTAAAAACATTTCTTCTCATGCAGGGATTGTACTTAAACAGAGATGAGGCTCAGATAAAACACTGAATCAAAAAAGAGTAGTGTGTTGACAAGCAATTGAAAATATGTTATAATGTAGAAAAGCTTTTAAAATTACATAAAACTTCTGAAAGGGTACATTATTATGAATAGAGAGAAATATACTATAGATGATTTATTAATGATAATGAAAAAACTCAGAAGTGATAACGGCTGCCCGTGGGACAGGGCGCAGACTCATGATTCCATTAAAAGCAGCATGATAGAAGAGAGCTATGAGGTAATTGATGCTATTGATAAGCATGATGATAAAATGATGGCAAACGAGCTTGGGGATTTGCTTTTGCAGATTGTGTTCCATTCTGAAATTGCATCGGAGCGGGGCAAATTTGATTTTTTGGATGTAACTGACGAAATTTCAAGAAA
Organism: Clostridia bacterium; assembly: GCA_045636325.1. Taxonomy (GTDB): domain Bacteria; phylum Bacillota; class Clostridia; order UBA1381; family UMGS1253; genus CAKSHP01. Next base: position 120,622 of record JAZTXH010000016.1, read on the forward strand.
GCTTATAAGCCGTCACAGTCATGTTTTTGGCAGTGACAGTGCCGGCGATGCTGAAACGGTGTTGGATTTGTGGGATAAAAACAAAAAAGAAGAAAAAGGCTTTTTATCCGCTACTGACACTTTAAGGGATGTTCCGGAGTCATTTGCGTCACTTATGAGAGCTCAGAAGGTTTTAAAAAGAGCTAAGAAAAGCGGTATGGAGTTTTCACCTGACTTTGGAAATGAAGAAGACATTTTAAACAGTATTATTGAATGTGCTTCTGATATGAAAAAAGACATAGCAAACGGTGCAGATGGTGAAGATGGGCTTAAAAAACTTCTTTTGCTGAATGCGGCGCTTGGCATGGTAATAGGTAAAGAATGCGAAATATTGCTTAAAAAGTCAGTTGATGAGTTTATTGAAAAGTTTAGCGTTTTAGAGCAAGTTGCACAACAAAATTAAAAGTTTTTGTGTAAAATGCACTCAAAAAACTGTAAGATGTCCATAAAATAAGGTTTTTTTTGAAAAAATAAAAAAGTTTTTTGAAAAAAATAAAGGATTTTAAAAAAGGGCATAGAATTTTATATCTGTCAATATTTTTAGGAGGTAATATATAATGAACAAAGCAGAATTAATTGCAAACGTTGCTGCGACAGCAGGGTTGACAAAAAAAGATGCAGAAAAGGCTATTAACGCATTTATTGAGAACGTTGAAGGCGCACTAAAGAAGGGTGACAAAGTTCAGTTAGTTGGTTTCGGTACTTTTGAAGTTCGTGAAATCGCTGAAAGAACAGGCAGAAACCCCGCAACAGGTAAAGAAATTAAGATTCCTGCTTGCAAGAAACCCGCTTTCAAAGTTGGTCAGGGTCTAAAGAACGCTCTTAACTAATTAAGAAAAAAGACTGTTCCGTATAAAATGCGGAGCAGTTTTTTTGTTAATACAAAAGGTATAAAAGGAGAAAAATATGAGACTTGATAAATATTTAAAGATATCACGGCTTATAAAGAGGCGCAGTGTGGCAAATGAGGCTTGTGATACGGGCAGAATTTATGTAAATGGTAAAGTTTGCAAAGCATCCTACGATGTTAAGGTAGATGATATTATTGAAATACACTTTGGCGAAAAAATTGTTAAAGCAAAGGTTTTAAAGGTGGTCGAGCATGCTTTAAAAGACGATGCCGCACTTATGTATGAAATTCTGTAGTTCTAAAAATAATATGTCTTCATATATTTATAATACTAAAAAAAGCTACTGTTTATGTGGCAGATTGGAGACATATATGGCAAGCTTAGCTGAAAATGAAAGACATAGCTTAACTATGGAAAACAGAAACCGCGTTTTTATAACCGGCGCTACAGAACTTGAAAACTTTGAAGAAAAAAATATGACAATTAAAACTACTATGGGACTTCTTTTTTTAAAGGGCGAAGATATGCATATTATCAAATTTGACACTGATGCAGGAGAAATCGTGATTGAAGGTGAATTTGATGCGGCAGAATATGCTGAAAGTGACGGAAAGGGCAGCTTTTTATCCAGGCTGTTTGGGTAAGGTTTATGTCAGCCGGACTTAATGAACAGCTGTGGATTTTTCTCTTGATGCTTGTTTATGGGGCGGTAGCGTCAGGTATATTTGACATTTTAAGAAGCATATACCGCATTTTTAAACCATCTGCCTTGACTGTGGGGATAGGGGATATTCTTTTTTGGCTTGTAATAAGCGTGTTGACGTTTTTTGCAATTTTTATATCAAATAACGGGCAGATTCGTTTATTTGAGTTTTTTGCTATGATTCTGGGCAGTATTATTTATTTTCTAACGCTGTCGAAGGCAGTAATTTTTATGTTTTCGGCGGTGTTTTTCTGTTTAAAAAAAATTTTTATATTTTTTTTAAAATTTTTCTTGACTATTGCGCGATTTTTGTATAAAATGGTATTAAGAGTTTTTGTGGGTATTTTTATGCCCGTTTTTAAATTGATAAAGAAAATCAGGGCGTGGCTGTGGCTTGTTTGCTTCCGTTTTAAGAAGAGAGCGGGAGCTATATTTAAAGCAAAACGCAGGGCGAAAAAAATGAGTAAACAAAAAAGGGAAAGGAGGCTAATGCATGCAAAAGAAAAAGAATAACAAAAGAAAAAAAAGTGTAAGCGCGCTTCATGTGTTTTTGCGCGTGTTTACTATTGTTTTTGCAGTGTTCACTATTGTTAAAGTTATCGCGCAGCAGCCTCTTTTAGGTCAGTATGATAATAAACTGGATGAGTATGACAATCTGATTGCTGAAGAAAATGAGAAGATTGAATATTACGGCAATTTAAAAGAGCTTTATAAGACGGAGGAATATAAAATCCTTATAGCCAAGGAAAGGCTTGGGTTGCTTGAAGAAAATGAAAAGGTTTACATTGCCGCAAACGGTGAGTAATACGGTTTGGGGATTTATAAAATATGTATAGATAACAAAACGGAGTATGTGGCATATACTCTTGAGGGGGAAAGCTGTTTTTATGGCACTTGAAGTTGGAGCAGTAGTTGAGGGAAAGGTTGTAAGCATAATGCCTTTTGGTGCGTTTGTTTCGCTTCCCGAGGGGAAAACAGGATTGGTACATATTTCGGAGGTATCACTTGATTATGTTGAAAATGTTGCAGAGCATTTAAGTGAAAATCAGGAGGTTCGTGTTAAGGTTGTTGGAATCGATCCTAAAGGAAAGATAAGTCTTTCTATTAAAAAAGTTCTTTTGGATGAGAAAAAGGTGGCTCCGGCAAAGAAGCAGGAGCGAAGTCAGGTGCATGTAAGACCGGCGAATATTGATTGGCTTAGTAATAATTCAAACACATCTGCGGATTTGTCTTTTGAAGATATGTTAGGCAAGTTTAAAACTGACAGTGATGAAAAAATGCAGGCGCTAAAGCGCAGCAGTGAATCAAAGCGCAGAGGCGGTTACAAGCGTTCATCTGGAAATAATTATTTTTAATATAAAAAACCGGATTATCAAGTCCGGCTTTTTGTATTTTTTGTATTGTATAAATTTTTGCGTGAATTTTATGGGCGGATGCACGCATAGGGCACTTGGTAGGCATCCGCACCCTACAATGATGTAATTGAATTGATAATATTTTGTAGGACACATTGCTCTTCATCGTACCGCGTTTATATATTAATATAGATGTTAATTTTACGGAGGAAAAAATGTTTAAATCAGCTATTTTTGATTTGGATGGTACAGTGTGTGACACCATTCATACAATTGCACATTACGGTAACCGGGCACTTGAAAAGTTTGGATTTGAAACTATAGAAGAGAAAGAATATAATTACCTCGCAGGCAGAGGGGCTTTAAATCTGATATGCGGAATGCTTAAATACCGTGGCTGTGAAGATAAAGAAATGATAAAAAAAGTTTTTGACTTTTATAAGCCTGATTATGAAACAGACAGTCTTTACAAAACAAAGGTTTTTGACGGCATAAAAGAAGTAATTTCTAAAATGAAGGCAATGGGTATGAAAGTGGGTCTTGTGTCAAACAAACCCCATGAAGCGGTATGTTTTATTATAGATGCACTGTTTGAAAAAGGCAGCTTTGATTTTTATACCGGTCTTTTAGATAATATGAAAGCAAAGCCTAACCCTGAAAGTGTTTTAAAAGTGGCAGAGCAGTTTGGCGCAGAACCTTGCGAATGTATGTATGTAGGAGATACAGATGTTGATATGTTTACAGGTAAGGGCGCAGGTATGTATACAGTCGGTGTGCTATGGGGCTTTCGTGATTATGAAGAGCTTTCGTGTGCAGGCGCAGACGAGATTGTAGAAAAGCCTTTAGAGCTTTTAAAAATTTTAAAAAGATAAAAACAAGAAAGGTCGCGGCCAATTTTTTAGCTGCAACCTTTTTATTTTTATCTGAATTCGGAAGGCTTCTGGGGCATCATATCCTAGAACTTAAGGCTGGATTGTGTTTGCCTAACGGCTAAGGACACTTGAATAAATTTCATCAAATTTAAAATTTTTATATATGTATTCGCTTACGAGTATTCCTTGTAAAAGACCAATTTTGTTTAAAACAACATCACGATGCCCGACGCAGCATTTATTTGTCTGACCTAATCCGTAATGGATAAGTAAAAAGCAGTTATTAAAAAATTTTTGTTAGTATTTTAATATTATTTTATATATGGTCTTACCGGCTGACCGTTTGCTGAAAGGTATTCTTTTAATTCACGAACGGAATAGTTTCTGTCCATCTTCGGTGAATAAAGCATAGAGCTTATAATACCTGCAGATGCACCGGTTTTTGAAAATACATCCCAAAGATGCTCAGGCTTTCCTGCACCGCCTGATGCAATAACGGGGATGTTAACCGCATCAGAAATCATTTTTGTAATCTCTAAATCATAACCCTGATGAGTACCGTCGTTATCAATTGAATTTACGCAGATTTCACCTGCACCAAGAGCCTCACCGCATTTTGCCCAGGACAGAGCATCAATACCTGTAAATACTCTTGCACCATCAATTGCAATTTCGTATCCGCTGGGGATTTCAAGGGTTTTTTCAACTTTTTTTACCTGCATACTAAGCACGATACACTGACTTCCGAATGCCTTTGCGCCCTCTTTTATTATCCATGGCTGACGCACTGCCATAGAGTCAATGCTGATTTTTTCGGCGCCGGCCTTTAAAACCTCATACATATCGTCAAGATTTCTGATGCCACCACCAACAGTAAAGGGAACAAATACGTTTTCTGCTACCATTTTAACTGTGTCTATATCAATTTTTCTTCTTTGTGCACTTGCAAGAATATCAAAGAAAATAATTTCGTCTATCTGGTCTGCATATATTTTTTTTGCAACAACCTCTGCTTTGTCTATGTCAATATTATTCTGAAATTTATGTGCCTTTGTAACCATTTTATCACGTATATCAAAGCACGCAATAAGTCTTTTTGTAAGCATTTTTCACCCTCCTTTAAAAATTATAGCTTTGCGAAGTTTTCCAAAAGCTTAAGGCCAATTTCACCGCTTTTTTCAATGTGGAACTGAGAAGCGTAAACATTGTCTTTTGCTATCATGGATGTAAAGTCTTCCCCGTAATTGGTAACAGCTAGAGCCACGTCTTCTTTCGGGCGGATGTGATAAGAGTTTACAAAATAAAAATATTCACTTTTGCCAAGACCTTCGTTAATGGGAAGTTTTTTTAAAAATTCTGCACTGTTCCAGCCCATCTGTGGAACTCTTACCTTGTTTTCATCAAAGCGGACAACGTCGCCTTTTATCCAGCCTAAACAACAGGCATCGTCTTCTTCGCTATGCTCAAATAAAACCTGAAGTCCAACGCATATTCCAAGGAAGGGCTTTTTTTCTTTCAGGGCATGATTTTCAAGAGTTTCTATTATATCAAGCTCTTTTAATGAATCCATTGTTGCACCCGCGCTTCCTACGCCGGGAAGAATTATGTGTGAACAATTTTTTAAAGTCTCTTTGTCTGCGGTCAGCACACATTCAAGATTTTTTGCTTTGCAGGCATTTTCCACACTGGGGCCGTTACCTGCCTTGTAATCAATTATACCTATCATTTAAAATCTCCTCTTACTTTTTGTTTCTGTTTATTATAAACTGTTTTGCCTGAGCTTCAAAATCGTCACAAAGCTCTTTTAAATCTTCTTTAAAGTTAGGATATTTATTTAAAATTGCTTTTTTAATCAAAAAATCTGCAAGCTCTGGATTTTTTGGCAGTATCGGACCGCACATATAAGTTCCGATAACGTTTTTATAAAAAATTCCTTCATATTCACCTTTATCCCCGCGGCCAAACAAAACCTTGCCCAAAGGCGAAAAATTATCTGATTTTGTTTTGTTTTTATGATTTTCAAAGCCTGCAAGAATAACAGCTTTGCCGTCAAGCTCTGATTCAAGCGCAAAATCGCCCATAAAACTACCGTCTGTTTCAAAACTTTCGGCATCTAAAATTCCAAGTCCTGTATAAGTTTTGCCGCCCATCTCAAAGGTTTTTAAAAGCATCTGATAACCTGTATGAGTGGCAAGCAAAACACCGCCGTTTTCTGCAAATTCCTTTATTTTATCAGCGTGGGGAAGAAGAATGTCCAAAGCTTTTAAGACTTCTTTTTCGCCGCCACCGCCGATTAAAACAATATCTGTATTTTTAACTAAAAACTCGCCTGATGATACAAAATCACAGCAGACCGCATTAATGCAGCGTTTTTGGCATCTCATTTTTAAAACGCTTACATTTCCCGTATCACCTGAAAGATTCAAAAGGTCAGGACAAAGATTTAAAATTTTAATTGAATAATCAGCCATTACTCTTTATCCCCCTTTTCTGAAAGTCCTTTAAGCACAAGATACGCAGGATGCATGGTTGTATAGTTTACAAGAGCATAACAAACCTTTTCGCCTCCTAAAAGCATAAGAGAAATTGCTTCTTCAATGTTTTCTGCGATTTTCATAACTGACTCATCTGCTCCAGCATATTTTAACCTTAAATACATATCGTGTTTTCTTATGCCACCAAAGGTGTATGATGAAGTTTTGCTCTCACAAAGGGTTTCAAAATCAACATCATAAATCCACGAAATATCAACCCCGTCTGAGGGATTATCATTCAGTAGAATACAAACATCTTTTGCTCTCGGATCATTTATAACAGCCGTGACAGATTGATTAAAGCCGGTTGGATTTTTTGAAAGCACAATATAAATTTCCTTGTCACCTATATTGAATTTGCTCATTCGGCCCGGTTCAGGCTTTTGATTTGAAAGAACATTTTTTATGGTATCTTCATTTATTCCAATAGAATTTAAAACACTGTATGCCCCTAAAAGATTGTATACATTATAAAGTCCGGTTACGTGGCTTGTAAGGCGGAAGGATTTTTTGCTCAGTTTATTTATATCAAATCTAAGAGTGCCGTCTTCAATTTTTATATTTGTCGCACTGTAGACGGAATCGGGATTTTTATATCCGCATTTTTGGCATTTGTATTTACCAAGTTGGCCGTAATTATAATATTCATAGTCCATTAATGTAGAGCATTTCGGGCACTCTGACCCATAGTGACGCTCACGAAGAGTAATTAAATCCGTCTTTTGGCCTATGCAGTAGTATATATTTTCTTTTTTAGTTTCAAAAACTGATGTAACAGGGTCGTCAGCATTTAAAACAAGTTGAGCATGGGGGGCAAGAAGAAACGCTTTTTTCAAAAGCTTTGATGTGCCCTCTATTTCGCCGTAACGGTCAAGCTGGTCACGGAAAAGATTAGTAACGGTAATCACATCAGGGGTAAGATGGCGGAAAAGCAGGTGCAGATTTGCCTCGTCAACCTCAAGGGTTGCAAAGTCTGCATCGAGTTTGCCGAAAAATTTAGCTTTTTTTGCAAAGCTTGCGGCAATACCGCCTAACATATTTGCGCCCACATTATTGCAAACGATTTTGTTCCCTGCTTTTAGAAGAACGGAATTTATAAGGTTGTTTGTTGTTGTTTTTCCGTTTGTTCCGCACACTATAATTATTTTTTCTTTTATCTGTTTTGCCATAAGGTCTATAAAATCCGGGCATATTTTAAGGGCAATGTTTCCTGGTGCCGTTGACCCGCGCGATTTTAACACACTGCAGATAAAAAATACTGCCTTTGCCGCCAAAGTGGCAATAAATAATTTAAGTTTTTTCAAATATCATCATTTCTTTCCAAAAAAATATCAACCTATATTATAACACAGAATAAACCAAATTACAACTGATTTTCACAATGTGAAACGTAATATTTTCATTTTTTTTAAAAAATTGCGGATTTTTTATGTTTTTTTTTCAGAACACTTGAATTTTTTTAAAAAATATGGTATCACTATATAGTAGAAACTTCAAAAAAGGGTGATGCAGAAATGAAGATAAGAATAGGTATTTTAGGTTATGGTAATCTTGGGAGAGGTGTTGAAAGCGCGGTGTATAACAGTGCGGATATGCAGATTGTTGCATTATTTACCCGTCGCGACCCTGAAAGCATAAAAACAATGACGGATACTCCCGTTTATTATATTGATAAAATTGTTGAAATGAAAGACGAAATTGACGTTTTGATTGTTTGTGGCGGCAGCGCAAACGACCTTCCGATGCAGACACCTGAGATGGCAAAGTATTTTAATGTTATTGACAGCTTTGACACTCATGCAAAAATTCCAGAGCATTTTGAAAATGTTGATAAAAGCAGCAAGGAAAGCGGAAAAATCAGTATAATTTCAGCTGGCTGGGACCCAGGTCTGTTTTCTTTAAACCGCCTTATGGGTCAGGCAATTTTACCGGATGGTTGTGATTATACCTTTTGGGGAAAGGGCATAAGCCAAGGGCACAGTGATGCAATTCGCAGAATTGAGGGCGTTTTGGATGCAAGGCAGTATACTGTTCCCGTGCCTGAAGCGTTAGAGAGCGTAAGAGCGGGTGAAAATCCGGAGCTTACTACACGGCAGAAACATACAAGAGAGTGCTTTGTTGTGGCAGAAGACGGAGCAGATTTAGCGCGTATTGAAAGAGAAATTAAAACAATGCCCAACTATTTTGCTGATTATGATACAACAGTTAATTTTATTACAAAAGAAGAACTTGAGCTTGACCATAAGGGTATTCCTCACGGGGGCATGGTATTCAGAACGGGCAAAACCGGATTAAACGGCGAAAACAGCCATATTATAGAATACAAGCTAAGCCTTGAGTCTAACCCTGAATTTACATCAAGCGTTTTAGCAGCTTATGCAAGAGCAGCATACAGATTAAATCAAGAAGGGGTGAGCGGTTGCAAAACAGTTTTTGATATTGCGCCTTCATATCTTCATCCGAAAAGCGGTTCAGAATTGAGAAAAGAACTTTTATAATTTTTAAATAAAATAAAGATTAAGAAGTTTTACTTAGATTGGTGAATAAATGATTGCAAATAATTACGAATATATCCCGCAAGGAGAAATACTGAGCGAAACACAAAATGACAACCCAATAAATACGGGTTGTCATTTTGTGCCAGTTGATAAATAAAATAATTTAAAATTCAGAATTTTCTATATTCACCTGCCGATTTGCCTTTTAACTGTTTAAATATACGGGAAAAATGACCATAATCAGAAAAACCGATTGCATAGGCAATAGATGTTATAGGCATGTTTGTTTCTTTCAGCATGCGGCAAGCTTCATTAATTCGATAATTTCTTATATAAGTGGCAATACTGCAGTTTAAATATTTATTCGCAATACTATATAGACGGGTTCTTTTTATATGGAAAACAGAGCATAGATCCTTAGCTGTGATAGTATATGATAAATTATCTTTAATATATTGGTCCAGTTGTATGATAAATTCATTCTTTGCAGGAGTAACCCATTCGTTAGAAAGGAAATATGCTGAAAGTGATTTTAAAATAGTGATACATGCATCAAGTTCTTCCAATGATTTTACAGGAATGTTGTCTATTGCATTATATATTCCCGGAAAATTTTCATCAGTGAAATTTTGTTTTAAATGACGGCGTGTTTTTTCTGCAGTGTTTTCAGTAAGAACTTGCCCGAACATAACAAATCCAAGAATTTCACCCTTGTCACATATAGGTACTATTGCTTCGGATAAACCTAAATGGCATTTGTAATGCATATCTTTTTTCAATTTTGAACAGGTATCAAAATTTGAATAGTCACAATCTTTGCATTTTTTGCTCCAAAGAGAATTTTTATCAATAATTCTGCAGAATTCAATATCTTCCTCAGGGTATGATAATAAACGTTTGCCGTTGTTATCGTATAAAACTATTTTTATATTGGTAAGAGTGTGAAAATCCTGAAAAGCTTTATTTAAATTTTCTATATTAAGATTTAACATATTATCACCATAAAAATTATATCAAATTATAAGGGGGAAATCAATGAAATATAAAAAAAATATTCGCACACGAACAAATATTACATAAAACAGACAAATTTATCTTTTATTTAGTTTTTATTCAATGTAAAATATAATCGAAATGGAGGTAGTGATAATATGAAGTATAATGGGAAGGATTTTGCCGATATTTCGCCATATGTGGGAAATATGTATCAATTATTCGGAACACGTCGTTATCAGCTTACTGAAGGTGAAAGTAACGGCTGCAGATGTATTGATGTCCGTACAGGCAGTGGTTTGGAATATACTGTGGTTTGTGATCGCGGTCTTGACATATCTCTGGCGGCATATAAAGGAACAAATTTGGTATTTCTTACTCAAAATTCAGAAGCAAATCCTGCATATTATAATCCTCATGCTTCTGAGTGGCTGCGCACATTTACAGCAGGGTTGCTTACAACATGTGGGCCACAAAATCTTAGTTCTCCATGTGAGGATAATGGGGAAGAATTAGGGCTTCATGGCAGATGGAGTTCCCTTTGTGCAAAACAGGTATGTGAGTTTGTTGACACAGAAAAGGGAGAAATACGAATAAGCGGCACATTAAATGACGCGGTTACAATGGGGAATAAGCTTAGTATTAGAAGAAATATATCTTCTCAGATTGGTAAATCTGTTATTGTAATTGATGATGAAATAAAAAATGAGGGTAGCAGACCGGCACCGCTTAATGTATTGTATCACATTAATTTTGGTTATCCTTTTTTGGATGAAAATACACAAATAGAAATACCATCCAAGTCTTTTTGCGGTTATAACGAGTATACTAACGAGCGAATAGATGAAATAGCAACTATCAAAAAGCCATACTCATATGCCTGCGAAAAAAATTATCTGCATACTTTTGACGGAGGACTGGTAACAGCAAGAGTGTATAATCCGACTCTGTGTGGTGGATTAAATGTATATATTAAATTTAATTCGGAGGTTTTGCCGTATATGACCCAGTGGGTGCTTGAAGATTACAAGGATTACGTTCTTGCAATCGAGCCGGCAAATGTACCTTGTGAGTCAAGAAATAAACTTCGTGAAAAAGGTATGTTACCCGAAATTGCGCCGGGGGAGACAAAAAAATTTCATGTGGAAATTGAAATTGCTTCAGAAAAAGCATAAAGATATACAACATAAAAATATATAAAAAGGAGTTAATTAAAATGGTTAAATCAAAAGCAGCATTTGTAGTATATGGTGTTCATAAGGACGGACTTTGTGACCCGGACGGAAATCTTTTTATCGATGAAGGTCTTATTCTAAATTCTAAAGAAGCATTAAAAAACCAAGGTGTTGAGCTTGTGACACCTGAGCTTATTATAGCAACTAAACAAGAAGCGAAAGAAATTATTCTTCCTCTTGCAAAGGATGACAGTATTGATACTTTAGTTCTGTTTTCAGGAACATGGGTATGGGCAGCACATATGATAGCTGCAGTACGCGAATTTGCCAAAACAGGCAAAGGAATTGTTATATGGACTCACGACGGTTCACAGGGATGGCGTCCGGTTGGCGGCCTTGTGCTTAGTGCGGCACTTAATGAAGTTGGAATAAAACACAAATTTGTATATGGTGGCGCAGATGATATTACTACAGTAAAAAGAGTTGCTAATTACTGTAAAGCATCTGCACTTAAAAAGAGTATGGAAATGACAACGCTTCGTTCATTTGGCGGACGCGGTATGGGTCAGACTTGCGGAGCTGCAGACCCATCACAGTGGATGCGTATGTTCGGAATTGATATCGATTCACGTGATACATACGAGCTTGTTGAAGCTGCAAAAAATATTCCTCAGGAAGAGGTAGATAAAATCTGTGATTACATAGATGCAAACTTTAAATCCAAGGTAGATCGTAATGACGGAAATTATCGTTCTATACGCTTGTATCTTGCTCTTAAAGCACTTAAAGAAAAAGACGGATTTGATTATTATACAATTCAGTCTTTCCCCGGCATGGGCGATTACTATGCGGCAACTTGTTTTGCACAAAGTATGATGCTTAACGATGGGGTGCCAACCTCTACTCTATCTGATTTTAACACCTGCTTAACTTCAATTATGATTATGGGGCTTAGCAAAGAGCCTATCTATTACGGAGACCTTCAGCATGCAGATAAGAAGGCGGGAGAAATAAAAATTATCGGAGACGGCGCTATACCTCCATGTCTTGCAAATGAAGATGGTGTTTATCTTGCCGGCCACGGAATTCCTACAGAGGGAGAAGCAGGAGGCCTTTCAATAGATCTCGTATGTAAGAGTGGAAAAGGTGTTATTGCACGCTTAAGCCGTATTAATGGTAAGTTTAAAATTGTTGTTGCTAGATGTGAAGTTTTCCAGCCTGCAAAAGAAGAACTTGAAAAGCGTCGCCATGAATGCGGTATTCCTTTCTGGCCTCATGCTTTTGTTAAAGTTGAAGGTGATGTTGGTCAAATTATAGAAAATTGGAATAACGAATACGGATGTCTTGGTTACGGCGAAGACCTTTATGACCAGATTGTTGATTTTGGCGAGATTATGGGTATTGAAGTTGTTGCATTTTAAAAGAAGGGAGCTTAGGCTATGCTTATAGGCGGGCTTGATGTAGGAACAACTGGAACAAAGCTTACAGTATATGATACATGTGGCTGTTTTGTAGAAAATGAATATGTAGAATATGATGTGTCAAGAAAAAATGGCGAAGACGAAATTGATGTGGATGTAATTTTTGCCGCTGTTTGCGATGTTATATCAAAAACAGTAAAAAAACATCCTGATCTCGCGGCAATAGGGGTTACAACCTTTGGCGAAACCTTTACAGTTCTTGATGAAAATAACAAGCCTTTATTTCCGGCTATGCTTTATACTGATCCAAGAGGAGAAGAAGAAAGCCTGTTGCTTTGCAATTCTATAGGTATTAAAAATCTAAGAAGCATAACCGGTGTTAACCCTCATCAAATGTATTCAATTCCTAAAATGATGTGGCTTAAGAATAAAAATCCCGAAGTGTTTGCAAAAGCAAAAAGAATACTTCTTATGGGCGATTATATAGTGTATATGCTTACAGGGAAAGCCCAGATAGATTATTCGCTTGCAGCAAGAACTATGGCATTTGATATAGTTGAAAAGAAATGGAGCTCCCAGATTCTTAACTGTGCCGGCATAGATGAAAGTTTGTTATCCGTACCGGTTCCTACAGGCACACTTGCCGGAACTATATTAAATGACTTGGCAAAAAAGCTTGGGACCTCTGAAAATCTTAAGATTGTTACCGGATGTCATGACCAAATAGCCGCGGCTGTCGGAGCTGGAGTTTTTGAATCAGGACAAGCTGTTGACGGAACAGGAACAGTTGAATGCGTTACGCCTGTTTTTGACGGTATTCCTGATAATGATGGCATATATGATGGTGGGTATTCTGTAGTTCCGTATGTTTTTGAAAACAAATATGTTTGCTATGCCCTGTCATATGCCGGCGGTGCAACTTTGAAATGGTATAGAGATTGTTTTGCAAAATACGAAAAGGAGCTTGCTTGTGAAACAGGCGAAAATGTGTATGCATTGCTTGATAAACAGGTATCATCAGCTCCTACGGATTTACTTGTGCTTCCTCACTTTGCCGGAGCGGCGACACCATACATGGATGTTAATGCAAAAGGTGCAATTATAGGTCTTACTTTTGAACATACAAGCGCAGATATTTATAAGGCAATAATGGAAGGCGCAACTTATGAAATTATGATGAACACGGATCATCTTAGCAATTTTGGTATTAAAATTGATGAGTTATATGCAACAGGCGGTGGAGCATCGTCTCCGATATGGTTGCAGATTAAAGCGGATATCTTAAACAGACCTATAACAACACTTGAATCCCGTGAGGTAGGTGCCTGTGGAATATGTATGCTTACAGCAGTCGCAGTAGGTGCTATAAATAACTTAGCTGAAGCAAAGAAATTGTTTGTAAAACAAAATAAAACGTATTATCCGCACGCTGAAAATTCAGCGAAATATAATAAAAACTTTGAAGCATATAAAATGATTTATGATGCAGTACGCCCTGTTATATCTAAGATTATGGAGGAATAAACAATGCTTGTAACATTAAAAGAAATTTTAAAAATTGCCAACGAACGAAAGTGCGCAATTGGCTCATTTAACACACCAAATATGGCAACTATTAAAGCTGTTATTGGCGGGGCAGAGGAAATGAATGAACCTGTAATAATAATGCATGCACAGGTGCACGAAGAAATGGGTGTTTGCAAGATGAGTGAGATTGCGCCTGTTATGCTTAATATGGCAGATAAAGCAAAGGTACCGGTATGTGTGCATCTTGACCACGGCACAGACCTTGGATATGTTAAAAAAGCAATTGAATCAGGGTTTACCTCTGTAATGTATGATGGTTCAGAACTTCAAACATTTATGAATTATGTAAATACTTCTGTTGCCGTAAAACTTGCAGAAAAAACGGGTGCATCCGTAGAGGCAGAAATTGGTTCTATGGGCAAACGTGAAGGCGGCGGAGGAGAGGGAACAAGTATTTATACTGACCCTGATGAAGCAAAAGATTTTGCAGAAAAAACAGGTATAGATGCACTTGCGTGTGCATTTGGAACTGCACACGGTATGTATTTAAAAAAACCGAAGCTTGATTTTGAAAGATTGGAAACAATAAAATCAAAGGTTCAAATTCCTCTTGTAATGCATGGCGGCTCAGGCGTTAGCCCTGAGGATTATACAAGAGCCATAAAGTGTGGAATACGTAAAATAAATTACTATACATATATGGCAAATGCAGGAGGTCGTGCGGTAGAAAAGCTGTTTAGAAAGACCTATTATCATGATATAGAGTTAGCTGCTATTGAAGCTATGAAAGATGATGTTAAAACAGCAATAAATGTATTTTCAGGGCAGAATAGACCTGGATTGTAAATAAAAGTTTAAAATGACAATATTCAATAATTGATTATTGTCATTTTTTATTGGTTGTGTTAGAATAGATTTAACAAGGTTAAATCTATTCAGTGAATTGCCTTCGGCATGAATTGAAATCTATGATTCATGAATTGAGTCTTACGGCTCATGAATTGCACCTATTGGTGCATTAAGGCAATTCACTTCATGGAGCAATAGCGAGAATTCATGGCGGAACGCCAATTAATGACAAGGTCGTTGTCAATTCATTATGATTTTTAATCTTGAACACTATTCATTAGGGACCAAAGGCGAAACCTTAGTATTTATGCGGGTTTGCGGAGTTGCGGTTCACTTTTGTTTGCTATAAAATCAGCAAATAACAACTCGAATTTCGAAAGGTGGTAGGTATTTATCATAAATATTCGCTGTAAGCGATGAGAACTTTAGTTCTTATAAAAATTAAAAACAAGTATGTTTTTTTGGCAGACTATAGAAAACTATAGTCTGCCATTTTTTGTATCAGTTATTAAAATTTTGAAAAATTAGGAGGATTAAAAAATGGTTGAATATTTTGTAACAAAAGGAAAATTGGTAGTAAGAAACGGTGAGCCACTTGTGATGGCGGATGTAGAAACAAAAGCACTTTCACAGCCAGAGTTCATTTTATGGACAAGTCTGCATTGGAATGTATTAAATCGGGAATCGCTCAAAACAGAGTTTGACAGAAGAATGAGAAAATACAATCTAAACTTAGATGTTTCGTTTGAGCAGACACTTTCAAGACTTAAAACCAGAGGGCTTGTGGCATCAAAGTCAGATTATCTTGCAGTTGATGCGCTGTACAATCTGGTAAAGGATTTGTATGTGGTTCCCCTTGGAACAGTCAATGTATTTAAAAAGGCAATGATGTTTGGAGCTATGCTTATCAATGGAGTTCCCTTTGATAAATGCAGAGAGGCTATGAATGATTTCAATCTAAAGCGCCTTGAAAAACAAATTGTTGGTTTTTTAAAAAGACTTAAAGTCTCAGGGGCAGAGCTTATCCGCATCAACGATAAAGATTTATGGAATATAAAGTCTGAAGAAGATATTGTTCCGCTTGCGTACGATGAGCACGAAGATATGAATTCTCTGGGGAACAGTACAAGATTTTCAAAGGACAAAAACAAAGTCCTTGAAGCAATCGTGAATCTGTACTTAAAGAAACAAATTGTATTTGAATAATAGAAAGGTTTGGTGAATTATGAAAAGGGCAGTAAGTATTTTATTAATGGTTGTAATGATGACAATGTGCATGAGCGTATCAGCTCAAAGCAATGTAAAAGTAACGCTCGACGGAAATGAGATTTCTTTTCCTGATGCAAAACCCTTTATTGATCAGCGGGATAGAGTTTTAGTACCAATCAGATTTGTATCAGAGGCACTCGGTGCTCTGGTAGATTGGGAAAACAAATCAAGAACTGCAGTTATTAAACAAGATGACGATGAAATCCGTTATACAGTTTATCAGCCAATGGCATACTTAAACGGCGAAATGATGGTTATGGATACATACGGAATTTTGAAAGACCAGAGAACTATGGTTCCTATAAGATTTATTTCTGAACTTTTGGGCTGTGATGTTGCCTGGGATGAAAATAACTCAACAGTTATTATTACATCTCCAAAGGATGCAGTTGAGTTCCCTGAACCTCAGATTTCTGTAAATTATCCAAAGAGTATTTCAGACAAAAGACTTCTTTGGATTAATATTGACAATTACAGAGATTTTGAGCGCAGCGGTAATTATGAATTTAAAGTTGAGTTTATAAATCCTGTGCAGTTCAATACATACGAACAGGATGAGGGAGCAATCAACGGTTGGCAAAAGTATTCAAGATGCAATTTTGTATAACTGTGAATCTGTTGCTATTGACGAAAAGGTTATGATGTGTATTGAATTTGTATATAGTGAAGATTACGACAGAATATTAAGAGGTGACCACGACAATAAGGAAGTTAAACAGGTAATTGACGCAATTTCAAGTTTTGTTGTGACAAATGACAGTGATTATTATTTAAGCATTTGTCAAATTTCCTCTGTAGGTAAGTATAGTCATACAAAGGTTTATGTAATGCCTGAAAAAGACTTTGGAGAGTTCTTTTTGAAACATCAAAACAAGTAAATGAATATCCAAAAACCGTATCACAAAACGGCGTTTTAAAGACAAATTTTTGCGACGTGGAGAAAAGGCCGTAAAAACGGGATTTCCGAGGCCTTTTCTCCAAATAAAAAAGACCGTAAATAAGGAACTTGGATTAAAATAAGCAGGTGAAAGTAAAACTATGATAAGAGAGCAGACAATAGAATATAAGATAGTAAGTTTAATAGGATTAGCAGGAGAAGTACAGACAGAAGAGTTATATAAATTGAAATATGGAAAAGAGTATATAAGGAAAACGATAAGTAAGTTAATAACAAATAAATATATTAAAGTATATAAATTCAATAATAAAAAATATTTAAGATTAACGGTATCGTGTAAAAGATATTTAAAAGAATACCATTCAGATAGATTTGAAAATATGTTTGATGGAGCGAGCAGGACCAATAAGGTGAGAAATGATGAACACAGAGGGATAAGGAATCACAGACTCGCTGAAATATTAATTCTCTTAGACCTTGCAGACATAAAAATTTTTGCGGATGAAAAAAGCCTGATGGAAAAAACTCTTGGATTTGAAAGAAGAAACGGCACAGACTTAACAGACTATTGTGCAGAGAAAAACACAGCAGAGTTTTATACGGCAGATGAATTAAAAGCAGCAGGATTATTTAAGAATGCAAGAACGTCAAGAGCAATGGGAGTTATCTTCTCTTATCCAGAGGTTTATATAATATATAATTTTGGCGATGAGGTTTTGAAAATGGAGAATAAAACTGAGGAATCATTTTTCTCCAAAGCAAAATTGGCATTTTATTTTGAACTGCAGGAAAAACACTATTATGAATTTCCAAGAATTATTTATGTAGGAAACAGTATGGATCTTGCAAATAAGATTATGAACGCAAGAAAAGGAGCAGTAAAAAAGATATTTAACTCATGGACGGACTATCCGCATGTTCTCTTCATTGATGCATCAAATCACGCTCCTGAGCAACTTAAATATATTATAAACGCTACTCGTAGAGATGAAATAAAGGATGTTATATATAATAATTTTGGCGGAGATAACGAAGCTTTATATGTTGCCAATACAATGGATCACAAAACTGAAATTATGGATTGCACCAATTTCAATCTCGTAGCTATTAATCTTTATAAAAGAGAAAGAGAAAGTTATGATGAAAAAACTAAAAAAATAATAGTTGTCAGCATTGATTATCAATTTCCTTACATGAAAAAATATTTCAGAAAAAAAAGAGATGTTGAACACTATCAGATTATTTCAGAAGATATATATGGAACGGGGGACACCTGACAACAAAATATACAATTAAAAAGAAAAGAATTTTGTGTAGATACCCAAAATAGTATTTTGACAAGTCCCGATATAAGCCTTAAAGCAAAAGGTATGCTTGCTCTGAGGCTTTCACTTCTGGGTAACTGAAAATTTAAGAATAAAACTTACAGGAGAAATTAATGAGTATCTTTTCGTAGAAGAATTAAAAATGCCGTATGAAATAGAAAAATACATTGAATAAAGAGAATCCAGAGACGGATTTTTTAGTTCTTGTAAAACCAGAGCAAGAAATTCCAGTTCTGGATAATCCTTTACTGGAGTTTCCAATGTAGGATATCCCAGAAGAGGAAAATGCTGACACATATAAATAAATAGTAACGGAGGAGTAAAAAATGATCTACAAAAATATTGACACAAGCAGTGTAAAAGCGGAATTGGATTTTGATCAAATTCAAAGCGATTTGGCAAAGTTCAAAAGCCACACGTCGATGCCGCAAGATGATGTAATAACACTTATGAATTATATCGACAAATTTGAGCGATTGATAGCAGACAAAGATTATAATGAGCTTGAATACAGTGCGGAGTGTTTTATGTGTAATCTTCGCGACATTCTGGCAAATGTAAAACAAGAGCCGAGAAAAAGAGCACTTACTAAATGTGCAGATAGAATGGGCATAACAGTACAGAAAACAAATGGCGTTCTGGAAATAACATTACCTATGATACTGCCGAAGAAAACAAAAACAAAAGCAGACTATTTATTCGATCCGATATTTCACGCGATGGAAGAATTTTCGAAAAACGAACCTCTTTTTATAAAAGAAAAAGCAATGATGTGCATCGAATTTATCTACGATAAAAATAAGAAAAATATTCCGCGTGGTGACCACGACAATAAGGAAGTCAAGCAGGTAATTGATGCAATTGCCTCCTTTGTTGTACGGGATGACAGTGATGACTATTTAAGTCTTTGCCAGATTTCGTCTGAAGGTGATTATAATCACACAAAGGTTTATGTTATGCCCGAAAAAGATTTTGCAGAATTCTTTTTGAATCATTAAAATAGTTAGAAAATGCCGCAAAAACCGTATCACAAAACGGCGTTTTTAATCGAAAATTTTGTGACATGGCGAAAAGCCCATAAAACCGGGATTTTCGAGGCTTTTTCTCTGATAAAAAAAGACCGTAAATAAGAAGATTGGATAAAAATAAAGCAAAGGAGTGAAAACAGATATGATTAAAAAGCAGACAATAGAATATAAACTGGTAAGCATAATAGGATTAGCAGGAGAGATACAGACGGAAGAAATATATAAATTAAAATACGGAAAAGAGTATATAAGAAAAACAATAAGCAAGTTAATAACAAAGAAATGTATTAAAGTATATAAGTTTGATAATAAGAAATATTTAAGATTAACAGTAGCTTGTAAAAAATACTTATTGGAAAATTATCCTGAAAGATTTGAGTCTATATTAAAAGGTGCAGCCAGAGCTAACAAAATACGAAACGAGGAACACAGACGAACAAGGTATCACAGACTTGGCGAGCTTTTAATTCTTTTAGACCTTGCAGACATAAAAATATTCGCTGATGAAAAAACTCTTTGGAAAAAGACTCATGGGTTTCAAGAAGCAGACGGAACAGACTTCACAGACTATTCACCGGATAAAAAGACTGCTGAGTTTTATACAGCAACGGAATTAAAAAGCTTTGGATTTTTTGGAAATGCAAGAACATCAAGAGCGATGGGAATCATATACTCTCATCCGGATGTTTTTGTAATATACTACTTTGTCAATGAATTTCCCAAATTGGAATACAAAACTGAAAGTAGTTTTTGTCACAGTGCGGGTTCCGGCATTCATTCTAATTTGAGGCACGATTATCATGCTCGTGCAAAAATAATTTTCGTTGGAGACAGTATGAAAATATTTAACGATATTTTACGTGATAAAAGAAAGTCCACAGAGAAAATTCTTAGGATGAATGATGATAGTGACCCTGTTATGTTCCTTGATAAATCTCATCTTGGTTCAAGACAACTTATGTATTTTATCAACGAAAGAGCCAGGAATGAAATGAAAATGTTTTCTTGTGATTATTTTGGAGCTGAAACTACAGGATGGCATATAGGTTACATTCCCAATACGGGCAAGATTGTCAGAGATTGCACTATATGCAACCCGAGGGTTATTTCATATATTAAATACATCAGCAAAGGAGAAGCTGTTGAGTATAAAGCGGTAAATGTAATGTGTTTTGATTTTCAATATGAATGCATAAAGAAATATATTGGCGATTCTGATAACGTTACATATTACACATACGATTCAGAAAAGGTACTAGGAACGGAGGAAACGAGATGAAAAAACATATAACTAAAAAAGAAAAAGGATTTGTGCAGGTAGCTAATAATATACTGTCGGATCCTGATATAAGCTTAAAAGCAAAAGCTGTACTTACTATTATGTTATCGCTCCCGGAGAACTGGGATTTCAGTATAGAAGGAATTGCAGGCAAATGCAAAGAAAGCAAAGATTGTATTGCTAAAGCAATAAATGAACTTATAGATGCAGGTTACGTAAAAAGGACAAAAACACGCGGAGATGATGGCAGAATAACAAAATGGGATTATGAAGTTTTTGAAGAACCGTATATATTAAATCAACAAAATGATAATAATGAAAAGTCGTGTGAGGAAGAGAATAACACGGTTCTTTCGCCTGCAGAAAGCGTTTCTCAAGATAATTTTGACGCAGAAGAAACAGAAGATGAAACTCCAGTTCTTGAAAACCCAGTTCTGGATAATCCTTCTATGGAAATTCCATCAGAGGATATTCCAGATGAGGAAGGTGAGGATACATATAATACTTTAATAAATAAAAAAGAAAATAATAATATTTTATTTAATAATATCCAATCCAATCCTATCCCATCTAAGAATAAAATAAGTTTTAATATGTCTGAGATAGAATTAACAAGATTTACTGTTGAAGAAAATATTGATTACGATATTCTTCTTGAAAATTTTCCTAACCGGAAAGCTATGATTGACGAAATCGTAAATCTTATGGTTGAAGTACTCTGTTCCAAAAGAGAAACCATAACCATCGCAAGCGACACTCATCCGATAGAGCAGGTCAAGAAACGCTTTAAATCCATAGATAGCGGGCATATAGAGTACATATTGGAGTGCCTGGATAAAAACACAACCGACATCCGTAACATAAAGCAATATCTGCTATCAGTTATTTTTAACGCTCCCCAGACGATGGATAACTATTATACCGCCGCTGTAAAACATGATTTATACGGATAGAAAGTCGAGCAAAAAAAGAACCAATCATCTGAGGCGTAGATGCCTACATAGCATCCTCTCCGACAAAAGGTTCTTTTAGCTTTGTTTTATCAAGTTAACTCAGAAAGGCAGAAAAATATGCTGATCACGCGAGGGATTTCAAATATTCTTCAACGTTAAGATATTTGATTCCGTTAGCATTGGTAGTTTCACCGCGATAGATGACATATTTCCCTTTGATATCGCCAAACCGGAAGGCGGTATCTTTGCATTTTTGTTCATCAATAAGATGCTGGTATTGCTTTGAAACAATCTCTTTACTGTATTTGATTTCATATATTTCGCAAGAAAGAGATTTTTCATCTGCGATGACCATATCAAATTCGCCTGTGGTGAATTGAAGCTTAAATACTTGCTTTTGAGGATATGCCATCTTTGTTTCCAAGAGAACAATTTCTTCCAGCATACGGCCTTTAACCTCGCTTAATATTCTCTCAAGGATGTATGCTCTTTCGCTAGCTGAGAAATTACTGAATTTTTCATCCTGAAGAATAGAATTAACAAGTTCTGTAGCCTGTGAATATCTCATACCGGGCTGTGTAATTGTTGTTTTTTTATTGCCGGGGCTTACAACCGGTAAATATTCCTCGTCAATTTCCATTGTCAGATCAAGCAGAGAAAGGTACTCCTTGATTTCTAATGCACAAGTTTCATCGATGTCTACTGATTGGTCTTCAATATTCAAAATTTTGAGAGTTTGCATAAGACGCTCTTCAACCGCATCTCTATCGATATTGCTTAATAAATCAACGCTGTTTTGCTTGTCTTTTAACAAATTGTTAGCGGAGATTGATAAGTCGGTAGACTTGAAGGTTTTTGTGAGTACGTCCACAGTAAAACGATGGTTAATATCTTCTACTACACGGTTAATAGCGTTTGTAAGCTCACCTTTTTCGTATAAGGCAATCAGGTGTCTGAAATGAGTACCGTGTTGATAATATTTAAGTGAGTGTTGAATATTTCTTGCTATTGCAGTGTCGATATATTCATCAGTTTTCTTGGGATCAGCAAATGGTGATTCTATGTTGTAATTTATACCACTAAGACTCATTGTGCCACCAAAGCGAATATATTCATCAATACCCTTAATTCCAAGAACCTTTTCAAATTCACGATAAGGAATAAAGGTTGTGTGAAGAGTGATACATCTGTCATATAATTCTTCGCTTTCAGTGAACAAAAAACCGAGTGAGTCTGTGCCGGAAAGAACTATTTTCATTCCGCAGGAAGCGTATATGTCAGAGAATAAAGCGGCACCTTCGATAAAGTCTTCCATCAGAGTTACTTCATCAATGAACACATATTTATATCCTTGCGTTTCAAGATATTTAAGGTCTTGGTTTAATTGTGAAAGATTATCCTGAGTTTTCACCTGTATAAATGCAGACTGTTGTAATTCGCTTTCTGTCATATTTGCGATGATCTGACGAATAAGAGTTGTTTTACCGGTACGGCGCAGACCATAAAGGACAAAAACCTTATCCATATGGCCACCATAAATATATTCGTGGAGTTTACTATAGCATTCTCTCTTTTTATAACTTTTAACCGATGAGGCATATTTTTTAAGTTGCTCACCAATACGAATATATGTGTTAAATTCGTGAGAGATTGAGCTTTTTGGAGTTGATGGAACTAATCTTTTTAATTCCTTTAACTCTTTTTCTAATTCTCTGCGTTTTTTAATTTGTGCTTTCAGTAATTCAACATCATCGAAGGCAACATATGTTTCTTTAGATTTTCCATCTATGTTTACACGATGGTAATAATAAACTTTATCTTTAATAGTTTTTTTAGATACACTTCCCGGTGGGAGAGCAGCAATTTCCCGTTCGAGGTCAATAATACGCTCCATAACATCATTATTAGCCATAAAAACACCTCCGTTTATTAGTTATACCCAATTATACCCTAAATATACATAATTGTCAAGGGTATAACTGATAAACAAATAATAAGTATTTCATCAAAAGAATAAGCAGGCGTTTCACCTACTTGGCATATACTGCGTTATTTCAGCTCGTCTGTGTCGGCATATGCTTGCCGCCGGTTACCACCTATACTCCGGAAGGTTTTCTGATTTAAAACATAATTTTTTACTACTTTTTGTGCAGCATGGGAAATAAAATCCTCTGCCATGAGTTGACTATCATTTTCATTATTTGGATTATGGAAAGTTATAATTAGTTTTTCATGTGTTTTCATCTTTAGTCCCACAGTCTTCTTAGATGTTTTCGAAATAGTTGTATTCCTTCATCAAGAGACTTTTCCATAAAGTCAGTTTTTTCCTTTTCTTTTTTATGATAATTCTCGTCCAATTCATTATCTGCGTGGCATATTAAACGACCTGCATTATAATCAATTTCTAATGTTTTAAGATATTCATCTCTATATGGATTTGTAAACTCAGTACTTCGCTCATCAGCATTTCTAAAAGATTGAGCCATTGTTTTTATAATAATAACCCATTCTTCATCGGTCATATCTGAAGGATGTCCTGTATGTATCTTTATATATTCATCAAGCATTTCAGGAACGATTGATAAAAACCAATTATCAATATCCCAGATATCTCTATAGCAATACCCTTTGTTTGCTCTCAGCCAAGCACAATGAATGTCTCTGAATTTGTGTGCAATTACAGTCCATGGATGCAGTAAACAATATTTACGAGAATAGGCCACTGGTGTAAATATAGACATTACCTTAGTCCTCCTTACTGGTAGCAAGAATTTCGTCAAGCGTTATTGGTTCATAATTCCAATGCATGCAGCCAACATTATAAATTTCATTTTGAAATCCTCGGTCATTTAGATTTTTTGCTATCTCTCGTTCAATATTTGATTCTTCAGAACTATGCGAATGACCATGGAGTAAGATTGTCTGGTAACGATGTGCATTATAAAATGGCATAAAATAGTGACTTAAGATGCATCTGCGCTTGTTGCCGTTTTCGAGAGTAACTACGATGTCATCATAATCCTTGATCCCCGCAAGAGCTTTTTTTGCCTTTGCATTATTAATAAACCGATCATGATTCCCCTTGATAAGAATAATCTGTCCATTCAGACTCTTTATAAGCGGTTCTGCATAATCTGTGAGTGATTTCCAAATCATATCGCCAAGCACATAAACAAGATCGCCCTTACCAACTTTATTATTCCAACGTTTTATCATTTCCTCATCCATTTCTGATGCAGACGAAAAAGGCCTTTTATCAAATTGAATAACGTTTTCATGACCAAAATGTGTGTCTGCTGTAAAAAAGATTTTTTGCATAAGCATCAATCCTCCGATGGTATCAATTTTACATCCCGTATATCTTGCCATACGCATTTTTCTGCAACAATATCAGTATTTTCATATGGCAAATTCATAAAAGAAATTATGTCTTCATTAGGAAAATAACTGTGGCAATATTTAGGAATTATACCTTGCGGAACAACACCAACCTTTTCAGTTCCTTTCACGCGTTCTATAAAGTTCTCGCCATCGTTAATAATAACAGGAAGCCCAGCACGACACAAAGCTAAATAGAATTTTATAGTTTCTGTACTTCTGCCGTATGAAGAGCCGGCGAGAGATAAATAAAACCCTTCGTTGTCACAACGGACATATAAACTAATGTGTGTTGAATTTCCACCACGACACACTTCCCAGGGATGTGCTCCGTGCCAATCGGGAGAATTAAGCCACTTTATAAAATCTTCAGAGGAATCTCCATCGATATCTGCCAGATCAGCATCACGACCATCTGCAAAACGATAATATTGCTCCTTGGGTGACATATCTCCTATGTCATAACCCATAGCAGAGTATCCAATAGAACAGTAGTTATAGAAGTCGTTTGCAGTCATATTATAAAGTCTGCCATGGGTGCACCATTGAAATGAATCTCTTGCACCTTCCAAACACGGACGAAGTGCAAGAATTTTCTTCTTTCGATTAATGAGAACTTGCGCAAAGTCAAGGAAACTACCATAAAAGTTTATAAAGAGATTGGAGCGATTAAAAAGATTGACAGAAGTGTAGTAGAAAAATTAATTGACAAGATGATAGTACATAGGGAAGGGAGAGTTGAAATCCAATGGAAATTTAAAGAAATTTTTCAAAGTGCATAAAAGCTTGACAGTATTGCAAAATGCAATCTGACAAGTCACTAAATTTAAAAGTTATAGTTTGCAATTTTTTAATATTTATGATAAAATACAAGAGCGAGAAAATATAGCATTCTCGCTGGTCCTGAAAGTAAATTGTTCAAATAAAATCAGCTGAAAAATAGGAAAAATTCTTTAGTCCCTATTATTCACTGTTCACTGGGCTTGACAAAAGTCGAATTGTGTCAGATATTGTAATTCTGTTTAAAATGTGCTATTATCCAAATATGATACTTATACTAGTGTAATAAAATTATATTTATAAATGTTGAAGGAGTGTTAATATGGAAGAAAAGATAAGACAATTTGAAATTGAAGCTAACAAGGCATATCAAAAAAACAAAGCAAAGGGTTTTGCAGAGGTATTATCTGCGATGATTGTAGGAACTATATTTACAATACTTGCCATTGTGAGTACATACCAATTTTGCGTGTTTGCGATGGAAGGTGTTGATTTTAGTGCCTATCTTTCAAAAATATGGAATGATATTTTCGGAGCATTTATACCTGAAAGCGATGTAGGATATATAAAAATGTTTAAAGGGCTTGCAAGTGCATACGTATTTGTTGTTGTAGCAAATATTATTCTTGTTAATATATTACCTTTATTTTACATAAAAAGAAAGCCTAAACCGATCATAGAATCTAATAATTTAAAGAAAGCAGAAAGAATACTTGGAAGAGCACAATGGACTCCTTCCGGTGGGTTAGTTTATTCTTGCATTATGGCAATTATTTATTTTCTGGTTATTTTCATGTTATTGTTTTATATGTCGTTTTTCATGATTAATGTAAACATTAAATATTTCTCAGACATACTTGGGTGTGTGTTTATGTTTGCTTTTATTGTTATTGTTTGTGCAATATTTACTTTTGTACTATATGGACTATATTTGTTGGTTATTAAAATTGCGCCAACATGGTGCAAAACCAAAACATCTTTTAATGAATTGGAGAATTATGTAAAAAGACTACAGCTACAAGAAGACCGTATTCGAAGGGAAAATGAAAGAAAGAAAAAAGAAGAGGAAGAAAAAAAGGAAGCAAATAGACCAAAACCACCATATGTTCCTAATGTAGGAACAGGAGTGCCGTATGGTGTCTCTTCGACACCAGAGCAACCATCAGGACACAGAAGTTGCGGGATTTCAGGTTCTTTCTGTGGTATGGGTAGCGGAAGATGATTAAGTTAAAAGACTCCGTGTTTTTTAGAGAATATGACAACAAAACATACATCACAGATATACATACGCATAGAGAATATATGTTAGATGTACCTGTGTTTGCTATTTTGGATCTTTTTAAGGAGAAAACATCGCCTTCGCAGGCTAAGAATTATTTATCAAGGCAGTATCCACAAGTGGATTATTGTACTATTTCGGATGATATAGATAGTGTAGTAGACTTTTTGACATTAAATGGCTTGATCGAAGGAGTTGAAATCAACACTGATATAAGTATTAAAGGTGGTTCTTCCGGAATTCAAAAATATACCATTTTAAATAAGATTTTTTACACTGCAATGCTGGAGCTTACTTACAGATGCTGTGAAAAATGCAAACACTGTTATCTTGAGCCTTCTGCATATGGTTCTGTGTATGAGGAACGTGCTAAAAATGAAATGGCTACTGAAAAAATCAAAAGTGTTATTGATGAAATTTCGCAGATGAATGCAGCGGAAGTTACAATTACTGGTGGAGAACCTTTTATACGCAAAGATTGTTTAGAAATTTTAGATTACATAAGCAAAAAAGGACTTTTAATTAATATTTTTTCAAATGCAATACTACTATCTGAAAAAGATATTCACAAAATATCAAAGCTGAATATTAAATACTTTCATGTAAGTTTATATAGTCATATACCTGAAAAGCACGATAATATCACAGGGGTAAAAGGTTCATTTTATAAAACTATAAATGCTGTAAAAACATTTTCAAAGTATAATGTGGCAGTGAACATAAAATTTGTTCTTATGGAAGAAAATAAGGATGATTTTGATGGTGTCGCAGAATTAGCAAAAGAAATGAATGCTTCAATACAATTGATATCATTTATAACACCTTCAATTCAGGGTGATTGTGCTCTGTCTGAATTAACGGTGAAGGATAGAGAAAAAATGAAAGAAGTTATTTACAAATGGGACAAACTAACTTGTTACAATGGTTACAATGGAGAGTTTTCAGAAACTCATCCTATTTGTGAAGCAGGAATGAATAATCTTTCAATAAACCCATATGGAAAGGTATATCCTTGCAATTCTTTTAAAATGGAGGTAGGGGATATTTATAAACAAACCCTTTCGGAAATTTGGGAAACAAGCGAAAAATTAAAGGAGTGGCAAAATACTACAAGGGCTAAACTTGTTAATTGTGTTGAATGCACATATAATGCATTTTGTGAGTTTTGTCCTGGTGTAGCATTTCAATTCAGTGGAAATATGTTTCAAAAATATAATTATGCTTGTGAAAATGCGAAAGCAAGATGGGAATTATATGGAGGCAATTAAATATCTTAAATGTAAACCTGTGGTTTTGTGAAATATCGTTTAAGGTCAGGTTGCCTTGAAAATGAAATATCTATGATTCATATAGAAAAACAAAAATGTTAGGAGAATATAACAATGAAGAGATTGATAATTTGCTTTTTAACTATTTTTTTATTTGCAACATGTAATTCTAATACTGTAAGTGCTGAAATAGTTGGAAGAAGAACATTGGGTTTGAATGAAAAAGTCCAAGAAAGCCTATCAATAGTGGGATATGATCAATATGATTTTTCTGCCGATGAAACGCAGTTTTATAAGTTTGAGTTTGAAAACCAAAGTATAGAGACTAACCTGAATATAGGTTTTGCGGATGAACTATTGAATTTTTTTGTAGGCAAAATGACTGTCTCAATATACGATGAAAATAATAAGCAATTAGCAAAAAAAGACATAAAGTGTGGCTATAATGAAAGCATTTCATTAAAGCTTCAATCAGATATGAAATATTATATTTATGTGGATTCTGCGGTTACGGGGAACTATAGTGTTGTTGTAAAAAAACTTGCTGATTTAGGCGGAGACACTTGGAATAGTGCAAGTAAAATACAAAGAAGCGGAATCATTTCAGCCGCAATTGATGTAGGATATGATGAAGATTGGTATTCCTTTGAAACAAGCTCAATGGAATCATTTCTGGATTATAAGGCTGAAAATATAAGTGGTGGACATAAAGAAATAGAGATATATGAATATATTGAGGGCGCTGGAGAATTTCCTCTTAAAAGTATTCAAAAAACATCCCTATATGCTGGCAACAGTATTACGCTTAATTTTCAATTGAAGACAAATTCAACTTACTATATTTCAGTAAAATCTTCTTCTGAGGGAGGATATATTCTTGAACTACAACAAAATATAGATAGTCTTAGTGGTGAGATGAAAAACGCATACAAGATTGAGACTGAAAAAGAATATGTTTCTTCCTTTGATGGAGATAAGGATTATGACTGGATGAAATTTAAAACATCTGGAAGTGATGCTTATTATGAGGTTGTATTCAAAAATTTAGGCGATGACCATTATACAACAGTAGCAATCCACGATGAAAGTGGAAATGAAATAAAAAAAGTAAGACAATATGCAAAAGAAATCAATATAAACGAAAAACTTGAGACGGATAGAACATATTATTTGTGTCTATATGGTGAAAAAGTAGGTAACTACACATTTATAGTAGATAAAGCAGAAGATATGTATTCAAACTATATGAATGATGCAGAGCTTATAAAAATTAATGAAGAATATGTTTCTTCCTTTGATGGAGATAAGGATTATGACTGGATGAAATTTAAAACATCTGGAAGTGATGCTTATTATGAGGTTGTATTCAAAAATTTAGGCAATGACCATTATACAACAGTAGCAATCCACGATGAAAGTGGAAACGAAATAAAAAAAGTAAGACAATATGCAAAAGAAATCAATATAAACGAAAAACTTGAGACGAATAAAACATATTATTTGTGTTTATATGGTGAAGATGTGGGTAAATATTCTGTTTTAATAAATGAAAAATCTGATACAGTCGCTGATGTGAAGGAAAAAGCCCAGTTAATAGAATTGAATAATGAACATCAAGCCAGTCTTGAAACTTCAAATGATGTAGATTGGTACAAAATATACTTGGAAAATGGACTTGATTTGGAAGTAAATTTGTTGAATGAGAGTTCTTCTCATGTAGCAATAGAAATGTTTTCCGAGAGAGATATGAGTCTTTTGAAAACAAATATATACTCAATTGGTAAAGCTGTAAAGAATCATCTTGTTGATAAAGCAGGTACATATTTTATTAAAATTTCAGGCAATACTGGAAATTATACTATATTGTTGAGAGAGTCGGGTAAATTGGTAGAAACAAACGAAGCTGGAGAAACGAAAGAATCACCTAAAAACGGAAGAATTCTTTTGACAATCGGAAAAAAAGAAGCTAATGTCTTTGGTGAAAAAATTACAAATGATGTTGCTCCAATAATACGGAACAGCAGAACCATGTTACCTGCCAGATTTGTTGCCGAAAGACTAGGTGCAATAGTTTCGTGGTATGCGAATGAAGAAAAGGTTGTTATAAAGAGCGAGGAATGTGAAATTGTTATTTACATAAATTCGAGTGCAGCATATGTCAATGATAAAAAGGTGATTTTAGATTCACCTGCTTTTATTGAAAATGAAAGAACGTACACTCCTGTTAGATTTATTGTGGAAAACTTAGGAGCAACAGTTGATTGGATACCTGAAACTCAACAAGTAGT
Organism: Clostridia bacterium; assembly: GCA_045636325.1. Taxonomy (GTDB): domain Bacteria; phylum Bacillota; class Clostridia; order UBA1381; family UMGS1253; genus CAKSHP01. Next base: position 151,184 of record JAZTXH010000016.1, read on the forward strand.
GATTGTAAAATGACTACAAAGATAAGAATTTACTTGTGTCAAGTCCATACAATTTAAAAGTTAAGTCTGCCGATTTATTATATTTACATATATCATCGGATGCGAGAAAATCCAGTATTCTCGCGGGTTCTAAGGAATTTTGTTTAAGAGAAAGCAGTTGAAAAAACAGGAAAAAGTTAGTAGGTCCTATTATTCACTGTTCACTTGACTTGGCACGAACTTTGTCGAATATGAGAGAAAGAGATAAAAAGGAGAATGAATATGATTGATTACAACATTGAAGGTGGAAATTTACCTGTAGTTATATGCAGTCCTGAAGCGGGACAGACTCTTTGTGCCGAAAAAGGTTCAATGAGCTGGATGACTCCGAATATGCATATGGATACAAAGGCAGGAGGATTTAAAAAAGCTATCGGTAGAATTTTCTCGGGTGAGTCAATATTCTTAAACGAATATACAGCAGTAGGAGAAAAGGGAATGATTGCGTTTGCATCAAGTTTTCCCGGAACAATAATACCCTACGAGATAACACCATCTAAAGGAATAATCGTTCAGAAGCGTGGCTTTCTCGCTATGGAAAAAGGTCTTGAACTTTCGGTGTATTTCCAGAAAAAGTTTGGAAAAGGCCTGTTTGGCGGCGAAGGTTTTATATTGCAGAGAATATCAGGAAGCGGTATGGTGTTCCTTGAGATTGACGGATACTGCAAAGAATATGACCTTGCAGCGGGAGAAACTATTGTGTTAGATACAGGACATTTAGCCGCGATGGAAGAAACCTGCACAATGGATGTTGAAACAGTAAAGGGTGCTAAAAACATCTTTTTCGGTGGTGAAGGCTTGTTCCTTACAAGAGTAACAGGCCCCGGCAAAGTGTATTTACAGTCAATGCCTATCATCAATGTTGCAGGTGCAATCAGTGCTTACATACAGCCTCCATCCTCCGATTCGGGCATTAAAATTAACTTAGGAGAGAATTAAATTTTAATTTTACCTTGATTTGACACGAGTAAGAATCAGGTAAAAAACGGGGGTTGTTAAATGAAAAAAGATGTCAAATTATATAATGTTTTATTTCCCTTTTGGATGCTACTACTATTTCCGCAAATTTGGTTAATTGTTTTATCGGGAAATTTTATAATAGATAGTCTTGTTCTTGTTGTCAGTATGTTTTTCTTAAAGATTCAAAATAAAAAATGCTTTTACAAACAAAACATACTGAAAATATTTGTTTTTGGAATGCTGTCAGATATTATTGGTTCAGCGTATATGTTAATTATGATGATTCCTTTACAAATAGTAAGAATGGGTGACGAATTGTATTTAACAATTCCTGCTTTGATAATTTCGGTGGTTTGCATTTTTATTTTTAATTATTTTGTAACCTTTAAAAAATGTGATAAACAAACACGTGTGAAGCTGGCAATGATATTTGCAATTGTTACGGCACCGTACACTTTTCTTGTGCCATCAAGCTGGCTTTATAAATAAGGTAAAAGTGATTACATTGCATTTTACTGGTATCAAACCTAATAATTTAATATAATAGCTTGTCGATAATTTATTTTTACTTATACTATTTGCGCGGGAAATTTCTCGGCATCTAAATCGTTCAACCAATTCGTGCAATGTAGGGGTCGATGCTTATCAATCGACCCGAAAACGGACAGATGTGGGCATCTGTCCCTACAAAATTGTGGCACATTGAACGAAATGAGCACTGATTTAAAAAGGGAATAATGTCGAATTTTGCAGAAGAATGAGAGGAAAATAAATATGGCAAAAAATAATTAAATAGAAGTAAAAGGGATAGATATTAGATTCAAGAAGATAAATCAGGACGAATACATATCTCTTACTGATATTGCTAAATATAAAAATCCTACAGATCCGAGATTCACAGTATATAACTGGTTGAGAAATAAAGAAACTCTGAGGTTTTTATGTGTATGGGAGGAACTAAACAATCCCGATTGTAACCGTATCGAATTCGATACGGTTACAAAAGATGCGGGAACAAATGCTTTTATGATTACTCCAAGCCAGTGGATTGAGAAATTAAATGCTATCGGGCTTACAGTTTCAGCAGGAAGATATAACAGTGGAGTATATGCACATCAGGATATTGCTTTTGAATTTGCAAGTTGGATTTCAGCAGAATTTAAACTCTATATTATCAAGGAATTACAAAGACTAAAGGCTGTTGAACAGAAAGAACTTGAATGGAGTGCGAAAAGAGAACTTGCAAAAGTTAATTATCGCATACATACAGATGCTATAAAAGAAAATATTGTTCCAAATTTAAGTGAAAAACAACTTGCTTTTGTTTATGCTAACGAAGCGGATGTTTTAAATATGGCGTTGTTTGGAAAGACGGCAAAAGATTGGATAACAGAAAATCCTGATAAAAAAGGTAACATAAGAGATTATGCTACAATAGAACAACTTTTGGTGATTGCTAATATGGAAAGCTTTAATGCTATATTTATAGAACAAGGTGTACCTCAAAGAGAAAGACTTATTCAGCTCAATGTTATGGCTAAATCACAGTTAAGGGTTTTGGAAAATCAAAATTCATTAAAGCTTTTGAAAGATTAATTTTTTATCCCTAATTTTACAATATGGTATAGTTTGAAAACAAATTAGTATATAATTTTATATAAGTTATGTGTCGGAGGTAGTTTATGGTATATAGCAATGTTTTGGAATGTATAGGAAATACACCTGTTATTGAGCTTTCAAGGCTTGCTCCGAAAGGTGGAGCAAGAATTTTAGTTAAGTTTGAAGGACTTAATGTGGGAGGCTCTATAAAAACAAGAACTGCGTATAATATGATTTGTGCAGCAGAAAAAGAGGGCCTTATTAATAAAGATACTGTTATTGTTGAGCCTACAAGCGGAAATCAGGGTATCGGGCTTGCACTTGTGGGTGCTGTTAAAGGCTATAAAACAAAAATTATTATGCCTGACTCTGTAAGCGAAGAAAGAAGAAAGCTTGTTGAGCATTATGGGGCAGAGGTTATTTTAATTCACGATGCGGGTAATATCGGCGCTTGTATTGAAGATTGTTTGCAAATGGCGCTTAAAATGCAGGCAGAGGATAAAAACGTTTATGTGCCTCAGCAGTTTGAAAATCCTGCAAACTCTGAAATTCAGCGCAGGCAGACGGGTGTTGAAATCCTAAATCAAGTGGATGGGCCTATTCACGGCTTTTGCTCGGGTATCGGCACCGGTGGCACAATAACGGGCATCGGCGAAACCTTAAAAGAAAAAAATCCCGATATGACAATATGGGCGGTTGAGCCTGAGCACGCGGCAATTCTTTCCGGTGGCTCTATCGGCACACATTTGCAGATGGGTATTGGTGACGGGCTTATCCCTGAAATTCTTAACACCGGCATTTATGACGATATCTGTATTGTTGCAGATGATGAGGCAATAAAAACAGCAAAGGACCTTGCAAGAAAAGAAGGCATTATGTGCGGTATTTCAAGCGGTACAAATGTTGCGGCGGCAATAAAGCTTGCAAAAAAACTTGGCGAAGGAAAAACGGTTCTTACCGTACTGCCTGATACTGCTGAGCGGTATTTTTCAACTCCTTTATTTGAATAAAAATACATATATAGCTGTGCATCTTTGGTGCATAGCTTTTTTGTTTTATGATGTTTTGTACAATTTTTTATGATGTAAAAATAATAAATTTTATAAAAAAATCAGTATTTATTAAAAAAACGGGTCATATTTAAAAATATGGAAAAACTTTGAATATAAACACTTGAAATTGTTTTCGTATTATGTTAAAATTACTCTATGTTCAAGATTAGGAGGATGTTTATATGAATTCAAATAAAAGACCTGATACGATGGAACGTATTACGACTAAAGAATTGGCAGATAAGTTTATTTGCGAGCAGGTTAAATTGGTAAGAGAGCAGGTTGGTGATAAAAAAGTTCTTTTAGCACTTTCCGGCGGTGTTGACTCCTCTGTGGTGGCGGCATTGCTTATAAAGGCTATAGGCAAGCAACTTGTGTGTGTTCATGTAAATCATGGTCTTATGCGTAAGGGCGAAAGTGAAAATGTTATTGAGGTTTTTGAAAAAGGCCTTGATGCAAATCTTATTTATGTGGATGCAACTGACAGATTTTTAAATCTTTTGGAGGGCATTTATGAGCCTGAAAAGAAAAGAAAGATTATCGGCGGAGAGTTTATTAAGGTGTTTGATGAAGAAGCAGCAAAGCTTTGTGATATTAAATTTTTGGCGCAGGGAACAATTTATCCTGATATTTTAGAAAGTGACGGCGTTAAAGCTCATCATAATGTAGGTGGCTTGCCTGAAGATATGGAAATGGAGCTTGTTGAGCCGGTTAAGCTTTTGTATAAAGATGAAGTAAGAGTGGTTGGTTCTGCACTTGGGTTGCCTGATGAAATGGTATACCGTCAGCCTTTTCCGGGGCCAGGCCTTGGGGTGCGTTGCCTTGGCGCTATTACACGTGACAGACTTGAAGCACTTCGTGAGGCTGATGCAATTTTACGCGAAGAATTTGATAAAAACGGACTTGCAGGCAATGTATGGCAGTATTTTATTGCAGTGCCCGATTTCAAGAGCGTTGGCGTAAGAGACGGAAAGCGCTATGAAGGATGGCCCGCTATTATCCGTGCTGTTAATACTGTTGATGCTATGAGCGCTACAATTGAGGAAATTCCTTACAACATACTTCATCATATTACTGACAGAATCACACATGAGGTTGAAGGAATTAACCGCGTACTTTTAGACTTGACGCCCAAGCCTATCGGTACGATCGAGTGGGAATAATCCCAACCGGCTTGTGAGTTGTTATATAAACTGAATATGAATTTTTCGGGAGTATAGCTAAAACGGCTATGCTCCTTATTTTTTATGCAGATAATCTTGAAAAAGTCAGAGTAATAATCGCTCCCGTAATTGAAGATTACAAATCCGGCAAGATTACTTATGCGGAATCGGAGTTCAATGCTCGGAATAGGATTTACCAATCTGTAAAACCGGACTTTAATCCTGATGTGGAATATATGAAAGACCCGATGTATAGGGATATTCCATCGGTGGATAATAGCTTGTTTATACTTGCGAGAAAGCTGATTTTGCAATAGGAGTTAATGCCCTGTAACATTTCTGTTGCAGGGTGTTTTAACTTTTGCTGGGTTATGTTATGTTAAAGTGCTGAATTTTAGTAAAATATGTTGAAAAAATGATGGTTTGGTGATATAATATTAAATGAAAATAAGTTTTAAATTATGCAAAAAAGATAATAATGAATGAAATTTCATTGTTTTCACAGGTGTTAAGTTTGATTTTGATAAAATAGAAGAAGATGAATTTAAAATAAGCAAATAAAAGCATTAGGAGGATTTGCAATGGGGATATTAACAGTAATTGGAATAATTGTAATAGTTTATAATTTGATTAAGGATGCTTGTGAGCCTACACTTACGGCAGACTATCACAGAAATTGGAGATTGGAGCAGGAAGATGCCAACAAGGTTCGTTTTGGTGAAATGAGCAGAAAAGAATTTATTCGTAATATGAATAACGGAAAGTATAGATAAGGAGAGTATGAATTATGGAAACAATTATAGCGTTGATTGTTATAGGAATTATTTGGGCAGTAAGTAATGCAAGTCTTAACAGTAAGGTTGATAACTATCCCATTAGCAAGGTAGATACAAGTAAAATGGTGTCCGACAAGGTTAGAAATAACTTGTCGGATAAGCAGGTTCAGCGAAATATGGTAAATGGAAAATACGACAAGAAATAGAAAATAGCCGGAGGTGGATATAAATGTCAAAAGACTTAGTGCCGTCAGCCAATGATTTTGGTGCGGTTATATCTATAATTGAAAATGCAAAAGGAAGAGCTTTGAAAGCGGTCAATGCAGAACTTATCAATATGTATTGGGAAGTTGGCGAATATCTTTCTGAATTATGTGCAGAATCAGCTTATGGTGACAAGGTTATTGATGATGTTGCAAATTATATTTCTGCTACATCGCCTACAATAAAAGGTTTTAATAGGCGTGGATTATACAGAATGAAGCAATTTTACGAAACATATAAGGATGATGAGATTGTGTCAGCACTGCTGACACAATTGAGTTGGACAAATCATCTGCTTATAATGTCAAAGTCAAAAACCAAGGAAGAAAGAGATTTTTACGTTGCTTTGGCAGCTAAAGAACACTATTCTTCTCGTGAACTCGAACGTCAGCTTGATAGTGCATACTATGAGAGATATATGCTATCTTCAGGTAAACAACCACCCGAATTAGTTCCTCAAACAGTTCGTAATACAATTCTCGATACTTATGTTTTGGAGTTCCTTGATTTGCCTGAACAGTATTCAGAACGCAATTTCCGCAAGGCAATTATACAGAATTTAAAACAGTTTATTCTTGAATTTGGTAAAGATTTTACATTTATAGGCGAAGAATATCGTGTTCAAGTCGGTGGACAAGATTTCTTTATTGACCTGCTTTTTTACAACAGAGCTTTATCATGCCTTGTGCCGATAGAACTCAAAATCGGCAAATTCAAACCTGAACATATTGGACAGATAAACTTCTATCTTGAAGCATTAGACAGAGATGTTAAAAAACCGAATGAAAATCCAAGTGTTGGTCTTATACTTTGTGCAAGCAAAGATGATGCAGTAGTTGAATATGCATTAAGTCGTAGTATGTCACCAACATTGGTTTCGGATTATACTCTCTGCTTGCCGGATAAACAGATATTAAAGGATAAGCTGCAGGAATTAGCCGAGCTTGCTTTAGAAGATGGTGAGGATATAGGCGAAGAGTAATTGTGGCAACAAAATGGCAACAAAATATCTTGTAGTCAAAAAAATTAGTATAATACAGATAATGTAAATACTGCAGAGAATAGTTTATTAACCGATTCAGTTGAGTTTACAAAAACTTTGCCGAGTGGGAATGAGTTTTGCTGTGCAAAACTCAACTATGATTGCCTACGCAAGTTATAAGTTTAGATTGGCTTCGCCAAGTTATGATGCACCTGCGGTGCAGTTTTGTTTAAAAGGCAATCATATCATAACATTTTGCTTTAGCAAAATTCATAACTCTAAACCAAAAAACTTTCTTGCGAAATAAGTTATAAGTTTAGATTGGCTTCGCCAAGTTATGATGCACCTTAGGTGCAGTTTTGTTTAAAAGGAGTCTTTTTATGACAGACAGTATTCTAAGAACAAAGTCAAAAGAATTTGCCAAATCTGTTATTTTGCTTTGCAGAAATCTTAAAGAAAACAAAGTAGAATATGCTTTGATAGACCAACTACTCCGCAGTGGAACTTCTGTTGGTGCAAATATACACGAAGCACAGTATGCACAAGGGACAAAGGATTTTATATCAAAGTTTGAAATTGCATTAAAAGAATGTAATGAGAGTGAATATTGGCTTGAATTATTATTAGAGGTTAATAGTATTTCCGAAGAAGAATATAAAGTTTTTCAGAAAGAATGTATCGAACTTCGCAGAATGCTTGTTTCGTCTGTTAAAAAGTTGAAAGAAAAGATATAAATTCAAAAGCCCTTAAAATAAGGGCTTTTTCGGCACTTGTAAATGTGCTTTGACGACACTTTCGGTGTTGAATGGGTGGAATAAATAGAATTTTCTGCTGAAACAGCACGAAAATGCATTATTTAGACCTAAATTCACGGTCAAAACAAATGTGATGTTGGAGTGGGAGTAATACCAAGTTTGTTTTATATTGATTTATTTTGCAGACAGTCGTATTGACTGTCTGCATTTTCTGTATTATTTATGTTATCACGCTATGTTATAAATATTGTACTCAAACTATTCTGAAATGTTTCTGCTTTAACATTGACATTGTTCCATTTTTGGTATATAATATAGGTAAATGAGGTGTTGATATGGATATACTAACAATAAAAGAAGCAAGTTTAATGTGGGGAATTTCTGTAAGGAGAATTACTGTTTTGTGCAATGAGGGTAGAATTGTCGGTGCAAAGAAAATTGCAGGCGCTTGGCTTTTACCGAAAGATGCAGAAAAACCTGCAGATGCAAGAGTTAAATCAGGCAAATATACGGATTGGAGAAACAAAACAGATATGGCATCTAAAGATTTTGAAAGTAATTTAAAAAATCTAAAAGGAACTTTTGCTGTTGAAAGTATGACAGTTAGTGAAGAAGGTATTAAAAACCTTAAAAGAATTGATAGCGGTAAGGTAAGCTATACAGATGTAATTGAAGAATTGAAACTTAAATATATGCAGAGGGTGTAACTATGTTTTCAAAATATGATGTTTATACAACTACGCAATCTATCTATTGTTATCCTGATAGTAATGTATTAAAAAACAAATTGAATATAAGGGATAATATGCTCCTTAAAACTGCTGAAAAAGAAATTACTTTGATTAAGCAAATGGAACTTTTGAAAAAACCGATTAATGGTAATTTTTCAAAGGCCCATCTTATGAATATACATAAGTTTATTTTTGAAGATATTTATCCATTTGCCGGAAAAATCAGACGAGAACAAATAAGTAAAGCGGATACAATGTTTTATTCCCCAAACTTGATTGATAGAGAACTTGATAAAGTATTCTCCAAAATAAAAGAGGAGGATATGCTTAAGGAAACTGACGAAGAAAAGGTTTTTGAAAACTTAGCATATGTGATGGCAGAACTCAACATTATCCAACCCTTTAGAGAAGGTAATGGTCGTTCTACCCGCGAATTTATCCGCCTTATGGCAAAGCGTATGGGATATGGCTTGAATTGGGGAAATGCAGATAAAGAGGAACTGTTGGAGGCATCAATAATGTCTGTTCATAACTATAAGGTGTTGATAAGAATACTTGAGAGCTGTATTGAGTAGTTTTTCCTTTATGTGAAGTTTACAAAAGTGCACATTTTAACTAAGAAATTCCATATACTTTTTTTGAAATATAGTATATAATTATTGTGTATGATGCAGAAATATTTTTTTGCAAAAACAAAAACAGGTTTATTTTATCAAAGAGTTAAGGCGGTGAGGGGCAAATCCCATAGGCTCTTATCGGCTTGATATAAAAATTTAAGGAGGAACAAGATTATGAAAAAGTTTAAAAAGGTTTTAAGTCTGTTGCTTGCTTTATGTATGGTGACAGCAATTTTGCCTGTGGCTTCGTATGCAGCAGACAGTGTTACATACAAGGTAAAATACACAGGCGAGCAAACATACGCTTTGGCAGGTTCTGCAAATGGTGCAGTTCTTGCAATTCAGGGCGGTAGCTTTGGTAAACTTAATACCGACAGCGTGTATAAGTATAATCCTGCAAGTTCACATTCAGGATTGATGTATCTTAATATGAATGGTGAAAAAAACAAAGAAGTAGTGTATGAATTCAGCTTTTTGCTTGAAAATACAAGTGCATTTTTAGGCGTTCAGGCTGTTTTTACCAGTGATGCAAACGCAAATGTATCAATCGACAGGCTTATAAAATTTTCTGCAACCGGCGGTGTTGAAATTAACTACGCAGAAAAACCTTCTGCTTTAGTTAACAATGGAGAAAAAACAAAGCTTTTGAATTCTCTTTCAGTTGGTGAATGGCACACTGTTGCAATTAAAGCGCCCAGTCACGAAGGTGAAGATATCTTTAAATTATATGTTGATGGCGCAGAAGCAGAAATTCCTTTTTCTACTGATTACTATGGCTCAAATTATATAAGACTTTATGGTACAGGTGAAAAGCTTGTGGATAATGTTATGTCATATAAAGCAGAGTATACTGATGATTACAAAAAATATTCAGTATCTCCAGTGTTAACTGCAGCTGACAATAATGTAAGTGTTTCAGGAAAAGAAATTACTTTAAATTACGATATGACAGCTTCGCAGCTTGAAAAATCTCTTTCAGGAGCTACAAACGTAAGAGTTTACACAGATGCTACATATCAGACACAGATTTCAGGCAGTGAAAAAATTCAAGCGGGATACAAAGTAGTAGCCGCTGCAAAAAATGGTGATAATATTGAAAGAGCTTATAGTTATTATACAGTAAGTGTTCCTTCTTATACGGAAGACGGTCTTTTAGACGGTAAAAGCGAGCTTGCTTTAAAGGGTGCCTCCAACGGCAACAGTACAATAACATATAATGTAGACGGTGTTTTCGGTAAATCGACAAGCGATAAGGTTTATAAGATAGATTTGAAGGGAGACTGTAATGTAGGTGCTCATTATCTTCAAAGTGCACCTTCAACTACTAATACAAGCACATTTGAGCTTTCATTGGCTATGAGCGAGAAATTAGCATTCCGTCTTGCTACCGCAGTTTATTCAGCATCAGATAAAAGTTCAAGCGTACAGCATGAGTTTTTAGATATTACTGATGGAACGGTTAAAACAAGAAGTATTGATGCTCTTGCTGATGATTCAAAAAATAAAACTCTTTGCACTATCAATACGGGTGAATGGATAAATATTGCAGTGGTAGTGCCCGGTTATACAACAGAGGGCAAAGCTACAAAAACTGTTTATGTTTATATAAACGGACAAGAGTATCCTGTAACCTTTGCAAATGATATTTACGGTGTATATTACCATCGCTTTGCATTAGCACAAAATCTCGGAGAAGTAACAAAAACATATTATTATGACAATATAAGAACATACAATGCGTCAACAGCTGTATATAATTCAAACAAGGATAAAAAGCCTGTGATTGATTTTGGGAACTTAAAGGTTTCAAACGGTCACATCACTATAGATGAGGGTACAACAGTTGCAGATTTTAAAGCGAAATTAAGTACAACCGCTGAAATCCGCGTGTTTGATGACAACACCTATACAAACGAGCTTTCAGACGAAGATTACATCGGAAATGACTGCGTGGCAGTGTTTGCTGCAAAGAATTTCTATACAACAGAAAGAACATATTCATATTACACATTGAGTGAAGCCACTTATGAAGAAAATGACCTTCGTTCAGGTGAAAAGGCATTAACTGCATCACCAAAGCTATTGTATAACGGCGATGGTAACACAGAGCCTGCAGTTGTAACAACAGTTGGCGGTATCTTTGGTAAAAAGGCTGAGGATTTAGCATATAAGTTCGATGTAAAAACAGGCGGAACCGGCTGGAACTATATTGGTTCTAATTCAATAACTCTTGATACACGCACAATGGAGATTTCTGTTGCGTTAACTAAAGATTCACCTGATTTGGTATTAAGCGCAGGTCTGTTAAAAGCTGCGGCTACTAATGCAAGTCTTTCAACAGGAGAGCTTTTACACATCAGATATAATACTGTTGTTACAGGTGACCATCCGGCACTTGCAACTAAAAATCAAAAGCTTTGTGATATAGCTGATAATGAATGGGTTACACTTGCATTTGTTATTGAGGGTTATAATCAAAAGAATGGCAGTGCAGAAAACATTTTGGTTTATGTAAACGGCACAGAATACAAACTGCCTTTATCAACTGATATTTTTGGTACAAGTTATTTAAGATTTGCTCCTTCAAGGTCATATGATGAAGTTAAAACCGTTTATTACGATAACATTCGTATATACGATGGTTCAACCGAAGTCTATGATATATCAAAGGATAAACAGCCAACAGTTGGTTTAGGCGACTTAGATGTGTTTGACGGCAATATCAATATTGGAGAGGGCATAACAGTTGAAATCTTTGAAGCATTCTTAGACACAAGAGCTGATGTGCGTGTATATAAATCAGATTTATACACCGAAGAGCTTTCAGACAGCGATGAAATGAGCGGCGGCAATATGGTTGTTTTTGCAACAAGAAACTCAAGAACAACTGAAAGAACATACACCTATTATACAATAAACCGTCCTTTGGCAGTAGAGCACATCACCCTTACAAATGCAGATGGTAAAATGATTAGCGGCTCGCAGATGGACCTTGAAAACGTTGGCGAAACATATTGGCTTGAAACTACGATTATAAACAAGACAGAGGATGCAAGTGCAACCCTGAAGGCTGTTGCTGTAAGCTACGATGCATCAGGCAAAATGGTTGATTATGTGGAAAAAGAGGTTATTGCAAAACCCGGCACAACCGTTATAAATGCTGACACAAATCAGGTGTTCTTTGAAGATGTTGTAACACCCAAAGGCGGAACTCTTAAAGCATTTTTATGGGTTGAAGAAAATCAGGAACCCTTATGCCGTGCGTTTGAAGCAGAGTTTAGCGGAAGAGAAGAATATCATGTTATAAATTTCGGTAACAGTTATGGTGTTGATTCATTTACATACTTACCTGCAATCGGTAAAGCGGCAGGCGTAGATATTTATGCAGTTAATATGTATACCGGTGGTTGTAAGATTACTCAGCATTATAAAAACATGAAGGGTATCGGAAAATATGAAAGCAGACTCGAATATTTGCCGAACGGTGATGTTATAGAAACCAGAAGTGCTTCATCTTTAGATGGTATTACAACATACGGCTATTCATGGGATTTTGTTTCACTTCAGGGTGCTTCTCATGGTGGAACAATAGGCGATATGGCATTTATTGATTATGCAGAATGGCAGGACGATAACTCAGGTTCTGCAACAGGAACACCGGGAATCACAACCGGCGAAATTTATGAAGAGTTTAAAGCGTTTGTGGACGAATACGCTCCTAATGCACAGAAAATCATGCATATGGCATGGACAACATGTAATGAAATATCAGGTCAGATGTTTGAAGGAAGATATGCAAATGATGAAAGTCCAAGACAGTCATTCTTTGATGCAAACAAAGCGGCTTATGAATATGCAAGTAATATTTATGCAGATAAGCAGAGCATGATGGTGCCAACTGCATGGGCGGTATGGTATGCTTTAAATAAGCTTGGCTTCAAGGAACATTCAGGTGTGGCAAATGCTAACGGAACCTATAACGCACCTGTCGATGGTGAGATTTCTATTTATCGTGACGAGGTATGTCATTTGACTGATAAATATGGTAGAGTTTTAGCAGGTCTTACCTGGTATGAATATATAACAGGTAAAGACGCAAGAGAAAATCCTTATCAGCGTGAGGGCGTTTCTGAAGATGTTATGGCGAAGCTTAAGGAAGCTGCTCACTGGGCAAATCAGCAGGTAGTGTCTGCTGAATAAAAGGCTTTAATGAAATTATATTTTACATTAGAAAAACTGATTTAATTATTAAATGTATGGGCAGGCATTCTCGACATCCCGTGAAAACGGGGTGCTTCGAGAGCTGTCCCGACCTACAAACACTTCCCGCTTGCGGGTAGGTGATTGTTATGACCAATTTGGCAAAACACTAAGGAGGATTGGCACATGAAGAAAATTTTATCACTGCTTATTTGCATGACGCTTTTGCTGTCATGCATAACGCCTGTAAGCTTTATTTCGGCTTCGGCGACTGAGTTTGAAATTGACTCGCTTGAGCAGTATGTTGTATATAATTCTGTCATGGAAAATGACGGATACATTGGTATTCCCGTGGGAATAAAGACATATATAAAGGAAACGCCCGATGCGGACACCCCTGTTATTATGTATGTTGTAAATACAAATACTAAAAGAGTGGGTACTGATACGGATGAGAATATTATTACTGACTTTTTAAACCGCGGTTATGTTGTGGTAGTGCTTGACTATTACAATAACGAAAAAACTGTATGCCCCGACCTTGACTGGAGCTTGCAGGGCATAAAAAGCACTCTTAGAACCACAAGCGGAATGAATACATATCTGTCAGGCAATGTTGCAAATGATACATATGTATATATCCTTCCTGCAGGTTACAGCGTGGCACGTCAGTTAGTATACTGGTCAATTGACAAGCATAGCTACAGCGGAACTCAGGATTATATCATTTCCGTATGGAACTCAGACTTTTTGGCTGTAAGAGGGGATAGTGAGGTAATCACTTTTGCCCAAGACACAAAAATCATAAAAGGTAAAGGCGAAAGCGAATATCTTGAGTTTGAAGCAGGTCAGAGTCTTACACCAAATGAGTATACTGCAATGCTTACAGACGGCAAGGTAACTGATATTACTCAGTGTATAAAGCGTGACGGTACACCCATTGATATGGATTTATATATGGATATTGTGTATCCTGCAAATCCTGAAAATGAAGTTCCTGTTTTAATGTATGCTCAAAGTACTGATAATACTGTAGGAACATGGAACACAGCAGAAAGACCCCATGTTACGGGTTTTCTTTTCAGGGGCTATGCAGCAGCTCTTTATGAATTTGAATATGTTCCTATGGGAAGCTCAGATAACTATGGTTATTATGATGGTAACGGGGGCGGTATTGAAGGCGGTATCACCGGTGATAACATGACATACGCTCTTGGCGTAACCAATGGTATTAAGGTAGATACTTCTGCTGTAAGATTTGTTCGTTATCTTGCAGATATGAAACCTTTAGTCTATAAATTTGATGAAGATAAATACGGCGCAATGGGTATTTCAAAAAGCGGTCAGGCTATAAGGCTTGGTCACCCTGACCCTGAATCACTTCCCGAAATGAGAATATTTGAAAACCAGTGCGGAAAAACAAGATACGAAAGCGGCGAAACAGAAGATATTGTTGATTTAAACGGTAACACCGTTATGCGTGGCGCAGAGCCTCAGCCGTGGCTTGAATATAATGATGGAAGCAAAATTCCTTCCAATGTTCAGTTTACATCCACAACAGTGGGCAGCGGTATGTATTCTATAACAGACGGTATGGCACCTATGTATATTTACGGAACAATTCGCTCAAGCGGTTCCCAGTGGGCACAATATCCTGATATGCTTGCAAGATGTTATACTCATGATATACCTACAATGTATTACGAAGGCATTGATATAGGTCATGCCCTTTGTTATGGCGCTGATGGTGAAACAGGCAATGATACTTATGAAGCACTTTTCACCACAGCAGATTACTGGCTTCGTGATACGGGCGTGAAATGTGAATACATAAAGCCTTTAAACGGCGCAGTTGATGTTAAGGCAACAGATGATATTATTGTTAAGTTCTCAGGACCTGTTTCAGAGGAAGAAATTTCAAAGATTAAAATAAAAAATGATATAACAGGCGAGATTGTTTCAGGTGAGTGGAAGGATACCTTCGGTGACACTGAGTGGACTTTTACACCATATAACTTAAAGGGATTTCATACCTACACGGTATATGTGCCTTCAAATGTTGTCGGCAAAAACGGTAAAACTATAATGAGTGCTAAAAGCTCAAGCTTTACAGTTGAGCCTGAAGAGCTTGCGAGTGCAACTTATACAAGCGAAAATATGACCGCCAGCACAGATAATGGTGTATACTTTGAAGTTGACGGTGCAGATATTGAAAATTCAATCACAACTGCTGTACGTTTCAGTGTTAAAAACGATGCGGCAAACACTGCTTTAATTTACTCTGCTGATGAAAATGGTGAAGCAGACGAGCTTTTAGGCAGTGTGGTGTTAACCGGTGCAGGTGAGTATGACGTAGATGTTACCGATTATGCAAGGTCTTTAGAAGCCGGCGAAAAGGCGGCATTCGTTATTAAAGCTGAAAAGGAAACCGAAGAAAAAATAGTTTATAATATGGATTTTGAGGGATTGACTTCAATTCCCGGCACTGTAAGAATTAATACAGACGGACCAACCCGCGAAATATCAAAAGAAATGAATTCAACTGACGGCGGTGACTCAAGCTATAAGGTAGTAAAATTTAACACTACAACAAAGTATGAGCCTTATCACAGGCATTACGATAACTTTGAGCTTGCGGCTTCGTTTATGCCCTTTGGTTCAACCTTTGAAGATGAAGACTACGGCAGAAAGTTTAATGTTAAGTTTAAGCTTTATGATACCGAGTCAAGATATGTGCAGGTTTCAGTTGGTGAAACAACTTCTAACAAAATAAACGACGGCAATGCATATAAACATGTAAGCAAAACAAATGCAAACGTCTGGAATGAATATGAGGTTGATTTCCGCCTTACAGGGAACTTGTTTAAAAATAAAACAAGGTTCAGAATTGCAACCGAATGTTTTGGTACAGAGTCAGAAAATAAGCCGTTTTATATTGATGACTGTGTGTTTACCGAATCTATAACAGATATTGAACTTGCAAGCGAGAGCGACAATTTATATGTTGCACCTTCACTTGTGCTTCATCCTTCGGAAAAGCAGAGTGTAAATGTTTTAAGCGCAGGTTATGTTGAAAGCGGCATGAATTCGGGTACCTCATTTGAAGCAGAAGACACACTTTTAGTTTCGGGCAGAAGCAAGTCAATGAGCCTTGCAGGTGATAAAAAGGTAATTGCAAGGGTTGACCTTTCTACATTTAACCCGTCAATGGCTAATAATGTTGTTATAAATATAAAGAGCGGAAACGGTGCGATTGATGTATACGGAGTCACAGATGAGATAGACATTTTAAATGCAAACTATATCAATACATTTGCAAATGACCGTTTCTCATCGGGTGTTGATTTATCAAAGGTATACGGCGGGGCACCCCTGACAGCTATTGATGTAAACGGTGCAGGTCAGCATAGCTTTGATATTACGCAGTATGCCCAGTATATGATTGACAAGGGTAAAAATAACGGATATTTGATTTTTGTTTCAAAAACCGAGGCTTCACCCGTTGTATATTCTGAAAATTTTAATGATGGTACACTCGACGGCGAAGTAATGCTTGGTGGCGGCATGTCAGAGCATGGCATAGACGAAACTGTAGATATTGACAACAGCGGGTCTGCATACAAAGCTGTTTCTGGCGCGAACTACCACAGAATTTTCTTTGACTTTTTCGGAAGAGATGACTGGACAGAAGCTGACATTGGAAGAGAATTTGAGATTACATATTGGTTTAAGGCAGACGGAGCGGGAACATTTTTAAACAGAATGCAGCTTTGGAGAGCTGATGATGCAAATCAGGTGGTTACTCAAAACTATACAACCGCAAATGAGTGGCAGAAATTTACATACAATTTTGTATATAATCAGGAATGTTTTGATAATGACTATGATTGTTTCGGCTTCAGATTCGCCACACTGCCAAACAATACTGTGTATATAGACAATATTACAATAAGAGAAACAAGTATTGGTAATATCAATTTTGAATTCGTAGCAGAAACTCCTGAAGAGGGCGCGTATTACTATAAAAATGACTGTGACAGTGATAGTTTTATATATGCAAGCAGTACTGCAAGCGGTATAGACGATATTGTAAAAGAAGGCGTAATTGCGGGATATCAGGGCATAAAAGCAACAGTTGGAGAAGCGTGCAGCCTTTCTACAGATGAAAACTATCCGGTAGCTGACGGCACAAAGAAGAGCTTATATCTTTCAAGCCTTTATGACTGGGACAGAATATTTGTGTATAATGTGATAGACAGCCTGACAGAAGATGACATAGGCAGAGTGTTTAATATAAGCTTTTATGCCAAGGCAAATCAGGCAGGAACATTTGACACAAGTATTTCCAATGTTTCAGGTTATAAAACATATGATTATAATAAGGTAACTCATAGCGTAACTGCAGATGATGTAGGCAAATGGAAGAAGTTTACCTATAACGTAACCGTAACAGAAGATATGGTTACAAATAATACAGGCTTAATTAAGTTTACAACATTTGAATTCCAGCAGGAAGAAGATAACCTTTTAAAATTCTATTTAGATGATATCACATCAATGGAGAAGTTTACAGGCGATGGAGAAGCAAAGGTCGCTTACAGTTATGCTTATTCCTTTGATGAAACCGGCGGTTACACATGGGGCGGCTTTGAGAAGATAGAGCTTGAAGACGGAACAAAGGTAAACAGAGTAAACTTAGTTGATACTGATGACCGTATTGAAAATTCAAACGCAAAGGGTTCTTTAGAAATTATTACCAATAAAAATTATAACAGAGCTTTTATAAGGAATGTTTTTGAAAGTTTGACAACAGAGGACATCGGTAGAAAATACCGAGTAAGTTTTTGGCTTAAGTCCGATACGGCAGGAACCATAAATGCGTCTATGTCAAATACCGATCTTAGCGGAAATGCATATGACGGCGAAATCAAGCATCCTGCAGTTATTGAGGCAAGTGATGTTGGCGAGTGGAAGAAATTCACTTTTGATATAACTGTGGATGAATATATGGTTACTCAGCAGACGGATTTGCTTATGCTTAAGGTTGGCGACATTACATCTAACTCGACTGTCGAGGCGACTGTCTACGTTGACGATTTTAAGAGTGTTGAACTCCTTGACGGAGCATCAACGCAGCTTATTGCAGAAGCATATAAAACAATCAGTTCAGCATATCTTTCGGATGCAGAGGCGGCCATTTGTTCGCTTGCTAAGGCGTCCGAATACGGTGTTGCAGCGGCAGGCATACGAAAGTCTTACATTTCCTTTGAAGGAAGCGATGATTATAAAAAAGCGCAGAGAGCAACGCTTAATTTTGATATAGCTGAAGCAAACGGGCAGACACTTAAGGTATACGCTCTTATTAATTGCGAATATCCCGAAGAGCTTACATACAATACTGCACCTGCTTCAAACGCAGATGAAACAATAAATGAAAGCCTTGCATATGGAGCTTTACCTGTTGCAGAAGTTGTGGCAACAGAAGGTATAAAAACTATAGATGTTTCAGAGTATATTAAAAATACTGCTCCTGCGAAGCCTTTGTTTGTGATTGTATCAGATGCTACAGGCGGCACACAGTATATTACACTTGATTTTGAAAGCATGAAGCTTACCAATGGTATAGATTATGTTGCCCAAAGCGATATAACAATTACTGAGGGTGCGGCAAAGATATCAGGTAATGAGATACAGTTGTTTAACATTTTTGGTAATGCAAATGCAAGTGTTAAAGCAGGGGAAACCTATGAAATTTCACTTGATGTAACATCGGACAATGACAGTGTTATAAGCATCGGTGCAGCTAAGAAAAACGGCGAGATGGTAGGCGATGTGGCAACTGTAAATGCTATCGCTGAAAATGAGCAGACAGTTAAATTTAAATACACAGCAACCAGTCAGGATGAAGCAGACGGAGTTTGCAGTGTTGTTGTTGAGTCAATAGAAGAGGGCTTTAGTATAGACAATCTTCAGGTATCAAGCACAACTGCGGTTGTAATTAACAAAACGGCAGAGCTTGTAATTGAAGTTGCAAAGGTGCCTGAGTTTGATGAATTAGACAGCGTTAAACTTAATGTGTCCATAACAGACGGAGACGCGCTTATTATAAATGGTGAAAATAAGGGCACTTCGGCAACATATGATGTTCATACAGGTACTGTGCTTGATATGGAGGCTACAGGCGATGGGATATTTATGTATTGGCTTGATGCAAAGAGCAATACAATTCTGTCTTATGATGAAAATTACAGCTTCACAGCAGGAACTGACAGAAGTCTTGTTGCAGTTTATGCTTCTGAATCAGATGTGTTTGTAACATTTACATCTATGGCAAGCAAGGTTATTGCAGCAGGTGTTTCGATAACAGTACCCGAAAATCCGTATGTTTACGGTTATCAGTTTGAAGGATGGTATACTGGAGGCGTGAAATCTGAACTGAATGTGGGCGATGATGTTAACGTGACAGAAAGCACCAATTATGTTGCAGGTTTTATCAAGGATACGACTGAATACAGTGTAGTTGTTGATGGTGAAAATGCAAGCTATAAATATAATGAAAAAGTAAAGGTTAGTGCAGATTCTCACAAAGACGACAAGGAGTTTTCATACTGGAAGAGAGACGGAATTATAGTTTCTTACAGTAAAGACTACAGCTTCTATGTAAATGGTGACACGACTCTTGAGAGTGTTTACGGTGAGAGCGTAAGTGAAAAGGCAGTTTTGGCAATGGCGCCTCCTGTGCTTGTGGGGGATGATAAAATTGCATTCTTTACTGAGTGTGATATTCCTTTAGAAAATGAAGTTATTGAAAAAGGTATTATCATAGGCACGGCAAGTGGTCTTGAAATTCAAAATGCAGAGTATAAAGCCGTTTCAAAAAACAAGGAAAATAAAAGCCAGTTTACGGTAAGAAAGATTGCTGAGCCCGGTGATACATACTATGCAGCAGCATATGTAATTTATCGCGATGCAAGCGGTAATGTTATAACAGCTTATTCAAATGAAGTAAGCTATACACTTGAGTAAATTTTCTTCTTTCTATTAGGCAAACTGGAGTATGATGCACAGGGCATAAGCTTCGGGTTGCACTTATGTGACTATTAATTAATGTTATAAAAAGTCCGGAATATTGTGTTTCTGAACTTTTTAAAATAAGATGTAAAACGCTTTTATATGGAGGGATAAATACTATGAAAAAAATTCTAAAAACAATTTTAATGTGCATGGTATTGATGATTGCCTTTGCGGTATGTACATCGGCGACGGATTTTGCTTTGACAAGTGAAATTCCCGCAGAGATGAGTGTTTTTGATGCGAAAACAACGGCGTTTTCCGTAAGCGGTACATACGATGCAAAAACAGAAATATCTCTTGAAATCAACAATACCGAAACAGGCAAGACTGTATTGTATCAGCAGGTAACTACAGACGAAAATGGTGCCTTTACCATATCGGGCATAATGAGTGACGAGGTCTGCGCAGGATGGTATACAGTAACGCTTGGCGCATCAAATATGCCGGATGCAGAAACCTACAGATTTGAGATTAAAAACACAGACGAGGCAGAGGTTTCAGTAACAGTTGTAGGAGGCAGCGCAAATGTGAAGGTAAACGGAGAGAATAAGGGTACGGCTCCTTCTAGTGGAATCTATTCTAAAGGTACTGTTTTGAGCTACACAGCTGTTGCAAATGATGAAAACAAAGTGTTCTTATATTGGCAGGATGTTAAAAATAATGTGGTTTTGTCTACGGAAGAAACCATAGAGGTAACGGTTGGCTCAAATGCATCATATAAAGCTGTTTACTCAGACAAGACAAGTGAAGTTTATGTAACATTTAAGTCAAATAACAAAATTGTAGCATCAACGCTTAAGGATTATGCAACTGTTCCTGAAAATCCTTATCTTGCAGGTTACACATTTGACGGTTGGTATTTAGGCGGGAATAAAAAGACAGAGAACTTTTTTGATGTTACAGAAAACACAACGTATGTTGCCTACTTTCGCTTAAATGATACAGAGTATACAGTAACTATCAGCGGTGCAAAGCAAGAAGGCGGAAAATATAAGTATAACGATAAAGTAACAGTTAATGCCGCTGGTGAAGAAGGAAAAGTGTTTACTTATTGGGTACGTGATGGTAAGATTGTAAGCTACAGCGAAGAATACGCTTTTTATGTAAGTGCTGACACTGAGGTTGTTGCAAATTATGCAGAAACTGCAACGGACGAAGAGATAGTGCTTGTTATGGCTGAGCCTTCAGTGGTTGATACAAACAGAATTGCATTCTATGCAGAAAGAAATGTACCTGACGAATATACAGTAATCGAAACAGGTATACTTATGAATCAGACTGAAGATTTTGATATATATTCAGCATATATCGTGGCTAAGTCGAATTCAACTTCTGCCATTGGTCAGTACACAGCAAGAAAGAAAGATGTCGGAGAGGGTGACACATGGTATGCCAAGGCATATCTGATTTATAAAGATGGAGAAGAAATCAAGACTCTTTACTCCGATACAGTATCAAAAACATTATAAGATAATTCTCCTTAAGGCGGATAGCGTAAAACAGGCGTTATCCGCCTGTTTTTTATTTAGAGATAATATCTGCAGATATAATGCATCAAACTTGAATATTGGCAAATAGGTAAAATTATAGTAATGTAAGATTTAAAAGGAGCTGATTGTATTGTTACAAGCTCAAGAATACAAGAAAAAATATCAGAACTTTTATCCGACGAACAAAAACATAGTGTTAAGAATATAAAAAAATGTTTTGTCGTTTCTCCGATAGGAGAAGAAGAAAATAATAACGAAAACAAGGCGGACAAGCTTTTTAAGCATATTATTAAGAAAGTAATTGGGTGGCATTTTAATCAGCTATAAGATAAATCATACTTGAAAAACGGGCATTATTGTGATATAATTAAAAAAGTATAATAATAGATGGAGGAGAATTACTAATGTTAGTTGTTTTTTCAGGCGGTTCAGGTGTTGGTAAAAATACAATTATTGAAAGACTATTGCAGGAGGGCGATTTTGAACTGTTGCCAACATATACAACTCGAGAGCGACGACCAAATGAAAGTTATGGACATCCTTATTACTTTATTACAGAGGATGAATTCAAGACCAAAATAGAATCAAACGAGTTGTTTGAATACAATGTTGTTCACGATAATTATTATGGAACATCAAGAGTGTTGTTTGAAAACAAAACAAAGTCAGGAAAGATTTTGCTAAAAGATATAGATGTTTTAGGTACGCAAAATTTAGTTGAAACTTTAGGTAAAATGACAACTCTTCTTACTATTTTTTTACGCGTGGATTCTAAAGATATTTTAGTTGAACGACTAAAAGGAAGAAATGAACAAGAAATTGACAAGCGTTTGGAAAGATACGAAATGGAACAATCATATCAAAGCAAATATGATTTTGTTGTGACAAACAATTCGTTAGAGGAAACAATGTCAGTTTGCTATGATATAATTAACCATGTAAAAAATAAATCATTTTTAAAGTCTACACAAACGATTAGAAACATGAATCATGATAAAATATATAAGATTGCAGAATTATTAAAAGAAGATTCAGAAAAAATACCTCCAATAGATGTTTGTATAAAAGATCATGAATTGTATATTATTGATGGGCACCATAGGTATTTGGCATCTCTTCTTACTGGTAAAAAAATTGCTGCAAACATAGTTGCACCTAAATATTTTGATGAGGTTACCCAGTGTGCTTGGGAAGACTCAATTGAATATTTCACTCGAGAGGATATTTAGATATGTTTTAATAAAGCAAGCACTTGGTGAAAACATAAGTCAATTAAAGAATTTTCGTTTTATTATTGTCCGGCGTTTGATGTCTGATACATATAATTTTTTTGATGGAATTAATAAATGTTGGCATTGAAATATCATAAATAAAGCTTCCTTAAAAATAAATCGTTATAACATTATATTAAGATTTGACTATTTTTAAGCATATTTTTTATGTGGGTGTAAATAATATATAAACGAGAATATAAAATGGCAAAAAATCTTTCATTTGTATATATTGTAACTAATGTGAACAAAGTGTAAAATTAACCAATGTTAAGAAAACAAAAGAGAATTAAAGAAAACAAAAGAAATTTAAAAAAAATAAAGAATAAATTCAAAAAATACTGATTGATATAAAAGCGAAAGGGTAGTAATATATTATCTGTTAGCACTCGTAAGGCAAGAGTGCTAATAATATTAAAAAAGTATAAATATACAGGAGGTATTGAATTATGAATATTAAACCTTTAGGTGACAGAGTAGTAATAAAAATGCTTGAGTGTGAGGACACAACAAAAAGCGGTATTATTTTAGCAGGTACTGCAAAGGAAAAACCACAGATGGCAGAGGTTGTTGCAGTTGGACCTGGCGGTGTTGTTGAGGGCAAAGAGGTTGTTATGGAAGTTAAGGTTGGCGATAAAGTTATCACCAGCAAATATGCCGGCACAGAAGTTAAATTTGATGGCGTTGAATACACAATCCTTCGTCAGAATGATATTTTGGCAAAGGTAGACTGATTTTAAATAAGTAATAAATTATGTATATGTTACAAGGAGGACAATAACATGGCAAAGGATATTTTATACGGGCAGGATGCGAGAAATGCTCTTGAAAAGGGTATTAATCAGCTTGCAGATACAGTAAAGGTGACACTTGGTCCTAAGGGAAGAAATGTTGTTTTAGACAAAAAGTTTGGCGCACCCCTTATTACAAATGATGGTGTTACAATCGCAAAGGAAATCGAGCTTGAGGATGCGTTTGAAAATATGGGTGCTCAGCTTGTAAAAGAAGTTGCAACTAAAACAAACGATGTTGCAGGTGACGGTACAACAACTGCTACACTTCTTGCTCAGGCTCTGGTTCGTGAGGGTTTAAAGAATGTGGCTGCGGGTGCAAACCCCATGATAGTAAGAAAAGGTATTGCAAAGGCAGTTGACGCTGCAGTTGAATATATAAAATCAAATGCAAAAGCGGTAGATGGCAGAAGTGATATTGCAAGAGTTGCGGCAGTTTCTGCAGCAGACGAGAAAATTGGTGAATTAATTGCAGAAGCAATGGAAAAGGTTACATCAGATGGTGTTATAACAGTTGAAGAATCAAAGACTGCTGAAACATATTCTGAAATAGTTGAAGGTATGCAGTTTGACCGCGGTTATATTTCACCTTATATGGTAACAGATACAGATAAGATGGAAGCTGTTTTAGACGACCCATATATTCTTATTACAGATAAGAAAATCACAAATATTCAGGAAATTCTTCCTATTCTTGAGCAGATTGTTCAGGCAGGCAAGAAACTTTTGATTATTGCAGAAGATATTGAAGGCGAAGCTTTGGCAACATTGGTATTAAACAAGCTTCGCGGCACATTCACATGTATCGCAGTTAAAGCTCCCGGCTTTGGTGACAGAAGGAAAGAAATGCTTCGCGATATAGCTATTTTAACAGGCGGTGAAGTTATCACAGAGGAGCTTGGTCTTGACTTAAAAGAAGCTACAATTGATCAGCTTGGTCGTGCAAGACAGGTTAAAGTGCAGAAAGAAAACACCATTATTGTTGACGGTGCAGGCGACAAGGAAGAAATTGCAGGCAGAGTTGGTCAGATTAAGGTGCAGATTGAAGAAACAACATCTGATTTTGACCGTGAAAAGCTTTCTGAAAGACTTGCAAAGCTTGCAGGCGGTGTAGCTGTTATTAAGGTTGGTGCGGCTACTGAAACTGAAATGAAGGAAATGAAACTTCGTATTGAAGATGCGCTGGCAGCAACAAAAGCAGCTGTTGAAGAAGGTATTGTTGCAGGCGGTGGTTCAACATATATTGCAGCTATTGATTCTGTTGCAAAATTGCTTGGTGAAACAACAGGCGATGAAAAGACAGGCGTAAACATTGTTGTTAAAGCCCTTGAGGAACCCGTTCGTCAAATTGCATTCAATGCAGGTGTTGAAGGCAGTGTTATCGTTGATAAAATTAGAAATTCTGAAAAAGGCATCGGTTACAATGCACTTACAGAAGAGTATATTGATATGGTTAAGAATGGTATTGTTGACCCTGCAAAGGTTACAAGAAGTGCTTTGCAGAATGCAGCAAGCGTAGCATCTATGGTTCTTACAACTGAATCTGTCGTAGCAGATAAGCCTGCACCTGAATCTGCAGCACCAGCAGGTGCTCCTGGTATGGGCGGCGGAATGGGCATGTATTAATTACCGAAAAAAATAAATAAGATTGTATGCGGAGTGTTTTTTGATGTGACACTCCGCATTTTTAATTTATTAATAAACCGGAGCGTATTTTCCTAGTAGGTAAAAAGCAACAAATTTTAATCAGAAACAATAAATGTTTGACTTTATATTTTTAATATGGTAAAATATTATACGTATGTTTGTGATTTTTAAGGAGGAATAAGATGAAAAAAAATTTAAAAATTTTAAGCGTTTTATTGTCGCTTGCATTGATTTTAGGGTGTATATCCTTCCCTATAAGTGCGGCTGTTATTGATGAAAAATGTATTTTTAACACAAATGACAGGAGTGAAATACAGAAAAAAGGATTGACTGTCAATAGTAAAATTACTGTTGACGGGCACAATTACTCTGCAAAATGGACACCTAGCGAAAATTTAATCTTTAGTGATGTTACTGATATTTCGAGTTATGATAGAATAGAGTTTTATATGTATGGTGACCCGAATTATGCAGAAGAGATGATAATAATTGTTAATTCGCAGAACCCCAGCACAGATGGAACTGACTACTATAGTTGTCCTAAGTTTACCATTCTTGACGGCTGGAATAAATACAGCTTTGATTTTGAATCGTTTTCAGTATCAAGAACCCCCAGAGGATGGAACGATATTGATAATATTACATTTTTTGTAGAAGATGGTTGGGGAATTGATTATGAGACCAATGCAAAAGCTACAGTATATCTAGACAGTATAAACCTCATAAAAACTGACAGATATTTAGAGGACGGAAGTATTAACATAGAATCTGACTTTGTTCCTGCATTTAAGCAGGTTGCCTCTGATGCAGTGGAAGAGGTTAAAACGGCCACTTGTATGAAGGTTGGCTCTCCTTATGCCCTTGTTAAGCATAACAGACAGGCGCTTGATGTTGCTCCTGCTGAAGTGAATGGCAATATATTTGTGCCCAAAAGCCTTGTTGTAAATACATATGGTGCTGTTTCAGGATGCGATGTTCAGCTGATAAACGGTGTTGAAATGGTTAATGCAGCTCAGGCAGCGGCGGGGCTTGGAAAAAGCCTTTACACTGATGAAATGGGTATTGTGATTATATCCGACAGTGATTTGGGTCTTAGCATAGAAAATAATTTAGGCAAGCTTTTGGATATTGCATCAGGCTTTATATATGAAAGGCCTGAAATAGAAAAGATAAAGGAAGACATTTTAGCTACTGCACCTGAACATCCGAGAATACTTGCTACGGCTGCTGATTTTGAAAGAATTAAAGCTTTAAGAGAAACGGATTCAAACATTAAAACATGGACAGATAATCTTATTTCAACCTCCGATACATATGCAAGTCAGATACCTACTGAGGGTGAGCATCCTTATTATGCGGATGCGGGTGGCAGACTTGGCTCAAGCTACAGTGTAAGAAAAAAATCAATATATATGGGTATGGCATATCAGCTTACGGGAGACAAAAAATATCCCGAGGCATTATGGACTTTGCTTGAGGATTTGTGTGCATGGGAGCACTGGCATCCGGGTCATTTTCTTAATGCGGCAGATATGATGTGGGGCATTGCAATTGCCTATGATTGGATGTATGAGGCATGGTCATCCGATCAGAAAAAAATCTTAGAAGAGGCATTATTTGACTGCGGCATTGAAGATTCGCTTACCGCATATTACGGTGCAAAGGATTATATTTCACCGCCTATGAGCCAGTGGCACAGAAGCGGATGGTGGAGTCAGGGTAATAACTGGAATGCAGTTTGCAACTCGGGTGTTTTAGCGGCAGGCCTTTCTCTTGCAACACATGAAGAATATGGTGCTTTGGCAGTTAAGGCAGTTAATTTTGCAACACGCGCTATTGAAATTGGTCTTCGTTGTTATGCACCTGACGGCGGATATGAAGAGGGCCCCGGATACTGGTCATACGCAACAAATGAAGCTGTGCTTATGATGTCTGCATTAAGAACTGCAGCAGGCACAACATATGGGCTTTCTGATGCACCCGGATTTTCATCTACATATGCAACCGGCTTATATTCTGAAAGTAAAAAAGGTATGTTTAACTTTTCAGATACAGATGAAGGAAGAACAAATACAACATCTTTGATGTGGTTTGGAAAGGAATACGGTCTTTCACACGTTGCCGGAGTAAGATTAAACGAAGTTTTAGGCGGGGAAAAATCATACAGCTATACTGATATTTTATGGTATGATCCTGAAAATATTGACAGGACGGATACCATGGAATATGATTATTCCTTCTTTGCGACCGACACATTTACAATGCGTTCTTCATGGAATGATAAAGAACAGATATTCACAGGTCTTCATGGCGGAAGCAATACTGCAAACCACTGTAATATAGACTCAGGTACATTTGTGCTTGATGCATTGGGTCAGAGATGGTTTTTTGATTATGGCTCTGACAACTATAATCTTCCCAATTACTGGGGTACAGGTACGGGAGGAAAAAGATGGTATTATTATACCCAGCGTGCGGAGGGTCATAACACAATTGTTATAAATCCCCGTTCGGAAGAAGACCAGGTTATTCAGTCGGTTTCACCGCTTATTGAGTTTGTTTCAAAAACGAGAGGTGCTTATGGTAAGGTAGATTTAACACCTGCTTATGCAAATGATGTAGAGAAGGCAATAAGAGGTAACATGCTTACCAATGACAGAAGAACTGTTATTATTCAGGACGAAATCACAATGAAGGCACCGTCTGAATTTTATTGGTTTGCTCATACAAAGGCAACTGTTGAGCTTGCAGAAGATGGCAGAAGTGCACTTTTGACCTTGGGCGGCAAGCAGCTTCGTGTAACTATTGTGTCTGAAAATAGTGATTTAGTGTTTGAAGTGATGGACCCTGAGTGCCTTCCCACAACACCGATTCCAGAGGCAAGCGATACTCAGAAGGAAAATTCAAGAGAGGGTTCAAGAAAGCTTGCTATTCACGCAATTGATGTTGAAGAGGTTAAATTGGCAGTTGTTATGCAGCCTATAGTTGAAGGTCAGGAGGAGTATAAATATACATACACAAATCTTGACGACTGGGAAATCGAAGACGGTAAATCCATAACTGTTAAACCGAAGAATATCTATGCAGATTCATCATTTGTTCAAAATTTCGACCCATATAATACAGAGTGCGAAATTATTCTTCCCAAGGGCACAAAGCATGTTCCTGAGCTTTATGCAACATTTGAAGACCAGTTTAAAGATGCTTATGAATATGAAGTTTTAAGCTTGCCTGAAAGCATACCTGGTACAGGTATTATAAGAATTAAGGATAAGACAAGTTCAGAGTATACAGATTATTCTGTATATATGAGAGAAGGAAAAGAAATTGAGCCGTTGGCTTCAGATGCACAGGAAGGAAACGGCATTGAAAACTGTCTTGATAAAGATTTTAATACACGTTGGGAAGTTGAAACAGTAAATGGTGAGGCTCACTGGGGTATCTTTACCTTTGATAAGCCTAAAACAGTTTCATCTGTATGGCTTGCAACATGGAAATCATCAGAAAGAAAGCTTATTTTCGATATCGAGGTTTCTTATGACGGCAAAAACTTTACGAAAGTTTGGTCAGGTCAGACAACAAGCGACACTGATACCTTAGAGGAATTTAAAATCCCTCTTGGAACATATAAGGCAATAAAGCTTGTGCTTCATGGTACAACAACTGTTGGTTGGAATTCAATTTTAGAGCTTGATTTTACAAATAATGTAACTGAGGGAAATGTTATAGTTAATGTAAATGTTGAAAATGGTGAATCTGTAGGTGTAGATGGTGTGGAAATCGGAAGCCATTACACAGGTCAGTTAGCTGTTGGAAGCAAGATAGTTCTTACTGCAAACAGTACTAACAAATTTATTGGCTGGATAGATTCTGATACAGGGGCATTCCTTTCAACATCTTCTTCATATACACACACTGCCTATACAAACAAAAACATTACGGCGGTATATGGTCCTGCATCAAGCAAAATTATACAGTTTACAAGTCTTTCTGACAGATTATTAAACTACGGTAAATCAGGTGCGGTTGT
Source organism: Clostridia bacterium (assembly GCA_045636325.1). Taxonomy (GTDB): domain Bacteria; phylum Bacillota; class Clostridia; order UBA1381; family UMGS1253; genus CAKSHP01. Next base: position 180,625 of record JAZTXH010000016.1, read on the forward strand.
AACACCTTCCGACCCATATATGTATGGTTATAGCTTTGAAGGATGGTACAGAGATGGCACACTGCAGTCATATAAGGAAAATGATGTTGTATCGATTGCTGAAAATGTAAATATGATGGCAGGTTATTTAAGAAATACAACCCGCTATACTGTAAATGTTAACGGTAAAAAGCAGTATCTGTTATATAATACACTGGTAGAAGTTACAGCTGATAAGACAAAAGATGGTAAGGCGTTTTCATACTGGCAGCGTGATGGCAAGATTGTATCTTACGATTTATCATACAGCTTCTATACAGATAAGGATACTGTTTTAGAAAGTGTATACGGAAAAACAACTGAAAACAAGGCATTGCTTGTAATGGGTGAGCCGATAGCAACTGAAGATAACAGAATTGCATTTTTTGCAGAGCGTAACATTCCGTCAGAATACACAGTTGTTCAGACAGGTATTTTGCTTGGTAAGAGTGATGACCTTACTTTGGAAACAGCTATTGCAAAAGTAGTGGCAAAGAAAACTACAAATGTCGGTCAGTGTACTGCAAGATGGGCAAATGTGAAAAAAGAATATACATACTATGCAAGAGCCTATGCAATGTATTATGACACAGAAGGTAACCTTAAAACTGCTTACTCAAATGTTGTTAGTGATGATATTGCGTTTGGACCGACTGACGGCATAGAGGATTTAGGCGATAATCTTGATTAATTAAAAAGTTAAAAAGGGGCACACCGTAAAAACGGTGTGCTCTTTTTGTGTGTAAACAGAACATAAACAAAAAACACCTTTTCTTTTTATGAAAAGGTGTTTTGATTATAATTTTATAAATTACTTTAAATCTTTTGTTTCAATAAAGTCCATATCAGTGAATTCCTGATTTTCGCCGCACATTGCCCAGATAAATGAGTATGCCTTTGTACCGACACCGCTGTGGATTGACCAACTGGGAGAAATAACTGCTTCTTCGTTATGCATAATAATATGTCTTGTTTCATCGGGCTCGCCCATCATATGGAACACTGCATCGTTTTCGCCCATATCAAGATACATATAAACTTCCATACGTCTGTCATGTGTATGGCAGGGCATTGTGTTCCAGTTTGAGCCGGGCTCAAGCTGTGTAAGACCCATTGCAAGTTGACAGCTCTTCATTACTTCTGGGTGGATATACTGGTTGATAACACGCTTGTTACAGTCTTCCACGCTGCCACAAGGAACTTTCTTTGCCTTTGTAATATCAATTTTTGAGATAGGGTATGAAGTGTGTGCAGGGCATGAAGAAACATAAAACTTAGGCGGATTTTCAGTATCGGTACATTTAAATGATACTTCTTTGTTTCCCATACCGATATATATACCATCACGAGGATTCATTTCATAATCTGTTCCGTCAACTGTGATAATACCCTTACCACCAACATTGATACAACCAAGCTCACGTCTTTCTAAGAAGTAATCAGAAGCAAGCTCTTTACCTCCTTCAAGCTTTAACACCTGAAATACAGGCATAATACCTGCTGTGATAATTCTGTCAATATGGCTGTAAACCATTCTTATATTATCCTTTGTGAAAAGCTTGCTGATATGAAATTCTTCTCTTAATCTTTCTGTTGTGTAGTGTTTAACGTCTTTGGGGTTTGATGCACATCTTATTTCCATTTTACTCAAGTCCTCCTTAATATAATTTCCGTATACTTCAATTTGTGTAAGTGCCGCCCATGAAAACGGCAATACGGCCTGTTTAAAGTTTGTTAAATGAATTATGCGTGTCTTTTTCTTTTCGGGTAAAACTAATTCCTGACCATCAGCTGTTTCAATAAATTCAGCGGTAACGGTTGATTTGTCTGAAAATTCAACGTCTATTGCTCTCCAGTATGTATCATGTGGGAAATCTGCCCTTAAGAAAAATACGATTTTTTCAACCTCAACCTCAGTACCGAAATCAAGGTAATATTCCAAATCCTCTCTTGCACCGCCAGCCCATGAATGATAAGGATACGGGCCATGACCTTTATTTTCAATGATGCCGTCTATAGCGTTACGTTCAAAAAAGCAAACGTCTTCACGGGTTACAAGGTTTGCCCAGGCGTGGGGGAAATATCTTTTCTTACCTCTGATATCGTGGGAGTTTAGAGAAATATTTCTTGTTGTGTATTTAACGGAATCCTCCGGTTCATAAACCAACAGCTTGTGGCTGTCACCAGCAAATGCTTCTTTATCATAGCCTGCCTTATATTTCCCATAGGGAACAGGGAATTCAAGGCTGCTTGTGGGCATAAAAATTATGCTTTCTTTTAAGTACTCATCAAGCTTTAATGCCAAATACTCAGTATCAGGAGCTAAAACAACAATTTTATCACCGTCATTATAAACTCCGTTATAGACAGTATCTATTTTTTCGCCGGCTGATTCAAAAAGCACTTGATTGTCTTTGTTTATAATCTGTAGCTTAATAATATTAATCACCTCTGTGTATTAATTTATACGGATATATTATATCATAAAATACTGCATTTGTCCACAGTTTTTAAAATTTATGGTAAAATATAATAAATCATTAAAAACTTGACAATATATGAACAAAAATATATAATATCTATTAAGATGCAGATGTTAAAAAGGGGGTGTCAGCTTGAAAAAAGCAATTTTACTTATTATGCTTTTTTTAATATTTTCCCTAAACGGATTTGCAGAAGATAAGGCGATGTTGCCTGTTCTTATGTATCACAGTGTTGACGAGGTGCCCGGAAATTACAGTGTGACACCGCAAAAGCTTGATATGGATATAAAATCTTTAAAGGCACAAGGGTATACTCCGGTATTTTTTGAGGATGTTATTAATTTTGTATATAGACGAATCCCTCTTCCATCAAAACCCATAGTTATAACCTTTGATGATGGGTATAAAAATAATTATACAGAATTGTTTCCTATTGTAAAAGAAAATAATATAAAAGTTGAGCTTTTTGGCATAGCAGGTGCAATGGAGTATGGCAAAACCTTTTTAAGAGCTTTTGAGGCAAAAGAGATGGAGCAGAGCGGATATTTTAATTTTGAGTGCCATACATATAATCTTCACAATGATGTTAATAATGTGCGCAAGGGTATCGGAAAGCTTGAAAATGAAAGCTTCAGACAGTGGGAGCATATTTTCAGGCAGGATTTGTTTTTTGCAAAACAGTTTGCAAGAAACAATCTTGAAAAAGATTACAGGGTTTTTGCGTACCCGTTTGGAAATTTTTTTGCATATGCAGAAAAAATACTTGAGGAAGAAGGATATCTTGTAAGTGTTACAACTGAGCCGGGAATTAATGAAATAGAGTATAATAATCCTGACAGCTTGAGGCTTTTAATGCGTATTTCAATGGATAATACGGATATTACGGCAGCTGAACGTATAAATAATTTTTTAAATTACACGCAGTCAGAAAAAATTTTAGAGGTTAAAAATACAAACATTTCCGATTACAGCACAAGAGCAGAAGCTCTTGGTGTGATTTTAGGGGATGTGTCAGAAAGGGATACAAAATTTACATTTATTGACGGATATTATGATACAAAATTTTCAGAAACCGAAACAAAGAAGATTATGGAACTTGCGATTGAAGATTTTTTAATTTCAGGATACAGCGATTTAAGTTTAAGACCGGGGCACTATATAACCCGAGGTGAGTTTGCACTTATGCTTGCAAGACATTGTAAGTATGAGAATAAAAATGAGAAATCAAGCTTTACAGATGTTGGTGACTGGAATAGTAGCGCCATTGAATTTTGCAATAAAAAAGGATATATGATAGGCTACGGTGAAAACTTTGGGACAGAAGATTTTCTTACCTGTGAGCAACTTTTAATAATAAAATCAAGACTTAAAAATTAAAGGGGCTTTTTAAAAATATTTTCACTTAAAATTATAATGCTTGAATTTTTTGGAAATAAGTGTATAATGATATCGAATGTAGCCTAAAAGAAAGCAGGAGAGAAGAAATGAAAATGTTAAAGAAATTTGTCTCATATTATAAGCCGCATAAAAAAATGATTACCCTTGATATGCTGGCGGCACTTTTTATATCTGTTACGGGGATGGTTTATCCGGTAGTTACCAATAAAATGCTTAATCTTTATATACCAAACAAAATGTATTCAATGATAGTTGGCGCGGGTATAGGAGTCCTTGTTTTATATATTGTGCGTATGCTTTTAAGGTATTTTGTTCAGTATTACGGTCATGTTATAGGTGTAAAGATGCAGTCGCAGATGAGGCTTGATTTGTTTAATCATTTGCAAAAATTGCCGTATAAATTTTATGACAATAATGAAACAGGAAGTATTATGACACGTATCACAAGCGATTTGTTTGAAGTGTGTGAGCTTGCCCATCACGGTCCTGAGAATCTTTTGATTAGCTCAACTATGATAATCCTGTCATTTTCATATCTTTTTACAATAAATGCATTTTTGACTCTTATTATATTTACTTGTGTGCCGGTGTTGGCGGTGGTTACGTTTTATTCAAGACGCGCCATGAAAAAAGCTTTTGCTGACAGAAGAAAAAGTAATGCAATTATAAATGCACAGGTGGAAAGCAGTATAACGGGCATAAGAGTAACCAAGGCATACACTAATTCGAAAAAAGAAGCAGAAAAATTTAAAAAAGGCGACGAAAGCTTTGTTGAATCATCAGGAAGAGCATATGATGCAATGGCAAAATTCCATTCGTCCACATCTTTTGTAACGGATATTTTTAATGTGTTTATTTTAATTGCGGGCGGTTTGTTTTTATATGCCGGCAAAATTTCTTTTGGTGATTATTCTACTTTTATAGTATCTGTTAATCTTTTTATAAATCCGGTTACTACGCTTATAGGATTTATGGAGCAGTTTCAGAATGGCGCCAGCGGTTTTAAGCGCTTTATAGAAATTATGGATGAAGAGCGTGAGCGAGATAATCCGGGAGCGGAGGTGCTCGGCAGGGCGGAAGGTAATATTGAATTTAAAAATGTTAATTATGCATACGAAGGAACAGATGAAGTTTTAAAAAATGTAAATCTGAAAATAGGAAAAGGAAAAAAACTTGCTTTGGTTGGTCCCTCAGGCGGGGGAAAAACTACTCTTTGTCACCTTTTGCCCAAGTTTTATGAGCTTCATGAGAATTGCGGAAATATATTGATTGACGGTAAGGATATAGCAGGACTTACAACAGAATCCGTAAGAAAAAATATCGGTATTGTTCAGCAGGATGTGTTTTTGTTTGCAGGGTCGGTTAAAGATAATATTCTTTATGGCAGAAGTGATGCAACCGACGAAGAAGTTTACGAGGCGGCTAAAAAAGCAAATATTCACGATTATATAATGACTTTAAAGGATGGCTACAATACGCAGATTGGTGAGCGTGGCGTTAAGCTTTCAGGCGGTCAAAAGCAGCGTGTAAGCATTGCAAGGGTATTTTTAAAAGACCCTGCCATTCTTATACTGGACGAAGCTACAAGTGCTCTTGACAATACCACTGAGGTTTTAATTCAGAAAGCGTTAGATGAGCTTTGCCGAGGAAGAACAACCATTGTTGTGGCACACAGGCTGTCAACGGTTCGAAATGCTGACGAAATTGCAGTTATTATGAAAGGGTGCATCACAGAAAGGGGAACTCACGAGGAACTTATGGCGCTTGGCGGAATGTATAAGGATTTGTATTCTTTGCAGTTCAGGGATGAAGAAGACAAAATTTAATATATTAGGGAACAGGAAGAAAGTAAAAATCCGTACACAATCGTGTACGGATTTTTGGTGCCGCTGGCCGGAGTCGAACCGGCACGGTATCGCTACCGGCGGATTTTGAGTCCGCTACGTCTGCCAATTCCATCACAGCGGCATATAAAAATTTACTACCCAAATATAATAGCACATTTTCTTTTATATGTCAATAGTTTTTTAAAGAAAAAATGCTTTAAGATAGTAGACAAGAAAATGCCTGATTATCAAAAGTCAGACATTTTCTTGTTTAAACAGTTTCATTACACTAACGGGTCGGGCCTGTAGATAAGGTGTGAAATATTTCCTTCGGGGTCTTTAAAGAAGAATGTTTTAATTCCCTTGGAAGAAACTGAGGTGTCGGTTACAACTTTTACGCCGCCAGCCTTAAGCTTTTCAACCATTTTATCAAATCCGTCATCTGTAACAGAAAGGGCAAGATGGCGAATGCCGCCCACCTTATCACCCGATACGGGGTTTTCAGCAGTCTGCATACAAAACTCAATCATATCTCCGCTTTCAAATGCAAGAAAATATGTGCCTTTGCCGTTGTCATAAACAACCTTTAAGTCAAACATACCTGCATACCAGTCACAAAGAGCTTTTGTGTCTTTTGCAAATATTGCAACGTGTTCAATTCCTTTTACCATTTTTAAAATCCTCCTTGTACTATATAAATATAAAATTAAATAAATCTTTTGTTTTCTGCGAAAAGTGCAGTGCGATGAGTTTTAACAAAAACAAGCTCAAATCCACAATACTGTGCAAAAGCATCAAACACTAACTCAGGCTTTAAATTATAAGTGTTTCCCGCAGGAACAGTTACACTGAATTTAAAATAATTATCGCCATTTTCATGCAAAGTAAGCTCTTTTATGTCGTTTTTAATATTCACATCTTTAACTGAGCTTTTGCTTTTTTTGCTTACGATTATCTCCGGCTGATTTAAAAAGCCGTCTAAATCAATGTCGCTTGCACCGGCAGTTTCAATTTCACATACATAGCTTGCTGTATCAAGCTTTTTAAAGCTTGGCATATTTTCACCCACAAGCTTTGCTGCCAAAACATCTATGCCTTCGGGAAATGTGTTTTTAAACACTTCGTATACAACAGCTTCACCGGGATTTTCGTCAAAATCAATATCGATGTATTCATCCTCGCTTGTTGCACCCACGCCGATTGGCATTGCAACCACCATAACAGGATGGGGGTTAAAACCTTCTGTATAAGTAGCGGGAAGATTACTTCTTTTGATTGTGCGATTTAACACACGCACAAAATCAAGGTGAGAAATATATCTTGCGTTTTCGGATTTAGCATATTTTAATCTGTAAGTGAAATTACCTTTCATGACAAATACCTCCTTTAAATACCGCTGCACCGCAGCTTGTGCATTCTTCGCGGCAGTTTGGAGTTACAATTCCTTTATATGCAAGCTCACATTCTTTTTGAAGATATTTTTTTGTTACGCCCACGTCAATGTGGTCCCAGGGAAGACATTCCTCAAAATCTCTTTTTCGCTGATTGTAAAAGCGGGGGTCAATGCCGCAGTCTTCGAAAGCCTTCATCCATTTTTCAAAGCTGAAATATTCATGCCATCCGTCAAACTTGCATCCTAATTCATGGGCACGCAAAAGCACTTTTGAAAGCCTTCTGTCACCACGTGAAAAAACACCCTCAAGAAAGCTTGTTTCAGCATCGTGATAGTTATATGAGATTGACTTTGAATGGATTGATGAGCGCACAAGCTTTTGCTTTTCATAAATTTTATCAATATCGTCTTGCGCTTCCCACTGAAACGGGGTAAAGGGCTTTGGCACAAAGGAAGATGCACTCACTGTAATTCTCGGATTTTTACCACGCTTTGACTTATCAAGCTCAAAATATCTGTCAAGCACTTTATGCGCAAGTGCGCCGATGCCTGAAATGTCTTCAGGAGTTTCGGTTGGCAGACCAATCATAAAATATAATTTAACGCTTGTCCAGCCTTCGGAAAAAATCATGGAAACAGAGTTTAAAAGGTCTGCTTCTGTAACACCTTTTCTTATAACATCACGCATTCTTTGAGTGCCTGCTTCAGGGGCAAAGGTAATGCCGCTTTTTCTTACAGAGGAAACTTTTTTTGAAAGTTCGAGTGAAAAACTGTCAATACGAAGCGAGGGTAGGGCAAGATTGATTTTCTTTTTCTCTGTCATTTTTAAAAGCCCGTCGGTTAGCTCTTTAAGCTGAGTATAATCGCTTGTGCTGAGTGAGCAAAGGCTTATTTCTTCGTAACCGGTTTTGTCGATTAAGTTTTTTGCAATTTCCACTAATTTTTCTGCGCTTTTTTCCCTTACTGGGCGGTAAACATAACCTGCCTGGCAAAATCTGCACCCTCTTATGCATCCGCGGAAAATTTCAAGTGTAATTCTGTCGTGAACGGTTTGAGCAAAGGGAACAATCAGGTGATCAGGAAAATATGAGTTATCAAAATCCTTTATAATACGTTTTCTTATTTTCGGCTTTGCCTCAGGCGTATTTGGTGTTATTGATTTTACCGTATTATCATCATTATATTCCACATCATAAAAAGAAGGGACATATATACCGTCTATTTTTGCAATCTCCTTTAAAAAGTCATTACGGTCTTCGGAGTTGCTTCCCTTAAATGCCTTATATGCATTCATAACCTCTAAAAGTATTTCTTCACCTTCACCAAGGCAAAAAAAGTCAACAATTTCAGCCAAAGGCTCAGGGTTGTATGCACAGGCGCCACCGGCACACACAAAGCTGTCACCAAACTTTCTGTCAGCACTTTTTAAGGGGATATTTGCAAGGTCTAACATATTTATAAGGTTTGAATATGAAAGCTCATACATTAAAGTAAAGCCCACAATGTCAAACTCGCTAACGGGAGTTTTTGTTTCAAGGCTGAAAAGGGGAAGAGAAAATTTTCGCATTTCATCTTCCATATCAGGCCATGGGGCAAACACTCTTTCGCAGTAAATGTCAGCACGTTCATTTAAAATATGATACAGTATTTTCATGCCTAAATGGCTCATTCCCACCTCATAGTTATCGGGAAAGCAAAAGGCGAAACGAAGTAAATCTTTTGTGACTTCTTTTTTTATCATGCCAAGTTCGCCACCGGTATACTGAACCGGCTTTGAAACAGAGGCTAATATTTTATCAAGCTTAGTTATCATGGTAAAAATCTCTTTCATAAATATTTTAGTTTATTTTATCATATTTTTCTGTAATTTTCAATGGTAATAATAAAAAAGAATAAAAATAACTTTCAAGTGTTATTAACAATGAAAGAAGTGTATCATATACCAGAGGCAGATTGAATGTAATACATATGAAAAATTGTATGTATCATAATATGCTTATACATTCTTTAATGCTTTTTGGGCGGGCAGAATAAAAGGTTAACGAATATGGGAAGGAGGTTTTTTATAAATTTGATGGGAGTGACGCTTTGGATGCCCTTGGAGAAGATGCGCTGAAGGGTCACAAAAAAGCAGTTGCAGAGGTTAAATTATAAATTATGAAAGAATAATAAAAAAGCTATGCTCACAAAAGGGGCATAGCTTTTTTGCGTTTGGATAGTTTTATCTTCTTTTTGCTTTTACGCTTCTAATGCCTGTTTAATATCAGCAATAATATCGCAGACATTTTCAAGGCCTACAGAAAGCCTTATAAGTCCAGGAGTTACACCGCCTGCAAGAAGCTGTTCGTCAGTTAACTGACGGTGAGTTGAGCTTGCGGGATGAAGCACACAGGTTCTTATATCAGCCACGTGAACAAGAAGTGAAATCATCTTTAAGCTATCAATAAATTTTGCGCCTGCGGCTCTGCCGCCTTTTAAGCTGAACGCAATAACACCGCTTGCGCCGTTTGGTAAGTACTTTTGAGCCAAATCTCTTCTTTTATAACTGTCAAGTGTAGGATAATTGACACTTTCCACTTGCGGACAGGTCTGCAAAAATTCTGCCACTTTTTCAGCGTTCTGACAGTGCCTGTCCATACGAACATGAAGAGTTTCAATGCCCTGATTAATAATAAATGCACCGAACGCACTCTGACATACACCCATATCACGCATAAGCTGAACTCTTGCCTTTACGATAAATGCCATTTCGCCAAAATCCTTTGTGTAAACTACGCCGTGGTAAGAATTGTCAGGCTCAGTAAATTCGGGGTATTTACCATTTGTCCAGTCAAATTTGCCTGAATCTATAATAACACCGCCAACAGTTAATGCGTGGCCGTCAAGATATTTTGTTGTAGAATGTGTAACGATATCAGCGCCAAATTCAATAGGACGGCATAGATACGGGGTTGCGAATGTATTGTCAACCACAAGGGGGACACCGATTTTATGTGCAATTTTTGCAAACTTTTCAATATCAAAAATATCAATCGAGGGGTTTGCAATAGTTTCACCGAAAATTGCTTTTGTGTTAGGGCGAACCTGAGCAAAAATTTCTTCTTCTGTAGCATCGTTATCAACAAAAGTAACGTCAATGCCGATTTTCTTTAATGTAACGTTAAATAGGTTAAATGTTCCGCCGTAGATAGAAGCTGAGCTTATAAAATGGTCACCTGCACCAAGGAAGTTAAGCAGGGCAAGCATATTTGCGCTTTGGCCGCTACTTGTCATAAGTGCGCCAACGCCGCCGCAAAGGTCAGCAAGCTTTTGCTCAACCGCATCAACTGTCGGGTTTGCAAGTCTTGAATAGAAAAATCCGTTTTCTGTAAGGTCAAAAAGCTTTTGCACATGCTCTGTTGAGTCATACTTAAAGGTTGTACTCTGATAAATAGGCAAGGTTTGAGGCTCGCCGTTACCTGGAGTATAACCGGAATGTAAGCATTTTGATTCTATTTTCATTTTTATCATTCCTTTCGGTATATATCCTTTTAAATTTCCATTATTACAGGAAGAATCATGGGTGTACGGCCGGTCTGTTCATATACATAATCACCAAGCGCTGAGCGCATAGCACCTTTAAGAGCCGTCCAGTTAGATGCACCGCTTGTAAGCCTTGACTCAATAGCATTTAAGGCAATTTCTCTTGCACCCTCCATTAAATCTTCTGATTCTCTTACATACACAAAGCCTCTGGAAATAATATCAGGCCCCGACATTATTTCAGAGCTTGCCGCATCAATTGAAACAACTGCAATGATAAGGCCGTTACTTGAAAGATGCTTTCTGTCGCGCAGAACAATGTTACCCACATCGCCGACACCAAGGCCGTCAACTAATATATTGCCGGACGGCACCATGCCAGAAAGTTTTGCTCCCGTTTCGTCAAATTCAAGAACTCTTCCGTTTTCCATTATAAAGATATTTTCTTCTTTAACACCCATTGTTTTACCGAGCTTTGCGTGGCGGTGCAAATGACGGTATTCGCCATGCACCGGCATAAAATACTTCGGTTTTGTAAGAGCAAGCATCATTTTAAGCTCTTCCTGACAGGCATGACCTGATGCATGTACTTCGGCTAAAGATTCATATATAACCTCGGCACCATGCCGGAAAAGCTCATTTATAACTCTTGAAATTGTTTTTTCATTACCCGGTATGGGACTTGAAGAAAAAATAATTAAATCGTCTTTTGTAAGCTCGATTTTTCTGTGGTCTGCATAAGCGATTCTAAAAAGAGCGCTCATTTCCTCACCCTGAGAGCCGGTTGTTATAATAACAATCTGCTCAGGAGGATAGTTTTTAATATCATCAAGAGTAATTAAAACTCCTTCAGGAATTGACATATAACCGAGAGTCATCGCAACTTCCACAATGTTTTCCATACTTCTGCCTGAAAGAGTAACCTTTCTTTTGTATTTAGCCGCTGCATTCATAATCTGCTGAACACGATGAACATTTGATGCAAAGGTTGCAACTATAATTCGCTTATTGCAACTTTTGAATATATCATCAAAGCTTGCACCAACTGCACTCTCACTTATGGTGTGCCCTGGGCGCTCTACATTAGTTGAATCGCTCATTAAAAGCAAGATTCCTTCTCTTCCAAGTTCGCCAAGCCTTGTAAGGTCAATCATTTCACCTTCAATTGGCTGAGAATCAATTTTAAAATCGCCTGTGTGTAAGATTGTGCCAATAGGTGTTTTTATTGCCAGTGCTACTGCACCTGCAATAGAGTGATTTGAATGAATGAATTCAACGTTAAACTTTCCAAAATTAATAACATCACCATCATGAATTCTCACAAGCTTTGTAATATCGCATAGATTATGCTCTTTAAGCTTATTTTCAATAAGACCTACAGTAAGCTTTGTTGCATAGATAGGTGCGTTAATTTTTTTTAAAATATACGGTAGAGAACCAATATGGTCTTCATGACCATGCGTAATAATAAACGCTCTTATTTTAGATGAGTTTTTTTCAAGATAGGTAACATCCGGAATAACTGTATCAATTCCGGGCATATCATCATCAGGAAAAGCAATACCGCAATCAACGATTATGATATCGTCTCCGTACTCGAAAACGGTAATGTTTTTACCTATCTCATGTAGGCCACCCAAAGGAATAACTTTGAGTTTAGGTGTTTTTGCCACTAAATAATACCTCCGTTTCTTAAGACAGCACAAACTGCCAATATGTGTTTTCCGTTCAAAATAAAGAATTAAATAAAGTATTTGCCACCGTACAAAATCCTTACCCCGTAATTATAGCATGAATACTAAGTTTTGTCAATTAATAAAGCTCTTTTCTACTGTTGCCACTACATAATATGTGTCGTTGTGTTGTCCTATAAGTGTTTTAACGGCAGCCAATACATCTTCGTCTGAAATTTTAAAATCAAAGGGAACAACCAAATCAAATATAAGATTTGTGTGAGTAGGGCCCTTTACCATACGAAAATCGTGTATGGAAAGGATTGGGTTTATAGAGCATACTGCCTCTGTCACAAATTTTTTTGTGCGATTAATTTCTTCGTTGTTTGTCACAATAGGGTCCATATGAATAACTGCAGTGCAATTAAAATGTTCGGAAAGCTGCTTTTCTATAAGGTCAATTTCGTCATGAGCAACTAAAATATCACTGTCTGCACTAACTTCGGCATGAAGGGACATCATAAATTTTCCTGCTCCGTAGTTATGAATAACAAGGTCATGAATTCCGATAACCGATTCGTTGGAAAGCACGATTTCTTCAATTTCGCAGGCAAGCTCTTTTGAGCCACCTTCGCCAAGCAAAGGGGCAAGGGCTTCACGTATTGCACGACATCCTGCAAAAAAGATAAGAAATGATACCAAAACACCCATATATGCATCAATATTTATATTTGTGAATTTAAAAAATAAAAGACTCAGGAGAACTGCAAAGGTTGCCGCTGCGTCTGACAGTGAGTCAAAAGCTGTAGCGGACACAGATTCGCTTTTTATTATTTTTGCAATTCTACGGTTAAATAAAAACAGCCATAGCTTTATTAAAACCGAAACAGATAAAACAATAATGGTTATTAAATTAAAGCTTACTAAAGTCGGGTTAAAAAGCTTTAACACAGAAGCTTTCAAAAGCTCATAACCCATAAATATAATTGCCACTGAAACTAAAAGCGCACTTATATATTCTATTCTTCCGTGACCGAAAGGATGGTCTTTATCTGCAGGCTTAATACTCATTTTAAAGCCTACAAGGCTTATTATTGCTGATGCTGCATCGGACAGATTGTTGACAGCATCAGCAATTATTGAAACGCTTCCGCTTAAAAGACCTGCAAAAATTTTTGTTATGCATAAAATTACATTTAATATTATACCCACCACACCGGAAAAAATACCATATTTTGAGCGCACGGAGACAGATTTTGTGTCAGAATAATTTTTTATAAAAAGTTTTATTAAAAGCTTTGTCATACACATCTTCCTTGAAAAATTTAGATATATATTATTATACACCAAAGTTTGCCATACTGTCAATAAAGTAAAAAAAGGAGGTTTGTTTTTTGGAAAAAACAGTGTTTTTGTTAAGTGATTTTTTATGGAATTATTTTATGATTATTTTCCTTTTGGGTATACATATTTATATGAGCATAAAAACGGGATTTATTCAAAAAAAAACTTTTTATGCTATAAGGCTTTCGCTTGAAAAAAAAACCGGAGAAGGAAAGGGAATAAGTCCCTTTCAGGCGCTTTGCACATCTTTGGCGGCAAGCCTTGGTACAGGAAATATAATAGGTGTGGGAACGGCAATTTTTTTAGGCGGTGCGGGAGCGGTTTTTTGGTGCTGGATTGCGGGTGTTTTAGGTATTGCCACAAAATACGCCGAAAGTCTTATTGCCGCAAAATACAGAATTAAAAGAAAAGACGGCTCGGCATGCGGCGGTGCGATGTATGTTTTAAAAACTCGTTTGGGATATAAAAAACTTGCCTTTTTGTTCGCTTTTTCGTGTGTGATGGCATCTTTAGGTGTAGGATGCGGAGTACAGATTAATGCAATAGGAGAGGTTTTAAAGCTAAGCTTCATAGAAATTAAAATAAATCCCTTGGCGGTAGGAATGTTTTTTTCTTTAATGGCGGCAGTTGTAATAATGGGAGGAATAAAATCTATAGGCAAGGTATGCGAAAAGCTTATTCCTTTTATAACGGTGATTTTTCTTTTGGGGAATATAGTTATTCTTATACTTAATATCAAATATATTCCCGAAAGTATAAATTTGATTTTTAAAAGTGCATTTTCTTTTAAAGCGGTACAGGGCGGTGCTATGGGGTATGGCGCTAAATTTGCCATAAGATATGGAATTTCAAGGGGACTTTTTTCAAATGAAGCAGGAATGGGCTCAGGGGCAATTTCGGGGGCTGCATCAGTTGAAGAAAATCCGGTTAAAAGCGCGCTTGTTTCAGCTACTGCAGTTTTTTGGGATACGGTGGTATTAATGCTTGTAACAGGAATTGCAGTTGTATCGGGAATTGTTAGATGTCCTGAAATTTTATTATACGAAGCCGCCGGGGGCACGGGCCTTGCGGCTAGAGTTTTTAATCAAATTCCTCTTTTCGGTAATTCTCTTATAACCTTAAGCGTTATTGTGTTTGCATTTTCAACAGTTCTTGGATGGGAATATTACGGGCAGGTGTGTTTTGAATATTTAACCGATGGAAAGAAAAGTATAATTTACAAGCTTGTTTTTATATTAACGGGCATTTTCTCTGCAGGCATAAAAGCAGATGTTATCTGGGCGGCATCGGATATTTTAAATGCTTTTATGGCAATATTCAATGTGGTTTCAATTATAATGCTGGCTCCTGAAATAAAAGCTGATACAAAAAAATATTTAAATACTCTTAAAATAGAAAAATTAAGAATAAATAAGAACTTTAAAATGTGAAATTTATGTTAATTTAATTGACTTTAATGTGTATAACTAGTAAAATGATTAGTGTGTTTTTTGCATTAATCATTTTTTTATAAAGAATAAATATAAAGTTACTTAAAATTTTTAAAGATATCGGGAAAGGATTGGTTTTTAAAAATGAAGGTTTCGTGGTTTAAGTATGTAAAGCCGTATTTATCATGGTTTATATTAGGGCCTGTGTTTATGATTGTTGAAGTTATAGGTGAGGTTTTAATGCCTAAATTTATGGGTTCGATTATAGATAAGGGTGTTTATACGGGGAATATAAGTTATATAATAATTTCCTGCCTTTTAATGATTTTAACGGCAGTTTTAATGATGACCGGCGGTGTGGGCGGTGCATATTTTGCATCAAAAGCATCGGTAAGCTTTGCCTGCGATTTAAGATGTGACATTTATAAAAAAATATCAAAGTTTTCATTTGCCAATATTGATAAATTTTCTACCGGCTCTCTGATTACGAGAATTACGAATGACGTTACTCAGCTACAAATGTTTGTAAATATGCTTATGCGTATGTGCCTTCGTTCACCCGGTATGTTAATTGGGGCTCTTATTATGGCAGTTGCCCTTAATGCAAGGCTTGCAATTATTCTGGCTATTGCAATACCTGTTTTGTCATTTGTGCAATTTATAATAATGAAAAAAAGCTTTCCGAGGTTTTCTGCCCTGCAAAAAAACATTGACGGCTTAAACAATAAAGTTCAGGAAAGCCTTACAAATGTAAGAGTTGTAAAAAGCTTTGTAAGAGAAGATTTTGAAATAGATAAGTTTGAAGAAGCAAATGGTGAGCTTAAAGCAGCAGGAGTCTCTGCCATGAATATGATTATAATTATTATGCCTGTTATGATGCTTATAATGAATTTTACTTCCGTTGCGGTTTTGTGGTTTGGTGGAAATATGGTAGTAGCAGGGTATATGTCTATTGGTGACCTTACTGCATTTATCACATATATTACACAGATTTTGATGTCTCTTATGATGGTTTCAATGCTTTTTATGAACACCTCAAGAGCTCTTGCATCAGCAAAGCGTATAAAAGAAGTGCTTTTGGAAGAAATTGATATTGCAGACGAAAATGCAAAAGAAAAGGACCTTTGTGTTACAAGAGGAGAAATTGAATTTAAAAATGTAAGCTTCAGATATTATAAAGACAGCCCCGAAAAAGTACTTGACGATATAAATATAAAAATATCATCAGGGCAGACGGTGGGTATAGTAGGTTCAACCGGCTCGGGAAAAACAACTTTTGTTTCAATGATTCCAAGGCTTTATGATGCTGATGAAGGCGAGATTTTAGTTGATGGGGTTAACGTAAAAGATTATTCAACCCGAAACTTACGCAACGGTATCGGCATGGTACTTCAAAAAAATGTGCTGTTTTCAGGCACTATAGCTGAAAATCTTTTGTGGGGTGACGAAAATGCTACTGAAGCAGAAATCAGAAAAGCCGCTTCGTTTGCTCAGGCAGATGGCTTTATCACAAATTTCAGTGACGGATATGACAGTGTTTTGCAGCAGGGAGCAACAAATGTTTCAGGCGGACAAAAGCAGAGATTGTGTATTGCACGGGCACTTTTGAAAAAGCCTAAAATCCTTATTTTAGATGACTCTACAAGTGCGGTTGACAATGCAACCGAGGCAAAAATAAATGAAGCTTTTAAAACAGAGCTTTCCGACGCCACAAAAATTATTATTTCCCAGCGTATAAGCTCTGTTATAGGGGCAGATATGATAATTGTTATTGATGACGGAAAAATCACAGGCTATGGCACTCACTCAGAACTTCTCCGAAATAACAAAGAATATCAGGAGATTTACTATTCACAGGCGGAAAAAAAGGAGGCATAAATAATGGCAAGAAATCTTGATGAATTAAAGAAAAGATATAACAGCTCAGAAAAAAATGCCTCTAAAATGCCTCCCGTTCGCGGACCGGGCGGACCCAGAGGCGGTCCCGGTGGTGGCGGACCGGGGGCAATGCGTATGCCGAGCGGTAAGCCAAAGAATATGAAAAGAACCATAGGCAGAATATTTTCTTATGTGGGAAAATATAAAATCCTTGTGTTTATTGCTGTTTTTTGTATGCTTTTTAATACGGGTGCAAGTATGGTGGGGTCATATATGCTTCGCCCTATTATGAATAATTACATTGCAAAAGGAAAGCTCGAAGGATTTTTATATGCACTTTTGGTGCTTTTGGGTATATATATAGTGGGCGTTCTGGGTGCGTATTTTCAAAGTAAATGTATGATGCATGCATCCCGTAATGCTATTGAAAAAATGAGAAACGATTTGTTTTCAAAGGTGCAGGCTTTGCCCATAAGATTTTTTGACAGAAATCAAAAGGGCGAAATTATGAGCCGTTTTACAAATGATGTTGACAATGTTGCCATAATGTTTGACCAAACTGTGATGAGCCTTATTTCAGGGATAATAACCATAATCGGAACACTTTGTATGATGTTTTATACAAATATATGGCTGACACTTATAACTTTGGTTTTTATACCGGTATTTTCTTTTGGAGGTCAGGCGATTGCTAAAAAAAGCAGAAAGTATTATTCAGCACAGCAGGCGGCGCTTGGTGCGGTTAACGGATATATTGAAGAGACTGTTTCAGGGCAGAAGGTTATAAAGGTTTTTAATCACGAAGATGAGTGTGCAAAGGAGTTTAATATTTTGAACGAGGATTTGCGTGATAAGCAGAAGCATGCACAGTTTTTTGGTGGTATTATGGGACCTGTGATGGGGAACACTAGCCAGATAAGTTATGCAATCACTGCAGGTATTGGCGGAATTTTGTGTGCTCTTGGACTGTTTGACATAGGCGGACTTACGGTGTTTGTTAATTACTCTAGACAGTTTTCAAGGCCGATTAACGAAATTTCAATGCAGATGACAACTGTGTTTTCTGCGCTTGCAGGTGCTGAGCGTGTATTTTCTTTAATGGATGAAACCCCTGAAGAAACGGATGGTGAAAATGCCTGCGATATGGAAGGTATGAAAGGCCATGTAGAACTTAAAAATGTTACATTTGGTTATAATCATGACAAGGTTATTTTAAAGGATATTTCCCTTTATGCAAAACCTGGGCAGAAAATTGCATTTGTAGGCTCAACAGGAGCGGGAAAAACAACAATAACAAATCTTATAAACAGATTTTACGATATTGATTCGGGGCAAATAACGATTGACGGTGTTGATATAAAGGATATAAAAAGAAGTGAGCTTCGTAAAAATATTGCAATGGTTTTGCAGGAAACTCATCTCTTTACCGGCACTGTTATGGAAAATATCCGATACGGAAGACCCGATGCTACCGATGAAGAGGCAATTACTGCCGCTAAAACTGCATCTGCTCATAGCTTTATTATGAAGCTTTCAAAAGGGTATGACACATTGATTGAAGGTGACGGGGCAAACCTTTCTCAAGGGCAGCGCCAGCTTTTAAACATTGCAAGAGCTGCAATAAGCAAGGCGCCGATTCTTATTTTAGATGAGGCAATGAGCTCTGTCGACACAAGAACGGAATATTTAATTGACAAGGGTATGGATTCGCTTATGGCTGAGCGTACTACTTTTGTAATTGCACACCGCCTTTCAACTGTGCGTAATGCAAATGCCATAATGGTTTTGGAAAACGGTGAAATTATAGAGCGTGGTGACCATGATGAACTTTTAGAGCAAAAGGGAAGATATTTTGAATTATATACGGGTTTAAAGGAGCTTAAATAAACCAAAAACACACTTTGAAATTTGATTTCAAAGTGTGTTTTTGGTTTGGCTTAAATTATTTGAAACTTACCTCTTTTGCGCCGATATTTTCAAACTGTGTGTTATGGGCGTTGTTTGAAAGGTCAAAATAAAGCTTTGAATCCTCTGTTACGCCAAAGCTTAAGTTTGAGCCCGTTTTGCTTACTTTGTTAAATGCTTCACGGAACATTGCATTATGGGCTTCTTCGCGGTTTAGAAGAAAATCAATTGTTTCTTTAACGTAGCGGTCATTTATCTGACGATATAGATATTCATACACTACCTTTGCACGTTGTTCTGATGCAATATTTGACAAAAGGTCAGCGCATAAGTCACCGGTAACTGTAACATAGTCTGCAGTCCATGAATAACCTGATGCATTAATAAGTCCCGGTGAAAGTCCGATTTGTACGTGAGTCTGAATTTCGCCCACACCGGTCTGATTAAAGTCAACATCGTGGCCATTTAAAAGATTTACTGTTTGTGACACCATTTCAAGGTGTGATAGTTCTTCTGCGGCAATATCTAAAAACAAATCCTTTATTTCAGGGTCTTTTATGCGAAAGCTCTGCGACATATACTGCATTGCGGCTTTAAGCTCGCCGTTTCCGCCACCGATTTGCTCCTGTAAAAGTGCAGCATATTGGGGATTTGCTTTTTCAACTCTTACCGGTTGTAAAAATTGTTTTTCGTGTTTAAACATAATAAAAAATTCCTTTCAGCAATTTGATAAAGAAGAAAAAATCTTCACATATATTATTCGCTGAAAGAAATTTTTAATAATTTGAAAATTTTTGAATTTTTAAAAATATTTATTCATGTCATATAAGAATTTAAGGCCATGAATTGTAAGGTTAGGCTCTAAAATATCAATTGAGTCTGTTGCCATAGCAATCAAGGATGACATACCTCCCGTTGCGATTACCTTTATATCCTCGCAGTTTCCCATTTCTTCCTTCATTTTCTTAACAATATATTCAACCTGACCTGCATAGCCGTATATCATACCTGACTGCATTGATGTAATGGTATTTTTGCCGATAGCATTTTCTGGCTTTATAAGTTCGATTTTGGGTAGCTTTGCGGTTTTTAAAATAAGGGCGTCAAGTGATATTTTAATACCGGGGCAAATGACGCCACCTAGGTATTTTTTATTGTCAAGAGCACAGAAAGTAGTAGCAGTACCGAAGTCTATGATAATGCTTCTTCCGGGGTGAAGCTTTGATGCTGCAACTGCATTAACTATTCTGTCTGCTCCAACTTCGTTCGGATTGTCATATGTCACTTCAATTTCTGTATTCAGCTTAGGGCTCACAATAATTGGCTCTGCACCTAAATATTTTTTTACTGCACGCTCAAGTGAAAACATTACCTGAGGCACAACACTTGATATTATAACATCGTCAATTTTTTTTATATCAAGGCCGTTAAAGGTGATAAGCTGAGATAAAAACATGCCGAATTCATCAGAACTTCTTTCATGCACTGTTGATATTCTGAAGGTTTTTAAAAGCTTGTCACCTTCGAATGCACCTGCAACTATATTTGTGTTTCCTACGTCTATAACTAAAATCATATTAAAAACTCCTTTTTGTTAAAGCTTTAAAAGATTAATTTTTATATTGTCACCATCAATTAAAATTTCACCGTATTCACCGCGAAAACCACTGCTTCCCGGATTTATAAGCGGTATACCCAAAACTGTGTCATTGTATGGGGTATGATTATGACCGAAAACTGCAATGTCAGCACCCATATCCTTTGCACGCTTTGCAATTCCGTAGCAGTCACGCTTTACATTATAGGTGTGACCGTGGGTTATAAAAATTTTTCTGTCGCCTGCAAGAATAAGCTTTTCATCACGCTCACGGGAAAAATAATCGTTATTACCTCTTACATATTCAAAGTGGATGGAGGAATATATATAAGAAAGGTCTTCTGCATCGGCTACACAGTCACCGCAGTGAATAATAAGGTTTGCGTCTTTGTTTTTCTCTATAATGTGTTCACAGCTTCCGCACATGCCGTGAGTGTCTGAAAAAACTAAAATTTTATACATAATACCTCCGCATTTAAAAAATTATACAATTAGTTTAACACAAATACGTTATATATGCAATAATATAAAACAAATTTTATGTAAAACAGGCGTTTTTTCATTGCAATGTATATAAAAAATGGAAATTTAAAGGGCATAAATAAAAAGAATTTGCTAAATTTTGAGTTTTTTTAAAAAAACACTTGATTTAATATAAAAAGTGTGGTAAAATAATTTGTGTTTTATGGTGTACTTGAATTATTTCAGGTAAAAAAATTCAGGTTACTAATCAGGAGGTGTAATATAGATATGGCAAAGTGTGAAGTTTGCGGTAAGGGCGTATCATTCGGTATTCAGGTGAGCCACTCTCACAGAAGAAGCAACCGTATGTGGAAAGCTAATGTTAGAAAGGTAAGAGCTGTTGTTAACGGCGCTTCTAAGTCTGTTAATGTTTGCAGCAGATGCTTACGTTCAGGTAAGGTTGAAAGAGCGTAAATTTATATAGCTTTTATACCAGATAAAAAAATGCCGCATTTTTAAAAATGCAGGATTTTTTTACTTCTCATAAAACTTTTTGATTTGCTTAATTTGAGTCTCTATATTATTTAATATATTTAGTATATCGTTGTTTGTTTTTATATTATAATTTGAATATCCGAGCAAATAATCTGTTGTAACATTAAAGAAATCAGCCAATTTAATAATTGAATGGCTATCAGGGTTTGTTTTTCCGGTTTCATAATTTGAAAGGGTCTTTTGGTCAACTCCGGTAGCATTTGCAACATCAATCTGTCTTAAGTCTGAATCTTCTCTTAAATCCCGAATTCTGTTTTTTATATTTTTCATACTAAAAACATCCTTTTTGATTTAATTGTACTATTAAATTAGTAAAAAATGCTTGACATACTAAAAGTATAACTATATAATATTAATATACTAAAATATTAGTATAAAATTCATAAATAAATGGAGGATGTTGAGATGAAAAAAAGATTGCAGGGATTAGTTGCAGGAATTCTTATCGGAGCTGTGATTGCGGGTTCAGGGGTTTTTGCAAAGCAGTTAAGTGAGTGGGCAGAGGTGTTTTACAACAATATAAAAATTTATATTGATGGTGCAGAAATTGTTTCAAAGGATGCTAACGGAAATCTTGTTGAGCCGTTTATTATGAATGGTACAACATATTTGCCTGTGCGTGCAGTTTCAGAAGCATTTGGTAAAGATGTTGAGTGGGATGGCGTAAATCAGAGTGTGTATATTGGTAAGAAAGACAGAACAAAACCCGA
This sequence comes from Clostridia bacterium, assembly GCA_045636325.1. GTDB lineage: Bacteria > Bacillota > Clostridia > UBA1381 > UMGS1253 > CAKSHP01. The sequence continues at coordinate 202,819 of JAZTXH010000016.1, forward strand.
TAATTATTTACACAAAATGCAGTATAATGATTTTAAAAAGGGAACTAAGAATGCATCTGTTAATATTATCAATGGAAGTATCATTGACTATAACGGAGGTGTTTATACAAATGGTGTTTTGCTTTATAGTTACGCTGACGGGTATAATGTTGAAAATGATAAAGATGAAGCTGATTTAATTGTGGGCTATCCTTTGAATTCTCAGTATACTAACTTAAAGGGTAAGATAGTTTTGCCAAAGAGTATAGATACATCAGTTAAAAAAGAAAATAATTGCAGGGTTGCTTCAACCAAAGTTCTGATTTATGGTGACGGTAGGCTTTTGTGTACAGTGCCTGAGGTAAGTGCTTCTTTCCCTTATGCAATAGATGTTAATGTTAAAGGAGTCAATCAGCTTACTATTAAGCTTATCAATAGTGACTATTACAGATATATTGCATTAACAGATATGGCACTTTTTAAATAATTTATAAATACAAAAAAATGACCTTGCAGAAAAATTCTGCAAGGTCATTTTTTATTAATCAAACAAAATTATTTGCTGTGCTTAATTGCTGCCTGTGCTGCTGCAAGTCTTGCAATCGGCACACGGAAGGGTGAGCATGAAACATAAGTTAAACCAAGCTCGTGGCAGAACTCAACACTTGAGGGGTCGCCGCCGTGCTCGCCACAGATACCGATGTGTAGCTCGGGTCTTGTAGCTTTACCAAGTTTAATTGCTGTATTCATAAGCTTACCAACACCGTCACGGTCAAGCTTAGCAAACGGGTCGTTTTCGAAAATCTTTGTGTCATAGTAAGCGTTTAGGAACTTACCTGCATCGTCACGTGAGAAACCGTATGTCATCTGTGTAAGGTCATTTGTACCGAAACAGAAGAACTCAGCTTCCTTAGCGATTTCGTCAGCTGTGATACAAGCTCTGGGAATTTCAATCATTGTACCAACTTCGTACTTAAGGTCAGAAGCGGCAGCCTTGATTTCTTCGTCAGCAACTTTAACAACAACATCTTTAACGAACTTAAGCTCTTTGATATCGCCAACAAGAGGAATCATAATTTCAGGAATCAAATTCCAGTCAGCATGAGCTTTCTTAACATTTATAGCAGCACGGATAACCGCTCTTGTCTGCATTGCAGCAATTTCAGGATATGTTACTGCAAGACGGCAACCACGGTGACCCATCATGGGGTTAAACTCGTGAAGTGAAGCGATAATTGCTTTAATATCTTCAACGCTCTTACCCTGTTCATCAGCCAAAAGCTTAATATCTTCTTCTGATGTGGGAACGAACTCGTGAAGAGGAGGATCAAGGAAACGAATTGTAACAGGATTTCCTTCAAGAGCTTCGTAAAGCTTTTCAAAGTCACTCTGCTGAATGGGAAGAATCTTCTCCAGTGCAGCTTCTCTTTCTTCAACAGTGTTTGAACAAATCATTTCACGGAAAGCATCAATTCTGTCGCCTTCGAAGAACATATGCTCTGTACGGCAAAGGCCGATACCCTCAGCACCAAGCTCACGAGCTTTTTTAGCGTCAGCAGGTGTGTCAGCGTTTGTTCTAACTTTAAGTGTTCTGAATTTATCAGCCCAACCCATAATTGTGCCGAATTCGCCTGCGATTACAGCATCAACTGTTGGGATAATACCATCATAAATATTACCTGTTGAACCATCAATTGAAATATAATCACCTTCAACGTATGTTTTGCCTGCCAAAACGAATTTCTTGTTTTCTTCGTCCATATTGATTTCAGAACATCCTGATACACAGCAAGTACCCATACCACGAGCAACAACCGCTGCGTGAGATGTCATACCGCCACGAACTGTCAAGATACCCTGAGCAGCCTTCATACCCTCAATATCTTCGGGAGAAGTTTCCAAACGAACCAAAACAACCTTTTCGCCTCTTTCGTTCCACTCTTTTGCATCTTCTGCAGTGAATACAATTTTACCGCAAGCGGCACCGGGAGATGCTGCCAATGCTTTTGCAACGGGAGCAGTCTTCTTTAGAACAGCTGCGTCAAACTGAGGATGAAGAAGTGTATCAAGGTTTCTTGGGTCAATCATCAAAACAGCTTCCTGCTCTGTAATCATTTTTTCTTCAACAAGGTCACAAGCAATCTTTAGAGCTGCCTGAGCAGTTCTCTTACCATTTCTTGTCTGAAGCATGTAAAGTTTACCATCTTCGATAGTGAACTCCATATCCTGCATATCTCTGTAATGATTTTCAAGAATAGAGCAGATTTCTGTAAATTTATTGTATGCATCGGGCATAACTTCTTTAAGCTGGTCAATCTTCTGAGGTGTTCTAACACCTGCAACAACGTCTTCACCCTGAGCGTTCATCAAAAACTCACCCATAAGCTTCTTTTCGCCTGTAGCAGGGTCACGTGTAAATGCAACACCTGTACCGCTTGTGTCACCCATATTACCGAATACCATCATCTGCACGTTAACTGCAGTACCCCATGAATAAGGGATATCATTATCACGACGGTATACGTTTGCACGGGGGTTGTCCCATGAACGAAATACTGCTTCAATAGCACCCATAAGCTGTTCTTTGGGATCTGTGGGGAAGTCAAAACCTTTTTCCTTTTTGAATTCAGCCTTGAACTGAGAAGCAAGCTCAGCCAAATCCTCAGCTGTAAGCTCAACGTCCTGAACAACGCCTTTTTCTTCCTTCATTTTGTCAATTAATTCTTCAAAGTATTTCTTACCAACACCCATAACAACATCTGAATACATCTGAATAAATCTTCTGTAACAGTCCCAAGCCCATCTGGGGTTACCGCTCTTTTCAGCGATAACATTAACAACTTCTTCGTTAAGACCAAGGTTAAGAATTGTATCCATCATACCGGGCATTGATGCTCTTGCACCGGAACGAACAGAAACTAAAAGCGGATTTTCCATATCACCAAATTTTTTCCCTGTAATAGCTTCCATCTTTACGATGTTTTCCATAATTTCATTTTTGATGTCTTCGCTAATCATTTTACCATCGTCGTAATATTTTGTACACGCTTCGGTTGTGATTGTGAAACCCTGGGGAACAGGAAGGTTCAAGCTTGTCATTTCTGCAAGGTTTGCACCTTTACCGCCCAAAAGGTTTCTCATTGAGGCGTCGCCCTCTTTGAATTGATAAACGTATTTTGTGCTCATCTTAAAGTTTCCTCCTTAAAATTTCGTATAACGTACCATATGGTAGTTGTATATGAATAAATACGGAAAAACCGTTTTATTATACTTATGAGAAAAACATTTTAATAAATCATTGACTGATTATGCAAAAATTAAACATTGTTTGAGTACCCTTTAGCATTTAAGGAAATAAAGCTCCCGTAAACAGGAGCTTTTGTGCAATCTGTAGCATATACCCTTAGAGCGGATAAAACATAAGCCCAAAAAAGAATTAATGAAATTGAAATTTTCACAAGTTTTTTCATAAACAAAAATCCTCCTGGCTTAAATTGATATAATAAGACAAATCAATTATACTATATTTTTTTTAAAAAATCAAGTACAAAAATACAAAAATGGAATAAAATATATGTTTTGCACAATAATACGGGCAAAAACAAAGAAAAAAACAGCTAAGCGCTAATTTAAAATTAGAAAATTATAAAAAGCAAATGTAAAATTGAAATAAAAAACTGCATAAAAAGGCTTTACTTTATTGTTAAAGTATGGTATTATTATTTACGATTATTCTATTATAATATGGTATAGTGGGTAGTTTTTAGGGATTTTGCAAAAAATGACCGGCTATGCAGAAATTTTTCTTATTAAAATATAATATGTCAGAGAGGCGGCAATTTCTATGAATAAAGGCAGCATTTTTACATCGGCTGTTGCGGCAATGCAGGCATCAGCAATAAGAGAGATATTTAAACTGATTGGAAGCAATGATATTATTTCACTTGCGGCAGGTATTCCTGCACCGGAGCTTTTTCCTGCTGAAGAATGGAAAGAAATAACAAGCGACATTCTTACAAATAACGCAAAAAATGCATTGGTTTACGGTGTTACCGAAGGGTATTTGCCCTTACGTAATCTTACAAAAGAAAGAGCAGAAAAATTAGGCGCGTTTAATCCGGAAAGAGATGAGCTTATTATAACAAGCGGAGCTCAGCAGGCGATTGACTTAAGCGCAAAGGTTTTATTAAACGTAGGTGACGGTGTTATCTGTGAACAGCCCAGCTTTATAGGCTCACTTAATTCTTTTCGTTCTTATGGGGCAAAGCTTTACGGGGCAGATAATGAAGCTGACGGTATCAATACGGAACAGGTTGAAGAAATGTTAAAAAATAACGACAATATAAAACTTATTTATACTATTCCCACATTCCAGAATCCTTCTGGAACAACTATGAGCCTTGAAAAAAGAAAGAAGCTTTTGGAGCTTGCTGAAAAATATGATGTATATATTCTTGAAGACAATCCTTACGGCGAGTTAAGATTTAAGGGTGAGGCAATGCCTACAATAAAATCTATGGATAAAACCGGCAGGGTTATTTATGCAGGCACATATTCAAAAACACTTGCCCCCGGTATCAGAGTAGGGTTTTTATCTGCAAGAATCGATATAGTTGATAGAGTTGTGGTTGTTAAACAGGTAAACGATGTTAATACATCTGTAATAAGCCAGATGATGGTTTATGAATTTATAAAAAGACACGATTTTGATGCTCATATTGAAAAGTGCAGTTCAGTTTACGGAAAAAGATGTGAATTAATGCTTTCTGAGATGGATAAGAAATTCCCGAAAGAATGCACATATACAAGACCTGACGGCGGTATATTTATTTTATGCACAATGCCTGAGGGCACAAACACAAACGAAATGCTTAAAGCGGCTATTGAAAAGAAGGTTGCTTTCGTTCCGGGAAATACATTTATGATTGATATTGATACTCCTTCAAATGTGTTCAGACTGAATTATTCTGTTACAAATGAAAAAACTATAATAAAAGGAATTGACCTTTTGACAGGAGTAGTTAAAGAGTTTATTAAATAATTGATTTTCAGATTGGAGTTTTAAAAATGAGTGAAACAGCGGCAGCGCAGCTTGAAAGAAAAAAGAGAATATTTTCCGGTATTCAGCCCTCCGGATGTGTTACACTTGGCAACTATCTTGGAGCGATAAAAAACTGGGTAGAGTTGCAGGATGAATATGAATGTTTGTATTCAGTGGTGGATTTGCACTCAATAACTGTAAGGCAGGAGCCGGCTGAATTAAGAAAGAGATGTGTTGAATTTTTAAGTCTGTTTCTTGCATGCGGACTTGACCCCCAAAAAAATATTATGTATTTTCAGTCTCATGTGCCGGCGCATGCAGAGCTTGGCTGGATTTTAAACTGTTATACATATATGGGAGAGCTTAACCGTATGACACAGTTTAAGGATAAAAGTGCAAAGCATGCAGAAAATATAAATGTTGGTCTTTTTGCATATCCCGATTTAATGGCAGCAGATATTCTTTTGTATCAGACAGACCTTGTGCCTGTTGGGGTTGACCAAAAACAGCATTTAGAGCTTACGCGCGATGTTGCACAGCGTTTTAACAGTATTTATGGTAATGTTTTTAAAGTGCCTGAGGCATACATTCCAAAGGTAGGGGCTAAAATCATGAGCCTTACAGACCCTACTAAGAAAATGTCAAAGTCTGACCCCAACCCCAAGGGATATATTTCAATTGTTGAGGATTCAAGCACAATTGCAAAGAAGATTAAAAGTGCAGTTACTGATTCAGACGGCAGAATTTGTCGCGGCGAAGGCAAGGAAGGCATTGAAAACCTTATGAACATACTAAGCTGTGTTACGGGCGAAACCCTTGATTCCATTGAGGACAGATTTTCAGGCAGAGGATATGGTGAATTTAAGGCGGAAGTTGCAGAAGCAGTGGTTGAAAGCCTTCGTCCTATTAAGGAAAAATACGATATGTATATAAAAGATAAGTCATATATTGAAGAAGTTTACACAAAGGGTGCTGATATTGCAGGCAGACTTGCAGCCAGAACTCTTTCAAAGGTGCATAAAAAGCTTGGTTTTGTTGCAAGAGGATAAAAATTTTATTCTGAGACTTTGTATAAAAGAGTTGAGGTGAAATTCTTGGATATAAATATAAAAGTGTATGTTATACTGGCGGCAGCGTTTTTATGCACATTTGCATTCACGTTTGCTTTTGTTCCGGTGGCGAAAAGTATAGCTGAAAAAATCGGTGCAATTGACTTGCCGAAAGAAGAAAGAAGAATGCATAATTTTGCTCTTCCAAGGCTTGGCGGGCTTGCAGTGTTTTTTGGCTTTCTGGTTGGAGTTTTGGCATTTGTAGGACTTACACGCCAGATTGTGGGTCTTTTAGTGGGCGCTGTTATAATAGTTATATTGGGCGTTGTTGATGACAGCAGAAATTTACCTGCAAAGTTTAAGTTTTTAGTGCAGATTGTAGCGGCCACCATAACTGTTACACTGGGAGACATAAAAATTGACATTTTTACAAACCCGAATATTTTTTCAGAACAGACCATAATTACCGTTACAAGCTGGCTTACAATTCCTGTTACAGTTATATGGATTGTTGCTATTACAAATGCAGTTAACTTAATTGATGGACTTGACGGCCTTGCCGCAGGTGTTTCAAGCATAGCGGCGGTTTCGCTTGTGTTTGTAAGCGCTATGGTGGACCAGCCGATAATTGAGCTTTTAGCGCTTATTATAGCGGCTGCATGTTTTGGATTTTTACCTCATAATTTTGCGCCTAAAGGAAAAAAGATTATTATGGGCGATACAGGGTCTACGTTTTTAGGCTTTGCGTTGGCGGTGTTATCAGTTCAGGGTGTCTTTAAGAGTTATGCGGTTATTTCGTTTGCGATACCGTTTTTAATTCTCGGACTGCCTATTTTTGATACAACTTTTGCAATTTTAAGAAGACTTGTTACAGGCAAGGGAATTATGACACCTGACCGCGGACACATTCATCACAGACTTGTGGATATGGGATTTACGCAGAAACAGTCGGTATTTATTTTATATGCAATGAGTTGTGTGCTTGGTATAACGGCGGTTGTGCTTGCTTATGACAATGCACTTCGGGCAATGCTTGTTTTAGCAGGTGTCTTGATATTCGTCATTGCAGGTGCGGTTATCACAAGAAAGAGAAACATTGCAGCATCGGAAAAAGGAGAGGCCATGAAAATTATTATAGGCAATCAAGACACTGAAAAAACAGGAGATGAAAATAAATAAGTGTATGGAGGATACGTACATGGATAAAAAAATAAAAGTTATGACTGTATTCGGTACAAGACCTGAAGCAATAAAGATGGCGCCTTTGGCAATTGAACTTGAAAAATGCCCCTATGTGGATGCAAAGGTTTGTGTTACGGCGCAACACAGACAAATGCTTGATCAGGTTTTGGAAATGTTTGAAATAAAGCCTGATTATGATTTGGATATTATGAAAGACCGCCAGACACTTGTGGGAATAACAGCAAGAGTTATTGAAGGACTTGATGAAGTTATAAAAAAGGAAGAACCTGATGTGGTGCTTGTTCATGGAGATACATCTACAACATTTGCAGGCGCATTGGCTGCGTTTTACAACAAGGTTAAAATCGGTCATGTAGAGGCAGGGCTTCGCACATATGATAAGTATTCACCTTATCCTGAAGAAATGAACAGATGTTTAACCGGTGTTATGGCAGATTTTCATTTTTCGCCCACTCAGGCTAATAAAGACAACCTTTTAAAAGAAAATGTGGACGAAAGCAAAATTTATATAACAGGCAACACAGTTATAGATGCTCTTAAGAGTACGGTAAAAGAAGATTACGTATTCACAGATGAAAACCTTAAAAAGGTTAATTTTAAAGGAAGTCGTGTTATTCTTGTGACTGCTCACAGAAGAGAAAATTTAGGAAAACCGCTTGAAAATATCTGCAATGCCTTAAAAGAAATTGCAGATAAATATGAGGATATAAGAATTGTTTATCCGGTGCATTTAAACCCTGCAGTGCGTGAAACAGTATTTTCTATTCTTGGCGGTCATGAAAAAATTGACCTTATAGAGCCGGTAAACGTTGATGATTTGCATAATGCAATGTCACGTTGCTTTATGGTTATGACAGATTCAGGCGGTCTTCAGGAAGAGGCACCATCACTGGCAAAACCAGTTATTGTTTTAAGAACAGAAACAGAGCGTCCCGAGGCTGTTAAAGCGGGAACTGTTGTTATTGCAGGCAATGAAAAAGAAAACATCTTAAATATTGCCACAAATCTTATTGAAAACAAAGAAGCTTATAATAAAATGGCACATGCGTCAAATCCTTATGGTGACGGTAATGCATCAAAGAGAATTGTGGAAGCTTTGGGTTATGAGTTTGGTATTCTTGAAAAAAGAGTGGAAGATTTTAAATAATGAGAAGCGATAAAAACGAAATTGCAAAAGCGTTGAGTATGCTTACGCAAATCGGAATCAGTGTTATCAGTCCGGTTTTATTTTGCGTTTTTGCTGCAAAATATCTTGTGGAAAAGTTTTTTTCAGGGCATAAATACCTTATTGCTATTGGTGCACTGCTTGGCGGGGCATCGGGTATTTATACAATGATAAAGCTTATCAGGGGAATTGTAGGCTCAGAAAAGGATGAGTGATAAAAGTGCTTTCAAAGGATACTTTTAAAGATATTGTGCGGTTTGCGGCATGTGTTGGTGTGTTGGCGGCTGTGCAGGAAATTGTGATTTTAATATTGATTTTTGGCTTTGGCATTTTTAAAGATATGCTAACACCTTTGCTTTTGAGCACTGTTTACGGAAGTGTATATGTGATATTCAGCTTTGCACATATGGGATATTGCGTTGAAAAATGCCTTGCAGGTGATGAAAGCAATGCTAAAAAGTATATGCAGTCAGTGTATTCTTTAAGGTTGCTTATTTTAGCGGCGGTGATAGTTATAGGCGTAAAGCTGCTTGGGCTTAACATAATATGTATGGCAATACCGCTTTTGTATACAAGAGTTTCAATAATGTTTATAAACAGCGTTTTTCATAAGAAAAAAACTGTGGCCTTGTCAGTTGATGAAAAGGTAGAAATCAAAATGGATAAAGAAGGTGAAACAGAATAAATGAGTGTAGATATTAAAGGACCCAAGATATTATGGGAAACTGATTTTTTGGGATTTCATATAACAGAAACTATGCGTAATGCATGGGTTATTATGATTTTGATTACACTTCTTTGCTTTTGGCTTTCAAGAGGGATTAGTGTGCGCAATCCCGGTAAAAAGCAGATTATAGCAGAAAAACTTGTAACAATGCTTTATAATCTTGTTGAAAGCGTAATGGGCAAAAAGTATTTATGGTTTACACCATATATTGGCGCATTGTTCACATTTTCAATGGTCGGAAGCCTTTCGGGACTTGTTGGCGCAAGGGCAATGACCGGTGATTTAAGCACAACCCTTGGTTGGGCAATACTTGCAAGTGTTATGACTATTGCTAATAATATCAGGCTTCACGGTGTTGGAGGCTGGCTTAAAAGCTATATAGAGCCTATGCCGTTTATATTGCCGCTTAATATTGTAAGTGAATTTGCAAATCCAATATCAATGGCGTTCAGACATTTTGGTAATATTGCATCAGGTATAGTAATTTCAGCATTGGTGTATGGTGCGCTTACCGGACTTAGCAATTTGGTTTTGGCTAACACATTTTTATCAGGAGTTCCGCTTTTTCAGATAGGTATCCCGGCGGTATTATCCCTTTATTTTGATGTGTTTTCAAGCTTTCTTCAGGCATACATCATAAGCATGCTTACTATGGTGTTTGTTTCGGGAGCAGAATAAAAATTAACTTTGTATATTAATTCGCTATGCGAAAGAATAGAAAAAATAAAAAATTTGGAGGTTTTAATTATGGAATTAACACAAGCAATTGTAAAGGCAGCAGCTTATATAGGTGCAGGTATCGCTATGATAGCCGGTCTTGGCCCAGGTATTGGTCAGGGATTTGCAGCAGGTAAAGCCTGTGAAGCAGTTGGCAGACAGCCTGAAGCAAAAAGTGATATTACATCAACAATGCTTTTTGGTTGTGCGGTAGCAGAGTCAACCGGTATTTACAGCCTTGTTGTAGCGATGGTACTGATTTTCATGAGCTAATTTGGCTTAAAACAAAATTTCAGGAGGATTTTCCATGAATTTGGGGTTTGTTTCAATAGATGTGTGGACTCTTATTTTCACATGGGTCAATCTTATCATATTGGTATTTATTATGAAAAAGCTTTTGTTTAAGCCTATCAAAAGTATGATAGACCAAAGGCAAAATGAGATAGATAAGATGTATACCGATGCAGAAGAGTCAAAGCATAAAGCAGAGGAAATGGAAAAAGATTATACCGAAAAGCTTTCCGAAGCAAAGCAGGAGGCAGCAAGCATCTTAAACGAAGCGGTAAAAACTGCTCAGCTTAATTCGGAAAAAATAATGCATGAAACACAAGCACAGGTAAGTGCAATTAAGCAGGCGGCACAGGAGCGTATTGAGCAGGAAAGAACTGTCGCGCTTGATGAAGCAAAGGCTGATATTGCAAATATGGCAGTTGCCATTGCAGAAAAGGTAATCGAAAAGGAGATTAAAGAATCTGATTACGAGAGACTTGTGGAAAAATGCATAAATGAAATGGGTGATAATTAATGGCAGAGTATACTGCTTCTTATGCAGAAGCGTTGTATTCCCTTGCTTCAGGCGAGCAGAAGGCAGAAGCGATTTTAAATGATTTAAACTGCGTATGCTGTGCAATTAATGAAAACAAGGATTATATAAAGCTTATAAATTCACCTGATATGGTGTTTGAAGAAAAAGAAAAGCTTTTAGATGACGCTTTTTTAAATAGTGTGGACAAGTATGTTTTAAGCTTTTTAAAATTGCTTGCCAAAAACAGAATTTTCAATGTTGTTTCTGATGTAAGAAACGAATATGAAAATAGCTATAATAAAGATAATAATATAGAAAAGGTAACGGTTGTTTCTGCATTTGAATTAAGCGATGCTTTAAAAGAAAAGCTTAAAGCAAAGCTTGACGAAATGACAAAGAAAACTGTTATGACAGAATACAAAACAGATAAATCTGTTATCGGTGGTCTTATTGTAAGATTTTCAGATTCACAGATTGATGCATCTGTTAAAGGCAGACTTGAGGCATTAAAAAAGAGTATTTTAATGGTTTAAGCCCAGAAAGTTAAATGCATAATATAAGCATTCAGGATGGTGAGATAAGTGCAGTTGAAATCGGCTGAAATAAGTAAAATAATTAAAGAGCAGATTAAAAACTATGAAAATAAAATACAGCAGAAAGAAACTGGTAGTGTTATTGAAGTAGGTGACGGTATCGCCAAAGTGTATGGCCTTGAAAACTGTATGGCAAACGAGCTTTTGGAATTTTCAAATGGTGAGGCAGGAATGGCATTAAACCTTGAAGAAGATTTCGTAAGCGTTGTTGTATTGGGTAGTGACGGCGAAATCAAAGAAGGCGACGTTGTAAAGCGTACGGGCAAGGTTGTGTCTGTTCCTGTTGGCGAAAAGCTTATAGGAAGAGTTGTTAATGCTTTGGGTCAGCCTATTGATGGCAGAGGTGTTATTGAATCCGATGGTATGCGTCCTATTGAGTGTAACGCACCTGGTATTATAGAAAGAAAAAGCGTGTCTGTGCCTTTGCAGACAGGTATTAAGGCTATTGACTCCATGATACCTATAGGCAGAGGTCAGAGAGAGCTTATTATTGGTGACCGTCAGACCGGTAAAACAGTTATTGCAACCGATACAATTATAAACCAGAAAGGGCAAAACGTTATTTGTATTTATGTTGCAATCGGGCAGAAAAGGTCTACTGTTGCTCAATTAGTTGATACACTTGAAAAAAATGGTGCAATGGATTATACAATTGTAGTTTCGGCTACTGCATCCGAGCTTGCACCCATGCAGTATATTGCACCTTATGCAGGTTGTGCAATGGGTGAATACTTTATGTATAAAGGCAAGGACGTGCTTATTATATATGATGATTTGTCAAAGCATGCGGTTGCATATCGTGCATTGTCACTTTTGATTCGTCGTCCTCCGGGAAGAGAAGCGTATCCCGGTGATGTTTTCTATCTTCATTCAAGATTGTTGGAGCGTGCGGCAAGAATTGCACCTGAATATGGTGGCGGTTCAATTACTGCGCTTCCCATTATAGAAACTCAGGCAGGTGACGTATCTGCATATATTCCGACGAACGTTATATCTATAACAGATGGTCAGATATTTTTGGAAACTGAGCTTTTTCACAGTGGCGTTATGCCTGCGGTTAACCCAGGTATATCAGTATCACGTGTTGGTGGTAATGCACAGATAAAAGCAATGAAAAAGGTTTCAGGTAAATTGAAGCTTTTGTATTCACAGTATCGTGAGCTTGCAAGCTTTGCACAGTTTGGCTCTGATTTGGATGATGACACAAAGATTCGTCTTGAGCAGGGTAAGCGTATAGTAGAAGTATTAAAACAGGGAAGAAATGAGCCTGTTCCGGTTGAATTGCAGATTGTAATAATATATGCTGTTACAAATGATTATTTAAAAGATGTAGCTGTAGAAGATGTAAAGACTTATGAGCAGGGGCTTTTTGAATATGTAACAGGTGTTTATTCTTCTGTTTTGGAAACCATTGTTAAAACAGGTGACTTATCAAAGAAGACGGAAGAAGCTCTTAAAAAGGCGATAAGTGAATTCACAGAAAAGTTTTTAAAATAGTTAAGGAGAGGTTAACATGGCAGCAACCTCAATGAAGGATATAAAAAACAGAATAAAAAGTGTATCAAGCACCATGCAGATTACAAAAGCTATGGAGCTTGTTGCAACGTCAAAGCTTCGCCGTGCAAAGGACAGAGCTCTTCTTACACGTCCGTATTTTGAGATTCTTAAAAAAACAATTGATGATATTGCTAAAGGAAACAGTGATTTTTCATCTGTTTACACAAGAAACAATGGTTCAAAGAAAAGATGCTTTGTTGTTATTTCAGGTGACCGCGGGCTTGCCGGCGGATATAACAGCAATGTTTTAAAGAGCGTTTCGGCAATTGCAGGGGATGAAGAATACTGCGTGTTTCCCATAGGCAGAAAAACAGGGGAGTATTTTACAAGACGCGGTATTGAATTGTTAAACGAAGATTACACCATAGCAGAGGATGTAAGCATAGCTGACTGCAGTGAGATAGGAATGCTTTTGGCAAATCTTTTTAAAGATGGTGCTTTTGGTGAGCTTTATATAGTTTACACAAAGTTTGTTTCTGTTTTAAGCCAAGTGCCTGAATTTGAGCAGGTGCTTCCAATTGTTTATGATGGTGAAGGCGAGAATGAGTCCAACAGTGAGCTTATAATTTACGAACCGAGTGTGACAGAGGTTTTTGCAAAAATAGTACCTGAATATATTGCAGGTGTTATTTACGGCGGATTGTGTGAGGCTCAGGCTTCAGAATTTGCTGCAAGAAGAAATGCGATGGAGTCTGCAAATAAAAATGCAGGCGAAATGATAGAATCGCTTAATTTAAAGTATAATCGTGCAAGACAGGCGGCGATTACTCAGGAGCTTACCGAAATTGTTTCGGGAGCAGAAGCGCTTAAATAAAATATTTTAGCGTAATTTTAAAAGGAGTGAGCGTTTAGTGGAAAAGAAAAACGTGGGCAAGGTAATTTCGGTTATCGGCCCTGTACTTGATATAAAATTTGAAAACGGACATCTGCCTAATCTTTTGAATGCTGTTGAAATAGAGCATGACGGCAACAAAATGGTGGCAGAGGTAGCGCAGCACGTCGGTGACGATATTGTGCGCTGTATTGCTATGAGCTCGACTGATGGCCTTGTGCGCGGTATTGACGCTTACGATACCGGTGAGGCAATAAAGGTTCCGGTTGGAAAAGAAACTTTGGGAAGAATTTTTAACCTTTTAGGTGAGCCGGTTGATAACATGCCGGCACCTGAAACAGAAGAAAAATGGAGTATACACAGAAAGGCTCCTGCTTATGACGAGCAGGAGAGCACCACATCAATACTTGAAACAGGTATAAAGGTAGTTGACCTTATCTGTCCATATGCAAAGGGCGGTAAAATCGGCTTGTTTGGCGGTGCGGGCGTTGGTAAAACAGTGCTTATTATGGAGCTTATCAATAACGTTGCAAAGCAGCACGGCGGTATTTCGGTATTTTCAGGAGTTGGTGAAAGAACAAGAGAGGGTAATGACCTTTACAACGAAATGAAAGAGTCCGGCGTTATAAATAAAACCGCACTTGTATATGGTCAAATGAATGAGCCACCGGGTGCAAGAATGAGAGTTGCGCTTTCAGGGCTTACAATGGCAGAATACTTCCGTGACAGAGAAGGTCAGGACGTTTTGTTGTTTATTGATAATATATTCAGATTTACTCAGGCTGGAAGTGAGGTTTCAGCGCTTCTCGGACGTATGCCCTCAGCCGTTGGATATCAGCCGACACTGGCAACGGAAATGGGTGCTTTGCAGGAAAGAATTACATCAACAAAAAAAGGCTCTATTACATCTGTTCAGGCAGTTTATGTGCCTGCCGATGACCTTACAGACCCAGCACCGGCAACAACATTTGCCCATCTTGATGCAACAACCGTTCTTTCGAGGCAGATTGCATCTATCGGTATTTATCCTGCGGTTGACCCGCTTGAGTCAACATCACGCATTTTGTCTGCTGATGTGGTGGGAATTGAGCATTACGAAACAGCAAGAGGAGTTCAGAGAATTTTGCAAAGATATAAAGAACTTCAGGATATTATTGCCATTATGGGTATGGACGAGCTTTCAGAAGACGATAAGCTTACAGTATCCCGTGCAAGAAAGGTGCAAAACTTCCTTTCACAGCCTTTCAGCGTGGCAGAACAGTTTACCGGTATGCAGGGTAAATACGTTCCTGTTAAGGAAACAATCAGAGGCTTTAAAGAAATCATTGAAGGTAAGCACGATGATTTACCTGAATCAGCGTTTCTGTTTGTGGGAACAATAGAGGAAGCTGTTCAAAAAGCAGGTAAATAAAGGAGGCTTTGAAAATTGGCTGAAGTTAACCTTAAAATAGTAACGCCTGACGGTATTTGTTTTGACGGCGAAGTAAAAAGAATTGTTGTAAGAACTACTGTGGGGGATGTAGGAATAATGGCAAGGCATGCAAATTATGTTGCGCCGCTCGCAGTAGGCGAAGCAAGAATTACTTATGCTGACGGTAAAACGCGCTCAGGTGCACTTGCCGGCGGAATGATAAGTGTATCAGGCGGCGATACAACAGTTGTTGCATCTACTTTTGAATGGGCAGATGACATAGATGCCAAGCGTGCAGAGCGTGCTTTAAAAAAAGCACAGGGAAGACTTGAAAAACATAAAAAAGGCGATGCCGAGTGGAAAATGGCAGAATATAAGCTTAAGCGTGCATTAAATAGAATTAATGTAAAAAATAAATAATGGCTTTATATTTAAGGGGAAAAGTCAGATAAAGGCAATATTTCAAATGATTGATTTTAACATATTTCGGGGGTGTAGGAAATGAAAGTGGGCTTTGATAACGAAAAATATATTGCGATGCAGTCAGAACAGATAAAAAAGCGCATTGCATCTTTCGGAGATAAGCTTTATCTTGAGTTTGGAGGAAAGCTTTTTGATGATTATCACGCATCAAGAGTTCTTCCCGGATTTAAACCGGACAGTAAAATAAGAATGCTTACTCAGCTTGCTGAGCACGTTGAAATTGTGATTGCAATTAATTCCGGTGACATTGAAAAAAGTAAAAAAAGAGGCGATTTGGGTATTACTTATGAGCAGGATACCTTAAGGCTTATTGATGCTTTTGATAAAATGGGACTTTACGTGGGAAGTGTTGTTTTGACACGCTTTATGTCTCAGCCGGGTGCCGTTGAATTTGAAAAAAGGCTTAAGAATATCGATATAAGTGTATATCACCATTATTCAATTGAGGGCTATCCCTATGACGTTGCAAAAATTGTAAGCGACGAAGGCTATGGTAAAAATGATTATATTAAAACAACAAAACCCCTTGTTGTAATTACCGCTCCCGGTCCCGGAAGCGGTAAAATGGCAGCGTGTCTTTCCCAGCTTTATCATGATCATAAGCGCGGTGTAAATGCAGGATATGCAAAGTTTGAAACATTCCCTGTGTGGAATCTTCCGTTAAAACACCCCGTTAATATTGCTTATGAAGCGGCAACTGCAGAATTAAAAGACGTTAATATGATAGACCCCTTCCACCTTGAAGCTTATGGCGAAACTGCAGTAAATTACAACAGAGATGTTGAAATTTATCCTGTGGTTAAGGCAATGTTTGAAAAAATTTACGGCAGCTGCCCATATAAATCACCTACGGATATGGGTGTTAATATGGCAGGTAACTGTATAATAGATGACGAGGTTGTGTGCAATGCAGCAAAGCAGGAGGTTGTGCGCCGCTATTATGATGCCCTTGTGGACAGGCTTAAATCAAATAAAGACGATACCGAGGTTTCAACTATTGATATGCTTATGCGTCAACTTTCGGTTTCGACTGAAGACAGAAAGGTGTGCGGTGCTGCTCTTAAAAAGCAGGAAAAAACAGGTATGCCTGCGGCGGCGATTGAAATGCCTGACGGAGTTATAATTACGGGTAAAACATCAAACCTCTTAGGTGCATCTGCATCAATGCTTTTAAATGCACTTAAATATCTTGCCGGAATTGATGATGAGGTAGAGCTTATTTCACCGTCAGTTATTGAGCCGGTGTCTGACCTTAAGGTAAATCACCTGGGCAACAGTAATCCCCGTCTTCACTTAGATGAAATTTTGATTGCGCTTTCTGTGTGTGCCCCGGCAAGCCGTCTTGCAAGGGACGCAATGGCACAACTCAAAAATTTAAAGGGACTTCAGGTTCATTCATCTGTTGTTTTATCTGAAGTTGATATAAATGTGTTTAAGTCTTTGGGTGTAAATATAACATGCGAGCCCAAATATCAGACAAAATCACTTTATCACAAATAAAGGATGTTATACAAGAGGTGTTGAGTGCACCTCTTATATAATTTTGAAGCAAAGTTAGGTTATTTAAAGAAGGAAGTGAAAAATTTATGGAAATTGCAGGTGTTGTTGCAAATCAGGTAATAATAATGTTTTTGCTTATTATCACAGGATATGTGATAACAAAGTTTAAGATGTTTACAAAAGGAGGCTCAAAAGAGCTTTCAAATCTTTTGATGATGGTGGTAACTCCTTGTGTGCTTATAAAATCATACAGCAAGGATTTCGAACCCGAACTTGCTATAGGCCTTTTAAAATGCCTTGTGTTTTCTCTTGCTATCCATATTGTGGCAATAATTTTGGCAAATATTATAATAAAAAAGAAACAAGACTATAGATACCGAATAGAAAGATTTTTAGTTGTTTACTCTAACTGCGGCTTTATGGCAATACCGCTTTTGCAAGCAGCTCTTGGAGCGGACGGCGTTTTCTTTGGTTCGGCATACCTTGTGGTGTTTACGATTCTTTCTTGGAGTCACGGCCTTTTTCAGTTTACGGGAGATAAAAACAGTCTTTCGGCTGTAAAAATTATAACAACGCCCGGTATTGTGGGTGTTGTTATAGGCATGATATTGTTTTTAACCGGATGGCGTTTGCCGGGAGTATTGTTTTCTGCAGTTGATTATATGTCAGCTCTTAATACTCCGGTTGCAATGGTGCTTTTAGGTGTATTTTTATCAGACGTTAATTTTAAAAAGGCAATACTTAATAAAAAGCTTTATTTAATATCAGTATTAAGGCTTTTGTTTATTCCTGTTATTTCAATACTTATTGGTAGAATATTTGGACTTGAAGACAGTATTATGACGGCAGTTATTATAACTGCGGCTTGTCCTTGTGCAACTGCATCGGCGCTTTTTGCTGCAAAATACGATATGGATGCAGCGTACGCATCGGAAATCGTTTCTATAAACACGCTCTTTTCTATATTCACAATACCGTTAATAATGGTACTGCTCAATTTCATAAAATTCTGACGGGAGTGAGTAAATTTGCTTAAAATTAATTCCGTTACATTAAATCCGGCTGAGGACAGCTTTGAAAATCTTAAGTTTAAGGTTTTAAAAAAACTGTCACTTAAGTCAAAGGATATAAAAGAAATAAAGATTTTTAAAAGAAGCATTGATGCAAGAAAGAAAAATCAGATTAAAATAAGCTACAGTGTTTTGGTTGAATTAAAGGACTCAAATAAGGAAAATCAAATTTTAAAAAAAGAACCGGGAGATATTTTTAAATGTGATACCCCTGTTTTTGATATAGGAAAAGCAAAGGATAAAAATAAAAAAGTTGTGGTTTGCGGCATGGGGCCTGCGGGGCTGTTTTGTGCTCTTGTTCTTGCAAGAGGAGGCATAAAGCCTGTTGTAATTGAAAGAGGAGCATCAATGGATGAGCGCACAAAAAAGGTTAATGATTTCTTTTTGTCAGGAAAATTTTGCAAAAACGTAAATATTGCCTTTGGAGAGGGAGGCGCAGGAACATTTTCTGACGGCAAGCTTAACACAGGGGTAAGCGATATCAGGCTTAAGTATGTTACAGATACATTCATCTCTAACGGCGCACCCGAGGAAATTTCGTATATGGCAAAACCACATATAGGAACAGATTTACTAAGAAAGGTTATAGTAAATATCCGAAATGAGATAATGAATCTTGGCGGAAAAGTTTTGTTTAATACAAAACTGGCGGATATTGAAACGAAAGATAATAAAATTTGCTCAGTTGTGCTTGAAAATGGTGAAGAGATAGCTTGTGATGCTTTGGTCATGGCAAGTGGTCACAGTGCAAGAGATACATTTGAAATGCTTTATAAAAAAGGTGCGGCAATGCAGGCAAAAGCCTTTGCCATAGGTGTAAGAGTTGAACATACTCAGGAATTTATAAATAAAGCACAGTTTGGAGATTTTTATAAAGAAAAAACTCTTGGAGCGGCAGAATATAAAATATGGACTCACCTTAAAAATGGCAGGGGAGTATACAGCTTTTGTATGTGCCCCGGTGGGGTTGTAGTTGGAGCGGCAAGTGAGGAAAATGGCGTTGTCACAAACGGAATGAGTTATCACGCCCGTGACGGGAAAAATGCAAATGCGGCAATTCTTTGCGATGTGCGCCCTGTAGATTTTGAAGATGGCAGCCCACTTGACGGAATGTATTTTCAAAGAAAGTGGGAGAAAAAAGCATACGAGCTTGGCGGCGGTAATTTTAAAGCACCTGTCAGCCTTTTGGGCGATTTTTTAAACGGCACTGTTTCAAAGGAATTTAAAAGTGTGATTCCTACTTATAAGCCGGGGGTAGAATTTGCAGATTTAAGGGAATGTCTGCCACAGTTTGTGAGTGAGAGTATAAAATATGCATTTGATGATTTTGATAAAAAAATTAAAGGCTTTAAAAGTGCTGATGCAATTTTAACCGGTGTTGAAACAAGGTCATCTTCACCAGTAAGAATTATAAGAGGGCAGGATTTTCAATCAATCACCATAAAAGGACTATACCCCTGCGGCGAAGGCGGCGGATATGCAGGTGGAATTATGAGTGCCGCATCTGACGGAATAAAAGTGGCCCAGGCTATTATGAGTGCGCCATGAAATTAAAAAAGTGGTTGGCCTTGCAGGAAGAAGAACTTTCTTTTGGATGATGGTTAAAAAAAACAAGTGCCTGAAAATCCGTCAAATGTATCTTTAAAAATAAAATGATACAGAGGTTCAGACGGGAGAAAGCCTCTGAAAATCAAAAAAAAACGCACATCAAATTATATGTGATGTGTGTTTTTTTGTTTACCAATCCAAAAGCTTATCGCCTTTTACCATATAGCTTTTTTCTGCGGCAAGTTTGGCAAGAGGAGTGTCTGAATATGAATCAGAGTAAAAGCAGTCTATAACGCCATGGGGAAAAATCTCATAAAAGCGAACCACCTTTTCTTCGCCATGGCAATTAAGCCCGTCATATTTTCCGCTTTTTTTATCAACCCTTGATGCCATAACATGTTTTATGCCGATTCTCTGACAGGCAGGAATAACAAGAAATTCAGGAGATGCTGAAATAATAACGTCATCTGCTTTTTTTTCTTTTTTATAAAAATCCTTTATTTTGTGTATATTTTTATCCCAGAAAATATTAAGCTCTGAATCAATATCGGGAACATATAAAAGAAATTTATACATCTGCTCTTTAAAATGAGTTTTTGAAAATTTCTTTAACACTTTAAACTTAATAAAATCTGCAAGAAGCTTTGGAATAAGCAAAAAAATTTTAGGATGCCTCCAAAGGCAGAAACGGTAAAAATCAAAGGTGGAATCGCCTTTGTATATTGTGTTATCAAAATCGTATACGTTCATAATTGTGTACCTCTGTTAGATTTAAAGGGGATGAATTTTTCATCCCCTTATTATGTTTTTGTTAATCTAAAATAGATTTGAGGTATGCTGCAATTTCGTCATCTTTGCAGTTTGCAAAGAAAAGCTCTTTAAACTTTTCTCCGCTTACAGCACCCCTTAAAAGGTCCTGATCAAGATTTTTAAGAATTGTAAGCATATCAACATGAGTAACCTTTTTAACTTCGTCTAAAATCTTTTTGTTTCTCTGCTCGGGCACGGCTCTTTCTCTTGGATAACCCTGACCCCATTCTTCCACAAAAAGCTTTTCAAACACATACTGAAGGTTAAGCTCAGCGCCCCATCCCCATCCTTTTGCAAAGGGAAGTGCGATTGCATTACCATCGTTTACCTGAGTAAACTGATAAGCATCTGTGGGGTCAACCACATGACCGCAAAGAACATTCGGGAAACTGTTAGCTGCAAGCATTGCACCTTCACCTGTGCCGCAACCTGTTATAACAAGGTCAGCAGCTTTTGAGTTAATTAAAATTGCGGTTAAAATACCAACCTGAACATATGTAAGCTGAGCAGCGTCGTCAGCAGAATACATACCGTAGTTATGCACCTCATGGCCTAAAGGCTCAACAACTTTTTTTAATGTTTCAACAATTATGGGATTTTTAGCCGCTTGGCTGTTTTCGTTAATTAATGCAATTTTCACTTAATTTTACCTCTTTCATTATTTTAAAATTTTTAAAAAACCAATACTGCCAATATTTTATCATACTTGAATTGTAAAATCAAGTGTTTATGATAATTACGGAAAAACGGAAATTGTTTCTTCAATATTCCATTCTTCTTGCATTTAAAATTTATAAATAGTAGTCATCTAAAAAATTATGTTTATTTCCTTTATCGTCTTTATAACCGATTATTGCTCCCATATTTACATTATAGGAGCTTTTGAATATGTTAAATTCAACATTTGGATTTTTTTTGTGAAGAAGTTTTATAAGATTTTTTATTTCCAGTCTTTTTGAGTCAGACTCAAAATCGGAGCGATTGCCTTGATTTTCAAGGTTTTCTGTAAAACGGCAGGCGCATCTTATAAATTCAAGCTCGTTAAATTTTGCCCACTGAATAATATCGTCTTCCCTTATGTAATAAAGGGGACGGATAAGCTCCATATTTTCAAAATTTGTTGAATGAAGCTTTGGCATCATTGTTTTATATTCTCCTCCGTATAGCATACTTAAAAGTATTGTTTCAATAACGTCATCATAGTGGTGACCTAAGGCAATTTTGTTACAGCCCAAGTCCTTTGCTATATTGTAAAGACATCCTCTTCGCATTCTTGCACAAAGATAACAGGGTGAGCCTGAGTTTTTATCGCTTTTGTCAACGACTGAAAAAATATTACTGTCAACTATCTTTATGGGAATTTCCAAAAGTCCGGCATTGTAGATTATACGGTCTAAATTTTTTTGGTTATACCCTGGATTCATAACCACATACTCTGCTGAAAAGGGAATATTTGAATATTTTTCAAGATGCATAATGCATTTTGCCATAAGCATTGAATCTTTTCCGCCTGAAATACACACGCACACTTTATCACCGGCATTTATAAGCTTATATTCCTTTAGTGCCTTAGTGAATTTGCTCCAGAGATATTTTCTGTATCGTTTTATTATGCTTTGGGTCGCAATTTCTGCTTTTGTCATAAATAATTTATTTCTCCGTTTCATATAAAAATCAGTATCAGTATATCACTAAAACAAAAAAAATTCAACCAAATATTAAAAAAGAGTATGCAGTGATTAAATCAAAAGATAATATATACATATTTTTAAAGAAAAAATTGAAATTAATTGAGTATTTTTACATAAAAAACGGGAGTCGGGAGGCTTTGAAGGATTGTTAAAAAAGTAACTTTTCAAATCTGTTGACGGGAATTGCTTTTTATGCTATAATACTCTAATGGATAGGACATATGTGAGATAATAAACTAAATAGGGCATAAAAAAATGTGAGTTTTACCTTCGGATTTTTTGCGCTGTGCTGAAAGTATGAAAAAGCATGAAAAATTTTACAAAACCTATTGACGAGTTATAGTGTTTATGCTATTATAAAAGCAGTTAGCAGAGGCTAACTTTAAAAACAGTATAGCAAAAGCAATTCTTTATAAGATTAATTTATAAGGAAGAATCATTTATGTAGAAATATTTTTATGCAGGGCTTGTGCCCGTGCATGGAAGTTAAAAGTTTGTTTGCCTGATTAAGAAAAAGATTTTTTGATTTACAAAGTAAAGGAAAATTTTTTAATAAGGGCAGAAAGGTTGGTAATGATATGGTAAATTTTAAGGAATGGGAAGGCTTTGAAGGCCGTGTCTGGAAAGAGGAAATTAATGTAAGAGATTTCATCCAGAAGAATTATACTCCCTATTACGGTGACTCTTCTTTCCTTGCAGGGCCAACGGAGGCAACCGATAAGCTATGGGATAAATTGCAGGAATTGCAAAAGCAGGAGCGTGCCAATGGCGGAGTTCTTGATATGGAAACAGAGGTTGTTTCTACACTTACAGCTTATGGGGCAGGATATATTGACGAATCTATGAAGGAGTTAGAGAAGGTTGTTGGTCTACAGACAGATAAGCCGCTTAAGAGAGCATTTATGCCCTTCGGCGGAATAAAAATGGCTGAGCAGGCTTGCACAACAAACGGCTATACACCGGCTCCCGAGCTTCACAAGATTTTTACAGAGTATTCAAGAACTCATAACCAAGGTGTTTTTGATGCGTATACAACAGAGATGAAAAAAGCGCGTCATAATAAGATTATAACAGGTCTTCCGGATGCATACGGCAGAGGAAGAATTGTAGGTGACTATCGACGTGTTGCGCTTTATGGTATTGATGCACTTATTGAAGCTAAGAAAAATGATTTGCTTGAAATGGAAGGCTCTACAATGACAGATAAGGTTATTCGTCTGCGTGAAGAGGTTTCTATGCAGATTAATTCTCTTATTGGAATGAAAGAAATGGCAAAAAGTTATGGCTTTGATATTTCAGTTCCTGCAAAGGATGCAAGAGAAGCTGTTCAGTGGTTGTATTTCGGTTATCTTGCTGCAATTAAAACTCAGAACGGTGCGGCAATGAGCGTGGGCAGAGTTTCAACCTTCCTTGATATTTATATTCAGCGTGATATAGAAAAAGGAATTTTAACAGAAACAGAAGCACAGGAGCTTATTGACCATCTTGTAATGAAATTCAGAATGGTTAAATTTGCAAGAGTGCCGTCATACAATGAATTATTCAGCGGTGACCCCGTATGGGCTACATTGGCTATTGCAGGTATCGGTCAGGACGGAAGAAGCCTTGTAACAAAAAATGATTTCCGTTTCTTGCATACTCTTGAGAATATGGGTCCTGCACCTGAGCCGAATATGACAATTCTTTATTCAGAGAATTTGCCTGAAGCATTTAAAAAGTATGCGGCAGAAATTTCTGTAAGAACAAGCTCTGTTCAGTATGAAAATGACGATGTTATGCGTGTTGAATGGGGCGACGATTACGCTATATGCTGCTGTGTATCTGCAACTCAGACAGGTAAGGAAATGCAGTTCTTCGGTGCAAGAGCTAACCTTGCAAAATGCTTACTTTATGCAATTAACGGCGGTATAGATATGAAATCAGGTGAGCAGGTTTCACCTCCCTTTAAGCCGATTGAAGGGGAATGGCTTGATTATGATGAAGTAATCGAGAAGTTTGATGTTATGATGGATTGGCTTGCAGGCCTTTACGTTAATACATTAAACGTAATTCAGTATATGCATGATAAATATAACTACGAAGCTGCTGAAATGGCACTTATTGACACAGATGTAAGAAGAACCTTTGCAACAGGTATTGCGGGCTTTTCACATGTTGTTGACTCACTTAGTGCTATCAAGCACACAAAGGTGAGAGTTATCCGTGACCCTGAAACAGGCATTGCGGTGGATTTTGACCCTCAGGGTGATTTTCCCAAATACGGTAACGATGATGACAGAGCAGACGATATTGCAGTATGGCTATTAAAGACCTTCCTTGAAAAGCTCAAAAAGCATCACACATACCGTGAATCAGAGGCTACAACATCAATTCTTACAATTACATCAAATGTTGTATATGGTAAGGCAACAGGAAATATGCCTGACGGCAGAAGAGCAGGCGCACCTTTAGCCCCCGGTGCAAACCCCAGTTACGGAGCAGAGCAGAACGGCATGCTTGCATCATGTAACTCAGTTGCAAAGCTTCCTTATCACTGGGCACTTGACGGTATTTCAAATACTCAGACAGTTAACCCCTCAGCTCTTGGTAACACAGAAGAAGAAAGAGCGGCTAACCTTGTTTCAATTCTTGATGGTTACTTCAGCCGTGGTGCACATCATATGAATGTAAATGTATTTGGTATTGAAAAACTGTTTGATGCCATGGAACATCCTGAAAAGCCTGAATATGCAAACTTTACAATCCGTGTATCAGGTTATGCGGTTAAGTTTATTGATTTAACACATGAACAGCAGATGGATGTTGTTAAGCGTACATTCCATGATGTACTGTAAGGGCAGGGTAAACTCCCTGGAAAGCTTTGGCTCTGCAGACGGGCCGGGCGTAAGGTTTATTGTGTTTTTAAAGGGCTGCCCTATGCGTTGCAAGTATTGCCATAATCCTGAAACATGGAGCAGTGAGGGTGCTGATGAATACGATGTTGATACCCTTGTAAAAACGGCAATGCGTTATAAATCCTATTGGGGTAAAAACGGTGGGGTTACGGTTTCAGGCGGCGAGCCTCTTTTGCAGATTGAATTTGTGACAGAGCTTTTTAGGTGCCTTAAGGAAAAAGGGATACACACTGCTATTGATACCTCGGGTCAGCCGTTTTGCGAATCAAAAGAATATTTAGAAAAGTTTGATAAGCTTTTAGAGGTCACAGACCTTGTGATTTTGGATTTAAAGGAATTTGATTCAAAAGCACATAAAGAGCTTACGGGCTTTGGAAATGAAAATATTTTAAAAATGGCTGAATATTTGTCAGACCAAGGCAAAAAAATGTGGATACGCCATGTGCTTGTGCCCGGTGTAACCGATGGTAAAGAAAGCTTGATTGCTCTTGGCAAATTTATAAAAACACTCAAAGGCGTGGAAAGAACAGAGCTTTTGCCATATCATACCCTTGGGGTGTTTAAATGGGAGCAGCTTGGAATAGAGTATCCGTTAAAAGATATTAAGCCGCCCACAAAGGATGAAATAAACACAGCGAAAAAATATTTAATGATTGATTAAAAGTAAAAACATCGGATTTTGATTAAATCTTCAAAGTCCGATGTTTTTTTGTTAAAGCTTAAAAATAAGCGCCACAATACCTGCAAAAAATGACGAGCAGATGCCAAACACAAGCACTGGGCCTGCAATAGTAAACATTTTTGCTGCCATACCTAAAATAAAGCCTTCACTTTTAAATTCCATAGCAGGCGAAACTATTGAATTTGCAAAGCCGGTTATGGGAACTATTATTCCTGCACCTGCAACCTTTGCAATGTTATCATATATATTAAAGCCCGTTAAAATACCGCCAATAAAAATAAGCGTTATGCTGACCAAAGATGCGGCATTGTTTTCGGGAATACCAAAACTTTTGTAAAGGTCTAAAAAAAGCTGGCCGATAGTGCATATAAGACCGCCCGTTAAAAATGCAAAGAAAACATTTTTTAAAATGGGGGATTTAGGGGCAAAGGAATCGGAAAAAATTTTATAGTCGTCTTTTGACATATGTTTCATATCTTTTTTATCCTTTCTGCTTGATTATTTCAGCTTTAGTATACCAAAAAGAAATTTTTATATGTATAAATATTTTTTATGAAAGAGAAAATAAATTTGTGTATAAAAATAAAAAGAGAAAGGATTTTTAACTATGAAAAAAATTGCATTTTTTGACACAAAACCTTATGACGAAGCACAGTTTAATGAAATCAAAGATGAGTATGGTATAGAAATAAAATATTTTGAAAGTAAGCTTAATCAGGACAGTGCAAGAATGCTTGCAGGTTGTGAGGCGGTGTGCATTTTTGTTAACGATAAGCTTGATAAAACAGTTATTGATCTTCTATATAAATCGGGAGTAAAGGTTATTGCTCTAAGATGCTCAGGCTATAATAATGTAGACATTAAAAGCTGTAAAGATAAAATAACTGTGCTTCGTGTGCCTGCGTATTCACCCTATGCCATTGCAGAGCACGCCATGGGTATGATTCTGATGCTTAACCGCAAGCTGCACAGGGCATATATAAGAACAAGAGATTTTAACTTCAGTCTTAACGGACTTTTAGGTTTTGATTTGCATGGAAAAACTGTCGGTGTTGTGGGAACAGGAAAAATAGGTAGAGTATTTGCAGAAATCTGCACAGGTTTTGGAATGAAAGTTATTGGCTATGACCCGTATCCTGCATCTGACAGTAATATAGAATACACAGATTTTAAAACTCTTTGTGAAAAGTCGGATATAGTTTCACTTCACTGCCCGCTTACTGAGAAAACAAAGTATATAATAAACAAAGAAAGTATTTCCAATATGAAAGACGGCGTGGTTATAATTAATACCTCCCGCGGAAAGCTTATTGATTCAGAGGCTCTTTTGGATGCAATAAAAGACGGTAAAATAGGAGCGGCAGGCCTTGATGTGTATGAAGAAGAATCAGATTTGTTTTTTGAAGATTATTCTGACACTATAGTTTTAGACGACTGCCTTTCACGCCTTATATCAATGCCAAATGTCTTGGTAACATCCCATCAAGCATTTTTTACAAAAGAAGCAATTTCAAATATTGCAAGAACAACTATGGATAATGTGAAAAACTTTTTTGAAGGTAATATTGTTAATGAAGTAAAATTATGATGGATTATTTTATGTAATTATATATACTGCCCTTGACTTTTTTTGCATTTGGGTGTAATATATAGTAGAATTTATTTGAAAAGAGGTAATAAATGTGGGTTGTAGTCATGATTGTAACAGTTGTAGTAGTAGCTGTTCAAGTAAGGAGCCTGAAAGCTTTTTGGTTCCGGTTAATGAAAAATCAAGTGTAAAAAAAGTAATTGCTGTTGTGTCAGGTAAGGGCGGAGTGGGAAAATCTTTGATAACATCGCTTCTTAGTGTGCTTGCTCAAAGGAACGGGCACAAAAGTGCAATTCTTGATGCGGATATAACAGGCCCTTCAATTCCTAAAAGCTTTGGAATAACAGAGCGTGCCACGGGTAATGATGACGGAATTTTTCCTGTGGTAACAAAAACAGGCATAGAGCTTATGTCTATCAATTTGCTTTTGGAAGACGAAACAAGTCCGGTTGTATGGCGCGGACCTGTAATTTCAGGCACTGTTAAACAGTTTTGGACAGATGTTATATGGGGCGATGTTGATTTAATGTTTATTGACTGTCCTCCGGGAACGGGCGATGTTCCGCTGACAGTTTTTCAGTCAATCCTGATTGACGGTATCGTAGTTGTAACATCACCGCAGGATTTGGTTTCCATGATAGTTGGAAAAGCTGTTAAAATGGCGCAGATGATGAGTGTTCCAATTGTGGGTATTGTTGAGAATATGTCTTATTTTGAATGCTCTGACTGCGGTAAAAAGCATTATATTTACGGCGAAAGCCGTATTGAAGAAGTGGCTGATAAGTATAGCATTGATACTATTGCAAAAATACCCGTTGATCCCCATCTGGCAGCTTCAGTAGACAAAGGATTGGTGGAGCTGTTTAATGAAACATGGCTTGATGGTATCTTAGAGAAAATTGAGGGAATTTAATAAAGAATTTATGGGAAGCAAGCTATGTTAAAACAAGAGGTAAGGGATAAAAATTCAGATTTAATTTTGTTATGGATTATCCGGAAAAATGGCACAAAAAGCTTCCTTTTATGCAGACAATATCCTGGGTAAAATCTTAATTCCTTATACAGAAATTGAAAACAAAGCAGAACAAATGTTGCCTGATAAGGATAAGTTGATTTTAGTGTATTGCCGTTTAGGCAGCCGAAGCAAAATTGCCGCCAAAAGTCTTGCAAAGCTTTGTTATACCAATGCAAAAGAATTCGGTGGTATTATTGACTGGCTTATAAGGTGGTGAAATAAATTTACTCATAACATAACAACACACTTCATATATTGAAAATGCGAGGTGTGTTGTTATGAAAGATTATATATTAAAAAGGTGCTTGATGCTGGCTGAATTTATTGTGGAAAACAAGGCCACTGTGCGAAATGCTGCAAAAAGGTTTGGTGTTTCGAAATCGACAGTACATACAGTATTAAGTATAAGTGTAGGTTGGTGTGGTGCATTGAATTTGGCAGAATATAAGGCTTTTAAGGCGAAAACAGAAAATCTGTTTTCGCCTTTTTTCTTGACTTCAGACATATAAGCACGGTACAATTGAGACCCTATTATATATAAAGGAGATGATTTTATGAGTGTAAAAGATATGTTATGGTGTGAAGTAAAGGAGCACAGTCAACCACACTTGAACTTTGAGTACCAAAGGACAAAAGCACAGTTAGATGATGCTGTTACTGCTCTTATAGGTAGTTTAACACCAGCGCAGAGAGTGATGTTAGACCAAACCATCCTGCAACCAATAGACAGCCTGCTTGAACTCCAACAAATGTTGACCTTTGATGCAACCTTTTCTGTACTTAACAGGTCGTGGCGCGAGTTGCTGTTGGGAGAAAGATTTGAACCTGATGATTTTGAGGCGTGAATATGTTTGATTTTGAAGATTATGAAAATTTAAATGATTATGTTTTTACATACCCAGCATTTGAGGTATTACAACATACTTACTCTGTTGCTCTAAAAAGAAAAGAAGTAAGTTTACCTGCTTGTACTTTTCAAGACTTCATTATAAAGCACACAAAGTTTAGGATATCACATGGTTATAGAAAATATAGAGAGTTTGAGCCTGAATGGATAACTTTATATAATTATATAATGGAAATCAAAGAAAACTACAAAGGCAAAACAGATACAGAAAATTTAGAAAAAGTAGTAATACTCTTTGACCAGTCATTAATTTTATTTCATGAAGGCAACCCACTACCACCTTATTTACTGCCATGAAAAAATAAGTGCTGTCTGTTGGAGCAATCAACGGAGACATTTATCTATAAAGAATGTTTAATGGGTATATTTTTGCAATTTATATTGCCGCAAAAAGTAGAGCCATATTTTTGCTGCAAATCAACCTTTTCTAATTAAATAAAAAATAATTTTGGACAGTTGTCAGAAAAAATATTAATAAATTTTCTTGTATATTAATAAATCTAGACAGTTGAGTTATTAATAATAAGAACCACTATATACTATACATACTATATATAACAACTTTGAAAACGGTAAACAACCTAAAACACTTGGAAATATAATGTTTTTTCCTTTGTTTGTCAGGAGTGGTGTGTGAAGTTTGCATGATGATGTGATAAAAAGTATATAGTTCCATAATACCCTGTTTAAGACAACATACGGGAGTTTTCGCGGAAAACTCCCGTATGTTTTTGTTTATAATGTGTAAATTTGGTGTTTTTTATTGATTTCTGGACAATGTTATGATATAATTTATTCTGTATATTTGCGTTTGGAAGGAGTAAGGTCTAATGCAGTATAAGAGTATAGATTTGTTTGCAGGAATTGGCGGAATTCGTATGGGTTTTGACCAAGCTTTTGGTGATGATATAGAGACAGTCTTTGTAAGTGAGTGGGATGAGTATGCCCAAAAGACTTACACAGATAATTTTGGTGATAGTCCTGCAATAGCAGGTGATATAACAAAGATAGAAGAACAAGACGTGCCAGAGTTTGATATATGTTTAGCAGGTTTTCCTTGCGTTGCCTTTTCTTTAGCTGGTAAGAGAATGGGGTTTAAAGACCTTTATAAAGGACAATCTCGCGGTATTTTGTTTATGGATGTTGTGCGTATTTGTGAGCATAGAAAACCCAAAGTAATCTTTTGCGAGAATGTAAAGAACTTGGTAAATCATGACAAAGGACATACCTTTAGAGTTATAAAAGAGGCATTTGAAACTATTGGCTATACTGTATATCACGAAGTATTAAACTCAAAAGATTTTGGTGTTCCCCAAAATCGTGAGAGAATATATATGGTAGCATTTAGAAATGATTTGGGCGTAGATGGTTTTGAATTTCCTAAACCTACTGATGCAACAAAAACAATCAGAGATATTATGGAAGAAAAGCCTGTCCCCTCTAAATACTATCTTTCTACTACATACTGGCAAACCCTTCTCAATCACAAAGAGCGTCATGCAAGTAAAGGCAATGGTTTTGGTTATGAAATTCGTGACCTTGATGATATTGCTGGCGCAATCGTTTGTGGTGGTATGGGTAGAGAGCGTAATTTGATTATTGACAAAAGACAAAAAGACTTAACTCCTACTACTCATATAAAGGGAACAGTAAATGACTTGGGTATAAGAAAAATGACACCTCGCGAGTGGGCAAGGTTGCAAGGTTTTCCTGATACATTCAAACTCACTCTTGCAGATACTCACCTTTATAAACAGTTTGGTAATAGCGTGTCTGTTCCCGTTATCAAAGCCATAGCAGAGAAGATTAAGGCGGTGTTAGATGATGTGGAAGTATAATAAGGGCGAGTGGAGTGAAATCTATACTTTTGCTTATATTTTGAGCTCTGGTATTCTTTATGCAGCAGATAAAGACCTTAATAAACTTGAAGAAATATATTTCCCTGTAATCAAGGTCATTCGTGAAGAAACAGCAGGACAGCCTATTGATTACAATACAGGTGATGTAATCCGTATATATAAAGGTGAAGAACTGTTAAAAGAAGTCAACAAGTTAGATTTTGAAAAAATAGTAGCAAAATTGTATAGAGAAATACCCAAAGGCAGTCGTGCCTTTGAAATAGATGGTATAGAAGATTTCTTTAATGGTGTATATTGTGAAAAGGTAAAAGCAAACTCAACCAAAAAAGAAGATATAACATTGCAATTACATGATATTCATACGGGGATTAGTCCTGTATGTGGTTTTAGTATAAAGTCCTATTTGGGTGCAAATCCTACTTTGATAAATCCTGGTGAGAATACTAATTTTATTTACACCATTGAGGGCTGTACTGACGAACTTATGGCGGAAGTAAATGCCATAGATACAAGGACAAAACTAATTGATAAAATGGATGCTTTAACTCGTGCAGACTGCACCTTTAAGCTGCACACAGATAGTATATCAAAACAGTTTACGGAAAATCTGCAATTCATTGATACTATTATGCCTACATTCCTGAACTATATGGTATTATATACATATCAGTATGGTTTAAGGCATACAAAGGACATAATTGAGAAAATGAAGGAACTCAACCCACTTAATTTCTCTAATGTTGAGATGTACACATATAAATTTAAAAAATTGTTGTGTGCTTGGGCTTTGGGTTTAACACCAGAGCGTACGGATTGGCTTGGTAATGAGGACGCAAATGGTGGGTATATAACAGTAAAAGCAGACGGTAGTATTGTTTGTTATCATCTGTATAACAGAGCCGATTTTGAACAATATTTGTATGATTACACGTACTTTGACAAGCCTTCTACTTCAAAATATCACTACTTCGATATTTATAAAGAGAATGGTGAGTATAAAATTAAGTTGTGCTTGCAGGTTAGATTTAGGTGATATTATGGTTTTGAATGTAGAAATATGGAATGACCATATCAGACAAGTCAAGGAGTTATCCTTGACTTGTGAAACTTTAGAAGAAAAATTAAAAGAAATGAAGTATACAGGCGAAAAGAGAGTTGTTGACGAGCAGGTTGAAAACCTGCTACTACCACCAATCGCCCTGACATTCTATTCTTTAATTTATGATACAGGTAGTGTTCCAACAGAAGCCATTTTGATAGAAGAATATTTAAATCAGGAAGAATATTTCGGGTATTTGCCAGAGAACAAGATTGAAGTGACTTATAATGACGTGGTAACTGTTGTAAGTCTTGACGGTCTTATTTCCCGCATATTAAGAACATATCCTTCTTTAATTCGTGATTTCCACTTTTATCTCATGAGTAATGAAAGCGGTTTGTTTGAGGCGGTTAAATATTCTTTTATTGACGATTACAAGAATAAGATAGATTTAAAAATATTGTATAAAAACCAATGGCATAATGTAGGACTGCTCTTGGGTAGCAAGCGCAGTTTATTTTATCGATTTAAGAAGAAGTTTAGGCACAAGCCTGTTGAAGTAATTTATATTGAGTTAGATAAAAAGGATGCTGATTGGGTTGGCGACTTTATGCTCTACACTCAAAAACACATCAATGAATTATGGCGTAAAATAAAACATAATCAATCAAAACAAATATAAAACCCCTTACAATTTACATAATTAGCACCCGTTCCTTATCGGAACGGGTGCTAATTTTTTATGAAAAATTCACTTCTACAGTTGTGTGCAATTTGTGGACACATATAGATTTGTAACCACATCTTTTTTTATTTTAAGTAACAGTAGAAATACTGAACATATTGAGATTGTGGGGTTTTAGGATGACAGAAGAAGTAAAAAACACTCACTTAAAACTACGAATACCACAGGAAAAGAAAGAACAAATAAGAAAGCATGCTTATTCAAAAGGACTTTCTATGAGTTCGTATATCAGGTATGTTTTAAGTGAGTATATGGAGAATTATTCAGTTCAGGAAGATAAGAATATTTTAAAAACTGGAGGAAATTGTGATGAGAGAAGATTTAAGTAAAGTGAATTATTTAGAAGAAGACGGTACAGGATGCTCTATTTGCCAGAACTGCCCTTTTGGTAAAGACTGTGGAGTTGAAGAAGATTATGACGAATGCGAAGATTGTCATTGTTTTAATAACGGATTTGATTTGGGTTTTAAAAAAGGACATCAAGTAGCTCGTGAAGAACTTATGGACGACATATACATCAGTGGCCAAAAAATTGACAAAATCGATGAGATAAGACAAAAAGTTTTGGCTCTTGGGTATAACATTTCTTCTGAATACTCTGAACAAATTAACAGTATTTTGGAAGATTTATCAAATCTGCTAAAAGATATAGCATTTGAAGCAGTTGAAGATTATCTTGGGTATAGGTAAGGCGGTGGCTGTAATGAAGAACGAAAAGAAGTACCCTTACGGGAGCGATGTGAAAGTTTGTGTTTGTTGTAGTTGCCTCAGTCCAGGTTATAAGAGAAAATGCTGCTACTGTGGCGGGAAATTAGTAAAAATAGAGGGGTTGTTATTTTATGGATATAAAGTTGAGAAGTACTGAAACTGCTGAAAGTTTGATTGCAAAAGCAGGTAGAGAAACGAAGAAATATTTGAAGATTTTAAGTTCTGATGAAGATTTTTGCAAGGCTTTTGTGGAATGTAAACCACGTTTGGCGTTAGCAATTGCAACTTATGTTGCTTGTGTGAAGAAATTAAAAAATATAGAAAATACTGGTGTATTAAAAGAATTTACAGAAGCATCAAAAAATCTTATTAAGGCCTTTGACTTTGCTGATTTAAAAACAGATAGAAGTTTTATAATCGATGCATATGAACTGGGTAAAAAAAGTCCTGTGTATCTTGCTTTAGAAGCGGCATTTAATGCATCACTTTTCAAGGAAGAGGGCTTACAAAGAAGATTTAAGATTATATATAACATATGGAAAAGTATTATTGAATTCAATGAAAGTGAATATTTTTTGTATGCTGTTCCTTACATCTACTATGTGAATGTAAATACGGGTCGTATTTTGAGATGCACCAAAAAAATTGATAATTTTGAATATTTTGATGGTAGTGGATTTAATATATGGTACAACAGTAACTATGACACAGTATATGAAGACGGGGTGTTTTTAGGCAAATGGGTTGACGCAACTCACTCAAAACGCAGTGGTGGTAAGAATGGTACAATCTATAAAAATGTAACTTTTTCAAGTAGTTCTTACTTATTTGAGTATGGTGGTAAATCATTTGATATGCCAGCGCATCAAGTGGTTGTGTTGTGTTTTTATGGGCTCAATGTTCTTAAATATTGTATAGGTTCTGGCTCTTTGCTAAATCTAGATCACATTTCTGGCAATGCTTTTGATAATGGGATTATGAACCTTGCTCTCGTAACGAGAGTTGGTAATGCAAAAAAAGGTAGTGGAAGTAGCGAAAAACCTGTAAATTTTCTACAGCTTTTTGAAGCCTTACAGATAGCCAATACACCTATTCTATATTATTTTTAAGAACACAAAGAATAAATAGTGGGTATATTTTAAGAAGAAAGCAGGCGTTTAACTATGGATGATTTAGAATTAAAAGAATACATAGGTTTAGAAGATTGTGATATTATTGTTGCTTATCTTATGGGAAAAGCAGAACTTACATATGGCCAGGCTATGGAAGTAACAGAAATGCTCAGTAGAATGGTAAATTTAGCAGCAACCAGAATTGCAAAAGATATGGGAGTGCTTTGATATGGGCTATATGGTGAGATTTTTAAGAATGTACTGTCCATACTGCAAAACTGAACTGCCTGTTCAGATACACTATAAAAATTATGGGTATTTATGGACGTGCTGTGATAGGTGTAAGAAAGGCGTTTATATATACAATCAAAAGGTAATAGACAGTAGGAAGAAATAATTTGGTTACAGGTGAAAAGACTATAACTTTCAGGAGTGAATGATAATGAAAAATGATATAGAACAGATACCTTGCTCTTTTGAGCGTGGGTTTGAAAAAGGTTATGAACAGGCAATGGTTGAGTGTTCGGGTAGTTTAGAAGATACATACCTTAACGCGTATAAAGACGGTTATTATGGTAAGCCACCTGTGGTAGAAGATGAAGAACTGAGTAAAGTTTTATCAGAACAGCAATCTATTCCCAAAAGTTGCAGGTTTAGTAATAACTATGAAAAGGATGCTGTTGAAGATTTATATGTGTCGGGTAAAATTCTCTGCATGGTAGAAGATGCGAAAAAAAGCTTATTTGAAGTTCGTAAAAAAATTTACACATCAGACATAAACAACGAAGAACAAAGAACACTTGCGATTAAAATACTAAAAGTGGTAGAACTATTAGATAATGTTCAACAGCAATATACCGCTGATGAGATGTATAGATTTTTGGGTTATATGGAATAAAATATACTGAAAAACTACATAAAGAATAAATAGTGGGTATAAAATGCTCTGCAACGCACCTAAAACGCCCCGTGTCTCAGGATGTGAGTGCGAATGGGTATTTTTATATATACAGGTCAAAAATCCGTTTTTGAGCAAATTTTATTCATTTCTAAATAACAAAAGCAAAGAGCAGGATGCGTCGCATTCTGCTCTTTGTCTGGTTATATAAAAATATGTTTAGTAATGAAACTAATTTTGCATATGATGTTGACTTTTGTAAACTTTTGTAGTACAATATAACGTGTATAATTAGATTTTAATGCTTGATTAAATGAGGTGTTAACATTGGCTGAAAAGAAACTTGTAATATCTTCAAAAAAATATACGGGCGAAACTGCGGTTGTTTCCGCGAGACTGCCCCTTGATTTAATTAAAAAACTTGATGAAATATGTGATGCAACAGGCAGAACAAAAAACGAGGTCATTCAGATGTGCCTGGAATTTTCTGTTGATAACATAGAAATAGAAAGGTAGGTAGCAAAGAATGGCTGTATTTAAGTGTAAAATATGCGGTGGAACGCTTGAA
Organism: Clostridia bacterium; assembly: GCA_045636325.1. GTDB lineage: Bacteria > Bacillota > Clostridia > UBA1381 > UMGS1253 > CAKSHP01. Next base: position 239,015 of record JAZTXH010000016.1, read on the forward strand.
ATCAACGTAGGCGAAACAGTTGCAACCTGTGAATACTGCGGTACTAAACAGACATTACCTAAACTTGATGATGAGAAAAAAGCTAATCTGTTTGACAGGGCGAACCATTTTAGACGTAATAATGATTTTGACAAAGCGATGGGTATTTATGAGCAGATACTCAATGAAGATACAGAAGATGCGGAAAGTTATTGGTCTATTGTTCTGTGCAGATACGGTATTGAGTATGTAGAGGACCCCTCCTCTCGTAAGCGTGTTCCAACAGTAAACAGAGCGCAGTTTACTTCTGTTTTTGATGATGAAGATTATAAATCAGCAATTAAATATGCTGACAGTTACCAGAAGAACATTTATGAAGCTGAAGCTGCAACTATAAACGAAATTCAAAAAGGTATTCTGGCAATATCCCAGAAAGAAGACCCTTTTGATGTATTCATCTGTTATAAAGAAACAGATAATAACGGGCGTAGAACGCAGGATAGCGTTCTGGCAACAGAATTATATCATGAACTGACAAAAGAAGGATTTAAGGTATTCTTTTCGCGTATCACCCTTGAAGATAAGCTAGGTGTGGCCTATGAGCCTTACATATTTGCTGCTCTCCACTCTGCAAAGGTTATGGTTGCACTTGGTACAAAACCTGAACACTTTAACGCAGTATGGGTAAAAAATGAGTGGTCAAGATACCTTTCTCTTATCAAGAACGGTGCAAATAAGATTTTGATACCTGCTTATCGTGATATGGACCCCTATGACCTGCCAGAAGAATTTTCTCACCTTCAGGCGCAGGATATGTCAAAGCTTGGCTTTATGCAGGACTTGGTAAGAGGCATTAAAAAACTTGTATCAGCAGATACTTCGTCAGGTGTTAAAGAAACGGTTGTAGTTCAGAATGCTGCTTCGGGTAATGCATCTGCTTTGGTAAAGCGTGGTTTTCTTGCTCTTGAAGATGGTGAATGGGAAAAGGCTGATGAGTTCTTTGAACAGGCATTAAACCAAAATGCGGAAGATGCACAGGCTTACTTGGGTAAGTTGATGGCAGAGCTAAAAGTAAGTAAACAAGAAAATCTTATAGAGTGCAGAGAACCTTTTGAAAATATGAGCAACTATCAAAAGGCGGTAAGATTTGCAGATGATAACTTAAAGAAAACCCTTAAAGGTTATGTACTATCAATATCAGAAAGAAACAAATTAGAGCAAACTCGTACTACATACGCATCAGCGATGCAGAAAATGAAGACTGCCACAACAGAAGAAAGATTTTTGGCTGCTGCAACAGAGTTTGAATCAATCTCTGATTATAAAAACTCAAAGGAATTAGCAGAAGAATGTCGAAGAAAAATTGACGAAATAAGATTAAAGCTTCAAGAGGAATATGCCCAAAAAAAACTTGTAGAAGAAAACGAACGACTCGAACAAATTCGTATAGAAGAACAGAAAAGAAACGAAAATGAGTTAAGAAAAAAGAAAAACCAAAAAATGACATTGATAATTACAGCGATTGTCGCTATTGTATTGATTTTTGCAATGGTGTTAAATATGGTTATTATTCCAAGTATAAAATACAGTGAAGCACAGGAACTTTTGGATAATGGAGATAATGTTCAAGCTGCACTAAAATTTGGTGAAATTACAAAATATAAGGATTCAAAGGAAAAAAGTTTTAGTTTGTGGAATGAAATCATTCAAAAAGATACCATAAGAGCAGGAGATTATCGTGCTTTGGGGTTAAAAACAGATGGTACTGTTGTTGCTGTGGGCAATAATACTTGGGGAGAATGCGATGTAAACGATTGGACAGATATAGTAGCCATAGATTCAATACACGACCATACCATAGGGCTGAAATCTAATGGTACAGTTGTTGCTGTTGGAGATAGTTACGATGGTGAATGTGATGTTGACAAATGGACAGATATTGTTGCTATAAGTCTGGGGGGATATCATACATTTGGCTTAAAGGCAAATGGTACTGTTAAGTTTACAGAATACTTGGGTTGGAATAATAAATATGCAGATAAATGCGATGTCAGCGATTGGACAGATATTGTTGCCATAAGTGCAGGAAGTAACCATACAGTAGGGCTAAAAGTAGATGGTACTGTCGTGGCTACGGAATATTTTGGGAATCCTAAGTATTATAATGGTGAATGTGCTATTAACAAATGGACCGATATTATTGATATAAGTGCAGGTTCTGACTGGACAGTCGGTTTAAAAGCGGACGGCACCGTTATTGCAACGGGAGCTAATACCGATGATAGGTTGAATTTTAAAGGCTGGACAGATATTGTTGATGTAAGTATAGAAGACGATTATACGATAGGACTAAAGTCTAATGGTACAGTTGTTGCTACAGGTCGAAATGCTCATGGTCGATGCGACATAAACGATTGGACGAATATAGTAGCTATAGACACAGGATACTATCATACAGTTGGGTTGAAGGCAGATGGCACGGTTGTTGCTGTGGGATATAACGATAATGGTCGTTGTAATGTAAATAGTTGGACAGATATAGTAGCCATATATGCAGGGGACTATTATACGATTGGATTAAAATCAGATGGTACAATCGTTGTTGCGGGTGATGAGTATATTAGTCCATTTAATCCTGATAGTTGGACAAATATTAAATTACCATAATAAAATGCTGGTATAATATTGATAACCAAATCAACATATTATAGGAGGGATACAATATGTCAAAAATAGTAGATATAATTAAATACGAAGGTGACAACAGTACATTTATCTGGAAACACCCTTGTGAAGATTTTAATTTAATGTCACAACTTATTGTACACGAAAATCAGGAAGCAATATTCTTTATGAACGGTCAGGCTCTTGATATGTTTGGCCCTGGAAGATACACTCTTGAAACACAGAACTTGCCCTTAATTGGCAAAGTTTTAACTCTTGCAACAGGTGGAGAAACGCCTTTCCATTGTGAAGTGTATTTTATAAACAAAACAGAGCAGATGTCTATTAAATGGGGTACTGACAGTAAAGTTCAGTATGTAGAACCTACTTATGGCTTTCCCCTCTCTATTGGAGCAAGCGGTGAGATGAGCCTTCGTGCAGAAGATAGCAGGAAGCTGCTTTTAAAACTTGTAGGTACTGAAAACTTTTTAGGTCAGCAGAAGTTAGTGAGCTTCTTCAGGTCATTCCTGATGACAAATGTTAAGACCTATATTGCACAGGTCTTAAAAGCGAAAAGCATCAATATCTTTGAAATTGATGAACACCTGACTACTTTCTCAAGCGAAATTAAAAAGCTACTTATTTCAGATTTTGCTGACTACGGTGTAAGTCTTGAACAGTTCTTTGTTACAACCATTCTAAAACCCGATGGCGACAAGCAATACGAGAAGTTCAAAGAACTTCATTTCAGACAATATGCGGACATTGCAGAAGCAAAATTAAAGCAGCAGACAGATATTATCTATGCACAGACTGAGGCACAAAAGGTTGTTATCGATTCACAGGCACAGGCAACAAAGCGTGCTCAGGAAGGTTATACATATCAGCAGGAACGCGGGTTTGACGTTGCTGAAAAAGTGGCACAAAACGAGGCCGTTGGTGAGTTTACCAATATGGGTGTAGGCTTTGGAACAATGGCTGGCGTTGGTGGTGCTGTTGGTGGTATGGTTGGCGGTATGATGAACGATGCAATGGGTGCTGCAATGAACCCAAGCACTCCTGCTCAATCAGTACAGGCTTTCTGTGATAATTGTGGTGCGAAGCTCAATCAAGGCTCTGCGTTCTGTGAAGAATGCGGAACTCCTGTGGTGAAGTCCAATAAAACTTGCATAAATTGTGGTTATGAATTCGAGAGACCAGGAAAGTTCTGCCCTAAATGCGGCACAAAACGGGAGGGATAATTGTCATGACAAAAACATTTAAATTTTATTTAGGGATATGGGCAATATGCTTTGCTATGTTTAATGTTATCGCTTTCGTTACCCCTGCGGTAAACAATATCTCTATGCCGTCGTTTTGGATAGGTTACCTGTTTATTGTTTTATCATTTGTGGGTAATATCATAGTTGCTAAGATTGCCTTTAAAACAGAGAACTTGAAAAAGATGTTTTATAATATGCCCTTAATCGTCATTGGCTACACAGGCCTTATGGCTATGTTGGTAATAGGAGCGTTAGGAATGATTATTCCGTCATTCCCAATGTGGATAAGCACAACTCTGTGCGTTCTGATTGCAGGGTTTACTGCAATGGCTGTTATGGTTGCGTGCTTTGCAGTTGGAGTAGTTACTAAAATTGATGAAAAAGTCGCAATAAAAACTTTTTTCATTAAATCATTGACTGCTGATGCTGAACACCTGCTGTCTTATGTGAAGTCTGACGAATTAAAAGCTATATGTAAAAAAGCATATGAAGCAATAAGATATAGCGACCCAATGAGCAATGTGATGTTGTCAGATATTGATGAGCAGATACAAAGTCAGTTCTCTGAATTTGAAACAAGTGTCCGTGAAGACGACATTGAAGTGGCTACCAAAATCAGCGAAGAGCTGATTGCACTTATTGATAAAAGAAATAAAAAATGTAAACTTCTTAAGTAATCTGCAATAAGGAGAAACATTATGGAATTAAAAAAGATGAGATGTGAAAATTGCGGCTCTATGCTTGATATTGCAGATGGCGTATTATTCTGCTCACATTGCGGAGAAAAACTTATCCTTGATGACGAGGCTCAAAATATAAACATTACATACAAGGACGAGGCGCGTATAAAGGAAAATGAAGCCAGAATTAAAGAAAGCGAAGCTAACGAAAGAGTACGCATAAAGGAAATTGAAAAAGAAGAACGTGAAAATAAAAGAGATACAAAAATAGGCTTAATTGCTGGTTTGGGTATTCCTTTGGCAATTATTCTTGCTATTGTATTGTATTTCTCGATTAGCGGCGGTGTTGCAAAACATCAGGGAAAAATATCAGCAGGAAATTGTAGTGATTACGTTGATAAAAACTATGAAGTCGTTGTAATGCAGTTTGAAGAATTAGGGTTTGATAACATAGTAACAATTGATTTAGATGATGCTGGTTTGTTCTGGAACAAAGACGGTACAGTTGAAAGCGTGTCTATTGCAGGAAACTCATCATTTGAAAGTATTCACTATTTTTACCCAACGGATAAAGTGATAATTTCTTATCATTAAATTATAAAGGAGATTATGAAATGGCAATGATAGCGGCAAAATGCACAAATTGCGGAGCGAATATTCAGGTTGATGAAACCAAAGAGGCAGGTATTTGCGAATCATGTGGTACTGCTTTTATCACTGAAAAAGCAATTAATAATTATATAGTTAACAACACTTATAATATTGATAATGCAAATATTGTTCTTCCTCAAAAGAATATTAATAATTTAATAAATTTAGGTAATGAAGAGTATAGGAACAGACGTTATACCAATGCAGATAAATATTACAGAGAGGTATTAGAAATTGACAATTCAAATTATGAATGTAATTTTAAACGCTTTTTGTGTCTTGCGCAAGAGAAAAACGACCAATACCATAATTCATATATGAATGAAATGGTAGAGAAATTACAAGGTTATCTGCAAAAAACTAATTCAAACGAAGCATTAACCAAAGAACAAAAAGAAGAATACATAGGTTTTGCTTGCGATGAATGTCTAAGTATAGTAATGAAAGATTATTGTTTGGGTAGAGATGAATGTTTGGTTTCGGGAAAGTTAAAAAAACCTGATGGAATATATACTATTTCCACCGTTTGCGGAAACACATATATAGGACTTTTCGAGTTGTTGGATGTTATGGAATCATATTTAACTAAATATGATTCCGTTGAAAAAAATTGGAAAATGTACTGTATGTATATAGAAACAGTAATGGAAACTTGTTGTAAAAAATATCAATGTGTAACCGATAATCAGTGCTATGGTAAAAGTGCCAGCGGTGCTGAACATGTATATGAAGCAGGGAAAAAATTAAAGAAATATGCGATTAAAGTAAATCCGACATACAATCTTCCCTCTACGCTCGTTTCTCCCAAAGAAGGAGGAACTGGTTGTGAAGTGAGTAATGGCTGCTATGTGGCTACCTGTGTTTATGGCTCTTATGATTGTCCTCAGGTTTGGACCCTTCGTCGTTTTAGAGATAACACACTTGCAGAAACTATGCTGGGTAGAGCCTTTATTCGTACATACTACGCAATTAGTCCTACTCTTGTAAGATGGTTTGGTGATACATCTTGGTTCAAGAAGATGTGGAAAGGCACACTTGACAGAATGGTATCTAAACTGCAATCAAACGGTGTTGAAGATACACCTTATCAGGATAGAAATTGGAGATAACGGGGTTGAATATGAACAATGATTATCCAACAGGAAAAGATTTATATGATTTTGAGTACGGTATGAAAAACAGTCCTCATGTGGTGCTTTTAGGGGCAGGTGCGAGTTGCGCTGCTATTCCTAACGGTGATAAATACGGCAAAAAAATATCAGCGATGAGTGGCTTTATTGACAAGCTGGGTTTATCAGATGTTCTTGAAGATATTTCACTTAAAACAACATCTGATAATCTGGAAGAAATATATATGGAATTAGATGAGCGAAGTTCAACTGAACCTGATTGTATGAGTGCAAAAATAGAATTGGAAAATCGTATCAGGAACTATATGTTAGAATTTGAATTACCTGATACACCTACCATATATGATTTTTTGTTGATGAGTTTAACATCGAAGGACATTATAGCAACATTTAACTGGGACCCCTTGTTAGTTCAAGCGATTTCAAGAGCATATGAATATACCGATAATTTGCCTAACATTGCCTTTTTGCATGGCAATGTTGCGGTTGGTTTTTGTGAAAAAGATAATGTTATGGGTAATGTAGGTTATCCATGTAGATGCGGTGAAATACTTAAACCAACTCAACTTTTATTCCCAATCAAAAAGAAGGACTATGCAAGTGATGCGGCGATTGCTAAATCGTGGAAGTCTTTGAAGAATGCACTAAAAGCTGCGTATATGGTAACAATATTTGGGTATAGTGCTCCCAAAAGCGATGCAGAGGCTATTTCTATGCTGAAAGAAGCTTGGGGTGATTTAAAGGATAGAGATTTAGAAGAAATTGAAATCATTGACCTACGCCCAGAAGATGAAGTTGTTGCATCGTGGGATGAGTTCATTCATACCCACCATTATAAGTACTCAAACTCATTCTTTGAAAGTTCGCTTGGGCGTTTTCCGCGCAGGACTTGTGAAGCAAATTTTGATATGTTTATGAACAATTGGTTTACGGATGGCAGTAATGGTTTCAAAGAAGGTATGGGATTTAGTGATATTGATAGATTGACCTATAAACTTATTGCAGAAGAAAATGAGAAAAAAGGTACAAGAAAAATGCTTTCAAATCCCTACAAAGGCAGACCTGATAAGCGATGAGTTTCTAACTTATTTATGAAACCTTAAATATTTTACATAATTTAATACCAATTCGGGAGCAGGTCGTACGACCTGCTCCCGTTCTATTTACAATCATAAATATTGTTATATCAATCCGTATAATTTTTTCAATTACAAAGCGGCAAATAATTTGCATAATTTAACATAAAGAATAATTAGTGGGTATAAAATTATGGAACAGTTGATGTGATTGTCGATGTGAATAAAAGTACAGTTCCGCATCGTAAAGTGCCAATTATTTTACATAATCTGATATAAAATTCAAAGCGTCTGGTTTTTCATCACTAAAAAGCAAACCACTCTTTTTATTAAAAAACGGGTATGAAAAACCGTAAACTTTCATACCCGAAAATTTATTAAAATCTACTCAAAAAATGCCGCATCCAAAAGCCTGATATTGCGGCATCATTTTTCTGGACACAACTTATAAAACATTCCTACAGCGTGCATGAAAAGTCTGGACACGATTTATAAAAAGTTTGGACAGATTTTAGCTTTCAAAATATTTGAAGATTTTTAATGATTAAGCAGGTCTGCTCTCCTGGCTTAATGGACTGAATAAAATTAGATGAAAACAATCTGCAAAAATCTTTAATTTTGATGCTAAAATGCTTATATTACAATCTTTTTATGAAACTGCTGTTTGTTTTGGTATTACAGGCTTTTCGAGAGATTCGCTTTTTTCGTATTCATCGAACAGTTTATTGAGTGTAGGCCTACTTACACCTAATTTTTTCGCAAGTTTCCCCTTTGATATTTTCCTACTCATATAGTCTTGATAATGGATATCAAAATCTTCTATCTTGATGGGCTTTCTTCCCTTATAAACTCCACGCTTTTTGGCCTCTTTTATCCCGTCTGCCTGACGCTCGCGGATGTTTTCGCGTTCGAGTTCGGCGCAACACCCAAGAATAGAACAGAAAAATTTTGCAGTTTTATCGTTGTCGGAGATTGTAATATTTTCTTTAATAGAAGTAAGTTTTACTTTTTTCTCAATGAGTATATCAATAATTTCTAACATATGTTTAAGTGACCTTGATATTCTCGAAAATGAATAAATATAAATGTGGTCTCCCTCACGAACAAAATTTAGCATTTCTTGTAATTGTGGTCTATCCATATTTTTACCACTAATCTTTTCTTCAAAAATACGTTCAGGTTTATATGGTTCAATACTTGCTCTCTGCATTTCTAAATTTTGTGTATCAGAACTAACTCTAATGTAGGAAACAATCATACCACTTATTTAACTCCTTTGCTTTTGTTGGTCACAGTGTAACTCTTCAGTATGCCTTTCGTCAAGCTAAAGTTAACTTGGTTTACAAATCGTAAAGAAATGTGAAAAACAACCCTATTTTTAATAGTTTTTCTGGGTGTTATGACAGTTAAAGTTAGAGTATAGTCTATTTTTACGGAAAAGCCATTGCCTTTTCATCGCAAATAGAGTATACTAAAAATAAACTATAATGAATAAAAAGTGGGTATAATATGTTTTTTGTTTTTTCAGGACCGACAGGTGAAGATTTTGATATATCTAATGAGCAAAAAATCAAACTAAAAAAGGAAATCCTTAAACTCCTTGCCGATAAATATGAGGGCGAAATATGTTCGTTTAATATCAAAGCCGATGATTGCTTGGGGATAGTTGCAACTGAAGCGTGTTTAGAGTTTATTGAGGCAAATAACATCAAGGACTATAAGATTAGGTTTATCTGCACATACGCAGGTGATTTCTCTCTTATGACGAAAGAAACACAGGCTTTTTATAATACAACCATTGATAGTTTGAAAATGGAGAATAATCGATGTGTAGTTGACGTAACAAACGGGCTTATTACTGTTACGGACAGCAGAAAAGATATGATACAACGTTATGACAACTACCATTGTATAATGTATTCACAAAATGCGGATTTTTATATAACTTATTATAATCAGCAAAAATGTGGTGATAAAGTATTTTTGAAGGATGTTAACAAATGGTATTTTAGTTCTAAAAAATGCATTAATCTCTATCCTGTTGTCAGCAAAAGCTATACTGCATGCAATACTACGGGTGTTAGAAAAAGGAAAAATTCCTCAAAATATTATTATCGTATTAAATGCAAGTTACCTGACGGAACACCTATAAACATTGAGAAAGGTTCTTTTCTTACAGAGGCATTGGCTGCAAAAGCACGCAGAGAACATTTAATTGCCCTAACAACACAGAATTGTGAAGACAGTAATAGAACGGTTGATGATGTTTTTCAGGAGTTTATTGACGCTACCTGTCATAATAAACCCAGTCTAAAGAAAAAGTATATTTCTTGTTATAATTCGAGATTTAAGACGGCATTGGGGAAATTGCATATTGGCGAAACAGAAAAAACTCTTAACATACTATTTGACGGATTATACAACCATAAACTTCCTGACAATAGAAGTAATGGTGAAAAAATATTGTTTTCATCGTCTTATGTACAAGGCCTGAAAGCAATGCTGTTTAATTTTTATGATTACGCTTACAATATGAAGTATATCTGTTCCCATCCAATGTATGCTCTGACGAGTGAGCGATATGTTAATCCCAAAAAAGCGACATGTTTAAAAGAAAAGAATAAATCCATAGAACCTTTATTTGCCTACCTTGGAAACAAGCATAAATTATTACCAGATATACAAAAATTATTTCCAAAAGATTTCCATTTTTTTGTTGACTTGTTTGGTGGCTCAAGTGTTGTTGGAATAAACACAGATGCAAAACAAATCATCATCAATGATAGTAGTCTGTTTTTAATAGGAATTTACAAAGGAATACAGGCAACAACTCCTGAAGCTGCTTGGAACCTAATTGAAGCAATTATAAATAAATATTCGCTTGACGAACGGAATGAAAGCGGATATTACACTTGTAGGAATGAGTACAACAACATTCCGTATGAAAAACGATGCACAGAGTTCTGGTATTGGGGGTTGGTGTTGGTCTGGTGTAGTTTCAATCGAAGTACGGTACAGTTCAACCAACAAAAAGAATACAACGCACCCTTTGGTTTTAATAAGGTGAACTTTAATTTGGCAAAGCGGAAGTTTTTTGCTTTTTCTCGAAAGGTGTTTGGTAGCAAAATTATTTTTACTTGTGAAGATTATAAAATCGTAAAGATACCAGAAAATTCTTTTGTATATGTTGACCCTCCATATCTCATTACTACTGCAACCTATAATAAGGGTTGGGATGAGCAGGCGGAAAGAGAACTATATTCTTATTTAGAAAATTTAAATAATAACGGCGTGAAGTGGGCAATGTCAAATGTTTTTGAAAATAATGGAAACAAACATCCCACATTACCTGAATGGGTAAGGGAAAATGGATACAAGGTTCATTATTTGGAAAGTGAATATATACATGCTAATTTTAGGCGTAAAAACAAAGGAAAAACTGTAGAAGTATTAGTTACAAACTATTAAATAAGCACTCTCTGGATTTCAGAGAGTGCTTATTTTTTCATTTAAGTATGCGTAAAAGAAAAAATAAATATTTTCTCTAAAAATTAAAAAATCTAATCACTACTATATATTGACATAAATATAAAAAACAAGGACATATAACACTACACAGGCCTTTGTTTTTATTTTTATAAACATATATGTCTAAAAAATGCCCTTAAAATGAGGACAGTTACCTTAAAGAGAGGTACAGGATGCAAAATCCGAGTACATTTTTTGGGGGAATTTTGATGTCTAATTCGAGATTGTCCAGCATAGATATGTATAAAACAAATCATGGTGGTGATGTAGTGAAAAACAAAGATGGTAATATGGATGTACTTCCACCTGAAACACTACAAAAGATAAGAGAAGTCTTGGCTGAAGGTATAGCAAGAAGTATTGTGACTGCAACAGCAAAAGAGTTTGATACTGCAGCAGCAAGGTAAAATTACATAATTGATTGAATTTTTTGAGCCTCTGTGTTATAATTGACACAGAGGCTCAAATGTTACTGTAAGGTTTTTATATAAATTGATGGAGGATGTTAGATATGAAAAGTGCGGCATATATAAGAGTTTCCACGCTAAAGGACGAACAGGACTTATCATTAGAACACCAAAGAGAATTTTTTGAAAAATATATAGTGCAGACAAAAGGCGATGAGCTCGTTGACATATACAGCGATAAAGGAAAATCAGCCACTAAGATGAAAAACAGAAAAGACCTTCAAAGAATGTTACGAGATGCAAAGGCTAAAAAGTTTGAAAAACTTTATGTAAAAGATATAAGTCGTCTGTTTAGAAACACCATTGACTTCATAACAACTATGAGGGATTTGCGTAATCATGGTATTAAACTTCATATTCTTAATTTGGATGTTGGGCAAGACATAGATGATTTTACACTTAATCTTATGGCGATGGTTGCAGAAAATGAAAGCCAGAAAATTTCAGAACGAGTAAAGTTCGGGAAGAAATTTAGCAAGGAGCAAGGTATTGTTCCCAATTTTGTCTTTGGGTATGAAAGAATTGATAAGTTCACTCTTAAACCTCACCCTACCGAGAGTGTATGGGTAAAAAAAATATTCGATTTATACACAGAGGAATTGTGGGGTATGGCACGCATCGCGGAATACCTATTCCAAAACAAGGTATATACTAAAAAGAAAAAAGACGGAGAGCCAAACTATAATTGGAGCCAGAATACGGTTGGCAATATTTTAGAAAATGAAATTTACATTGGGAAAGTTATTAATGGTAAAGAAACTACCGAGAACATTTACACAAATGAACGAATTAAGCACAGCGAGGAAGAGTGGTATATTTCTGAAAGACCTGAATTCAGGCTTATTTCCGATGAACAATTTGAAAAAGCCAAAAAGATTAGAAAAATTAACGCTGAAATGTTTGCTCAAAACCTACAAGGACAAACGGGAACACGCAGGAGCGAAAAACATTTATTTTCTAATTTAATACGTTGCAACACTTGCGGCTTTGCATACAGACGTACTCAGAAACAGTATTCTGAAAATAGACCTATGAAGGTTTGGTGGACTTGTTCAAAAAGAAGCGCATATGGGAAAAACAGATGTGCTTCTCAATACATTAGAATTGAAGAAGAGTGGTTGAAAACTGCGCTTGATGCTTTGTTTGAATATTTAATTCAAGATAAAGAAGAGTTCCTGAATTTGATTGAAAGCAAATGCAACGCCATTATTCATCAACACATTAAAGACACTGCTGGTTTTGACATAGTTCAAATTCAAAACCAACTTAAGGAATACAATGAGCAAAGAGAGAGAGCAATACAATTAGCAATTATAGGTGTTATGTCTATGGCAGAAGCAGAAAAACAAATAAAACCAATAAACAAAGAAATTGAAAAATTGCAATTTGCTCTCAATGAAACAGATAATACAAGAGCATTAACCAAAAGAGTAAATGAACGTATTAGAAGCCTATATAAAGATATAGAAGGGTTAAAAATCACAGATGAAATCACAAATATTGATTTAAAGAAAATTATTAGAGAAATCAGAGTGGTTAGCCAGGAAGAAATATATGTTCATTTTAATGTCGATGAAGACTTGGAAGGCTTATATTTCCCCGTTAGTTTAAGTGGATTGGTGCCATTGCCTAAAAAAAATAGCAGAAATAATGCTGAAAACAGTAATACTTTATTAACCAATAAAACAGACACCAATACTGAACACAGTACATAAAGATGTAACAGAAAGGATCAAAACATACAATCCTGAACTATGCAGGCAGGTTAAGAAAATACTTGAAAAGAATAAAGAGGAGAGGCACATAAGAGGAGGAATTGCAACTCGTGAAAAATATAAACGACTGGGAAAAAAGTGTGGTAAATGTAATTGAAATTAATTAAAAAGCAAGTGCAGCTATGGGGACATTCTACACTTGCTTTTTTCGTTTCTGGATATAAAAAATAAGGTTGACCTTTTTTAATATGTGTATTATAATATATAAAAGACTTACGCCATTGCGGAGGTGATTTTGGTGCAATCAAAAGCAGAAAAAAAGAAAAAGGGCAAAGTGCGTGAATTGAAAGAGCATATAAAACAAAATAAGATAGTGTTTGGTGTATATGTTGTTTTGCGGGCACTTGTAATTTTAGCAATTGTGCTTTCAGTTATTGGAGGAAGATATGAAAACGTGTTTGTGTGCGTGCTTTCGCTGATTCTTTTTTTAATACCGGCATTTATTGAAAAAAATATAGGCATTAAATTGCCTACCGTTCTCGAAATAATAATACTTCTATTTATTTTTTCAGCTGAAATATTAGGCGAAATGAGCAGTTATTACATCAGATTCTCTTGGTGGGATACGATGCTTCATACCCTTAACGGATTTTTGTGTGCGTCGGTGGGGTTTGCTCTTTTGGATATTGTAAACCGCAATGAAAAATTTAAATTTGAGCTTTCACCGTTGTACTTAGCAATTGTGGCATTTTGCTTTTCAATGACAATTGGCGTTTTGTGGGAGTTTTTCGAGTATTTTTGTGATTTGTTTTTTAAAACCGATATGCAAAAGGATACAGTTGTAAACTTTATTTCATCAACGTATATTGACCATACGCTTTCAAATAAAGCAGTTATTATAGAGGACATAAAGGATGTTGCAGTTAATGGGCAGAAATTGCCAGTAAGTGGATATCTTGATGTTGGAATTCACGACACAATGAAAGACCTTTTGGTAAATTTCGTTGGAGCGGTGGTGTTTAGCGTGATTGGATTTTTTTATGTAAAAACAAGAGGAAAAGGAAAATTTGCAAAGAATTTTATTCCTGTGATAGATAAGCAAAATAAGGATTACAAAAAATGATATGAAATATAAAAATTGATTATAAGGTATCAGGTTTCGGCTTTAACAGCCGGGGCCTTGCACTTATTGAAAAATAACGCTTGTGTGAAAAGGATATAGAGTTTGAATGCTATATTAAATAAAGGGGTAAAAAAATCAGCAATTTCAAAACAGAAATTGTTGATTTTTTCTTTATAAAATTTTTGTATGGTCTGTGTGCTTTTAACCATTTCCTTAAAACATTCTATGGTGCCTGCTTGCGGCGACGGAGTTTGCAAATCCGATAGCCATCATGCTTGTAAGAAGTGATGTTCCGCCGTAGCTTATAAAAGGGAGGGGAATACCTGTAACCGGCATAAGCATAATACACATACCGATATTTTCAAGCACATGAAATAAAAACAGTGACGCAATACCGATACATATAAATGAGCCGTATTCGTCTTTTGCGGTGGATGCAATATATATACATCTTATAATTACAGATGCAAGAAGCGCAACAACAACTATACAGCCTACAAATCCCCATTCTTCGCCTATTGTGGCAAATATAAAGTCAGTGTGCTTTGCGGGCAGATATTCAAGCTGGTTTTGAGTTCCCTGCAAGAAGCCTTTACCGAAAAATTGCCCTGAGCCGATAGAAATTTCAGACTGAATAACATTATATCCCGAACCGGTGGGGTCTCGGTAGGGGTCAAAAAACACTAAAAGTCTGTTTACCTGATAGGGTGAGAGAATTTTATCTTTAAAAAACCAGAATAGCGGTGCAAGAACGGCTAATGTGACAAAAAATCCGATAATGTATTTATAGCTTATTTTTGCAATAAAAAGCATCGAAAGAAAGATAAACACAAAAACCATTGCCGTTCCCAAATCAGGCTGAAGCATAATAAGGAAAACGAAAATCCCTACGTGAAGCACGAGTCCTAAAAGGGTAGGAATATAGTTAATATCCTTTTTTACTGCTAAAAGATGATTTGAAAAGGTAAGAATAAATCCAAGCTTTACAACCTCCGCCGGCTGAAAGCTGACAGGTCCCAAATCAATCCAACCCTTTGTGCCGGTACTTTCTTTACCCATACCGATAAAAAGCACCAAAACCAAAAGCAAAATATTTCCAATAAATATGTATTTATTTGCATCCATAAAAAGCTCATAGTCTACATTCGATATAAGAGTAAGACATATAAAACCTATAATGAGTGCTACTGCCTGAATTATAACAAGTCTTGGTGTACCCATGCTGTTTGTCGCAGAATAAATTGCCACAAGCCCCACAAAAGCACTTATAAGCGCAAGAAACGTTAAAATCGGATCAAGATTTTTAAAAATTTTGAATTTATCAAAAAATGTGTTTTTGTTCATTTTAGCCTCCGGAAAAAATCTTTACAATACATATTATATCAAAAAAAATGAATTTGTAAACAACCCTGTGTAAATTTTTTGTTACAACATAGCAAATTACTCGTATTATGAGTAATTTGCTTGTTTCACGTGTACCCCTTGTGGGTGAAAAAGTGTTCCTTTTTGCCTCGCGGACTCAGGGTTAGGGGGGCTGTGTGTTTTTAAAACACTTTTTTATATTTGTTTGTTCGAAGGTGCATAGAGTTTAAATTTAAGAAAAAATCGTTTTAAAAGGGATTGTGGAATAAGAAAAGTATTGAAAACTACTCTTTTTAGTGCTATAATTAGCGTATATGTAAAAATTTTAAAATTTACAAACAAATTGACTGAAAATACGGTTGTTTTAAACATAAATTGAAAACGACTATATAAAGAGAGATTTTCCGGCTGATGTTGCCTGAGGGGAGGAATGCATCAAGTTATGAAAAACAATGCTGTGATAAAAGAAGTGTTACCAGGGTCTATAGCAGAAGAAATTGAGCTTGAGCCTGGGGATTGTATTATAAAAATAAATGACACCAAAATCCGTGATGTTCTGGATTACAGATTTTTAACCGCTGATGAATTTTATGTTTTAGAGGTTTTAAAGAAAAACGGCGAAACAGAAATTATAGAGGTTGAAGCCTTTTATGAAGATTTGGGCGTTGAATTTGAAAACTCTTTAATGGACAGTGCGAAGAGCTGTGCAAACAAGTGTATATTCTGCTTTATTGACCAGCTTCCAAAGGGAATGAGAGAAACTGTGTATTTTAAAGATGATGATGCAAGGCTTTCGTTTCTTCAGGGAAATTATATAACGCTTACAAATCTTTCAAAAAGGGACATTGACCGTATTATACAAATGCGTATTTCACCGGTGAATGTGTCAGTTCACACAACGGATGAAGAATTAAGGCGGTTTATGCTTGGTAATAAAAATGCAGGAAAGCTTTTGAGTATTATGAAAAGCTTTTATGAAAACAATATTACTATGAACTGTCAGATTGTTTTGTGTCCGGGTATAAATGACGGAAAGCAGCTTGAAAAAACTGTTTTTGACCTGGCGGTGATGCATCCTTGTGTTAACAGTGTGTCTGTGGTGCCGGTGGGGCTTTCGGGGCACAGAGAGGGGTTATTTCCATTAAAGGCATTTGACAGTGAATCAAGCAGAAAAGTTATTGAAATGGTTACTTTTTGGCAAAATGAGTTTTTGAAAAAATATTCAAGCAGGATTGTGTATTTAGCTGACGAATTTTATATAAATGCAAGCTTTCCTTTACCAAAAGAGGAAGAATACGAAGGCTATGTTCAGATTGAAAACGGAGTGGGGCTTATAACAAGCCTTGAGCACGAATTCAGCCTTGCTATTGAGAAAATAAAAAGCTATACAAAGCAAAGGCATATAAGCATTGCAACGGGCGAAATTGCATACGGCTTTATAAAAGGCTTGACAGACAGGATTTCTAAAAAATTTCCGACATTTAAAGCGGATGTATATAAAATTAAAAATGATTTTTTTGGTGGGGGCGTAAGCGTTACGGGGCTTGTGTGCGCTTGTGACATTATAAATGCCCTTAAAGGTAAGGATTTAAAGGACGGGCTCTTTATTTCTGAAAGTATGCTTCGCGCGGGGGATGATGTGTTTTTAGATAACTACAGCCTGACTGAGCTTGAAAAAATTCTTAAAACAACAATTACAAGTGTTGAAAATGACGGATTTGATTTCATAGAAAAATTACTTGATATAAAAATTGATTAATTACCGAAAGGGATGAAAAAATATGGCAAAACCTGTTTTGGCAATAGTAGGCAGACCAAATGTGGGTAAGTCTACACTTTTTAATAAAATTGCGGGAAGCAGAATCAGCATTGTTGATGATACTCCCGGTGTAACAAGAGACAGAATATTTATTGAAACCGAGTGGCTTGGAAAGCCTTTTCTGCTTATTGATACTGGTGGTATTGAGCCTAAAAGTGACAACGAAATTCTTTTACAGATGCGTCTTCAGGCGGAAATGGCAATTGAAATGGCAGATGTTGTGGTGCTTATGACTAACATAAGAGATGGACTTACCGCAGCAGACAGTGACGTTGCGGCAATGCTTTTAAAGGCAAATAAGCAGGTTATTGTGTCGGTAAATAAGGTTGATAATCCCGGTGAGCCTCCTATGGATTTTTATGAGTTTTACAACCTTGGTCTTGGGGACCCCATTGCGATTTCTTCAACTCATGGTCTTGGAGTGGGTGACCTTTTAGATGCGGTGTTTGAAAAATTCCCCGTATGCGATGAAGCCATTGAAGAGGAAGATGTTATAAAGGTTGCAGTTGTAGGTAAACCAAATGCGGGTAAATCTTCACTTATAAACTGCATCTTAGGTGAAAACAGAGTCATTGTAAGCGATGTTGCAGGCACAACCCGTGATGCTATTGATACCCATGTTGAAATTGACGGACAGAAATATATTTTCATTGATACTGCGGGCATAAGGCGTAAAGCAAGAGTGAATGAACATATTGAGCGCTACAGTGTTATGCGTGCTTATGCAGCTGTTGAACGAGCTGATGTTTGCCTTATTATGATTGATGGTGCAGAAGGTATATCAGAGCAGGACTCAAAAATTGCAGGCTATGTGCACGAATGCGGCAAGGCTTCAATTGTTGTGGTTAACAAATGGGATGTTGTCGAAAAAGAAACCAACACAATGAATAATTATAAAAAAGATGTTTTGGATACTTTAGCCTTTATGCAGTATGCGCCCATTCACTTTATAAGTGCAAAAACGGGTCAGCGTGTAAAGCCTGTGTTTGACCTTATCGGTGAAGTTTATGCCCAAAGCTCAAAGCGTATTTCAACGGGTATGCTAAACGATGTTTTGGCAGAAGCTACAAATAAGGTGCAGCCACCCAGTGATAAAGGCAAGAGACTTAGAATTTATTATATGACTCAACCCTCCACAAATCCGCCCACATTTGTTATATTTGTTAACAGTGAAGAGCTTTTCCATTTTTCATATCAGAGATATATTGAAAATCAGATAAGAGCGGCGTTTGGCTTTGTTGGCACACCCATAAAGTTTATTATCAGAGAACGTGGAGATAAAAAATAATAGGAGGGAATAAAAATGACTGAAAAAATTTGTTTTGCTTTACTTATAATCGCAGCATACCTTATAGGAAGTCTAAATGCGTCTATTGTTATTTCAAAAATCCGCGGTGAGGATATAAGAAAACACGGCAGTGGTAATGCAGGGGCAACAAATATGCTTCGCACATATGGCAAAAAAATGGGAGTTTTGGCACTTTTGCTTGATGCGGCAAAGGGTGTTTTAGCCGTTGGTTTGGGAATGATTGTTGAATATGTGTTAAATAATATGGGTATTGATAATTCAATTACTCAGGCATCAAAATATATTTGTGCCCTTTTTGTTGTGGTGGGGCATAATTATCCTGTGTTTTTCGGCTTTAAAGGCGGAAAAGGCATTTCAACCTCCGGTGCGGTTATGTTTATGATGGACTGGCGTGCAGCTATTGTGGTATGGGTGGTTGCACTTTTAGTTATGGCGATAACAAAATATGTTTCACTTGGCTCCCTTTGCGGTGCGCTTATGTATATTTTAGCTCCGTTGTTTTTCTGCTTTATTGTGGATAAGCAGGCAAACTGGTGGTTTATTATAGTTTGTATTATTATGGCACTTCTTGCAACATACCGCCACAGAACAAATATTGCGCGCCTTGTAAAAGGAACTGAATCAAAATTAGGGCAAAAGGCAAAATAAAAACAGGAGCGTGCTTAAATGAAAATTGCAATATTAGGTGCAGGAAGCTTTGGAACGGCGCTTGGTCATTTGCTTTCATCAAAGCAAAATGAAGTTTATGTGTGGACACGCAATGAAAAAATGGCACAAAGAATAACAGAAAGCCGCAGAAACGAAGAATATCTGCCGCAGATAGAGTTAAATGATAATATGTATTTTACATCTGATATGGAAAAATGCATAAAAGATGCACGTTTAATTATTATGGCAACACCGTCACACACCATAAGGCAGGTTGCAAAAAAAGCAAGTTGCTTTATTAAAGAAAAGCAGGTGGTGTTAAATGTTTCAAAGGGGCTTGAGCCTGAAAGCTTAAAAAGGCTTTCTCAGGTTTTAAAAGAAGAACTTCCTCAAGCAGAAATTGCCGTTATGAGCGGACCATCCCATGCAGAAGAGGTGGCAAAATTTTTGCCTACAACAAATGTTGTTGCATCCGAAAAAAGAGAAATAAGCGAATTTGTTCAAGAGATTTTTATGCATCCGACTTTCAGGGTGTATACAAATGATGACTTAGCCGGTGTTGAGCTTGGGGGAGCGTTAAAAAACGTTATTGCTCTTGGAGCGGGAATTTCAGCAGGTCTCGGTTGTGGTGATAATGCGCTCGCCGCCCTTATGACCCGAGGTATAATTGAAATTTCAAGGCTCGGCGTTGCAATGGGCGCAAAGCTCGACACTTTTTCAGGTCTGAGCGGTATTGGAGATTTGATTGTTACATGTATGAGCAAACACTCAAGAAACAGAAGGGCCGGTGTCCTGCTTGGTCAGGGTGCTTCACTTACAGAAGCACTTGAGCAGGTGCATATGGTGGTTGAGGGTGTAACAACCTGCAAATCGGCATATACACTTGCAAAGCAGTACGGCATAAATATGCCGATTGTAGAGTGTGCGCATAAAATTCTGTTTGAGAATATGCCTGCCTTTGAAGCGGTATCTGAGCTTATGGGCAGGGCAAAGAAAAACGAAACAGAAGATGCTGTTTTAAGAGGATAACAGAAGTTATAATAAAAACTATTGCATTTAATAAAAATGTGTGTTAAAATATGTGTGTTAAAAAAACAGAGTAGGGGCTAAAGCGTTAAGTGCCGCTTGCGGAACGGGGAGTTGTCCGGCGGACGAAGGTTTTTTATTTGAAAAACTGCGGTTTTGGCCTTGCATCCCGCTGTGAATATGTATGGCATTTAAACCTTCTTATTCATTTGGCGAGATTAGATGAATAAGGAGGTTTTTTGTTATGTTAAATGAAGAAGAAAAGTTTTTGTCAGCCAAAAGGCTTTTTGAACTGCCTAAGCTTGACACAAAGAAAATATGCACCATAGGGCTTTTGATTGCGGTTACCTTTGTTCTGTCTTATATTTCAGGGCATATAAGAATTGGGAATATAAGCAAGCTTTCGGTGAGCTTTATATCGGTTTTTGTGGCTGCTTATTTATTCGGACCCGTAACGGGCGGCGGCGTTGCGGCGGCAGCTGATATAATATCCTTTCTTGTTAACCCGACGGGTGCGTTTTTGCCACAGCTTACATTAATTGAATTTTTATACGGCTTTTTATACGGCGCTTTGTTTTATCGCCTTAGTGATGGGCAATACGTTTTAAAAACTGTTGTAATTGCTATTGTTCAGACCGGGTTAAATATGCTTTTAAAGACTTATGTTCTGTCTTTATTTTACGGGCCGTTTAAGGCAATGTTTATAAGCAGAATACCCATGTGTGCACTGCAGATGGCTATAATTATAATCGGCATTTTAATGATAAAGCCGTTTTTAACTGTTTTTAAAAGGAAAGTCAGTGCAAAATAAAAGGAGAGTAAATGGTTTGGATATTAAAGATTATGCAAAAACCTTTCAGCTTAAAATAGACTTAGGGCTTTCAAGAATTAAGCTTTTGCTTGAAAAACTGGGTAGTCCTGAAAAAAATATCAGGCTTATTCACATTAGCGGAACAAACGGAAAAGGTTCGGTGTGCGCCTTTTTAGAGCAGATGCTTATTCATTCAGGGGCAAGGGTCGGGCTATATAGCTCGCCTGAATTATATAAAAAGAACGAAGTTATACGGATAAACGGAGAAAATATTCCGGAAAATGCACTGGATGAGTTGATAGACAGTGTAAGCAATGCCTGCAGTGAGGTTGAAAATGAGATTGGGCAGATGCCATCACAGTTTGAAATTTTAACCGCCTGTGCTTTTTTACACTTTAAGAATAAAAATACCGAATATGTTATTATGGAGGTCGGAATGGGCGGTGAGGGCGATGCTACAAATGTCTGTTCTTATGCAGAAATTGCCATTATAACAAAAATCGGACTTGACCATACCGCCTATCTTGGAAGTGATATTTTTGAAATTACAAAAGCAAAATGCGGAATTATCAAAAAAGGATGCACTGTTATAACACCGGAGGCAAATATACCGGTGAGAGAGGTTATTGCGGCAAAATGTGATGAAAAGGGAGCTGATTTGCAGGTTACGACAAGGTTTACATCATGCGGATTTGATGGGATTTATGAAAAAGTGCGCTATTTAGGTGATGACATAACTCTTTCCCTTGGTGGGATTGCCCAAACGGAAAATGCTGCTTTGGCAGTCCGGGCGGCGATAGAGCTTGGCATTGATGATGAAAGCATAATATACGGCCTTACAAATGCAATTCATAAAGGAAGATTTGAAAAAATATCAGATGGCTTTTATTTTGACGGGGCACATAATCCTGATGGGGCAGAAGTGCTTAAGAAAAATATTGACAGGTATTTTGAAAATAAAAAGATTATATACATATTCGGAAGTATGAAAGACAAGGATATTTCGACCACACTTAAAATTTTGAAAGGAAAAACAGCTGAATTTTATTTTGTTACGGTTGACACCCCAGGCAGAGCAATGCCGGCAACTGAAATTTTAAGAATCGGTAAAAAATTAAAACTTAAATGCGTAGCTTTTGAAAAGCTTTGTAATGCATATAAAAAGGCAAAAGAAAAGCAGGATAAAAACACTGTTATTCTTGCCTGCGGGTCGCTTTATTTTTACAAGGACTTTAAAAACGAAGGTATATTTTAAAAAATACGCAGTGATGGCATTTGCCACCACTGCGTGTTTTTTATTCTTCTGAGTGATTATCTGTTATAAGGCTTATTGCACCCTTTAAGTTTTCAACTGTAATATCGGTATGCTTTCCGCCAAATTCACCATCAAGAGTCCATGGCACTTCTTCTTCAGATGAAAATTTAATGCACGAGGATTTTAAAAATACAAAATGCTCTGATTTTAAATCCTGAGTTAAAAGTTCTCCGATTATTGTTTGCACTTCAATAGGAGAGGAAGGATATTTTATCAAAAGAACTTCAAATAAGCCGTCAGTAAGGGATATATCAAATACGAGTGCACATTTAACACCTGCAATGTATTTACTGTTTGACACCATGCCAAAAATGAAATCATCTTCAATAATTTTTCCGTCACATTCTGCTTTTATGCGTTGTGGTTTAAGGGATGGAAGACGCTTTACCGCTTCCATAATATATGCCGCATAACCGAATATACTTTTCGGATTTTGAGGTGTTTCGTATGGAACATCGGTAAACGCACCGAAAGCGGCAATATATGTAAAATATCTTTCGCCAAATTTGCCTATGTCAAATTTAAACGGATCACATTTTGATATTATCTCAGTTGCCTGAAGCATGTTTTTTGGAATAGAATGGCTGTTTGCAAAATCGTTTGTTGTTCCTGCGGGGATATAGCCTAAAATGCATTTTTCGTTAAGAGACGAGTCCATAAGGCCTTTTACACATTCGTTTAAAGTGCCGTCGCCACCGCAAGCCACAATAACATCGCAATTGTTCGCTTTGCTTGCGATTGCTTCGCAGGCATCAAGCCTTTTTTGCGTTGTGTAAACATTTACGATGTAATCAGCTTTCACAAATGTATCAATTATTTCAAGCAGGCTGTTTTTCACCTGACCGCGCCCTGCGTTGGGGTTTATAATAAGTAACAAATTTTTCATCTTATCACCACCTAAGAAAAATAAATAACTATTCAAAAAGGGGAGTAGAAAGGTATCTGTCACCGGCATCGGGCAAAAGCACAACAATTGTTTTGCCTCGGTTTTCTTCTTTTTTTGCTTCGTTAAATGTCACATGTGCTGCCGCACCTGATGAAATGCCTGCAAGTATGCCCTCGCTTCTGCCGATAAGGCGGGAAGCGGCATAAGCTTCATCGGTGGTAACTTGCTCAATTGTGTCATAAACAGATGTGTTTAAAACGGAAGGTACAAAGCCTGCACCAATTCCCTGAAGACCATGCGCACCGGCTTTTTGCCCTGAAAGCACTGCAGAATCCTTTGGCTCAACGGCAATTATTTTTACATTGGGATTTTTTTCTTTTAAAAATTCACCTATTCCTGTGATTGTGCCGCCGGTGCCGACCCCTGCAATGAAAATATCAATATCACCGTTCGTATCTTCATAAATTTCAGGACCTGTTGTTTCAAAATGAGCCTTTGCATTTGACGGGTTTTCAAACTGACCGGGAATAAAGCTTAAGGGAATTTCGGCTGCAAGCTCTTCTGCTTTTTTTATAGCACCTGCCATACCAAGGGCACCATTAGTCAAAACAACCTCTGCCCCGTATGCACGCATGAGCTTTATTCTTTCAACTGACATTGAATCAGGCATAACAATTATTGTTTTATATCCCCTTGCGGCGGCAACAAGTGAAAGACCGATGCCTGTGTTTCCGCTTGTTGGCTCAATAATAACTGAATTTTTATTAAGCTTGCCTTCTTTTTCGGCATCGTCTATCATTTTTTTTGCAACTCTGTCTTTAACGGAGCCTGCGGGATTGAAGTATTCAAGCTTTGCTATAACCCTCGATTTTAGACCAAGGGCTTTTTCTATATTTGAAAGCTCCAGCATCGGAGTTTTGCCTATAAGTAAATCAGCTGATTTGTATATCATAAAAATATACCTCCCTTTGTAGATTATTTTACTACGGAAAGGTCTGTTTGTCAATGTATAAAAAATGAGGGAAAATAAAAAGGAGCTGTTTAAAAAACTAATCCGAAATTTAGGGGATGGTTAAAAACAGTACAGAACGGATGAAACGAAGTATAATGGGGGCTCAAACACCATTATACTTTGACCGAAGGCGTATATAGGTGAGGCAAGTGGTGAGTTTCGTTTGTAGTTTAATGGCATAAAAATAAGAAAACTCCGCAAATTAAAATGCAAATTGCGGAGTTTTTTCTTAAAATCATTAGTTTTATACCATTTTTTATGCTTTATAATATGTTTTTAACCATCAAACGGTCTGTGCGTTTTTAAACCTCACCTTTTAAACTTACAGATTAGTTACCTTCCTTATGGTAGAGCCGCCCTTTTCCAGTGACACGCTTCCGGTGCGGCATATTTCCAAAATATTAAAATCACGCATTAGATTCACAAATTCATCAATACGCTCGCTTGGGGCAGAAAGCTGAAACACCATTGCCTCTCTTGTATAGTCAACGGTTTTGGCTTCAAATGCCTTTGCAGCTGTAAGAATATCATCACGGGTAGAAGGTGAGTTTTCCATTTTTATAAGCATAAGTTCACAGCTTACAGACTCATTTGCCAAAAATTCTTTTATAGAGTAAACGTCAGGCAATTTATAAAGCTGATTTATAAGCTGCTGTTTTTTTAATTCCTCACCGTCAAAAACAACGGTGATTCTTGAAAAATCATTTGATTCTGTTTCACTAACGGTAAGTGCGCTTATGTTAAATTGTCTTCTTCTGAACATACTTGTTACACGGTTAAGCACACCAAACTGGTTTCTTACAAGAACTGCAAGGGTATAACGGGTCATTTATTTTCACCATCCTTTTCGGTAATAATATCTGCCATTGTTCCGCCGGGAGGCAACATAGGCAAAACGAATTCATCTTTATCAATTTTACAGTCAATTATATATGGACCTTCTTCCTTAAAAGCAGTGATTAACGCTGTTTTTAGCTCATCGAGATTAAATGCCTTTGCGCCCTTTGCACCAAAAGCCTCTGCCACAGCCACAAAATCTGTTTTTCGGTCAAGTACGGAATTTGAATAATGCTTTTCGTAAAAAAGCGTCTGCCACTGGCGCACCATGCCCAAAACACCATTATTAAGAATTAAAATAACAATCGGTGTATTGTTTGAAACTGCGGTTGCAAGCTCATGAAGGCTCATAGAAAAGCTTCCGTCGCCGGTTATTAAAAGTGTGCGCTCGCCCGTACCCATAGAAGCACCGATTGCTGCACCAATGCCAAAACCCATTGTACCAAGGCCACCGCTTGATATAAATCTGCGCTTTGTTTTAAGTTTTAAATATTGAGCTGCCCACATCTGATGCTGCCCAACATCTGTTACAACAGGTGTGTTTTCCAAAATAAAGCCGTTTAGCATATCCATTATATTTTTTGGGGTAAGACCCGTACGGTTGTCTTCGGCTTCTGTTTCCTGCAACTTGAAGTCTTCTACTGCAGCCTGCCAATCGGGCAGGGTCTTTTTTTCAATTAAGGGCAAAAGCTTTTTTAAGGTAAGCTTTAAATCACCACGCATGGTGTTATCAGTAAAAAATGTTTTTGACAATTCCGAGCCGTCAATATCAATATGAACTATTTTTGCCTTTGCAGCAAATTTCTCACGGTTACCTGTTACGCGGTCAGAAAATCTTACACCAAGCGAAATTATGCAGTCTGCCTTATGAAGAGTGTTTGTTGCGGCAAATCTTCCATGCATTCCAAGCATACCCAAAAACTTCGGGTGCTCTGCACGCACTGCACCAAGACCCATCATAGAACAACCCATTGGTGCATCAAGCTTTTCGGAAAGCTCTAAAAGCTCGTTTGTTGCATCGGATGCTACAATACCACCGCCAAAATATATAAAAGGTCTTTCGCTTTCGTTTATACTTTCTGCTGCTTCTTTAATTCTTATATCCTTTGCTGAAAACTTTTTTTCAGGTTCAACCTTTGGCATGGAGGTATATTCACACATTGCCTCTTGGACGTCTTTAGGAACGTCAATTAAAACGGGACCCGGTCTGCCTGATTGAGCGATACAGAATGCCTCTCGTATAATATCTGCAAGCTCCACTACACTGCCTACAAAATAATTGTGCTTTGTTATAGGAAGGGTTATACCTGTAATATCTATTTCCTGAAAGCTGTCAGAGCCGATTTGCGTTGTGGGCACGTTGCCAGTAATTGCAATTAAAGGAACAGAGTCAAGATGGGCCGTTGCAATGCCGGTTACAAGATTTGTTGCGCCCGGGCCTGAGGTTGCAATAACAACACCGACTTTTCCCGTTGCGCGGGCATACCCATCTGCCGCGTGTGCAGATGCCTGCTCATGTGCAGTAATAATGTGTGTTATTTCGTTTTCGTATTTATAAAGAGAGTCATATACATTTAAAATTTGTCCGCCGGGATAACCGAAGACGAGATTACAGCCCTGCTCTATAAGTGTTTTTACAATAATATCTGCACCTGATAGACGCATCTTTTATCTCTCCTTTGTATTTATAAAATAAAAAACCGGATTAAGTAAGATTAATGTGGTTTTTAAAAACTTTTAAGACAAAAATCCGCATAAAAATATCTATTATATATAATATACTTTAATGAAGAATTTGTCAAGTCAATATTTGTGCTCTGATTATAACACTTTCAATAACATTTTCAAAGCAGTTTTTTGCTGAAAATAAATATTTTTATTGATTTTTTCTGATAGTTGATGTAAAATAAATTAAAACTGGTGTGAAAGGTTGATTTTAGATGTTACGATTTTTGACTGCAGGGGAAACTCATGGTAAGTGCCTTGTGGCTATACTTGAGGGAATGTGCTCCAATTTATACATAGATGAAGAAAAAATAAATAAATATTTAGCGCTTCGTCAGGGTGGATACGGCAGAGGCGGCAGAATGAAAATTGAAAAGGACACTATTCAGATTCTGACAGGTATAAGGGGCGGATATACCTTAGGAAGCCCCATTGCTCTTATGATTGAAAACAAAGACTTTTCAAACTGGGATCATATTATGGGAGCAAAGGATGCTACGGATGAAAAAAAGGTTACAATGCCACGCCCGGGTCATGCTGATTTAACCGGTGCTTTAAAATACGGGCACAGTGATATAAGAAATGTTTTGGAGCGTGCATCTGCGAGGGAAACTGCAATAAGAACTGCAGTTGGTGCAGTTTGCGTTCAGCTTTTAGAGGCTCTTGAAATAAAGCTTTATTCAAGAGTTGTTTCTATCGGAAGTGTCGAGGATAAAAGTGCCTTTAATCCTGAAACTTTTGAAGAAAGAATCGGAAAGTCTGATTTAAGAATGTATGACAGTAAGGCAGAGATGGAGGCAATTAAGCTTATAGACGAAGCAAAGCGAAAGGGCGAAAGCCTTGGAGGAGTTATAGAAATCGTAATAAAAAATGTACCATGCGGAATTGGAAGCTATGCTCATTATGACAGAAAGCTTGACAGTATCTTAGGCAGTGCAATTCTTTCAATTCAGGCAATGAAAGCGGTTGAAATTGGTGACGGAATTGAAAATGCATATAATTTTGGAAGCAAGGTACATGATGAGATTTATTTAAAAGATGGTAAATACAAAAGAAAAACAAATCATGCCGGTGGTATAGAGGGCGGTATGGCAAATGGGGAAGATATTGTTATAAAGGCATTTATGAAGCCTATTCCCACATTGTATACACCTCTTGATACTGTTGATTTTGAAACCGGTGAGTCAAAAAAAGCAACTGTTGAAAGAAGTGATGTTTGTGCAGTAAGTGCGGCAAGCGTTGTGTGTGAAACTGTGTGTGCATTTGAAATCGCAAAGCAGATTTTAGAAAAGTACGATTCTGACGATTTTAATGTTTTAAAGCAAGCACTTTTAAAATAAAATTTATTATAAAGTCTTCGATTTTTAATGTATTCAAAATGCATAATCTTAACGCATTTTCTTAAATGAATCGTTGTAGCTTTTAATCAGCAAAACAAATAAAGATAAACAAAGAATAAAAAAGCAAACTCTGCAGGAAAAAGACACTTGATAAATTTAATAAAATAGGGTAAAATATCATAGGTATATTTTATGCAATAAAAATATATTTCAAAGAAATTAAGAGGTGTTTAAAATGGGTATCGGATTTGATTATTCAAAAGCCGAAAAGTTTGTTAATGAAAAAGAAATCGGCTATTTAGGTCCAATGATTGAAGCTTGCCATAGTCAGCTTCACAATAAAAGAGGTGCAGGTAATGAATTTTTAGGTTGGCTTGATTTGCCAAAAGATTATGACAAAGAAGAATTTGACCGCATTAAAAAGGCTGCAAAGAAAATTCAGGATACTTGTGATGTGTTAGTTGTTATCGGTATCGGTGGCAGCTATCTTGGTGCAAGAGCCGTTATTGAAGCTCTTCGTCACAGTTTTTACAATAGTGTGCAAAAGGATATAAGAAAGACACCTGAAATTTACTTTGCAGGTAATTCAATAAGCTCAACTTATCTTTGTGATTTGATTGAAACAATAGGCAACAGAGATTTTTGTGTAAATGTTATTTCTAAATCAGGAACAACAACTGAGCCCGCAGTAGCTTTCAGAATTTTTAAAGAGCTTTGCGAGAAAAAATATGGCAAAGATGGTGCAAAGGAAAGAATTTTTGCAACAACAGACAAGGAGCGTGGCGCGCTTAAGAATCTTTGTGATAAAGAAGGCTATGAAACGTTTGTTATTCCAGATGATGTTGGTGGAAGATTCAGCGTTTTAACAGCCGTAGGTCTTTTGCCTATCTCTGTAAGCGGCGCAGATATTGATGCTCTTATGGCAGGTGCAAAAGAAGGCATGGAGGAGTTTTCAAACCCCAACCTTTCTGAGAATATATGCTATCAGTATGCAGCAGTAAGAAATGCACTGTATAACAAGGGAAAGAGCATCGAAATGATGATTAACTATGAGCCTTCACTTCATTTCTTTGCTGAATGGTTTAAGCAACTTTATGGCGAAAGTGAAGGAAAAGACGGCAAGGGTATTTTTCCGGCTGCGGCAGATTTTTCAACGGACCTTCACTCAATGGGTCAGTATATTCAGGACGGACAGAGAATTTTGTTTGAAACTGTTTTGAATGTTGAAAATCCCAGACGTGACTTTGAAATCAAAGCTGATGATGCAAATGTTGACGGGCTTAATTTCCTTTCAGGCAAAACAATGGATTTTGTAAATAAAAAGGCATTTTTGGGAACAGTTTTAGCTCATACTGACGGAAACGTGCCAAACCTTATTATAAATATTGAAAAGCTTGATGAGTTCAATATAGGTAAGCTTATTTACTTCTTTGAAAAGGCCTGCGGAATAAGCGGTTACCTTTTAGGCGTAAATCCCTTTGATCAGCCCGGCGTTGAAGCTTATAAAAAGAATATGTTTGCACTTTTAGGCAAACCCGGTTATGAAGATATGAAAGGCGAGCTTGAAGCAAGACTTTAGAAATAATTATTTTTGTTTAGTCTATACAAATTTATATATATAAAATTATTAATAATACCCGTTTGACGGTATCGAATTTTAATAATGTTGTGCCTTTTGAAATGAAATTACATCAAAGACTTGCAATCTTTTGGTAAATATGATATAATAGGTCAAACAAGACTTAGATGAAGTCTTTAAGCGTAAATTATTTCAAGGGGGTAATCACTATGATAAAGATTTTGATTGGAAAAAAGGGTTCGGGTAAAACAAAAACATTGATTGATGGTGTTAACGCAGTAGCAGAAAGCGCACAGGGTAATGTTGTGTTTATCAGTAAGGACACAAAGCGTCATATGTTTGATTTAAAGCATGCCGTTCGTTTAGTTGATACATGTGCTTTCAACCTGGATACTTATGATGAGTTTTACGGATTTTTGTGCGGACTTATTTCCAATAATTTTGATATGACTAATGTTTACATTGACAGTGTTACAAAGATTGTCGGTGAAGATGTTACGGGTATGGAAAAATTCTTATCTGAAGTTGAAAAATTAGGAGAGCAGTATAATATTGAATTTATGTTCACTTTAAGTATGGATATTGAAGCTGCTCCCGATTATATTAAAAAATACGTATAAGAGGCAGCTGCCACCGTGCACTGTGCTTAACACAGTGCACGGCGTTTTCTTTTTTTATTTGCTTGTTTACGTAATTTTCGGAGGTTTATTATGAAATATCAAAGCACAAGAGATTCTGGCGTAAAGGTATCTGCGGCACATGCCATTAAAACCGGTCTTTCAAAAGAGGGCGGTTTGTTTGTTCCTGAAAAATTCCCTGAATTCTCCCTTGAATTTATAGCTTCTCTTTCCGATATGACATATAACGAAAGAGCAATTGCCGTATTTAAAGAGTTTTTGGATGACTTTACTGCTGACGAAATTAAAGAATGTGTAGATAAAGCGTATAACAAAAACAATTTTGAAACAGAAAATATTGCTCCTTTATACAAGTTAAAGGACGGGGTATATATATTAGAGTTATGGCATGGACCTACCTGTGCTTTTAAGGATATGGCGCTTCAGATTTTGCCGCATCTTTTAACAAAATCTGTGAAAAAATGTAATTCTGATAAAGAAACTGTTATATTGGTTGCAACATCAGGCGATACAGGCAAGGCGGCACTTGAGGGATTTGCAGATGTTGATGAAACAAGAATATTTGTGTTCTATCCTGAGGATGGCGTTAGCGAAATTCAGAAAATACAAATGATTACTCAGGCAGGTAATAATGTGTCTGTGTGTGCAGTTGCAGGTAATTTTGATGATGCACAAACAGGTGTTAAAAAGATTTTTACAGATGCAGATTACGCTCAGAAGCTTTTGCAGAACGGCTTTGAGTTGTCCAGTGCAAACTCTATTAACTGGGGAAGACTTATGCCGCAGATTGTTTACTATTTCAGCGCATATGCAGACCTTATGAAAAATGACGAAATAAAAATAGGCGATAAGATTAACTTTACTGTTCCCACTGGTAACTTCGGTAATATTTTAGCCGGATATTATGCAATGAAGATGGGACTTCCAGTGAATAAGCTCATATGTGCTTCAAATGAAAATAATGTACTTACTGACTTTATATCGTCGGGTACTTATGATAAAAACAGAAAGTTTTATCAGACAACATCTCCATCAATGGATATATTGGTTTCAAGTAACCTTGAACGTCTTTTGTATAATGTTACTGGAAGTGATAGTGTTGTTGGCGATTTAATGAATAAGCTTAATACTGAAGGTGTATATACTATTGATTCAGATACAAAAGAAAAAATTTCAAAAATGTTTTGGGGCGGCTGTGCAGATACAAAAGAAACTGCAGAAGCTATTAAAAAAACAGATGCAGACTATAGTT
This sequence comes from Clostridia bacterium, assembly GCA_045636325.1. Lineage (GTDB taxonomy): Bacteria > Bacillota > Clostridia > UBA1381 > UMGS1253 > CAKSHP01. The sequence continues at coordinate 270,849 of JAZTXH010000016.1, forward strand.
ATGTAATGGACACACACACAGCTGTAGGTAAAAAGGTATATGACAAGTATGTCTCTGAGACTGGAGATGAAACAAAAACTGTAATTTTATCTACTGCAAGTCCGTTTAAATTTAACCAGAGTGTGCTTATCGCTTTGGATGGAGAGGTAAGCGTTGCAGGCAAGGATGAATTTGAGATGTTAGAGCTTTTGTCAAAGCGCGGTGATATGAAAATTCCTGAAGCTTTGGCGGAGCTTAAGAACAAGTCTGTTTTGTTTAACACAACCTGTGAAAAAGAACAGATGAAGAGTGTTGTAAGTGAATTTTTGAACATAGGTTAAAAATAAAGACTTGTGCTTTTTTAGCGCAGGTCTTTTATCTTACAAAAATATAAATTTTTAATTATGCTTATTGAAATTAAGGGATATTTGTGATAAAATGAGGGTATGAGATTTTTTATTATATTTAAAAGAAAAGTTTATTAAAAGAACGGCTATGAATATGTATTTATTGAAAAGTTGCTTGAAAAATAGTTGATTTGGCAAAAAGGCTGAGAATTTGCAAATTTAGACAAAGACAAGGAAGAATGGAGAGTTAGTATATATGGGTGGTTATTTTGCTGTAGCATCTAAGGATGACTGTGTATTTGATTTGTTTTATGGAATAGATTATCATGCACATTTGGGAACAAGGCGTGCCGGAATGGCAGTGTATGATACAGAAAACGGGTTTGACAGGGCAATTCATAATATAGAAAATGCACCTTTTAGAACAAAGTTTGTAAAAGAGTCAAGCTCAATGCGTGGTCAGTACGGAATTGGTTGCATTTCAGATTATGAGCCACAACCTGTTTTGGTGCGTTCGCATCACGGAACATTTGCCATTACAACAGTGGGCAAAATTAATAATTCCGATGAAATTGTTGATAAAATACTTGAAAATAAAACGCATTTTTTTGAAATGCAGGGCGGTATAATTAATCAGACGGAAATTGTTGCATCGATTATAAATCAAAAGGAAAACTTTATTGACGGAATAAAACATGCTCAGGATATTATAGACGGCTCTATGAGTATGCTGATTCTTACGCCTAAGGGAGTTTATGCATCCCGTGATAAAAATGGTAAAACACCTATGTTTATTGGAAAAAAGGAAAACGGCTACTGTGCAAGCTTTGAAAGCTTTGCATATTTAAATTTAGGTTACACCGATTATAAGGAATTAGGGCCCGGCGAAATAGTTGTTATGGATAAGGAAAGTGTTAAAACTATTGTATCTCCGGGAAAAGATATGAAGATTTGCACATTTATGTGGGTTTATTACGGTTATCCATCTTCTTCGTATGAAGGTGTGAATGTAGAGCAGATGCGATATAACTGCGGAAAATGCCTTGCAAAAAGAGATGAGGGCAAAATCGAGCCTGATATTGTAGCGGGTGTTCCCGATTCCGGACTTGCTCATGCTATAGGATATGCAAACGAGTCAGGTATTCGTTATGCAAGACCTTTTGTTAAATATACACCTACTTGGCCAAGGTCATTTATGCCAAGCCATCAGAATAAGCGCAATCTTATTGCAAAGATGAAGCTTATTCCCATACATGATTTGATTGATGGTAAAAAGCTTCTTATGATAGATGATTCAATCGTAAGAGGTACGCAATTGCGTGAGACAACCGAATTTTTATATGACTCGGGTGCTAAAGAAATACATATAAGAACAGGCTGCCCGCCTATAATGTTTGGATGTAAGTATTTAAGCTTTTCGCGTTCAAGCTCGGAAATGGAGCTTATTACAAGAAGAGTCATAACGGAGCTTGAGGGTAAACAGCCCGATAAAGAAACTCTTTATGAATATGCAGACCCCAATTCGCCAAAATATAAGCTTATGGTGGAAACAATTAAAAATAAGCTTCATTTTACATCCCTTGAGTATTTGCGTCTTGATGATATGTTAGACTCTGTGGGAATTGATAAAGATAAGCTTTGTACATATTGTTGGAATGGTAAGGAATAAAAAAGAAGTGTTAAAATAAGCGCGGAATACACAAAATCTCACATTCCGATGTGCCTATGTGCACATTCGGGTTTTCATTATATAAAAAAGAGTCAAAAGAAAAACTTTTGACTCTTTTTAAATTACAGATTAATTTCTACTGCTTTTCCACTTTCCATACTTTCGGATTCTGCACAGCTTAAAATCATCGTGTTTACACTGTCACGGGGCATACAAAGTTCGGGCTTTAAGCCGTTTTGTATACAACGGCAAAAATATTCAATTTCGTTTTCAAGAGATTCACTGCATGAATAAAAATCTGCAAATTCCTCAGTTTCAAGAGGCTCGAAAACACCGTCCTTTGTGTGAGCGACAACTTTGTTGTTATTCATATTTATACAGCCGTTTTCAAAAATCGCATCATAACCTGACTCAAACTCATATTCAGAAACATTTCTCCATGATGCAGAAGCATATACAGAAATATCCTTACCAAAATCGTAAACAGTGTGACACAAAAAGGGATTACCTGAGGTGTACACTGCTTTCGGCATTCCTAATATGTTTGATACAATATCAGTGTCATGAATGTGTAAATCACGCACTGCACCGCCTGAAAGTGAAGGATTGTGAAGCCAGCCGCCAATGCTCCATGTCGGACTTTCTGAGTGACGGTAAATCTCAAGAGACATAAGCTTTCCGAAACGTTTGTCGTTTACACAGCGTCTTAAGTATTCAAATGCTTTTGAAAATCTTACGCAGTGACCAACCATAAGAGTAAGGTTGTTTTCTTCGGCTGATTTTACCATATCCTTCGCCGTTTCAACATCAGTAGAAAAGGGCTTTTCGCAAAGAACGTTAATTTTATATTCAAATGCTTTTTTTACCGCTGCATAATGAAGATGGGTAGGCAGACAAACCGACACGAAATCAAGCTTTTCAGAGCGGAACATTTCTTCATAATCTGAATAAAACTTAGTGCCAAGCTCATTTGCAATGGAAGAGCCGGTTTCAATATCTGCCGAGCAGATAATAAGATTTTTAACTCTTGCTTTTAAAAAGTCGATATGTTGTTTTCCTATAAATCCTGTTCCGATTACGGCAACATTTAAATTATATTTCACTTCAAAACAAATCCTTTCATTAGATATTTATACTAATTATAATATAAACCTTGGTTGCTTTCAAGAAAATTTGTCACGAAATATGGCAAAAAAGTGTATTTGTATATTTTGCTGTTTAGGGTAATTTATTTCTCCTGAGGTTATATGGAGTTTTATCCCGTTTTGGTGTTTAAGGCGGACAAAAGGCTTTTGTGTTCGAAATATCAATAAAAAACTGATGAAACTTCGCTCACAAAAAACAACAAAATCTCTGGGATTTGAATTTATAATTTTACCATGTGCACGAAAACGGCATTTTTATAAGATTTTTCATAATAAATCCACCTCCGTATACATAATAGCATATAAATTATTAAAATAAAAGCTATTATGCCAACGCACAACAGCTTTTGAAATTTAAGTTAAAACTAAAATTATGCAAGCTCAGCGAAGTACTTAATTGTTCTAACCATCTGGCTTGTGTAAGAGTTTTCGTTATCGTACCAAGAAACAACCTGTACCTGATATGTGTCATCGTCTATTTTAGCAACCATTGTCTGAGTAGCATCGAACAATGAACCATATCTGATACCGATGATATCAGAAGATACTAATTCTTCTTCGGTATAACCAAAAGATTCATTAGCAGCAGCCTTCATAGCAGCGTTGATACCTTCTTTTGTAATGTCCTTACCCTTAACAACAGCAACTAAAAGTGTTGTTGAACCTGTAGGTGTGGGAACACGCTGAGCAGAACCGATAAGCTTACCGTTAAGCTCAGGAATTACAAGACCGATAGCCTTTGCAGCACCTGTAGAGTTGGGAACGATGTTAGCAGCAGCAGCTCTTGCTCTTCTGAAGTCACCCTTTCTGTGAGGACCATCAAGAACCATCTGATCGCCTGTGTAAGCATGAACTGTTGTCATGATACCGGACTGAATTGAGGCATAATCGTTAAGAGCTTTAGCCATAGGAGCCAAGCAGTTTGTTGTACAAGAAGCAGCTGAAATAACTGTGTCATCAGCCTTAAGTGTTTCGTGGTTTACATTGTAAACGATTGTGGGAAGGTCATTACCTGCGGGAGCAGAAATAACAACTTTCTTAGCACCTGCAGCGATATGAGCAGATGCCTTTTCTTTTGATGTGAAGAAACCTGTGCATTCAAGCACAACATCTACACCAATTTCACCCCAGGGAAGTTCAGCGGGGTTAGCGTTTGCGTAAATTTTGATTGTCTTGCCGTCAACTGTGATAGAATCTTCACCAGCTTCAACTGTGTGACCTTCATATCTGCCCTGAGCTGTGTCATACTTTAAAAGATGAGCAAGCATAGCGGGGTTTGTTAAATCGTTGATAGCAACAACTTCATAACCTTCTGCACCAAACATCTGTCTGAATGCAAGACGACCGATACGGCCAAATCCATTAATAGCAACTTTTACTGACATAATTAATGTGCCTCCTAAATTATTATTTTTCCCGTTTTTTATAATGGGAATTGCTTACTGTATAAGTCCGACTAATATTTTACAACATTTTTTAAAATTTTACAAGTCTTTTTTGTTAAAAATTTAATTATCTTTTAAAAATTTTTTTATTCAAAAGAAATTTTTAGAATTTTTGGTTGATTTTTTGCAAGAACTGTGCCGTTTTGGTCTTCGGTTATGGCATTTTTGACAATTTCATCAACAACCTCTATTCCTTCTGTAACTTTTCCGAATGCGGCATATTCTCCGTCAAGATGGGGAGCGTCTTTGTGCATAATAAAGAACTGACTGCTTGCAGAGTCGCGAGCCATGCTGCGGGCCATAGAAATGACACCTCGCTGATGTTTTATGGGATTGTCAACTCCGTTTGAGCGAAACTCGCCCTTGATTTTTTCATCAGAGCCACCCATGCCAGTACCTGTGGGGTCACCTCCCTGAATCATAAAACCATCAATAATTCTGTGGAATGTAAGTCCGTCGTAAAAACCATTTCCTACAAGTCGTTTAAAGTTTTCTGCCGTAATGGGTGCATGCTCGGGATAAAGCTCAAGCTTTATTGTGCCAAACTCGGTTTCTATTACAATGTTGTTTGTCTTGTTGATTGCCATAATTTGTTCTCCTTTGTATTTATTATGTATTAGATTTTTTTAAATTATTCTTTTTCAAGTATTTCAAGCTGACGCTGAATTTCTTCGGTAGTAACCGTAGTTAAAAATGTGGGGGTAAAGGAAAGAGCTTTTTTGAAATTATCAATAGCCGCTTTTTTATTGCCCAGATGTTTTTCAACAAGTGCCGCATGGTAGAAGGTTTCAATTCCTGTAAACTGTGCGGCTATTGCTTCGTCAGAATATTTTTTTGCCTTTTCTAGTTCTCCCATATTTAAATACAGCTGAACAAGATTATCCAAAATAACCTTATCGTCTTTATTGTAATCATATGCCTCCAAAGCAAAGCTTTCAGCATCGGGAGCTTTTGCTAAAATTTTATAATAACCAAGAGAGCCGTACACATTAGAGCTTTTATAATGCTCAAAAACTGTCTGCATTATTTCGGTTGCCTGAGCGTAATCACCCAGACGGTAATGAATAAGAGATAAAATTTCTTTGCCACGGTATTTTTCGGAATCCTTTAAATTGCCGCGAAGCATAGCGTATCTTATTGCACTTTTTGCATCCTCGCATCTTCCTTCGCGCAAAAGCATATAAGCATAATGATATGAGTTATTCATTGTTCCGGCACTTGACAAATGTGCTGATTTCATTAGTTTTAAACCTTTCGCAAAATTATTTTTATTGTACTGCGAATAACCCAGATACATCATAATATTTGCGCGGTTTGTAAAAAACAGTAATATGATGCCTAAGATCAGTAAAAATACACCTAAAAGCGGGATGTAAAAAAATGAAATTGCGGTTGCCGCTATAAAAATTGCATAACAGCTTGTTTTTGTGTCGAGCTTTGGTTTGTTGTCATTTTTCTTTTTGTTTTTAAACAATGGATTTCCCCCTCCGTTAAAAATGTTAAAGCGATATGTATATTAAAACATAATTTTTATGATTTGTCCAGTAAATTATTATAAAAGTTACATGTGGATAAAAAAATAAGATATTTTGTAAACTTTGCGTATATAAAGGGGTAGCGGATACTTTAGTACTCGTGTGGATAAATTGTGGAGAATGTGGAAAACTCGGTGTTTGTGCGTAAAATCAGTACTTTTATATGTGGATAAGTTGTGGACATGTGGATTATTCCATTGTATAAAGTTTACATAATACATTATATGACTGAAACTTACAAGAAAGGCTGATTTTATTAAATTTTATAATCTGGCGTGATTATTTTCGAAATTTATATCTTATGAAAAATTGTCCTTGCCGTCTTCTGAGTTTTACTCATCTTCTTTAATAATTTTACAAAATTCATTTAATGCTTTTGATATTGAAAAGGTAAGAAAAACTATAATAATCAAAACAATTCCCATAAACCAATACATAAAATTATCCCCTTTCGCCTACGACAAACAGTATAACACATATTAAAAATCCGCGCAATAAGATAATGTAAACGTTTTATGAATTATCTTAAAAAATATTTACTTTCTGAAAAAATAAAGTTATAATTGTATCAGATGCGGCGCAAAACAAAAAAATATTCATAGTTTTTTGCTTTTTTACTTTATATATAATAAGGAAGGAAAACGGGTAAAAAAACTTTTTTTTTTAAATCAAAAAAATTTTTTAAAAAAAGTGTTGACAAAAGGAAAAAAACATGGTATATTATTAAAGTCGCTTGAAGCGATAGCCTGATAAAGGGCAGAGATGCTGGTGTAGCTCAATTGGCAGAGCAGCTGATTTGTAATCAGCAGGTTGCGGGTTCGAGTCCCATCACCAGCTCCAATTTGGAAGGGTTCCCGAGTGGCCAAAGGGGGCAGACTGTAAATCTGTTGCTTTCAGCTTCGATGGTTCGAATCCATCTCCTTCCACCAAAAGTCGTAGCATATTTATGTTGCGGCTTTTTATTTTGTTTGATGTAGCTTGTGGAGGTATGGCGCAGGCTTTATGATTTTTTATAAAGTCAGTTTGACGGGGAGGAAAAATGAAAGATAAGAGAGAACAGGAATATACTACTGCTCAAAGGCGAAGGCAAGTAGCAGAAAGATATGCTGAAGAATTAAGAAAAGCTGAGGAAATAAAAAAGGCAGAAGAAGCACAGGTTGAACAAACAATAATACCTGAAGGTAATATGGGAGATACCATTGTGCGTAAAAAGCCAGAGACCGAAGATGAAAAAAAGAAACGCCATCCAATGAGTAAAAAAAAGAAAAAGGCAATTATTATTTCTGTTATAAGTGTTGCTTTGGTTTTGCTGATAGTAGCAGGAATATTTATTAGTGCATTTATAAAAAGGGAAATGTTTGGCGGTTATGATGAAAATGCTTACGGTGAGGTTATTTTGGATGAGGAAATGACAGGCATTTATACATGCCTTTTGGTTGCAACCGACAAGAGCAAATCAAATACGGATACAATTATGCTTGCAGTTATGCGTTATGATGATGTTAAACGTATCGATTTGATTTCAATTCCGAGAGATACACGCGTTATGAATCCCAGCGGAAAAGGCGGACATGTTAAGATTAATTCTATCATGGCACGTAATGGTGGAAAGATTAATGCACTTGTAACAGAGGTAAGAAATATTACAGGTATTCCGATTAATGATTTTATGCTTGTTGATATTGAAGCTGTTAAAAAGAGCGTTGATATGTTTGGCGGCGTTATGTTTGATGTGCCTATGGATATGCATTATAAAGATGAATTGCAGGATCTTTATATCAATCTTGATGAAGGTATGCAGCTTATTGATGGTAAAAAAGCAGAGCAGCTTTTAAGATTCAGAGCGGGTTATTCAGATGCAGACCTTGGCAGAACAAGAGTTCAGAGAGAATTTATGGTAGAAGCATTTAAACAGCATGCAAAAGCATCTAATCTTGGTAAAATAGGAAAATGGTATGCTGAAATGGGCGGATATGTGCAAACTCAGATCACATATGAAAAGGCGTATAAATATGCACTTGTTGCTACATCAGGTGATTTTGAGATTGAACAGAGAATTTTGCCCGGTACGGTTATAACAGGTTCGCCGGATTATTTCTATAATGCGGAAAAAATAAATGAAATGGCAAAAGAGCTTGGTTTTAAGGACAGCCGTATTGTAAGCACCCCCAGACCGAATATAAATCAGAATTCCGGCGTTGCATTTGGTAAGGAGGAGGGTCCTGCAAGTACAATACTTGAAGAAATTCCGCTTGAAACTGTTGTTCCCACAGTACCGAGTACTTCATCAGCTGATAAGGATGATGAACCTGATAATACAGATGAGCCGGATGATGAAGGCGTATCTTCAAGTGATAAACCCGGGAAAGCAGATAAACCGAATAAAATCCCTTCAGGTACGGGAGGTAGTAAGCCGTCAAGCTCGCCTTCTTCAAAGCCGGGGGCTACTCACAATGGTTCGTCGGGAAATCGTGATGAATCAGGTAACTCGTCAGAACGGGAAGATTTAGGTAACCCATCGGGGAATGCAACTGAGAGACCGAGTGCGGCACCTTCAACAGATAATAACAGAAAACCCGAGCCTGATGACAGCGGATATCCGGATGGTATTTAATTATTGAAATAAGAAAGCAGTTTGTTATAGGTGTAGCCTTAAAAACGGACTGCTTTTTTAAGTTTTACAAAAAGCGGTTAAAAAATAAAAAAATACCAAAAATAAAAAGCCTTAAAAATAAGCCTTTTTGAAGATAAATACTTAAAAGCATCATTTAAAACAGAGTTTAATATGGCAAAATCACCAAAAGAAAAAAACAACGACAAAAAAACTTAAAAAAAATAAAAAAAAGTGTTGACAAAAGAGGAAGATGTATAGTATACTTGTAGAGCACCACTTGAGAAGAGTGGGGCATTGGACATTGAAAATTAAACAGTATAAACGAAATAAAACACGAAAAGTACTTGTCAATAAATTTGAGTAAA